>CAVYIY010000001.1:0-41857 GCA_963768775.1 Methanomassiliicoccaceae archaeon
CCCAGGGCATGGATGTCGACCCTGATGCCATTCTTGGTGGCCCGCAGGACGACGTCCCTGATCTCCTTGTTGGAATTCCTCATGATGCCGCTGTTGTTCGGCGCGTTCGCAGGCAAATCTGCATAGGGTGCTTTCAGTGCCCCGGTATGACTGCTCAGCGATCCGTCCGTGATCATCTTCACTCCGGCGAAACGGACCTTATTGCTGCCGAACCCGCTCATTATCCCAATCCTGATCAGGTCGTCGAGGTAAGGATAGGCTAGGTAGAAGTTCACCCTGACCGGAAGCTTGCCCTCCTTCTCCAGCTCTTGATAGGCCTTGACCTGGGCATCTCCGGCGAGAATGTCCACCATCGATGTCAGGCCATAGGAGGCCGCCCGCTTCGCGGCGAATTCCAGCGCGGCCTTGCTCTGCGCATAGCTGAACAGTCCGGCGCCGGTCTCCAGGAAGCCAGGTGCGACCAGGTTCAATGCATTCTCCAGGAGAATCCCGGTCGGCTCACCCTTCTCATTCTTCTCGATCGAGCCGCCCTCGGGGGATGGAGTCTTCCCAGTAATGCCCTTCTGATTCATCATCATGGTATTGATCAGATAGATGTGGGCGTTCCAATGTATCAGGAACACCGGGTTGTTCGGAGCGACCGAATCCACTTCCCAGCGGGTGGGATACCTCTTTTCCTCCATCCTCTCCTGGTTCCAACCGGAACCGAGGATGATCTCCCCCTTCGGGGTCTTGGCCGCCTTGTCCTTGATCCGCTGGAGGAACTCTGGGATGTTCTTTGCCTCGTTCAGCACCACCCCGTTTGCGAAATGTCCAACCAGCAATGGATGCATGTGCGAATCATGGAATCCGGGAAGGACTGTCTTTCCCTTGGCATCGATCACCTTGGTCTGGTCCGAAGCCATCGCTTTGATCTCTTTGGTCGTTCCGATGGCGGTGATCTTGTCTCCGATTACGCCGATCGCCTCGGCCTTGCTGTTCTTCTTGTCGACCGTAATTACGTTCGCGTTTATGATTGCCATATCTAGGCAGGCCTGTTTTGTCATGTTCGTCCTTCCTGAACTGTCGCTCCGTCCACTGATAAATTGATATGCGCCCGTGGCAGGCGTGAGGTCCAATCTCCCCGGGGGTCGAGCCACGGACGCAGTTTGATTTTGGTTTGTTTGCTCCTGGGCGTTAGTACTTGCCGTGCTTGCGCGTCGCCTTGACGGCTGCCCTCATGTTGTCCCACGGTGTCTTGGGCGAGATTTCGCAACCTGGGGCCATGATTAGACCGCTGCCTTGCATCGCTTCTCTACAGCCCTGGGCAATCTCCTTGTCGATGTCCGCTGGATTGCCAGTCACCAGCGTGTTGGTGTGGTCTATTCCCGACATCAAGGTCAGCTTTGGCCACTTCACCTTGGCATCCTTCAGGTTCGGGGTCGCACCCTGTGACCACCAGGAAATCGCCTTGACGTTGCTGTACTTCGAGCGCCACTCGTCGACGAGTTCGAACATGGGCTCAACACCGCAGATGTGCGGGATGTGCGCTGCGCTCGGAGTCTTCCTGAAGACCTCCTCATCGGATGGCGCCCCGAACTCCCTGTACTGGTCGATCGTGGTGATCTCCTTCGATGCCCTGGTAGTCAGGTAACCAATGAAGGATGCGCCGCTGTTGACGCATTCGTTGACGAAGGCCGTGACCGTTCCCGTGAGGGAGACCAGGCCCTTCTTCAACGCCGCTGGTTCGGTGATCATGTGCACCATCACATCTTCCATCGGGCAGATGTGGGTAGCGCTGGTGATCGGGCTCATCAGTGAGACACCGACTGGCACCGAGTCACCATACTTCTCCCGGACAATGGTGCAAGCGTCCAGGTACAATCTCATGCGTCCGTCGATCCTTGGGTCGAGAACGTCCAGGTTCTCCCAATCGGCGGGGGACTTGATCGGGAACTTACCCAATCCCATCCAGATGTCTGGCGCGGTGGGCAGTTGCATCCGGGTGCCATACCCCTGCGCGATCACGCCCATGTCCGACAGGCAATAGATCGTGTCCGTTCCAATCGCTTCATGGAAGGCGATATGCGCCTTGGCCATGTTCAATCCGCTAGAACCGTATTTGATAACGTCCATACCGGGCACAAAATGCGTTTCGAAGATACCTCCGAAAAGCGATATGGGTACGTAGTCAGGTGTCTGATGGTTCAAAGCGGCCTCAAATCTCTGCGTCGAGTTCATTTCCCTGCTCATCGAGCCACCTCAGTATTGGAATGGTTTAACGATTTATATACATTTCTACCTATTATAAGATTAATAATTTAACCACATACTTTACCACATAAAATATAATCTTAAATCTAGGAATTACTTATTGTGAAAACGATATTTGCATATCATTGTCGGCGATTATTCGAACCATCTAAGAAAAGAATCGTCGTCCCGAGATGAAAAGAATTACGGTAAAGGGAGCTGAAGTTGATTTCGGGTTTTGAATTCACGGAGGATCAGGGCATTTGTGAATTCCGAAGCGTTAATGCCGGAGGGACGAAACGAAAGAACCAGTCCTGATTGACGATGCCTTCGCGTTGAGATAGCGGGGCGCGTGTTCGGCTGAGTTGAATTGTACGAAAAGGCTGCACTTGCGAACAGTGGCCTTTATTAACTAGAACGATATAAGCTGTTTCCAATCGCAAGGATCTGAAAGGGTTTTTGGGATTCAAACAAAGTAGGTAGATTAGTAATGTATGGAAACAAGAGATCGGGCGGCTACGGTCGCCCAAGAAACGATGGACCACGCGAGATGCACGACGTAACCTGCTCCGACTGCGGAGCACAAACTCAGGTACCTTTCAAGCCGACAGAGGGCAGGCCTGTATATTGCAGGGACTGCTTCCAGAAGCACAAGCCGAAGGACCGATTCTAAACCGGCCTAACGGCCCAATTTTCTATTTTTTCAATCTCTTGATTTTTCATTCATCTCGTTTTTGAGGCGCTCGTCATTTTCTATTATGTTCAACCAGCCACGTCAGACTGGAAAAGAAACGATTTAAAGCGATGCGGCTATGGCGTCCCGTGCTCATCAAAGCCCGTGGCGTTTCCATAGCGTTCGGACCGAAGGAGGTCCTCCGTTCGGTTGATATCGAGATCGACAGAGGGGATAGGGTAGGTCTGGTCGGGCCGAACGGCGCCGGCAAGTCTACGCTTCTCAAGATCCTCGTCGGGGAGATCAAGCCTGACCTTGGAGAGATCACAGCCCAAACGGAGAAGATCCAATACCTACCACAGTTCCAGGATATGGGAGAAGCCACGGTAGAGGATGCTTGCATCGATCCGTGGGCAACGGCCACTCAGGCGAGATTGAAGAAATTGGAAGAGTTCATGGCCAACTCGGCGGACATTCCAGAGATGGACCTAGGCAACATCGCTTCCGAGTACGGCCGATTGCAGGAGGAGCTGACGTCGCGAAGGACCCACGAGGTCGAGGAGAAGAGAAGAACGGCATTGGCACGGGTCGGGATGTCGGAGCGCTCCGGAGAGGACAAGATATCGGAAATGAGCGGCGGAGAGCGGACAAGGATCATGCTGGCCCGGGTTCTCATGCAGGCAGATGACGCAGACCTGATCATCCTCGATGAGCCAACAAGCCATCTGGACATAGAGGCGGTAGAATCGCTCGAGGAGTATTTATGTGGGTTCGAAGGGGCAGTCCTAGTCGTCTCTCACGATCGCTACTTCATGGACCAAGTGGTCAATCACGTTTGGGACCTGGACGCTGGGAAGGTGACCAGCTATCGTGGCAATTATACAGAATTCGTGGGCAAGAAGCTGCTCGACATTGAAAGGAAGAAGATAGCGAGCCAGAAAAACCAGACCGAGCGGGAGCGGATGTTGAAGATCGCGGAAGAGCAGCATCTGCGACTGCGGTTCGCCTCTACGCACAAGACCCGTCTGAAAATGGTCGACAGGATGGAGGACGTCGAAGCTCCTCCAGAACAGAAGAAGATGTCGATCAGCGTTCCCACGGTCAGCAAATCCGGCAAGAACTTCGTGACCTTGAAGCAGCTCGTCGTCTACCGAGGCGTGAAGAGAGTGCTCAATGGCATCGACCTGGACCTCACGGTAGGCGACAAGCTGGGGATCTTCGGGCCGAACGGTTCGGGGAAGACAACGCTCTTGAAGGCGCTGGTGAAGGAAATCCCGCACAAGGGCGAATTCTGGGTAGCCCCAGGTGCGAAGATAGGATACTTCGCGCAAGGGCACGACAATCTGAACGAGAAGCTTACCCCCGAGGAGCAGATGCTAACCGTCCTGGGGGAGGAAGAGAAGGGAAAGGCTCGCAGTCTCCTCTCACATTTCCAGCTGTGCGATGAGCACGTCGTCACCCCGATAGAGAAGCTGTCGGGAGGCGAGCGGGCAAGGGTCTCCCTAGCTCTACTCATCAGCGAGAGGAGGAATCTCCTTCTGCTCGACGAGCCGACCAATTACCTTGATATATTGTCCAGGGAGGCGGTCGAAGAGGCGCTTCGCCAGTACAAGGGGGCCATGATCCTGGTGACTCACGACCGCTATCTCTTGGACGCGGTCTGCAACAAGGTCGGCGAGCTCAGGGACGGCAAGCTCAGCATCTTCAATGGCACCTATTCTGAGTTGAAAGGCCATATCGCCCATACCACCACATTCTCAGAGGCGAACGTCTATCGGGTCGTTTCGGGTTTCACCGAATGGACCAGCAGGAGAAAGTACAAGGCCGGCGACAAGGTCACGATTGCTCCAGCAGAGATCGAGGTCTATAGGTGGGCTTTGGACAATGGGAAGCTGAAACGGGTGCCCGGGAGAGAGGTCAAGAGAGTGAATCGCTTGCCCGGCGATGAGTAGGGGGTAGATTGCATCCGCATGTGGACGTATCTTCGGAGTGAGCGCGCATGAAGTGTCAGCATTGCGGCAAATGTTGCGAGGGGACCCTCATGGAGCTGTCCATCAAGGACCTCCGCCGGCTGGAGCGGACAGGACATTCCATCGACGAGTTCGCGGAGCGGGGCGCAGACGGCATCTGGAGGCTGCGGAATGCCGAAGGTCACTGCTTCTTCTTGGAGCCAAAGGCGAAGAAATGCAGCGTGTACGCTGTTAGGCCATTGGGATGCTACATCTACCCCTTGAACCTCGGTCCGGATGGGGCACTGGTCGTGGATGTCATCTGCCCAGCCGGCAACTCGCTGGGAGCAGAGGAGATAAAGAAGAAAGGGGCATTGCTGCGTCGGCATCTCCGCGAGATCGACGCGCATGCCAAGCTGAAATGAATCCTTCTACCAATGGTTGTGGTGCACCCGCTCTTCTTTGTAATGGTCATGTGGCGGAACGGTCTTCGCCGGATGCCCGATGACCACCAGCCCGAGGGGGATTACATTCTCCGGCAGTCCGAGTAGCTTCTTCAGACCCGCCACGCGGTCCGGCATCGGATGGGCGCCAGTCCAAACCGCTCCCAGGCCCTTGTCGTGGGCTGCCAAAAGCATGCACATTATCGCTGCCGAGCAGTCCTGCACCCAGAATCCAGGATACTTTTCCTTGGTGGTGTCGCCGCAGACGAGAATGGCCAGTTTCGCCTCCCTGCACATCGCGGCAAAGGGGCTGACGCTCGGTATCTGATCGAGAACGGCGCGATCGGTCACCACCACAAACTGCCATGGCTGTCCGTTGCCCGCCGAGGGGGCGCTCATCGCTGCTTGAAGCAGCTCCATGATCAATTCTGGAGAGATATCCTGCTCGGTATACTGGCGGACGCTCCTGCGCGTGCGGATGGCTTCGATGGTGTTCATGTCACCCCTCGAAGGTGAAGGCAAATCGCCGCTAGTAAAGGCTATCGCTTCGTTGGTATCAATAGCACAGCCTTTTTCTATCTCTTTCTGACCTTCATGAGTCAATGTTGCGTTGCATCAAGTGCGGCACCGAATATGCTCATTTCCGGTATCGTTGCGATCGCTGCTCCAATGTGCTGATGTACCACGTCGACGAGCTGGAATGGAGACCAGCCGGTCAGGGGGTCTGGCGCTATCAATCGATGCTGCCAGTCAAGAAGAGGGTATCAATGTCGGAGGGCGGCACCCCACTGATCCGCCGGAGGGAAGTCAAGGAGCACGTCTACCTCAAGCTCGAGGGCGACAATCCAACCGGGTCGTTCAAGGATAGGGGAACTACGGTCGTCATCTCGGACGCTATGGCCAAGGGCTATCGCACAGTCTCAGTGGCCTCGACCGGAAACATGGGCGCGAGCGTCGCAGCCTACAGCGCATATGCGAACATCGAAGCCAGAGTGTTCATCCCCGAGGACGTCCCCAGGGAGAAGGTCTCCCAGATAGAGGCATACGGCGCCAATCTGATCCGGGTGGACGGACCATTCAGCAAGGCGGTGGAACGGTCGGAGGAGGAGATGGAGGAGGGACCAGAAGCACGTCTATCTGGCATCAACCGGCCTGAACCCTCTGTTCCTCGAGGGCCTGAAGACCGTCGGCTTCGAGATATTCGAATCGATCGGCGTACCCGATCGGATCATCGTCCCCACGGGCACCGGGGGCATGCTGACCTCCATCTTCAAGGCTTACGAGGAATTGAAGTCACGCGGGCTGGTGGACCGGTTGCCACGCATGGTCGCCGTTCAGGCCGAGGACTGCGCTCCGATAGTGAAAGCTTGGCGGACTGGTGGTGAGGCCGTCCCCCAAGAGGAGTGCCACACCGTGGCGTCGGCGATAATGGTGAAGGTGCCGTTCAATCTCCTATTCCGCCCTGGATGCCATCAAGCGGTCCGACGGCGAGGCGCTGACCGTGAGCGAGGACGCGATAATCGATGCCATAAAGGTGCTGGGAAGGGAAGGCGTGTTCGCCGAGCCGGCATCCGCGGCGGCGGCTGCCGCGCTTCAGCAATTGAAATTGCACAAGGAGGAGAAGGTCGTCTTGGTAATCACTGGCTCGGGGCTAAAGGACCCTAATGCCCAGTTCAAGGATTAGCGCTATTCTCCAGTTTGCCCTGCTCCTTGGGCGGCTCGAAGACCCCTTTGAATATCAGCTTCCTCACCGTCGGATTGAGCAGGTTGGAGAAGACCACGCGCCTCGCGGTCTTGTTCTTGCTCAGGATGCAGAGGATGTCGGCGATCCCGTCCTTGCTCCACCATCCCTTCAGCCAATTGGCATAAGCCTCGTTTACGAAAGCTTCCAGCTCGTCCTTGCCGAAGCCATCCTTGTAGTACTCGTAGATCCGATGGTTTCGCTTCCAGTCGTCCTTTCCCACGATGTTGTTCTTCTCCAGCTCCTCCCAGATGCTCGTTCCTATCAGGCAGTCGAGGACGTTCACCTGCACCGCGTGTGGTCGTGTCGAACGTATGAAATCGAGGGTGCGCTGGACGGCTTCCTTCGTCTCCACCGGCGCTCCCACGATATATGATGTCACCACCAGCATGCCCGCCCTCTTCGCATTGGCTATTGCTAATCTGGTCTTCTCCGGGTTGATGTGCTTCTTGTAGTAATCCAGCACCGTATCGTCGGCGCTCTCCGCCCCGAAGTAAATGACGTTGATGCCGGCCCGCTTCATCTTTCTCATCAGCTCATAGCTGGCTCCATCGACCCTGCCTTCACAATAGAACTGCATGTCGACGTTGCGTTCGAGGATGAGGTCGCAGATCTCCTCGGTTCTCTTTGGGTTATGGGTGAAATTGTCGTCAACGATCACGCAGTTCCTGTATCCTTGCCCGTAAACGGTCTCCAACTCCTCCACTACATTCTCGGCGGATCTGGGCCTCCATTTTCTCAACGAAAAGGCGGCGCATGAGCAATAGGTGCAACGGAATGGGCATCCCCTTGACGTGGACAGCGTGGTGAATTTGCCGAAGGTCAGGGGAATCCCCTCGAACGAGTAGCCGTAGTCGATGCCGGACAGCAGGCTGCGGTCCGGGAAAGGCAAAGCATCCAATTCTGAAACCAGGCTCAAGGGGTTGTTGATGATCCTGCCATTTTGGCGGTAACTAATGCCAGTGACGTCCTCCGGGCTCTTCCCCTTCTCCAGGCGATCGAGCAATTGCACAAGCGCGTGCTCGGCCTCGCCCTTGATTATATAATCCACGAAGTTGTAATCTGCCAGTATCTTCTCCGAGGCGAAAGTGGCATGATATCCTCCGAGGACGATCTTGCTCTCGGGCAGGACCTGCTTCACCTCCTGCAGCGCTTGGATAGCTTCTAGGAATGTATGGGTTGAGCAGTTGAGCCCTATTACGTCCGGTTTCTCCTTGGATATCCGTTCCACTAATTGCTGCCTGGATAGTCCTTCGCAGAACGCGTCCAGGACGATGACCTTGTCGCTCCTGTTCTCTCGGATATTGGATGCGATGTAGAGCAGGCCAAGCGGTGGCCATTTCTCAAGAGTCTTCCCTGGCGGCGTGGACAACAGTACCTTGATAATATCCCCATCCCGCTCTCTGTTCGTCAACAATAGAAGCTGTTGGCTTAATCCTTTCTCAAGGGATTTCGGTACTCCATCCGCGCCAGCCCTTCTGTTGCGGACGGAAGCTCTTCTGCTGGAACCGCGAGAGCGCTATCTTTTTGTGGTATGCGTTGAAATGGATGCATAGAGGGGTCAGCATGGTCGAGTTGGCCTCCAGGAGGGATTGGATGTCCATCGTACGCGTCGTTTCTGAGGGTCTGGCGCATTTCTCTTACTTGATCGCGAACGAAGGCACCGCCTCAGTGATCGATCCGAGGCGCGATTGCGATATCTATCTCGATCTGGCCAGAAAGGCGGGTGTGCAGATTACGCGCATCTTCGAGACCCATAGGAACGAGGATTACGTGGTGGGTTCGCTGGAGCTCTTCGAGCGAACCGGTGCGGAGATATTTCACGGCCCAGGCTTGAATTGGGGCTATGGGACGACCCTGAGGGAGGATCAGGAATTCCATTTGGGCGGCCTCGCGTTGAGGGCGTTGCATACTCCTGGCCATACAGAAGAGAGCATGTCGTACGTTCTGCGTGATGATGCCTCCGGGCCTAACGCAGTCGCCGTCTTCGCTGGCGACGCCCTCTTCGCTGGCGAAGTGGGCAGGACCGATCTGCTGGGGCAGGAGCAGTCTTCGAGATTGGCCGGACTTCTGTATGACAGCATACACAATAAGATCCTCGCGCTGGGCGATGGCGTCCTGCTCTTTCCGGCACATGGTGCGGGTTCTGTCTGCGGGAGTGATATCAGCGAGAGGGAGTTCACCACGGTCGGCATAGAGAAGCTGAGCAATCCCCTGCTCAAGTTCAGTAAGAAGGACTTCGTCGAGCACAAGGTCAAAGAGCGTTTAGACCGTCCTCCCTACTTCAGCAGAATGGAGGCGATGAACCTCTCCAAGCGGCCGGCTCTGACTGGCCTGCCCGACCCAAGTCCGTTCCGGCCAAGAGCATTCGCAGAGGGCATGCAGGCGGGGGCAGTCGTCCTCGATACGAGATCAGCGGACGGGTTCGCCGGAGCGCACATCGAGGGATCTGAGAGCATTTGGATCGCCGGTCTTTCATCCTACGCAGGATGGCTCCTGCCCTACGATCGCCCGTTGCTGCTGGTGCTCGACGACCCCGTGCACATAGAAACGGTGGTCAGGACCTTGGTGAGGATGGGCTACGATAATATCGCTGGATATCTTTGGGGAGGGATCGTCCAATGGTGCCACGACAACATGCCTTTCAGAACGCTTGGCACGGCATCGGTGGCGGAACTGAAAACGAAGCTCGATGCCAAGGAGCCAATGATGATCCTCGACCCTCGACCTCATCACGAGTGGGCTAAGG
This sequence comes from Methanomassiliicoccaceae archaeon, assembly GCA_963768775.1. GTDB lineage: Archaea > Thermoplasmatota > Thermoplasmata > Methanomassiliicoccales > UBA472 > FEN-33. Next base: position 9,788 of record CAVYIY010000001.1, read on the forward strand.
TCCATCTGCAAGAAGCGAAGCACATCTTCGTTGGGGAGCTTGAAGCGAATCTTGCGCAGGTGCCAAAGGACCGGATGATCGCTTCGATGTGCAGCGTCGGCTACAGGGGAGGGATGGCGGCGGCCATCCTCGAGAGGAATGGATACGAGAACGTGGTGAACATTTTGGGAGGAGTCTCCGCTTGGATAGCGGCGGGCTATCCCATCGTCAAAGGGGATTGAAGCGCTGGTCTCCTCAAATTAATAAAAAGACTTATCAGAAGGTGACAATGTTAATAATAAATGATATAAATGTTAATAATCTTCTCTTTATCAGATAGCAAATGTCGGAATTCAGCCAAGGGACGAGAAAGGCCATCGCAGCGGTTTTACTCGTGGTCATGATAGTCGGTGGCGCCGTCTTCGGCTTCATCCTGCTTGGCGTCGGAAGCTCAGGGTCGAACAAGATGCAGGTGGTGGCGAGCTTTTATCCGTTGTACTATTTCTCGAGCCAGATCGGGGGGGGACCGGGTAGAGGTGCACTCCCTAATCCCAGACAATGTCGAGCCGCATTCATTCGAGCCGACCCCTGTCGACCTCATGATCGTTAGCAAGGCGAAGATAATCGTCTACAACGGGGAGGGGTTCGAGCCCTGGATGAACAGCTTCCTTTCAGCGGCGAACAACCCGTCGCTGATCCAGGTCGACACCAGCAAGAACGTTGAACTGCTTCCTTCCGATACCGTCAAGGTCCCATTAGAAGCCGCGGCCAAGATGCTGACCACCGGCCCGAACGCCAGTCTGACAACGTCGACCCTCCCGGCCGCCGCAACGACGATTCCATTCAGCGATGCGGTGTTGAACGTTACTCTTGCCGCCTCGCCTAGTGGCTGGGGTGGATACTTCAATTTGACAATCTTGCAAACGGCAGACTATCGGTTCTTAGTCACGCAGAACGTGTCATTTGCCGTTCACTATCCCAATGGGACCATGGTCACCCCAGAGCTGTCCTTCGGACCTCTTACCTGGTATCCGGAATTCGCAGTCTCCCAGTTCTATGAGCTGGGGGCAGGGATAACGTATAGCGTATCTTTCTCGCCTTCGGCCATCAGCGAGGTAAGATTCGTGACATTCCAGGTTCCGCTCGATACGGACGCCGGAGCCGTCCATGCCCACGGCGTGGCTGACCCCCATTTTTGGATCGATCCGGTGACCGCCCAGGTTCAGGTCAATAACATCCTTTCCGCGTTTGTGACCGCGGACCCTGGAAACGCCACCTATTATAGGAATAACGCGGCTGATCTGAATTCCAGGTTGGAAATGCTCAATAGCGAATTCGTGGCCGGACTGGCCAATCGGACCAAGAATGCGATAATCACCACACACGAGGGCTTCAACTACCTCGCTATGCGATATCATTTCGATGCCTATGGCGCGATCGGCATCTCGGGGGACCAGCAGCCTTCGCCCCAGGACCTGATAAGGCTGACCAACCTGGTTCACCAGCTGCAATTGCATTATGTGTACTCGGAGCCGGTCTTCTCCGATGCCGTGATCGGGACGATCGCTCAGGAGACAGGCACCCAAGTGCTCGTCCTCGACGGCGTCCACGGGCGTTCTGGTGTTCATGCGGGGATGGATTACTTTCAGATCATGCAGGCCAACCTGGAGAGCTTAAGAATGGGGTTGGAAGTAAGGCAATGATGATGGCGAGGGAGGTCTAGGTCATGTCAGGACCGGTGCTCAGCGTAAGGGACATGACGGTGAAGCTTGGCCATCTGACCATCCTTCAGAACGTCAACATGGACGTGGAGGAAGGCGACGTGGTGGGGATCGTCGGTCCGAACGGCGGAGGGAAGACGACTCTTCTCAATGCCGTGCTGGGGAACCTGCAACTGGCCTCCGGTGAAGTCTTGCTTTTCGGAAAGAAGATCGAGAGCTTCAACGACTTCGATTTGGTCGGCTACGTGGCGCAGAACGCCATCCAGTTCGATCCGCTCTTCCCGGCAACGGTGAAGGAGATCGTCTCGCTGGGCCGGTTGGCCGCAGGAAGATTGGCCGGTGGCTGAAGGAGGAGGACAGGAAGGCGGTGGATTGGGCCATCGACCTCATGGGCCTGGGCAACGTTGCCGACAGGAAGATCAGCGAACTCTCCGGGGGGCAGAAGCAAAGGATCTTCATCGCGAAGGCGCTGGCCCGCAAACCGAAGTTGCTCATCCTGGACGAGGCGACGGCGGGCCTCGACGTCTGCATGCAGGACCATTTCGTCAACGTGCTCCGCTCGCTGCGAAAGGAGTCCGATTTCACGGTCATCACCGTGTCCCACGATCTCTCGGGGGTCATGTGCCAGGCCAACAAGCTGGCGGTGGTCAATCGACGGCTGATGATGACGCCGATCGTCCCCGGGACGGACCCGACCGACATGCTCCGGAAGGCATACGGCGAGCACTTCACCTTCATCTTCCATCATGATCATAACGTCTGCACCAACCCACTGATCGAGATAGAGGGCGAGAAGGGGGCAAGGTCGGGATGATAGACCTCACCTCCATCTTCGATTATGCCTTCTTCCAGAGAGCGTTCATCGGTGGCGTCTGCGCTGCCATGCTCTGCTCGGTCATGGGGGTCTTCATCGTGCTCCGGAGGGCATCACTTATAGGGGAGGGGATTGCCCACCTCTCCTTCGGCGGCATCGCGCTCGGCCTTTTCATGTCGATCTACCCGCTCTACACCGCGCTTTTTCTCTCCTTGCTGGGCACGATCGTGATCTCCTACCTGAGCCGCAAGAAGGTAGTGTACACCGAGACCGCCATTGGCCTCCTGATCTCCTTCGGGTTGGCGCTGGGCGCGATTCTCGCCAGCCTGTCCGGGGGTTTCAGCGTCGACCTGTTCGGCTACTTGTTCGGCTCGATATTGACGATATCGCAGACCGACCTCGACCTCATCCTGGTGCTCACCATCGTCGCGGGGGCGTTCCTCTTCCTGTTCTACAAGGAGCTGATGGCGCTCACCTTTGACGAGCAGGGCGCGCGGCTGGCCGGCATACCGGTAAGATGGCTCGATTTCCTGTTCAACCTGCTGATGGCCATGACCGTCGTCGTCTCCATCAAGATAGTCGGATCATTGCTGGTCACGGCATTGCTAATCGCACCCGCCGCTTCGGCGATCCAGTTCTCGCGGTCATTCCGGGGCACGACCTTCTCCGCCTTCGTCCTGGGCGTGCTTGCGGTCACCTTCGGACTGCTGTTCTCCTTCGCCTATGCGCTGCCCAGCGGCGGCACCATAGTGATGGTCAGCCTCTGTATCTTCGTCGGAAGCATAGCGGCGAAGAGGGTTTTGGTCTGGGCAAAGGGGCCACAAGAGGCGCCTGAGACCATCTGTACTCATGTCATAGACTCCTTGGATGTCGGCAAGGGCTGAACTGGCCGGCGGGCTCGGAATCGCTCGCCGTCTGCGGCGCTCGAGATTTGACGAAATGCCATAGGCTGCGAAGGATCCTGCACAAAGCAGGGGAACAGGACTGCCGCATCGCGAGTTCCTGAATACCGATAAATTTTGTCAATAGTGCGAAAAATATGTTAACGAATTCTATACTAACGCGGGTTTGGCTTCCATTATGACGAGAGTTCAGGACAACAAGTGCAATTTGGATATAGGCTGAGGTGAGAACCATTAAATATTCTCGTGGCGCTCCATGTAAAAAGGGGAATCCATATGGGCTACGAAGAGCTGTTTCCAGCAATAGACACAAAGTGGCACACGAATTCCGCGAAGCGCTTTGCAAGCCCCTTCGTTAGTAACCCACACGACAGGATTGACGTCGATGCAATCATGCTGTCCCATGCGGCAGTATCGTGCGGTTATACTATAAGGGACTTCTATGAAAAGCCTGAGCTCGGAATACACTGTGTGTCGTACATGAATGAATTGTATGACCTGTTGCCAGTGACGCACTGGTTCTACTCCTTGCCATGGGTTAGGGAGCTGGGGTTGAAGCTGCAGTACAAGGACACGCTTCCGCCAATTCCAATCGGGCCCATTCTTAAGGGGCCAGCAGATGTCGACAACCTCAGGGTGATGGATAAGGAGGAGTTGAAGAAGAATTTCACTCAACAGGAATTCTACCGGCTCTATGAGTATGTTCAGAAGAACATCGGCCAGACCTTGGTGCCGATCTCATACGGTTTCGACTTGGTCGGAGCCGCTGCAGAACTCTGCGGAGTCGAGAACTTCATCATGTGGACCTTCACCGAGCCAGAGGCTGCGCACAAGCTCGTCAAGAAATACACAGACACTTCCATAAACGGTGCTGAAGGTCTCGCTGACAAATACGGATTTGCCATGTTGATCGTCGGTTCCGTCTTGGCGAACAACGATATCTTCTCAGACGAAGCGGTCGAGGATTACAGCGCAAAGACGATGAGATACTATATAGACCAATCCTTCAGAAAGGGAGCTGGTCCGCAGGTATTCTATCACCTGTGCGGTAACCACGAGACCGACTACAAGGTGTTCAAGGACAACCTTATCTGGTCCCCGTTCACCGTATTGCACATCGGCTATATGGGTAAGAAAGTGTTCCCATCCAGCCTCCTGAAGCAGGAGTTCGGAAATATGGCGACCTGCATGGGTTCCGTCGATACGAAGCTCATGATCAACCCGAACCCGATGGCAGTCTACAACCAGTCGAAGGAGCAGCTACTCGGCGGCCGTGACTCTCCGAAGGGCTACATCTTGGGCAACTCATGTGAATGCCCGCCGTACACGATACCAGCCAACATGCGCGCAATGATCAAGGCGGCGAGGGACTTCGGTACCTACGGGACATGGTGAGGTGAGCAAGATGGACGTAAAGATGTCAGATGCGGTCAAGGAGACGGTCGGAAAGAGGGGACTGAAGGAGCCGGACGTTGCAGGAAGTCGTAAACAATGCAGAGTCCGCCAAGAAGAAGATCGTCAACAAGAGCGGAAAGGTCCTCGCTAAGAAGGTCATCAACAATGTGACCATCTACGCCGACTACAACGTCGAGAGAGGCATCCTCAAGTCGCATGCAAATCTGAACAGCGCCTATTCACACCGGATGACGCTCGGTAAGATTGTCAATTCGACGGAAGGTTCGGACTGGACCTGCGCCAACTGCAACGAGCCAGCCAAGCTGGGCACAGTGGAGATGTCCTATATCGGGGTCTCCAGGAACGGCCCTGCGCTCGTCTGCCCGAAGTGCGGTGATGCCTGGGTCGAGGAATACCTCGCCACCAAGACCATCGCCGTCGCAGAAGGTCTCTTCGAGAAGAAGAAGGCATAAGCAAACTCCAAGGCCTTTTTAAGGCCTCATTATTTTCTTTTTTTCTTGTTCCAGATTGATCTATCTTCCGACTGGATTGCGGGCGATTCGAAAGATTGAATAACGATGCGGCCGTTCGTATGAAGAGTTCGGGTGGTCCAAATGAGCGAGAAGATCGGGGAGACCAACAGCCTTTGCCCAGAATGCCTTAGGACGATTCCAGCGATCAAGGTGGCCGAGAACGACAAGATCTATCTGGACAAGGTCTGTCCGGAGCACGGCAGAGTTCCGCACCCTGATCTGGACCGGAGTGGAGGACTACAAGGACTTGATGAGATACCGGTCGGTTCCTTCCGGCCCGGCGAAGGTCGCGGTGAAGGACAAGGACGACTGCCCCCAGATCTGCGGCCTCTGTCCGGACCACAAACAGCATACCTGCCTCGTCGTCCTGGAAGTCACCAACTCCTGCAATCTGAAATGCCCCATCTGCTTCGCCAGCGCCAACGAGCGCTATCGCTTCCATCCCAGCATGGACGAGATCCAGCAGCATGTACCAGACGATAATCGATTACGCGCCGCACCCTATCTGCATCCAGATCAGCGGGGGAGAGCCGACCATCCGGGACGATCTGCCCGAGATCGTGCGCCTGGGCAAGAAGATGGGGATCGACTACATCGAAGTGAACACGAACGGCGTGCGCTTCGCTAACGACATCGAATACCTCAGGGCGGTCAAGGACGCCGGCGTGGATTCCCTCTACTTCTCGTTCGACGGGCTGCATTCCGACATCTACCTGAAGACCTGCGGCAAGGACTTGCTAGAATCGAAGCTCAAGACCATCGAGAACTGCTCGAAGGTGGGCATGGGCATCACGCTGGTGGTCGTGGTCTCGCCGAACATCAACCAGGACCGGATCGGGGAGATAATCCAGTTCGCTAAGAGCAAGATCCCGACGGTCAAGGGGATCCATTTCCAGCCGATGAGCTATTTCGGACGGTATCCCATCGACCCTGACGACAAGGACCGCATAACCATTCCGGACCTCCTCCGTGAGATCGAGATCCAGACGAAGGGGGAGCTGCGCGCTGACAACTTCATTCCCACTTCCTGCGCGAACGTGCATTGCGACGCCAAATCTATGTCCGTCCTGATGGAGGATGGCTCTCTCTTCCCCATGACCCATCGCGCCATGGGTCCGCCAAGGGACACCAAGGAGGTGGCGACCAAGACCAGGAAAGAGATATCAGACCTCTGGCGCTTCATCGACGAGGCATTCGAGGACCAGCCGGCGGAGGATAACTCCTGGGCCGAATTCATCCAGCGGGCCAAGACGAACTATCTCACCATAAGCACCATGGCCTTCCAGGATGCTTGGACGGTGGAGACCGAACGGCTATGCAATTGCTGCATCCACACCGTCACCCCTGATGGCAAGCTGATACCATTCTGCCTATTCAACATCAACTCGAAGAACGGGAAGACGCTCTATCGGCACGAGATCTGGTCGAAATTCGGGAAAGGCGGGAAGTAGAGCGCGCTCAGCGCGACGGCTTCTTGCCTACGCTCTTGTAATAGTTGTCCATGATCGCGTTCATGTAGGTCGACAAATTGCGCTGTCCTACATCGGACGGGACGAAGGGGCCGTTGAGAGGGAACTCGAAATCGCAATGCAGGCAGCGCGCCTTCTCGCAGCCGAGGGCGGCATGCCGGCATCCCTTGCAGGCTATGGCGCGGGATTGGAACAGATTGAACGAGCGGCCGCAACGAGGGCACTTTATCTGCTTGGTCGCCGTCTTCAATCTCGGCGTGACACCTGCCTGTCTCTCGTGCTCCGTGATGTGCATATTTACCTCGACTTTGAACATCATCCCCCTACTTAAACCCTAGCCGAGCCCGTTCCTTTGGGCAATCTGGCTTCAGGCTCTCCCTAGCCCAATTCCGTGCGCCTTGGCTCCATGTCCGGGGGGAAGATGACGTGCCATTGCACGAACGGCTTGAAGGGATGGGATGCGAAGCCCTCGGTAGCTCTCAGCCCTTCCAAGATCTGTTCCATTCTGGAGGCATGGAAGGCCACGAGCATTTCCTGGTCCTGGACCATTCCGAATCGTCGATCGCCCACGCAGGGAATGTCAACGACCATGCTCTCGCTCCCGGAAGGCGTGGGCGACGCTCGAGCAGACGGACGCCTGTCCTGTGATGGTGCTGTGCACCTCTTCGCCTCGTTCGTGCGCGTAGGCTATGATCAAACGCAATGCTTGGCCTGGAGTGAGGTAAATCACGACAACGTCAGGCTCTAGGGGAGTGAGATCCAAAGGGGCCATGACCAACGCGTCGAAAAGCTTCTTCTCATTGCCAAGCACTCCCAACGCTCCCATCATGTGCTTGCCTGCCTCCGCATTCTTGGCGAATGGCAGGGCAACATATCCTTCCTTGAATCGCTCGGGGGATCTGATCAATCCCAAGCATGCGGCCCCCCAGACGCACTTGACCCCTTCGGACGGAAGTGCCGACGATGCCCTCCTCGCGGTAATACCTGGCCCACGTGGCCATATGGCATGGCGCGGTATCCCGAAGCTGCCTCAGCCCCTCGATGTCCATCATCAGAAGGGTGCTCTGCAACATCTTCACCGCCACCGGATCGGCGGCAAGGTTGAGATGACGCTTGATCGAAGTCGAGGCCTTCTTCCAGTCCATGCTCAAAGTGATGTGGCGGGGCCATTATTATTCTTCGGTTGAAGGAAACGGATGGGGGTTTCGTTGCGTTCCATGATGACGTGAAAAGGATAAATCCTGACGAGGGCATCGCCTGCCGTTGAACCCCTTCGATCGACTCAAGCTCGCCATCGCCCGCACCAGGCTGACCTCGAGCAGGCTGGAGGCGGGAACGGAGCATCCATTGGAGAGCTGGATATTGACGAAAGTGTCGGCTGAGGCGGGCAAGAGCCTGGAATTGCGGCGCACCATCGGTCGGCCGAGGCCTGAGCAGGTGGACCGGGCCATGCTGCGCCAGTACCAGCTATACAAGGTCAGAAAGATGATCGAGTACACTGGGGAGAACAGCTACTTCTACAAGGCTCGATGGAAGGAATCGGGGATCAAGGCATCGGACATCCGAACGTACGATGACCTGTGCAAGATACCGCTCGACGGAGCCGAAGGATCTGGCCGATGCTCCCTTGGAATTCCTCTGCGTCTCGCAGACCAAGGTGATGAGGGCCTTCACCACCTCGGGCACCAGCGGCATCAGGAAGAGGCTGTTCTACACCCGCGACGACATCCTGAACATCGTGGACTCGATCGCCGTGGCGCTGAAGAACGCTGGCATGAATGAGAATGACACGCTGCAGATCATGTTCCCCACCGTCGCTGCCTGGGACCCGGGCCTTATGCTCGAAGGGGCATGCAAGGTGGCCGGCCTGAAGGCGGTCAACGCCTCGACTACGGACATCGAGGAGCAGCTGGGCATCATGCGGCGGAATCGGACCAACATGATGATCGGCCTGACCTCTTTCATCTACCGGATCACCGTACTGGCCAGGGAGAAGTACGACCTGAGGAAGCTTCGGCATCAAGGCGATAATCCTCTCGGCGGAGCCATTGCCTGAGGCGATGCGCCGCGAGATCGAATCGGCCTGGGGATGCAAGGCGTTGAGCCAATACGGAATGACCGAGATGGGGTTGGCCACCACCATCGAGTGCACCGCCCAGGACGGATTGCACGTCAACGAGGCCGATTTCCTGCCCGAGGTGATCGATCCGGACACCGGCAAGCACTGCGCCAACCGGGATGAGGGGGAGCTGATCTGGACCAGCCTCAGCTTCGAAGGCTCGCCGTTGGTGCGCTATCGCTCTTACGACGTCTCCGCCACCATCGAGCCTCCCTGCAGCTGCGGTTTCGGCGCAGTGGGAAAGATCGCGAAGATCAGGGGAAGGCGGGATATGCAGACGAAGATTGGTTTCGGGGAGAAGGTCTATCCACTGTTGTTCGACGAGGCGATTCTGGGCGTGAAAGGCTCACTGGGATATCAGCTCATCATAGACAGGCCAGCGTACAAGGACCGGTTGACTTTCAAGGTGGAATTCGCGGGGGACCCGGTACAAGGCAAGGAGGAATTGCTGAGGTCCATCCTCGCTTTGGCCGAGATCCGCTCGGGGCTGGAGAACGATCTGCTGGATTCACCGGAGGTCGAGGTCCTTCTTCCGGACCAGAAAGGCTGGGTGCCCAAGACCCGCACCATCGTCGACAACAGAAAGCAGTTCGATTGATGGATATTTGACCCGGAGGAATTGGGAGGAAAGCTCAGAATCGATCTCGTAGTTGAATGCGCTCCCCTATTAGCCGAATTCGACTAGTAGTCGTGGTGAAATCGATGGAGATTAGGACATCCGTGGAATTGCACAGGCTCCCGACGAAGGCCCTTCAGATCGAAATGAGCTACGAGACCATAGCCGACTGGGAAGGCTTTGTGTCGGTCAGCAGCCCAGAGTTCCGCGATACCCTCTTCGGTTTGATTTCTGAGTCGGAGAAGCATGAATCCCTGGTGAAGGAGATGATCGGGATGATCATGGTGCCGCAGGGCGCAGAACAATTGCCTCTCGGGCAACCGCGGTTCGATTTCTCTCACAGGGGCGAACTCGATGTCATGATGGAGCTGCTGCGGTACGAGAAGCTCGCCTTCGATTTTTATTCAAGCATCCGGGCGGCAGCTAGCAATATTGGCGGCAAGGAGTTCGTAAACAACGGGAACATGCCGCGCTTCCTGGCTATCCTGGACCAGCTCGTGCATGAGGAGAGCGATCACGAGCATCTGGTTTCAGGCTTTCTCGGCAATGTCAATGATCCACTGATTACTGGTGCTAGTTCTTTTCCATTGAAAGGTTAGAAGCAAGAACTGTCCTCGAATCATTAATCGATTTTCCGAAAAGTATTAGTTGCGCGCTCAAATTGTAGAGGCCCAGATGAAGATAGGTGTCATCTCGGTCCAAGGGGCATTTCCAGAGCACATCCGGGCGACAGAGCGGGCTCTGGCGAACACCGGGATGAAGGGCACGGTCCACGCGGTGCGAAGGGCGGAGCAGCTGGACCAGGTGGATGCGATAATCATCCCTGGGGGGGAATCGACCACCATCTCCCGGCTGCTGGTCCGTTTCGGGCTGCACGAGCGCATCGTGCAAATGGCCGGCGAAGGCATCCCCATCCTGGGGACCTGCGCCGGACTGGTGCTCTTGGCAAAGGAGGGGGACGGCCAGGTGGAGAAGACCGACACCAAGCTCCTCGATCTGATGGACATGGCGGTCGACCGCAACGCCTTCGGGCGGCAAAGGGAGTCGTTCGAGGCGGAGCTGAAGATCAAGGGGATGGATGGCCCGTTCCCGGCGATCTTCATCCGCGCGCCGCTGATAACGCGGGTATGGGGCAGGTGCCAGGAGATGGCGCGGTATGAGAACTGCATCGTCATGGCCAAACAGGAGAACCTGTTGGCGCTCTCCTTCCATCCAGAGCTGTCCTCGGATACCCGCATCCACGAGATGCTGGTCAGAATGGTCCGCTGATCCTTCTAGCCCTTCACGGCTTTGATCATGCTCTCCAAGCGAGCCATGTAGCCGCCGTTCTCCACGATCGTACCGGTGACGATGATGTCCGCCCCTGCCTTCTTGACCATGATCGCCTGCTCGGGCGTCCTTATCCCTCCGCCGATGATCACCGGGATCTTCACCCTGCTCTTGACCGAAGCGATCATCTCTGGAGTCAATGGCTCCGGGGCGCCGCTTCCCGCTTCGAAGTAGATGATGTCCATGCCGAGGAACTGCGCCGCCAGCCCATAGGCGACGGCGGTCGCGGCGTCGTCGCGCTTGATCAGGTCGGCCTCGCCGACCTCCCCCACCTTCATGCCCGGCTCGACGATCATGTAGCCCATGGAGATGGTCTCCAGGCCCAGTTTGGCGATGATCGGAGCGGCCATCACTTGTTCCCCGATGATGTTCTTGCGGTTGCGGGAGTTGAGCATGCTCATGAAATAGATGGCATCGGCGTTGCGGGCGATGGCATGGGCGCCGGACGGGAAGTAGATGACCGGGACCTTCGCCACCTTCTTGATCGCCAGGACCGTGTTGTCCAGATTCTCCTGGGTGACGTCGGTGGAGCCGCCCACCATGATGGCGTCGGTGCCCAGTCTCTCGGCGCAGGAAGCGATCTCGGCCGCCTTGTCGTAGCTCTGCTTGGCCGGGTCGATCAGGGTCATGTGCATGGTCCGCTTGGCTCTGACCCGCTCCAATATGTAATCCTTGACTTTCACAGGATTCCTCCCACGAGGAAAGCGACAAGCGCAACAATCATTCCGATCTTCGCCCAGTATTGCCCCTGCTTCGGACTTCGAAAATGAACAATGGCACAGTATATAAAGATTGCATCCGCCGCCATTACCACCGCTAGGTAAGGCCAGCCCAGGAATCCTGTCAGGTAAGGTAGCGGGCTCAAGGCCACCGCGCTCAGGAACGCCAGGCTGCCGATGATGCCCGCATTCCTCTTGCCGATGCGCTTGGGAAGGGTGAGGCGGTCGAAGTCGGCCTCCATGTCCTGGATGTCCTTCACGATCTCCCGCCCCAGAGTGGCGAGGAAGGCCATGGCGGCGATGACGACTACCTGATCGACGTGCTCCACCACCGCCCCGCCCAGGAGGAACAGCGCCCCGGTCAGCCAGGCTATCGAAAGGTTGCCGGTTAGGCCTGCCTTCTTCGTGGACATCTCGTATGCCAGCATGACGAGGACGGCCGAGACGACGATCGCCATCGAGGTCAGGTTCAGGAAGATCGCAAGGAAGACGGAGATGACGAATGCCGAGATGGAGAGGCACAGTGCCGTCTTCGGCTTCATGCGGCCGGACGGTATGGGCCTCTCCGGATGAGCCACCTTGTCGACCTCGCGGTCGTAGTAGTCGTTCAGCGAGTTTCCGCCGGCCACGAAGGCGAAGACCACCGCCGAGCCGATGGCGAGCATCGCCCAGGAATCAAGAAGGGACGGCCCGGCGGCGATGAGCGCCCCGAGTAGCAGTCCCACGACGCCCATGATGCAGTTACCCATTCTGAGCAACTGGAGGTACTGGTTCACGGCGGCAGATTCTATTGGGCATTCTTAGACTTTTGCTAGGCATCGCGGTCGCATCCAGTGTGCGCGAATTGAGTCTATTTCGGGCAAATCTATATAGTAGCGTTCTTGATAGGGGCGATACCCCTATGGACCAAGCTGCTGAGGTTGAATCGATCCGGTCGGCGGTGGCGAAGCACTTCATCATTTACGATGTGCGGGCCAGCTACGAATCGGTCTCCATGTTCATCACTCCGGACAAGAGCGTCCTGGAGACACACTTCGAGGAGCTGCGGAAGGAGATGGCCTCGAAGGGCTACATCCCGATCCTGGAATACGTGGGCGGGGAGTACCAGATCTCGGTGGTCAGGAAGCCGGCAGCGGTGACCCGCCGACCCTGGATCAATCTGGTGCTGCTGGTAATCACTGCGGGGACGACCATTTTCGCCGGCGCCTTCCTTTGGGCCGGATACAATTTCAGCGACAATCTGATGACCGCGGACAATTTCCTCTACGGCTCCTTGTTCTTCGCCCTCCCGCTCCTAACAATCCTGGGAGTGCACGAGCTTTCCCATTATCTCATGTCCCGGCGCTACGGCATCGACGCCTCTCTCCCTTACTTCATCCCTTCCATCCCGCCTCTGGGCACGTTCGGCGCGTTCATATCCATGCGCGACCCGATGCCGAACAAAAAGGCCTTGGTCGACATCGGCTTCGCCGGTCCGTTGGGCGGTTTGTTGGTTACCATCCCCGTGGCGATCATCGGTCTGATGCTCAACGCGCAGGGAATTCCCCATCCCGGCATCCCGCCCGGAGGGCAGACCGCGATCAGCAACCCTCTCATCTACGGCCTCATGTCGTTCCTCATCCCCTCGCCCGACGGAGTATTCATCCACCCCACGGCGTTCGCCGCCTGGGTCGGCTTCTTCGTTACCGCCATCAATCTGCTACCGGCAGGGCAATTGGACGGGGGACATATCGCCCGGGGACTGCTCGGCGACAAGTCAATGTACCTGAGCATCGCCACCATAATGGCCCTGTTCGTGATGGGAATATTCTACTCAGGCTGGTTCCTGTTCGCCATTTTGATCGTCTTCCTGGGGGTGAAGCATCCGGCTCCGCTGAACGACGTTTCGCGTCTCGACAGCAAACGTGTCGGCGTGGGGGTCCTGGCACTCGTGCTCCTAGTGGGGAGCTTCGTGCTGGTCCCGCTGTCCGATGTGCCGGTGACCAACACCTTCGAGATCGACCTGGTGAGCGAGAACAACACGACCGTCGCCGCTGGCTCCATGGCGCTCTTCTATTTCAACGTCAACGAACACCGGGACGGTCAACATCACGGTCCAGCTGGATGTCCATCAGATGCCGGCGAACTGGAGCGCGGTGATCTATCCGATAGACCAGAATGCCAGCGGGGCGACGAGCACGCTTATCGTCAGCGTCCCTTACGGCAACCATACGCAGGTGGCGATGCGCATCGCGGTGCCTTCGGGCGAGCCTCCCAGCACCAAGGTCATCGTATTGCAGGGCACGACCTCCGACACCGACGTGAGCAGGCAGTTCACCATCACCGTCGCTTGAAGACGCAGTACTCCCTGGTCAACGAGCGGTGCACCCTCTGCGAATGCCTTTCTTCCAGTAACACTGAGGCGGGATGCTTCACCATCTTGGGGAAGACCACACCCGCCCTGGCGCCTGGTGACAGGATGCCAGCAATGCTTGACGAGGGCTCTCTCATGAAGCTCCTCGACCGGCTCCTTGCGCGTCGAGGCGCTCCTTCCATAGGGAGGGTCTGTCGCGACCGCATCCACTGTCTCCGAAGACCTCATCGCAGGTCCCCGATGTCGGCGACCTCCAGCCGCTCGAAGGCCACATCGAAGTGCCTCAGGTTCTCGGCGCATCCCTCGATCATCTCCGGGGAGATGTCCGATCCCAAGGTCTTCGCCCCGACCAGCGACGCCTCGAGGAGGATGCCACCGGTGCCGCAGAACGGGTCCAGGAGCGTCTGTCCTCTGCGCACCCGGGTGAGATTGACCAGCGCTCTGGCGTAGCGGGGATGGAGCGAGACCGGCGAGAAATAGGGGCGGCTCCTGACGTGCCTCATTTCATACTGGTCCTTGTCGATCTCCCGCTCCTCCAAGAAGAAGTGCAGCCTGTCGGCGAGCAGGATTCTCGAGTCTCAGGTCGGGGGTCTGCAGGTCGATCTTCCTCTGCGCGGAAAGCACCTCTCCCGCCTTCCGGATGATGACGTTGGCTAGTTCCGGCTCCCCGCGTCCACGGTAGTCGTTTCACCCTGATGCTGATGCTGCCCTCTGGCAGTTCGAGCGAGGAGGCGAACGCAGTCAACTCGTCGAGGTTGCAACTGCCATGATACGAACCGACCCGGTGAGTGAGGGCCAGGCGCTCGGCCACGCGCTCCATTTCGCATTCCGCTCAGCTCCGAGAGCACATACCCCGGTCCAGAGTCGAAGGACGATGGGGCTCGAACCTCCGCTTGCACGGTTGCCCGCACCTCCGCTTCCGGAAGGCTGGGATGCTCACCGCTCAGCTCGAACAGGTACGGTCGACGCTCCATTTTGAACGCTCAGCGATAGCACTCAGTCCCTTATGCCTTCTTCTGACACGCGAGAACACCGCTTCGGCCTCGGGCAGGTTGGGGGAGTCGATCAGTCGTGCGATGCGCTTTCCGCCCTTGCTCTTGCGCAGGTACAGGCGGTAGGTGGCCGCATGCCCGACGATATGTCCTCCGATTGGACGGGTCGGGTCGCCGAAGAACGCGTCTGGCTTGGCCGACACCTGGTTGGTGACGGCCACGACCGAATTGGTCAGATCCCCGAATCTCAAGCAGATCGTGCAGGTGCTTGTTCAGCAATTGCTGCCTCTCGGCCAAAGCGCCTCTGCCAACGTACTCGGCACGGAAGTGGGCGGTCAACGAGTCGACTATGAGGAGCCTGACCGGGATGGTGTGGGACATCTCCATGGCCTTCTCGACCAGTAGCATCTGGTGGGATGAGTTGAACGCCCGTGCGACATGGATCTTATGCAGGGCCTCGATCGGGTCCACATCCATCGCCCTCGCAATCTGAGACGATTCGTTCCGGTCTGAACGTGTTCTCGGTATCGATGACGATGACCTCTCCGTCCAGTCCTCCCCGTTCGTACGGGCAGGCCGGCGTTGACGGCCAGCTGGAAGCAGATCTGGGTCTTCCCGCTTCCGAACTCGCCGAAGAACTCGGTGATGGCCTGCGTCTCGAAGCCGCCGCCCATCAGCTCGTCGAAAGCCTTCGAGCAGGAGGTCAGCTTCTTCATGTTCTGCCGTCTTTCCAGGATCACGTCACCGGGTTCGAAGCCACCGACATCGGCGGCTTCCTTGGCCGCCGCGATAATCTTCGCCGCGGCCGCCTCCCCGATCTCGCATGTTTCCGCTAGGTTCTTCGGGGATTCGACCGCGATCGACATCAGATCAGTGTAACCGGCATCACGTAGCTTCTCTGCAGTTGCGGGTCCTACTCCAGGCAACTCTTCTATTTCCTTCTCTGCCATTGATGCACCTGCCTTTCTCTATCGATACGGGGCTTATAAACGTGCCATAGAGATGGACGAAAGTACCCCGTATTTCTCGGGAAATCAAGTTCGCGGGAAGGCAAATCAATCGTCGCCTTGCAGGCAGTCTAACGACGCTCGCGAGATACGGAGAATCCAGTCCTGAGCTCACCTTAAGAATCGTGAAAAAGGTTTAAATGTGCCCCTCACTTAACGGGTGAGCATGGCCCGCAAGAAGAGAAAGGACGAGGTCGAGGAGCCGAAGTACGAGTTCGTTCCTCCTGACTTCGATGAGAAGGCCTTTCTCGAGAAGGACATCAAAGGAACCAAATCCTTGATAGTGGCCACTTTCCTCGGGATACTGGCAGGTGTGCTGGCATTCGCCTTGACGGGAATTTCCATCCTGCTCGGTGCAGTGGTCATCATCGCCTGCGCAGTGAGCCTGAAATATCTAATCCCAATTCTGAGGATCGATTCCCAGGGGGTCGACAAGAAGACCCTAGTGGGCAATATCGCGATCATATTCCTGCTGAGCCTAGGGATATGGATCGTCATGCTCAATCCTCCCTTCAGCGATCAGATACCGCCGGAGATAACTAGCAGGGCGATCTACTTCAATTCCGGCTCTGGATGGACAAAATACGTGAGCGATGGGGCCACGCCCATCTATTCTGGGAACCAAGTGAACATCACCATAACCGTTCGCGACAATGACGCCGTGAATAGCGTCAGCATCAGCGTGCATCTTTCTGGCAACCCGGATAATTTCGTCCCGATGAATGCGATGGCGGTCAAAGGCGTCTACGATCGCATCTCGACGTACACCACTGGGGCGGTCGCGTCGTACATCTATAGTATTAGAGTAACCGACAGGGTCGGCCATCTAACCACGGTGTCCGACTCCTTCACGATCAACCCGCCGGCTTAGCGCTTCCAGGGCGGGGTCTTATCGAGCAGGCCAGTAAGGTCAGCTTTGAGCTCGGCTCTGAGCGCCTCGCGATGGCTCCTTATCTTCAGCCCGGACAAGGATCGGAGGTCGCTTCCCAACGCCGCCCCTTTGATCTCCTTCTCTATTACCTCCGCCGCGGTGCGGTAGGTGCGAGGGACCTTTGCGACCCAGCATCCGTTCTCTATGAACAACGCGCCGTAGCTCCTGTCCTGCCATTTCTCAATGAACCGTTGCGCGTTCTCGGTCCATACCGGTGGACCCTTATGGAGTCGCATCTGAGGCAACTCATCATTGAGAAGCTCGAAGCTGAAGACGACCTCTTCGTCTTTGACCGAATAAACTCCGTCAACGATGACGAACGCCCAGCTCTCCAATAGCCTGCGCAAGCCGTCCAGCGTGCGGCGGAGCTGGGGGTAAAGGTTGTCCTCGGTCATCTCGGGCCGATCCAGGCTGACGACCAAGAGCCGAGAGCCCCTTTCCTTGATTTCGGTGCGTATCGCCTTGATGCTCCAGACCTTCTGAGGGATGGGAAAGAAGAAGCTCTCCTGCGGCGAGGTCAGGTAGTCATCGCTCGCCCTGAGGAATGTGGCAAAGGAATCCTCGGATAAAGCAGACGCGACATTCCGGTTCTCGTCCACTGGATCGTAGAACACCAGAGGCGTGTCGAACGTCGTCCTGCCCCGCTGCTCTCCTAGCCACAGCGTCGTGCCCCGTCCCCACTCCTGGGCGGTTCGCACGACATCCTCGAACGTGCCGTACTTCAGAGATCAGCAGTTCGACCAGGTATCCCGAGAATCCCTGGATCCTGGCCTCTGCTCCATAAATGCCGATGCCGGTCATGAACTGCTTCAGCATCCGCACTTCGTTCTTCTGCCGTCCGGTGATATGCTGCAGCACGTACCTCGTGTGGAAAGGTGTCCGGTCCACAGCTGATTTCAGCCCCGCTGGGCTGTCCACCTTGAAGCAGGGGACGATGTCGACCTCCAGGCCATCGACGCGTCCGTGGACGTAGGGGTGCTCGGCATACCTCTCCTCAGCATCCTTGACCACCGCCCTTCCGATCTGCAGCCCTTGCTTGGCCAGATCCTCTCGCAAGGTCTCTTTCGGGAATAGAATGAAAATGTCGATGTCGGGTGGATAGACATAGGTGTCCTTCGCGACAGAGCCGACGACCATTACTGTCAAGCCAGGACGGATTTTGTTCGCTTGCTCGGTGACGAGCCTGACCGCTTTGTCGGTGACCTTGCGCACGTAGGCCTGCTCGTACCGGTTTGGGATAGACCTTGCTCAGGACCTTGTCTTTCAACTCCACGCTTTCCCCATTCAGTCGTTATGAACATAATACTTATGTAATCGATTCATGGTTCGAAGAAATATCGGGGAATAGGTGTCTAAGGCCGGTGTGGTGGGGATTCAAAACTGATGCTTAGGAGGAAAATTAAGCCACCGACCTCAGACACCTAGATTCTCTCACCTTAGAACTAGTATTAAATGATTTGCAAAATTTCTATCAGGAAAATTCAGGGGATTTCACATTATTAGCGAATCTCAGGATTCTCCGAGGACGCTGGCTTGGACTCCGTTGTCGCAGGAGGATGGGATTGAGATTCCCGAAAGCTGCACCCATAACTCATAGGGGATTGATATGAATCATGATATGGTGTTAAAGACCTGGACGATAGCATCCTTCGCTAGCATTGTGTTCCCGCCTCATGATATCTGGCCCGATGCTATCGGCACCGAATAGACTCCCGCATTGGACCAATCGACAGCGGTCGCGTCTTCCCAACTCTTATCTTACCATTTGGGCCACGCTCTTTCGGATCTGCTTGAGCATGGTCAGGCGCATGAAATCCGCCGCGGCAATGGTCCGAATGCCGCTCTCCTCCTGAACGTATTTCGCTTGCTTCTCCGCTCCCTCGTGAACGAACTTGCTGCCGAAATGGGTCAGGACGGCCAGCTCGGGCCTGATCTCGCTCGTCAGCGTCGCCGCATCCTCGGTGCTCATGTGATACCTGACCCTCGTTCCCAAAGGTCTGGTGACGCACATGATCAGCATCCTCGCACCTCTGTGCGCCTCGACCACGTCGTTGACCAGCTCGCTGTCGCTCACGTAGGAGATGACGCCATCGTTGGTGAGGAAGCGAAAGCCAATACCGTCGGAGTCGGAATGGGAAGTGGGGGTCGTATGGATTTCGAGCGGTCCGACCTTGAATCGCTCCCCTGGCGAAAGAGAGAGGCATTCGGAGACGATGCGCTTGTGATACGAGGATATCGCCGGTCCATGATCCTTCGCGCCTTCGATGGCGCTCCGGCTCCCGGCCACGATGCCGCGCTGGCTGAAATTGCAGCGGGTCATTCCTTCGATGAGCACTTCCGCATCGGAATAGTGATCGGGGTGGCAGTGGGAGATGAGGATGCCATCCGTGCTTGCCGGGTCGATTCCTAGTCGATTGAGATTGACCACCGCCCCCGGCCCCGGGTCGAGTTGGACCTTCGCTCCCGCCTCGATGTATATCCCGCCGGTGTGCCTGATCTGGTAGACGGTGGCGAACCTGCCCCCGCCCGTTCCCAGGAACGTTATCCTGACCATGTCCCGCAATCCCCGTAACCCGGAGTTGCACCGCTTCTCTCAGCATAATCCTTGCCATTGGCCAAGCTGGAAAGATTGATAATGCCCCAGTAGAATGTGCAGCCGTTCTTATGAAGAGCATTCTGGTCCGAGGAGCACAGATCGTCACCCAGAACGAGGCAAGACAGATCATCAAAGGCGATGTCCTCATCGAGGGCGGGAGGATAGCCGCAATCGGCGAGATTGGCGATTCCGCGGACGAGGTTATCGATGCCCGGGGCGACATAATAATGCCCGGTCTGGTGAACGCCCACACCCACGTCGCCATGACGGTGATGAAGGGAGTGGCGGACGACCTTCCCTTCAATGAATTTCTCGAAAGAAGCTTCGCCATCGACGCCAAGCGCACCGACCAGGACGTTCACGCCGGCGCGCGCCTGGGCTGCCTGGAGATGATCCGCGGGGGGACAACCACTTTCGTCGACATGTACTACGCTGAGGATGCCATTGCCAGGGCCACTGCAGAAGCGGGGCTGAGAGGGGTCCTGTGCTGGGCGGTTCTCGATCAGCAGTACACCACGCAGAAAGGCGTGCCATTGGAGAACTGCCAGAGGTTCCATTCCAGCCACCAGGGGAACGAGATGATCATCCCCGGGATCGGGCTGCAGGGCGTCTACGTCTGCTCGAAGGAGACCTTCCTGGGGGCGAAGGAGCTCGCTGACCGGACCGGCATGCTGATGCATTTCCATCTGTCGGAGACGAGGAAGGAGGTCTACGACCACAAGAAGCGGTATCAACGCCGCCCGGCAGACTGGCTGCAGGAAATCGGCTTCCTGGGCAAGAACTGCCTGGCCGCCCATGCCGCCTGGCTCACCATCAACGAGATTAACGATCTGGCGCGATCCGGCTGCTCGGTCGCCACCTGCCCGGTCTCTAACATGAAGCTGGCGACTGGGGGAGTCGCCCCAATACCGGAGATGCAGAAGGCAGGGGTGAACGTCTCCATCGGCACCGACGGCTCGACCACAAACAACAGCCTGGACATGCTGGGGGAGATGAAGACGCTGGCGCTGCTGCAGAAGGCGAACCGCTGGGACCCGACGGTGGTCACGGCGCAGCAAGCGCTCGACTTCGCCACGCTGGGAGGGGCGCGCGCCGTTGGCCTGGAGAAAGAAATCGGTTCCATCGAAGTCGGAAAGCGGGCGGACCTGGTCATCATCGAGGGGAGGAGCGCCAACATCTGGCCCTTGAGGGCAGAGAGCTTGGTGGCCAGCATCGTCTACTGCGTCAATGCTGGCAACGTGAAAAGCGTCATATGCGCCGGCAAGCCGCTGATGCTCGACCGAAAGGTGCTATCCCTCGACGAAGCGGAAGTGCTGGAGGAGTCGAAGAACGCGATGTCCAGGCTGCTTGACTTGAAAGCATGCCTTAGCTCGATTTGATGACGATCACGAAGACGCTGCCCTTCGGCTTGTTATCTTCCACCGAGATCGTCGCCCCGTATCGCTCAAGGACCTTCTTCACGATGTAGAGCCCGAGGCCGGATTGGCCGCTCTTGCCATACCGGAAGCCCTCATGGAAGATCTTCGACCTTATCTCGTTCGGTATCCCAACCCCCTGGTCGGCGAAGCGAATCTCTACTAGGTCGGGATCGGTGGGCGTGGGCCGGATGGACACCTTGACGACATCCGTTCCAGAATGGATTATCGCATTATTGATGATGTTCTCGAAGACCGAGATCAAGGCATCATCGGCGAACGCCATTCCCTCGCCTTCGACAGTGAAATGGATCTTGTCCTGCGGGTACCTGTTGATCACGTCATCGATCAGCTCCCGCAAGTTCATCTTCTTCATCTCGTTGGGGGAGATGACCTTCTCGACCTCCTTCATCTTCTTGATCAGGTCGATGGAGCGCTCCACGCCATTCATGGCGCTGTTGAGGAACTTCTCGTCCTTCTTCATCTTGAAGATCTCGAGCGAGCCGCTGATCACCGTGAAGTTGTTGAGGATGTCATGGCGCAAGATGCTGTTGACCACCTTCAGGGTCTTGTTTATCTCTTCCGTGTTCTTCTTCTCGATGCTGCACAGTATGATCTTCGAGAGCGAGAAGTCGTCGTAATGGCCCAAGACCAGGAAGTTCTGGGCCCCGATGCTGCTCGCCTGGTCCATCGTGGCATCGTCGACGTTGTCGGCGAGGACGATCATCGCCATTCGGGGGGCTTTCTCTTGGATCTTGATCAGCGTGTCCATTCCCTTGCTATCTGGCAGGTCAAGTTCCAGCAATATCGCATCGAATGGGCTTTTATCCAGCTGGGCATTGGCCGCGGCGAGCGAGTCCACGTAGGTCGCGTGCAATTTCGGATGCACAGATTTCTTTATCAGATTCGCCAGCGCGGCTTGCCGCTCCGCTCTTCCTATTGCCACCAGTATTCTGAGATCGATTTGCCTCATAATTGGACTTCAACTCGAACGCGAGAGTGGTATGGGGCTCAATTATAATAGTATTGAACCGACACTGACGACTGCCCCGCATCCCCCACATTGACTGCATGAACTCGTTAGAAATGTGGTTGTTCTGATGTCGGTGCAAGTACAACGTCTGCTAGCAATACATGTCAGTTAAGATGCCAGCGCAGCTCTTGGCCAGATAAGATGGAATGGTCCCGACTCCCGGATTTGAACCGGGCGCCTGCTGATAACGGCTGGAAACCGGCATGCCGGCAACCTACTACAGTCAGCCGCTCTAACCAGACTGAGCTAAGTCGGGTGTCAACCAAATTACAGGAACCGTATTTGAAGATTTGTTCTCAGAGCGGTACTTTTATTGCCTCATTCAATAGCTGGAATGGAAGGTGTACCCTCATTCTTTGACGAATGATAAATGTGACCCAATACGAAAATATTATATATGGTTCACATTATATCATTTGTCCGACAAAGGAGGTCGAAGCGACCTCCCCATGTCTCCTGGTGCGAGGATGGAGGAAACCGAGCTGGAGAAGGTAACCCTTCGCCTACCTGAGAGGTATGTCAGGGCATTGGACTTCCTGGTGAAGTGCGATGACTTTCCCTCTCGGTCGGAAGCGATCAGGGCAGCTATCCGCGACTTCATCTACAATAGGGTCGACATTGTCATGGACAAGGTCAAGAAGATGGAAGAGGCGGAAAGGACCCTCGCTGAGATGGAGGCATTCGAGCAGCAATATCTTCGGAAGTAGTCTGAGAGGAAGGGATGGGATGCACTTTCTCTTATCATTCAGAGGATCCGAGGTTCACGATTACCTCCCCCCTTTTTTTTCTTTTCTTGAGCCAGGGCTCTCCTTGGCGATATGATACGTTTTGCGCTTCATTGCACATGCCAGATAATTCCGGATCATTGATGGCCATCCGATGCGGATCCCGAGAGCCTGCAATCCGTCTGACAGGAAATCGCTTTGGAGAAGGTAATGAAAAGGTTTTTTGCGGTTTCAACCCGAAACCACTCAACCAATGTAGCCCAGGTCTTCGCGCCTCGGCTCCGGCGGCTGCTCGATCTCCTTCAGCTTTGAGGTGATCATGTCGATCTGCTCGGCCTTGTTCTCCAATTCGCTGAAATCGATCTCGACGTTCAGGATGCCCGCCAGTACGCGTAGGACCGCCTCGGCCCCCTTCGGGTCGACGAAGTAGCCAGACGTCTCGCCCATGAGGCAGACGGCCTTGCATCCCGTCGATCTTGCCCAGTCCCAGCAGCAGGCCGCTCGCTCCGACGATGCCGCTTCCCGGCTCGCCCTTGGAGAAGATGACTCCCTTCTCCTTCATCTCCTCGACCAGCTCCTTGTCGGTCGCAGCTCCGAGGACGCGCGGCTTCTCGATCATCTTGCCGATGCCGTAACCGCCCAGGGTGAAGATCCGCTTGACGTTCCATGTTCTTCGACAGTTGCAGGATGTGATCTGAGAGCTCGTACTGTCCCTCTGGCGTCAAGCCCTGGTAGTCGCCGATCAGGATGATGATGTCCGGCCGCTTTCCTCTCCCCTTGGAGTAGTACAGCTCGTTGTTGACCAGCCGGATGACGCCATCGTCGTCCAACAGCACCTGCGGCGGGAAGAATTTGGAATAGATGTCGGCGAACTTCGTGGCCTTCAGCTGCTCCAGCAGATGCTCGGCGGCCAGCTTGCCCACGTTGCCGACGCCCGGCAGGCCTTCGACGAGGACGGGCGACTTCAGCTCCGGCATCTTCCATGGAATCATCTTGATGTTGTCCATTTGCATCACCTTGCTCTTTCTTCATTCTCGTCTGTATTTCCCGTACTTGTCCTCAGGTGAGTAACGTGGGGGTATGGGCACGTCCGTCGTCGCCCCGCATTTCGGGCAACGTCGCCCAGCGTGTATTCTTCACAGCTTGGGCATTTTCTTAGCGACGTTTTCATTCTTAACCTTTCGCCAAATCCGAATGGTAGCTCAACAATAAGATGTTGCCTCATCACTCGAAGGACTTCACTTAGCCTCGCGGTGGAAGCTCGCCCTCTCCGCCGATTGGCCTTGATCTGGAGATCGACGATCTGGGCGGTGATCTCCTTCATCTCCTCCTCGGCGGACTTGTAGTCTGGCGCGGCGAGCACTATGCGGTATTTCGGTGCCCCGATGTACTGGATCTTGATCGCGGTCCTTCGCCGGCTGCCAGTCCCTGCCAGGAGCGCTTCCCTGATCTTGTCCACACCATCCGGCTGTGGGGCATTTCAGTTCCAGATAGCCGGAGATCTGCACGTATGGTGGGGTGACATTCTCCTTGGCCACCTCGGCGAAGACCGTGGTCCAATCGCCTTCGAATCCGTCCTCTTCCAGCGCATCGGCGATGGCCGCGCATGCCTCGAAAGCGGCGTACAGCGATGCCGAACTTGTCGATCAAGTCATACTCCGAAGCTCGTCGTAGCGTCTCTTCCACGGTCGATTCCCAACCGTTCGGCGACGATCTCCATCAGCTTCTCAGCCTTGTTTTCATTCTTCCACTGTTGGATCTTCTCGCGGCGCTGGTGTTCGTTGACAGATTTCAGGGAAAGGTCGATATGACCCTTTGATGAGTCGACGCCAAGGACCTTGCAGACGATCTTCTGTCCTTCGCTGAACGTAGTCCCTGATGTACTTTACCCAGCCCGTGGCGACATCCCTAACGTGGATGAAACCTTCCTTGTTCCCATATTCGTCAAGCGTGACGAAGGCGCCAAAGTTCTTTACGTTCTGGACTGTGCAGACAACGAGTTCGCCTTCCTCAGGAAACTCGCTGGCCTTTGGCATTAATCGACCACCTCTAGCAGCTGTCCCTTCATCTCCCCCACGCCTCCGCGGGGTTTGATCAAGGTCGAGCCGCAGACGTGGCAGGTCGACGTGGCATGGCCGGCTTCTTGAACGCGATCTGCTCGTTGCCGCAATCAGCGCACTTTACTTTTACGAAGTTTGTCGTGTGTACCATCTGGATCACTCCGTGAGCTCGAATTTCTTGGCCCTGAAGCAGCGCTTCTGGTGGGCCTTCTTGCATTTCTTGCAGCGGTATCTCAGAGCGATCCTCTTGGTCGGCTTCTCCCTGCCTTCCGGCTTCGGCCTGTGGGAAACCTCCATATCCAGACGTTGCCCTCCTGAATCTCCTCTGACCCCACTTGAGTTCGCTGGCCTTCTTCTTCTTGACCCTTTCTACCTCGTGGTCGGTGTGATTCTTGCAATAGGGACAGTAAGTCTTAATGTTCCTGGGCATTTTCATTTTATCACCCTTGGAAGCAAGGTGCCCTAATACGCATTCGATATATAAGCCAAACGCTTCCCAGGAAATCCGCCGCTAAAGCTCCTCGATGGCCAGGATTAATTCCAAACCCTTACCTGTCTTTTTATGGGAGATATAGCCCCAAACGCTTGCCTTTTTCTTTCTGCAACTTACTCTTCTCTTCGACTCACCTTCTTGTTTGAACTCACTTGACATCTGAATCAGGTGACGTTCTATGGATTCGTCTTGATTCGGTGAGGTTCGGATTGCACTATTCAATCAGAATATTCTTGTTCCTTGGCGGTCCTTTGAAACGATTATTGGTCAACGGCGACTAGCAATCTTTATCGGTCATTGCCTGCGGAATGGGAGGATATCGGCAGTCAGGAACAGAATACAAAAGTGGGCAAGTGGCCACCGGTCCCGTACGAAAGGAGTGCATTTTCCAGTTGAGAATTGTGGACCGTCCAGATAATGAGCCAGATATAGAAAAAAAGGTTTATATAGAAAAGGGTAAATATGGAATGAATAATATTCGGAATGGTGAAAAATATGGGTGAGAGGGGCTTCAGTAAGAAGGATGAGGCCTTAGTCGATCTGCTCATGAACACCGGTATGCCGAAGAACGTCGCAAAGACCCTGGTGTTCCTCCGGAAGAAGGAAGAGACCACCTCTGTCGAGATCGAGATCTCCACGGCCCTGAGGCAGCCGGAGGTGTCCATCGCAATGCAGGAGCTAAGGCGCAGGAAGTGGGTGATGAAGCGGGACATCAAGAAGGAGGGCAAGGGCCGTCCGGTCCATGCCTACAAGCTCTCCATACCATTCGACAAGATCATCGAGGCTCTGGAAAAGGAGGAGCGCAAGCGCATGGAACGGATCGAAGCGAACATCGCGCTTCTCAAGCAGGCGATCCTCAGCTAATACTTCTGCCGCAGCTGCGTCCCGTTCTCCTGGCCGATGATCACTTTCGTCGCCAGGTCGATGAACAGACCGCTCTCGACCACGCCCGGGATCAAGTGGATCTCTATCTCGAGGGACTCTGGATCCTCGATGCGCTCGAACCGGCATTCGTAGATCAGGTTGCCGTTGTCCGTCATGAACGGCTTATCCCCACCCATGAGCCGAGCTTTGCAGCCCAGGCCTTCGAGCGCCTGCTTCGTCAGCTTGTGGCCGAAGCGTGCGACCTCGATCGGCAGGGGCGAGCGGGTGCCCAGCTCATCGACGAGCTTGGAGTCGTCGACGACGATGATCTCCTCCAGCGAGGCGAAGGCGACCATCTTCTCGCGGAGCAGCGCTCCCCCCATCCCCTTGATCAGGTTGAAGCTTGGGTCCACCTCGTCCGCGCCGTCGATGGTGACATCTATGAGCTTCACATCGTCGAGCGGGACCAGTGGCATGCCGAACTTCTTCGCCAGCTCCTCCGTGCCTTCGACGTGGCGACGCCCGCGATCTCCAGCCCTCCTTGACCGTTCTGTCCGAGTGCTTCGATGGCGTAGTACGGCCGTGGAACCGGTCCCCAGTCCGACGATCATGCCGTTCTGGACGAACTCCACCGCCCTTTCGGCCGCTGCCTTCTTCTTGTCCACGTTCACACCTCGAAGTTGAGCTTGATGAGACGCACCATCTCCTCGAAGATGAATTCGTTGATCTTGTTGCCCAGCGTCGGCGGTCGCCTTGGCGGCGTCGCCGACCATGCCCTCGGGATAGCAGACCTCGGGGTTCGCCGACGATCATGAAGCGCTTGTCCTCGAACCGGCCCCGGGGGCGCTTCTTGCCCACCAGCTCCGGCCTCAATGCCAGGATGCGCGAGGTCTCGATCATGCCCCCATGGCCGTCCCGATAGTTGGAGTCGGGCAGGGGGAACTTGTAGGCGATGTCGTAGTCGGTGAGGAACATCAGCTTGAGCTGCTCGTAGCGGACGCTCGCCGCCTCCGCCGCCTCTCTGACCGCCGCCATGTGCACCGAGCCCGCGTGGCCGGAGATGATGACGAGCTTGCGCACTCCCTGCCTCACCAGCGAGTCGATGATGTCGGTCACGATCGCCCGCAGCGTCTCCGACCTGAGCGCGATCGTCCCCGGCATGTTGCGGGTCGAGCTGTGCTGACCATACGGCAGCAGCGGCGCCACCAGGCCGCCCAGCTTCTGCGCTAGGGCATCGCAGAGCCACTGCGGCTGATAGCTGTCGGTGCCCAGGGGCAGGTGCATGCCGTGCGCCTCCGTCGCCCCTATCGGCAGGAACACGATTGGGTCCTTCTTCACCAGCTGGGCGAAATCCTTCGTCGTGATCTCCTCAATCCGCATCTTTCTTCGCCTCCTTCTTCGACAGGTCGAAGAGCCGGGTGCCGCAGACCGGGCAGAGTCCCCTGCTCCAGGTTGTCGATCTTGAACCTCTCTTTCAATGCAAGATTGACCTCGGCGATGCGCTCGCGCTTGATGGTCTTGTCGCACTTGGGGCAGTACATGTCGCCCCAGCATCGGGATGCGCATACAAAATCCTGCCCACTAGCAAGATGAAAATAGTGGTTGCTTTCATTTCCATGTCGATGCGTCTGTGCGCTCTGTTCTCCGGCGGCAAGGACTCCACCTACGCCATGTACCTGATGGAGCAGCAGGGGCACCAGGTCGACACGCTCGTCAGCGTGATCCCGGCGGAGAGGGACTCCTGGCTGTTCCACACCCCCAACCTCAATCTGCTGCCATTGCAGGCGATGGCGATGCAGAAGCGGCTGCTGCGCACGCCGAGCCAAGGGTCGGAGGAAGGCGACCTGGAGGCGTTGCGGCAGGCCTTGTCCGGCATGGACGTGGACGGTGTGGTCAGCGGCGCCATCGCCTCCGACTACCAATGGGACCGCATCAACGGCGTCTGCGAGAAGCTCGGCCTCAGGCTCTTCTCCCCTTTGTGGCGCAAGGAGCAGGGCATGCTCCTCCGGGACATGATAGATGCGGGCATCGAGTCGATGATTGTTGCGGTATCCGCCGAGGGCCTGGGCAATGATTGGCTGGGCCAGACGCTCGACGCCGAAGCGGTCGCGCGCCTCGAGCAGCTATCTGCCAGCATGGGGGTGAATCCCTCCGGGGAGGGAGGGGAATACGAGACTCTGGTGATCGATTCGCCGATGCACGATTCCTGCATCGAGATCGTGGAGGCCGAGAAGGACGTCTCCCGCGACGGCGGCCGGCTCACGGTCAAGAAGGCAAGGCTGAGGGGGGAGGATTGATGCCGCACCGCTTTGAAGCGCACAACAAGGACATGCTGAGGGACGAGGAAAGGAAGCAAAGGCAGCCGGCCGAGGAGATACTCAAACGGGCAGCGCCGACGCTCGACGAGGTCTGCGCGGACCTGGGCTGCGGAAATGGCTACTTGTCCATCCCCTTAGCGCTGCGCTGCCGCGCCCTGATCGCCGTCGACTCGCAGAGGGAGATGCTGGACGCGCTACTCTCCGGCGCCTCCGAGCTCGCCCGCATGAAGATATTCCCGGTGCAATCGGAGCTACCAGACCTGCCATTCTCCGGCGCCTGCCTGGACCGGGTGCTGCTGGTCAACGTCTTCCACGAGGTGGAGGACAGGGAGAAGCTGGCGTCGGAGGTGGAGCGGACCTTGAGAGGCGGTGGCAAGCTGAGCCTGGTGGACTTCCAGAAGAAGGCGACCGGCTTCGGGCCGCCCGTGGAGGAGAGGATCAAGGATTCGGAAATCCCTGGGTTCTTCCCCAGCATGACGGTGGAGCGGAAATGGAGCTTCGATTCCTTTTACCAGTATGAGATGGTTAGGCTATAGCCGCCCTTCGACCGTGTCGCACAGCTTCCGCAGCACCACGTCGTAGTCCGGCTCGTTCGACGGGTCCTCGGCCACCCAGATATGAGTGATCCTGCCGTCCTTGGAGATTATGAAGATCGCCCGGTTGCTGGCATTAGGCATATAGCTCTCCTCGCCTAGGAAGACTCCATAGCGCTCGCTCACCTTCCCATCGAAGTCGCTCAAAATGTGGAATGGCAGGTGCAGATGCTCCGCCCAAACGGCATTGGTCCTCGATGATTGTGTGTTAATGGCAACCAGTCGTCCGCCAGCGGAGACGAACTCGGCGTGCCTCTCCCGGAAGGTCGTCATCTCGACCGAGCAGACAAAGCCCCAGGCCGAGGGGATGTACAGCAGGACGACCGGCCCAGACTTCAACAGCTTCCGCAACATGACGGTTGACCCATTCTCCTGAGGAAGCTCGAAATCCGGCGCAGGGGAGCCGACCTTGAGGATGCTCGATCTGTCCATTGCATCACTTAACAACCTGCAAGGTA
The DNA here is from genome assembly GCA_963768775.1 of Methanomassiliicoccaceae archaeon. Lineage (GTDB taxonomy): Archaea > Thermoplasmatota > Thermoplasmata > Methanomassiliicoccales > UBA472 > FEN-33. The sequence continues at coordinate 39,222 of CAVYIY010000001.1, forward strand.
AAATGCATTCCTCTTCGACCATCGGAAGGCGGATATATTGTTCAGGGCCATGGTTGCGGAGCTTGTGTCGAGGATGAGAACATGTCCAAATTGAACCAGGCGGCCAGGGTGGCCATGACCGAAGTGCTGGACCTCAAGAATGGTGAGGAAGTATTGATCGTTACCAACTTCGAAGGCGACGTCTTCCAGATCGCGAAGGAACTGTATGAGGTGACCCGGGAGCTGGGAGGTAAGCCGGTCATGGTCGTCCAGCCCATGAAGACCATCTACGATTTCGCGGAGAGGGCGCAGCTGGCAGCGATGAAATCGGAGCCGGACATCTGCCTCGCCCTGACGGCGGGGAAGCAGGGGAAGGACCCCTATGGCCAGAACATCGGATATGTGGGCAAGGACGGAAAGAAGCATGATCATATCTATCGTCTGCTCATGGATGGCAATAGGAGCATGCGCGGCTTCTGGTCGCCGAGCGTCACCGTGGACATGTTCGAGCGCTGCGTGCCGATAGATTACGAGGAGATGAGGGCCAACGCCGCAAAGCTGATCTCCGCCTTCGACGGCAAGAAGCAGGTGAAGGTGAAGGCGCCAGCGGGAACGGACATCACCTTCTCCATCCAGGGGCGCAAGGCCAAGGCCGACGACGGCGACTTCCGCACCGGTGGGAAGGGCGGGAATCTTCCCTGCGGCGAGGCGTACATCTCGCCGGCGGTGGGGAGCGCGCAGGGGACGATCGTCTTCGACGGCACGGTCGACCTGGTCCCGAAGGCCGCGATTCCGAAGACTCCGGTCAAGGTGGTCTACGCCGATGGATACGTGAGCAAGGTGAGCGGGGGTAAGGAGGCCAAGGACCTGCTCAAGGTGATCGAGAAGGGCGAGCAGATGGCACGGGAACGGGGGCTGAAGGCCGAGGAGAGGAACGCCCGGCATCTGGGCGAGCTCGGCGTGGGCATCAACTACAGCGCCAAGATGACGGCGAACATGCTGGAGGACGAGAAGGTCGGGGGCACGGTGCACTTCGCAATCGGCATGAACTATGACAACGACGCCAACGCACTGATACACCAGGACTGCTTGGTGAAGAGGCCGTCGATGTGGATAGACGGGAAGCAGATAATGAAGGACGGCAAGCTTCAATTCTGATGCTTGGCGCCGGTATCTCTGGGACTTCTTATCCGAGAGATCCGATTCTTCCTCGTCCCGGGTTATTCCTGGATTATTCGAGTTCGTTGCTTCTTCGAGATGCCTAGGTCATGGAGTTGTGTGGAAGGCAACTGCGTAGAGCGCCCATCCAGAACTTCTACTACTTCATTTGCATCGACCGATGTTTCAAAACAGAATATGAGGAAATGAAGGGATTTGGACGGAAGGCGGTGATTATGTTCTTCTTTCGAACGGAGATGTCCCGCCTTCTTGTTCAGTTCAGCGCAACTGGCCGGCCGCGCGCAATTCTATGGTGATCTTGTCGACCGCGTCCTCGACGTCCTGCGGCTTTCGCGCACCGGTGCAGACCAGCTTACCCGACCCGAAGAGCAGTAGCACGACCTTCGGCACGTCCAGACGGTAGACGAGGCCGGGGAACTGCTCCGGCTCGTACTCCACCCTCTCCAGGCCCAGTGTGATGGCGATGGCGTTCAGGTTGATGTTCTGCCCCAGGTCGGACGAGGCGACGATGTTCTGCACCTCGATCTTCGGTTCGGTCTTGAGGTGGATGCCCGCCTTCTCGATCTGCTTGGTGACCTTGTCGATGGCCATCTTGACCTGGTCCAGGCTCTTTGCACCGGTGCAGACGACCTTTCCGCTGCGGAACAGGAGTGTGGCGGTCTTCGGCTCTTTCAAGCGGTAGATGAGACCGGGGAACTGCTCCGGCTCATACTCGGAGCCGTCCAGGGAGATGGCTATGGTCGGCAGGTCAAGCTCAGTTCCCAAGGAGGTGGAAGCCACTACGTTCTCGATCTTGTATTTCGAAATAGGAACACCCTATAAGGCTTATTTATATACTCATATATAAGCAAGCCCGATAATCCGACCGATAAATATCAGATTTCAAGGGCAATCACCGCGCACGAACGCCGGTCGATATTGACTGAGAAACCTATTCAAATCGTGGGGTCGTTGAGGAAAGGGCAAGACATGACGAAGGTCGACGCGAACGACATCGGATATTGTGGGTTCTATTGCGCCGAATGCCCAAGTCGCACGGGAAAGATTGCGGCACCCGCTCACCTTCTCCATGTTCATTTCTTGCGCTGAGGTCATGTTCCACCTTCTATGTTGTTTCGGTGAAATCCATATATAAATGAACTGAAACCGGGATTGAACGGCGACCGCCACAGGCGACGTCGTCGAAAGCATTCGATCAAGATTCGTTTTTCGATTCTTCCTATCCCGGTGCGATCGGGATTGTGAAGAAGAAGGTCGCGCCCCTCCCTTCCTCGGATTCTACCCAGATCCTTCCTCCATGATGCTCGATTATCTTCTTGGTCACGGCCAGGCCAACTCCCGTCCCTGGGTACTCTGCCATACCCTGCAGGCGCTGGAACATGTGGAATATCTTGTCCGCATACTTCATGTTCAGGCCTATCCCGTTGTCCCTGATGGAGAAGGTCCATTCCCTTGGACCTTGCGACGCAGAGATGAAT
>CAVYIY010000002.1:0-23993 GCA_963768775.1 Methanomassiliicoccaceae archaeon
ATTCTCTAAAGCAGTATCTTAAATCGCATTTACATCCAGAAACATACTCTTCAATCGCATCCGCCTTTTTCACGGTTTCCGGATTCAATCTGCTAGATTCAGAACTTGAAAGCCAGAAGGGTCTGAGATTGCTCCTGGGCGCAGAACCAGACGTGTCCCCTCTCGAAATTACACGCCTGGACATATGGAAGAACATCGATACTAGAGGTTCGATTAGACAGACAGAACGCGCTATCAAGTTTCTAGAAAGGAAAGATGTGAATGTAAGAATTCATCCAAAACCTCTGTTCCACGGAAAGGCTTACATTATCAATCATCCACAACCTTTATTCACCATACTTGAAGACCAATCGAGGATGAACCTATTAGAAAAAGGCATGAATGCTCCTGGGCGCCAAAACGCCCGTTTACGGCCAACAAGATATAGTTACTCTGGCGAGACTCCAGACTGCCAGGGAGGTTGCCTATCAATTGTGGGCTCATCGAACTTCACATATGGAGGTTTATGCTACAACACTGAATTGGATTTACTAGATACCCGAAGTGACAGTGTCGTTGAACTCTTGACGTGGTTTGAAGAAAGATGGAGTGCTTCGACCGATTTCAAGAAGGAGCTCATCGAGCTGTTGAAAGGTTACTGCACTTCCATGGACCCATTCTGGATATATGCAAAAGCCCTATACGATTTATACAAAGATGACTTCAACGGGGGAACTTCGCCGCCTGCTGGATCCACCATAGAATTGACAGACTTTCAAAGAGCTGGTTATCACTCAGCAAAGCGATGCTTGGAATTATGGAAAGGCGTCCTTATTGCCGATGCACCTGGATTAGGGAAGACATACATCGCTGGGCGCTTGTTAGAAGACTATGCATATTTCAAGAGAGAGAAGCCTCTAGTAATCTGTCCGGCGGAAGTGGAAGAGATTTGGAGAGAATTTGCCAAAGACTATGATGTCCCTTTGAAGAAAGGTGACATTCTTCATACCGAGATGCTGGGGAGAGGAATGACCAATGATCACGCACGTATCAATCCAGAACTATACCAGAACCATTCAATAATAATAGTTGACGAGTGTCATCATTTTCGAAATCCTGAATCAGGACGCTATGCTTGGTTACAGGAACTACTGTCCCTCCCGAGTCCAGTCACGAAGATAGAGGGGGATCAAAAAGAGATCGATAGAAAAGTCGTTTTCGTTAGCGCAACTCCAGTAAACAACTCAGTTTGGGACCTTTATTGGCAATACTCATTACTCTTTAGAGAGAGGGCCCTGGAAATCGCCGAAAGCCAAGGAATAATGAATTTACAGGCATACTTCGAAAACGCAGAAAATGGAAAAGGGAATCTCTACGACCTCCTCGAGAAGTGCGCCGTGAGGCGATCAAGAAATTTCATAAGAGAGCATTATCCGAATGCTACCCTAAAGGGCAAGCCCGTAGTCTTTCCAGAAAGGAAGCTGGAAAACGTACCATATTCTCTACGTCCAGAATTCGGTGACCTGTATAGTATTGCATCAAACACCATAGAACATTTGAGACTCGGGCCTTATAAAGTTGAGGACTACCGCATCGGCCAGAAAGATACTGCGAGGATTAAAAGAGGAGAATTGCTTTCGGCCCTGTTTCAGGTCCTACTTCTAAAGAGGCTCGAGAGCAGCATATGGGCGTTTCTGAAGTCGATCAAACGACTTTTAGACTTGTTTGATGGTATTGTCAAGGAGATTGACAAGGGTCGGATCTTCACCGTCGAGATCTTTCGCGAATATTCTGCAGTCCTCGAGACTTCGGAAGAAGATGGAGTTTCCGCCCGGGCTCCATTGCCAGAAGAATGCGAAGACGTCCAGAATTTCGATGTATCAAAGCTAAAGACTGATATTCGTCTAGACATTCAGAATCTCAGTAAATTGATTTCAATCTTCCCAGAAAATCGTGAAGACATAGCTTTCCTAGATTCTAAAGCCAGCAGAGTTGCGGAAAGACTGCTCAAGCATCCAGGCAAGACGATTGTATTCACTTCTTTCATGGACACTGCAGACTACCTGTTTAGTGTTATGGCAAAGCCCGGGAGACCCGTAGGTTATGTAACGGGTGATGAAAGTCGCATTTGGACTGGAAAAGAAATCATTCCAGCTAAACGATTGGAAATCATCAAGAGGTTCTCCCCGCTAAGCAATGATTCGAGAATTCAGCCAGGTCGCGAAATCGACATTGTAATTGCAACAGACGTTTTCTCCGAAGCAATAAATCTCCAGGACGCAGATGCGGTTCTAAACTATGACTTACCCTGGAACCCGATGAAACTCGTTCAGCGAGCGGGTCGAATCGACCGTATTGGATCACGCCATCCTGAAGTGAAAGTAATAAACGTATTTCCAGAAAAAGACCTTGATACCCTCTTGAATCTAATGAAGAAGCTCCAAGTCAAGATCGAACAGGCGCATCGATCTGTCGGCCTTGAAATAAGCCTGCTTGGAGAGCTACCAATGGCGAAAGATTTCGCATCGACGTTGGAAAGAGTAAAGAATCGCGATTCTCAAGTACTATCAGACATTGAAAAAGGCCTTGAAGGTATTGTTGGGCTTGACCCCCAGGAACAGTTCCTCCAATTGATGCGGATTGTTAAAAGACACGACATTGAACTTCTACCGAATGGAATCGGAAAACGTAACAAAATTGCTCCCTAATCAAGAAGGACGTGTTCCTGGCTTCTTCGTGGCATATCGCAAAAAGGCAAAGGGAAGACCAACCGAGAGGATTTGGAGATATTATCCCGCACAGTCAGAAGCATCAATGACGAGTAAGACGCAAATAGCAGAAAAAATACGTTATCCTTTGGGATTCAGCTCAGAGAAGTCCATCGACGATGCGACGATTGATGAATTGTGCATAGTGAGAAAGCGAATTGAGAATGAGTTGCATCAGGCAGAAATCAAGAAACGAACTCCACACGTAACGGGCCCCCTGAGAAAGGCTCTCGAACTGACACTTAGAATCGGAAGAGCAGATCTATTCGAATTTCTCGAAGAATCAGCTGACAAGCCAGCAGTTATGAGGAATTTGAGGAAAATTAGCTTTAAGGATGACAATAAAGCAATATCGATTCTCGAATCGCTATCCAAGAAGTTCGGTTCCTCAATTAAGAGTGTATCTAGAAATGAAGTTGCATCGAATGCGCCATCTGAGAATCAAGTAGCTGAGAGGGAAATGCCCCCGATACCAGAAGGAATGGATTCTAACCTCGAGTTGGTATGTTGGATGAAAGTCCTCGAGTAGACTTCATTCAACCTATGGAGGTTTACATACAGTCGGCTTTCTTAGGTTCATGACCACTTACTGAGCACGAGCAAAAAAGAGGCTCTTCAACCAGTCATCAGACGTTTGATCGACGCCGATCTGATCGTAACTCACGGAAGAATGAGATCTATTCAGTAACATTGACCTCAGAAGGGCGAACCCTCCGCGATTCATTCTTTGAATGTCTCTTGCCATTTTAATTGTCTTAGATAACGGGTTCCTTCCCTCACCTTTGAGTCATTGCCCATTACATCTAAATCATTCCCCCCAGGGTCGCTTTGAACTTTTGTTCCACGAAGGGGTAAGAATTGTGATCGCCTGAAATAGGCGTTTATTACCATTATAAATATCTCTTCCATAAGCATTCTCACTGGTTCAATTTCATTGGCGACTTCTTCGTCGAATAATCGAGGCTGATGGCGAGCAACTCGGTCGATATTTCTCTTTTTTGGACCTCTTTTTTAGACCAATCTGAGAAAGAGGAATAAGCATTAATAATCCACTGGGATGCGAATCCTTCCTGCAACTTCTAGATTGATCCGAAGTGGCACGAATTGGCATCTAGATTATTCCAAATCAAGTAGACCAAAGCTTGTGGCCATAAGATTATAGCCCCAATCTTGGCACGTGTGCCAGGTAGGAAGTCCTTAGATCTTCTGGATCGATGTGGATATAGATGTCGATGGCATCTGGTTTGGCATCTCCTCTGAGCTCCTGGATGTGCTCTCTTGGCATCCCCGCACGCCTTAGTTGAGTGGTGAACCAATGGCGGCAGCAGTGTGGTGTGAAATGATCTTCTAGCTTTTCCGAAACTGGATTGTGCAGACCGACCTTTTTTGCGCTGGAGGTGACTATATCATAAACGTGGTTCTTGTTCAATCGCCTACCAGAGTCAGTTATGAACAGTGCATGGCAATCTTCCTTGGCATAGAGCCTTCTCATGTTCATCCAATCAAGCATGATATGCTTTGTTTCGTCGTCGAAGAACACTAACTTGTTAGTCCGTTTTGCTGTCGGCTTCAATTTGATGCTCATCTTCTCGAAATCGACGTCCTCAACATCGAGGGTGATCAGCTCATTCCGCCTTACTCCAGTCTTTGCCAGCATTAGAACCACCGCCCTGTTCCTTGCGCTGACGATCGAATTGACCAGCATCGACATTTCCTCGACTGATATCAGCTTGCGTCCTTCTTGGCCAAGACCTATTCCGCCCTTGTATCTCTTAAGGTATCGATCTCGAACCGCTGTGACGGGATTCTCTTTCATCTTACCTTCATAGACCAGCCATCCGTAGAATGCAGTAAGAGCGGAGAAGTTGTAGCTCATTGTCTTGTAGGAGACTTTTCTTTCATTCATCATGTGGACCACATAGTCGCGCAGATCATCCCTATCCACATCCATTACGGTCTTATTCCTCGAATCCATGAAGATCATGAATAGCCTGACGGCTGAAACGTAGCTAACAATCGAGCTGTGGCTCATTCCGCGGGGTACGCAGTCTGCTTGGAACTCCTTAAGCATGCTTGGGGCGCTCGAAGTCTGCAAGTTTCCTCTCCGATCCTGGACCCGTCCAGGGTTTGCTCTTCAATTTTCCGTGCTTCCATCTGAAGGCTATCATTCCATCCACTTCGATCAGACCAATATTCCTAAGGAACTCGCTAGCACGTCTGTACTTTTGCAGGTCCATCTTATCATTGAAATTGAATCCGATTCTTTCAACCAGTTCGTCAAAATCCACACCGACGCCATCTTCTGCGATCAGCACCGCCACTATTTTCCGGGCCGTTTCAGTGTCGATCGCTTCCGCAGCGGCTTTCTGGAACGATTCGGACAACATCGATACTACGACCTCTTGTTTTTGGAATGCCAGATTCAAGGTGTCGAAACGCGCCTGCAGAATTGCAAGATCATTCTCAAGATCCTTCGCCCTCTTTCTCTCCTCAGCCGTTGGTTGAGCGATCTGGGCGGGATTATTGCGGTACTTTTCTACTATTTCAACGACGTACTTCGAAAGGGACGAATTGGCACGCTCCGCCGCCTTGCGCCATTCCTCGACCAAGGCTTCGGTCGGAAGATAAACATCGACTTTACGTTTCGCAATTGTGCCGGTCTTGCCGAGGTTAGGCCGTCCCGACGGTCGCTTTGTACTATATAATTCTCTGTTTTGCACAAAAAGTGATAAACATGCTGGCTATTTAGTTATTTGTATGTAAAAAAGTGCTCCCGCCGGGATTCGAACCCGGGTCGAAGCCTCGAAAGGGCTTCATGATTGGCCGCTACACTACGGGAGCCTCGCCTGTCGCGTTGATGCCGGGAAACGTACTTAAACGTTAGCGCTCGCCGCTCCGTTCCGTGAATTCGCAGTCCTCGACCAGCAATCTTCCCAACTCAAAGACAGCGCCATGATTCACGATGAGAACGATTATAATGAGTTAATTGATCGGCGGACTCGATTTCACCTTTAGAGTCCTTCTATGGAACGCTGGCAGCTCATTCTTGGAAGGATTCATTCCCTAATGATTACCACATCGTTTATATATCGCGTTGATTCTTGAGGCAGTTAACCTCACGGAGGTTCAGCTTGAGTCCAGATACCTTCAATCGTCCCAACGAGACAAACCCGGAGGAGGAGATCCTTCGCACGCCCTATCCAAACAGGAAGGAGGGCGAGATGTTCGGCATAGCTGACCAGCTGCTCGGAGCCTCCCGCATCAAGATCATGTGCGCGGACGGAAAGTCCCGCATGGGCCGCATCCCCGGCAAGATCCGCAAGCGCATGTGGATCCGCGAGGGCGACCTGGTCATCCTCCGGCCCTGGGACTTCCAGGACGACAAGGCGGACATCCTTTACCGTTACACCAAGACCCAGGCCAGCTACCTGAGCCGCAAGAAGGTATTGCCGAAGAACCTGGATGTATTCTGATGAAAGGAGGGCATCAAATGCCCAAGAACGACAACACTTTTTCCGATCATCGATCGCAAGGTGGAGAAGCTCCGCCTAAAGCGTTCCGTGCGACGCGCAGGATGAGGCCCGCAAGACCATGGACGAGGTCTTCGACCGGCAGACCATGTTCGCCATCTACAAGCTGATGAAGATGGGCGTGCTCGAGACCATCGATTTTCCCATATCCACCGGCAAGGAGGCGAACGTCTTCCGCGTCACCACGCCGGAGGACGAGATACTGGTCGCATGAAGGTCTACCGCACCTCGAACTCGACCTTCCAGCAACATCGCCAAGTACATCGAGGGCGACCCCCGGTTCAAGGGGCTGCACCGGGATCGCACCGCAAGATCATCTTCGCCTGGGCGACCAAGGAGTTCAAGAACCTGCTGCCGCATGACCGAAGGCCAAGGTCCGCGTCCCGGAGCCGGTCAAGTTCCACAAGAACATCCTGTTCATGGAGTACATCGGCACCGAGGAGCAGCCCGCCCCGAGCCTGAAGAACGTCGCATCCTGGAGGACCCGGACGAGATCTACAAGACGATCCTGAAGTACATGAAGCTCATGTACCAGAAGGCGGAGCTGGTGCACGGCGACCTGAGCGAGTACAACATCCTCATGGAGAACGGCGAGCCGGTCATCATCGACGTCGGCCAGGCGATGCTGGTCGACCACGCCAACGTCGCTCGAGTTCCTGAAGCGGGACATCGAGCAACATCAACCGTTACTTCCGCTCGCTGGACATCAAGATCAAGACCGACGCGGAGAGTCCTGACAAGTTCAAGTACAGGGGGCCAAGAAGAAATGAAGGCAGTACGTATCCCGAAGGAGCGAGTAGGGGCCCTCATCGGCAAGGACGGAGCGACCAAGAGAATGCTCGAGGAAAGGATGCAGATGACCGTCAGGTCGACACCGAGGGCGAGGTGTTCATCGAGGACGAGGAACGTCAAGGACCCGCTCATGCCGCCTGAAGGCCATCGACATCGTCAAGGCCATCGGCCGGGGCTTCTCCCCGCAGCAGGCGCTCCGGCTGCTGGACGACGACGAGTACCTGGAGATCATGGACATCGACGATTACGTCGGCAAGGGCCAGACCAGCTGAGCGCATGAGGGCCCGGGTCATCGGCACCGGCGGCAAGACCCGCCGCATCATCGAGGATCATGGCGGCGTCAACCTGTCCGTCTACGGCGACACCGTCGCCATCATCGGCAATTCGAGTCCAGCTGCCGATCGCCGGACGGCGGTGGACATGGTGCTTCCGGGCAGCGAGCACGCCACGGTGTACCGCTACCTGGAACGCAAGCCGGGGCAAGCTCCGCATCTGGAGATGGGCTTCGAGCTGGATCTTCCGAGTAATCAGGGCTTAGATGAGGCACAAGGTGCCTTTAAGCCAAGCCTTATTGGCGGGACGATGAGCGAGCTGTTGGAAGGCGGAGAAGGCACTGGCGCACGATCTGTGCGATCACTGCCTGGGCCGCCTCTTCGCTCACGTCGACACCGGACTGTCCGACCGCGAACGGGGCCGAGTCCATCCGGATGACACTGGAACTTCCCGCGCACCCTGGACGGACAAGGAGCAAGCTGCCGCCACCATCAAGTGCTCGGTCTGCGAGGACATCTTCGACAATGGTGCCACGCTTCGCCGACGCCGTCATCGAGCGCCATGTCCAGGGTCGAGTATCGACAACTTCCTCATCGGACGCAGGGTCGACCCCTCCATCCAGGAGCGGGAGGAGCGGGTCTGGTCCGAGGTCGGCCAGGACAAGGCCGAGCCGATCAAGGCCGAGCTGAACCAGGAGATCGGGAAGGTGGTCCAGGCCACGCACCCGCAAGGAGGTGGAGTTTCGAGACGCCCGGAGGTCGTCGCGCTGATCGACACCCGGTTCGCCCACGTGGAGCTCGACATCGCGCCGTTGTTCATCTACGGTCGCTACCGCAAGTTCTCGCGGGAGATCCCGCAGACCAGATGGCCCTGCCGCTGCCGGGGCAAGGGCTGCGAGCGGTGCCATGGCACCGGCAAGATGTACCAGACCTCCGTGCAGGAGGTCATCGGCGACCCGATCCTGAGGAGGCGGCCGAAGGCGAGGAGCACTTCTTCCACGGCATGGGCCGGGAGGACATCGACGCCCGCATGCTCGGGCACCGGCCGACCGTTCGTGCTCGAGATCGCCGACCCGAAGAAGCGGCACATCGACCTCGCCGATCTGCAGCAAAAGATCAACGAGAACGGCAAGGAGCGCATCGAGGTCGAGGGACTGCGCTTCTCCACCCGGGACGAGGTCCGCCAGATCAAGAACGATTCGCCCAGAGAAGGAGTATCTCGCCCAGGTACACCGTGCACGGCAAAGTTAATAAGGAAAAAGTTGATGAGGTTGTCCAATCGTTCAAGCACACGCGTATCAGCCAGCAGACGCCAACTCGGGTCGCCCACCGACGCGCGGACCTTGGCCCGGAGCGGGAGATCATCGACCTCGACGTCGAATCATTCGACGACGAGAACCTGACCTTGCGCCTGCGAACGGAGTCCGGCACCTACGTGAAGGAGTTCGTCCACGGGGACGACGGCAGGACCAAACCCACCCTCTCGGAGCGGCTCGGCGTCCCTTGCACGGTCAAGGCGCTGGACGTGATCGAGGTAATCGATCAATGAACATGAAGGGAATACATGGTAAGAGCATCACACGGACTAAGGAAGCAGCAAGGCAGATACTGAGCAAGAAGCCCCAGGAACAGGGGGCTGTCCCCGATCACCCACGAGTTCCAGGTGTTCGAGATGGGAGAGAAGGCCCACATCTTCATCGACCCGAGCATCCACCACGGGATGCCACCGATCCGCTTCCACGGCAAGACCGGGACGGTCATCGGACCGCAGGGACACGCCTTCGTGCTCGCCGTCAAGGACGGCAACAAGATCAAGACCGTTATCTGCACACCAGAGCACATGAGGAAGGTCAACTGAGGGTGCGGACATGGCAGACGAGCACTCGGTGAGCCTTGGCCGAGGTCAAGGAGATACTGGAGGCGGAGAGCAAGGGCCGCGAGCTCACCGCCGAGCAGAAGATATCCCTCGACCACGCCACCAAGTTCGCCAAGCTGACCTCGGCGCAGGCCAAGAAGCTGTACAAGGAGCTGAAGGAACTAGACTTCGTCCCGGACGCGCTGGCTGCGAAGATCGCCGACCTCCTGCCGACCCACCCGGAGGACGTGCGAGTCCTTTTTGCCAAGGAAAGGCTTGTACTCGACAAGAAACAAAGTGATGCCTTAATCACATAGTGAAGAAGTATGTTTGATCTGGTGGTGGAGACGATGGAGGACTACGCGCATATTCTAGACTATCTACCGCAGGGACTTCCCGCGGAACGGGGTTTCAAGCAGGAACCGCTAGCTTACGCCCTAGGAGAGACGGAGTTCAAGCTCTTCGAGCTGGTGCCGAAGCCAGGACGCCATCATCAACATCGGCGAGCGGGTCTACATCGGCAAGGAGCCGGAACTGCGCGACAAGGTAGCCCACGTGAAGAGGCGTGTATCGTACGAGGAGCTCACCGCGGCGGCGCAGACCGAGCTTCCGTTCGTGGTCCTCGAGATCATCAAGCAGAACGAGGCGCGCTTCGTCAAGTTCTTCAACGAGGCCCAGGCGATCACCACCCGGTTCCACATGCTCGAGCTTCTGCCCGGTCTGGGCAAGAAGACCATGTGGGCGATCATCGAGGAGCGGAAGAAGGGGCCGTTCAAGAGCTTCGAGGACATCGCCAAGCGCGTCACCTCCTTGAAGCACCCGGAGAAGGTCATCGCCAAGCGCATCGAGATCGAGCTCTCCGATCCGAGCCAGAAATACCACATCTTCGTGTCGCGGTGAGCATGAACCCGAGCGAGATCAAGCTCATCCTGGGACAGTATCGGCGTCTCCCCCACCAAGGCGAAGGGGCAGAACTTTTTGGTCGACGATCGCGTCGCGGAGCGGGAGGTCGAGTACCTCGGCATCGAGCCTTCGGACGTCGTCCTGGAGATCGGCCCAGGGCTGGGCGTGCTCACTCAGCTGCTGACGTCCGAAGGCGTCGAAGGTCGAATGCATCGAGCTGGACAAGGGGACGATCGCCTACCTGAAGGAACGCTTCGGCAGACGAGATCGAGCTGATCGAGGGCGATGCCCTGGAGCTGGAATGGCCGAAGTTCGACCGGTTCATCTCCAACATCCCGTACAGCATCTCCTCGCCGCTGATCTTCAAGCTGCTGGATTACGAGTTCAAGCGCGCGTCATCATGGTGCAGAAGGAGTTCGCCGACCGCATGGTCGCCAAGGCGGACACCGACGACTATTCGCGCTTGAGCGTCAACACTTACTACCGGGCGAGGTGCGAGATCCTGGAGAACGTGCCCCGCTCGCGGTTCTGGCCCGAGCCGGAGGTCGACTCCTCGATCGTGCTGCTGGAGCCGAGGCCGGCTCCGTTCAAGGTCCAGAACGAACGGTTCTATCTCACACTGGTCGACGTGCTCTTCCAGCACCGGCGCAAGAAGATATCCACCATCCTGAAGATCACCGGCCAGGCGGCGAAGGAGGCGATCCCCCGCCTGCCCTATGGAGACTGAGGGTGGAGACCCTGACACCGGAGCAGATCGGGGAGCTCGCGGACGCGATCATTCGAGCAGGAAATGATCGGATCCTAATGAAGAGAATTGAGCGTTCCAACCACTCGCTGGCCGAACCCGCATTTCCTGACCAGTCATCCCATCGGACTATCCCTAATCGGCGATGTCCGCGAAGGCCATTACATTGACCAGGGAGTCAGTTATGTCGCGATTAGCGTAGCATCTGCGACAATACAGATTCCCAGTGTCCCAATCACACCCAAGGTCCACCTGTATCAGCGGGAATGTCTCACCGCAAGATTGGCATTTGAATATCATTTGCTCGCCTCTCTTGATTCAATTCATCGCCTTCCTGCCTTTATAGGCCGACGAGGCAGTTCTCATCAATGATAATATTCAGCATCCATCGGGCGGATTGCTCTGGAATGTTGCCAGCAATTTCGGAATTTATTAATGGCAGCGCATCATTGGAACCTTCGGTGATCGGATGGAACAGAGAACGGGAATCGCTGGACTGACTAGCTCTTTCAAGGAATCGGTGGCAGACCTTCCGCCTGGATCGAAAGTGGTGTTCATCGGCTCGGTGGCGGTATGCACGCCCTTCGCCGAGCTGCTCGCCTATGCGGTGAAGGACCTGGGATTCAAGCTCGTCTACGTTCCTAAGGCAAACCCAGCTCATGCCCGAAGCATCGTTTGGATCGAGAACGTAGGTTTTTCGGCGAGCGGCGAACCGGCTGACCCGAAGGGAGCAGACGCCATAGTGGTGCTGGGCGGCCTGGCGATGCCCAAGTTCGGCTGCCCGGTGGACCTGGTCAAATCGACGATAACCGCCCTTTCCGATGGAAAGGATGCCAGGGTGATCGGAGTCTGCTTCATGAGCATCTTCGAGCGGTCTGGATGGACCAACGAACTGCCGTTCAGCAAGGTCATAGATGCGACGATGACCGTCCAGATAAAATGAGCTAGGACCGATCGGGCCGGCCGAAACATAGGTTAATAATCCAGGCAGACAAGTTCTTTCTCGGATTAAGATGACGCTGTCAATCAAGCAGATGGGAGAAACGCTGGCCAAGGCAGGTAGGCTGAAGCTAACCGTGCTTTGTGTCTATGCTTCCGATTCATTGCCGGAAAGGGCGCTGCCTCTGGCCAAGATCAACCGCTGCGTCACCAAGGCGATCATGTCGCTTGCGGCCGGGGATCGGCCACCTGCATACATCAGCAACGAGGGGTTGGGCGGCTGTTGCCCTGGCGGCCAATCCTGGCTGGGCTACATCGAATTCCCTCAGCTGCTCAAGCATTTCATCTCCACCGGCCACCGGGACTTCCGCAACGGCGCGGCCGAATACCTCAAGATGAGCCCGGAGCTGGTCGACGAGAGCCGAGCGAACATCGGCAAGATAACGCCGCTACCGGGAAACCTGATCATCCGCCCGAGCAAGGATCTGGAGGTCGATCCAGGCGTGAGGAGCTTTCTGCTGTTCGCCAATGCGGAGCAGACCCGGAACATCTGCGCCCTGAACCACTTCTGCACTTCGGACGCGTTCGGTTCCGCCATCATACCCTGGGGGCCGACCTGCGCCTCTTTCATAACCTATCCTGCGAGCTTGGCGGAGAAGGCTCCGAAGGATGCGTTGTTCGTCGGTCCGGTCGACCCGACCGGCAACGAATGGTTCCCGCCGGACCTGATGGCAATAAGCATGTCGATCGCTATGGCCAGAAGACTGTGCGATGCTTACGATGCCTCTTTCATCTCCAAACGGCCTAAGGTGGCGTATCCAGAGAAGCGAGAAGCACTGCTTGACAAGAGTTGATCATCCATGGTTTAAGACTCATTTGTTGATGTAGAGGTCTCCATTATTCCCAATGAGTCGTTTTGTCAGGAGGATCGCCATGAGCATGGTATGGATTTGCCTGCAAATGATGGCATGACGAGAGATTAGCTCGCTTCCGTCGAGAAGAGGTATATGATGTATCCAAAACCAAGGGCCACCAGTCCCAGGCCAAGTCCCCACCAGGGTTGTCCGAGGTAGAGACCTCCAGCGATACAGGCGATGGCCAGGATGACTTCGAAGAGAATCCTGATGTTCAGATCGCTCTTTGTCAGAACGGTCGTGCTGAAAAATCCCGGGATAACCAGAGTCTTTTCTCCTGACGGATTCACTATAGATTGGCCCAGTTGATTCGCCCCTTCAAGGGCTGCGCCACACTTATTGCAGAATCCAGATCCCTCAGGATTGTCGTGTCCACATTTCTGGCACTGCACCATCTTGCTCGCTTTTCCTCAAGAGATGAAATTGTATTCTCAATTGAAGAACTTATTACCTTGGCGTCGGGCTTCCACTACTATCAGAACCTGATTGTCATCGATGACCATCGGTCAATGCCCAAAGGATGACAGTACAATCATTTTTCTACGCCGGGTTCATTACTGAAAGGGGTAGAGAACAATGCTCATCGGTATCGTAGGCAAGCCGAACGTCGGCAAGTCGACCTTCTTCTGCGCGGCCACTCTGGCACCGGCGGAGATAGCGGACTATCCATTCACCACCATCAAGCCGAACAAGGGAGTGGCGTACCTGCGCACCCGCTGCCCCCACCTGGACCTGGGGCAGCCCTGCAACCCGCGCAACTCCGCCTGCGAGAAAGGCGTGCGATTGGTGCCGGTGGAGCTCATCGACGTCGCTGGCCTGGTCCCGGACGCCTGGCAGGGCAAAGGCCTGGGCAACCAGTTCCTGGACGACCTCCGGCAGGCGGACGCGCTCATCCACGTGGTCGATTCGTCCGGGGCGACCGACGCCGAGGGCCTGCCGGTCCCGGCGAACTCGCACGACCCGCTGAAGGACGTCATGTTCCTCGAGAACGAGATGGACCATTGGATCAAGGGCATCCTGGACAAGGGCTGGGAGAAGGCGGCCAAGCAGGCGCATCTGGAGGGAGAGAAGGTGGGGGAGCTCATCTACAACAAGATGACCGGCCTGGGGATGTCGATGCATCACATCCTGGCCGCGCTGCGAGAGGCCAATCTGCCGGGGGCGCCTGACGTCTGGACGCAGGACGACCTGATGCGCTTAGCCGCGCTGCTGCGCAAGTACTCCAAGCCGATGATCATCGCCCTGAACAAGGCGGACGTGGCGAACGATGCGACGCTGCAGCGCATGGCGCACATCGAGCACTACATGAGCATACCCACCTGCGCCCAGTCCGAGCTTGCGCTGCGAAGAGCGGCCAAGGCGCAGCTCATCGAGTACCTGCCCGGCGACGGGCAGATCAAGATCGCCGATCCGGCGAAGCTCAATCCGGCGCAGAAGAAAGGGATCGATTACATCCAATCGCATGTGATGACAAAATTCAAGGGCACCGGTGTGCAGCAGAGCCTGGAGACCGCGGCGTTCAAGATGCTCGACCTGATCCCCGTGTACCCGGTGGAGGACGAGCATCGCTGGACCGATAAATCGGGCAATGTGCTTCCGGATACGCACTTGGTGAAGCGCGGAGCCACCGCCCGCGACCTGGCCTACAAGATCCACACCGACCTGGGAGATAACTTCATCCGCGCCGTGAACGCCAGGACGAAGCGCATCGTCGGTGCCGATTACGTACTCCAGGAAGGGGACGTCATCACCATCATTTCCAAGAAGTGAGTCATGATCGAATCCTGGGAGACAAGGCTGATCACCGCGACCTACAAGCGCGAGGAGAACGAGCGCCTGGTAATCGAGATGTTCGGCAAGACCAGGGACGGCCTGTCGATCACCCTCCGCTACACTGGCTTCATGCCCTATTTCCATCTGATCGAACCGACAGATCAGGTGCTCGCCGGATTGGAGCGGGACCCGGACGTGGTCAAGGTGCAGCGCATCGAACTCTTCTACCGCGGCGAAGTGAGGAAGGCCGCTCAGGTCACAGTGCGCTATCCCGGCCTGGTGCCGCAGTTCCGCGATCGTCTCAAGCTGCAGTTCGCCGTGCTGGCCGCCGACATCCCGTTCCATCGGAGGTTCATATTCGACTATGACATGGGCTCGTGCATCCGCGCCTACGGCACCAAGGTGGACCTGAGGTCCAAGCAGGAATACACCACGGACATCGTGGTCGAGATGGCGCAGAAGGACGGAGGCCCGCAATTCGACAACATCCCGGCCTTCAATCCCGAGTTGAAGGTGCTCGCCTTCGACATCGAGAACTCGATCACGGACGGGCACATCTACACCATCTGCTACTTCATCAAGCAGGGAGAGCAGCTTCGCTCCGGCCAGCCGATCTGGGGGACGGAGAAGGAGATCATTGGAGCGGTTCGCGGAGGCGATGAGGGCCGAGGACCCTGACGTCATCACCGGCTACAACATCGACGGCTACGACATCCCCGTGATATTGGAG
Organism: Methanomassiliicoccaceae archaeon; assembly: GCA_963768775.1. GTDB lineage: Archaea > Thermoplasmatota > Thermoplasmata > Methanomassiliicoccales > UBA472 > FEN-33. The sequence goes on from CAVYIY010000002.1 coordinate 15,201, forward strand.
CGGGCGGAGAAGCTGGGATTGAGAAACATCCATTGGGGCAGGGACCTTTCTCCTCCCAGGCGTATCTACCAGGGATTCTGGCGCCTGAACGGGCGCTTGGTAGCGGACGCCTGGTGGTCGGTGAAGATGGACCTGAAGCCGAAGCAGGAGACGCTGAACGCCGTCTCCAAGCAGCTGCTGGGCGAAGAGAAGATCGAAGTGAACATGGGCATGAAGGCCGATCTCGACTACGATCCTCGACGCATAGACAAGGAGTGGGAAGCCGACCGAGATAAGATCCTACGCTACTGCACCCGCGATGCCGAGCTCTCGCTGCGCGTCATCGACAAGATCGGAACACTGCGGAGGACCATGGACATGGCGACCGTGGCCAAGCTCCCGCTGGACGACGTGCTGAACAGCGGCAACTCGTTCCTCATCGACTCCATCCTGATCCGGGCGGCGGACCGAAACAAGCCGCGTATCGGCGTGCCCATGACCGGCGTCGTTCGAGGAAGTGGAAGCGATCGAGGGCGGTTACGTTCACTCCATCCAGCCGGGACTCTACCACTGGGTCTGCGTGCTGGACTTCAAGTCGATGTACCCCTCGCTCATCATCGCCAAGAACATCTGCTTCACCACCCTCAACCCCGCCGGAGATATCGTCTCGCCGACGGGAGTGCACTTCTTCAGCCGCGAGCAGCGGCCTGGACTATTGCCTGGAATATTGGTATCGCTGATGAGGGAGCGGGACGAGACCAAGCGCAAGATGAAGGACGCCAAGACGGCGGACGAGAAGCTTTACTACGACGGATTGCAGGGCGCCATCAAGATACTGATGAACTCCTTCTACGGCGTATTCGCCTCCTCCTTCTACCGCTTCACCGATCGCTCCATCGGCTCATCGATCACCGCCTTCGCCAGGGAGACGACCAAGGGCATCATCACCTCGCTGGAAGCGGAGGGGAGCAAGGTCATCTACTCCGACACCGACTCCATATTCGTCCAAAGCCCAACACCGGAGCTGGAAGCGGCGGCGAAGTTCGGCAAGGACATCGCCGAGCGGTTCTCCAAGGAGGGCGGGCAGCTGGAGTTCGAGAAGATCTTCGAGCCGCTGTTCTCTCACGGCAAGAAGAAGCGCTACGTCGGCCGCATGGTCTGGCCGTGAGGCAGGAGGAACTGCTCGTTCGCGGCTACGAGACCAGACGCACCGATGCCTTCGACCTGCAGTCCGAACTGCTGCTGGAAGTGTTCGAGCAGGTGCTGAACGAGAAGCCGGAGGAGGCGGTCAAGATCGCCCGGAAGAAGGTGCGGCGACATCATGCAGGGGAAGGTCCCGATCGAGAAGCTGGTCATCTCCCGCTCGGTCAAGGACTTCAAGTCCTACAGCAACCCGAAACAGCAGGCGCATGTGCAGGCGGCGGAGAAGCTGATGGCCCTGGGTTACGAGTTCGTCCCAGGCATGAAGGTCTCCTGGATAGTGACGAATTCGCGCAAGACGCCGCAGGAGATAGAGCCGTACATCAGCGGCAAGAAGTTCGAGTGCGTCCCCGACTGGAAATACTACGCGGAAAGGGTGGCGCAGACCATCGCCCGGGCGACGGAGAACTTCGGCTGGAGTGAGAAGGACCTGCTCACCGGCTCGCAGCAGGCCGGCCTATTCTCGAATGCCTTCCAGGATGAGACAAAGGCACCGGAGCCCGGATGCCCCAAGCCTGCGCCGAAGAACGAGGTCAAGAAGACGGACAAGCGCCTCAGCCTAGAGGACTTCATGTAGTTGGCGCTCAGAAGCAATCGGCAAGGAGGAATTCGGATTGTCCAAATCGGAGGTTCACACCATCGGTTATGAGGGACGAACATTGGAGGAATTCATTGCTCTGTTGACTCAGGCCCGAGTCCAACAGGTCATCGACGTCCGCCACATCACCTCAAGCCGGAAGAAGGGGTTCTCCAAGAATCAGCTGGCTGAAGCACTCGGAAAGTCAGGGATAGGTTACGTCGGCATGAGAGAGCTGGGGACGCCGGACGACATGCGACGGGCGTACAAGGCAGGAGGCTCGGTGGAGAAGTTCCAGAGCGACTATGCGAAGCACGTCGACGCGCAACCGGCGAAGCTGGAGGAGCTCGAGCGGCACGCACGCGAGCGGCGCTCGGCGATAATGTGCTATGAGCGGGATCCGAAAGGCTGCCATCGCATGGTGCTCGCCCAGAAGCTTGAAGCGGAAGGCTTCCATGTGGACCACCTGCTCTGAACCATCAGGCTAGCCGCCGAACAACGTTTATATAGATAGGCGCAATCTGCACGCTGAGCGTCTCCGGATGCTCGCGGAATTGTACCCTGAAGAGGGCGAATCCGTGAAAGCCGTTGCGACGGCGACAGGTGATGACAAATGGCAGAAGGCGCAGCAAAGCGCGTGGCCGATGAGGCCGAAGAGACGAAGAAGGGCCCCTCTGGAAAAGGCTTTTATCATTATATGGGAGAGGCCTGGAGAGATATCGATAACAGCTATGTCAGCGAGCTCATGTGGGAGCGCTTGATCCAATGGCGCAAGGAGGAGAACTTCCTGCGCATCGATAAGCCGACCCGCCTGGACCGCGCTCGCAAGCTCGGCTACAAGGCCAAGCAGGGCATAGTCATGGTCCGCGGACGGGTACGACGTGGCGGACTGCGCAAGCACCAGATCCGCAAAGGGCGCCGGGCCAAGCGCCGAGGCATCAACAAGATCACCATGGAGAAGAACCTGCAGCGCATCTGCGAGGAGCGGACGGCCAAGCGCTACCCGAACCTCGAGGTCCTGAACTCCTACTGGGTGGGCAAGGACGGCAAGCACATGTGGTACGAGGTCATTCTGATCGACAAGCACCACCCGTGCATCGCCAACGATCCGGTGTATAAGTGGATCACTGCGAGCCACCACAAAGGTCGCTGCTACCGCGGCCTGACCGGGGCCGGCAAGCGCGGACGGGGCTTGAACAAGAAGGGAAAGGGCTCAGAGCGATCCCGCCCCAGCATAAAGGCCAACGACCGCAAGGGCAAGTAATCATTCCTTGATTACCCTCAACCTTTCCCCAATCTCTTCCTCCGACATCCCCACCAGCGGGAAGAACGCTGGCACGGGGATGTCGATCCTCTTGATTTTCTCGAAATCGTCCAGGCCGTAGCCGAAGACGGCTGCCAGAGCGCGGTTCTTCTTCGCCACCTCCGCCAGCTCGCCGTCTCCGACCACCTTGAGGTCGGAGTCCCAACGACGGAGGATGCGCACCGCCTCGTTCTCCTGCTTCGCGATGGCGATAACCCGGCAGCCGCGCTTCATGATCAGCCAGGCGGCGAGGGCGTCCCTCTCCCGCTCCAGCAAAGCGACCACCCGCCCCTGCGAGCCCATGGGCAGGCCGCCCGGGCCGGGGACGTACTCTGAGAATATGTACGCGTTCTTGTCCCTCACTTCCACGAATATCTCGACGTCGGGGTTCTTGAGATCGACCTTCGGGCCTTTCTCCTCGTTGGCGATCCAAATGGCGGAGCCGACCTCCTTTCCTACGTCGTTCGAGGTGAAGCTGTGCTGCCCCGCCCTCCTGGCCTTGACGGCGAAGCTCTGCCCCTGGTGATAGAGCGATTTGGAGTACTCCGCCGCGACGCGCTTCATCGTCTCCATGTCCGCCCTGCAGCGCAGCACCGGCGAGACCGAGGCAATGCCCATCACCCGCCTCAGCACCTTGACCGCCTGGTCGATGTCCTGCGGCTCCACGAACACACGGCCTTGTTCGGTGGTGATCAGCGCCTCCAGCCCCGCGTCCGCCAGATTGGACATCATGTTGTCGACGAGGATGCGCTCGAACCTCTTGCGCACCGCTTGGCTCTTGAGGCCTAGCTCTGCGTATCGCACCAGAATGAGGTCCATGCGCCGTATGATAACACCTCTTCCCACATGATTCTGTCGGAAATCCGACGAACGATTATCTACCGCCTCGGGCATCATTGGGGCGCTGGCTATGGAACTGCTTTTCGCGATCGGCATCCTGGGCTTCGCACTGATAGCGGGACTGCTCGGCGCGCTGCTGGGGTTGGGCGGGGGCATAATCATCATCCCCGCGTTGACATTGGTATTCGGCTACCCCATGCAGGCGGCGATCGGCGCCAGCCTGATGGCCGTGATCGCCTCGTCCACTGGCTCCGCCTCTTACTACGTGGAGGAGGGACTGAGCAACATCCGTCTGGGCATGGTGCTGGAGATCGCCACCACCTTCGGCTCGGTGATCGGAGCATTAGTGGCCGTCTACACCAACCAATACATACTGGCAGCGGCGTTCGGCCTCTTGCTGCTCTACTCTTCGATTCACATGATCAGGCAGCCGAAGGGGACCTGCACCTACAAGCCGGGGCCGTGCGGACCGCTGGATTTATCCTGCAGCTACACGGAGAAGGGCGACGGCGGCAAGGTCGAGTACGGGGTGCAGCATCTGGGCAAAGGCATGTTCGCCTCCCTGGGTGCCGGGGCCATGTCCGGCCTGCTGGGAGTGGGAGGGGGCATCATCAAGGTGCCGGCGATGAACCTGTGGATGGGCGTGCCGATGCGCGCAGCCTGCGCCACCTCTAACTTCATGATCGGGGTGACGGCCCTAGCTGGAGCGATCGTCTACTACCAGTTCGGACTGGTTCAGCCGATCCTGGCCGGCGTCGTTGCTGTCGGCGCGTTCTTCGGCGCGGCCGTGGGGTCCAGGGTGGCCCATCGGATCAACGCAGAGCAACTGAAGCGGCTCTTCGCGGTGCTGATGGTCTTCGTCGCCGCGCTCATGTTCCTCAAGGCGACGGGGGTGATGGCCTGATCGCAAGCGCAACCGACCTGCTCAACCGCCGGGTCCGCCTCGTCCTCGTCATCGGGATGTGGGCCAGCATTCTGCTGCTCATCACCGGCCTGGCCTGGTATGCTCATGCGCTCCCTCGAGCAGCGACGTAACCTTGGGACCGGTGGAGGCGATCGATGCGATGCTGCGGGGGGACCCGATCGGGCTCATCTCCCTGGGCATACTCTTCCTGATCGCCACGCCGCTGGTGCGCATCATCACCGCGCTGACGGTGTTCGCGCAGACCAGGGAATGGAAGTTCGTCCTCGTCTCCGTCTTGGTGCTGATGATCATCGCCCTGGCGATATTCGTGAAGGGTTGAGGGCGCAGGCGAGGAATCACACTGCGGGCATTATTTCGACGATTCCTGGTATCCGCAGAAGCAATGGAAAGGTTCAATAATTCGGATGGGCTCCACTTTCGCCAGAGGGATGGGCATGACCGATAGGAAGACCGACCGCTGGTATTATTCGTTCCTTCCGTTCAACGTAGCTGGTGGCAGCACCTCCCCGCTCATCCCCTTGTTCCTCTCCGAAGGCCTCGGGGGCAACGTGGCGCAGGTGGGCATCATCAGCGCCATCTCCTCCATGGCTTCCGTCCCAGCGAACATCATCTGGGGCAACCTGTCCGATACGCTGAAGCGACGCAAGGTGTTCGTCCTCATCGGGTTCATCGGCCTCGCGATCCCGCTGCTGCTCATGGGGCTGTCGATGGACATCGGCACCTACTACCTGGCGAACTTCATCCTCGGGGGAATATCGGCGGCGGCCGCGCCGGTGGGCACGGTGCTCGTGCTCGAATCGTTCGATAGGAAGGAATGGGGCAAGCGGCTGGGGGACTTCTCCCGCGTCGGGGGCATCGGTTGGCTGCTGGGGCTGACGATTGGAACGATCTGGCTGAACATGATGAACGGCGACGGCAGCATCATGGCCATGAGGACGCTGTTCATCGCGGCCGCCTTCCTCGCCTTGCTCAGCGTCGTCCTGGCCTGGAAATGGGTCAAGGAGCCGAAGGCGAAGATAGAGAGAAAAGACCTGGCGAACGAGGTGAAGATCCCGCTGATCAGCTTCGAGCGGGGCCGATACACTCCGACCAGAGTGCTGCACGTCATCAAGATAAGCGCGAAGAATCTCAACCCGAGGAATTTCCCTGGCAACCTGAAGACCTACTACGTCGTCATGTTCCTGGCATTCACGGGCTTCCTGACGTTCTACGTCGGCCTGCCCATCTTCCTGAGCCAGCAACTGCACCTGAGCCTTTCCGAGGTGTTCATCGTCTACGTCGCCAGCAGCACCGTCTCCGCCATCACCTACTCGCAGGCGGGGAAATGGTCCTCCAGGATCGGGTGCAAGCGCTTGCAGCAGATCTCCTTTGGCGGGCGCATCATCCTCTTTCCATCGATGTTCCTGGTGACCGGCCTCAACCTCGACCTCGTTTCGCTAATCCTGGTGCTGTGCGTGATGCACGGCCTGATCGGGTTCTGTTGGGCCAACCTGAGCGTGGCGGCGAACGTCCTGGTATCGAACATGTCCTATTGCGACTTCCGCACCGAGTCGCTCGGTATGTACTGCAGCATCCAAGGGATAGCCTCGGTCGTCGGCTCGCTCCTGGGAGGCTTCCTGGCCAACTACTTTGGCTACCTGGACACCTTCCTGGTCGCCTCGGCGTTCGTCATCGTCGCATTCGTGCTTCTGACCCTCCTCAACGTGGACCGCGTCCCCTGCGACGAAGACGGGCCGAAGGCGGAGCACGTTTAGGCATCGTTTGCAAAACGCTAAAGATGCATTCCACAGGAGTAGCAGTCCTTGTTGTCGCCGGAATTGGACGCGCCGCAACTCGGGCATTTGATCTTGCTCTCCTTCTCAACGAAGAACTCTTTGCCACCGCACTTCTTGCAGATCTGCGCACCCTCATCGGTCTCGGCGAAGCACTTGATGCATTTCCTCATATAGAATATGATTCGCACCCGGCCGGTTAATAATCTTGCGCCTGCAAATTGTTGGGCGGAGGATTCCAAAGCCCACATGTCGGTTCAACCCGGGATCCGTGCGAAATCTGCCCTATACTGGCATTGATTTCCGATATCGAAACAATCGTTGGGCCATAGCTTATGTAGTCGGGAATTGCTAGCTGGCGAATCAATCGCATCAAAGAGTTGAGCCATGATGCTTAGGCAGGAGGCTCAAATCGTGAACTCGCAGTCTAGAAATATCGACGAGGCATTGACTACCGCGGGGAGTGAAGTCCGCCCTGAGAAGAAGCAGAAGCGCACCAGGTCGCGAGATAAAGCGGAGAAGAACCGGATCATCAAATGGGCCATTAGACAATCCTTCGTTAAATTGGATCCGCGCCATACCATCAAGAACCCAGTGATGTTCGTTGTAGAGGTTGGCAGTGCGATCACCACCCTTCTATTCGTTCAAGCGCTGTTCGGCAAAGGCGAGGCTTCGGCGCTCTTCATCGGCCTGATCTCCATTTGGCTATGGTTCACGGTCGTTTTTGCGAATTACTCCGAAGCATTGGCCGAAGGTCGAGGGAAAGCGCAGGCGGAAGCGCTGCGAAAGATGCGCACCACAACCATGGCTAGCAAGCTGAAGGACAGCTATGCTATGGTGAAGGGGCAGAAGCCTTCGGAGAACGATTACCATCCGAGCTCTTCGATCGAGCTTCACAAAGGGGACCTATTCTTCGTTCAGACAGGAGACATCATCCCGATCGACGGAGAGATCGCTGAGGGCGTGGCCTCCATCGATGAGAGCGCCATTACCGGAGAGAGCGCGCCAGTCATCCGCGAATCAGGGGGAGACCGGAGTGCCGTAACAGGTGGCACACGGGTGCTGTCCGACTGGCTAATCGCCCGGGCAACATCCGATCCAGGCGAGGGCTTTATCGACAAGATGATCTCGCTCATCGAAGGGGCGAAGCGGCAGAGGACCCCGAACGAGGTCGCCCTCAACACCCTGCTCATCGGCCTGACCGTCATATTCATCGTCGTCTGTGCGACCTTGCTGCCGTTCTCTATATTCAGCGTCTATGTCGCCGGTCAGGGCAGCCCGGTCACCGTCACCGTGCTGATCGCTTTACTGGTCTGCTTGGCACCTACCACCATCGGCGGCCTGCTGAGCGCCATTGGCATCGCTGGCATGGACCGGCTCATAGGCAAGAATGTGATCGCATTCTCCGGGCAGGCGATCGAGGCAGCTGGAGACGTGGACGTGCTCCTGCTGGACAAGACCGGAACCATAACCTATGGCAATCGGCAGGCCGTGCGGATCGTGCCTGTCGAAGGCCAGAAGGCGCAGTATGTCGCCGAGCTCGCCCTCCTTGCTTCGCTGGCCGACGACACGCCTGAAGGCCGAAGCATAGTCTCATTGGTCGGCGATAAGTACGGCATACAAGAGGCGGAAATAACCGGTTCCGAGACGCGGTCTACCATGCAATTCGTGCCTTTCTCAGCTCACACCCGCGTCAGCGGAGTGGACATGGAAGGGATGAGCATCCGCAAGGGAGCCTCGGATGCCATTGAACGCTTGGTCAAAACCTCTGGCAACACATTCCCCCGCACGCTGAAGGACGAGATCGACACCATCGCTAGGTCTGGCGGAACGCCATTGGTCATCGCATTCAACGGAAAAGCGCTCGGAGCGATCCACCTCAAAGACATCGTGAAACCGGGAATGAAGGAGCGGTTCGCCCAGCTGCGCCGGATGGGCATCAAGACTGTGATGATCACCGGCGACAACAAGCTCACCGCGGCGGCGATTGCCGCCGAGGCTGGGGTCGATGATTACTTGGCAGAGGCGACGCCAGAGAACAAGCTGAAGCTCATCCGCGAGTACCAAGCCGAAGGACGGCTGGTGGCCATGACCGGAGACGGCACTAACGACGCCCCGGCCTTGGCCCAGGCCGATGTGGCAGTCGCCATGAACAGCGGCACGCAGCCGGCCAGGGAGGCTGCCAACATGATTGATC
>CAVYIY010000003.1:0-55703 GCA_963768775.1 Methanomassiliicoccaceae archaeon
AGTCCATCGCCTCTTGTATGTCCTTCGGAATGCGAAGGGGCGAGGTAGGCTGGAGCAACACCAGCAATTCTGGTCGTTTGCCTAGGATCCTTTCGGATTCTTCTAAAGCGTGAAGAACCGTGTCTATCATAGGGGTTCGGTCCTCTGCCAGCTTCGACGGCCTGATGATCACTTCCGCCCCTGAGCTCTTCGAAACGTGAGCAATTCCTTCTGAATCAGTGGAGACGAATAGACGGTCGATTCTCCCGCAACCAATAGCGCACTCGATCGTCCACTCTATAAGGGGCTTTCCAGCAAAGGGTCTAATGTTCTTGTCTTTCACGCCTTTGCTTCCCGCCCTTGCGGGTATCAGTCCTATGGAGCAGCCCAAGCTATCCCCTTCGGTTAAGAAACATATTGGATATTAAGCTCTTTATTGCCCAGAACAACGGGTCTTTCCCGGTAGCAACGCATGAGGTGAATCATGAGTTGATGTCTTGTCCTGGCCCTCTTACAGTTTGGTCGAAGAGGGCGTTCCTCAAGAATTAAACCCTTGGTATTATATCTGGGCATTTTGGAATGGCCATCATTTGTTAAAGCGAAAGCTGTTCCATTATGACATCAAGGAAGAATTGAATTCAATTGGCATCCTATTACTCTGGTTCATCATTCCTGGTCAGAGATTACCCACTCGTTGGTTGTTCTCCTCACATATCACATTACTTGACAACCATCTACGCAAAGAATCTGACCGCTGACATAACTCGAAGAGTCAGAAGCAAGGAACACTGCCACCCTAGCAACATCCTCTGGCTGTCCAGGTCTCCCGAGCGATATATTTGTAAGTAGCTTGGCCTTGAACTCATTCTTTAGATTGGCGGTCATTGCTGTATCAATGAAACCTGGAGCGAGCGCATTGACTCTGATGTTGTACTGTCCCAGTTCCTTTGCTGCGGACTTCGTCATCCCGATAATGAACGCTTTGCTAGCAGAATAAGCGACCTGACCAGAGTTACCATTTAGGCCTACCACAGATGACATATTGATAATACTGCCGGAATGCGCGTTCATCATCATCTTTGCCGCAGCTCTGAGACAAAGGAAGGAGCCCTTGCAGTTGACATCGAATATTTGCTGGGACTCTTTGTCGGAGGTCATTAGCAAAAGGTTGTTGCCGACAACCCCCGCGTTGTTAACCAGGACGTCCAATCGCCCCTTATCATCCCTGATCATATGAAAGAGGCGCTTGACATCGTTTTCGGAGGATACATCGGCTTGGATTGTCCGAACATCCTGTCCAGCTTTCGTCAATTGTTCGACCAGCTCATATGCCGGGCGTTCACTCGAATTGAAATTAAAAATGACACTGGCATCTTCCATCGCCATCGCTCTTACGGTCGCTCTGCCTATCCCCCTACTTCCGCCAGTGACCAACACCACCTTCCCCTTCAATAATCCGCTCATCTTATTGTCACCCACCTAACCATTCTGCTCATCGCCATCATGCCGTCCCATGGCAAGGAGAAATTATGCGCCCCGCCAGGCGAGACGATCCTTTCCACTCCTGCCGCTGTCGCTTTCTCCGCGAACCTTATCAGCTCATTCTTCTCAGAGAAGATTGCCGTGACTGCTTGGACCTTATTCGTCATCATGGCCACTACTTCGTCGAGATCTCTAACCTTCTTTACGAACAGGCACCTTCCGTACACCGGTTCTGGCAATTCTGCGGAGATCTCCATCAGCACCGTCCACGAAAGTCCCTCAGACATCTTGATTCCATTGTGTTCATCAAGCAAGTATCGCCCTCGGGCGTTGATCACCTTCGCCATCAACGGCTCAGGCATCGGCACTTCCAGAATTCTTGGGTTCACCGAGGAAAGTGCCTCTGCCATCATATTCGATAGCACATCCAAGCTTATCCCCGCCTCCTCGAAAAAGACCACCTGCGGGGAAGAACAAGCCATCTGGTTGAACAAGACAACGTCCTGCGCCAAAGCCCTCAACTTGGTCTTCAGCCCATTATCCTTCTGTGATCCACGGTCGATCACTGCCAAGGAATATTTAGGACCAAAGACGATTTGTTCGCACCCTTCTTTCTTTGGGAGCTGAGTGATTAGACCGACTGCAGTCTCTCCGCCCCAAATGACCTTGCCGTCGGCAATCAGCGACATCTCTGAGGAGACTACTTCATCCCTTCCTTCGAATGTGACCACACCAATTGCTCGCAGAATATCCACGCCACGATAGGTGACGCCGTCGATTTCTACTTCGGTCCTCGCCAACAATTGGAGGATGGAGATGATGTGGTCAATATTCGCCTCAGAAGCCTTTACGAGATTTCCGTTCTTCGATAACATCCCCATGACTAGCGAGAAAAATCCTAATGTGGGTACATTGTTCGCGACCCAGTGACATATCATTCCTCGGGGTTGGGCCTTCATGAGCCCCCCATCAATCGGGAAGAAACCATCGAGTGCTTCCAACCTCCCAAACTCCTGGCGGCAAATCCGCTCGAGATTCTGCTTCCGTAGCCAGAGAGAGAGATAGCTGGCTCCTTCGAGTGACGAACACTTCTTATCTCGAGGGATGCTCCTCCCTAGAGCGTCTAGCAGTAGAATCACCGCATTAAGCGGCATCGATTTGAACTGCTGTTGACCAATGCGCAGTGTCTTTTCAATCTCTTTGAAGTCGTCTATCTCATGATAAGAGAAATCACCGGCTAGGGAATGACATTTTATGATGTTCGTCCCTCCCTAAAAGTGTCTCCGCATCCACGAATCTCGGATTTCTCCACCCTGCTCTCTATCTGAAAGTATCTCCCTTTTCTCCCGCAAGGGCAATCGTCAATACCCAGCAACCGCCCCTTATCTTCTGTCAAGACCGCCTGGGAATAGTAACTGTCTCCTAAGGGACTGCAGACCTCAATCAATCCTTGTTGTCCGATGCCCAATGGTTTCATCGTCCAAAGGTCCCTAATCACTATCTGGGAGAAATCTGGGACATGCTTATGGCCATGCTCGCATTCCACGAAGATGATTCCCGTCTGCTCGGCCATGCCATAGAAGTCATGAACATTGCTGATTGATGCACCAAACATCTCCGCTATCTCGGCTGAGAATTCTTCCCGAGAGACCTTCTCCTTTTCCATCTTCTTCCATCCGCCGCTGTGGAAGATGACTGCATCGTGATTGTCGAACCTTAGCCCGATCTCTTTCGCCTGCCTTAGGAAAATAGACCAGATGATGAAAGTGAAGCCGAAAACGAAGATTGGAGAATCCACGCTGGCAACCTTCCGCATGGCAGATTCGTCGATCGTCAACAATCCCCCCTCCTCCTTCAGGAGATAAATCATTTCCTTGGCGTAGATGCTTAGGCCCCGTACCCCCGCCCCTCTGGCAGTCAATTCCGGCTGCGGGGAGTTGACTCCTGGATGGTCAACCAACAGCAATACTCTTCTCTTCTCTCCCAAGTAGTTCGATAGAATGGACTTGAGGGCCTTGGTCTGATTCGCAGTTGTTTTCTTATTCAATGGCACCTTGCTCGAAATGTTGGCCGTGGTGCCGCTCGACCTTATCGTTCTGAACACTTCTTCCTTCGGACAGGTTGAAAGATCGAAATCCTTGAACATCTGAACAGGCACGAATGGTATATCTTCGATCGTTTCGACCGCAGCTGGGTCTACTCCAAGCTTCTTATACATCGAGCGGATGTGTGGGTTGCTCATCGCCTTGAACAACTGAGGTTTTAGCACTCCCATCAGGAGCTTCGATTTCAGTTCATCGTTCAGTGTGTACTGCACCCTTTGCACCAAGGAATCCAATGTGATCTCATTCTCCATTTCCCTTCCCCCCTAGAAGGGCAATAGCCATTTTCCTCAACTCCATTCTGTCCACCTTATTAGAGGCGTTCAAAGGCAGCTCTGGGATGAACAGAAGATGCTTCGGCGATTTATACGATGCCAGATCACGTTTGCACGCTTTCATTACGTTTTCTCTCAGCGATTGGTGATTCACGTTTGGATTCGGTCGAATTATTGCAGTGACCGCTTCGCCCATGATCTCATCTGGAATCCCTAATACTATGCACTGGCCAACACCATCTATCCCGCATATACGGTTCTCGATTTCATAAGGGGAGATGCGGTAACCCGCGGATTTGATGATCTGTCGGCATCTTCCAACGATGTAGATATAGCCATCCTCGTCGACCGTTGCCAAATCACCTGTAAAATAAGCCCCTTCCTTCAACACCGTGGCTGTTCCCTGGTCGTCCTGGTAATACCCTTGCATGACGTTCTCCCCCCTGGCCACAATTTCACCCACCTGGCCTGGCCGCACCTCTTTCCCGTCACCGCTTAGCACTTTCAATTCCACCCCTGGAATACCTTTGCCTATGGATCCCAACTTTGTCAGGGCGAGCTCCGGTGGCAGATATGACATCCTTGCAGTGGCCTCGGTCGCTCCATACATGACAAAGAACTCCTTTTGCGGGAACGCTCGCACAATCCGCTCGATGTACGGATTCTCAAGTTTCCCCCCGGCTTGAGTCATGTATCTCAACGATGGCATCTTCCGATCTAAAAAATCGGATTTGGATAGCAAAATTTGATAGGTGCTCGGGACTCCAGAAAAACCCGTGCAGGAGAATCGGTCTATGTAGTTTGGAACAGCACCGAGGAAGTTCGCTTCAAACAGCACCATGCTCCCCCCTACATATAGATGGGTATGCATCAGGGATGCGCCGTAACAATAATGGAGTGGGAGGGTGACAAGTACTCGGTCGTTTGCGTTAAGATGAAGATATTGGACGATTGAGCGCGTGTTCGCCATCAAGTTCCTGTGAGATATGATCACACCTTTCTTTTCTGCAGTTGAGCCTGATGTAAAGACCACCGTGGCGACGTCGTTCGGTTCTGTATCGGGGATTTCCTCTGGGACTGCGACATAACCATCCAAAGCGTCTTCGGTAATTACATTATCGACATCATACTTCTCAGCTCGTTTCGCTTGAATGAAATAACCAGCAGGAGAAGTCCGTGACATTGTCTGTGTAAGTACCTTGGGATCGATATTTGGTTCAAGCAGTAGGGGAACGTTTCCTGATTTCATTATCGAGAGATAGGATGATATGAAAAAGTAACAATTATCCGAAAGCAGTATGAATTTCTGTCCTCGTCCATATCGCCTATACAACGCTGACGATATTCTGGTGACGTCATCTACCAACTCACGGTAGCTATTCTCATCCTTTCCCACCAGAAACGGCGCGTCGTTGGATGCTTTTCCAGCGACCAGATAATCGACGAAGTTCATTATTGTTCCTTTTGATTCACATATCGCTTAACAATCTCTCTTATCTTGCCAAGGGTGTTCATATCGATAATATCATCCACATCGAACTCCAGGTTGAACGCCTCCTCCAATCTAGATACAATTACGAGGTGCTTCAAAGAATCCCAACTATCCATAGAATCGTATGCAATAGCGTCGTCGGCCGCAGATTCCTCTATGCCCACCTCTGAACAAAAAATCTGAATTATCTTGGCATCAACATCGTTGCTCATACCACCAACATCCACTCTGACCGGGATGAATAAGATCCTCTTTGGTCACTAATGTCACCATAAGATTAAACATCCATATAATGAAATTGCAGACCATTATTCAAATTCTAGAAAGTGTCAAACCCTTATTCGGATTCGATCCTGAGGGTACAGTATTTTAATATTGTGCTCAGGAGATTACTCAGACATGCAGGATGGTCAGGTTAAGAAAATTGGCAACAATGTCATCATTTATCCATTTGCTAGAATTGTCAATCCCCAGACCGTTGAAATAGGGGACAACACAAGGATAGACGACTTCGTATTCATTAACGGAGGGATCTCTACAAAAATCGGTAGATATGTGCATATCGCTTCATTCACCAGTATTATCGGTGGGGGCAGTTTGGAGATCGGCGATTGCGCAGCACTAGCATGCGGCAGTCGGATCATCACTGGAACTAACACATATAAGACTGGAAAGCGCATGTCTGGGTCTGTGCCAATCGAGCAGCAGGATGTAGATAGGGGAAGGGTCTTGATCGGCAAGGATGCGTTCATCGGAACAAATGCCGTCGTGCTCCCGAATATCTCGATAGGTGAGGGTGCAATCATAGGGAGTGGGAGTATTGTTGTCAATAATGTTGAGCCATGGACGGTCAATTTTGGCAATCCCTGCCGGAAGATGGGAGTGAGACCGCATTTGACCGTGCCGGACCTATGATGTGATCATATGGTATTCGCAAAGAGGTTCAAGATTGGGGACCGAACCGTTGGGGAAGGGGAAGAGACATACATCATAGCTGAGGCTGGGGTCAACCACAATGGAAACCTCAATCTCGCAAAGAGATTAGTTGACGAAGCAAAAGCGGCAAACGTAGATGCGGTCAAATTTCAAACGTGGAAAACGGAACTCGGCATATCTCGGCTAGCCCCAAAAGCAGAATATCAAAAAACTGAGACCGGAGAGACTGAGAACCAGTATGAAATGGTGAAGCGGCTTGAGCTCTCGGACGACGATTTCCGTGAGCTTGAAGAGTATTGTCGTAAAGTCGGTGTAACCTTCCTTTCCACACCGTTCGACGAATATAGTGTGGTCCTCTTGGAATCAATGAAAGTTCCTGCGTATAAAGTATCCTCGACCGATACCACCAACCCGTTCCTATTGTCGAGGATAGCCAGTACTAAAAAGCCGATCATACTATCGACTGGAATGTCTGACATCGAACAGGTGGATTGGGCGGTCTCGTTCCTTAAAGGGAAGGGGGTGAAGGATCTCATTCTGCTGCAGTGCACGACATCGTATCCATCCGAGTATTCAGCCCTCAACATCAGATCGATGAGCTACCTCCGAGAACGATATTCTGTGCCAGTCGGGTTCTCCGATCATAGTGCCGGAATAGTTGCCTCTATCGTTGCGGTAGGTTTGGGGGCATGCGTCATCGAGAAGCACTTCACTCTGGACAAGGATCTTCCCGGGCCGGACCACAAAGCTTCGCTGGATACAACTGAATTGAGGGAACTGGTCAAGGCGATACGTTTGGCAGAGGCGTCGCTTGGAAGTTGCGATAAAATTATAATGAGCACAGAGATGGAGATAAGCAAGGTTGCAAGAAGAAGCATCTTCGTTTCTCAGGAGATTCTAAAAGGGACAATCATCGAGGAAGGCATGCTCAGGGCTAAGAGGCCTGGCACCGGTATACCGCCGATGCGGTTCAATGAGATTATCGGCAGAAGAGCAAAGCGCAAGATTGAGGCCGATGAAATGTTGGACTGGGAGATGTTGGAATGAGACGGAAAGTTATTTACATCACGGGCACGCGCGCCGATTATGGCCTAATGCGGAGCACCCTCAGAAGCATCGAGTCCACACCGGAACTGGAACTGATTGTGGCGGTCACCGGAATGCATATAATGGCCGAGTTCGGCAAGACGTCCGCTCTAATCGAGAAAGACGGCTTCAGGACCATTGTGGCTGATGCTAGAATTAAGGATGACTGCAAAGGTTCAATGGCTCGGTTCCTGGGAGAACTCACCATCAAGCTATCCAACATCATGGAGCGGGAAAGCCCAAATGTCATTTTGTTGCTCGGTGATAGAGCAGAGATGCTAGCTGGAGCGATTGTCGGGACTTATATGGGCATACCTATCTTCCATATACATGGTGGGGATGTTTCCTCGACCGTCGATGAGCAAGTCCGCCATGCCATAACGAAGCTATCCAATGTTCACCTCCCTGCCACAATGGCTTCTGCAGAAAGAATCATCAAGATGGGGGAGAGCGAGGACCACGTGCTGGTCGTCGGATCACCCAGCTTGGACGAGGTCATGAACACCAAGCCCTTGACCAGGGAACAGGCGCTAAGTGAATATGGATTGGACATCAGCGAGGACTATGTCATCTTACTCCAGCACCCGGTCTCGATCGAATCAGATCTAGCCAGGGGACAAATGGAAACAACGATGGCCGTATTGAAAAGATTGGGGGTGAGGACAGTGGCGATTTATCCCAATGCAGATTCGGGTGGTCGAGGGATGATTGAGGTCATCGAGAGGGAGGGTGGGAATCCCCAGTTCATCATCTTCAAGAGTCTTCCTCGAGAGCGTTATCTCTCCCTTCTTCTTAGCGCCAAGGCACTTATCGGCAATAGTAGCAGTGGCCTGGTTGAAGCCCCCTCGTTGGGCGTCCCCTTCATCAATATCGGGTCGAGGCAGAATGGTAGGGAACGAGGCCGAAACGTCATCGATGTTGACTACTCCGAGGAATCAATTATGAACGCTGTGACCAAAGCACTTCATGATGATAAATTCAGAAATGAGGTGTACAAGCGTTTCAATCCGTATGGTGATGGAAAAACTGGAGAGAGGATAGCCCGGATCATTGCCAAGCTTGATCTCGACTCATCCATCACTCAAAAGAAGCTATCGTATTGAACCGGTCATGCCAGAACGAATCGTAATTACGCGGGTGCACCTAGTCCCGCATTTCGATTAAGGCGAAAGCAATCACAAGGCCTGCATCATGGGACACACTCACCCTAATAATCATGCCATCAGGCATACCTTGGATTTCGACCATCGGTATGCCTGAAGGTGTGTGGAGCACCTGAACCAATCTGAAGTCCAAGGGGCCGTAGCCTATCGAATACCACGCCTTGGCCACCGACTCCTTCACGCAATATTTACTAGCCACAGACCTCGCTAAGTTTGGACTGTCAGACAACTCCAATATCTCGAGGTTGGTGAAGAACCGTCTCATAAACGGATGCTCATTCTGAATACAATTACTGAATTTTTCCACACTTGTGATGTCGACACCCAATCCGAACATTATGACAATACGTATGCCTTCGTCAAATATCAAAATAGTGAAGCACTCGCTAAAAGCCCATAAATCAATGAAAGATACAGAATTGGACTCATGGTGCCCAGGCTATTATGGAAATACCTTAGGAAAATACCAATCTGACAATCTATTTATACCAACACTACAATACTAATCGACGTCCGACAGACGTCGGACTAGAGGGATGGGATTGCAAACAGTTGGTCTGCTCTACGATGAGCGACCGCTTCACTTTGCCCTCCAAACGGGAGGAAAGCTATGTATCTGAAACAGCTGGAGCTCGAGAATTTCAAATCGTTCGGAAAGAAGTTGACCATACCGTTCCTGGAAGGGTTCACCTCGGTTACTGGCCCCAACGGTTCTGGAAAGAGCAACATCTCCGACGCTATCCTGTTCGTCCTCGGGCCGAAGAGCTCCAAGGCCTTGAGAGCGGCGAAGCTGACCGACTTGATATTCAACGGGGGCGAGTCCAAGAAAGCCTCCGACTATTGCAAGGTATCCCTCTTCTTCGATAATGCCGATCGCACCATCCCCATCGATTCCGAGGTGGTCAAGCTCACCAGGCATGTGAAGCTCTCGGAGACTACCGACGGCTATAACTCATACTTCTACGTGAACGACCGCAAATCGTCGCTCACCGAATTCGATTCATTGCTAGCCAATTCGCGCATCTCCGCCGAGGGCTACAACCTGGTGCAGCAGGGGGACGTGACACGCATCGTGGGGATGTCCACCGTGGACCGCCGGAAAATTCTGGACGACATCTCGGGCATCAGCAAGTACGACGAGGAGATCATCAAGGCGCTGGACGAGCGCAAGAAGGCGGAGGAGAACATCGACCGCATCGCCATCATTCTGGCCGAGATCGAGAAGCAGATCAAGCAGCTGGAAGAGGAGCGCACCGCCGCGCTCAAGTTCATTGACGCGCGGGACAAGCTGCAGATGGCCAAGCTGCAGATTGCCCACAAGCGTCGAGAATCTACTGGCACCGAGATCGAATCGATCCGGAAGCAGTCGGCCGACTATCTCCAGGAGATCGAGGGGCTGAAGCTGAAGAAGATCGAGCTGCTGCGCAAGATCGAGGAGGCGGGCGTCCGCGTCGCCTCGCTGGAAAAGGACCTAGAGACGCGCGGGGGCTCCGAGGCGAAGGACCTCAAGGAGAAGATGGACGCGGTCAAGATCGACCTGGCCAGGACGCAGGAGCAGGGCAAGCGCGCCCAGGCCGACGTGGAGGAGCTGGAATCGCTGCTCAAGGAGAAGCTGGCCGAGCGCGATTCGGTGAGCAGGGAGCTGTCTCAGCTAGAAGCGAAGGTCACGGCGTCGGAGCAGGGCTATCTGGAGCAACTGCGCGCCTTGGACCAGAAGAAGGCGGAGCTGGAGCAGGTGCAGGGGAAGGTGGCATCCTCCGATGAGGAGCTTGGCACCTTGGACAAGAACGTCGCCGCCCTGGACGAGAAGGTGCAGAAGCTGGAGGACGAGAAGCGCGAGCTGCTGCTGGAGAAGGACCGGCAGGAGGAGAAGCGCGACCGGTTGAAGGTCGAACTCGCCAACCTCGAGGAAGGCAAGAAGACTTTGGAGTTCGAGATGTCCGACTCGGAGTTCAACATCCGCAACCTCCGTTCCTCAGACAAGAGCTCGTCTGGCGAAATGAAGTCCATGCAGGACGAGCTGTTCCAGAAGAAGAACCTGGAGGTGAAGCTCACCCGCCAGGCCGACGAGCTGGAGCAGGTGATTCGGAGTCTCACCAGGGATTACAATCAACTGAAGGCGGAGCAGGAGGCGGCCGAGAACGTCGCCAAGGGATACAACCGCGCCGTCCGCTCGCTGCTCGAGGCCCGCGACCGCCGCGAGATAAAAGGGATACACGGCACCATCGCCGAGCTGGCAGAGGTGGAGAAGCAATACGAGGTCGCTTTGAACGTCGCTGCCGGGAACAGGATGCAATCCATCGTGGTGGACGACGACGAGGTTGCCGCCAGCGCCATCCAGTTACTCAAGCGTAACAATTTGGGCCGCGCCACTTTCCTGCCGCTCAACAAGATGCTCGACGGCAAGCCGCGGGGCAAGGCGATACTGGCGGAGAAGGAGGCGGCCGGCTTCGCCATCGATCTGATAAGATTCAACGAGAAGTATCGCGCGGCGTTCTGGTACGTATTTGGCGATACCGTCGTGGTAGATTCATTGGACAAAGCCCGTCGCCTGATGGGCGGCGTGCGGCTCGTGACCGTCAGCGGGGAGCTCATCGAATCCTCCGGCGCCATGGTCGGCGGGACGGTGGAGCAGAGCAATTTGAAGTTCGGATCGGGCAAGGGGCGCCTAGACGAGGTGGCCGAGGAGCTGCGCAAGAGCACCGAGCACGCTGAGAAGGTGAACGAGGAGCTGCGCAAGGTCCGCGCGGACCTGCTGCAGGTCGAGGCGGCCATCCGGGCGGCGAGCTCGACCGGCGGAGCGAACAACGTCAAGCTGGACGCGTTGGAGTCTAGGAAGAAGGAATTGAAAGGCCGACTGCTCCAGGCGGACGAGGAGATCCGCAAGTACTCCGCGGAGCTGAGCGAGGCGGAGCGGGGCGTCGCCGAGGCGGCCGACGAGCTGCATGTTACCGAGGAATCGCTGCAGAAGATGAAGGGCGAGAGGGATGCTGGCAGGAAGCGCATCACCGACATCGCCCCGAAGGAGCTATCGCTGAGGCTGAGAACGCTGCAGGGCCAGATCGCCGACCTGACCGGCAAGGTCGCCGAGCTCAAATCGGCCAAGGATACCGCCGAGACGCAGATCGGGCTGGTCAAGCAACGGCATCAGGAGTTCCTCGACCTGGACGGCGAGGGAAAGGGGAAGCTCGTCAAGCTGCGTAAGGACGCGAAGGCCGCAGCGGAGAAGGAGACGAAGCTGACCATCGAACTGAACGGCCTGAAGAAGATCGAGGAGTCGATGGGCAACGAGCTGAAGGGCCTGAGGGACAGGCGCGACGCCGCCTTCCGGGAGAAGACCAAGCTGGAAGGTGACCGGGACAAGGTGCAGGGACGCATCGAGACCTCGGACGACATCAACATCGGCATGCAGACGAAGCAGAAGGCGGCGGAGGACCGGCTCAGGGAGCTGGAGAACGAGATCGCCACCTACAAGATGCAGGTCATGCTGCCGCTGCCGAACCTGGAGGAGCTGAAGGACGTCATCTCCCGATGCGAGGCGCTGCTGGGGAACATGGGCAACGTGAACCTGCGGGCCATCGAGGATTACGATGAGAAGAAGAAGCGGCACACCGAGCTCAGGGAGGAGACCAAGCGCCTGGACGAGCAGCGCCGCGACCTGATCAAGCTCATGGACGAGCTGAACGAAAAGAAGAAGATCGCTTTGGGGAAGGTATTCATCGGCATCAACGAGAACTTCCAGAGGACCTACGCGGAGCTCTCCGGCGGTGGAGAGGCGGAGCTGGTGCTGGAGAACCCCGAGTCGCCGTTCGAGGCCGGCCTGATGATGAAGGTGAAGCCCCGCTTGGGCAAGGTGCTCAGGCTGGATGCGCTCAGCGGCGGGGAGAAGTCCCTGGCGGCGCTGGCGTTCATCTTCGCCATCCAGCAGTACCAGCCGTCGCCGTTCTACCTCCTGGACGAGGTGGACATGTTCCTGGACGCGGTCAACGCGGACATGGTGGCGCAGCGGGTGCAGCGCGCCTCGAAGACCGCGCAGTTCGTGATGATCTCCCTGAGGAAGGTGACGCTGAGCAAGGCCGACCACGTGGTCGGCGTCACCAAGGGCGAGGGCGGGATATCTCGCGTCATCATGAAGCCGAACATCGGGGACATCAAGGACCTGCAGGAAGAGCTGCAGATCCCTGAAGAGAAGGCGGAGGGAGCGGCATGAGCTCGTCCAGCCTGGAAGGCGTCCTCGGGCATCTGATGTTCCACAAGGCGCTGATCGATGAGAGCGACCGGCATCAAAAGCTGGATCGCTATCTCTCCCTCGCTCAAGCGTACGAGCATGGAGAGCAGGCGGCACCGCGGGACCCGGTGGACAAGGCGCTGCAGATGGTATTCGACTTGGTGCTGAGCAATAACTACGACCCGTGGGACATCGACCTGATATCGTTCACGGACCTCTACCTGAAGAAGATGCAGCAGTCCGAGGTCAACTTCATCGTCGCCGGCAAGCTGGTCTTCATGGCCTGGAGCATCCTGAAGCTGCAGAGCGAGGAGGTGCTCGCGGCGAACGACGAAAAGCAGCAGCTGTTCTGCTCCGATTGGGACTTCGACGCGATCGAGGAGATGTACGGGGCGGACGACGTCCCCTGCTTCGCGGCGGACGTTCCAGAGCAGATCGACCTCTGCGAGGCGGTGCGCCACCAGTCCCAGAGGCCGGTGTCCCTGGTCGAGCTGCTGGACGCCTTCGAGGAGGCCCGGGCGGACGCCGAGCTGGCCGAAGCGAGGGCGAGAATGCGCGAGCAGCTCAAGAATTCCGATCAGAAGTACGATCCCAGGAATCACTCCGAAGATCTGGAGAAGGACGTGGAGATGGTCTGGTCCCGCATCATGAAATGCGGCAACGGCCCGATCGTCATCGACGACATCTTCTCCGGCGGGAAGGAGGATCGAGTGACGGTGTTCATCTCATTGCTCTTCCTGGCCCGGAACGGAAAGATCGCGCTCTGGCAGGACGACCTACCCTACGGGCAGATATTCATGGAGATCAAGATCCCCTGGGACATCGGCACCTTGGAGGACGCGAGGGCGGCGGCGGAAGCGAAGCAGGCCCCGGTGATGTGATTTGGACGAGCCGTTGCGCGCCGTGGAGTCGGTGCTGTTCGCTTCTTCCAGACCGCTAAGGATGGCGGAGATCGAGAGCGCCACCCAGCTCTCCCCTGATATCATCCGCAGGGCAATCGTCCGTCTGAAGAAGCAGTACGACGAGATCGGCTCTTCGGTCGAGGTGGTGAAGATCGGGGTGCGGTACAGCATGCAGTTGCGCAAGCAGTTCTCAATGTTCGGCATGCCGTTCGCGGAGGTCGAGCTTCCGAAGGATGCGCTCAAGACCGCCGCTTTCATCGCTTACAACCAGCCAGTGCTGCAATCCGAATTGGCGAAGTCCCTCGGTTCGGAGGTGTACGAGCACATCAAGATACTGCGCTCGGCGAACCTGATCACCGCTAAGCGTTCCGCGCATACTTTCATGCTCACCACCAGCAAGCATTTCGCCGAGTACTTCGGCATCGCCTCCGCGAAGAAGGAGGATATCAAGAAGTGGATGGAGGAGCAGACGAAGAAGCAGTGATCCCGTTGCTTTTCTTCGCCCGTCCCTCTGCCCCGATCTTGCGGCCGACGTTGACTGGTTACTCGATTGACGCGGTGTTGGGAAAGGTTTAAACACCCCAGCCAATATTTGGAGATGAGTGATATCGGATGGTCATGCCTCTTGCGCTGCTCGAGAAATCGATGAATAAGAAGATCTCGTTATTGCTCAAGGACAACCGCGTCCTTGAGGGAAAGCTTACTGGATACGATGAGTACATGAACATGGTGCTCGAGGAGACCGAAGAGAGGACCGCGGAGCAGACCAGGCGCATGGGCGTCGTGATCCTTCGGGGCAACAACGTGGTGAGCATTTCACCGCTCTGAGAGATCCGCGCTGACGGCGCTGGTTAAGAAGCAGGTAACCAAAAGAAGTCTGATCATGAAGGCCGTCATCCTCGCTGGTGGTCTAGGAACCCGCCTGAGACCTCTGACATATTCTATTCCAAAGCCATTGGTACCCCTGGCAGGCAAGCCCCTGGTCAGGCGCATAATCGACGGATTGCCGTCGAGCGTTGACACCGTCATTCTGGCCGTGAGCTACATGAAGGAGGCGCTGGAGGACTACTTCCGGGTCGAGCCCTGCGGTCGCAAGGTCATCCTCGTCAACGAGTCAACGCCGATGGGGACCGGGGGGGCGGTGAAGAACGTGGCTCAGTACATCGATGACACTTTCATTGCTGTAAACGGGGATTGCGTCTCCTCCCTGGACATCAAGGGGATGGTCCGGGCGCACCGCGAGAACGGGGGCCTGGGAACGCTCGCGCTCTGGCAGGTGGAGGACCCGACCGCGTTCGGCGTGGTGAGCCTGGAGCGTAACATGCGCATCACCGACTTCCAGGAGAAGCCCTCGCTGGCCGAGGCGAAGTCCAACCTGATCAATGCCGGCGTGTACGTATTCGAGCCGGAGATACTGGACTACATCGGCAAAGGCCCGGTCTCCATTGAAAGGGAGGTGTTCCCCCGCGTCCTCGAATATGGCCTTTTCGGCTATCGCTTCGAAGGGTTCTGGGTGGACTGCGGGACGCTGAAGAACACACTAATTGCGCAAAGGGCGATGCTGGACAAGGAGAACCCGCCCGCTCCGATCGGCCTCGATTGCGCCCTCGCCCCACCGAATCTCATCCAATCCAAGGACCTGAAGGGATGCCGCATCGGTCCTAACGTCTGCGTCGAGCCTGAGGTGAGAATTAGGGAGGGAACGCATGTGGACAACGCCCTGATTATGAAAGGCGCCCACCTCGGGAGCAACTGCAGTGTCTCTGGCTCGATAATTGGGCCGGGGTTCAAGGTGAATGACGGCGAAGCGGTGGTTGATACCATCCTTGCGAACCGCTGATCCGGTCCACTGCCCATATTTAACACGCGTCCAGATGGAATAGTATTTACATCAATATCCGATTCCTCCATTCGGAGCTTCAGGCGTTTGAATGGCTCGGTTAGAAAGGGTCCTGGAATTCATCAGCCGTAGGAGCATCCGCAAAGGATGGCTAGCCCTGGTCATCTTGTTCTTCCTGAGCTTCGTTATCATCCCCACCATCTTCGTTCTGACCTATGCATTCACGAATTGGAATGCCATCAATTCAGTGGTGCTGAACGACCCGGTAAAGATGACGATGATAACCAACGCCATCGTCAACTCCTTCGAGATCGCCGGCTTCGTCACTCTCATCGATTTCCTCGCTGGGCTCCCAATGGCCTGGATCATGGTCAGGAAGAAGTTCCGAGGCAAGCAGCTGGTCGATACGCTCATCGATATGCCATTGGTAGTTCCAACGGCCGCCCTAGGTTTCTCCGCCGCACTGTTTTGGGGGATCACGCCTGGAGACATCGTCAACCCGCTGGGATTGGGGGTGGTGAGCTCCCCGATGCTATTGCTGATCCTGCTCCATATCGTATTCTCCTATCCTTACATGGTACGATCGCTCTCTGCTATCCTGGAGCAGATCGATCAGAACTATGAGACCGCTGGACGCACCCTGGGCGCTTCGCCCCTGACTGCGGCGCGGACCATTACCCTCCCCCTTTTCCGGGCCGGGTTGGTAACCGGCATCATTCTCTGCTTGGCTCGGAGCCTGAGTGAGACTGGCGGCACGGTGATTGCACTCGCCACATTGTCAGGAAGCGGCGGCTACAATACCGGGCCAACACTCATCGATGGCTGGAAGGCCATAGCCCAGACCACCGATCCGAACTACAATGCGGCGCTGGCGTTCGTTAGCATCCTCCTGATTATCATAGCCTTGGTGCTCATGGTCGCCATCCGGCTGGTGGTGAAGAGGGTCCACCTGCCGATGGGAAAGGTCTGGCCTCGACCGGAGAAGTTGCTCTCTCGCGGCTTCTTCCCCAAGCTCAAGGACTCCTCTACCATGCTGTTCCTGGCTGTAATTGTGCTTCTGCCCTCCTTCTTCATTTTCACCTGCGTCTTCGTCTTCAGCCCCACCAGCAGCGGAAATTGGGGCGGGTTCGGGGATGCCATTATCTATTCCTTCATCGTGGCTGGCGTCGTCACCTGCGTCGACCTAGTACTAGGTATCCCCTTGGCTTTGTACATTGCCCGAGGAAGGTCGAAGCGCATTCCCGAGGTGATCGACACGCTGGTCAACATCCCGCTGATCGTCCCCACCGCGGCGCTGGGCTATTCGCTAAGTCTTTTCTGGGTCGGGGGGAACGCGGTCAGCTCGGACGTTGGCATGCTGCTCGTGATCCTGGCGCACATTGCATTCACCTATCCTTTGGTGGTGAGGAACGTCACCGGCGCGGTGGAGGAGGTCGACCCGGCCTTCGAGGAGACGGCGCGCACCCTGGGCGCAAAGCCGATCCAGGCATTCCGCAGGGTGCTCCTTCCCATGATCAAGTCGTCCATCCTTGCTGGAGCGATCATGGCCTTCACCCGCAGCCTGGGGGAGACCGGTGCCACCAGGGCCGTTGTCTCGAACGCCAACACCGCCCCCAATTTCATCGTCACCTTGATCACCAAGGCGCCCAAGGATTTCTACAGCGCCGCCCTGGCTTGCATCATCCTGATCGCGATCTCCTACGTATTGATGCTCGGATTGCGCTATTTCACTCGGCAAAGGAAGGGGGTGAGGTGAACGCCCTCGATCCGCTTTGAGAAGGTCGAAAAACGCTATGACGACATACGAGCCGCAGACGATCTTAACCTGGAGGTTCGGGACGGGGAATACCTCTGCCTGCTCGGTCCGACCGGGGCGGGCAAGACCACCGCGCTGAGGATCGCCTGCGGTCTGACGGACCCCGACTCCGGCAAGGTGTTCATTGGCGGGAAGGATGTCACCGACCTCGAGCCAGAGCGCCGGGGGACGGGCCTGCTATCTCAGACCTATTCACTGTTCCCTCAGCTCACCGTGGCAGAGAACATCCTCTTCGGCCCGAACATCCGCGACCTGCCGGAGGAGGAGCGCACTCGGACGCTGTCGAACATGCTGGACCTGGTCCGCCTGACCAAGCGTCCGGATGCGTTCCCGAGCGAGCTGAGCGGCGGGATGTCAGCAACGCACCGCCTTGGCCAGGGCGCTGGCCTCGGGTGCCGAGGTCCTGCTGTTCGACGAGCCGCTAAGAGCGCTGGACGCAAGGCTGCGCATCAGCCTGCGCCACGAGCTCCGGTCCCTGGCCAAGTCGCTGAGGATCACCGTCATCCACGTGACCCACGACCAGGACGAGGCGATGGTCATGGCCGACCGCATCGCCGTGATTCGCAACGGCCATATCCTGCAGGTGGGCGACGCCGGCCGAGGTCTTCGACAATCCGATCTCGCCCTTCGTGGCCAACTTCGTGGGCCAATCCAACTTCGTAACGGGCAAGGTAGAGGAGACGGGCGAGAGAACGACGGTGCGGACCGAGAGCGGGAGGACGGTGTTCGCCCGCCCGTGCGCCATGGCCGTGGGGGAGGAGGTCGTGGTTGGCGTCAAGATCGGCAACACCGACATCGCCAGGGAGGGCGATTCATTCTTCGAAGGGATCATCGAGCGGATGCTGTTCGAGGGAAGGAACCTGCACGTCGACGTGCTGGTCGAAGGGATCGGCCCACTTCTCGGCCAAGGTCCCCAGCTGGCGCCTGGGCAAGCTGACGTCAGGGGACAAGGTCATGATCAAATGGAGCGCTGAGAAGGCCTCGGTGTTCCCGATGCCCGAGAAGGGCCTCAGAGAGGAACTGAAGGTGGAATGATGCCGACCGTGGAGCTGTCAAGGGTGAGCATGATCTTCGGCAACGTGGTCGCCGTCGACGAGGTCGACCTCCGCATCGAGGACGGCGAATACGTGACCATCCTCGGTCCCTCCGGCTGCGGCAAGACCACGCTGATCCGCATGATCGCCGGCATCATCGAGCCGACGCGAGGGCGAGGTCTTCATCGGCGGCAAGGACATGAAAGGCGTCCCGATCGAGGAGCGGGACATCGGCTACGTGTTCCAGAACATCGCGCTGTTCCCGAACCTGACCGTCCAGGACAACGTCTGCCTACGGGCCGAGGGTGCACGGGCAAGGAGAAGGAAGAGCAGGTGGCGATTGCCCACAAGTACCTGGAGCTGGTGAAGCTCCTGGACAAGATGGAGATGTTCCCCTCCGAGCTGTGCGGGGGAGAGCAGCAGAAGGTGTCGCTGGCCCGCGCCCTGGCCACCGGGTCGAAGCTGCTGCTGCTGGACGAGCCCCTCTCGGCCCTGGACGCCAGGGTGAGGGTCGACCTGCGCTACGAGCTGCGCCGCCTGGTGAAGAGGCTGGGCCTGACGACCGTCCACGTCACCCACGACCAGGAGGAGGCCATGTCCGTCTCCGACCGCATCGTGCTCATGCGAGCCGGGGCGATCGTGGAGATCGGCACCCCGGAGCAGCTGTACACCCGGCCGCTGGACATCTTCACCGCCAACTTCGTCGGCGAGACCAACCTGTTCGAGGGCTGGGTGTCGCATCACGAGCGGAAGGATCGAACCGATCGAGCTCCGTGACGGCTCGATCATCGACGTGGCGACATGCGATTGCGCCAGGGCGACGCGGTCGTCGTGTCCGTCCGTCCGGAGTTCGTCTTCCCCTCCACCGAGCGGAATGCAGGACCCGCGTCACGCAAACCATTTATATGGGCACCTACTGGCGCATCGTCGGCGTCGCCGACGAGCGAGGACCGGGTGGAGTTCGACGTACCAGTGGCAGAGGGCAAGCTTTATCATGAAGGTCAGGAGGTCTATCTGATGGTCAACAGGAAGGCGGCAGTGGTCTATCCAAGGCCGACGAGAGGGAATTGCGGAGGCGGTGAAACTTGAGTGAGAAGGAGAGCATTGTTGGATTGGTTCGGGAAGCGACGCGAGTCGGTCGTGATGAAAGGGATCCGGGATCACGCACAGAAGATAGCCGATACGATGTCGGAGCTCAACCGGGCGGCGATGGCCCTCTGCAAGGAGGACAAGGAGAGCGCCCTGGACGCCATAAAGCGCGCTGATACTGTCGGAGAAGGAGGCGGACAACCTGGAGGAGATGATCACCGAGGAGCTGTCCAAGGGCGATCTGGAGGCCAAGGAGCGCGAGGACCTGATGCATCTCATCCGCCGCATGGACTACGTCGCCGACTGGGCCAAGGAGGCGGGGATGAACCTGCAGCTGATCATCGAGGCCAAGGTCAGCGTATCCCGGTCACGCTGTGGAACAAGTACTGCGACATGACCACGGAGCTGGAGAAGGCCGCCAAGCAGCTGCAGCAACAGCATCGACAGCCTGGGGATCGACACAGACGCGGTGATCAAGTACGAGCAGGGAGGTGGAGCTGTCAGGAGCACATCCTGGACGAGATGTACTTCTCCACCAAGAAGGAGATACTGTTCGCCGAACATCGACCCCAGGCCATCTTCCTCATGCGCGACCTCCTGCACGGCATCGAGAACTCTCGGACAAGTGCAAGGACGCCGCCGACATCATCCACATCCTGGTGATATCGCAGACGGCACAAGGCAAGGTAGGTGAACATGGCAGAGCGGCTCTTCGGCACCAACGGGGTGCGCGGCGTGGTCAACGAGGACATGAACGCGTCAGTTCGCCCTGGACGTGGGGAAGGCCATCGGCACCTTCATGAAGGGCCAGGTGGCCATCGGCTACCGACTCCGGACCACCGCCGACATGATGAGGAGCGCCGTGCGCCGCCGGATCTGATGTCCGCCGGCGCCGACGTGCTGGACCTCGGGCTGCTGCCGACGCCGGCGTTGCAGTACTTCGTCAAGATCGGGGACGTGAAGGGCGGGGTCATGATCACCGCCTCGCACAATCCTCCCGAGTTCAACGGGATCAAGGCATCGACTCTGACGGCACCGAGATGCCGCGCGAGAAGGAGCTGGCGATCGAGGAGATCTATTTCCAGAAGCGCTATTCCTCCCCAAGACTGGAGAAGCGTCGGCACCATCGGTCCGAGGACGGCCGGGGCCATCGCCACCTATCAGAAGGCGGTGCTGGGCAACGTGGACCGCAAGGCGATCCGCGAAGCCAGGCCTGAAGGTCGTGCTGGACTGCGCCAACGGCGCTGGATCCGTCTGCACCCCGCAGACTACTGGAAGAGCTCGGGGTGCGGACGATAACGCTCAATTGCAATCCTCAGGGCACCTTCCCCGGGCATCCGTCGGAGCCGACGGAGGAGCATCTGCAGGACCTCATGGCCATGGTGCAAGGAGACCGGGGCTGACCTGGGCATCGCCCATGACGGGGACGCGGACCGGACCATATTCGTCGACGACAAGGGCAATTCGTCTATCGGGGACAGGAGCCTGGCCATCGTCGCAGGCGCCATGGTCGCAGAGAACGGCGGCGGGATCGTGGTCACTCCGGTCGCACGTCTTCCTGCGTGGAGGACGTGGTGAAGCGTGCGGGCGGCGAGCTCGTCTACACCCGCGTCGGCTCCCCGATCGTCGCCCGCAAGATGATCGAGCTCGACGCCATCTTCGGCGGGGAGGAGAACGGCGGGCTGATATTCCCTGAGCATCAGTACTGCCGGGACGCGGCGATGACGGCGGCCAAGATGATCGAGATCTGGCGGTCGAAGGGAGCCTTTCGTCCAGCTCTTGGATAAGATCCCCGCTACTGCCTGGACAAGCGGAAGCTGGAGTGCCCGGAGGATGCGAAGGAGGAAGTTCTGAAGGCGGTGTGCGAGGCATTCGCCGACCAGCGGGTGGACACCACCGACGGGGTCAAGGTGTACTTCGAAGACGGCTGGACGCTGATCCGGCCATCGGGCACCGAGCCGATCTTCCGCATCTATCTCCGAGGGCAGGACCGAGCAGAGGGCCGCGAAGAAGTGCGGCGACCGGTGCGAGAAGGTAGTCTACGGAGATCCTGGGTTCAACCTCAAGGTGATGTCGAACCGCAATATGCGTCTGGGCTGGCTTACTTCTCTCCCGGTGCTTCTGACCACGCGAGATGACCTCTGATCACCAGGCTAGCCGCCAGGACGGCGGTGTTGCCCTTGTCGTAGGGCGGGGAGATCTCGGTTCACGTCGAAACCGACCATCCTCGGCCCCAGCATGTTGATGCACTTCTTGACGTCGATACGAGCTCAGCCCGAACGGCTCCGGCATTCCGGTGCCCGGCGCGAAGGCGGGGTCGATGCCGTCGATGTCCAAGGAGAAGTAGATTCCTTCTCCTTGCGCATCATGTTCATCGCCTTCTTGAAGGTCTTCTCCACCCCCTCGTCCTGGATGGTGTAGGCGTCGATGTACTTCGGCATCGGCCGCATTCTTCTCTTCCATCGAGATCGACCTCACGCCGTAAGCGCAGAACGTTCTCGATTCCGACCTGGTCGGCGTTCCGGCGCAGCACGCAGGCATGCGACATCCTGTTCCCGTCGTACTCTTCCCGGAAGTCCAGATGGGCGTCGATGGACATCACCCCGATGTTCTTGAACGCCCTCGATCGACCGGAATGGAGATGCAGTGCTCCCCGCCCAGAGGATGGGGAACTTGCCCGCCTCGATGATCTTCGCACTCCGTTGCTCCGTCGCCTTGATCATTTCCTCCGACGGTGCTCGCAGTTCCTCTATGTTGCCGGCATCATGGATCTTGATCTTGGTCAGCAGGTTAGTGTCGTGCTCGAAAACATATGGCTCGAAGTTCTAGGAGGCTTCGCGGATCGGCGTTCGGACCGGCCCTCGCCCCGGAGCCGGAAGGAGGTGGTTCAGTCGAATGGGACGCCCAGATGACGAATTGCGCCTCCTCGAATGAGCCGTCGCCTCGCGAATGCAAGCTGGGGAGAGCACCATTCGAGTTCACTTCATACCTTTGTGATCTTCCGGCGGTCCATGGCGATCATGTACATGATCTCCTCGCCTTGGTGGAACTGTCCCTTGAACTCCTCGGTGATGGCGAGAGAAAAGTTCTCGAAGGTCTCCAGGTCCATGAGCTGCACCTCTTTTCCCAGATGGCCAGTATCTGCGCCTTCCGCTTGTCGATCATTGGGACCTGGACCTTGTGCTTGACCGGGTGAACGATGCTGGCGCTTCTTCTCGTCGAACAAGCCAATCGCATCGATTCTCGCCTTCGCTTCTCCATGCTTCCCTGGCTTGGATGTGGAAATGTGAACGATCTTGCAAGGCTCATCGTCGATGACATGTAACTGCCTTCCTTCAGTTCACGAACCTCGGCTTGCGTCCACGACATATATATCGGCTCAGGGAAAAGGTCCAGGGTTAATATAGCTTATGGCACCTTCATTTCTTGTATTGAGCCTTGAAAGCTGGCCTTCTGGCTTGCGCCCTCTGCGGTTGCTTTTTCGGCGGCTCGGGATACTTCTTCTTGATCTCCTCGACCCTCATGTCCATATCCCCTTTCAGCTTGTCGCCGATGAACTCCCCCTTGTAGAAGTCGACCTTGCGGCGATGGAGCGCCTTCCCGGCCAAGGTCCGGGCGACCTTTCCCCTCTGCCAATAGGGAGCGCGGTGGATCGCCGGGTACTGGAATATGATGCCGTGCTTGGGCGGCGCTCTTGCCGGAGCGCAGGTGCATGAACATCGCCTTCTCCGCTCCCAGCAGCTGCACCGTCGATGAGGGCAGCTTGGTCAGTCGCCCCAGCCCCCCGGCCAAGGAGATCAATCTCGCGCCAAGGTTAGCCGAGACCAGCGTGGTAAGGTTGGGGGCATACGCCTCCATCCGCTTCTGCACGTACACATCGAGGCGCTCCTTCGTCTCGTAGAGGGAGAAGACGGCAGTCGCGAACTCCTGGATGACCGAGACATCCTCGTCCATCAGTTCCGCGCCGACCGACTCTAGTCGCAGCTCCAGCGCCTTGAGCACCTCTTCCCTGCCGCCATGATTGGCGATGAGCTCCGCGTACTTCTCGTCCTTGGCGTAGTCGTTCAATTCCGGAAAGTGCAGGCCATACCACTCATGCAATCGCTCCGAAAGAGCGTTGATTTGCTCGGTTACGTCGTCGATCGCGCGGATCGCCTGCAATATCCCCTTGTCAGGGGCGAGGGGCTCGCGGGTGCGCAGCTTGCCCAGCTCGACCATCACGGTCTGCATCAATTCCTGCGAGTAGCCGAAATCCTCGGCCTTGATGAACGAGGCATCGAACACCTCCGGCTTGCCGATCTTCGAGAGGCGGGCGTCGGCCACGCGCAGCCGCTTCAGGCCCTTGGAGATCTCCTCCTCCTCAGGGATTATCTGTCCGTGCTGGATAATCGCGAGCTTCGCAGCGATGTGCTTAGAATCCTTATCGAACAGGATGCTCTTGCGCACCTTCTCCTTGTCGCAGAGGAACACCCCGAACCACTTGGTGACGATGATCATCCTTCTCACTTCCCACTGTGCGTCAATGCCAATATTCTCTCTATCTCGTCCGCGGGAAGGGCTTTCAGTTGGTCGTTGCCTTGCGCCCTGACCTGCAGCTCCGCCAGGAACTCCAGCGTCTCCATCTTGTGGCATGCGTCTGCGATATCCTTGCCCACCGCGATGGCGCCATGATTCTCCAGTACGAAGGCATCATGCCCGTTCATCCCTTCGGCCAGGTTCTTGGCCAGCTGTTCCGAGCCCGGCGTGGCATAGGGTATGAATGCCACCTTCTTAAGCACCAGCAGCCCCTCCGGGGTCAGATCGGTGCGCACCGTCTCGCCCATTACCGAGAGCAGCGTGCAGAATGGCGGGTGGCAGTGGATGACCGCGCCCACCTCCTTCCTCTGGCGGTAGAATGCCAGATGGAACGGGGTCTCCATGGAGGGCTTCCCTCCGGCGGTGACCTGCCCGTCCTTGATCAGCATGCGGATCAGGTCATACGCATTCATCCTCCCCTTGCAAACGCCGGACGGGGTGATGATGATCGCTTCGTCGTCGATACGGCCGGAGATGTTGCCCCCGGTGCCGGAGACCAGGCGCAATTGGTAGAGCAGCTTGCCGGCCTCGACGATCTCCTTGCGCAATTCCCCCTCGATCTTCAGATCCTCGCCCCCTTCACCCTGGTGATCTGGTCGGGGCTGAGCACGCCGATCTCGGTGATGAACCCGGTCACGTACCTAGCTGGTGTCATATCGAAGGAAGGGTTCAAAGCCCCGCTCCCCTGCGGCCCGATCCGCTTCCCGTTCATCACCAGCACCTCGTCCTCGCCCCGGTCCTCGATCACGATGTCCCTCCCGCTCTCGGTGCGGAAATCGAAGGTGGAGATGGGGGCGGCCACATAGAAAGGTATCCCTAGCTCTTTGGCCAGCACCGCCTTCTCGAAGGTGCCGATCTTGTTGGCGAAATCCCCGTTGAGCGCCACCCGGTCCGCGCCGACGATGACCAGATCCACTCCCTTGCGCATGAAGTGGCCCGACGCCCCGTCCACGATGATGGCATGCGGTATCTCTTCGTTCCTGAGCTCGTAGGCGGTGAGCTTCATCCCCTGCAGCCTCGGCCTGGTCTCGGATACGTAGACGAAGAGCTTCTTCCCTCCCTTCCAGGCCAGCCTGATCGGGGCTAGCGCCGTCCCATAGTCGACCGTGGCCAGCGCCCCGGCGTTGCAGTGGGTCATGATCCGATCCCCGTCCTTGATGAGCGAGGGCTCCATTCGTCCCGATCAGGCGGCATTTCTCTACGATCTGGCTGGCGTAGCGGTTCGCGGCCGCCGTCGGATCCTCGCCCCGCTTCAGCGCCTCCAGCATGAAATCGACCGCGTAGAACAGGTCGTGCGCGGTCGGCCTCTGCGACTTGAGCAGCTCGGCCGATCGGTCCAAGTCCTTTCCTCTCCGAGCGGCCAGCGCCATGCCGTAGGCGGCCGCCGCGCCGATCGCCGGCGCCCCCCGGACCGTCATGTCCTTGATCGCCATACCCACCGCCTCGACCTCTTCGAATCCGAGGATCTCGAACCTCTCCGGTAGCAGGCGTTGGTCGATCATCATGAGCCGGTCGTTCTCCATCCACACGGCCCGGTACTCCCGCGGGCCGTGCTCGGTCAGAATCCGCAATGGTTCACCGGAGGGTTATTCGGCCAGGGTGTAGAAAAAAGGTTTGATTGTTGGCTGGGGAAACTGCGGAACCATCATTAAATATCGTAAGCTACATTCTTTCTTACCCAGGTCGGACCCAAAATGAACGATAAGAAGCCGGAAGCGTTCGATGTCTATTCCACCACGGCGGGTCTGCGGCAGATATCCAATCCAGTTAGGCAGAGGATACTGAGCGAGCTGCAACGTCGCGATCTCAGCCTGAGCGAGATCGCCGTGCTGACCAATAAGGCGCAGTCGACCCTGTCGGTCCATTTGGACAAGATGGTGAAGGAGGGCCTGATCGCCTACCGCGACGACCCGGAGGACAACCGGCGGAAGATCTTCTACCTGGTATCGAAGCCAGTCGGTAGCTCGGTCGTGCCCCGCGAGGACCTGATGAAGCAGGTGGAGATCACCATCTCCCGGTCGATCGGCACCCCCAGCACCTTCCTCAAGGGCGTCATCCGCTCCATCGTCATCGGCATGGAGGCGATCGGATTCAACATGGACCCGGTGCTCAAGGACATCGGCCGGCAGATCGGCACCGAGATCGCACGGCGGATGAAGTCGAACAACGTCGAAGGGGTCATCGGCGAAGTCAAGGAGTTCTTCAGGGTGCACGAGCTGGGCGAGATCAACGTGTACGCTCTGCATCCAGTCACGCTGATAATCAAGGAGGAGTACGACTGCTCCAAGGCGCCCGATGTCGGTCGCACCTTGTGCCTGATGAACGAGGGGATACTGGAGGCGATCTTCGAGAAGCGCCTGGGAATGCCCTCCCGGGTGACGAAGGCAGAGACGTTCGGCACGCAGTACAACTTCTGCAAGTACGTCATCGAGCCTGGCTTCTAGCGCCGCGCCGGCAGGCCGATCGCGCTCGTCGCACCGAACCTATTTAGCAGTGTGGCTTCTATGGTGATTTTGAGGTCGAGCAATATGGGACTTTATGACATGTTCGATGAGATGAACGACATGTTCGATGAGATCGACGAAGAGATGTGCCTGGTCCTTGACAGCGTCTCCGCCATCAGGGAAATGGTGGAGAAGGGGCAGAAGAAGAAGGCCCTCGAAGCGTTGATGGAGCTCGAAGCCGAACTCGATGACTTCCTGACCATCCCCGAGGACGAAGATGAGGAAGAGGGGGATTGGGAGGAAGAGGACGAGGAAGAGAAGGACGAAGGGAAGGAGAAGCAGTAGGACCCTCGGGCAGCTTCCAGATCGATCGGGTCCAAACCTCTTTCATATTCTATTAATGAACCGGGCTTTCATCCAGCGCGGGCTTCCCCGTTCCTGTCGCCCGAATGAAAACGGCATTGACGAACTTCATCTCCTTGCCATAGCCGTCACTGAAGCGGACGTCCTCCCGCTCCACCTTTACCTTGATATCAGTGGCGCGAGCCACTATCAGCCTCTCGGTGACATGCCTTTCCGCCTGCGTCCTGGCGGAGGAGACCGCCTCCTCCAGATGCGAGTACTGCATCGGAGCGGAGAACTGCCAGAACACCAGGAACTTGTCGCCCACGGGAGATATCTCGATGCTGACCGATTCGGTGATCTCGCTGCAGACCGCTCCCACAGCGTTCCCCACGTCGTGGTTCGGGGGGATGACCACCCTGGCATCCATCCTCTCTGCCAGCGGTCCGACCAATATCGATGCAGGTGCGCCTATCCCCACTATCGGCCGGTCCAAGGTCGTGCGCAGCGAGAGCCTGGGGAACATTTTCTCTCCTGCCGCCGCGTGCAGCATCGCCTCCGTCTGTTTCGAGGATGGCATGGGGCCAACGAGGTCCGCCATCGTCTTCTTGATTATTTCCTCTCCTATCCGGGTGACGATCCGGGCCATGATCCTTTCCGCCAATGCCTTCGGCTCGGCCTCCATCTTCTGAGCGAGGATATCAAGCCCGATCCTGGAGGCCTCCACGTCGCCGCTGACATAGTCTCCCCTGACGTGCATGATGTCGGTGGGAGTGAGCCCGGTCCTCAGCAGGTTGCCCCTTTTCAATAGGGAATTGATGCTGTCGCGAACCAGCACCACTCCCGGGACGCCGTCCATGGTCTCGTATAGAGTGGATGGACCTTGGCTGGCGATGAACCCATACACCTCGCGCTCGCTCGCACTCAGATTGGTCAGGTCCGATTTCCCGGTCACGTAGAAGGTGGTGTCCTGGGCCGCCAGCAGCCTCTGGTTGAAATCCTTCTTCATCGAGGCCGCGATCGCCAACGGGACCACCCGATGCGGCCCGATGAGCAGGTCGCCGTCATCCGCCAGCGAGACCAGCGAATCCCCTCCCAGGCCGCAGGTCCACATGTCTATGGCCTTCACCCTGGTCCTGAAATCGCCGACCATCGCCCCTTCCACGTCGAGGCGGGGGAAGCCGCCTTCGAGGTAGGCGATGTCCGTGGAGGTCCCTCCTACATCCACAACGATGCAATCGTCCAGTTGGGCGAGCGCCTTCCCTCCCATCAGGCTCGCCGCCGGTCCGGAGAGGATGGTCTCCACCGGTCTCTCCTTCGCCGTCTCCAGGCTCATCAGCCCGCCGTCGCCCTTGAAAACCAGTATCCTGGCCTTTATCTTCTTTTGCGAGAGTACGCTAGTTACTGCAGTCAAGAACTCCTCGATTACCGGCAGCAATTTGGCGTTGAGGATCGCCGTGACGGTGCGCTCCTTGATCCCCAGCTCGCCTGTCAGCGAATGGCCAGTGACCACTGGAAGAGAGGTTTTCGCTCGAACCATCTCTGCCACACGCTCCTCGTGCCAGGGATTGGCGACGCTGAACATGCCGGAGATCACGATGGCATCGGTCCCCTCGGCCACATCCGCGATGGCGATGCCTAGCTCCTCCTCGTCCAGCGCCTCCGTCATCCTGCCCAGGGAATCGAACTCCCCTTTGACGAAACGGGCCTTCTTGCATCCGAGGATCCAGTCGTCACCAGGTTTCCAGCCCATTCCAATCAGGCCGACCTCTCCTCCTTTCCCCGTAAGAATCGAGTTGGTCGCCAGGGTGGTCGAGAGACCGACCAAGGAGACATCCTTGACGTCGAATCCCCCGCTCTGGATGGCCTGCTCCACCGCCGAGGCGATGCCGACCGACAGGTCATAGTAGGTGGTGGGCGCCTTCGCCTTGGCGATCACCTTTTTCGTATCCAGATCAACCACGGCGGCATCCGTGAAGGTGCCTCCCGTGTCTATGCCCAATCCAAGAACCATTGAAGCGCCTCCAGCATGCTAACAGAATCGACATTCCTCACTTAATCCTTGCCTGCGTCCACTATGCCTGCAGGCCAGCGAATCAAGCCTGCGGGATTATCCCGATCTTGGCCAGGCGCTCCAAGGCGAACCTGGCGCTCTTGCGCACCAGCTCGCTCTTGTCATCGCGCAGTCCTGCTAAGGGCGCCAAGGAGCTCACGTTCCCCAGGAACAGCTTCTCCGCCAGTCGTCCGATGCTCCAAGCTGCCATGCTTCTGATCTCGAAGCTCTCGTCACCAAGCATATTGTTGAGAAAAGGAATCGACCCCTCCCTCCCCATCTGGACGCCGCTGATCTCTCCGATGGCCCAGGCGGCGTTCTCGCGCACCTCCGGGTCCGGGTCGGCCGTGAGCCGCTCCATGATGTCCAAGGAATAGTCGCCGGGAAGCTTGTTCTGCGCCATCTTGCCGATGGCCCAGGAGGCCTGCCTTCTGGTGATCACCTCAACGTCCGACAATGCATCGAAGATTGCCGAGGGTGAGCAACCCGAAGATGGCCCGGTCCTTGAGTAGCTGGTGCAGCCGATCGAACGCCGCGGACCTCAAATCTCGATCGGCGGAGCGCAGGTCCTGCTTCAGCTTCTCCATCTCCTCTTCGGTCAGCTGGCAGACCTTCATCAACGAGGCTGGATCGGCATCGGCTCTTGGCATCGCCTCACTTCTTCTCCGGGATGACCGGCTTCTCTTTGTAGAACTCGCAGACGGCGTAGTCCTCCTCGCCCCGGCACATCTCATAGTCTTTTATGGCGAGAACGTCGAGGCGTATCCTCCTAGCCTTGCAACTGGCGCATCGTCCATCCTTCGCATGCCAAAGGCAATGGACCTTTCCTTCGGCCATCAGCTCTTAATCGCCCCCAACATCAATAATCCTGTCGTTGATGTTTTGAAATGGGAACCAGATTCACAACTCCAACTTGGAATGGCAAACACTCGGTATCGCTGCCCATTAAGTCCTCACTCCAGAACACCCAGATAATGGTAATATTGGGAGTGGTCGCCCTCTTCGCGTTATTGACGGTGGCATTGTTATGTTGCGCGAGCGCAAGGTCAAGAAGTAGAGTGCCCAAAAGACCAGTTATTCGACGAAATCCCGGGATTGCTTGTGACGGATGGGAGTGGGC
The DNA here is from genome assembly GCA_963768775.1 of Methanomassiliicoccaceae archaeon. Classification (GTDB taxonomy): domain Archaea; phylum Thermoplasmatota; class Thermoplasmata; order Methanomassiliicoccales; family UBA472; genus FEN-33. The sequence goes on from CAVYIY010000003.1 coordinate 29,959, forward strand.
TCAGCCAGATTCGAACTGGCGAACTTCTGCGTGTCAAGCAGACGTCATAACCGCTAGACCATGAGCCCTGTGGGTTCGCAGTATACCTTCATCATAGATATCATTTTCGTCATTGCGCTCAATCGAAGGGAGATACTGGCCTGTGGCGGTCGCGATATCTGTCTTCGACCTACTCGAAATTAGATTTAGTAGCAACCTTTTAATGCGCCGCCCCGTAATCACGAGATGGGAGAGAAATGCCAGAGATACTTCTATTCACAAAACCAGGTTGCCAGAAATGCGACTGGGTCAAAGAGCGAATCCCGGAGGGCGTCAAGGTCAACGTGATCAACATGGAGACCGCCGACGGCATGGCCGAGGCCGCGTTCTACGAGCTCCTGAACAAGCACACGCCGATTCTGGTCGTCGACGACGAGGTCTTCGAGGGAGCGATCAGGATAGTGGAAAAGATCAGCTCCACGGGCGCGAGAAGCGGCAATTGAGGCCGAGAAGTCTCTCCTCCGCCTCTCATATCGTTCTCTTGTGAAAGATTGATTACTTCTTAGTCGATGGACTGTTGACATGATCGCGCTCGGCATCGAAGGCACCGCCCACACCTGCGGGGTGGGGATCGTTGACGAAGAGGGGAAGGTGCTCGCCAACGAGATGAAGATGTACAAGCCTGAGACCGGCGGCATCCATCCCCGGGAGGCAGCCAACCATCATGCCGAAGTGGTCGTCCCGCTGGTGCTCAAGGCCGTGGAGGCGGCTGGGATCAAGATGGAGGACATCGACCTGGTGACCTTCTCGCAAGGTCCAGGCCTTGGACCGTGCCTGAGAACCGTGGCCACTGCCGCACGCGCCCTCGCTTTGACCTTGGAGAGGCCGATAATCGGCGTGAACCACTGCATCGCGCACCTGGAGATCGGGAGGATTAAGACGCCGGCCAAGGACCCGGTGCTGCTCTACGCCTCCGGCGGCAACACCCAGGTCATCGCCTTCGCCAACGGCCGCTACCGCATCTTCGGTGAGACGCTCGACATCGGCATCGGGAACATGCTGGACAAGCTGGGCAGGGAGATAGGGCTCGGCTACTACGCCGGCCCGAAGATCGAGAAGGCGGCGAAGGAGGGCAGCAAGCTGCTCGACCTGCCCTATTCGGTCAAGGGAATGGACATGGCTTTCTCTGGCATCCTCACCGCCTGCCTGGTGCTCAAGCAGAAGGGGGAGAGCATAGAGGACATCTGCTTCACCGCGCAGGAGATCTGCTTCGCCATGCTGACCGAGGTGACGGAAAGGGCGATGGCACACGTGGAGAAGTCAGAGGTGCTCCTTGGCGGGGGTGTGGTGCAGAACAAGCGCCTGCAGGAGATGGTCGCCCGGATGTGCGCGGACCGGGGGGCGAAGATGTACGTTCCCGACCGGACGCTGTGCATGGACAACGGGGCTATGATCGCTTGGACCGGGTTGGTGATGCATCAAGCCGGCGTCAGGATGCGCATCGAGGACACCGTCATCAACCAGCGCTTCCGCACCGACGAAGTCGTGGTGACGTGGCGCGACTGATCATCCCGCGGCTTTCTTCGCCTTCTGCTCGCCGACGATCTTGTCCAGTGCGGCGAGGAATTCCTCTTCCTTGCCCTTCGGGATAGTGGCTCCGGCAGCAACTGCATGCCCTCCGCCGACCCCGCCCACGGCCGCGGACGCCTGCCGCATCGCCGCCGCCAGGTCCACCCCTTTGTCCAGGATGCGGAACGTCGCTCGCGACGACACCCGGGTCTTGTCCGGATGGCGTGAGAGCACGATCGTCGGCTTTTCGCAATCGCCCACGAACTGCATGGTCAGGCCAGCGAGCACCCCGGAGAGCGAGGGATTGCTGCTGTAGAAGTACTGCAGGCTGGCCATCTTGCTTATTCCCGTCTTGACCACGGAGGCCATTCCTTCCAGTATCTGGCGCTTGTACTCGCCCCTCAGCCCCTCGGCCTTCTGCAGGGCGGCCTGGTCCCCCAGCGCCAGGGCGACCCCGACACCCTCCTGGTCGGTGCGGCCGCAGGCGTTGAGCAGCTGGGCCAGATCCTCGCCGTAGTACTTCCAGGATGGGAAGAAGTAGCGGTCGGTGATGAGCTCCTCCATTGCGGAGGTGGTGCAGCCCTGCTTGAGAAGATGAAGTGCGACCAGCGACGAGAGCTTGCGCCTCTGGTTCTCGTCCAAGGATTCGAGCTTGGCGTCGATAGGGACCCCAGCATCCAGCAGCAGGGCCTTCGCCCCCTCCGGGTTCCCGGTCACCCCGAGCAGATAGGGGTCGGTGGTCTCGATCAATGAGTCGAGCAGCGCTCCTTCGGGCAAGAGCGAGCCAGGCTGGACGACGACCAGCTTGCGCTTCAATCCTTCGTTGAGCAGGTGAAGGTTGATGCCGCTCAGCCCCCGGATGTGCTGCCTGTCCCCCACGATCCCGCCGAACGCGATGGGGAGCAGGTTCCAGTTGCTCTCGCTCACCGAGACGGCGAACATCATCGCCACCGCGCCGGCGCAGCCCGAGGTCATCCCGTCGATGCCGAAGAGATGCGGATTTACGTGCACGATCTTGTCGGAATCGCCGATGGGGGCGTGATGATCGAGAACGATGACGCTGGCCCCGGTCGCCTCCAGCGCCGGAAGGCTGGACGAGCCCATGTCCGCCAGGATGAGGCATTTCGCCCCCTCGGCCACTTCCTTGATCGTCTCGTCCTCCAGAGACTTCACCATGGTGAGGTGGAAGCGCTTGTTCGCCCTGACGAGGACGTTGGCCAGAATGCCCGCGGCGGAGAGGCCGTCCGCGTCGTAGTGCGTGAGCACCCTGACCTCGGAATGCTTGGAAAGCTCTTCGGCGGCTTGAGATAAACGTAAGAAAAGGGGTTTGGGAAGGACCTCTTCGTCCATCCGCCCTCACTCGATTAGAAGCTCTGCGGTCTTGAGCGAATACGTCCAATCCTGAGGCAGGATATCGTTCCGCTTGTAGTACTTCACCAAGCGACGGATCTTCGATTCTATCAATTGGAGATTGCGGTTGTTCGCCATGTCCTTCTTGTTCTCCTGCATGTGTAGGTTTACGTTGATAGCACGGCGCATCAGGGCCACCATATCATCCGGCAGGGCGGGCTTGATGCCGTTCCCTTCCAGTATCTCCAGCATGGTCTTGCCGGTGGCAAGGCGGACGCTCGGCACTGCGAATTGGTCCCGGAGAACGATGCCGATCTTGGCGGCGCTCATCCCCTCCTTGGCCAGTTTGACCACTTTCTGTTCGATTTCATCCTTGGACATCGTTACCCATTCCGGGTTCTCGGTGACCAGGGGTTTCGCGGAGGCGGACTTGCCCCTCCTTCTTGCATGCATCTTTGCCATATGATCATCACTCTGACTGTATGTGGAAGGCGTTTGCTATGGTGGCGAGGTGACCTGCCCATTTGTGTCCTGATATATAAATTTTGAGCGTGTCAAACGAACGCTCCATTGGCAATCTGGACAAGGGTTGTCTGCTTTCCGCTGGGGTCAGGAGAGCGAGCTGCGGAAATGTCCCTTGCTGTATCTCGTTCCCCGTTCCTCCTTGGCCCAGGAGAGCAGTTTCTGGTACTCCTCGTCCGCGAATGCCAGCTGCGGCGGCAGGTCGGTGAAGAGGCCCCACTCCATCTCCGGCTTGGCCAATGGGCACTCCAGGTCGCCAGCGAAGACCGTGCCGTCGCGGTGCTTCATCTGGGCGAAGGGCGCGAAATTGCAGCCGCACTCCTCCTTGACCTCGCGGATGGCCGCCTGCTCGGCGCTCTCTCCCACCTCGACCTTGCCGCCTGGCATCTCCCAGCCTTCGCGCTTGGGATTGTACACCATGACGAACTTGTCGCCGACGAAGGCGATGCTGTAGACCCATTTCATGTCGCTCCCACGGCAATCATCGCATGATCCTTCTCATATGGCTCCAGGTCCAATAGGTCGAGGACCTCGAAGCCCTCGCTCTCGATGAAAGAAGCGGTCTCGGAGAAGATCGACCTCGGCTCGCGGGTCACGTCCTCGCAACGCGCCTTCAAGGCGAGCATGCCGGTCTTGGCTCCGAATTCCTTCATGTTCTTGATCAGTATCCCTGCCTGGTTCTTCTGGGCGATGTCCTGGTAGACCACGCCGACGCTCTCGACCGCGAAGCGGTACTCTCCCGGTTTCGTCGCATCGCCCAATATCGGAACCATGTTCCTGCGCCGCTCGCAGACCGAGACCAGGTCCCGGAAGGAGCGGGGCGAGAATTCCACGCAGTAGACCGTGCCTTCAGGGCAGAGGTCGGCCACGTGGCTCGCGGTGGTGCCGCTCGCCGCGCCAAGATAGAGCACGCGCGCGTCCTTCCCGAAGGGGAACACCGTCCCGCCCAAGCGCACGTAGGCGGCAAGCTTGCTGCGGTTCGGCATCCACTCCCGGTACTCGTTGCCGTCGCTGGTGATCAGCCTCTCGCCGTACACCGTATCTCCGAGCGCGGAGTTGCGCGTATAGATGCGCTCCCCGTCCCAGTAGACCCCTTTGACCCGCATCTCGACCAATCGAGGACCGTCTCCAGTCATGCCGGAGACGGATGGCGCTCAGCCTTTTAATGATATTCACTATATCATTCCCTGTGGCTGAGGAGGACCAGGCCAAGCGGATCGAGGAGCTGACCAAGCGCATCACCGAGCTAGAGGCGGCGATAAACCAGGTCGCCAAACCCTACTCCGAGGTGGTGCACCAACTGTCCTTGTTCCAGGACACGGTGCAGAAGTACTTCCGGCTGATGGACCTCTATCAGCGGCACGGCGTGGTCAGCATCGAGATAATCCTGCCGGAGGTCAAGGACCCGATCTCCAGGGACATCATGCGCCTGCTTCTGGACAAGCCAGGATCGAATATATCCGAGATCACCGAGGCGCTTCGGGCGCGGAGGGGGAGTGCTTCGCGGCGCATCGTCCGCCAGCGGCTGGGAGAGCTGCTCGCGGCGAAGCTTGTCGTGGAGAAGGCGGAGAGGATGGAGAAGACCTACGAGATCTCGGAGGAAGTGGTCAAGAGGTGGTCACAAGTGCTCGGCCTCTCCAAGTAATGTGACCAACAGTTAGCAGTGATAGGATCAAAAATCCAAGGTAAGGTGAAGAACATGGCTAACAACGAAATGCCGGACCCGGAGCAGCTGCGGCAGATGTTCGCGGTGCTCTCGGATTCAGTGCCAGAGCTGCTGGAGAAGATTACCAAGGTGCTCTACGACGCGCAAGAGGGCGCGAAGTTCGGCACCGCGGTCGCGAGCTTCTACAAGGCGCTCAAGGACGCAGGAATGACGAACGAGCAGGCCTTCGAGCTGACGAGGGAGTACATGAGCAACGCCTCCCTGGGCGGGATGCTTAAGGGCGTGGTGGGCGGGGCAAGGCGCAACAGCGAGTAGGATGCTTGTATGGCCAGAAAGAAGGAATCGGGGGAGGTGGTGTTGGCGGTCGCGGCCAACGCCCCTTCGCTGCTTTGGCGGCTGGGCATCTCCTACCTAAAGTACAAAAGGCAGGCGAAGAAGGCCGGCAAGGTCTTCTTCCGCTCATTGGTCTCCAACGGGATTCCGGAGAAGGAAGCGCGGGATCTTGCCGACGAGTACATGTCCGCTTTCAGCGTCAGGCAGCTGGTGCGCCAGTTCGTCTCATAAGTCGGAATGGAATGAAAAAAAGGTAGGTCGAGAGGGGAGACCCTCCCCTTTCAACATTTTCTCACTTATGGATCAGGTATTCCACGATGCCGAAGCCGACATCGTCGTCCAAGTTGAACTTGGACAGGCACTCGTGCATCACCGACAGCACCCTTTCATCCTTGCTGATGAACGGCAGTGCCACCTTGTGCTTCACCACCGCCTTGGCCCCGTGGACGTCGCCGTCCTTGTCGTGCAGCGCCATATAGACGGTGTTTGGCGATCCGTCCCGATTGTACTCGGTGACGATGTCCGCCCTTACTATTGGAACGTTCTTCCCGTCCAGGTAGATGAAGCCGGCATCGACCTCGCCCCGGTCCATGAACATCTTGGTCAGGTTGAAGGCGAAGCCCTCGTCGAACTGCGCCGTGATCCAGACCCACATCCGCGGCGCGTTCCAGTCGCGAACGCCCCAGGCGTGGTCCCTTTCGCCCATGGCGGTGACGTCATAGATCTTGCCGCCCAGGGTGAGCTTCCCGGCGATCTTGCCGAACTGCTCCAGGTGCTCTGACACGACCGAAGAAGTGATCTTCTCCTTCTCCCCGCTGAAGCTCTCCCGGTAGTCGTAGATATCGTTCAGCGCATCGAAGGTGAGGTCGAAGGTCACTTTCTCCTTCTCCCCTTCCTTCGCCATCTTCGGCAGCTCGCCATCGAATTCCAGGCGCCATTTCTTGTCGTCCTCGAGCTTGGTGAACTTCAGACCGGCGATCTGCGAGGTCGTTGTTCTCCATTGCCGCTTGGTCCTTCGATCCGAAAACATTGCCATCTGGCATCATAAGGAAGCAGAACACGCTCTTCTCTTTCTTGTTTGGCTTCAGACCGATGCGCATGAATCCGCAGATGTCCTGTCCTCGGTCATAGAAGTTGAAATAGAAACTCTCGTTCCATTCCTCGTGGGTTCCAAATTCATGGATTATATCAGTGGAATCCAAGGTCACATCTCCTCTAGGTATATGATTCCATCATTACCGTCGGGGGTTACCTGTTGCTCTGTCTTTAAGATTTTGGTCGCTCCCTTGACCGCCGTCACCGCCGGAATGCCGTACGCCCTGGAGACGATCGCTCCATCGGACAATATGCCGCCGGTCCCGGTCTCGAGCCCTCCGATCTTGGAGAAGGATGCCGTCCAGGCGGGTCTTGTGCCCGAAATGAGCGTGGGTCGGGCAAATCTTTATGCCAGTCGCATCATACTCGATGTCGATGAAAGAAGCACTGCATCTCATCGCTCGCAAGGTCAGGGAGGCGGAGCGCGCCATCCCCGATTCTACTGATAAAGGCGAAGAGGTCGGCATGGGCGCCGACGGCTCGCCTACCCTCATGGTCGACAAGGTGGCCGAGGACGTCATCCTCCAGTTCGTGAAGGAGCGCGACCTTCCCTTCAACGTGCTCTCGGAGGAAGCTGGCTTCATCGACCGCGGCAAGAAGAAGACCTTGGTCATCGATCCAATCGATGGCACTTACAATGCGGCGATGGGCGTGCCGTTCTACAGTGTGTCCCTGGCGGTGGCGACGCATTCGCTGCGCGACGTGGAGATGGCGCTGGTCCAGAACCTGGTTACCGGTGACGTCTACTACGCCGAGAAGGGCAAGGGCGCCTACCTCAACGAGAAAAGGATTAGGGTGCGCAAGTTCTCCGCCCCCAACTTGACGTTCTTGTGCTACATGGGCAAGTACTCGACCAGCGATACGCTGGAGCTGATGAGGAAGGCGCGGCGGGCGCGCTCCCTGGGATCCGCCTCGCTGGAAATGTGCCTGATCGCTGCGGGCCAGGCGGACGCCTACTACCTCAACTGCGAGGTGCGCGAGCGCGCCATCCGGGTGGTGGACATCGCCGCCTCGTCGCTCATCCTCTGGGAGGCTGGAGGGGAGATAGTGGACATGAACGATCATCCGCTGGACATGCGCCTCGACCTGGAGGAGCGGAGCAATTATCTAGCCTACGGCGATGACGCGGTGAGGGGGATGTTCTTCTGAGATTCGGAATCACAGCCAATGTCGAGGTCCCTGATGGCCCTAGGCTGGCAAAGGAGGCCTTCACCGCCCTGAAGGGCCAGGACTACGTATTGGAGAATGAGATCGCTAAGGTCCTGGGCGAGAAGGGGCAAAAGATCGAGAGCATGGACGTCGACATCATGATCGCGGTCGGCGGCGACGGGACCATATTGAGGGCGCTGCAGAAGAACCGCGCGCCGGTCCTGGGCATCAACGCTGGGGATCTGGGCTTCCTCACGGAGATCCCGCGCCAGGGGATAAAGGAAGGGATAAAGCGCGTGGTGAAGGGGGACTACATACTGGACGAGCGGGCGAAGCTGAGGACCACCATAAACGGCGAAAGGGCGCAGGACGCGACCAACGAGACGGTAGTGCACACGGCGCATATCGCCAAGATACGTCACTTCAAGGTGTTCGTCGACGAGGAGCTGGCCTTGGAGGTCAAGGCGGACGGGATAATCATCGCCACGCCGACCGGGTCCACCTGCTACGCCATGTCCGTCGGCGCCCCCATTCTCGACCCGAGGATCGACGGGCTGATCATAGCCCCGATGGCGCCCTTCAAGTTCTCCGGCCGGCCCACGGTCGTCCCGGCAAAGAGCGACATCAGGATCGAGCTGGTCCATTCCAAGCCGTGCGTCCTGGTGAGCGACGGACAGGAGGAGACGCTGCTGGAAGGGAGCGAGAGGCTGAACTTCACCGTCTCCGAGGAGAAGGCGCGCTTCGTCTCCTTCGGCCGCAGCTTCTACACCCGGGCGCGCATGAAGCTGATGGACGGGATATGCTGAGCCAGGGAAAGGTGGGGCTGCGCATCGACGCGGGCCTGATCGATGCCATCAACGAGGCAGCGGTGCAGACCTATCCCAACGAGTTCGTCGCCGCCCTGAGAGCGGAAAAGGGCATAATCAACGAGCTGCTGATGCTCCCGGGGACGATATCGGGCGAGAGGTCGGGCACCCTGCAGCTGCACATGTTACCCATCGACTTCTCCGTCGTCGGTTCGGTGCATTCCCACCCCGGCCACAGCGCGCGCCCGTCCGCGGCGGACCTGGCATTCTTCTCGCATTTCGGTTCGGTGCATATCATCACCTGCCTGCCCTTCGACCGCACCAGCTGGAGGGTGTACAATCTGTACGGCGAGCGGATCGAGCTGCCGGTGGTCGAGGGCTAGAGCACCCTGCTTCCCGGCCCGATGTTCCCTTTCGCCAGGGCGCCAGGACCGATGATGCTTCTCTCCCAGATGATCGTCCCGGCGTCGATCATGGCATTGATGCCGGTCTTGACGTCGTCCCCCATGATCACGCCCAACTTCCGGCGTCCGGAGTCGATGAGCTCGCCCTTGAAGGAGACCCGCACGTTTTTGTCGTCGAAGCGCAGATTCGCCACCTTCGTTCCGGCGCCGAGATTGCACCGCTCCCCGATGACGCTGTCCCCCACGTAATTGAAATGGGGGATGTGCGTCCCGGCCATGATAATCGAGTTCTTCACCTCCACCGAGGCGCCGATGCGCACGTTCGGCCCGAAGCAGCATCCGGGGCGGACGTAGCAGTTCGGCCCGATGTCGCAGCCATGCGCGATGTAGACTGGGCCGGCGATGTAGCTTCCTGAGCGGATTTTCGCGCCCTTTTCCACCACCACCTCGCCCTTCATGACCACGTTCTCCTCCACCTCGCCCTCGCACCTGCCCACCAATCGAGACATGAAGATGTCGTTCGCCTTGAGCAGGTCCCAGGGCCTGCCCACGTCGATCCATTCCGTCATCATGCGGTGGATCAGGACATCCTCTGACTTCGCCAGCGTGGTGATCGTATCGGTGATCTCGTACTCCCCCCGGATAGACTTCGGCGTGTTCCGTATCAGTCCGAAGACGTCCGGAGTGAAGACGAACAGGCCGGCGTTGATCAGGTCCGATGGCGGCCGCTTCGGCTTCTCGAGGATGCGGACCAGCTTGCCGTCCTTCTCCTCGATCACCCCGAATTGGCTCGGGTCCTCCACCGTCACCGCGGCCATGACCGTCCTGCCGGTCCGCTCGAACATCGACCGCATCGCTTTTATGTCAGTCTCGGAGATGACGACGTCGCCATTGACCACGAAGAAAGGTTCGTCCATCACCCCTTCCGCATGGCCGATGGCGTTGGCGGTGCCCAGGCGCTCCCGCTGCTCCAGATAGGTGATCTTGAGGCCGAGCTCCGAACCGTCGCCATAGTACTCCTTGATCCGGTTGGCCTTCCAGCCCACCAGCAGGGCGATCTCACTGACGTCTGCGGATTGGAGCGCATTGAAGACGTGGCTGAGGAACGGCTTGCCAGCAACCGGCAGCAACGGCTTGGGGATGTTCGACGTGAGCGGACGGAGCCGCGTGCCCTCTCCGGCGGCGAGCACCAGCGCTTTCATTGCAGGCAGCTCCTGACCACTTGTTCTGCCAGGTTGCTCAGCAGGTCCAGCGACTCCTGCGACCTCGCTTCCGCCGTCACCCTGATCTTCGGCTCCGTTCCGGAAAGTCTCACCAAGAACCATCCCTCCTTGAACTCAGCCCGATATCCATCTACGGTGATAAGGCGCTCGCAGTCGACTTCCCTCATCGACCGCTCCAGGCGCTGCCGCACCTCCCCGCGCTTCTCGTTCTTGAAGGATCGGGACATCCGCGAGACTGGATACTTGGGAATGGCATCGATCATCTCCGATAGCGGCCGCTCCTTGACCATCGAGGAGAGCAGCGCCGCCGCATATATGCCATCGGGGCAAAGGGTCTGGTCCGGGAATATGAAGGTGCCCGATGGCTCGCCGCCGAAGTCGGCGCCGGTGCTCTTCAGCGCCTCGGCGACGTAGACATCCCCGACCCTGGTACGATGTACTTTCCCCTCGACCAGGTCGTCCAGGACCATCGACGCGTCCACGGGAGCGACGACGTTCTTGGCCTTCAGCGCCACCACGAAGAGGGCGAGCAATCGATCCCCGTCGATGTAGCGCCCGTTCTCGTCCACCGCAACCATGCGGTCCCCGTCCCCGTCGTGGGCGATGCCCAACGCCGCCCCCTTTCGGCTGACCAGGCCTCGCAGATCGCTCAGATGCTCCTCGGTCGGCTCGGGCGAGCGCCCGGGGAAGAATCCATCTGGCTGGGCATTGATGCTGGTCACCTTGCAGCCGAGCCTGCGCAATAGCAGCGGAGTGATGACCGAGGTCGCTCCGTTGGCGCAGTCGACCACCACGTCTGCCTCCGCGCTCCCGACCGCTGCGATGACCGCCCTCATGTGGTCCTCCAATGCAGTAGAGTAATAGGAGAGCGAGCCGACCCCCTGCCAATCGGGGCGGCGGATGGTGCCTGTGGAGATGATGTCCTCGACCCGGCGCATCTGGGGGGAATCGAAGGCGGAGCCGTCTGGATTCCACATTTTGACACCGTTGTACTCCGGGGGATTGTGGGAAGCCGTGACCATCAGGCCGCAGTCGAAGGCGGACGCGGCGCGAGCCAGCGTGGGCGTGGGCACCATGCCCGCCTCGGCTACCTTCGCGCCGCTGGCCATGGCCCCCGCCTCCAGCGCCCGGATCACCAGGTCCCCGCTGGTGCGCGGGTCCTGGGCCACTATGATATTGTCGGCGATGCTGCCGGCTGCGGCACCGATTTTCAGAGCGAGGTCGACGGTAAACTCTGATCCGAGCTTGCCGCGGATTCCGGAGGAGCCGAATAATGACATGTTCATATCGATTTGGAGACCGCGGCTGCGCATGATAAACCTTTTTCCGGCATTCGCTCCGTCCGGAAGGCGTCGTCGATGCTGGCGCGGACGGGGTTTTTCCCAGTTAACGATGTTACTCTGGCTCGTAATCCAGAGCATGCCAGTAGCCCCGCGGAATGGGCGAAAGATATTAAAGGGATGAAATACTGGATGCCGGTAACTATCGGATAAATTTTATATATGGGTAAAATACATTACATACTGGTCATGACTGGACAAATGGCCAGCGCATGAGCCGATATAACACACAGGAGGGACATTCTTTGGTGATGGAGAAAATAAGCCTCGACAAGGCAAAGGATATCGCAAAGAAGAAGGGATTGAAGCCTGGCCGCGTTAAGGGAACGAATGGGGTGCAGTTCACAAAGGGCAACAACGCTCGCCTTGAGATCGTTTCCTGGGACGTGTTCGAGAAGACGCTCGGCGACAGGAAGCTGGCAGTCTTCGAGAGCGGCGGCTGGATGAAGATAATGAAGAAGTGATTCTTCTTAACTCCCTAAAAATCAAACCCTTTCCTATCGTTTCTTATTCCTTCTTCTTCATAGCTTCATGATCAGCCAGTTCTTGCCGTTCTGCTCCTTGCCTTTGAAGCGGACGAGCGCGTAGGGTCCCTTGAGCCGCCGGCCCTGCAGCTCCACCACGATCTTGTCGCCGGTGCGCTCCTTCAGCAGGAACGAGCCGTCGTCCCAGATCTTGACCGTCCCGCCGCCGTACTCCCCCTTGGGGATGGTGCCCTCGAAGCTGGCATACTCCAGCGGATGGTCCTCCACCTGCACCGCCAGCCTCCTGATCTTCGGCTCCTCCGGCACGCCCTTCGGCACCGCCCAGCTCTTCAGAACGCCGTCGAGCGCCAAGCGGAAATCGAAGTGGAGATGGGTGGCATCATGCTCCTGGACCACGAATCGTTGCTCTTGGGAAGGCCGCTTCCCCTCTGGCTCCGGAGAGCGATTGAAGTCGCGCTTGGTCCGGTACTCCTCCAGTGGCATTGGCATCGGGCATTCAACGTTCGCCCGATTAGATAACCCTATGGCACGAGATCGGCCTCAATCCAACGGGCCGACGGTGCGGACCCGGAGCGACAGCTCGCGGTGGAAGACCTTCTTGAACCCCTTTGCATGAGACTCGGCGCCCCAGACCTCTAGCTGGCAGTCCCCCGAGGCGATCAGCTCCAGCATCGCCTTGTCCTTGTCGGCGTAGATGAAGCGGGCATGCTCGATCAGGTTGCTGTGGCTTCGGTCCAGGGACTCGGCCAGCTTCAGGAACGTGCTCAATTGCTGCAGCACGGTGAGCGACGGGTCGTCGAGCTCCTCGCTCCTCTTGCCCGGCGCCTTCTTCCGATGGAACTTGGCCAGGTTGGCGATGACATTGATCTCATGCTGGCTGAAGCCTAGCAGCTCCGCGTTGCGGATGATATAGTACGAGTGAGCCTGGTGATTGGTGAAGGAGATGAAGTCGCCGATGTCGTGCAGGTAGGCGGCGTGGCCCAGCAGCTCCCTCTCCTCCTTGCCCAGGCTGTGGATCCCCTCCTCCTTCGCGGTGTCGAAAAGCTCCAGGGAGATGCGCTTGATGGTTTCCGCATGCACCTCGTCCGTTCCGAACGACCGGGCGAGCTGGAGGACGCTTCTCTCCCTCACCCCCATGCTCTGGTAGCTGGGGAAGCCCTCGATGCGGGAGAGATAGTCGACGATCATGCCGTCCAGCAGGCCCGCCTCGCTGATCCTGACCTCCTGGAGTTCCAACTCCTCCATGAGCGTCTCCAGGACCGCCGCCCCGCAGATGATGATGTCCGCCCTCTCCGGGTTGATGCCTGGCACCTTGCGCCTTTCCTCCAGGTTCCTGGTGCTCAGCAGCGCCACGGTCCGCTTCAGCCTGCTCAGCGATAACGTTGATGCGTCGCCCCCGAGGTTCCTCGCCGCTATCTGCGCCAGGTTGATGGCAGTGCCCGAGCTCGCCACGGCGAGCTCCGGTCCCTGCCTCTTGACCCTTTGGACGGTCCGCACTATCTTGTTGCGCACCGACTTCTTCATCAGCGAGTACCTTTCGGGGAAGATCGGCCCGGTCTCCTCCGGAGGAATGAAGAGCGTGGTCAGCCTGATCGCCCCCAGTTTCAGGGTGTCCAGCGTATGATAGTGCCGTTGATCCCCCACGCTTACCTCGGTGCTGCCCCCGCCGACGTCGATGAACACCGCCTTCTTGCCGCCCAGGTCGATGGAGTTCGATACCCCGAGGTAGATCAGCCTCGCCTCTTCCAGCCCGGAGATGATCTTGAAATCCAGGCCGGTCTCGGCCCTCAGCCGCTCCAGGAACTCCACCTGGTTCTTCGCGTCCCTGGTGGCGGAGGTGCAGACGGCGACTATCTCCTCCACGCCGTAGGATTTGCCCATGCCCACGAAGTGCTTACACACCAGTATGGCGCGGTCCATCGCCTCGGGGATGAGCTCCTGGTTGAGGAATTCCTTCTCCCCCAATCGGGCGACCTCCTTCTGCATGGAGAGGATGGTGAATGAGAAATTGGGATTGAGCCTGACGATCGCGGCCCTCACCGAGTTCGTGCCCAAGTCGATGAACTCGACCACTTTGCCAGCAGCGTCCATCCTATCCCTGGTTTCCTTATCTGCACCGACTTAAAATACTTATCAGCCGCCCTCGTATTCCAGTACGAGCCCCAGGTGGAAGACCTTCCGGAAGAGGTCGCCTTTCTTCAGCGCTTCGCTTCTCTCGGCGCTCGAGTCGGATTTGCCCGTCAGCTTGATGGTCAGCCTCTCATCGTCGACGGTGCAATCGACCGACTCGACGACGGAGGCGTGGGTGGCGTCCAGCCCGTCCGCGATGCGCAGCAGGGCGGCGAGCTTGCTAACTCTGACTTGATCGCTCTCGCGCAGCGATGCGAAATGCGCATGCTTCTTCTTCGGTATGGCGCGGGTGTGGTAGCGCGCCACCGCCCCGATCAGCTTCCGCTCCCTGTCCGTCAAAGGCAGGTCGGTATCGCTCAGTATCAATGTCAGCGCGTTCTTGTGATGCGCGGTGGTCCCGGCCGACCAACCTATGTCGTGCAGGGTGCCGGCGCATTCCAGGAGGAAGCGGTCCTCGCCCTTCATACGGTGGAGGCGCTGCAGCTGGTCGAAGAGCTCCAACGCCAGCTTGGTCACCTGCTCGGTGTGCCGGTCCAGCTGCTGGTACTTCTCCGCCACCTTGCGCACCTCGACCAGGACGTCCTCCCTCGGCCATTGGGACGATGCTGTCGCGGCCTTGCGCCCCCGGTCAGCGACGTACTCGAACGATCGCCCCTGGATCAGCATCTGCGCGAACTCTTCGGGGAGCCCCTTCTCGCGGACGGCCTGCACCGTCGCTGCGACGTCGTATTCGACCCTAACATGTTCGACCTTCAGAGGTTCGGTGGTCATGATGGCATAGGTCGCCCTCGGGTCGCCGTCGTCCGGACGGCCGACGCTGCCGGTGTTGACGAAGAGCGTGCCGCCGACCCGCCTGACCATGTCCCGGTGCGAATGGCCGACGATGATCATCTGCGCGGCCGAAGAGCGCGCCAGCTCTGCCAGGCGTTCCTCGCTCGTCTCCGGCCCCAGGTGTTCGTCTATGGAGGTCGGGCTGCCGTGCGTCAGGAGGCATTTCGTGCCAGCGACCTCGAATCGGATCTCATGAGGCAGCTCCTTGAGGTACTCCCGGCTCTCGAGGCTCAGGTTATCGTAAGCCCAGCGGAAGGCCAGCTGCTTCTTCGGCTCTTTGGCCGTCCCCTTCCCGCACTCTCCGACGCTCAGTGCCTTGAGGTCATAGTTGCCGATGACGCTGACCAGTTCGCTGGAGCGGGCCAGCTTCACCACTTCGTCGGGGAATGGCCCGTAGCCAATCAGGTCCCCGGCGTTCAGGAAGGTCGTCGCCCCCTTGGCACGGGCGTCTGCCAGGACCGCCTCAAAGGCCTTCAGGTTGCCGTGGATGTCGCCGAGGAGGGCGATCTTCGCTTGGGGGGAGGCAAGCATCTTCCTCAGCCTGTCCTCCTGACCGTTCAGGAGGTCGGCCGCCCGGGTCGCCTTCTCGATCAAAGCGTCCAGCAATCCGTCCTTCTGCCAGTTCTTCCAGGTCAGCACGAATTCCTGGTAGAGGGATGCCTTGCGCCCGCGCCGGTCGTCGAGGACGAAGTGCAGTCCCGGCCTCAGCGCCTTCATGCCAACGACGTCTATTGGGGAGCCATCCGCCCAGGCGCTCTCCTGCAGCACCGTCTGAAGCTCGGAGATCCAGACGTCGCAGTCGTGCATCTCCCCCAAGATGTCCTGGAAGCGCTTGATCTCCGAGATCTCCTGCTTCAGGCCGTCGCCGTAGAGTGGCTGGAATATCTCCAGGGTGTAGCGCAGCCGCTTGGCGGAGATGCGCATGGCATGATGCTCGGCCATCGCCAATGGCCGTTCAACGTACTTGGCGTAAACGAGCACCTCCCCGACCCTCTTCCGGATATGCTCCATCGATTGCGAGAGGTCCTCCCTGGTGCGCGCCCCTGCCTCCTTGGGTGTCGATCCCTCGACCATCGTGAGATGCTCGGTCAATGACTCAACGACATGATCTTCAACCAGCTCGCCGATCGAGGAGGCCAGGGCAGGCTGTAGCGAAGAGCGGTATGCGCGCCTTTGTTCCAGCAGCGCCTCCAGCCCTTTCCCCGCCGCTTCCGAATGCTGCCCCTTCATCAGCTCCTCGAGGTAGTCGATCTGGACGTCGGCGTCACGCGCGGAGCCGAGCATGCGCGTCAGTCCGCGGACGCTCTTCTTCCAGCGATCGAACCTCTTCTTCGGGAAGATCGGCTCGAAAATGTTCAGGTCGGCGCGCACCCGTCGCGAGGCGACCCGCATGCGGTGGACGTTCTCCCGGTCGTCGTTCCGCAGCACGCCCTCCATCTCCTGCTGCAGGGCGGCCAGATGCTCGCGCATGCTCCCGACGCACAACGAACGGAATCCCGGGTCCTTGGCGACATCACAGGCGGTCATGCCAAACGCCCCGGTTCTCCAGGAACCACTTCTGCGAGTCCAGTGACGCTTCCCCTTCCTTCGGCAGCACCCTCTCGTAGGAGCCGTCGCTGAGCAAACGCCTGGACTTCACGTTGTCCTTCAGATGATTCGAGAGGATGTGCTTCACCATCGAGCGGGCGATCTTCTCGTCCTGCACGGGGAAGAGCATCTCCACCCGGCGGTCGAGGTTGCGCGGCATCATGTCGCTGCTGCCGATGAGCACCTCCTCCTTCCCGCCGTTGCGGAAGTAGTAGATGCGGCTATGCTCCAGGAAACGACCCACGATGGAAGTGACGTTGATGTTCTCGCTCAGCCCCTTCACTCCTGGCCGCAGGCTGCACAGCCCGCGGACGTTCAGATCGATCTTGATCCCTTCCTGGGAAGCCCGGTAGAGCGCCTTGATGACGTCCTTGTCCAGCAACCCGTTCAGCTTCCAGGCGATGTAGCCGTTGCCCTGCTCGCGATGGGAGGCGATCTCCCGTTGGATGCGCTCGATGATGCCCGATCGGAGGCCTTGCGGGGCAACCAGGAGCTTCCTGTAATTGGCCGATTCCGCATATCCAGTGAGCGCGTTGAATAAGTTGGAGACGTCGGTGCCGATCTCTGGGTTCGTGGTGATGTAGCCCAGGTCCGCGTAGAGCCGGGTGGTGACGTTGTTGTAGTTGCCCGTGCCCAGGTGGGAATAGCGCACGATGCCCCGCTTCTCCTTCTTCACGATCAGGCAGAGCTTGGCGTGCACCTTCAGGTCAAGCGGCCCGTAGACGACGTGGACGCCCTCCTGCTCCAGCGTGCGGGCGAATGATATGTTGTTCTCCTCGTCGAACTTCGCTTTGAGCTCGACGACCGCCGCCACCTGCTTGCCGTTCTTGCGCGCCTGGATCAGCGCGTCGATGATCGGGGAGTGCTTGTCGATGCGGTAGAGCGTGATCTTTATCGCGAGGACATCAGGATCGTTGGCCGCCTGCTGCAGCATGTTGACGACTGGGCCGAAGGAGTCGTAAGGATGGAAGAGAAGGCAGTCGTGCGCCTTTAGCGCCTCCAGCACGTTCTCTGGATTCGACAGCTCCGGCGGCACGAAGGGGGCGAATGCCCGGTCCTTCAGCTCCGGCCGGTCGATCGAGAGCATCTGCCAGAAATCCACCAGGCCGATCGGCGCGTAGGATTGGAACACCAGGTACTTGGGCAGGTCCAGCTTCTTCGCCAGCATCTCGACCATCCATTCGGGCATGCTCGGGCCGACCTCCAGGCGCACTGGTGAGCCGACGCGGCGATTCTCGACTCCCTCCTCCACCGCTGTCAGTAGGTCCGACGAATCCTCCAATTGGATCGAGATCTCTGCGTCCCGGGTGATGCGGAAGGGGTAGGAAGCGACGACCTCCAGGCCGGGGAAGAGCACGTCCAGGTTCGCCGAGATGAGGTCCTCCAGCAAGATGAAATTGAGCGTCGGCCGCCCGCTGATGCCATCGTCCTCGCATACGTCCTCGGGGATGGGCACGAAGCGGGGATAGATGCCCACTGGCACCTTTACCCGGGCGAAGCAGTCCTTGCCCTTGTTGTTCTTGACGATGACCGCCAGATTGGTGGTGAGGTTGGAGATGAAGGGGAACGGCCGCCATGCGTCGAATGCCAGGGGGGTGAGGGTCGGATAGACCTCGCGCTCGAACAGCTGCCGGAGGGCGCCGCTCTGCTCCTCGTCGAGATCGCCCCAGGAATGAACATGGACGCTTTCGCTTTTCAATAGCGGAAGCAGCTCCTCATACCAGCAGGTCCCATGGCCCTTGAGGATGGGGATGAGGTTCTGCCTGACCTTGTCGATCGTCTGCGAGGGCGTCATCCCATCGGCGGTGAACTTGAAGTTGCCCCGGACCATCTGGCGCCTCAGGTCGGAGACCCGGCTCATGAAGAACTCGTCCAGGTTCGAGCCGCAGATGGCGAGGAACTTGATCCTCTCCAATAGAGGATGGGTGCGGTCCATGGCCTCCTCCATCACCCGCTTGTTGAACTCCAGCGAGCTCAGCTCCCGATTGATGAAGTTCTCTGGATCATCGAGATTCTGAACCATCGCCGACGAAGGTCGATCGCTCGCTGATGTCTGAGGCTCCGCTTTGGATTCCGACATGGCTAATGGCATCCCTATGAGCAAAGCTACTTAATTTGAGTTTCTGGGCATAATGCGCAATCGTCAGAATGAAATGCGACCATCTGGAATGGAGAACCCTGGTTCCCAGGGCATAGGCAAGATTTTAGTACGTTGACGATATGTGCTAATCCACGGTCCATGCAGGGATAACCAAGCCTGGCCAACGGTGCGAGATTCAGGGTCTCGTCCTTAGTGGTTCGGGGGTTCAAATCCTCCTCCCTGCACTACTATTCTCATCCATACATTTATAATCTGGATTCAATTAAAAGGGATTCGTCGTAGCCCATAGACCATTCCTTTTTTTACGCTTTTTTCGAGCGAGGTGTAATTTCGAGGTTCAAATTGCGCCCCCGCACCAGTTGTTCAGGGATATAGTATAAAGTCAAAGAACCGGACTTTCCCCCAAGTCAAATTATCGGCTCTCGTCCAACGGACCATCCCTTTGTATCCTTCCTACGACCTACGGGTAGGTATTAAACGACTCGGGGATGAACAACCATGATAATGGATAAGATCGGCATCGGCGACAGGGGGATTCTGTCGATATGCATGGTCCTCATCGCTGCAATATTTGTCGTAGATGCCTCAACGCCTAGCGGATATAGCGCCGACTTTCTGTACATCCTGCCACTCTTCATTTGCCTGGGATTGCCCAATGACCGTACGATCTATGGAGTGGCTTTGATAGCCACGGTCCTGACCATCATTGCGGTGCCCTTCGAGCCTTCAGGAACTCTATCCATCGACCTTTTCAATCGTCCCATAGCAATTGCTGGTATCTGGGTAGTTGTTTCGCTCGGGATACAGCGCAGGAAGTTCGAACGTGATATCGAAAAAAAAGCATGTGAACTCGCTCGTGTCAATGTCGGGCTGCAACAGTTGAAAAAGTAAACATAAATGAAGTGTTAAGCTGGTGGAATTGAACCTAGACCATGCCCTTAAGAAATCGACGCCACTATAACTTGCGATTCTTTGCCAACGGTCATGGCCGACCAGGTCCAGATGATGGGGCTGTTGCAGAATCTCGTCGCCAATGCAATAAAGTTCCGCTGACACGGCGAACCTCCCAGGATTCATGTTTCCGTGACCAGCACTGACATCGAGTGGACCTTCTCTGAAGTAGACAATGGGGTCGGCATCCCAGAAGAACAGAAGGAACGCATCTTCCAAACGTCCCAACGACTACCTACCGAGCAAGAGTGCCCCGGAACAGGCGTCGGCCTGGCCATCAGCAAAAGGATCGCGGAGCGCCATGGGGTCGCATTTAGGTCGAGCCCGAGGAAGGCAGGGGAGCGACATTCTATTTCACCATCCCGGTCCAAAGCTGAGAGGCATTCATTTAGAAGAGCTGGCTTCCCTAGGCAGAGGTCAGGTTGATTATTTCCTCTCTCCAACAGAACAAAGCTTGTCCCAAAGTTGGCCTCGTTCCAGAGCTACTGCTGCTTGGCTGGCGAATGCTCGCAACAGCCTTTCCTGCTCCATCTTCACGAAGCTCTCCGTCTCCTCAGGCTGTATTCCCATTACCCCAACTACGCCATTCGCCGTTCGCAAAGGATAATACTTGATCGATGCCGAGGACAAGGTTTCCGTGTCCTTTCCGGCAACCACTCCTGTTCTGAACGTCCAATTGGCAGCGGTCATCTCCTTCTCATCGAGCTTGAGGTCGCCGCTTGCATAGACGAGCTTTAGCCCACCTTCTTGCGGAAGGAGATAGGCGGACCGGCAATGGCAAGAGCGAGACACATGCGTGGCCACGGTCTTCAGGACGCTGTCGATTTCCTTGGCGGAGGCGAGGTCCACGCTCAATGCGTACAGGGTTGCCGTGTAATCCTCTCTTCTTTGGGCTGCGAAGGCAAGATCCCTGGACCTTGCGACTAAAAGGCCGATGACCACTCCTACGAAGAGAAAGGCTCCAAATGTGATTAGGTATTCCGAATCTGTAACCCGGAAGCTCAACATCGGAGGAACGAAAAAGAAATCGAAAGTAACAACGCTCGCCGCCGCAGTGAATATCGCTGGCCACAATCCCCAGCTGATCGCCGCCACCACCACGCCGATGAGGTAGAACATTACCACGTTGGTCGGCGAAATGAATGTCCTGATTACCGTGCAGAAAATGGTGATTAGCAAAACAAGCCACAGGCTATACCAATAGGGGTTGCGCCTCAGCAATCGCGGGGAAAACTCCTCCCTCTCGCCGCCATTAACTTCGGTCGTTCCCAGATCGCTAATGACTATGAGATCGATCGGACCACTCATGCGCACTATCTGGTCCGCCACCGAGCCGAAGAGTCTCTCCCGCCAATGGATATGCATCGGTCGGCCCACGATTATCCGGGTAACATTGTTCTTCCTGGCAAAGCGGATGACCTCATCTGAGATGGAGATCCCGAAGCTGGTGCTCGTCTTGGCTCCCAGAGACGCTGCGAGTTCGATCCCCTTCAACGCCTGTTGTCTTGCCTTCCTGGAAAGACGATTGTGCGCCGGTGTTTCAACATATATGGCGAACCACTCCGCTTGTATCTCGTCAGCGAGCCGCCTACCGGTGCGCACCAGCCGCTCATTAAGGGTCTGGCTGTTCCCGATACATACCAACAGCCTCTCCCCGGCCGGCCAAGGTCCAAGGATAGATCGCTCCTGCATGTATTCAAGCATCTGCTCGTCGACGTGCTCCGCCGCTCGGCGGAACGTCATCTCCCTGAGGGCGATCAGGTTTCCCTCGTTGAAGAAATTCTCTAACGCCGATGCTGCCTGGTGAGGTACATAGACCTTGCCCTCCCTAAAGCGCTGGATTAGTTCTTTCGGTGGCAGGTCCACAATCTTGATCTCATTCGCTTCGTCCAGTACAGAATCTGGGATTGTTTCCTTGACCCTGATGCCAGAGATCTGCGCCACTGCGTCATTCATGCTCTCCAGGTGCTGCACGTTCAAAGTGGTGAAGACGTCGATTCCAGCATCCAGAAGTTCCTCGACGTCCTGATAGCGCTTGAAGTGGCGGGAGCCCGGTGCATTCGTATGCGCCAGCTCGTCTACCAGGACCAGTTGAGGACGGCGAGCCATGACCAGATCGATGTCCATCTCCTTGATCCTGATTCCTCTGTACTCGATCTCCCTCGGCGGGACCGACTCAAGCCCGAGGAGAAGGTTTTCCGTTTCCTTCCTTCCATGGGACTCTACGCAAGCCACGACGATATCGACGCCCTTGTTCTTCTGGTGGTGAGCTTCTTCCAGCATCGTGTAGGTCTTGCCGACGCCAGCAGAGTATCCCAGGAACACCTTGACCTTGCCCCGTAACTGCTGGCGCTCTTCTTGCTCCACCTGTTTGAGCAATTCGTCTGGATTCGGTCTGCGGTCGTTCAGTTTCCATGGACTCATCCTCCTCCCATGAGGTATTCGACGATTGGTCCAAGAGCCATAGAAAGGAAGAAGCTTAGCGCCCCTATCAAGACTATGACTCCGATGAGCCAGGAGATGAATAGAGGGGTGTGGGTTGGCAGCGTGCCTGGACTCACCGGCACGATCTTCTTGGCGGCCAACGACCCGGCCAAGGCCAAGTGTCAGGACGGCCACGGGGAAGCGTCCCATTAGCATGGCGATCGCCAGGGCCAAGTTATAGAACAGCGAGTTAGTCGACACTCCGGCGAAGGCGCTGCCGTTGTTGTTCGCTGCCGAACTGAAGGCGTACAGTATCTCCGTGAACCCGTGAGGTCCGGGATTGGAAACCGCTGCCCTCCCTTCCGGGATCATCACGGCGATTGCCACCCCGATGAGGATGGTTACTATCGGTATGAGGATGATGATGGTGCACATCTTCATCTCGTAGGGGCCGATCTTCTTGCCTAGATAGTCGGGCATGCGACCTATCATCAGGCCGGCAACGAACACCGCGATGAGCACGAAGATCGAGCATGCCATACAGGCCGGAGCCCACTCCTCCGAACACCACCTCTCCGAATTGAATGAGGAATAGTGGAACCATGCCTCCTAATGCGGTATAGGAATCATGCATCGAGTTCACCGCACCGCAGGACGTGGCCGTCGTCGAAACGGCAAAGAGGCATGAAGGAACCACCCCGAACCTCAGCTCCTTGCCCTCCATGTTGCCGCCCGGCTGCAGGTCCGTGGAGATCTGCGAGACCCCAAGCGTTGTCAGGTTCGGATTGCCGGCCTGCTCCGCCCATATGGCAAAGCCGAGGAAGACCGCGAATATCAAGACCATGGCGACCAGGATCGCGAGCCCCTGCCTCCGGTCCTTGACCATGTTGCCGAAGACCAGGCACAGTGCCACCGGGATGACGAGCAGGCCGAGGTTCTCGAACAGATTGGAGAATGGCGTCGGATTCTCGAATGGATGTGCGGAATTGGTGTTGAAGAACCCGCCTCCGTTGGTTCCAAGCATCTTGATGGCTTCCTGGGAGGCCACTGGTCCCACGGGGATGGTCTGCATGCTGATCAGGTTACCGTTGCAATCAGTCACCGACTGGACTAGATGCGCCTGAATCGGACCATCGAGCGTCTGGGGAACACCCTGCGAGACCAGGAAGAGAGCCAGGATGAAAGCCAAGGGCAGCAGGATGAGGGTCGCCCGTGGTCATGTCCACCCAGAAGTTGCCCAGGTCCTTCGTCGTCCTGCCTCGGATACCACGGATCAGCGCCATCAGGACCGCCAGCCCGGTCGCGGCCGAAAGGAAGTTCTGGACGGTGAGGCCGACCATCTGGGTGAAGTAGCTCATGGTCGTCTCGCCGGCATACGACTGCCAGTTGGTGTTGGTCACGAAGCTGACCGCGGTGTTGAAGGCCAGGTCCGGCGATACGGCGCCCACGTCTCTGCGGGTTGAGCGGCAGGAATTGCTGGCCCATGATTATTGCCAACAGGAACAATAGACCGATGACATTGAAGAGCAGCATCGCCAGGGCATACTCCTTCCAATCCATGCCTCGCTTCTCCACTCTTGCCGGCCGATAGATGAAAGTCTCGATTCTTCCAATAGTCCGCGATGCGAACCCGGCCTTTCCTCGTAGATCTCGAGTATCAGTTTTCCGATCAAGAACGCGAAGGCTGCGAGCAGAACAACGAAGAAGACTATGAATGCCCAACTGGTCGGCATCATGTCAAGCACTCGAGCATCGTCTGTTGGGATATTGGGCGACGGGGCTGATTGGTTGAAGCTCCCGCCTCCTCCCTCGGCCTGCAGGTCATCGAGGGCCAGGTTAAGCTCGAGGACGTTGACGGTCTTCTCTCCGAGGACGCCGAGTTGCCTGTCCTTTGTGTTGGCGTTGATCAAATCTTGCACGACGCTCTCGCTCATGTTCCTTGCCTGCGCCACCCGGTGCAATTGATAGAGGGCGCTGGCAACGCTGATGTCCGGGTCCAAACCGCTTGCGGAAGCGGTCACCAGGTCCGAAGGAATGGGCATGGTGTTGTTCGGGTCGGCGGCATGCAGGGCATCGATCCTTGCCTGTACCATTTGCAGCAAAGCGGGGTTGTTGGGACCGTAGTTGGTGCCGCTGGATAAGCTGGCATTGTAAGGGAAACGAGGGTGTCGCGGATAGCCTGCCCCAGAAGTACTTCGGTTCATTGAACGGCTGGCCGATGAGCTCGGAACCGACGACCGTTCCGTTCTGCTCGATCTGGCTCCCATTGGCTTGATGCGGAAAGATCACCTGGGCCGACGCCCGGTCACCAAGAGAGGATAGGCAACGCCGGTCAAGAGTACAAGGATGAGGAAGATCACTACATGCCGGCCTGGCCTGCCTCTGCCATAGCCGAAGGAGAGAACGCATCCTTCCTGTCAGCGGATGCCCTTTGCCTACTCGGAATATTCATCGTCTGGTCATGCCCCCACCCCCAGAGCGAACAGCAGCGATATCGATCAGCTTGATCCCGATGAACGGCACGATGAGGCCGCCCAGTCCATAGATCAGAAGGTTGTTGCGAAGGGCCTCGGCAGCGGTCAGGGGCCTGTACTTGACCCCGCGGAGGGCCAAGCGGGATCAGGAGGACGATGATGATGGCGTTGAAGATGACCGCGGAAAGCACGGCGGCATGCAGGCCCATGATGTTCAGGGCGCTCAAGCGCCGGATATGTCGCGGCGAAGGCCGCCGGCACGATGGCGAAGTACTTCGCCACGTCATTGGTGATGCTGAACGTGGTCAGAGCACCCCTGGTCATCAGCAGTTGCTTTCCCGGTCTCCACGATCTCGATCAGCTTGGTCGGGTCACTGTCCAGGTCGATCATGTTGGCCGCCTCCCTGGCCGGCTGCGTGCCGCTGTTCATGGCCACCGCCACATCGGCCTGGGCCAGTGCCGGGGCGTCGTTCGTGCCGTCACCGGTCATGGCCACCAGCCGTCCTTCGGCCTGGTACTCGCGGATCAGTTTCAGCTTGTTCTCTGGCGTCGCCTCGGCCAGGTAATCATCGACCCCTGCCTCGGCGGCTATCGCCGCTGCGGTGAGCTTGTTGTCGCCGGTGATCATCACCGTCTTGATGCCCATCCGACGCAGCTGGGCGAACCGCTCCTTCATTCCCGGTTTGACGACGTCCTTGAGGTGGATCACTCCCATCGCGATGCCGTTGCTGGCGATGACCAATGGCGTTCCTCCAGACCTGGCGATCTTGTCGATCTCTTCCTTCAGCGTGCGGGGGAATGTGTTGCCCGATGTCTTGACCAGGTTCGATGGCGTCCGAGGCTCCCTTGCGTATGGACATCCCATCCATGTCCACGCCGCTCACACGGGTGTGGGCAGAGAAAGGGATGAATTGCATCTTGGACCGCTCCTCGGAACCGGCTACGTCCGCCTCTTGTATGCCGTATTTATCGGCGACCAGTGAGACTATGCTGCGACCTTCCGGCGTTTCGTCGGCCAGGGATGCAAGGAGGGCTAGTTCGGCGACATGCTCTGCCTTTGCCCTTCGACAGGAATGATCTGCACTGCCTGTCGATTGCCATAGGTGATGGTGCCGGTCTTGTCCAGAAGGAGCACATCCACATCACCGGCGGCCTCGATGGCCTGTCCTGATGAGGCTATGACGTTCTTGACTGATGAGACGGTCCATGCCAGCGATGCCGATGGCGCTCAGCAGACCTCCGATGGTCGTCGGGGCCAGGCAGACCAACAGAGCGATCAATACGGTCACGGAGACCGGGCTGCCCTGGCCCGAGACATAGACGCTG
>CAVYIY010000004.1:0-16713 GCA_963768775.1 Methanomassiliicoccaceae archaeon
CACGGCGTCGGGGCAGCAGCCCGCATCAGTACCAGCCATAGCCATGATCGCCGATAATGCCGTCAGCCATGACCCAGGCAGGCAGATGGGCTGGTTCGATTACTCCACCTTCCTGGGGTACATCGTCGGGGCGGTCGTGGGGGGCTTCCTCATCGACCTCATCGATATCCAGCTCGCCTTCCTTCTGATGGCGGGGATGCTGGCTTTCTCGGCTATCTGCCCTACACCATGGTCCGGGAACAGAAGGCGACGGCAGGGGCGGGGCAACACGCCGGCTTCGGCGAGCTGAGGAAGGTCTTCAAGATCAGAGAGGTCCGGCTCATGTTCCCCATCTGGCTCATCGTCGCCACGCTCCTAGGGATCGCGCTTACCTACCTGCCCATCATCTTATTGAGCCGGAATATCAAAGGCGCCACCATCGGGATCATGTTCGCCGGTGCGGGGGTGGTCCTCGGGCTGCTGCAGCCCTTCTGGGGGAAGGTCTCCGACATCGTGGGACGGATACCGGTGATGGCCTATGGCATATTCAGCATGCTAGGCATCATCCTGATGGTCCTTCTGGCCCCCGGCTGGATCTACTATCAGGACGCGAGCGGGGTGCACTTCAACCTCATTGGAGCGATACCATTCGGAGATCCTTGGCCTGGGGGCGGGGGCGTTCGTGCCATCGGCTTTGGCGCTCATGGCCCACTTCGTCGGATGCCGGTGGCCTATGGGGCGACCATGGGGCTCTACTCCTTCGCCCTCGGCTTCGGCGCCTTCATGGCCGAGACCCTCGGCCTCTTGATCATCTTGGCGACCGGCAAGGAGGATGCGCCTTCCTGGCTGCTGTATTTCGCGGCCGTCTTGATCGGCATGGCGGTCATCATGATGCTGTACTTCTTCCTCACCCGAGGCATCGAGCAGCGTCTAAGGCCCGAAAGGAAAAAGGAATAGGCCATTCACGATGTGCCAGGGGCATCGTGCTTTTGGCATTGGGTCTGATCCTCAGATGTGTATGTTGGTTCGATGCCCGGCAGGACAAGAGTTCAGCTCCTCTCCGATCTTGTCGGTCAGCTCATGCGCCTCCTTGACCGACATGTTCCCGTTCCAGGCAGAGATGCACCTCCATGAACACCTTGTTTCCGGACCTTTGTGGTCTTGCGATCGTGATATTCCAGGTATCCCTTCGTGCGTTCTGGGCCCGCGACGATCGACCTCTCGGCCTCCACGCAGTTCGAGTCCATCAGGTCCTTGCTGGTCTTGAGGAACACATCGGCTCCCATTTTGACTAGCAAGACCGCTACGACCAGAGCGATCGCAGAATCGAGTGATCAAGATCCCGGTTATGCTGGCGATGAACAGGCCGATGACGACCCCCACCGAGGACATAACGTCGGAAAAGAGATGCTTGGCGTCCCCTCCAATGCCATCGATCTGCTCTTCCTGATTTCCTGAGCATAATAGTCGCGGCCAGAATCGCATTCTGCGAGGTCGCGCACAGAGAAACAATCATGCCCAAATCGATGCTGTCAAACCCCACCGGGTTGAACAAGCGGCCAATGGTCGCTTCGACGATGAGCACGGCGGCGACGATGATGAGGACACCTTCCACCAGGGCAGAGATGTTCTCGGCCTTCTGGTGCCCGTATTCGTGGTTCTTGTCCTTCGATCGAACCGCGATGGTCGCGCTGATATCATCATTATCGATGCCACAATGTTGATTATCGATTCCATCGCGTCCGAGAGCAAGGCTACAGAATTGGAAATGAGATATGCAATCAGCTTCAGAACGAATATCAGGATCCCGCCGGCAACGGCCAGCATCGCAATTTGTATCTTGTTCACAATGGTGAATCACTCGCCAATATAAATTATTACGCAGTCTGTTGATCCTGGGTAGACCATATGGGCGTATGGAATTCCGCAGAAGAGATTGGCAGAAATCGTCTGCACATCAATGGGCGACTCAAGCATCCAAGCACGATATTTGGCAGTGAAAAATGAGTCCAATTGCGGCAAGATCGTTTTCTTGGTACATATCGGACGATAACCTCATGTTTTCTCTTCTCAAAACCTCGATTACATACCTGCAATGGAGGATTCCGCGGCTGGAAAACGGCCAGTTGAGAGACCATTAGGGATGCATGTTAGATCCGCATTGAGAAAAGGCGATATAGCAACAATGCTAGTCCAAAGACCAGATCATTGACTGCGGGTAGACGGCATGTCCGAGGAAATGTGAGAAAAGCTTGGCCAGGAACAAGAAGCTGCTAATAATGGAATGATACCAGGTCGGAGACGTTCAATGAAAGCCTGGTGTTGTCGAACTTCCTCAGGATGACCGAGCCAGATGCCATTCATACGCATGTAATCAAGTCGAAGTCCCAGATGCTGAACTACCTCGCGAGCAAGCGAGACCTCCAGAAATTCGATTTTGTGCATATCTCAGCACATGGAGGAGAGGATAGCGAATCGATCGAATTGCCTCAGGGAACACTTCGACCCGAGGAGCTTCCTGAAGGTTGCTTCTCGCGCCAGACAGTCACCTTATCAGCATGCGGGATGAGCCGCACGAATTTCGTCAGTGAGTTCATGGAGACGACCGGTGCTTCGCACGTCATCGCCCCGATGCATGATGTGGCGTTTATCGATGCGGCTGTCTGGTTCATCAATTTCTATTATCTCGTGCTGCATCAAAATTACACACCGAAAGGAGCACTTGACAGAACGAACTCGATATTGAAAGGCAAGGCGAAGGGCGGTTTCCAATTTTGGACTTGATTGATCGGTGACCGCCCCGCTTCCAAATCCAGATAACACATCAGGCAATTCGAGAAGAATTGCGCCAACGCCTCTGCTTCTCTCTCGACTGACTGGCCAGATTATCTTCTCGAAGTTGGAAATCGAGTGGGAGAAGTGAATTCTTTCATCAGAGGACTAGCCTCGCCGAGTTCAAATATAGAAGGCTGCAATCGTTCTCTTGAGTGTCATGAAGACGATCGTGGTTTCAGATATTCATCTCGGTAGCCAGAGCTGCGACAAACAAGCGTTCCAAGATTTCCTCGTCACGCTTCAGGACGACAAAGGGTTGACAGACCTGGTGATCCTGGGTGACTTCGTCGACATGTGGCGCAGGGATGCCTCCGGTATCTTCCTGGAGAATATGGACACGATGCAACTGCTCAAGGATCTGGGGAAGAAGATAAAGCTGCACTTCGTCGCGGGCAATCACGACTACCACCTGCTGCGGCTGAGGAACCGGGCGCCGCATTACAACTACCCGTTCGAGTTCCATCAGGTGCTGGAGCTGGAGGACAAGGGCCATACCTACCGATTCATGCATGGCTACGAGTTCGAGTATGGCAAGGAGCACGAGCTGATGAAGATCGCCATGGAGACGCTCTGTCATGTCATGTCCGACTCAGAGGGGAAGGAGGAGGACGAGTTCTGGTCCTATCTCATCCGGACCTTATCTGACCTGCACTTCTCCGCCTTGACCAAGTCATTAGAAGGCGATAGCGTCAGGATCAAGGCGAAAAGCCTGATGAGCGGGCCGGAGGTCAGATTGAAGGATAAGCTGGAGGAGACCGAGAAGGAAGCGCGAGCGGCCCATTCGGGGAAGGATGGTGAGATCATCGTATTCGGGCACACGCACCATCCTTTCATCAATGCGAAGGGTAACGTGGTGAATACGGGTTCGTGGGTGAAGGAAGCGACGCCGCACAACACCTATGTCGAACTGGTGGATGGGAGGCCGAGGCTCTTTGTCTTCGGGCAAGGAGAGGTCCTGGATCGGTTGGATGCAGAGTAGGGTCGCTCTGGATTATTGCCATCTGCGCCGATCGATCAGGCCGGGCGAGGATCGCTCATCGACAACGAGGCGATAATCAAGCACTCAGGCATTGACCTCGACCCCAAGACGAGATTATGGAACTAGGCTAGGAATTGCCGAGAGAATTGGCTATAAATTCAATTCTTATCCCTATTATTCTCCGGGTTCATTATCGCCGCTGGCGCAACGTCGACCTATCTAGATTATTTTCTATTTGCTCTCATCACGACTAAAAATGCCCTCTTTGATTATTTCCGGTGAAACCTTTTTTTGTTCTTTTTATCATGATGCGGTGAGGTTCGGGACCATAACAGATTTCAACTGGGCTCTGAACGCCGCACCAGCACAAGACTTAATTGAGGTCATGCACCTTCCCATTGAGAGAGAGGGGAGGTGTCTTGCTTGAAGGGTAAGGCTAGCTTGACCGTGAGATTGGGTTTTCTTTTAATGATTCTCTTCATCGGTCTAGTTTCGCTCCCCTTGGCCAATGCAGATTGGCCAATGTATCATTCCGACACATCCCACAGCGGTGTCGGAGCAGGCAATCCGACCATCGGACCTACACTCATTTGGAGGCACGGGACTGGGAATCAAATCTGGTCGTCACCCGCAGTTACAGGAGATACGGTCTACATAGGTTCCAGCGATGGC
This sequence comes from Methanomassiliicoccaceae archaeon, assembly GCA_963768775.1. Lineage (GTDB taxonomy): Archaea > Thermoplasmatota > Thermoplasmata > Methanomassiliicoccales > UBA472 > FEN-33. The sequence goes on from CAVYIY010000004.1 coordinate 4,466, forward strand.
TATGTCTACGCGTTGAACGCTTCGACCGGGTCGACGGTGTGGACCTATGCCACAGGTGGCGAGGTCAGATCGTCTCCAGCGGTATTCGCAGGAATAGTCTATGTCGGTTCGATGGACAATAAAGTGTACGCCCTAAGCGCTTCCACTGGTTCATTGATCTGGAGCTATGTCACCGGGAACGACACCAACTCGTCTCCCGCTGTCTTCGGGGGTGTCGTCTACATTGGTTCGCTGGACGGCAATGTCTATGCCCTGAATGCGTCGAACGGGGCTGTGCTCTGGAGTTATGCCACTGGCAGCAATGTCGTCTCGTCTCCGGCCGTCGTCAGCGGAGTGGTCTATGTCGGGTCGATGGATCACAATGTCTATGCCCTGAACGCTTCGACCGGTGCCATTGTCTGGAGTTATACCACCGGCGGAGGGGTCTACTCACCTCCAGCCGTCGTTGGCGGCGTGGTCTATGTGGGCTCGTGGGACTATAGCGTTTATGCATTGAATGCTTCAAGCGGGGTCAGGCTCTGGAGCTATGCGACAGGCAACTACGCGAACGCGTGCCCTGCAGTCGATGGCAAGACCGTCTATGTTGGTTCACGGGATGGCAACGTCTACGCTTTGAACGCTTCTAGTGGGGCCTTGGTCTGGAGTTTCACAACTGGCAATACCATTGGCTCATCGCCTGCTATTGTCGATGGTGTCATCTACATAGGATCCACCGATGGCAAAATCTATGCTCTGAATGCCTCGAGTGGGGCAGAGATCTGGAGCTATCAGACGGGCGGGGGAGTCGTTTCGTCCCCTGCTATCGTCGCCGGCGTTGTCTACTTTGGGTCGTGGGATGGTTACGTGTATGCCTTGGGCGGTTCTTCGGTGCCAGGCCTTCTCCAACAAGTCTGGGTTCCACAGCCATTGAACGCCGTGGAGGCGATCGGCGTAACGGCGGTCGCATTGGCGGCGGTCTCGGTCGTCTTGTCGTTCGCGAGCAACCCTTTGAGCGCTTTGGGAGAGCAGGCGGGCGAAAAGGGAGAGGGGCTGGTTCCCGACAGCGTAAAGGAATGGCTGCAGGATATCGTCTCCTCCAAGCAGAAGACCGAGGTCGAGAAGAGGAGCGGTCCCCTCCTAAGGCCTACGAAGCCCGAGGTCCTGGCATACACCACCTCAATAATCCTCCTGGCGCTCGCCTTCTCCTACGTCAAGGTCAGCTCCCTTGACCAGATCTGGACTTTGCTTCCGGTCTTCTTCGGAACGAGCATCCTCGTCGGTCTCGTCCAGAAGTACTTGGCGATAGTGTTCCTGCGACGCCGAGGGGTGTGGAGCGAGCACAGGATCTGGCCCTTGGGGTTCGTCCTGTTCCTGCTCACCACTTTCGCCTTCAGGGTCCCGTTCTCCTCTCCCACACGTTCCGTGCACCAATCCACGGAAGCAACGGAGCGCTTGGTCGCTAGAGCGGGCGGACTGGAAATCATCATCGGGTTGGCTTTCGCGGGCCTCTTCTTCCTGCTGTTGAAGGGAGGATATGCGGCCATCGGTGGGGCTGGTTTAGCAATGTGCGTGATCGGTTCCTTGTCCGGGACCTTCCCGGTGAAGCCGATGAGCGGCAAGGACATCTATGACTACAGCAAGCGCCGCTGGGCGGAGCTCTTCATTATTGTGTTGATGGTCTTCGGCGCGTGGCTATTCCTGTTGTGATATGAGAACAAGATCGAAAAGGAGAACGGAGAGAAGGTCTGCTCACTCAGCCTTTGAGCTTAGATAATAGACATTCCAAATTATTGAATTCTATCCTATACTGGACATAGAAGAGTGAAAAGATGAAAAGGAAGGGGTTTGCCTAACGTGTTTTCGGCGGTGCCTTCATCTTGGTCCTCATGAACCAGAATGCCACGATGATGACTAGCACTACCACAATGATGATCCCCGCATAGAGCAGATCGTTGTTGCCGCTCCCGTAGTTGCTCAAGGCACTGGTTGGGTAGCCCTGAGCGGTGTTCGAAGCGGAGCTGGAACCGACCGAGTCCACCGCCTTTACGACGTACACGTAGTAGTTTCCATTGACCGCCGTGTTGTCATTGTAGGTCAGGGTTCCAGCGGCCACGCTGCCGATCGGCGTGCTGCCGATCGAATCCGCCGTCGCCCCGCGGTAGATGTTATAGCTGGTGAATGCTGGATTGCCAGCATTGGATGGCGCATTCCAATGCAACGCGACGGTGTTGTTGCCATTCGTCACCGCCAAGTTCAGCGGCGCGGATGGGACCTGAGAATCCAGGTAATGGGGACGAGGCCTCAGCTTCCGCTTCGTTCGAGGCTGGGCCCGGTTACGCCGTATTGACAGCCTTCACGATGCAGAAGTAATGGGTTCCCGGGGTCGGCGTGGTGTCGTTGTACGTCTGCGTGAACGCGTCCACGTTGCCGATCGAGGCGCCATAGCTTCACGATGTCGTCGAACGGTAGATGTCATAATGTGTATAGACAGGGCTGCCAACGTCCGCCGGTGGCACCCAAGTCAATACCACATAACCGTGTCCTCCATTGGCCTGGAGGGCGCCAGGGGCTCCGGGGGCGCTGAGGTTGTGGAAATGACCGCACCCATTGTCAATCCGTTCCAAGCATTGCCTGGAGCGGGGAAATTCGAGCCGGCGTTTGCGTGACCTTCAAGGCCCGAGGCCGTTCCCAGTATCTAGTTGGTACCGACATACGTAGGGGCGACGAGCCCGTAGAATGTCATTGAGGCCAGGTAGGTGCACCCCCAGAAAGAAGTGTTCCCAATACTGGTGGCCCCGCTTCCGAAGTTCACCGATGTCAGGTAGCCGCATCCTTCGAAGGCGCTATCCCCAATGGTCGTGACACTGTTTGAGAGTGTCACCGAGGTCACGGGGCAGTCGAAGAACGCGTCGTTGGCGATGGTGATGACGCCATTGGGGATCAAGAACCCTCTGCCTCTAAAAGGGAACTCGATCAGGGTGGTCAAGGTCTTGTTGTACAACACGCCATTGACGCTAGCATAGTGCAGGTTGCCCGGGTCGACGTTGATATCCCAAATGCCGTTGCTCTGACTGAAAGCCCAAAAGCCGATGCTGGTGACGCTGGCTGGGATGGTCACCGTAGGGCCAATGGCGCAGTCATAGAACGCGGCTGTACCGATGGCGGTGAGTGCGCTTCCCCAGGTTACCGAGACTAGGTTTCCGTCAACGAAGAATGAATAGTTACCGATGATGGTGACACTATCGGGGATGATCACTGAATTCAGATTCTCATTGTTGTGGAGCACACTGTCCCCGATGACCTCAATCGGAAATCCTCCCAGTGTCGATGGGATGGTGATTGCTCCACCTACCCCAGTGTATCCCGCAATGGTGGCGATGTCGTCGCTAACGGACTGACGTAGCACTGCCAATCCAACAGTGGAAAGCAGAGAAAAGGGGGTTTGGCCCCCCCTAAAATGTGTTTCCCGGCCCGGTTAGCCGCGCCGGTGCAAAGGCCTTAATTACGTCTTCTTCTTCCGTCGTCTCCAGATCAGGAAGAAGACGAATAATGCCGCCACCGCGACCACGCCCGCTACTGCAATGATCACTTCGGTGCCAAGTCCGCCGCCACCGGTGCCAGCCGTCCCCCCAGTAGAGGTGACGGTGATAGTGGCCGTCGCGGTGTTGTTGGCCGCATCCTTTGCGGTAACGGTGATGACGTTGTTGCCCTCTTGTAACGGTATCGAGGATATTGACCACGATCCGCCGGTCATTGCTGCCATTCCCGATCCTCCGCGATTGTTCGACCAGGAGACGTTGACCACCCCGACGTCATCCGAACTGCTGCCGGACACGGTCAAGCTCGAAGAGCTGGTGTTGTAAGTCGCTCCGGACGGAGAGGTGATGGATATGCTGGGGTTGGTCACGTCCGGCACGTTGTAGGTCACCGTCAGAGCATGAACCCCGGAGTTTCCTCCGGCATCATACGCCGTTATCGTGATCACGTTCACGCCAGAAACCAGCATATCCATCACCTCTCCGTCCGGAGCGACTTACAACACCAGCTCTTCAAGCTCGACCGTGTCCGGCAGCAGTTCGGATGACGTCGGGGTGGTCAACGTCTCCTGGTCGAACAATCGCGGAGGATCGGGAATGAGCGATATGACCGGCGGATCGTGGTCAATATCCTCGATACCGTTACAAGAGGGCAACAACGTCATCACCGTTACCGCAAAGGATGCGGCCAACAACACCGCGACGGCCACTATCACCGTCACCTCTACTGGGGGGACGGCTGGCACCGGTGGCGGCGGACTGGCTGGAAACGCGATCGTGCGGTCGCGGGCGTCGTAGCAGTGGCGGCATTATTCGTCTTCTTCCTGATCTGGAGACGACGGAAGAAGAAGACGTAATTAAGGCCTTTGCCAGCGTTAAGCCGGGCCGGGAAACGCATTTTCAGGGGGGGCCAAACCCCCTTTCTCTGCTTTCCACTGTTGGATTGGCAGTGCTACGTCGTTAGCGACGACATCGCCACCATTGCGGGATACACTGGGGTAGGTGGAGCAATCACCATCATCGCCCTGGCGGAGTTTTGACAATTGGTACTGGGGACGTGTGCTGCAACGATGAAGATGATGCGTGGATCATGCCGATGGTCACCATCATCAGTGGCTTACTCCCTTCTTCATTAACAAGAAAAATATATGCTCGGTAACCTGGGGAAGCGCACTCACCGCCATCGGTACAGCCGCGTTCTATGACTGCGCCATTGGCCCTACGGTGACCATCCCAGCCAGCGTCACCAGCATCGGCTTTTGGGCTTTCAGTCAGAGCAACGGCATTTGGGATATCAACGTCGACCCGGGCAACCTGCACTATGCTAGCGTCAATGGCGTGTTGTACAACAAGACCTTGACCACCCTGATCGAGTTCCCTTTTAGAGGCAGAGGGTTATTGATCCCCAATGGCGTCATCACCATCGCCAACGACGCGTTCTTCGACTGCACCGTAACCTCGGTGACACTTTCAAACAGTGTCACGACCATTGGGGATAGCGCCTTCGAAGGATGCGGCTTATGAGCATCGGTGAACTTCGGAAGCGGGGCCACCAGTATTGGGAACACTTCTTTCTGGGGGTGCACCTACCTGGCCTCAATGACATTCTACGGGCTCGTCGCCCCTACGTATGTCGGTTCCGACTGATATGGGAACGACCTCGGCCTTGAAGGTCACGCAAACGCCGGCTCGAATTTCCCCGCTCCAGGCAATGCTTCGAACCGATTGACGATGGGTGCGGTCGTTTCCACAAGCCTGGCGCCCCCGGAGCCCCTCGCGCCTCCAGGCCAATGGAGGACACGGTTATGTGGTATGACTCGGTGCCACCGGCAGACGTTGGCAGCCCTGTCTCTACACATTATGACATCTACCGTTCGACGACATCGTGAAGCTATAGCGCCTCGATCGGCAACGTGGACGCGTCACGCAGACGTACAACGACACCACGCCGACCCCGGGAACCCATTACTTCTGCATCGTGAAGGCTGTCGATACGGCGTAACCGGGCCCAGCCTCGACGAAGCGGAAGCTGAGCCTACGTGCCCGTTACCTCGATCTGGGGTCCATCCGCGCCGCTGGACTCGGCGGTGACAATGGCAACAACACCGTCGCGTTGCATTGGAATGCGCCGTCCGATGCTGGCGATCCAGCGTTCACCAGCTATAACATCTACCGCGGGGCGACGGCGACTCGATCGGCGGCACGCCGATCGGCAGCGTGGCCGCTGGAACCCTGACCTACAATGACGACACGGCGGTCAATGGAACTACTACGTGTACGTCGTAGAAGGCGGTGGCTCGGTGGTCCAGCTCCGCTTCGAACACCGCTCAGGGCTACCCAACCAGTGCCTTCGAGCGACTACGGGGAGCGGCAACAACGATCTGCTCTATGCGGGGATCATCATTGTGGTAGTGCTAGTCATCATCGTGGCGTTCTGGTTCACGGAGGACCAAGATCGAAGGCACCGCCGAGAACACGTAGGCGAACCCCTTCCTTTTCATCTTTTCACTCTTCTATGTCCAGTATAGGATCAGAATTCGATAATTTGGAATGTCTACTCTGTAAGCTAAAGGCTGAGTCAGCAGACCTTGTCTCGTTCTCCTTTTTCGATCTTGTTCTCATATCACGACCCAGGAATAGCCACGCGCCGAAGACCATCATACACAATGATGAAGAGCTCCGCCCAGCGGCGCTTGCTGTAGTCATAGATGTCCTTGCCGCTCATCGGCTTCACCGGGAAGGTCCCGGACAAGGAACCGATCACGCACATTGCTAAACCAGCCCCACCGATCGCCGCATATCCTCCCTTCAACAGCAGGAAGAAGAGGCCCGCGAAAGCCAACCCGATGATGATTTCCAGTCCGCCCGCTCTAGCGACCAAGCGCTCCGTTGCCTCCGTGGATTGGTGCACGGAACGTGTCGGAGAGGAGAACGGGACCCTGAAGGCGAAAGTGGTGAGCAGGAACAGGACGACCAAGGGCCAGATCCTGTGCTCGCTCCACACCCCTCGGCGTCGCAGGAACACTATCGCCAAGTCTTCTGCGACGAGACCGACGAGGATGCTCGTTCCGAAGAAGACCGGAAGCAAAGTCCCAGATCTGGTCAAGGGAGCTGACCTTGACGTAGGAGAAGGCGAGCGCCAGGAGGATTATCGAGGTGGTGTATGCCAGGACCTCGGGCTTCGTAGGCCTTAGGAGGGGACCGCTCCTCTTCTCGACCTCGGTCTTCTGCTTGGAGGAGACGATATCCTGCAGCCATTCCTTTACGCTGTCGGGAACCAGCCCCTCTCCCTTTTCGCCCGCCTGCTCTCCCAAAGCGCTCAAAGGGTTGCTCGCGAACGACAAGACGACCGAGACCGCCGCCAATGCGACCACCGTTACGCCGATCGCCTCCACGGCGTTCAATGGCTGTGGAACCCAGACTTGTTGGAGAAGGCCTGGCACCGAAGAACCGCCCAAGGCATACACGTCAACCATCCCACGACCCAAAGTAGACAACGCCGGCGACGATAGCAGGGGACGAAACGACTCCCCCGCCCGTCTGATAGCTCCAGATCTCTGCCCCACTCGAGGCATTCGGAGACAGATTTTGCCATCGGTCGATTCTGTGTCGATGACACCATCGACAATAGCAGGCGATGAGCCAATGGTGTTGCCGGTTGTGGAATTCCAGACCAAGGCCCCACTAGAAGCGTTCAAAGCGTAGACGTTGCCATCCCGTGAACCAACATAGACGGTCTTGCCATCGACTGCAGGGCACGCGTTCGCGTAGTTGCCTGTCGCATAGCTCCAGAGCCTGACCCCGCTTGAAGCATTCAATGCATAAACGCTATAGTCCCACGAGCCCACATAGACCACGCCGCCCACGACGGCTGGAGGTGAGTAGACCCCTCCGCCGGTGGTATAACTCCAGACAATGGCACCAGTCGAAGCGTTCAGGGCATAGACATTGTGATCCATCGACCCGACATAGACCACTCCGCTGACGACGGCCGGAGACGAGACGACATTGCTGCCAGTGGCATAACTCCAGAGCACAGCCCCGTTCGACGCATTCAGGGCATAGACATTGCCGTCCAGCGAACCAATGTAGACGACACCCCCGAAGACAGCGGGAGACGAGTCGGTGTCGTTCCCGGTGACATAGCTCCAGATCAATGAACCAGTGGAAGCGCTTAGGGCGTACACTTTATTGTCCATCGAACCGACATAGACTATTCCTGCGAATACCGCTGGAGACGATCTGACCTCGCCACCTGTGGCATAGGTCCACACCGTCGACCCGGTCGAAGCATTCAACGCGTAGACGTAGCCATCGCTGGAACCTATGTAGACCGTATCTCCTGTAACTGCGGGTGACGACCAGATTTGATTCCCAGTCCCGTGCCTCCAAATGAGTGTAGGTCCGATGGTCGGATTGCCTGCTCCGACACCGCTGTGGGACGTGTCGGAATGATACATTGGCCAATCTGCATTGGCCAAGGGGAGCGAAACTAGACCGATGAAGAGAATCATTAAAAGAAAACCCAATCTCACGGTCAAGCTAGCCTTACCCTTCAAGCAAGACGCCTCCCCTCTCTCAATGGGAAGGTGCATGACCTCAATTAAGTCTTGTGCTGGTGCGGCGTTCAGAGCCCAGTTGAAATCTGTTATGGTCCCGAACCTCACCGCATCATGATAAAAAGAACAAAAAAAGGTTTCACCGGAAATAATCAAAGAGGGCATTTTTAGTCGTGATGAGAGCAAATAGAAAATAATCTAGATAGGTCGACGTTGCGCCAGCGGCGATAATGAACCCGGAGAATAATAGGGATAAGAATTGAATTTATAGCCAATTCTCTCGGCAATTCCTAGCCTAGTTCCATAATCTCGTCTTGGGGTCGAGGTCAATGCCTGAGTGCTTGATTATCGCCTCGTTGTCGATGAGCGATCCTCGCCCGGCCTGATCGATCGGCGCAGATGGCAATAATCCAGAGCGACCCTACTCTGCATCCAACCGATCCAGGACCTCTCCTTGCCCGAAGACGAAGAGCCTCGGCCTCCCATCCACCAGTTCGACATAGGTGTTGTGCGGCGTCGCTTCCTTCACCCACGAACCCGTATTCACCACGTTACCCTTCGCATTGATGAAAGGATGGTGCGTGTGCCCGAATACGATGATCTCACCATCCTTCCCCGAATGGGCCGCTCGCGCTTCCTTCTCGGTCTCCTCCAGCTTATCCTTCAATCTGACCTCCGGCCCGCTCATCAGGCTTTTCGCCTTGATCCTGACGCTATCGCCTTCTAATGACTTGGTCAAGGCGGAGAAGTGCAGGTCAGATAAGGTCCGGATGAGATAGGACCAGAACTCGTCCTCCTCCTTCCCCTCTGAGTCGGACATGACATGACAGAGCGTCTCCATGGCGATCTTCATCAGCTCGTGCTCCTTGCCATACTCGAACTCGTAGCCATGCATGAATCGGTAGGTATGGCCCTTGTCCTCCAGCTCCAGCACCTGATGGAACTCGAACGGGTAGTTGTAATGCGGCGCCCGGTTCCTCAGCCGCAGCAGGTGGTAGTCGTGATTGCCCGCGACGAAGTGCAGCTTTATCTTCTTCCCCAGATCCTTGAGCAGTTGCATCGTGTCCATATTCTCCAGGAAGATACCGGAGGCATCCCTGCGCCACATGTCGACGAAGTCACCCAGGATCACCAGGTCTGTCAACCCTTTGTCGTCCTGAAGCGTGACGAGGAAATCTTGGAACGCTTGTTTGTCGCAGCTCTGGCTACCGAGATGAATATCTGAAACCACGATCGTCTTCATGACACTCAAGAGAACGATTGCAGCCTTCTATATTTGAACTCGGCGAGGCTAGTCCTTGATGAAAGAATTCACTTCTCCCACTCGATTTCCAACTTCGAGAAGATAATCTGGCCAGTCAGTCGAGAGAGAAGCAGAGGCGTTGGCGCAATTCTTCTCGAATTGCCTGATGTGTTATCTGGATTTGGAAGCGGGGCGGTCACCGATCAATCAAGTCCAAAATTGGAAACCGCCCTTCGCCTTGCCTTTCAATATCGAGTTCGTTCTGTCAAGTGCTCCTTTCGGTGTGTAATTTTGATGCAGCACGAGATAATAGAAATTGATGAACCAGACAGCCGCATCGATAAACGCCACATCATGCATCGGGGCGATGACGTGCGAAGCACCGGTCGTCTCCATGAACTCACTGACGAAATTCGTGCGGCTCATCCCGCATGCTGATAAGGTGACTGTCTGGCGCGAGAAGCAACCTTCAGGAAGCTCCTCGGGTCGAAGTGTTCCCTGAGGCAATTCGATCGATTCGCTATCCTCTCCTCCATGTGCTGAGATATGCACAAAATCGAATTTCTGGAGGTCTCGCTTGCTCGCGAGGTAGTTCAGCATCTGGGACTTCGACTTGATTACATGCGTATGAATGGCATCTGGCTCGGTCATCCTGAGGAAGTTCGACAACACCAGGCTTTCATTGAACGTCTCCGACCTGGGTATGCATTCGATTATTAGCAGCTTCTTGTTCCTGGCCAAGCTTTTCTCACATTTCCTCGGACATGCCGTCTACCCGCAGTCAATGATCTGGTCTTTGGACTAGCATATTGTTGCTATATCGCCTTTTCTCAATGCGGATCTAACATGCATCCCTAATGGTCTCTCCAACTGGCCGTTTTCCAGCCGCGGAATCCTCCATTGCAGGTATGTAATCGAGGTTTTGAGAAGAGAAAACATGAGGTTATCGTCCGATATGTACCAAGAAAACGATCTTGCCGCAATTGGACTCATTTTTCACTGCCAAATATCGTGCTTGGATGCTTGAGTCGCCCATTGATGTGCAGACGATTTCTGCCAATCTCTTCTGCGGAATTCCATACGCCCATATGGTCTACCCAGGATCAACAGACTGCGTAATAATTTATATTGGCGAGTGATTCACCATTGTGAACAAGATACAAATTGCGATGCTGGCCGTTGCCGGCGGGATCCTGATATTCGTTCTAAAGCTGATTGCATATCTCATTTCCAATTCTGTAGCCTTGCTCTCGGACGCGATGGAATCGATAATCAACATTGTGGCATCGATAATGATGATATCAGCGCTGACCATCGCGGTTCGATCGAAGGACAAGAACCACGAATACGGGCACCAGAAGGCCGAGAACATCTCTGCCCTGGTGGAAGGTGTCCTCATCATCGTCGCCGCCGTGCTCATCGTCGAAGCGACCATTGGCCGCTTGTTCAACCCGGTGGGGTTTGACAATATCGATTTGGGCATGATTGTTTCTCTGTGCGCGACCTCGCAGAATGCGATTCTGGCCACGATTATGCTCAGGGAATCGAGGAAGAGCAGATCGATGGCATTGGAGGGGGACGCCAAGCATCTCTTTTCCGACGTTATGTCCTCGGTGGGGGTCGTCATCGGCCTGTTCATCGCCAGCATAACCGGGATCTTGATCATCGATCCGCTCATCGCTCTGGTCGTAGCGGTCTTGCTAGTCAAAATGGGAGCCGATGTGTTCCTCAAGACCAGCAAGGACCTGATGGACTCGAACTGCGTGGAGGCCGAGAGGTCGATCGTCGCGGTCCTAGAACGCACGAAGGGATACCTGGAATATCACGATCTCAAGACCAGAAGGTCCGGAAACAAGGTGTTCATGGAGGTGCATCTCTGCCTGGACGGGAACATGTCGGTCAAGGAGGCGCATGAGCTGACCGACAAGATCGGAGAGGAGCTGACTCTTGTCCTGCCGGGCATCGAACCGAACATACACATCGAGGATCAGACCCAATGCCAAAAGCACGATGCCCCTGGCACATCGTGAATGGCCTATTCCTTTTTCCTTTCGGGCCTTAGACGCTGCTTGATGCCTCGGGTGAGGAAGAAGTACAGCATCATGATGACCGCCATGCCGATCAAGACGGCCGCGAAATACAGCAGCCAGGAAGGCGCATCCTCCTTGCCGGTCGCCAATATGATCAAGAGGCCGAGGGTCTCGGCGATGAAGGCGCCGAAGCCGAGGGCGAAGGAGTAGAGCCCCATGGTCGCCCCATAGGACCGGGCATCCGACGAGTCGGCCATGAGCGCCAAAGCCGATGGCACGAACGCCCCCGCCCCCAGGCCAAGGATCCCCAACGGTATCGCTCCAATGAGGTTGAAGTGCACCCCGCTCGCGTCCTGATAGTAGATCCAGCCGGGGGCCAGAAGGACCATCAGGATGATGCCTAGCATGCTGAATATGCCATAGGCCATCACCGGTATCCGTCCCACGATGTCGGAGACCTTCCCCCAGAAGGGCTGCAGCAGCCCGAGGACCACCCCCGCACCGGCGAACATGATCCCGATGGTGGCGCCTTTGATATTCTGGCTCAATAAGATGATGGGCAGGTAGGTAAGTGCGATCCCTAGGAGCGTGGCGACGATGAGCCAGATGGGGAACATGAGCCGGACCTCTCTGATCTTGAAGACCTTCCTCAGCTCGCCGAAGCCGGCGTGTTGCCCCGCCCCTGCCGTCGCCTTCTGTTCCCGGACCATGGTGTAGAGCATGATAGCCGAGAAAGCCAGCATCCCCGCCATCAGAAGGAAGGCGAGCTGGATATCGATGAGGTCGATGAGGAAGCCCCCCACGACCGCCCCGACGATGTACCCCAGGAAGGTGGAGTAATCGAACCAGCCCATCTGCCTGCCCCGGTCATGGCTGACGGCATTATCGGCGATCATGGCTA
>CAVYIY010000005.1:0-292656 GCA_963768775.1 Methanomassiliicoccaceae archaeon
AAAAAACGATTGCTGCTGCTGCCGGTCCAGGGGCACCCGAAAGCCGATACGGCGGGGGGTGGCGCCAGCCCAGGAAGGCGAGAAGCACGGCCCATAACAGCCAGCCCTGCCAGAATATTACCCCGCAGACCACCAAAAGACCGAGCACCCCCAGGGAGATATAGCGGTGGTAATCGGGAAACAGGGCATAGGCCACGTGGCCCCCGTCCAACTGCCCCACCGGGATCAGGTTGAGGGCCGTGACCAACAGGCCGATCCAGCCGGCAAAGGCCACCGGATGCAGCACGACATTTTGCTCCGGCGTCAATGGCCCCAGGGCCAGCCAGCTCAAGAGCCTGAACAACAGGGGCTCTCCCAGGACTAGCCCCTCCCTCCTCCGCCCATGACGGTTACCGTGGACAATTTCAGCCCCGCCAGGATGACCGGGATGGCCACCAGGACGCCGGTTAACGGCCCGGCGCAGCCCACGTCCAGCAAGGCCCGCTTGTCCTTGAGGGGGGAACGGATGCGGATGAAGGCCCCAAAGGTGCCGATGATGTGGGGAACCCAGCCCAAAAAAGGCAGGTACATGATGGGCGGGGCCGGGATAAAAAAGGGCAGGGTCACGTCCAGCTGATGCCACCGGGATACCAAGTAATGGCCCATCTCGTGCGCCCCCAGGATCAGGAGCAGGGTGAACGAAAACGGGATGCCCTTATAGAGCAGTTCCGGGGTGTCCAGGGGGTCGACCCCCTGCTGGAGGGCTCCGGCGATGACGGTAGTGACCACCGTGGCCAGGAGCAAACCCAGGTGCAGCAGGCGGCGGGGCGGCTTGGGGGCCGGCCGCGGCGGCATGAAACTCGGCCCCCCGCCAGGACTCCGGGGTCATCTCCGGCGGCAACGGTCGCTCCTCCGGGTTCACTTCAGGTCCACCGCACCCTTCAAGACCGCCATCTCCTTGCCGGTGACCTCCCGGAAGGCCCCCCGGAGCAATCCCTCCAACCTGAGCGGGCCGAAGGCGATGCGCTTTAATTTTACCACCGGGTGCCCCACCTGGTCCATCAGCCGTTTGATCAGATGGTACCGCCCCTCATGCACGGTGATTTCCAACACGGTTTTTCCCGGTTCCCGTTTGTTCACCTCCACTTCGGGGTAAACGAACCGGCCTTCCAGGTCCACGCCGGCGGCCAGTTCCCGCACCTTCTCTTTGCTCATCTCTCCGGCCACCGTCACCCGGTAGGTGCGGGGCACCAGGTAGCTGGGATGGGTCAGGCGATAGGCCAGTTCACCGTCGTTGGTGAGCAGCAACAGGCCCGTGGCATCGTAATCCAGGCGCCCCACGGGATAGAGCCGGCCCGCATTCTTGCCCAACAACTCCGTGACCACCCGCCGCCCCTCGGGGTCGCGGGTGGTGCAGACATACCCATAGGGCTTGTGGAGCATGACGGTCCGGAGCGCCGCCGTCACCTTGATGGTGCTCCCATCCACCTGGACCACGTCCCGGTCAGAGTCGACCTTGACCCCCATGGCCGTAACCACTTGGCCGTTGACGGCCACCCGGCCGGCCTTAATAACCTCCTCGGCGGTGCGCCGGGAGGCCACCCCGGCCCGGGACAGAAATTTTTGTAAGCGCTCGGTGGTCATAGGGGTTTTCAGATTTGAATCCTGGTTCCAAGCTCCTGCTCGGGAACCGTCGTGTCGCAAGCCCCGCGCCAAAACCCCGTAATTACAGCGGGTTGACACAACAGAGCCAAGCGGAGCTTGGGGTAAATCTGCATTCCCAAGCAGGAGCTTGGGAACGAGACAGAATGCATCCTGTGGCGCAGCTAAGGCGCTAACTGAAATTTCCGGTTAAAACCCACCGCCTCGCGCACTTCGGCCATGGTCCGGCGGGCCTGTTCCCGGGCCCGGTCATTGCCCTGGTGCATGATGTCCAGGACCTCGCCGGGGTGGGCTTCGTAGTAACGGCGCCGTTCCTGAATGGGGGCCATATTTTCCAGCAAAGCCTCAGCCAGCATCTTTTTGCAATCCACGCAGCCGAGTTTGGCGGCCCGGCATTCCGTGGTGATTTCCTCCAGCCGTTCCTTGGGCAGGTTGAGGCGGTGGAAGGGAAAGGCCAGGCAGCGGTCCGGTTCCCCGGGATCTTTCCTGAAGGGGCGCTGGGTGTCGGTGGTCATCTGGCGCACCTGTTTGGCCATCACCTCCGGCGGGTCGCTCAGGTAGATGCAGTTGCCGTAGCTCTTGCTCATCTTGCGGCCGTCGGTGCCCGTGAGTTTGGGAATCTCGGTTAAGAGGGCCTCCGGTTCCGGGAAAGTTGGCCGGTACAGGTGGTTGAAGCGCCGGGCGATCTCGCGGGTCAGCTCCAGGTGCGGCACCTGGTCCTGCCCCACGGGCACCCCATCGGCCTTGTACATGAGGATGTCCGCGGCCATGAGCACCGGGTAGCCCAGGAAGCCGTAGGTGGCCAGGTCCTTGTGGCCAGCTCCTGCGATCTGGTCCTTGTAGGTGGGGTTGCGCTCCAGCCAGCGCACCGGGGTGAACATGCCGAAGAGCAGGTGCAGCTCGGCGTGCTCCGGGACTGGCCGACTGCTCGAAGATGATGCACTTTTCGGGATCCAGGCCCACGCTGAGCCAGTCGGTCACCAGTCCGGGCACGAAGCCGCTGATGGCCCCGGGGGTCTCGTATTCCGTGGTCAGGGCGTGCCAGTCGGCCACGAAGAAGAAGCACTGGTGCTCTTCCTGGAGGCGCATCCAGTTGTCCAGCACGCCGAAATAGTGCCCCAGGTGCAGCGGGCCGGTGGGGCGCATGCCGCTGACGATGCGTTTCTTTTGGAAGTCAGGGGTCTTTCGCCTGGGATCGAGTATATCTTCAAATGCCATGTTGCTTCCTGTTCCGAATAGTTTTTATCATTGGTGGCACAGGCTTTCCAGCCGGTGCGGACACCGATTATTAGGCTTATGCAGCTATTTTAACCCAAGTCCCGATATTTTGGCCGAAAACTTACTGTCAGCGGCTCTTGGAAAACTCCTTATTGACAACTATTGTCATTCTGAGCGAAGCGAAGAATCTCGTATTTTCGAAATGTTGAGATCCTTCACTTCGTTCAGGATGACAGAAAAACCAATTTTGCAAGAGGCTCATCAGGCAACTTCCTTTGGCAAGTGCATCCGCCAACCTTCCCCGGAGCATAAATAGCTGCGTAAAAAATTTTCGCCCGGGGGCCTGAAACCCGCGTCACTCTTCCAGTGAGGCTAAATAAGAGCTGAGTAAGCTGATCTCCCGGGACGGCTCAAGTTCGTCCCCCGACTTGAGATCGTGGAGCGCTACCCGGACCGGCTCATCCAAGGCCGTGGAAAGCTCTCGCCGCTTGCATCCGTGATGGCGATATAGGCGCGCTTGCCGCTTGTGTTTGATCCATTTCGTATACGACCCTTTCCCGCCGCAACTGGCCGAAAAATTGAAGCCGTGCTGGGCGATCACCCTGCTGATGTAGCAATACGGTACCGGTCAGCATTAACAAAACATAGCTATCGCCACGTATTGCTGGCAATCTTTGTCTACGATATCCGGGGCAAGTTCAATGCAACCGATATTTGCCATTCGAAGAAGGGCGGCGTCACCACGTTCTGCTGCCTCCCATGATTGACCGTATGCTCCACCGATGGACTGTAGAGTTGGATTTCACCGAACTGCGCCACTGCTGTAGTGCCGGCGAACTGCTTATCTGGAAGGTATTAGGCCTGGAAGGATACGCGACCGGGTGATCATCTACGAAGGTTACGGCCAGACCGAGACCGTTCTGCATCGGAACGTTCCCCGGCATGCAGCCGAAAGTTCGGGTCCATGGCAGCCTTCACCCTGGGCCGGTGATCGAGCTCCATGATGACCACGGGAAACCGTTGGTCTCCACGAGGAAGGCCGTATTCCGTGATTGACGTGAAACCGCGCCCGTTCGGGATGTTCCTGCAGGCCCCCAACAACGAGGAAGAGAACCGGAGCTTCGTTCCTGTGGGCGACTGGTATTACACCGGCGACAAAGCCTACAAGGATGAGGATGGCTATCTCTGGTTCATCGGCCGTGACATGCAGGTCATCAAGGCGTCCGGCGACCGCATTGGCCTGTTGAAAGTCGAGAGCGCCCCTATCGAACACCCGGCGGTGCAGGAGCAGCGGTCGTTGGTTCACCGGACGATATCCGGGGCCGATCGTCAAGGCGTTCATCATCTTGAAACCCGATTTCAAAACTCTGGAAACGCTCGTGCGCGAATATCGAGACTCACGTGAAGAACGTGGAAACCGCGCCTGCGCAAGCATCCGGGTCATCGAGTTGCTCGAGGAGTCGCTGCCGAAGACCATCTCCGGCAGAATCGGAGGAAAGAGCCCTCCGCGACCGTGAGATGAAAAAGATTCCAGCAAGCGAGAACGACGCCTGGCAGGAAGGCGTGACCCCTTGTCATTTTCACCCTACCTTTATTAAATCCGGCAGGTACTCTATACAGGCGCGAGGGTAGCCAAGCCAGGTCAACGGCGCCAGGTTCAGGGCCTGGTCTCGCAGGAGTTCTTGGGTTCGAATCCCGATCCCTCGCACTTTTTCTTATTCCGTTTTTCTCTGCATATTGTTTTTTCAGCCGCGTGCATTCTTTCGAACAGGAACTCAACCCGGGGCGTGGTCCGTGGGTTTTGTTAGAGTCGCCTGACTGTTTGGTGACGAGGATGTGTTGTTCGAGGTATGTTGAGTAGAAGCATTGCAACAATCGGGTGGAAATCTTCATCATCGGCGGGTTTTATTGCATCCAGGTAATCTTTTCGTTGGGCAGGCCCGGGTACATCGTTGGATAACTGTCCGCCCCGAGAACGGGTTCCAGGAGGGCCTCGGCCGACCTGCTATTTCCGTTCTACGAACGGGTGGAATCAATCAAAGCGGGTATGCAGCAGGACCGCAAGCTCGAACGGGTGCAATCTTCTTCCGCATTGGCCCGGTACCACGAAGATCTATGTCCTTCATCATGTCCGGTACGAGAATTGCCGGCGGGGGTTCAAGATCCTACCTTCTCGATATTGACCTGGATTTGCCGTGTACCGCCGTGTCTCGCATCAGATTCTCCATGAGAATCGCATGCACTTCCGGTACTAATTTCTCCGATACATCGCCATCATACGTCTTCAAGGATCTTGGTTTTCAATTCAGGATTCCGTAGACTTCAGAGACTTTCTTGCCCGCGGGGGAAATGTCGTGCTCAAGCTCGGGCCTCCCGTGGTGAAGATCGTGTTTCCCTCGATTGCGGTGGTTCCCTGGACATAGCGAACGAATACAGACTCTACGTAATCGCGTGTCTCTATCGGTAAAGGTCCGCAAATTCGTCGTGATAATACCGGATTGATTCGAGCGTGGGAGATCCCGTTCATCAAGGAGCGATGCCTGGAAGTGAGTGGTCGGGTATCCAGAAGATTCCATTAACTGGATGATTGCTAGTTTGCTGGGATTTTTTGAAACTTATTTAATGTGATTTTTATCGATTCTGCCCGCGTATAGAGCAACGGCTATTGATTTCGAGTTAACTTTAAGGCTCTCTCGAAATAGAGGTAATTATTGCCTTTAATCCTTCCGAGACCGGAGTTTAATCATGATATAAGACTGATTATGTGTATTAGCGGATGATGGTAAAAAGGTAATTATCAAGTCAACATTCCATTCGAAATTGATTGCCCTGGAGAGTAGCGAATAATCCGGTGCACGTCGTCCTGCACCCATCGTCATCGCGTTTCTCTCAACGGACAATTTCCCGATATCGATCGGATTGATATCGACCGCTACCATAGGGGATGGAAACGCCGGGCTCCTCCATAGGGTTCAGGTATTTTTCTGGTAGGACTGGAATTGATGCCCTGGTATTTGAAAACTTTTAAGGGAGGTCTGGATGATTATCAGGGATCCCAATGGTCTTCAGCGGTATCGCCAGGATAGTAAGTATCGATGAAACCCCGGCCACCAGGAAGATCGTCCTCCTCTTCGGCGACCAGATGCAGATCACTGCAGGGATGAGATACAGAATGCTGATGATGTAGCCGATCCTGGAGCTAATGTCGAAGAGTAATATCGAAAGGCACAGTATGCCGCAGATGAATAGGACCCCTCCTTCGCTCGGCTTGTAGGATATCTTGACGATTCGGGTGATGATCGCCTGATCGGCTTCGTCGCTGTTCGGAACCTTCTGCCCAGATGCCATGGTCATTCGCCCAGCTTATGCTGACTCGGGTCTATGCGGAGTCAATGTCCTCGCATTATTGGCGCTGCACCAAGTTTAAGATTTGCTCTGAACACTATCCTTGTTGCAGTCATCCCTATCTTTCGTGCGGTCGCATTCTCGGTCATTGCTCCATCACCGCGTTCCCTGGGCCTGCAAGGTTCCATTCTGGCCTTTGCCCTCTTCTACCTGCTGCTGTACTTCATGATCGGGACAGCCGGTTCGTCGCATGCTGCCCTCTACAACGATCAGATACCGCCAAGCAGAGGGCGACAATGATGTCATTCGAATCGCTAATTGCCCAGGGGAGTGGCCTCATAGGGTCACTTCTCAGTGGCTTCGTGGCCGACGTATGGTCCATCCCCACCGCCTGGATGCTGGTAGGGATTATCCTCGCCACTTCCTCACTAGCCTATCTCTACC
Source organism: Methanomassiliicoccaceae archaeon (assembly GCA_963768775.1). Classification (GTDB taxonomy): domain Archaea; phylum Thermoplasmatota; class Thermoplasmata; order Methanomassiliicoccales; family UBA472; genus FEN-33. The sequence continues at coordinate 6,649 of CAVYIY010000005.1, forward strand.
TTAGCTTCAACTCCAAGCGTTTGAACCTCCTCACCTGCCCTAGTCCAGGGAAGGTTTCGGGCAGCGATGAGGAATCCCCTAATCTGCGAGACATATTGGCTATATGCGTCGGATGTGACCGAGCAAGAGACGACGATCCGGCCGAGGGAGAAGATCATGATATTCCGCCTCAGGCTATCAAGTTGAGAATTCACGCCGCCAGCTCGCATTCATAGTCGTCGCACCTAGCACCATTGATGCATCGCTGGTGCTACTCAAATCTTCTCGGCGACCGGGTATGACCAAAATAACAATGCCATCGCTGGGCTGACGTTCACTTGGACTACGAACGTTGGCTCAATGAATGGATCGACGTTGACGGCGCAGACAGCTGTCGGCTCAGGATTCGTGCGAGCCACGTCAGGAGTGGTGTTCGGCGATGCCTTAGTCTCGATCATACCTGCGGCGCTAGACCACATCAACGTCTCACCGACTCAACTGACTGCCATAGCTGGTTCTCAAACACCGTTCTCCGCTTCGGGTATGGACGCTTATAATAACACGATTTCCGGGACACGATTTCCGGGCTGGTGTTCACCTGGACGACGAACGTCGGGAAGATGACAGGACAGACGTTCATGACCCAGAACGCGTCTGGAGTCACGGGATACGTCAAGGTAACATCCGGCCTAGTCTCAGGCTATGCATCAGCCACTATAATGTCGTCGCCGATCGGACTCTCAACACATATCCTGATAGGCGCGATTGCAGTGGTGTTGGTAGCAGGGTTGCTTTTGGCGCGCAAGTACTGGCGCAAGAAGTGAATGGAACGTATAAACCTTTTACATTTTATTTTTCTGCTATGATTGCGACTCGACGTCATTACCTCATGCGCATCCATCTGACAAATCCAAGGTATCATATCTCAATCTCAATTGAACGCAATCCATTTTCGCATCATAATCAGGTTCGTCTCTTAATACCTGAAGATGCCGAGAGTGCAGCCAGCAATCCTAAAATATCACATGCTGGACACGATCTAGATGATAAAACATTTTCAATTTCGTTGGAAGATATTAATACTGGATGAGATGAATGGTGGGTCTCCCCGAACACAACGAATGGACCGAGCTAGCATTACGATTTCTCACTCGGAATTAAGGATGGAATTCAGCCGATTCCTAGATGACCGAAACACCTTGCTAACCTTTTTTCAAGAGATCCTGGTGAAAACTTGACCATGGCAGAGTGATTAGAATAAATTGATTATCGAGGTTCAAATCGATGCTCTCGCACCATTAGTTCAGGGGTATAGGACAGATTCGAAAAACCGGACTATCCTATGCCCTCATCCACCAATGGCTCAAATCCGGTCCGTCGCACTAATCGTTATTGGCATCGGACAGCTTATTAAAAACTGGACTATGCTAATGACCTTACTCACTTTTCTTCGGTGACTTCCAAAGTAGCCCAACAACGAGTAACACCATACCTACGGCAAGCAGTCCAAGAAATGGCGCCTCGAAGCCCCTGACGACGATCAGGACCCCGCTCAAGGCCGATAGGATGCACCCCATTGCTATGAGCCTGATTTTCATTGTTTGTCTCAATGTTTGCATATTTTTCCTTGTTTGTCTCGTTATTAATATGAACTATAAAAAGGGTTTATTTGGTGCGGTTACGCCAGTAGCGTTTGAATGACCACACGACTACTATTACTATCGCTGTCAAGACGACAACGAGAATAATCTGATTCTCAGTAATCATGTTCAGACCTCAGGTTACTCTCAATTTACATTATTGTTTGCATATTTTACAATCCCAAACCACTACTTCCATTTCGTCAATATCTCCTCTCTGCGGAATGTAGCCCGGCTCAGATAAAATAAAACCACATCCACGACCAGAAGTATCGCGGATATGATAAGCAGACTATTTGTATCGACCGATATCAGCCTTATCTCGGAAAGAAGGTAGATCGCAAAAAGGGGCAGCACGACCAAACTTCCAAGCTGGGTGGCGGTCCGAACGTCATTTACTCGTGCGGATACGAGGACGTTGACTTCCACGCTGAACAGCGCAGAGAGTGGTGTTACCACCAGAAGGACCAACGCCTCGGTCCAGTTCGGATAGTAGAGATATCCCAGCTTGCCATAGGTTACCGCATCTGTCAATATCATGAAGATTGTGGCACCGAGGAAGACGGCCAGGATGGCGGGAATGAACGATGCCAGGCTCTTTCCCAGAAGTATCTCATCGTCCGTCGCCGGCGTCGCCAAGAGCGGTTCTAGGCTCTTCTCGACCTTCTCTCCGACTATGCTGTAAGCGGAAATCGCGGCCGGAATGATGGCGGCAATAATGACGAAGAGGAATGAGAAGGAATCGAGAAGGCCCACCAATACGATGGTCGAGGTCGATGCCTTGCTCACTAAATACCCGATTACTCCCGGCAAAACGATGGAAATGATCAGCGGCAAAATGATCGCCGTATAGAAGATGCTCTTCTTCCTCCGGAAAAGTCTTAGGTCCTTCCTGGCGATCGTCCACACCGTCTCAAGGTCCATATTCTTACCCCCTTACCAGCTTTAGATAAACATCTTCTAAGGTCGGGCGTAGATCATTGACGAATTGTATCCTACCACCAGCTTCGATGATGGTTTCCACTATGCCAGGGTTCTCCTTTTCGGGATCTTTAACATCAATGACCAGATTGTTCCCGTCGATCTTCACCTTTTCGAAGCCGAGTCTCGCCAACGCCGCCACGATGGCTTCGTTGACCTCGACGAGCTTGACCGATATTCTTCTTCCTCGCAGGGACTCCATCAACGTTTCTGGCGCACCAACCGCCATCAGCTTCGTGTTCAATATGCCAATCCGGTCGCAGATACGTTGTGCTTCATCGAGATTATGAGTGTTGAGAAAGATCGTCTTCTTCTCTTTCTTCAGTTCCAGAATGAAATCCCTGACGGTTTTCGATGCCTCGGGGTCAAGGTTCGCGGTCGGTTCGTCCAGGAAAAGAACCTGCGGGTCGTGGATCAAGGCACGTGCTATCGCCAGTTTTTGCTTCATGCCTTTCGAGAAGGTCCCGGCGGTCTGGTCTTTCTTGTCCCACAGGTCCAGCATCTTGAGGAAACGTTCGATGCTTTCCTTTCGTTGCGCCTCGGACACTTTGTACAAACGAGCGTAAAAGTCCAGGTTCTCATAGGCGCTCAGATCATCGTAGAGGCCGGCGTTCTCCGGCAGCAGCCCGATCATCCTTCTGATCTTTACCTGATCGTTCTTATTCCCGACCTGATAATCGCCAATCCTGGCCTCACCGCTCGTCTTCGAGATAAGGCACGTAAGCATTCTGACGGTGGTCGTCTTCCCCGCACCGTTCGGTCCGAGGAAACCGAAGACCTCGCCGTCATTCACGTGAAGGGTAAGAGCATCAACGGCGATGTTGTCACCGAACTTCTTCGTGAGGTCCACAATATCGATCATGCGCTACCATCGATTTCCAAGGCACTTACATGGCTAAATACGTATTCCATTAAATCCTGAATGAAAATGCAGGATGCAGAGGCCAGAATTATGCAAAGACAACTGGAACAACTTCCGCAGAGCGCTGATTGAGAAGGATCGCGAGGTGTTTGATGAGATGGCAAACAAGGCTCGAATGCATGCCGATGCTACTGCGGCCTTCCCCGACCCGGTTGAGGGTGATCTGCTCTCTATTCTCCTGGAGAATGAGTAAGAGCTGCGAAGGCTGAGGATGCGGTGAGGTTCGGACTCTGCTAAAGGATTCACGATCCTAATTTCGAAGGGTGGCGGGCCGGGCGAACGATGCCACGTATTAGGTCTTCCACACCATTGCGTTGATCAAGGATCCCCGGTCCGCTGTCGTATCGAAACAATCTGCGCTATAAAAACAAATGGATACTGGCAAACATCTCACAATAATAGCGGCAGGGCCTACATTAGGAGAAGCAACATCTGCCAATTCTCGGTGATTGAACGGGTATTCCTCGATAACTGCGCTCATGCGACGCACTATACTCAAATATTGCGCTGAACGTTTGAAGGGGTAGGAGGAACGATTTGAATGAAAGTCGTCATCCAATGCAGCCAGTGCAAGTTGACAAGCGCCATCGAAGTGAAGAGTCCGAATGGTCCTGTTATCAAAGCAAGGCGATGTGGCCATTGCGGAGCGTTCTACGATGACGAGGCCATCAAGGAAGCCTTGTCAAATACCAAGCGAAGCCACGCTTGAGACCGATTATCGGCACCAAAAGATGAAGTATAAACATCATTCTGGATTAAGTCGAATCGGTCTTCTTGTGATACTTCCTCTTTGGCCTTGTTGCCCTATCCATTCTCATGCGCTTTTTCGTTTCGGCTCTCTCCTTTACCTCTTCGATGATCGGCGCATCATAGCAGCTATCGAGGTCCTCGACGACCTTGGATAGGAACTTCTTGTCCAAGAACAACGAATCCACATCCGCATCCTCTTTGACCCGCTTCAGTTCTTGATGAAGCACCCTGCAGAATGAGCGTTTCTCATCAGCTCTATTGACCATCGAGTCCCCTTCATGCTCGGCCATTCTCCTGAGGAAATCGGCATCCTTCTCGTTGAAGCGATATGTGTAATGAGGTCGGCCCCCGCATTCGTTCATCAGCCTGAGGATCGTCCGGTCTTGCATCCCTTCCTTACTTGGTTCATTCCGATCCTCTCGGCGGTTGAGATCCAGACAGGAGGACTTCCGCTCTACCCTAACCTTTGTGACAGTGAATGGCGACATGAGCTGCCTGCCAGCGATGTCGGCGCAATTGAGGCATGCAAGCGTGGCCACGACGCAACGCTCCTACTACGCGATGGAGCGCGGTGTCGCCGGTCGACAGCTCAGGAATGCCTGGAAGGGGCACCCTATCAATGTGCCCAAAAACCCCATTATTGAATTGAAAGAGCGACTGCCTAGATATGGATAGTGGTGGGTCTCCCCGAACACAACGAATGGACCGAGCTAGCATTACGATTTCTCACTCGGAATTAAGGATGGAATTCAGCCGATTCCTAGATGACCGAAACACCTTGCTATTCCTTTTTTTCAAGAAACGCTATATTATTTCCTGATTTAAGGTACTAAAGGATTGTTGGAAGGCAATGCTTAGTCTCGCAGCATCATTGCCAACTGGAAATGTTTAAGAGGAGTATTATCGCATTATTCCAAGTGGATTTGGGGACAGCCGAGATCGAGGAAGGAGACTACAATAAAGAATTAGAGTAAAATAAGGAGCATAAGGAGCCAACTCAGATGGTCCGAAATGACATAGCTATTTCGGCTAGTATGCCCAGGAGGAAAATCCGAAAGGAAAGCCGCAAGCTTAAATTCAGATTCTATCAAGGACTTTATGGCCCAATAGTTTTCCTTAGAGCGATCTATCTTCAGATTATCATACTGTCTTTGATGTTTGTTTCTGGAGCAGCAATTTTTGCATATTTTGAGCACCTCCCCGTTATCGCCGCATTTCTTGCCTCAGTCTCAACTATCACAACTATTGGGCTATACGTTCCAAATGGCGGCAATTTCTTTACCATGAATCCCGCTGAAGCGGTGCTCTTAATTATCATGATAATCGTATCCGTCGGTGCGGCGGCATCATTGTTGCAAAGCAGCGTTAGCACAGTAGTTAATGGCGACCTTGCCAAGGACGCGGCAGATAAGCGGCTGATAAAGAAATTGAAACAACAGGCCATCGTGTTCGGCTATAGCAATCTCGGCAGATACGTCGCCGAGAAATTGGAGGAACTGGGATATGACTATGTTGTCATAACGAAAGATCCGCATGTCTACAGCGAATTGCTGAAGAAGAACGTCTTCGCCGTGCTTGAGCATGAGACCCAGCCAATTAAGGCTTTGACAGCCGCGGGGATAGACAGAGCATCAATGATTATCGTGGCTCACGAAAAGGACTCCGACAATATGCTGCTCATCCTAAGTGCTAGAAAAATGCGCCCAGACATCAGAATTATCAGCGTGGTTCATGACCAAGACTTGATGGAAACCGCTAAGAGCGCAGGCGCCGACCTGGTAATTCCGTCCTCCATTACCGTTGGTCACTTGCTGGCACTTTCGGCGATAACAAAGAACCTGGTTGGCGTGGTTTTTTCTGAGAAGATAGGAACGAAGGAAATAGCGGAGTTTTCGATCTTCAAATCATCCAAACTCATTGGCAAAGGATTGCAAGAGGTCTCGAATTATGCGGTTGTCATCGGATTGGTGCGTGACAACAAGGTGATAACGAACCTTTTTGATCCAGCCATCACCCTCAAGGAAGATGACACGCTGCTTGTCCTTGGCGATTCCGAGAAGCTTCAGACCATTGAGAAGGAAGCAAAAGCTCTTTGAAAAGATATTTGCCGTTGCTTTCTTGATCTCGGCCGCCTTGAGGAGCTATCTTGATCGTAGCTACTGGCCAGTTCAAGTTCACCTTTTTCGCTCGCGGGGCCAAGCAACCATTCTTTGGGCCAGTCATAGAATTAACTCTCAGAAAATGATACTTAGCTTCCTTTCCATGTCCAGCCTGCTGATATCCGGCGTCCAGATTGGTGTGTCTGTGAGAAAACATGGCTTGTACCTTAAGGATGAGATTGGCTACCTAAACAAGTGGGTTCCAATCGCTATACTGATCGGAATCGTAGCCGGGACTGGGGCGGTGGTCTTCGCATATGCGATTAATGAATTCACGACGCTGTTCTTGATTAATGGTGCAGGCTACACCCCGCCGTCTCCTTTAGGTGAGGGGCGCCGTACTTCCGGAAGAAGTAGTTCGCCGCAACCCCACGAAGATGGTTGCCCCTAAAGCCAAGAACGCCGTGCTGACATCCAAAGCCCGCACATCGCTCTCAAAGGAGAGAGCACGGTTATATCGTTTGCCGGTCAGATTGCATCGTGAGACCTGCAATCATCGGGATCATGAGGGGTCGGCAAGATGGTTAATGGGTGCTCAGTCCAGGTTAATCCGACCACTCAGTTTTCGATCCCCATAACGCCGGTGTATCACATAAGTCCCAATCGATGCCATTGCGGTAGACATGATGATGACCAGGACGGTCGTTCCCAGTATGAGGGAGCCGATTTCGTTGCTGACCACCCCGAACGAAAGGGGCAGGGACGCGAGCACGGCGGCGACCAAGCCTCGAGGCATGAGCGCCGCGTGGGCTGCCTCGTCCGCCTTCTCCAGCCTTATACGTTTCCTCTCTAGGATTGTGGTGAGATATCGGACTAGGATTAGGGCCAGGAATATGACCGTAGCGAAGACGACAATCATAAGGTTGAAGTCGATTAGACTGCTCACCAGCCCCAGGTAGACGAAGAAGAAGGTGCGGACGAAGAAGGACACCTCGGTGTTGAAATCCTTTACGCGGTCGTCGAAACTGAAATGGTTCTTCCTGCGCCGAAGCAGGCGGGCGATACTCTCGTGATTTCCCAGGACAAGCCCGAAGAGCAGGGCGGCAATCACTCCTCCACTCCCTCCTGCCAGCATGTCTGTACCGGCGTAGATGGCTAGGACGGTAGCGAGGGTGATCATATATGAGAAAGGGTGCCCGGTGAGACGATTGAGCACGAATAACCAAAAGATACCGACAGCGATTCCAAGCGTGGCCGACAGCAGAAATGCGCCGCCGATGAGTCTGATCGCTGAACCAAGTTCCAACGCGCCATCCTTCATGATTAGTAGCAGGGTGACGGCGACGACGATCGCCAGGGCCTCTGAAATGGCGGCTTCTAGTGTCAGGATGGTTTTGGTCCTCTCCGAGACATTCAGTCGGCGCACCAGAGGAATGAGTATGGCTCCACTCGTGCTCGCCAATATCGCGCCCAGTGTCAATGAGACCAGAGGATCCCACCCCATGATTAGGGCGGCCACGACCCCGACAATTCCCATCGACAGGAAGAATGCCAGAAGGCTGTGCAGGACCGCCGGCCTGAACGCGCCAAGCACCTCTCTGGCCTTCAGATCCATTCCCGCCTCGAACATAACGATGGCCAGAGCGATTCCTCCAACGTATGGTGCCAGGGTGCCGATGCTCCCTTGGAGGCTGGTGCTCACCAGTCCGACGGCCCCGGGGCCAAACAGGAAGCCGAGGAGGATGAGGAACAGGACATCGGGTGCTCCATACCTCCTGAATAGGTAGTTGGCGGCGAATCCGATGAAGATAGAAAGTGCGATGGCGAGGAAGACAATGTTGGTATCCAATTCTGATCCATCCTCTATCCAGGGGATGGCCTAAAGTCTTTCTGTCCCAATGACGAGAGAAGGATTCGGGGTTTCTTTCATATAGCAATACTGATAAGCTTAAGCGACTACGAGGATTTGATTATGTATGGATTCAGGGACCCCGACATCGACGAACAAATGAACGGGCAAAGCTTGGCCGCCTCGTCCTCAGATAGCATCTTCTTCGATGAACTCCATCGCCCGCTTTCAATAGATGATCTGAAGATCGCAGATTCCGAGTTCCACCAGGAATTGACGAGCAGCGAGGACCTAGATGATGTGAGGAGAAGACTTGTCTCGCTGGTAAACCGCCGTGAAGCTCACTACCATTCGCTGCATTGCAGCATCGATGGCCTGGAGCGAGTCAACGCATTGTGTTGCATCAAGGTGTTGACGAATCTACTCTCAGAGAGAAACGAAATCCTCGGGGGCTGCAGCGCCCTGGACACTCTGCACGCAATAGCTTTCAAGCTTGTGAAGGTCCCCGAAGAAAATCGATCGTTCTTCCTGGACGTCCTGCATATTCTCCGCGGGTCCAAGAGCCTTTCGGGAATCTACGGGAGATGTATTCGGCGAGAATCATGCGGCAGTGATGAAAGGGAGGTCAGGTCAGCGCAACTAGATGCACACGCTTTTCGCCTCATGCGCCGTGTGGCTCAGTATCCATCGGGGCTGGATAACGACCTCATTGTGCAAAGGAGGTTGAACCGTGACCGTATACTGGAAGCGCTTGGGGGACGAAGAGAGGACTGGGACGACTACTCTTGGCAGCTTGGAAATGTGCTGCTCAGACTCTCTGATGTGGAGGGGGTCCTGACCCTAGCCCCCGAAGAGGCAGAGGCTATCGCCCTGGCCAACAGCAAAGGTGTGCCTTTCGGCATCACTCCATATTATGCTTCCCTCATGGACTACGAGCCATGGTCTCGTCGAGACCGCATGTTACGGGCGCAGGTTATTCCGAAGATCAATTACGTGGAGAGAATCGTCGCGGCTCGCGAATCGGATCCCCGATTGCTTGATTTCATGGAAGAGCACAAGACGGCCCCAGAGCACTTGGTGACACGGCGATATCCGATGATAGCAATCATGAAGCCCTACAATTCCTGTGCCCAGATCTGTTCGTACTGTCAGCGGAACTGGGAAATCAAGGAGGTCTTGTCTCCGAATGCGCTGGCTTCCCCAGAACAGATCGATGCAGCAGTGCGATGGTTCGAGGACAATCCTGCAATCACTGAAGTGCTCTTGACCGGGGGGGGACCCAATGGTGATGGGCGATTCGGTGCTGGCCGAGGTGCTGTCGCGACTAGCTTCAATCAGGCACATTCGCAGGATCAGGATCGGAACGAGATTGCCAGTCGTGTTGCCCATGCGGTTTACCGAGGCATGCATCGAGATGCTCCACTCCTTCCATGTACCGCCCAGAAGGGAACTATGCATAGTCACGCACTTCGAACACTCAACCGAGGTGACGCCGGAGGCGATGCGCGCGGTACAGCTGCTTCGGCGTCAGGGCATGGCCGTGTACAACCAGCAAGTCTTCACGTTCGAGAATTGCCGCCTCTTCGAAACCGTGGCGCTTAGGCTGGCACTTAAACAAATCGGTGTCGATCCTTACTACACTTTTAACACGAAGGGCAAGGAGGAGACCGCGCACTTCCGTGTGCCAATCGCGCGAATCCTGCAGGAACGCAAAGAAGAGGCAAGGTTGATGCCGGGAATCGACCGGACTGACGAACCAGTGTTCAACATTCCTGGCCTGGGCAAGAATCATCTTCGAGCATGGCAGCATCATAACCTTGTCACGATAACACCTCGTGGGGAGCGAGTGTACGAGTTCCATCCCTGGGAGAAGAACATCTCGACGGCATCCACCTATCTATACAAGGACGTCCCGATTGCGGACTTCCTTCTTCGTCTCGAAGCGAGTGGAGAAGATCCTTCGGAATACGCGTCGATTTGGTATTACTTCTGAAGTGATTACCGAGGCAGAAATACGAGTTCGTGTGGCTTACACTTGGATGGACCTTCGATAAGTCCTGTTCTTTCTCCTCACCTTGCGGATGGCTACGACACTTGCTATGCCCCAAAGAGCTAAGACGCTCGACCAGGTCAAATGCTAAATCGAACTGGTGATAATGAATATCAAGAAGGATGGCATTCTGATCACTGGGCCCCCGTACGCCTGCAGCGTGTGGGCAGAGAAGAGAAGGTGAAGAAGAACGACAGCAAGAAGATTGAGTGAAAACCTTTTAACATCCTCCTTTTTATTTTAGGCACACGGGATGCAGCGAGGCTCGGACCTTAGTGGTTTTAACAAGTTACATGATAAAACAAGTAGTGGTGGGTTTGTCCGAGACCACGCATATATTTAGCTAGATGATGAAAATTGAAAATCAATTCTTCGACATAAGCAGAGCCAGCTCTACAAACCCTTTACATATTCTTTTTTGAATTCTGTCCGAACATAACAAATAGACAGAGCCAGCATGACGGTTTATCGTTAGAAATTGAGGGCGAAATCATCCAACTCTTTTGGCGAAGCGCATGACTACTAATTTCTGGAACCGCTGCGATTAGATAATGGTTATCGAGGTTCAAATTGCACTCCTCGCCCACTGTTCGGGGGTATAGTATAGATTCGAAGAACCGGACTCCACGGCCTTGCCCAGGTGGGCAGCCGGATCACAAACCGTTGTTTTTTTTATCAAAGGGTGCGGTGAGGTTCGGGCTATGAAACCAAAAAATGATGGTCCAGGGGGGTTCAGAGCGACCACGCTGTCATATTGGACCGTTATGTCGGTCGCGATGATAGTGTTCTCATCTTCGCTGACTCCTAGATATGTTCGATCAAGGTCTTCTCTTGAGGCATTACTACCAGACGTCGCGCTGACGGTAACACTCATGGAGCTTCCATTGCCACAACCCGGTCAACAAGTGCCCGGGCGAGTCGCTGCGAGGAGAGGAGTTTTGCCAAGTTCTCCTCGTTGCGTGTCACGGAGACTTTAGGATCCCTTTCCGTCCAAGAATCGATGATTTCCGCGGTCATCTCGGGATGGAACTGCGTGCCCAGATAGCAAGGCCCCGCGTAGGCCTGACAAAGATCTTTCGGGCCGCCCCGGACGAGCAGGGACGCCCCCGGGGGCGTCTCGAAGTAATCCTCGTGCCACTCAAAGACCCACGCCGGGCCGGTCGGTGCCCGAACGGCCATCCAGCCATATTCGCGGCGCTGCAGGTGCTTTACTTGGCCTCCCAAAGCGAGCGTGATCAGCTCGCCGCCCGCACAGACACCCATGACGGGTTTGTGGTTATGGAGATGCGCCTTGATGACGGCAAGCTCGTCCTCATACCAAGGCATCTCCCGGACCGGACCATCGTAGCCCATGAGGATCAGGAACCGTGCGGCCATCTCCTCGGGGATATCCTCATTGTGGGCCTGCACAGTTTTGGTGGGGATGCCCTTATCCCGGAACAGCAGCTTGAGGTAACCGGAGCCGCCCCCCACCTGATGCTCGACAAAGACAGCTGGAGGGGTCACAAGTTTCTACTCCTCCTCTTCAACTTCCTCAAGCAATAAAGCGATACAAACAGTCATAGTAGATCCTGCATGCTCCACTTCGCAATTTCGATATATGCCAGTATTTGTAAATAAAGATGATGTTGTTAATATTATCTGGCCCTGACGCTAATCTAATTCCCTGACTTGAACGAAATCCGAGCCAGCATCCTGACGTTGTGCGCGGCGATCTTCGAACGAACCTCATTTTTCCTGCCCGTTAATGAACGGCATTTTATTCGGTGGCCGAACCGGCCACCGATCATGCTGAACGCCGTCTCAGCATGATTGCGCTTGCCGTACAGCGTAGCAGCGCGGTTAGGCCAGTGCTGCCAGAACGAGGCCAGCTTCTGATACAACGTCTCCGGCTTCGCGAAATGCCGAGTGTTCTTCTTGATGCCGTGGAGCGGCGTCGCTCCATGCTGCCTGACCGCCACCAGACAGTCGTTGCCAAAGTAGGCGGAGTCGGCCAGACTCCGCTTCGGGAAGACGTTGTTCGGTTGTCCGTTCCACACTTCAGAGAACACCTAGCTCTCATGCACGTTTGATTCAGTGAGCTGGTAGCTCAGAACGATGAACGAATCGACCTCGATCGCCGCATGCGTCTTTACCCCGTCATGCGTCGCTTTCAGGCCGTGGTCCACCTCACGCCACGGCCGCTTGCGGCCGGAGAAGCCGGTGGCGTCGGTCGCCACCACGACGTCGCGTCGCCGCAGCGACGCCACGACGAAGTCGTGGAAGCGATGTCAGATAGTCTCCATCTGGCTGAGCAGTTCTTGCGGCTCAGCACGGTGTGATGAGGAACGCAATCCAGAACGAAGTACCCTCGGAGCAGCTCCAGGAGACCTTGGAGCTGCCGGAAGGTAGCGTTGAAGAGCTGGCGAACCAGGAACGCTATCATCAAGTCCCTCTCACGTACCGGCGGTCGGCCGGTGCACTTCTGGCGTTGCCAGAATTGGAACGCATCGGTCAGTTCTTTGATGCGTTGCATCGTCAGATGAATGTCCCTCGAGAGCCAGCGGCTGTATCGAGCTGCGCATGATGCGAACTGGTCGCGGAGCGACCAAGATTCGATCAAGGACTGTCTGGAAAATCTGAATACTTCATCGTCTAGGAGGATGTCGGTGGCGTTCATCTTGTGCACCTTGCTTGAACAACTGGATATATAAGATGCGTCACCTTAAATCTTCCTATTAAATTTTAACAGAATGATAATAATTGGAGAAATCGGACCCCTTTGAGAACTCAGAGGAGTTTAGCGTCAAAACCAAGGATGAATAAGTAACGAGTTTCATTCTGAGATTAATGATAGGCTTTTCATAAAGAATTAGGGATTTTCTATTTATAAGTTAAGGGCGTTAAGGATTTGTTTTTGCATATAGCCAGGTTGAATGATTGGGGCGGCTTCACCTCTTGCCCTGATTAATCCTCCTGAACTGAATGCGAACAAGCCTCGAATGGGATAACTGATGAATGAACTAGCGAATGCCTTCAAAGGGATTAATGTTCGATTTAGAGACCTTGTGCATTCTGAAAGAGATTGTGCTATGGTTATCAAACGATTCGAGTCGGCTTCGCATATTCTTCCCCAAAACGAGTGGCAAATCAGGTATTCCCAGATAAGGCATGGAGTCGCACGTAATCTCATACCGCGGGATTGCGTGCGATTTCGAAATTTTTTGTACGCAGAGAGAGTGTTGAAATGACAAAGGAAGGAAGAAAGTCATTGTATATGGTAATCGGAGCCGCATTTGCCACAGTGATTACCGCAGCTATTGGGTATATGGTCGGTTAATCTCGTAAAGAGCTGATAAACTCCTTTCATTCCTTTTCTTATACCTGGCCCTTACGTAAATAGTACTCCGCTGTCTTTTTTTCCGCGCGCCTTAGCAGCTCAGATAAGGTGGGTGGGGTGATATTCATTCTCCTTGCCATCTCGTTCGCTGTTATGCGGCGGGGAAAATCAAAATAGCCGAATTCAAGGGCTTTCTGCATTACGAAGAGTTCCCTTTTCGTGAGTTTGCCAGCGGACTCAGCTCTTCGTTTCCCTGCCAACTCGACTTCGCACCCGACTTCTTTCAGATTCTCCATGATTTCCCGGAGGGTTTCCACTCCCGGTGTGAAAAGACGCCATTCTATCGCTTCAGGAAGGACAGTCGCATCGCGGAGGTAGCAATCCGATTTCAAGATCGTCAAACAAGTAGTCCATTCTTTGGCGACAACCGACACAATGATTTTTCCATCCTCGGCATGAGTAAGGTGCACTCGTAGCAGATCATTTCGTGAGCGCAATTTCCTTATAATTCTGTCCGCATCTTCGGCTTTAGCACTTATCTCGATTAGTCCTTGCGCACCTCCCTCGCCGAATGGGGTGCAATCATGGACTTTGATTATTGCATCGAATCCTGATGCAAAATCAATTAGCCAGCTACTCGCAGGCTTGACCCTCAACAATACCTCAAGCATTAGTCTTCTATCAGATAAAGGAATAATCACATTTAATATAGCCACTCGGATCCTTCAATGCGCCATCTCTCTTCAATCACCTTATGATTCCCTAAGGCAATCGGATTTGTGGAGTCGCGCCGTCCTGGCTGATTAGGAGGTCCAGGATTTAGGGCCTTTCGCCAAATTGAAATAAGGGTATCAATTGTTTCGTCGTTCATATCTCTCATTTTATTGATGTTTTATGATACGAACCGCCCCTTTTCTTCTCTGAAAATTAGGGATTTTCTATATAAGCGTTGAGTCTGCTAGAATCGCTGAAATCTGGAGATTGAGTCCATGCCAGACATAGTGGAGTTAGCAATATCAGGGAATTTCACGAAATTGGTTGCAGCTGTGACGGCGGCGGGTCTTGTTGACACTCTGAAGGGTCCCGGACCATTCACAATCTTCGCGCCGACAGATGATGCGTTCAATGCCTTACCGTTAGGGATGGAGGATAGGCTATTGAAAGATGTTCCGAGGTTGAAGAACATACTCCTTTATCACGTTGTCTCCGGGAAGATAACGGGCCAAGAAATCGCCAAAATGAATACCGTGAAGACCATCCAGGGACAAGAGCTTAGGATCGAACCGCCAAAGGGACTCTTTCGTAAGAATGCCAGAGTGAATGGAACGAATATTATAAAAACGATTGATGCGAGCAATGGCGTATGCCACGTCATAGAGGACGTTCTATTCCCGAAGTAGCTGGGAGAGTCTGAAGGATATGGGGATAAGAGTTGTCATAAGGCTAGTCCAATTATTATCGGCCTTTTCTCTTTTCCGGACCTGCTGCAGTGATAATCCATTAGATTACGTTTCAACCTCAATGACACTCTTCCCAGGTGCTTTGAGCTGAAACTCCTACTTCCTTATCTTTTAAGATTGATTCGACTAACTAATACAATAATCCCGCAAATCAATAAGAAGGAAGAGGTTTGCATCGAGTCGCTCAAAGAGGACGTTTAGATCATAGGCGATGGTCCTCGGTCACGTGGCCACGCAGTACTTCTGATAAGTCATCATCGTCTTGATCATACATATCAATCACAGATGGGGCAATTCACTTTTGACCTTACCTTCCGTTGGGCCCTTGCAGCTCTCACTTGCAATCGATTTTCCTGAGACTGGATATCTTTGGAACCGAGTGACAACTTCAATCTCCTTCATCGATTCCGAAGAACCACCGCCAGAAGGTTCCGAGCTGAAGCGAGCGACCTCGTCGATCACTTACAATTCGTGAACATAGTTCAAATGCTCCTTCAGGTTCATTGATAATTTCTTAGTCCTCCTTCTCCTGTATAAGCTTAATATTTATCAACAATCCGACCCACCTTGGCCAGTATGCCCCACCCACCTCTCGGTCGCCCCCTGAATCTGCCTTGCAATCTCCAGCCTCTCCTCTCTTGTCACTTTCAGGAGTTCCTGTCCTTCTTTCAGGACTTGCTCCCGTAGCTTCGCGCTCTCGATGTTGAAAAGCTACTTCATTTGGATCTATGACTCTACTCTCTGGCCCATACGTCGGTGTATCGATGAAGGGCAGCAGTGAACGAAGTCCAAGGAGTTTTTCTTGATTCACGATGTAGGAATCCAGTAGTGTTCTAAGCTTCGGGCCAGCCAGATGCCATTTCATCTTCAGCATGCCAACCTGCTCGATGCTCATCTCTCCGCTTCTGACGGCATCTTCGAAGTTGAGAATCTAGTTATGCAGTTCTTCGACCTGCCGATTCCAGAAGCTGACTTTGACTTCCCTTATCTTGAACCGATAGGCCAGTCCCGAAATAATGACCGCAACGGAGGCGATGATGATGGAAAGGAAATCCAGTTCGCTAACGTCTGCCATCTATCCCTCCAATATCCCTTTGATCTCCAATGACCTCATCGCGTCTACCTCCTCACACTTTCCCCGCCAACCTGTTTTTGCACGTCGACGGTTGGATCGGCCCGCAATACGATTTCACCACACCAATCATCTGCAAGGGCTCCAATACGACCGCAGCGTGATTTGGGTTATCTCCTGGGGCGATCACCTCATCGTGCGTCAAATTGTGATCGAATAGGGCATCCAAGATGCAGGTTGCTAGCTGGTCGTCGCTCAGATTCCTAATCACATTTGGCTTACCCGATATTCAATCCCCACCACTGAGGGAATCTAGCTCGTGCTTGGTCAAATTGGCTTCCTTATGATTCCATGAAGGAGATAAAAGCGGACTGCCAGTCGGCAATCGCATCCTCTCGGATGGTCGGATCGACCCCGCATCCCGGGCACTTGATCATCCCCTTTAATATCCTCTGGCCGCACTCAGGCACTTCCTGACTACGGTCCAGATCCTTGTGGAAGCTTTCCTCCTCACAACCTTCCTGGGCTGCACGTTGTCGACTCGCTTTCTTCGGCAATTTTTTTTCCCTTTGGATATAGAAAGACAAGTGGCGGTTAGGCTCACTGGATCTCGGTGGAGCTTGGATTGATTGGCAATGAGGAGCGGAGGTGCCCGAGCTGGAAGTTGCAATATTTGCTGTATCGAGGATTTTGTGGCAATGATAGAATCTCTCTAGCCCGACATCTGCTGCCTTTTGAGCGTTGCATCGAGCCTTTCTTTCAATCGTCTCATCGCAAAATAGAAATTGAGAACAATTACAAACTCGACGACGACCACTCCAGTATATGCAATAGAGACGATAGACAATATCGCAAGATCCAAACCAAATGCATCCGCAGTGACTCCCAATATTCCCATAGCATTACAACATCCACCATCCCTCTCATTGAGTCGAAGATAGCTGAGGTTTCAATTTCAAACGCATCCTTCAGTTGATCCATATCAGAAATCTGAAAGACTGGAAGCGAATACCATCTATTGGTTAAGCGAGCCCTTGCCACAGGTCACACTGAATTCAGAGAACCGGCCACCACTAGCATGATGGATGATAAGAATAGCGCTTGTCCAAGTAGATCCCTTGGGAGGATTCCGGATGCCCCTCCACCGATAAGTAGCAGATCTGGATCGATTTCACACGAGGCATTCACGAAATGGAACGCCACCAAGTCGCAGCAACTATGATTTTGTTTTGATGGTCTGATGTTCTCAGGTTTGGCGTATAGTAGGCATCCCTCAGGAGATACCGATCCTTCCGCCCGCCAGACCATATGTACTTGAATTCCTGGGGGCAAGGAAAGTCTATCTGGAATCCAAGGGGTTTGCGGCGGAATCACGGCCTCTTCTCCCTTGTATCTACAAGGGCAAGGTCAAGGAGTATTCAAGCAACAACTTCCGAGACATCAAGGAGAAAATCGAGGAACGCGCCCATATAGAGTTCAAAATAAAGGACTTTAGGGCAACGTGCGCTCAGATGATAAAGGATAGAAACAAAGGGCCAGTCGAAATAGCAACCAAACAGCTTAGGCATTCAGGGCCGGACACGACTTATCGCAATTACTCGCAAATACAGAGCGATACGGCCATCGAGGCGGTAAACAGCTTGTTCCAAGAAGAAGGGACAGCCAGTACTCCGAATCTAGACTTCTTCGAGGAACATCCAGATAGGAAAACATTTTTAATTCCGGGGGAAAATATTAGTGCTGGATGAGATGAGTGGTGGGTCTGCCCGAATTTGAATCGGGGTCTCAAGCTCCCAAAGCTCGTAGGATGGACCAAGCTACCCCACAGACCCACAGCCCGCGCCCGTTCTCTCAACGTCGCTCAGGCTTTCCGTGAATCGCGCCTCCATATATATTACCGTTCCCCGACTGATATGCACAAGTATTTTCAGGCGATGACCATTCAATCAGCTTGCCATGCGGAAGGTATTGGTGATCGCGATCATCGCCATTCTATTGACCATCGCGTCGCGAATGGCCTGATTCTGATCCGCCCGAACGCAAGCGGCTGGAATTCATCGGACCTGGTCTCGCCCACCACCAATGCTCTCGATCGTCCCTCCAATGCCATCCCCGGGCCATCGACCAGCGTCTATCGGGCGCCACAATTCAGCCTGGTTTGGATGCTATCCGAGGTCTATGCAAGCTATGGCGGCGTGGCGTGGGTCTCGCTGAACAACACTGGAACGAGCGCCATTTTCGCCTACGAGCTCTCCTTCCAATGGTCTGGGACGAACATCACCAGCAGCAGGCCGGCTAGTGCGCTCGTTCAGCTCGGAAAAGAAATTGAGATAGGCATGCTCAGCTTCCCGGCGCCATCATCGTCCGGGCATGACCCGTACTCGATCCAGCTCAAACTTGCGGTCAAGCACCCGAACGGGGATTGGTACGATTAAGGTTCCACCTCGATCGAGAGCCGCGATGTCTGGGTGCTGGACCCGCACTCTTCGATCAACTTCACAATCTATCATAATTCCGCGCAGTATTACGACGGCGTCAACAAACTAGTCGACTTCCCGGTCACCGCATCGATCGCCCAGGAGGTCAGGGACCGGTTCCTTGGCGCGTACAGAATGATGCGGGTGGTGGGCGCCTATGAATGGGTAAGGCGAAACATCCAATACGTTGCCGATCCGCAGGATTACTGGCAAGGTGCGAATGAAACATTGTCGCTCGGGACTGGCGATTGCGAGGACCAAGCGATACTCCTCGCCTCCCTCATCGGTGAACTGGGCGGGAATGCCCGGCTGAACATCATCGATGGCCACGCCTTTCCCAAGGTGTTCATCGGCGACAATGCCAGCATGGTACCGTCAGTGCGGGAATCGATCGCCTCATACTACTGGGTCAATGCGACCGACCTCCGTCTCACCTACTTCATAGACGAGATCGGCATCTGGCTGGTGATCGATCCGGTGGGGATGCCGTACGCGGGCGGGCTGCCCTCGCTCTCCGCGCCCTCGTCGCCCATCTCCTCGGGCGATGAATGGACTCTCGAGAGCGCCACCTGGTGCCATGAGATCGATGCCACTGGTGTTGTGAACGGCGGCTGGCTACCGTTCTTCTAGTCGTCTTCCATCCTGAGGGCTTCCCTGACCGCTTGGCGGATGGCGGTCTCGCTGTTCATACTGGGGCTCCAGCCGAAACGCTCTAGCTTCTCCACGGACAGCAGCATCTCCTTTACGTCGCCCACCCAGCCCCGGCCTCCCTTGACCCCACCGCTCCAATGGAAGTCGACCTCCTTCAACCCCATCTCCTGGGTGACGATGTCCGCGATCCTGCGCACCGACAACCGGTCCTTAGAGCCGATGTTGAAGATCTCCACCTGGTCCTTGGCGCGCTCGATGCCCACCACCATGCCCTTGATGCAGTCGCTCACGTGCACATACGACTTGTGCGTGCCCGGGTCCCTTCCCAGGATCTCCAGGTAGTTTGGCTGCTCTTTCAGCTTGCGGATGAAGTCGTGCGTCACGTTGTGCGTGGAGCGCGGGCCGACGACGTTGGCGAAACGGTAGATGACCGCGTTCATCTCGAACGTGTGGCAGTAAGAGGAGATGAGCGCTTCGCAAGCCAGCTTCGACGCGCCGTAGATCGAGATGGGGATCTGCGGCCCGTAGTTCTCTGCCGTCGGGATTATCGTCGCTTCGCCATATACGGTCGAAGTCGAAGGGAAAACGATGTCCTTGACGTCGTTGCGGGCGCATTCCTCCAGGAGGCGATAAGTCACTTCGATGTTCTGCTCGAAATGCACCCTCGTGTTCGAAGCGCCCAGGCGGACATCGGGATTGGCGGCGAAGTGGCAGACCATGTCGACCTCGCGCAGCACCTTCTCCAGGTCCACGGTCAGCAGGTCGGCTTCGACGAAGCGGAAGCGGTCGTCCATCACCACTTTGTCCATGAATGACCTCCTTCCGGCGGAGAGGTTGTCCAGCCCGACCACCTGGTTCCCTTTTCGCAGCAGCTCCTCCACCAGGTGGCTTCCGATGAAGCCAGCATTGCCAGTGACCAGGATCTTTCTGTTCTCGAGCCTCATTTTCTTACCTCTCCATGCGCGCCAATAATCTCTTGCTCAATGAATTAATAGCTTTGCCACGGTGGGAGATGAGGTTCTTCTCCTCCAACGGCAGCTCGCTGAACGTTTGGTCATAACCTGATGGAACGAAGATCGGGTCGAAGCCGAATCCTCCCTTGCCCCGCTCCTCCTCGATGATGCTCCCTTCCGATTCCGCCGAGACCACGATCTTTTCCAGGTCCGCAATGCTGCAGCCAATGCAGCAGCGGAACCTGGCCGTTCGGTCGTCGACGCCTCTGAGCAGCTTGATGATCCCCTGGCAGCCGAGCGTCTTCAAGGCATACGCGGAATAGACGCCGGGGAAGCCTCCCAAAGCGTCGATGAAGAGCCCGGAATCGTCGATGATGTAGTTCTGCAGCCCCCGTGCCCTCAATTGCACCATGCAATCCTTGACCACGTCCTCCAGCTCGTCCGCCTGGATCTCGTCGATCTCCTCCGATCGCTGCTCCAGCTCGAAGCCAAGAGGCTGCAGGGCTGCCCTGAACTCCCTCATCTTGCCTGGGTTGGAGGTGATGATGTCGACGCGGGTCAGGTGTAGCGCCCCCTTTCCTCGATATCCCTGATCTTGTTCACTACCAGCTCGCTTCTGTCGAAATTCTCTGAATATGAATCCATGACCACCTGGAAGAGGTTGAACCGTTCGGAATGGGCGGACTGGAACGCCTCCTTCAGCAGGTGCATGTCCACTCCCATCTCTTCCACCTCCGCGTTCCTCGAGCCCAAGGAGAAGTCGATGACCCAAATCCTCCCCTGACGCAGGATCATGTTGGAGGTGGTCAGATCGCCGTGGACCAGCTTGGCGCGGTGCATGAGCGCCGTCAGCCGGCCGATCTCCCGGCAGATGCGCTCCGCCTCGTCCTCCGGCGCGCGGTTCAGGGCATCCTTGACTCGTTCCCCGTCGATGTACTCCATGGTCATCTCCGCTCTGCGCACGTCGATGTCGAAGATGACCGGGGTGGGCACGCCCTGGCGCCTGGCCTCCTGGATCAGTCTCGCCTCGTTCTTCGTCCTCGTGGCCCGGAGCGAGGCGTCCAGCTGCGGATGGCGGTATCCCTTGGGCACGCGGCTCTTCACCACCACCGTCCGCCCCTTCCATTCGGTGAGCCTGATCTCCGCCTCCGCCCCCTGCCTGATGACCTGCACCTCCGCGCCATCAGCTTCGGCTCTAATAATCCTTTCAAGTGGTTTTCCGGGGGTCGGAGGCGAAGAACGCTTTCAGGGACGCTTCCAAGGCGCTCGTCTCGCTGGCATGGAAGTCCGCGGGGAAAGCCGAGGCGATCGAGGGCAGCAGGTAGCGCTCGTCGAGCAGCACGATGGCGGCGCGGTCCGTTTCGCTCCTTATCGCCCTCCCGGCGGCCTGGAGCACCTTGGCGATAGCGGGATAGGTCTGCACGTAAAGCTTCGAGCGCTGGTCGCCGAACTTCGCCGCCAGGCGCACCTCCATCCGCTCCGATTCCGGTGAGGGCGGGTTGAGCGGGAAGCCGGAGACGACCACCGCCGACAGCAGGTTGTCGCTGAAGTCGATGCCCTCGGCGAAGCTCCCGCCGACGGTCGCCATCAGCGCCGCGTTCCGGTCCTGGCGCATGTCGGCGATCATCGCCTCCTTCTCCTGCTTCGTCTGCCCCCTCGATTCCACCAGCATGCGCTTGCCGCCGCCGTCCTTCAGATGGAACAGGGTCGAGTGCATGAAGTCGTAGGAGGGGAAGAAGACAGCAAGGTTGCCCGGGACCGACTGGCAGACGATTCCGACCTGGGCGGCCATGCTCAAATAGCTCGATTCGCAGCGGTCCCGGAAGCGCGACGAGACCCCTCTGACGCAGAGGACCGGCCGATTCTCTGGCGGGAAGGGGTTGGCATACTCGCGGCACACGCTATCTTCGGATATGCCCAGCAGGTCGGCGTACATCTCCGGCGGATGCAGCGTCCCGCTCATCAATAGCGCGCATCGGATCTCTCCGAAGCTGCGTTTCGATACCAAAGAGGGCTCTATCAGCTTGCAGATCAGCTTCCTCTCGTCCGTCGAATAGCGCACGCTGCTATTGCCGAAGGCGCTCCAGTTCCGCAGGAAGCGCAGCAGGGCGCGAAGCCGGCGGGCGTCGCCTTCCTTCGATGCCTCCTCCAGTTCCATCGCCAGCCCGATGCAGTCGACGCCGCACCGCTGCCTGAGCTCATCGTCCAGCTCCCCCGGGTCGATGTGGGGGCGGGGCTTGCCCACAGTCAGCTTCGTCGCGATCTGGCCCAGCAGCCTCAGGTCCTCGCGCTGCCCGCGGAGCGAGCGGAGGGCCATCGGTCTTTCCAGGTCCGCGGCGTTCAGCGTACCGCTGTGGTCGTCCATGAGGCGCTGTGGCAGGTTGTGCGCCTCGTCCACGATGACGATGGCCTTCCTCTTCCTCGCCGCCCGGCCCAGAAGCGCCGCCCCACCGTCCGAGAACACGGGGTTATAGTCGCACACGATCACCTCTGCCCTCTCCGCCGCCTTCATGCTGGAGGCGTAGGGACAGGTGCCCAGGCGCAGGCACAACTTGGTCGTCTCCTGCACATGCAGCGGATACTCCAGGATCCGCAGCGCCGCCTCCTCGATGCGCTTGTTGAGGAAGTAGCAGTCTCCGCCCTCCGAGCAGGGCACCAGCCCGCTCTTCCTTCTGGCCAGGCACATGTCCTCCTTGGCGATGACGTCGACGGCTGCGATCGGCCTCAGCCTCCAGATCAACCGGAGCGTCTCGATCGCCGCGTAGTGCTGCGACTGCCTGGCGGTGGTGAAGAGCAGATGCCCTCTGTCCGATCGGCAGGCCTCCAGGCCAGCAGCCAGGGAGACGGCGGTCTTGCCCAGGCCGGTTGGTGCGTGGGCGAGGAGGTTGATGCCTTGGCGCAGGCAGGAGCGGCGCATCGTCCAGGAATCGGTCCTGGCCCGACCGGACGGCGCCGAAGGGGAAGAGGTCGACTGGCTCATGCTCGCTGACCTCCTGGGGTATGGTCGCTTCCATGCCACCACCTTGGCCGGGGCGGGGCAGTACCTTTCGGGTTAATTGCAGGCTGCCTCGCAAGAATGATAAGCGTTCCAGCGATTGTCATGCCAAATGGCGGAGGAAGCGGAGAAGGGATCGAAAGGCAGAAGCCCAGCTGGCATCGCCGCCATCTTGTTCCTGACGACGCTGGCGGCCTACATAGCCCGGGTCAACCTGTCCGTGGCGCTGCCATTCATCTCCACCGACTACGGCTGGACGTCCGCTGAGAAGGGGCTCTACGGCGGTCTGCTGCTGGGCATCTTCCTGGTCGGCTATGGCGTGTCGAACGTCATCCTCAGCCCCCTGGTCGACCGCTTCGGGCCGAGGAAGAGCATGATGGTGGCCGTCGCCGTCTTCTCCCTGCTCACCTTCCTCACTGGCCTGGTAGGCATGATATTCTTCGCCTTCATCGCCGCGCGGTTGCTCCTCGGCCTCTCGCAGGGCATCCTGTTTCCGAGCGCGAGCAAGGTCACCCAGGCTTGGTTCGAGCCGTGCGACCGCTCCAAGGTCAACTCCCTGCACCTCAGTTCGATGCACATCTCCAATCTGCTGGTACCGATCTTCCTCATCCCCCTCATCCTGGTGGTCGGCTGGGCGGCCTCGTTCTTCGCCGTGGCCTTCATCACCGCCCTGGTGCTGATCCCCCTGCTCCTCTACCTGCGCGACTCCCCCTCCGCCGAGACGAAGGTGGAGAGCAAGCCGATAAGGGACGTGATCCGGGACGCTAAGGCGGGGCTGCGCTCCGCCCTGCGCATCAAGGGGATAATGGTGCTCTCCGCGTCGGACGCGGCCGGAAACCTGGTATGGTGGGGGATCTCCCTCTGGCTGCCGACCTATCTCATTGTGGCCAAAGGCATGTCGGTCGACCAGATCGTCCTGGTGGCGTCCCTCCCCTACCTGGGCGGGGTGGCCGGGCTTTATCTCGGCTCATGGTTGAGCGACCGGACCGGCAAGCGGGTGCTGATTACCACCGCCTTCCAACTGGTGGCGGTGCTCTTCATCTTCCTGCTGGTGGGCGCGAGCGACGAAAGCATGATCATAATCATCCTGGCGGCGATCTTCTTCTGCATCAGCATCCTGCCGCCCAACTGCTTCACCCTACTCCAGGGGATCGCCCCCTGCGAGCTGCTGGGAAGCGCGACTGGGATAATGAACGGGCTCGCGGTCGGTCTCGGGGTCTTCGGTCCGATCATCCTCGGCCTGGCGGTCGCTGCCACCGGTAGCTACGACATCGGCCTATACATTATGGCTGGGCTGCAGGTGGTCTCGGCAGCGATAATGATGATGTTCCGGAAGCACGAAAAAGCGGACAAGCCGGTCTGCGCTGAGATCTGCGCGAACGAGTGAAGTCCGATCCATATCTGAGCATGTCCGATTCCTCAATGCTGAGGTCGCCTGATCTGCCGCCGCGGCGATAATAAGCGAGTAGAAGGAATGATTATCATTCTGCACCCCTGTAATGGGTCGTGGACAAGATCCCCTTCGGATGCGCCTCGCTGGACCAGATGTTCGACGGAGGCTTGGAGCCCGCCTGCGTCACCCTGCTTTACGGGGAGGCAGGAACGGGCAAGACCAACCTCTGCCTGGTCATGACCAGGAACGTCGCCAGCCTGGGGAAGAAGGTGGTCTATCTGGACACCGAAGGCATATCCCTGGAGCGCTTCAAGCAGATATGCGGCGATGAGTACGAGCCGCTGATGCGCTCCACCCTGTTCTTCGAGGCGAACAGCTTCGACGAGCAGGAGAAGATGGTGGACAAGGCCATCAAGCTGGCGGAGAGCAACCTGGACGTCGGAGCGATCGTGGTCGACTCGATGACGCTGTACTATCGGCTGACGTCGAGGCAGCAGGAGCGGTCGGAGCGAAAGTCGCTCACGTCGCAATCGCTCAAGCTCCTGGAGATGGCGAAGAAGCGCAACATCCCCGTCCTCATCACCTCCCAGGTCTACACCGACGTCGAGAAGAACACCATCGAGCCGCTCGGGGGGCATTCGCTGATGCACAATGCCAAGACGATCATCATGCTGGAGAAGATGGGCATGGGGAAGCGCCGGGCGATTGTGATGAAGCACCGGCATCTGGCCGAGGGCGGGTCGGCCGAGTTCCGCTTGGTCCAGCAGGGGATCACCTGCGACACGGCAAAGAAATGAACGCGCTGAACCCGTTGGCCTCTCAGACCTCTCGGCCGACGGCGAAATCGACGATCTCGCGCAGGAAGTCCTTCTCCTTCGAAGGCTTGAGGCAATCCAATCGCGCCTTCGCCTCCTCTGCGTACTGCAATGCGATGTTCTTGGCATGGTCCAGGCTGCCGATGTCCTTGAAGAGCTGGATGACCTGCCTGACCTCCTCGTCGGTGGCCTTCTCGTTCCCCAGCGCCTTCAGCATCTTGGCGTTCTTCTTGCGCCCCTTCGCGCCGAGCGTCTGCATCGCATGCACGACGATCAGCGTGCGCTTGCCGTTGCGGATGTCGCTGCCCACCGGCTTCCCCAGCACCTTCTCGTTGCCGACGAGGCCGAGCACGTCGTCCCAGATCTGGAAACCGATGCCGAGCAGGCGGGCGTACTCCCTCATGTCGCGGATCTGCTTCTCGCTCCCCTCGCCGATGATCGCGCCCCCTCCGGCCGCGCAGGCGAACAGGACGGCCGTCTTCTTCTCCACCATTTCCATGTATGCGTCGACGGTGACTTCGGACGAGTTCTCGAAGTCCATGTCCATCTGCTGCCCCTCAGCGATCAGGAACACCGTCTCGGAGAGGTCCTTCAGCAGCTGGCGCAGGCGGTCGCCGTCCACCTCGGTCTTGGCAAGCATCTGGAATCCGATGGCGAAGAGCGCATCGCCGGCGATGATGGCGGTGGGAATGTCGAACAGCACGTGCACCGTCGGCTTCCCCCTTCTGGTCAGATCCTCATCGATTATGTCGTCGTGAACGAGCGTGAAATTGTGAACGATCTCCAAGGCGCAGGCGAACGGGACCGCGGTCTTTCCCTTCTTGCCCACCGCCTCGGCGACGACGATGGCCATGGATGGCCTGAGCCTTTTCCCGCCCGATTGGGGCAGATGGTTCACGGCCAGGCGCAAGCGCTCGTGCGAACCGACGTTCAGCAGTGGCATGAGCGCCTCGTCCACTTCCTTAGCCATCCGCATGACTTCCTTCATGATGTCCATCTTCATCCCTCGGTCCTTAACTGCGATAGCCATTCCTTCGTCTCGCCGACGAGGACGTGGCGCTTCCCTGCCAGCTCGGATACCTTCTTCGCTCCCACGAGGAACATCGCCGCGCGGAACTCCGACTGCATGATCCTAAGCTTCTCCTTGACCTTCTCCGCCGATTCCGTCGCCTCGGGCAGCACGGCCATGGCCGCGCCGGCGCAGGCAGCGCCGAGCACGACGCCTTTGGCCGCCTGCAGGCCATTCCCGATCCCTCCGGAGGCGATTATGGGAATGCCGACGTTCGCCCATACCGTCGCCACTGGCGCCGGGATGCCCCAGTCGCCGAATGTGGTCCCCAATGCAGCGCAACGCGCGTCCCCGGCCTTCTCGGCCCGGTGCCTCTCGATGGCGGAGAAGCTCGTCCCCCCGGTGCCGGAGACGTCCAGCCCGCGCATCCCGATCCCCTTCAGCCTGAGGGCGATGTCGCGCGAGATGCCAGCTCCGGTCTCCTTGGCTATGAGCGGATACTGCTTCGCCGCGTCCCTCATGGCATCGAGGCAGCCGCGGGCGCGGGTGTCCCCCTCCGGCTGGACGATCTCCTGCAGGAAGTTGAGATGGATGGCGAGCAGATGGGCATCGATCATTTCCATCGCCTTCTTAATGGCATCCTCGCGGAATTTCGCCTTCGTGCTCTGCTCGATGAGCTGGGGCGCCCCGAGGTTGCCGATGCGCAGCGGGATATCGTAGTCCTTCAGGACTCCGTAGCTGCCATCGTCACCGTGCTCCACACCGGCCCTCTGGCTTCCAATACCCAGTCCGATCTGGAGCTCGGCGCACGCCTCCGCCAGGTTGCGGTTGATCTTGACCGCGTTCGCATATCCGCCTGTGATCGCCGTGACGATCAGCGGAAAGGAGAGCTTCCGCCCGAACAGGACGCACGAGGTATCGATCTCTTCCAGATCGATCTCGGGCAATGAACAGTGAACTAGCTTGACGTCGTCCCAGTAATTGCTGGCGCTGGAGACTTCCTGCTTCAAAGCGACCTCGATATGGTCGATCTTGCGACGCTCGATTTGCCTCATCCTAACCGTCCCCTATGACTCGTGAGCCTTTGACTGCTTCGCCCTTCAGCGCCCTCTGCAATCTGCCTCTGACGCGGCCGTTGATGACCAGGGCTTCCCTCCCCTTTGCCAGGGCCAAGATGCTCCCGATCTTGCCGTATATGCTTCCGGTGACGTCGGCGCAGCGCTCGCTCCTTGGCAACCTAGATAGTACGGAGCGGTCCACTTCCTCGATCAAACGTGCCTTCCGGTCCAGATGCGGGTCGGAGCTGAAGATGCCGTCGACATCGGTGCAGAAGATGATCCTCTCTGCCTCGAATTCGTCCGCGAGCCAGGCCATCAATTGGTCGCCGGAGCAGATGCCGAAGCCCTTCTTCCGGTCCAGGACCACATCACCGAACGTCACCGGGACGATGCCGAGGTCCAGGTAGCGGTGCATGAACTCCATGTCGAAGCTGACCAGCTCCCCGTCCTCCATCAGGCAGCAGGCGCTGGGCGGGATAGAAACGCAATTAAGGCCGGCCGATTGAAGCGCTGCGATGGTGCGCAGGTTCAGGTCCCGCACGTCCATCGAGACTTGGGCTAGCCCTTTGATCTGGCTTTGATCGCGAAAGCCTTCATTCAAATAGTATTTCTTCGCGAGCACATGGCCGAACGAGCCCGCTCCGTGAACGATCATCACTGGCATCTTGGAGCGGACGATCTCCTTTGCCAGGCGGATGACGTTGGCCTGGTCGAAGGTGCGGTACCGTCCCTTGTCAGTGATGACGCTTCCGCCCAATTTCACCAAAATCATGGGCACCGGTTCAGCATATGCCAGACGATATAAAAGACTCTTGGTCAGTCGCGGGCGAGCGGGGCGCCGCATTTCGGGCAGCTGGCCGCGTCCTCGGAGACCGCCTCGCCGCATTTCGGGCAGGAGTAGGCGTTCTTCGCCTGGTTACCGCACTTGCGGCAGAAGATGTCATCCTCGGCCAGCTTCTCGCCGCAGGCGGAGCATTTCGGGCTGCGGTCCACCTTCAGGCCGCACTTGCGGCAATAGACGTCCCCCTCGGTCAGGCTGGCTCCGCAGCGCACGCAGCTCTTGGACGGTTCCCGCAGCGACTTCGGCGGGGGCGGCAGCCGCTCTACCTGTGAATCCTTCGCTATCGGCTTCGATTCGATCGGTCCGATCGAGTCAGCGCCGCCGTCGAGGGCACGCTTGGCGCGTAGCGCAAGCCTCAGCGCGCCTGTATAATCTTCCTTCTGGAACATCTCGTCCGCCTGCTTCAGGTTGTCCTCCGCCGCCGCGTTCTTCCCTTTGGCGCCGGACTGCTCCAATATGTCGCGCACCGAGCAGATCATGAACTTCGATTCCAGGTAGTTCTTGGGCAACTTCCTCGCCTCTTGGAAAGGCACCTCGCACTTCTCCTCGCCGCCCTTGGTGCCAACCTTGGCGACGATCGAGGCAACTGGATCGGCGCCCTCCTCCTTGGCGCTCTTCAGCAGCTCCTTGGCCTTGTTGATCGATTCCGTGGCATAAAGGTGGTTCCCTCTCTGGAACGCTGCCTCCGCCTCGATGATGAGGAGGTTCGCTTCCTTCGAGACCCTTCCCCGCGACTTCAAGGCCTCGGCCACAGCCTTGGTGGTCACGATGGAATTGTACGCTTCGTCCTGCAGTATCCTCGTGTCAACCCGCGTCTTCCTCTTGCTCCGAAAGTAACGCAATTCTAAGAATACGACTATCGCCAGAATCACACTGAGGACGGCTAGTATTATCAGGTCGACATCAGACAGCCCGACCACCTACGCTCCAGTCTTCCAACACCTAGCTTTAGTCAGGCTAAATAAGCTTTGTGTCTACAGGTCAAATTGGAAAACGGAAAATGACGATTCCGATTGCCTTGCATCTAGCCTGTGGAGGCGGGGGGGCCGAAGCAGTCGGGAGACCATGAAATTCCTTCGCCCACAGTATGGCCATGGACACCAGGCGAACAATCCGAATCTAAGGAGATCCAATCAAACCCTTTATCATACCAAACGGCCTCGGTTGAAACGATGATTTCTCGCAGGCAGATGAAGACCGAGGGCCGCGCTTCCGCCGTCACCCCGGCAAGTTCCAAGCTGAGGGAGTCAGGCATTGAAGCGGTGGGGAAGGTCCCTTGGGGCACCCACTTCTGCCAATTCTATCAAGGAAGTCAGGACCTGGTCGACGTCCTTGTTCCCTATTTCAAGGTGGGGCTCCAGAGCAACGAGTTCTGCATGTGGGTGACCTCTGCTCCTTTGGAGGTCGAAGCAGCGAAAGCGGCGCTGAAAGGGGCG
Source organism: Methanomassiliicoccaceae archaeon (assembly GCA_963768775.1). Taxonomy (GTDB): domain Archaea; phylum Thermoplasmatota; class Thermoplasmata; order Methanomassiliicoccales; family UBA472; genus FEN-33. The sequence continues at coordinate 36,398 of CAVYIY010000005.1, forward strand.
ATGCCCGACCTGGGCGAGTACATCAGGAAGGGGCAGATCGAGATCCTGGACTACAAGGATTGGTACATTCGGTCTGGCAAGTTCAATTCGAAAGAGGTCTTGGCAGGCTGGGTGACGAAGCTCGAGGAAGCACGCAAGAAAGGGTTCGAAGGCCTTCGCCTGACCGGTAACACCCATTGGCTCGAGGACTCCACCTGGAGCGATTTCGAGCAGTACGAGGCGGCGGTGAACGCCGTCATCGGCAACCACCGGATGATCGCCATGTGCTCCTATGCGCTCGAGAAGTGCGGAGCACGGGAGATCATCGACGTCGTCGCCAACCATCAGTTCGCTCTGATAAGACGTCACGGCGGCTGGAACCTGATCGAAAGCTCGCATCACAAGTTGACGGAAGATGCGCTAAGGGCCAGCGAGGCGAGGTTCAGGTCGCTCTTCGATTCATCGAATGAGGGGATCGCGGTCCAGGAGATGGTCCTTGATGAGGCGGGGAGGGAAGTGGACTACCGCATCCTCAATGTCAACAACGCGTTTGAGACGATCCTGGGCATCCCCCGGAAGAAGGCCATCGGAAAGCTCGGCTCCAAGCTCTACGGCGTTGAAGAAGCACCATATCTGGACGTCTATGCCAGAGTTGCCAGGACCGGAAAGGCGACCTCGTTCGCGGCCTATTTCGAGCCGATGAACAAGCACTTCCTCATCTCCGTGTTCTCGCCCGAGATCGGCAAGTTCGCCACCATATTCTCGGATATCAGCCAGCAGAAGATCCTGGAAGCACAGGCGAAGGAGAGGGCGGAGGACCTCGCCCGTTCGAACGCCGAGCTGCAGCAGTTCGCCTACGTCGCCTCGCATGATCTGCAGGAGCCGCTCAGAGCGATCGTCAACAGCCTGAGCCTCCTCGAGCGCCACAACAAGGGCAAGCTGGATGAAAAGGACCAGCTGTACATGACGATGGCCGTGGATGGAGGTCAGCGGATGAGGAGGCTCATCGACGACCTGCTGCAATACTCCCGCGTGGAAACGCAAGGAAAACCGTTCGAGAAGTTCTGGATGGAGGACGTGGTCAAGAAGACGGTCGAGGTCTTCAAGGACACTATCCAGGAGACTCGATGCCAAGGTGACCTGGAAGGACCTCCCGAAGGTCCACGCCGACGAAACGCAGATGCTCCAGCTGATGCAGAACCTCATCGGCAATGCCCTGAAGTTCCACAGCGCGAGCAAGCCTGAGATCAGTATCTCGGCTCGCAAGCAGAACGGTGAGCAGTTGTTCCTCGTCCATGACAATGGCATAGGGCTCAAGATGCAGTATGCGGAAGAGATCTTCCAGATGTTCAAGCGCCTTCAGGGGAGCGGCGACTATCCTGGCACGGGGATGGGGCTAGCAATAGCCAAGAAGATTGTGGAGCGTCATGGGGGAAGGATCTGGGTGGAATCCGAAGAAGGTAAGGGGGCAACTTTCTTCTTTACGATCCCTGAGAATTGAATCGGCGGGGGATATCTACGAGAGCCGGCTTTCAAATGTCACAAGTCGATGCATCATCCAAATCCGAGGATGGGTTCCTCTTGTTGAGGGTGATAGGAAAAGTAAGAATGGCTGACAGCGTTCCGAGCTTCCCGTGGGCTCGCGCACCACAGTACAACGGGGCACGCAGGCGGGCTTAACTGCTGGGTTCGGATGAGACCAGGTGTATCCCCGCCGCTATGGCCGTCACACCATTCTTGAATCCTCGAAAGTAAATGTCCTATTTATAGATTCTTGCAACGGCGCCATCCGTTTCTGCTTTCATGTTTTGTTGATTCGCATCGGAGCCATGAATGTCCCGGTCAAAAGCGTCAGATGATGACCGATTCCGTCTCCCCGACAAGCTCGGCATCCTTGGAGAGGAGGGCGAACTCCTTAGTGTTGAAGGCCTCCGGATCGAGGGTGATGATCAGCATGCCGCGGTTGACGGCGACGGACTCGTAGAGGTAGCTCATGAGCCTCAGCACCTTGGAGAAATCGTTCTGGAGCATGAGGTACTCGACCCCCTCGAGGATCACCGCCGCCTCACCTTTCTCGTATGCGCGGATCAAGGTGTCCGTGAGGATCCCGATGTTCTGCGGGTTGATGTTCCTCGGCCCGGCCGAACTCGAAAGCCAAAATACGTTGCTGGGCGGTATCTGGAAATCCTCCTTCAGGCGGTCCGGGTGCAATCTTGTGACCACCAAGACCTCCTTGTCCTTAGACTTCAGTAGGTTAAAGAGTCTCAAGGCCCGGTCCGCTTTCTTGTCTTGGAATATGTAGAGCGAACCGGTTTTCAGCTCGATTTGTGCCAAAGCACGCCCTTCCTAAGCGTCCAGGCATTATCCTTCTAGATAATCAAACTAATCACTAGCATTCGGGTAAATACAACTTCACAGGTAGAAGAACGATACGATCAGTAGCGACCCGAGCGCTCCGAACGCCATCGACAGGATGTTGGTGCTCAACTTGCTGGTGATGCCCCTCCGCTCCAGAGTCGCACCGATCAAGCTGTCTATGTTGCAGCCGAGGAAGCCCATCAGGACGGGGATGATCAGCCTGGCGTCTATGATTCCCCAGGGGAACAGCAGCAACCAGCCGAGGATGGAGGCGAACGCTGCCCCGATGAATGCCCAAACGGTCCCGTAGGCGGAGACCCCACCATCGGTGCCGACGGGGACGCGCTTCATGTTCGTGATCAGGAACGTCCTGTTGCTGAGCACGCCCAGTTCGCTCGCTATCGTGTCCGAAGCGGCGACGCTCACCGCCGTCAGATAGATGAGATTGGCGGCCGGGCTTTCCTGCTGTCCGAGCAACCAGGCTCCCACCGCGATCGAGACGGGGATCAGGCTGTTCGCCAACACGTTCTTCCAGGTGCGCTCGCCCTTCTTGCCTTCCTGCACCCCTTTCCTCTTCTTCAGCTCGAATTTGAATTTGGTGACCAGGAATCCGCTCAAGGCGAATGCGATGAGGATGATGAGCCAGCCTATCGAGCCGAAGTACCCGATGATCACGCCAATCACGAAGGACGCCAGACTGCCGCTAACCGTGAGCAGGCGAAGCCGGTAGGAGATAAAGGACAGGACTGCGCACAGCAACAGGATTATGCCCAGGTCGAGATAGGAATGCATTTGGGGCGGCTAGAATTGAGCGAGCATAAATAATATTGCCGCGGGGATGCAACTCTTGCATTCTTGCGATTCGGTTCTTCTCGAAATGGGAATCTGGTCGGTCTAATTCCCCTCTCCCTTGCCTTCCTTCGTATCCTCGGCGACAGCTTCAATCTCCTCCAATGCGGACGAGGAGAGCTCGGCGCCGCATGAGGGGCATCTTGCCGCATTCGGCATGATCTCGTTACCGCACATCGGGCATTCATTAGGCTCGACCGCCTTCTCCCTCTTCAGGGAAGACAGTGCCAGGGGAATGGGAGACTTGAAGAGCTTCTCCGTCTGGTCCTTGACGCCCCTGACCTTCTCCAGGTCGCCGTCCCACTGATTGAGGGCCTCGCCGTACTCCCGATGGATGTTCTCGATGACCGATTGCATCCGCTGCGGTACGTTGCCGGCGCGGTGGGAATGCAGCACTACCGCGAGATAGAACGAATCCCCCCGCTCAACTAGGATCTTCTTCTCCCCGAAGTCGAGGCGTTGCAGGTGCGTCGAACTCTCGTCCTTGAAGGAGTCCTTGACGAAGCCTTGGATGGCGACCAGCATCGAGCTCAGTATCTCGTCGTCCATGCCCGGCTTCAGTCTCCTGGTCTGGTGCGCCATCAGCCGGCCGTCATTGTAGATGATGAACACCTCTTCCACAGGGACGAGGGCATTGCGCATGAACAGGAACAACACCAAGATCACTGTCAGGGCTCCCAGTAGCAAGAAAATAAATTCGGAAGCGGAAGCAGGTTGGTCCGAGATGGTGATGACAATCTTGCCAGTCGTGACGGAGTTGGACAGCGTGTCGATAGCCGTGATCCAATAGGTGATGGTGCCGGTGTGGTTGAGCGCGGGCAGTTGGACCCTATACTCATCGGCGGACCCAGTGGGGGTCATTCTCAACTGGTTTGTGCTACCGTTGCCGACTTGGTAGCTAAGATCAACTCTCAGCACTCCCACGGAATCTGTCACCGTAGCAGAAACCTCTATCACATGGCCGACAAAGAAGGTTGATGTCCCAGAGCCGATAATCACGTCAGGAGGAGATTGATGTATCATCACCTGTCGCTGATAGGCATCAATCTGGCCAGAATCGTCCCTTACCCTCAACGCCACCGTGTGCATTCCATCCTGGGTGAAATTGTAATCGAATATGCGCGTCTCGTTCCAGGCAGTATAACCGTTGCCATCGTCGAAGTTCCAGCTGAATTGCAGACCGGCGATGTCGCTAGGGTTGTCGCTCGATCCCGAGGCATCGAACTGGACTATGCCACCGGTGACATTATGAAAGTTGAAGAAGGCGGTCGGGGGAGGATCGTAAACTGTGATAGCCAGGAGCTGCGCGGACGACGCTTGCGTGAAGCCGTCAATATCGAAGACGCGCACGCACACGAGGTATACGCCATTCCGTGCATAGGCGAAGCTGGTGTGGTTGACGGTGGTGATAATGGGTGCTGTGGTAAATGTGCCATTGAAGTTCATGTCCCACGCATATTCTGGCAAAAGAGGATCAAAAGCCGGTTCAGCCAAAACCTCCACAGAAATGGTCTGGTCCTCCGCGTACGACGCCTTGTTGTCTACTGTCTTGACGAGGATAATTGTCGGGCTGGTATCGGCAACAAAGACCCATCGTTGGATTGTATTGTTTGAGCCATCCAATTCTACCACCGTAAGGCTGACGTTGTACGTGCCGTTGGATCCATACGTCACGGGTGGGGGCTTCGCCAGACTCGATTCCTGTCCGTCGCCGAAATGCCACGACCAAGAAACGATTTTATTGAAAGTGAAGCTAGTGTCGTTGAACTGAATGGGCTGGCCTTCGATTGGAGATCGTGGGGAGTATGTAAAATTGGCAATTGGATTCACGTTTCGGACGAATACGTTCGCGGTCCATATCGAGATGCTGCCATCATTGTCGGTGATCGTCAACGTCACCTGGAACGTTTCGGAGCGGTTATATGTATGATAGGTATCCGAGAGGTCCGTCTTGTTTTCGTAACTGCTATCCCCGAAGGTCCAGTTACTATAAACGATTGGGTCGTATGGCGTTGTTGATGTGTTATTGAATAGGGTCGGGGATCCCTCCACGGCATCGGAGAATGTGAAGTTCGCTATTGGAGTGGTATCATTGACTACTACAATTTTGGTCGTCGAGTTGGCGGTTCCATCTGAATCGGTTACAGTCAAGTGGACCATGAATGCATCATCATATGTGAAGGTATGTTGCGGGTTCCGCAACGTTGAAGAGCCACCATCCCCAAAGTCCCAGAACCAGAAGGTGATCGGGTCATAACCGCGAACGCTGGTGTCATTGAACAAAATAGGCTCTCCTTCATATGGATTTGACGGGTTCCAGGTGAAGTTGGCGATTGGATAGCTTTCCTTTATGTTGATCGTGATGTTGTCCCAGCCCTGGAGTCCCCCTCGGTCAGTAACTCGGAGGGTTACCATGAAGCTGCCGTTATGCGTGAAAGTGAAATTGACGGTGATGCCATCTCTATACCCCTCTCCGGCAAAGGTCCAGTTGTAAGCCAGATAGGGTTGGTCAGAGTATGAATCGGTGGACAGAGCTCCGGAGAATGTCAATGGCCTGCCTTCATATTCTTCGGTTTTCGAGGCGCTTGCCACTGCCTTAGGTGACAGATTGTTCTGGAACCAGACGCTCAATGAGAACGAGGTCGGTGAGGCAGACAAGACATCGGGGCGGAGATCGCCGTTGATATCTGCTACCGCGATGTCGCTCGCCACACCTCCGCTCGTCCAGTTGAAGCAGTTCTTGAAAGTCGAGTCTCCAGTTCTGAGGAAAACTGCGATAATCGGGGTAATGTTGTAGGACACCGCGAGGTCGTCCATTCCGTCATCATTCAGATCTCCCGCCGCTAGGCCGGTCGCTTTCTCCTTAATGGGAAGTACCGCAGGATCACTAAGGTCGATGGTGAAACCGTAGCTTGGTTGCACAAATACGAATACCTGGTTCGAATCGTCCAGGACAGCAATATCCTTCTGTGGACTGCCTCCGAAGTTGCCTATGACCATGTGCTTCATTGAGGAACCCGAACGGGTCAAATTCGCCGTTGGGATAGACGGATAATAATTGCCAACCGTACCGGATGCGTATCTTGAGAATATCTCCACGCTGGAGCTGCCGGAATTGAGCGCGGCGATATCGGCAGGGATTCCAGACGCGCTGAAATCCGCCGTGACTATGTTTGCTATCCTTCCCGGGATCGATCCACCTAGAGTCTCGTTCTTGGTGGAATCAAAGATGCTTGCAGATTCGGTGTTGTAGAGGACCATCAGGCCGTTGCTCGAGCCTATTACGAGGTCGTCAAAGCTATCGTTCCTGACGCTGACCTTCGAAAGTGCCGAAGCGTCGGAGAACGGTATCGAGACATTTAGCCTAGGCTGGGTGCCTGAGTTGAACTGTTCGTCAAGGTATATGCTGACTGTTTTGGATCCTTGGTTTAGCACGGCGAGGTCATCTGAGAAATCGCCATCAAAGTGCCCGAAAACAACTGCAACTGGGTTTGCCTGGACTGGGAGAATCCGCTTTGTCCCTGTGCGCTGGTTGAACAAAAGGATTGCATTTTCGCTCGGAGCGGTCGTTGCCATCAACCCACTTCCATCGGCGAGCTTTCCGCATGCCACCTTTTGGGGTTCAGCCGGGGAGACAAAGAGGTTCTGGTTAGCATTGCCCCTTAGCTTGTTGCTGATAGGGAAGAACTCGATTGTTGAATTATCTACCCCGTTACCGGCACATAGAACTAATAATTGCTCTTTGCCGACTACTGAGCGATCTACGATGCACTGAAGAGGGTTTTCTTGGACTGGGAAAGTGATGTTAGGTGCGTCTCCGTACCATCCGGTGTTCGCGTTCTTGAAGGAAGCCGAGCAATTAGCGGTCGTCTCTGATAGGTAGACAGCATCGACTCGGCCATCTCCGGAAACTTCCCCGAAGGTGACGCTTGAAAGCCCATCGGCTGTTTTAATTAGATGCGGGTTCGTCTCGAAAACGCCTCTATTGTTAAAGTATGCATATATCTGCGAATTCGCAGAGTTGGCGAAGATGAGGTCATCCCGGCCGTCCGAGTTGACATCATACAGTCCGACATCCGATGCGGCCCCAGATATTGGTTTTAGAATCTGGGGATTCCATGCTCCCGTTGAGTTGTGTGTGAAAATTGCCACATCAGGTCCGTTTCTTTGGCCGACTACCAGATCCGTCCAGCCGTCAGAATCGATGTCTGATGCGGCCAGGTATTGACTTCTAGTCAACCCACTGATGGAGAGATAGGTACGATATGGGGAGATCGGGAGGCTGTAGGGCTGGCTCCAGATATCGACCTCGTTTTCTTCGCTAACGACTGCTACCGATAGGAGCGTCTTATTGGTGAAATGACCAATGCTTATCTCGTGGGGGATTTGCCCCCGGAGATTCAAATTAATTGAGTTTAAAGTGCTGAATATGTGGCCACTGCTCTGGCAGAAAATGGCGACCATGGAATTGCCCATGGTATCGTTGCAGCTGACAACAATATCGTTCAGTCCGTCATTGTTCAGATCGCCGATGGCGACATGCTGAAAGTCTTTCAGACTTGAGTTCACAAGTCTCTGAGGATTGGACGAAAAGGCGCCATCGGATAGTCGGTCGTAGACGAGCAATACGTTGCTCCCTGCTATGACCGCCAGGTCTTTCAAACCATCCCCATCTAGGTCTCCGATTGCGAAATCTCTACAGCCAGGGTCGGTCTTCATAGCTGAGGAATACTCATTGAAGCAAACGCCAGGTTGGAACAGGGCCGAAGAGTTGTATTGAGTCGCGTCGAGTGCTCGGATAGGACTCTCAGATATTGCTGTTGAGGCTGTCACTGGCATGCTAATTAAGAAACACGGGGACATGAAGGCAATCGCTAGGAGTATGATTCCCACTCTGCTAAAATCCCCCATCGCTCCCATCCCGCAACTCAATGAATCAGCATGCGATAATATAAACATTTGTTGTATCTGGCCAATCGATCAGAAGCACGAAAGCAAGAACTATCCCCCATTGCCAGATGATTCAACTATCTCCGCGATCGCGTGAAATTGGTCAAGAAATGTTCGAATTAGAATTATCACTGGAAAGAATCAGCGGTGATTCTCCAACAACATAGAGTATATAACTCTACATTGCATGGATTCCCTCAATGACTATAGGAGGGATGGAGTTCAAGATTACTCGTCTAGCGTTCGATGACGACGTTAGGAGGATCTTATCAGCCACATGCCCCTCGGCGATGTGCGTGAAGGACATATCGAATCGGCTCGACATGCCAATCACCAAATGCTATCGCCTGGTGCGGCTGATGGAGAAGAGGGGAATGCTAAGGAAGATGGATGGTCTGGAATCGAATATAGCCTCGTACCAGTCGAACTTGCGCACCATCAACCTGCGGATCGAGCAGGACCGTCTCAGTATCGATGTGGAATTCATCGACGGTGGAAAGCGCGTGTTCGAGTTCTGCCCGAGGCAGATGGCCGCAAGGACTTAAGCCCAGATCGTTCACTCCTCAATGCATAGGGAGTAGATTATCTCAGCGATCTGGCCCGCATGTTCTTTTCCTTTGACCGGGCCCATCATCAGCCTGCCGTTCCGGAAGATCGTCACCTCGGTCTCGCGGTTGCGTGCGATCAGCATCACGTCGGACGTATCAACTTGGAAACCGTTCTCCCTTAGTTTCGGGGTGGTTTTTGCCAAATCTATCCTGATATCGTCCGTCGGCACAGCGGACATGGCATCATGCTTGCACATTCGCACTATCTTGAAGTTCATCTATCCCAGTCCTGTCAAGAACGCATTCACTCTCGCTTTGAATTCATCCATAGAGCCATCGTTCAGCAGCATGACATCCGCCATGGCGATCAGGCTGCCCAGCCCCCAGCCCAGTTCCCTCTTGTCCCTCTCCTCGAATTCCGACCAGGTGGCGGGAGCGTCTGCCCTACCACGTTTCTTCAGTCGCAGAAATCGTGACATTGGAGAGGAATGGATTGCCACCAGCAGCACGCCCTTCCCGAATGCTTGGCGGAAGACCTCGAGCTCGACAAGTCCTCTGCTACCGTCGATGATCGTCCTTTCGGAGCGGACATGCACGACCGATCGCTTGGCCCAGATTTCATAACCGTTGATGCGGCGCTCCTGGTCCGCGAAGCCGCCCACCCCCTTGTCCGTGCCGGTGATGCCCTGCCTCTTCGCCTCCTCCCTCACCACGTCGCCCATGCGCACCACATCGTAGCCAAGCGACCTGGCGACCTGGACGAACTCCTCTTTCCCCGCACCGGGCATTCCCGTGACGACGATGACCTGCATCCGATTACCACCGAAGCGCTGCATGAGGTGAGGCTTTGGTCGGATTAAAGGAATAGCCTGTCTCGCAGACAATTACAAAGCCATTGTGCCGATCTTCAGATGCTCAGAACGACGGTTGCAATCGTGGACTGGAAGGGTCCAAGCGATCTTCGGACGGCGCGGTCTTTTTCCCGGTCGGCGGTATTCGTTTTCTTGTAACTGGATGATACAATTCATATATGATTGCGCAATGTATTGTCAGCTAGCTGCAACAAAAGCATTAATTGGGTAGACGAACATTCGATTGCCAATTCAGGCAGTTAATAGCGAGATAGGGATGGTCTCAGGGGGAACAATGGTGCAACAGACAAAAAGCGTGGAGAATATCCTCGAGGAGATCATTCAACAGGAGTTCCCTCAAGACAGCAACATCCAGAGCGTTTCCATTGTCTCCAAGACCGGCCTGATGATCGCCGGCAGGACCACTTCGCCCTCCAAGCCAGAGACCTTCTCGGCCATGGCGGCGATCATGTATTCGTCCGCCGAGGCGACGCGTAGCGATCCCCTGAAGGACAAATGCGAATACCTTCTCGGTGTGTTCCACGACAGCAAGCTGATCATCACCGAGGTCTCTTCCAGCCTCCTCATCGTCGTCACCTGCGATCGCGCCACCGAGGAATCGAAGATCCTGGAGAACATGAACAAAGTCATCACCCGGACCAAGCAGGAGCTCGTCTGGCTGAGATGAGCTAGATCCTCATTCGAATGGATTCATTTCTGTGAGCATTCCCAAAGAGCGGACGTTTCGATATTTCGGTGATTGAAGAATATCGGCGGAAGTCGTCAAGGCATGCCTGCTTCATGCATGAATCGCAATCTCTAGATCAAGTGTTCCGCGGTGTCGTCGAGGATGCGATCGCAGTAGATGCAGCGCAGCACTGGAGGCTTCTTCGATTCGACGCTGAACTCCGGCTCCACCGGCTCGTTCAGGTTGGTTATGCAGGAGGGATTGCCGCAGCGAACGATGCCCCGCACCACCTGGGGCAGGGTCACGTTGTACTTCTCCGCCACATTGAAATCCCGGATGATATTGATCGTCGCGTCCGGGGAGATCAGCGAGATCTTGTCGACCTCCTTCGGGTCGAGCTCACGGTCCTCCACCTTGACGACGTCCTTGAATCCCTCCTTCTTGGAGGGGACGTGCATGAGCACACTGATTGGCGAGCTGACATTGTTGCCCGAAACCCCGATGATGCGCAATACCTTCAGGGCCATTCCGCAGTCGATGTGATCGATTACCGTCCCGTTGCGGATCGGGGTGACCTTGAACTCCTTCATCACAGCTCGCCTCCCAGTACGAGAGAGAGGAGGGCCATCCTCACCGGCACTCCGTTGAATGCTTGCTCGAAGTACTTCGCATGCTGGGTATAGTCGACCTCGGGGGCGATCTCGTCGACCCTGGGCAGAGGATGCATGACGGTGAGGTTCTGCTTCGCCTCGCGCAGAAGGTTGTTGTCGATGCGATAGCTGCCGGCGACCTTCAGGTATTCGCTGGGGTCAGGGAACCTCTCCCTCTGGATGCGGGTGACGTAAAGGACGTCGATTTCCTTGATGACCTCTTCCAGCTTCGAGGTGAGCTTGGGCTTCCCCCCGAGCTTCTCCACCTGCTTGACCGTCTCCCGCGGCATCTGCAAGGATGCCGGAGCGACGAAGGTCACCTCGGCGCCGAACAGGGTCAGCGCCTCGGCCAGCGAGTGCGCGGTGCGGCCGTATTTCAGATCGCCGACCAGCGCCACTTTGATGCCCTCGATGTGCTGCTTGTCCCGGCGGATGGTGAACAGGTCGAGCAGGGTCTGCGTGGGATGCTGCCCCGCCCCGTCCCCGGCATTGATCACCGGGCTGCGGGAGAACTTGGCGGCCAAACGGGCCGCCCCCTCGTGTGGATGCCTCAAGACAATAGCATCGGAATAGGATTCCACCATGCGGATGGTGTCCGCCAGCGTCTCCCCCTTCGCGATAGACATCATCGATGGATGGGACATCTCCAGCGTTCGGCCGCCCAACCGCGCCATCGCCGTCTCGAAGGACATGCGGGTGCGGGTGGAGGGCTCGAAGAACAGGTTGGCGAGTATGCGCCCTTCCAACATCTTGGTGAACTTCTCTCCCCGGGCGTAGGGGATCATCTTCTCCGAAAGATCAAGAACGAACTCTATCTGCTCCCGCGTCAGGTCGCGGATGGAGACGATGTCCAAGCCTTTGAATTCCATGCTTACCGGGCTACGAATAACCGGCCGGCCTATTTGACATCTTCGTAACAAACAATGACTAGTTCGAGGACTCTGGTGCTTCCTCGAATTTGGAAAGGACTTCCTTCATATGCGAATACCAATCGTTCACGCAGCGCTCCAATCGGTCCCGCAGCAGATCTCTCCCAATTGCCTTGTAGATGTGGAAGTAGCCTCCGCGCTCGATGCTCTTCGTTTCGCGGTAGACCATGCCGCAGGTCATCAGCTTCTGGAGTGCCCGATAAACGGTGGAGCGGTCCCTACCCATCTTGGCCGCCAGCTCGTCCGCCCGCAGCGGACCGGATGTGGATAGCTGATAATACACCTCTACCTCGAATTCGGCGAGGCTGAAAGCGCATTGCACCAGGTCGTGGCAGGTATGCACCTCTCCGATTATCTTCTCTGGAAGTATCTGGCTGGTCTCTCTGGGCATCTCAAATCTACAAAAAGCTTAAATGGCTAGAGGTTATATATAGTTGTCGCACAACCGTGCAAAACCGTAGGTAAGGGGTAGGTATGGATAAAGATGAGACCTTAGATTCCAGGGGCCTGATGTGCCCCATGCCGATAGTGAAATTGGCCAAGAAGATGAAGGAGATGCAAGTGGGGAAGGTTGTCGAGCTGATTTCCGACGACCCTGGCTCAAAGGAAGACGTCCCCGCTTGGACCCAGCGCACCGGGAACGAGCTGGTGGAAACGAAGCAGGATGGCAAGATATTCTACTTCTACATCCGAAAGAAACAAGTCTGAAACGCTGGAATAGAACGGTAAGAGTCGAATTCAAGTCATAAGCGATTGAGGTGAAAAGAATGCCAGAAGCAAAGAAGATAACGAAGATCGCGATCGTGGTGTCCGAAGGCACTTTTGACAAGGCCATGGAATCCCTGATGATCGCGAACGTCGCTGCGAGCATGGGAATGGAAGTCCATATCTTCCACACGTTCTTCGGGCTTAAGCTGGTCACAAAGACAGCCAACCCCAAGGCGCCAGGAATGTATCGGTTTTTCACCGGCATGTTCAAGAAGAAGATGCTCGCGGTGGGCGTCGAGGACTACCCTGCCCAGAAGAAGATGGCCCTGGAGCTCGGAGTGAAAATGTACGCCTGCGCCACGAGCATGGGGGTCATGGGAGTGAAGCAGGAGGACCTGGACGAAGGGGTGACAGTCCTCGGGGCAGCGGGCTTCCTGAACATCGCTGCGGACACGGACATGCAGTATTTCATCGGATGATGATAGAATGGCCTCCATCCTGTTCGTGCTGTTGAAGTCGCCTCACGAGAACATCAACCTCGAGCTGACGTTCGACCTCGGGGGCCATTCGAAGAAGGCGGCGCTGCTGTTCGAGGATGCGGTCTATTACGCCGCGGACAAGAAGGCGTCGAAGCATCTCGCCGAGCACGTGGATGAGGTCTACGTGATTGCGGACGACCTTGCGGCCAGAGGTTTCAGCTGCGATGTCGGCGGTAAGTTCAAGACCGTCGACTACGGCGAAGCGGTCGACCTGATCATGCAGTACGACAGGACCATTACATTGTGAGGTGAGGGGATGAAGGGAACACTGCTCATACACTTGCGATCCGGGAGCATGATGAACATGGACTCCAACCTGGCTGTGAAGCTGGCGCGGGCCGCCTTGGACAAGGGCTACAACGTGCGCATCTTCGGCTACGGAGAAGGGATAACCGCGATCAAGGAGGGCCAGGAGCCGAAGCGCTTCCCCAACGTGGGAAAGGAGCTGACCGAGATCGCGGAGAGGGGCGCCTCAATCGTCGTATGCGAGACCTGCTGCGCCGCCCGGGGCATCCACCGGGGAGAGGAGGTCAAGGGGACGAGGGTCGGCAGCCTGACCAATGACCTTTCGAAGTTCGTGGCCGAAGCGGACCGCATCGTCACGATCGCGAGGTGAGAGAATGGCAACAAGCATCCTGATCCTTGCGACGAAGGCCCCTTACGGAACGGAGGATTTCTTCGCCGGAGCGCGTATGGCGCTGGCGATGCTGGCGAGCGGGAGCATCTCCAGAGCGACCGTCCTCATGGTCGGCGATGGGACGCTGAACGCCGTGGCGGCGCAGAACCCCGGTGCCATCGGCATGCCCTCGAATGTCGAGGCGATCAATGACCTGGCCGATTTCGAGGGAGAGGTCCTCGTGCTCGAGGATGATCTTAAGGCTAGAGTCGGAGAGGTGCCGATAGTCGAAGGCGTGAAGAAGATATCTTGGGAGAAGGCGAGAGAGCTGATAATGGACCACGAGCTCGTGACGACTTTCTGATCGTCGCGCCTACCCCTTCGTTTTCAGTTTTTAAAAAAAGCTACGTCATCACGCCATTTCGAGCCGATGGCAGGATCATGATTCGGCGATTCTTGAGCGTGATGCCAAGGGTCTATATGGGTGCACGGCATGGCATGAAGCGATGGCATTCGACCTGTTCTCGCTGGACCAGATAATATTGTTGCTCGGTCAGATCACGCTCTTAATCCTGGTGGGACTTTTGGTGCTCGGCCTGGTCCTGGCGGTGCTAATCGCCTTTTCGATAAGGACCGGCAGAATGGCATTCCCCCGACTCTTCCTTGCCGGCATGGCACTGGTGGAAGGGGTAATCCGGGCGCTCTGCGGCCTGCTGGGGATCGAGGACAAGGAATTGACCGAGTTCGTTGTCCGGCTGCACAATCGGTTGAACCAGGGCAAGTTCGACAGCATCCCGGCCAAGAACAAAGCCATCTTCCTGCCCCAGTGCCTGCGCTCCGCGAAATGCCCGGCCCATCTGACCCCAGAGGGATTGATCTGCGAAAGATGCATGCTCTGCGGCATCGGCCGGTCGATTGACAAGCTGGAGGCGCAAGGCTATCGGGTGCATATCGTGCCTGGATCCACCTTCATCAAGCGCATCGTGAAGGCGGAGAAGCCCAAGGCGATCATCGGCGTGGGCTGCCATATGGAAGTGAAGGAAGGGCTCATGCTCGCCGACCGGCTGGGACTGGTCGCCATGGGAGTGATAACCCTGAAGGATGGTTGCATCGAGACCCTGGTCAATTGGACCGAGCTCAACGATCTGGCCGACGGCAACTTGAATCTCCTGGAGATCCATCCGACGGTCAAGCTGATCGAATGAACGGACGAAGCGCCAGTGTCATTGCGGTCGGCCAGGAGATGAGGGCAAGCAAACCCTTTAATCATTGATGGGATTACTTCGTTGAATGATCGAGGTCCTGAGCCGCTCTGGATTGTCCAAAACCACCGCATGGACTTCTGGCAAGGGCAAGGTCCGGACGCCCAATCTGTTGTTTCTGAGCTCGGCCGCTTCCTCGGCGCCAAGCTTTGCGGAATTGCTCTTGGACGAGGAGAGCGGCATGATCCATTCCTCTTCCGACCCAGACTTCCAGTCGGTCGGCCTTCTCGCTGGCATTTATGTGCCTCTTTCGGCTAGGTCAAGGCAGGAGAAGGAGGACATCTGCGCCCCAGAGGGGGAGGCGGATGCGCAGTCCGTCCCTGACGTTCAATGGCTCACGAAAGATGTCGCGATCTTGCCCAATGCCTTCGAGCTGCGGCGGGACGCGAGGGCGTTCGTGCGAAGTGTTGCCCGGCTGCGCAAGCGGGTTGGCTACAGCAAGCTCCTCTACGCCCCCGGGATGATGGATGCCTCCAATCTGGCATTGCTCGGCTACATGGGCATCGACCTCTTCGATTCCTCATTGTTGACCTACCAATCGTCGCGCGGCATCATCAGCAGGGTCGAGGGGGCGTTCGCCCCGGTCAATGCGAAATGGGCGCTGCCGCAAGGGGAAAGTATCCTAGACCTGAACCTGAGGAACTCGTGGGAAGAGCTGCGGCTGATCAAGCATATGATCGAGATCGGGCGACTGAGGGAACTGGCGGAGATGAGGGCGCACGCGACACCGTGGAATGTAGCCGCCCTCCGCATACTGGACGAGCAGTTGTACGATCTCCAGGAGATGTACGCTCCCGTCGTCGGCCCCCGCTTCTATGCCAACGCGAAGCAGTCGCTCAGCCGGCCAGATGTGGTTCGACATCGTCGAAGGGTGCTGGAGCGGTACCGACCGGCGGCCCACAAGAAGATACTTCTTCTCATCCCCTGCTCCGCCAAGAAGCCGTACTTCCTTTCCAAGAGCCATCAGACGTTCAGGAACGTGCTGATGTCGGTGCCCAACTCGGCCGTGGTGCAGGAGCTGATCGTCACCTCACCGCTGGGCGTGGTGCCCCGCGAGCTCGAGCTGTTCTACCCGTCAGTGCAGTACGACATCCCGGTCACGGGCCATTGGGACCTGGAAGAGCAGGCGATGGTGAGGGAGCTCGCGGCTCACGTGGCATCGCTCGGCTTCGACCAGGTGATCAGCCATCTGGGGAGCGAGAGCGACATCGTCAAGGAGGTCATGGAATGCGTGGACACCTCTCAAGGGAGCCCGACCTCCAGGGATTCCCTGGCAAGGTTGCAGGAGGCACTGGCCGAAGCATGCTCCAAGCAGCCTAGGACGCCATTCTCAGTCGAGAGGACGGCGACGATGGCCTCGGTCGCTAGATTTCAATTCGGCGGGGGAGGCGAGGCGCTGCTGGAAGGCTGCAACATAAGTGGCAACTATCCCTATTCGCGGATATCCTTCGGCAATAAACAGATGGGTCTGCTGACTCCGGAAAGAGGGATGATATCGCTAACGCTGGAAGGGGCCGAGCGGCTCGCGTCCAAAGGGCTCCATTTGGTCGAGATCGAGGACTTCGATTTGACCGGGAATCTGTTCGCCAAAGGGGTGAAGAGCGCAGACCCGGTCATGCGCATCGGCGACGAGGCAATAATCATGCGCAATGGCCAGGTCGAGGGAGTGGGGATCGCGAGCATGAGCGCCGCGGAGATGACCTCGAGTGAAAGAGGGGAAGCGGTCAGGGTGAGGCACAAACGAAAACGGGCCTGATTTCGGCCTTTTGAGTGCTTGCCGACGGGCCAGTCTAACAGGTCCGATAGGCACTTTCGCTCACCTCCCCCCGTCCGGGATATAAATAGAGTCGGGCATCTGTGATTCAAGAGGTGTATCATGGAAACAGATGCAGAGGACTACGGTTGGGAAGAAATGTACCACCTTTATGGAGTCTGCACTGATTTACAGGATGCACACCCATCCCTCGGTGAGGTGTGGAGTCGCCCCACTCCCCCCACCGACTTTTATGGGATGAAGAGATGGTTCTGAGACGATCTGTCGATTAGATTCGCGAACTCATTCCAGCCATTTGAGCGCGGTCGCCCTCGGCACGGCAACAAGCGTCTCTGTCGTCATTATCTCTCCCATTCCCAGCAGGGCCTTCATCGCGGTCTTCTCGTCCTTCGCCTTGACGATCGCCACTGTGTCATACCTGCCTAGCGTCCAGTACATGTTAGTGAACTCGACGCCTTCTTTCTTCATCTTCGCCATCCACTTGTCCGCCTCAACGGGCGTGGCCTTAGTCGGCTTCTTCCTGAATTTCCCAAGGACGATGAACTCCATGTTCCATCACCGAGAGTGCTTTCATGCCCCTTGGTATTAAACATTATCATCCAGCTTAACGGCGATGACGCATGACCGGCCCGCTTCAATCTTGCTCCTCCTCCTTCTGAATACCGCTCACGATGGAGGTGGTGATGCGCCGATAGGCCGCCTTGTAAGCATCCCAGATCAGGTAGGAGATCAGCACCGCGATGAAGCCTATGGCTAGCAGAGGCAGGAAGTTCAAGCCCTCGACTCGCGGCAAGAACGGGAGGAAGACGAGGAAGATGATGAACGCCAGTAGGGCTTCGCTAAGGTTCTTGAACACCTTGCTTGCTGCGCTCTGGTGCATCTTCAGCTTGCCGTCCTCCCTGAGAACCGAAGCGAGTATGTGGGACAACTTCTTGATTCTCGTGACGAGAATGAAGATGAGCGGCAAGGTGAGAATGAGCCCGAGCAAGAAGGTTATTATGGAGGCCAGTACCCCGATGCCAGCGCCGAGACTCTCAACGAGCCCGTTCAGCACGGATAGCAAGTTCACCGCAATGATGATGCAGATGATCAGGACCATGTCGACTACAATCAGCATCAGCTCCTTGCGCACCTCGCCTCTGATCTGAGGCGATATCGCCGTGCGCGCTCGGAACTCTGCCCTGACGCCTTCGTACTTGTTCAGGTCCTGCTGCATCCTAGCCGGCATTCGTCGAATGCCCCAGTCGAATAAGAGGGGTGCTCCCCTGGAGATGAACGGATAGGCGATGAGGGTGATGATCGCCGCGCCGATCACCGCAGAGTACAACAAGCTGTCGATGAGACCTTTGTCCAGCGCCAGCTTGGCCACAACGAACGAGAATTCGCCCATGGCCACGAGACTTGCGCCGATGAGCAGGCAGGAACGGGCCTTGTAGTTCGCCATGAAGCAGGCAAAGCTGACACTCAGCATCTTGGCCAGGACGAATACGATGGCGACGACAATCGCAATCGCGGCGCCTTGAACGAAGAGCCTGGGATCGAATTGGTATCCAATCGATATGAAGAAAGTGGCAATGAAGAGCTCCTTCATCGGCTCCACTTTGGAGATGACCGTCCTGCTGCATTCGGACTCGGAGACGATGATGCCCATCAGGAATGCCCCGACCGCCACCGACAGGCCGAATGCGCTTGATATCCAAGCCATCGCGAATGCCATGGCCAACGAGGTGAGGAAGAGCACCTCGTCCGAGGAGTAGGATCTTATCTTGTCCAGCATCCTGGGGATGACCGCGATCCCCAGGAGGATGGTCATCGCGATGAATATGCAGATGCCGATGATCAGGCCGATGATCGAGCCAAAGATGTTGGATTCACCGGTGATGGCCGGGCCGAGGATGGTGAGGATTATGATCACTCCCAGATCCTCCATGATCAATAGCCCGGTAATCGTGCGCCTGTCCTCTCCCCCGAGATGCCTGTTGCTGGGGATTATCGTGAGGACTGCCGCAGTGCTGGCACACGACATCACTATACCGAGGAATATTGCCTGGGACGGGTCAAGGTTGAACGCCAATCCGAGATAGTATCCGATCAGGATCATTATCGTCATCTCAATCGAGACGACGATCAATGCGAACGAGGCGACCTTGCGCAGGCCGCGGAGATTGAGTTCGATGCCTATGAAGAACATCAGAAGCACAATGCCCATGCTGGAGAAGATGGAAACGATGTCTTGGCTGAGGATGTACTGCGGGAAGAGGTTCGGACCAAGTAGGACGCCGGCGAGGAGATAGCCGATGATGGTCGGCATCTTCAGCCGGCTCATCACGAGTATGCAAAGGCCAGCGACCAATAGCATCATCGTGATGTCCGTCAGTATCTGCAGTTCCGAAGCGATCTCAGAGCCTCCTCACAAAATCATGTTTTTCTTACAGCACCATCATATTAATAATTAATCAACTTGGCGTTGTCTGATGAGCCCGATGGAGCATGGCCATGCGGGCGAGAAGTGCAGGTGCCGGGATTCGAACCCGGGTGTTTAGCTTGGAAGGCTAAAATCCTAACCGCTAGATTACACCTGCGTGGGCCACCTAATCTGCGTTCCCTATTAAAAAGGTTGTTCGGTTGTCTGGGTGCCTTGATTTGCTGGCAAGCACGGATCATGCCGCGGTCGCTATGCTCGGGTGGTCTTCCCGAGTCGGCAAATGGTTCAGATCCGAGATGCAAAAAGGGGATTGGGACCGGGAAGGCCATGATGAAGCCCCCCCAGTCCCTGTTTCTTAGACGCGACTAGCTCTTCTTATGCACTTCCACACGGCCCTCGGCCAGCGTGCTGACGACGCTCGGATCGGCCAGCGTCGAGGTGTCGCCAATGCTGTCCATCTCGTTGGTGGCGATCTTGCGCAGGATCCTTCTCATGATCTTGCCGCTGCGGGTCTTGGGCATCCCGGCGGCGAACTGGATCACTTCTGGCGACGCGATCGGCCCTACGGTCTTTCGCACGTGCAGGACCAGCTCCTTCTTCAGCTCGTCCGTCTCTTCGACATCTGACTTCAGGGTGACGTAGGCGTAGATGGCCTCTCCCTTGATGTCATGCGGGATAGGGACGACGGCCGCCTCGGCCACCTTCGGGTGCGAGACCAGGGCGCTCTCGACCTCGGCTGCGCCGATGCGGTGCCCCGAGACCTTGATGACATCGTCCACTCGGCCCATGATCCAGAAGTAGCCGTCATCGTCCTTGCTGGCGCTGTCGCCGGTGAAGTAGTACGTCAGGGATTGGTCCAGTACGTCTCCTTGAAACGGTCATGGTTGCCCCAGACGGTGCGCATAATGCCGGGCCACGGCTTCTTGATGATCAGGTAGCCGCCCTCGTTGGTGCCCACCTCCTTGCCCTCCTCCTCGACGATTGCCGGCATCGATGCCGAAGAACGGCATTGTCGCCGATCCTGGCTTGGTTGGGATCGCTCCAGGCAGCGGGGCGATCAGTATGCCACCGGTCTCGGTCTGCCACCAGGTGTCCACGATGGGGCATCGCTCGTGACCGATGTTCTTGTGGTACCACATCCAGGCCTCGGGGTTGATCGGCTTCCCCACGGTGCCGAGGAGACGGAGCGAGGACAGGTCCCGGCTCGCCGGCCACTTCTCGCCCTCCCTCATCAGCGAGCGGATGGCGGTCGGGGCGGTGTAGAAGATGTTCACCTTGAACTTCTCCACGATCTGCCAGAATCGGTCCACCTGCGGATAGGTCGGGATGCCTTCGAACATCAGGCTGGTGGCGCCGTTGCACAGCGGTCCATAGATGATGTACGAATGTCCGGTGATCCAGCCGATGTCCGCGGTGCACCAGTAGGTGTCCTCTTCTCGGATGTCGAAGATGTACTTGATGGTCAGATGGGTGAAGAGCAGGTAGCCGCCGGTGGTGTGCAGCACTCCCTTGGGCTTGCCGGTGGAGCCGGAGGTGTAGAGGATGAACAGCGGGTCCTCCGCGTCCATCCATGTCCGGCTCGCAGATCGGCGAAGCGGTCTTCATCTCCTCGTGCCACCAGACGTCGCGGCCTTCCTCCATGGTGACTGGAGCGCCATTGCGCTTGACCACGATGACCTTCTCGATCGAGGTACCCCGGTCCAGGGCGCCATCGGCGGTCGCCTTGGTCTGGATGATTTTGCCGCTGCGGTACTTACCGTCGGCGGTGATGAGTATCTTGCATTTGCTGTCGTCGATCCGGTCCTTGAGCGATTCGGAGCTGAAGCCGCCGAAGACGATGCTGTGTATTGCCCCGATCCTGGCACAGGCCAGCATGGAAATGGCCAGCTCGGGGATCATCGGCAGATAGATGGAGATGCGGTCGCCCTTCTTCACGCCCATCGACTTCAGCACATTGGCGAACTTGCAGACCTCGTGGTGCAGCTCTTGGTAGGTCAGGGTGCGGACGTCGTCCTCCTGCTCCCCCTGCCAGATGATGGCCGCCTTGTTCTTGCGCGGCCCGTCCAGATGACGGTCAACGCAGTTGTAGCAGGCATTGGTCTTCCCCCCCTCGAACCACTTGATGACCGATTCCTTCTTGTCCCAGCTGAAGGCCTTCTTCCAGGGCGAGAACCAGAACATCTCCTGCTTCGCCATCTTCTCCCAGAACGCCACGGGATCTGCGATCGATTCTTTATAAATGCGTTCGTATTCATGCAAGCTCTTGACCCTCGCCTTCTGTCGGAACTCCTCCGAGGGCGGGAACTTGCGGTCCTCCTCCAACAATGATTGAATGTTCTTCTCGTCACCCATGTGAATATCTCCGTTTTCCGGTTGACACGATCATGATTTGTGACCCCCGACGATGCTCCCTCGACCGCGAGCCACTACCTGTTCTTCTGTTGACAGGCTACGAATGTGGCCCGCAACATAGTTACTAGATAAAATGGTTAACGGTGCTTTCCAAAATACCACTGTTGCACGGCCTATTTTCGTTTTTCGTAGAAGCTTACGAAGAATTGTGATAACGAAGTAAGATATTCAGTTGATTGAAGGGGAACGAGGGGGGTTGAGGTGAAAACCCCCTCTCGCGAGTCATCCCCGTTTTGGAATTCAGGAATTCGAAGAGTGCTCCGGGTGATAGTGCCCGTCCACCTTGTGCTTCGCCCAATCCTTCTCGATCGAGCGCAGCTCCTTGTAGAACTCCTTGAGCTCGCTCGGGTCCTCGCCATGCTCTGCGACCTCTTCCGCGAGAGCCTTGACCTCATGCACGCTGTGCGATTTCATCCAGGCGACGACCTCTGGTTCGAATTCCAATCCTTCCACATAGATGTCTTCTAGCTTCGTCCTCATTGCGCATCCCATCCCCAAAGCGTTTGTTTGCATCCCATCCTAAGGCGTTTAGTGTCTTGTCCGACTTGCGTCAGACAAAACAACTTAATGTGTCATACAATATTTATATATTTCGAGGCCCGAATCCTAAGCCGAAGTCGAGAGACCAGCTGCGGACGGGATTTCCCTGGAGGCAGTCTAGATGTTGTCTGACGCATGAAAAGCAATTGCTGGCCTCCCTATCCCAGAATATGCGGTCAGTAGAAAAGATATTTGAGATGAGTACCGCATTAACGCCTGCCAAGAGGGTTATCGGATGGGGTTTCTCGATTCATTGACGGACAGGGAATTGAAAGCGCTCAAGAGGGCGCAAAAAACGATAGAAGGGCCGGAGTTCAGCATCACAATGGACTCCTTGATATTTGCTCGCGATGAGCTGCAGGAGGGCGCTCCAGACCCGAACGCCGTGGCGCACCGTCAAGAATTCTCCGACATCAACGCCAGGCTCAGCGAACTCTGGCTCCGATTGGGCGATCACAAGGAGGCGGCCGCCGCGGCGGATCGGGCCCTGATGTACATGCCTAATAACACCCTGGCGGTGATCGCCAGAGCTCGGGCGACGGCATCCACCGGCGCAGTGGAGGATGCCATCTGCGTCATCGATTGGTCCCTGGCCCGCACCCCGTCAGACAAGACGCTGTGGATGGAGAAGGGCTGGATACTGGACCGGGCCGGTCGCAGCATGCCAGCGGTCGAATGCTTCAAGCGGGTGATGGAGATCGACCCCAATGATCCCGCCGTCTACGACATCCTGGCGGAGAAGTCGAATGAGAAGGGCACCTGGCTCAGAAGAAAGGGCGAGGCCTTGATGGCCAAGGAGCGCTACGAAGAGGCGGTGAAGGCGTTCGACCAGGTGGCGGCCGTCGACCCGAAGGATGTCCAGGCGCTGATTGACAAAGGCAAGGCGCTCATGCTCCTGAACCGATACGAGGAGGCCGGCCTGGTCTACCAGAAGGTTCTGGAGATCGATCCGAGGAACTTCATCGCTCATCTCAACCGTGCCCGCTCCCTGCGCGAGAGCAAGGACTTCCAGGGCGCGATCCAACATTACAAGGAGGCACTGCGCTCCAACCCGGCCGACAAGCACTCCTGGATCGAGGTCGCCTCACTGCTCGAGATGCTGGAACGGTTCGATGAGGCGCTGAAGGCGTATGACCGCTCGTTGGAGATCGACCCTGATTTCATCGACGGTCTCGAGGGACGCTGCAAGATGCTGCGGCAGATGGACCGGCACGAGGATGTGGTGGTCTGCGCCGCGAAGATACTGGCGATCAAGAAGGATGACATGCTGGTGCAGTCGCTGATGATTGGCGCGCTAGTGAAGCTGGGCCGGCTGGAGGACGCGCTCCATGCCATCGAGGAGGCGTTGGTCCTCGCTCCCAAGGACAGGGACCTGCTGGAGAGGAAGCGGACCGTGCTCAAGGAGCTCGGCCAGCATGACCAAGTGATCAAGGTGGCTACCGACACGATCGCCCATCACGAGGAGGACGCCAACACCCTTTACGACCTGGGGATGGCACTCTACTTCACCGGCAAGTACGAGGATGCCATCAGACCGCTGGAACGCGCCCTGAAGCTCGACCCCAGCCGCGAGAGCGCCCTGGTGGCGATCAAGGAGTGCCACAAGCATCTGGGGCAGGACAAGGACGTCCTCGCCAGCTGCGAGAGGATAATCACCCTCAACCCCCGGAACAAAGAGGCGCTGGAAGATAAGGCGATTGCGCTGGACCGGCTAGGGCGCAAGGACGACGCCATCGAGGTGTACCTCAAGATCCTGGACATCGATCCGGCGGACGAGGACATCCTGGCCGACCTAGCGGTGGCGCATTTCACCAAGCAGCGCTACGACGATGCACTGGACCGGGCGACCTCGGGCGTGGAGAAGTTCCCGGGGAACATCATCTTCTGGCGGGTGAGAGGGGACAGCCTGTTCTCCTTGGGACGGAACGAGGAGGCGGTGGAGGCCTTCTCCCGCGCCGTGGAGCTGATGCCGGAGGACAAGCGCCTGCTTTACTCCAAGGGCTTGGCGCTGGAGAGCCTGCACCGGTACGAGGAGGCGGTGGTCTGCTACGACCAGGCCATACAGTTCGATTCGGCGGACAAGAACCTCTGGCTTTCCAAGGGCGTGGCCCTGGAGGCGCTGGGGCGGGAGGACGAGGCGCTCGGCTGCTATGACCTGGCGCTGACGCTCGATCAGAACAACCATTTCATTCACGTGCGCCGGGGCAAGGTCCTCGCCAAGCTGGGGCGGCACGAGGAGGCGGTCCAGTCCTACGACAAGGCCATCGAGTCCGGCCCGAAGGAGGTCGGGGTGTTCGAGGCCAAGAAGGAGTCGCTCAAGGCGCTGGGCCGGCACGAGGAGATCGTGGCCGTGGCGGACAAGATCATCAAGCTGGACGCGACCAATGCCAACGCCTGGGTGGACCGGGGGGTCGCCTCGCACGAGCTGAAGGACCTGGACCAGGCTATCAAGTCGTTCGACCGCGCCCTGGAGCTCGACCCGAAGAACATCGCCACCCTGGAATCGAAGAAGGCCGCGGTCATGGAGAAGGAGGACCAAGCGGCGATCGTGCAGGTGAGCGACGCCATCCTGGCCATCGACCCGAGGAACCGGCACGCGCACATCGACAAAGCGATGGCGTTGGAGAAGCTGGGCCGCCTGGAGGAGGCGGTGGCGGAGTACGACGCTGAGCTGGCTATCGACGAGAACGACCGGGTCATCTACAACAAGAAGGGGCTGGCGCTCATCGGGCTGCAGCGCTACGGAGAAGCGGTGGAGGCCTTCGATGCCGCACACCACCTCGACCCGGAGGACATGCGCACCCTGGACAACAAGGGGCGCGCGCTCCTTTTGATGCGCTCTTACACCGAGGCGCTGGAGATCTTCGAGAGCTGCGTCAACGTGTCAGCGGACGTCGCCCAATACCATTCGGACATGGGGCGGGCGCTCGCCTCGCTGGAGCGCTATGAGGAGGCGGTGCAGGCGTTCGACAAGGCGCTGCAGCTGGACCGCAAGAGCGGGGCCACCTGGAAGTACAAGGGGCTGGCCCTTTCCAAGCTGGGGCAGCAGGAGAACGCCATCGCCTGCTACAACCACGCCATCGACTACGGAATCGAGGACCTGCAAATCTACAGCTCCAAGGCGAGGGCGCTGGAGGAGCTGGAACGCTACCAGGACGCGCTGGAGAACTACCAGAGGGCGATAAGCTACGACGCCAAGGACGCGGCTCTCTGGGCAAGATTGGGCGGCATCTATGCGAAGACCGGCGACATCGAGCAAGCCGCCGACGCCATCGACCATTCATTGAAGCTCGACCCGCAGGGCCGGAAGGCCTGGGCCAACCGCGCCGTGCTCATGGAGAAGCTGGGCAAGGACGAGGAGGCGCTGAAGAGCTATGACAACGCCATCGGCATGGAGCCGACCGACCCGTTCCTCTGGAGCGGGAAAGGCCTGGTGCTACTGCGCCTCCGCTCCAACGATCTGGCCAAGCGCGCGTTCGACAAGGCGCTGGAGCTGAATCCGTCGCTGGAGTCGGCCATAGAAGGGAGGAAGGTCGCCGACGAGCGGGTGCGCCAGGACGAGATTGCGGCCTACGCCATGAAGGTGCTCGAGGCGGAGAACCGCGTCGGGGCGGAGATCAGCAAGGAGGACGCGTTCCGCGAATGCGGCATCCCCTATTCGCACTTGGACGACGTCTTCGCCTTCCTGGAGGAACCGGTTTCGGTGAGCGTCGCCTCGCTGAGCGAGGCAGAGCTGGCGAAGTACGAAGAGTCGTCGCGGCGGGTGCTCATGGCCGCCTACCGCTCGCCGGCAGTGGCGCGGCACGGCCTCAAGCTGGCCGACGTGGTGTTCAACATGAGCGCGCCGGACATGATCGACGGCAAGAACCTGCTGGCCTACATCGAACAGGTGAACAAGATGGACATCCGCTCGATGCCGGTCGACCCAGAGACGGAGAAGCTGCTACGGAAGACGCTGAGCCTGCCGGAGGAGAAGCGGTCGGTCATCGGCATAATGGAGAACCTCGGAGTGGGCATCCTCACCGCCAGGCAGCTTATGGCCATGGTGCGCTCCTTCAAGACCAAGGGGCACCGGGCCTCGCCCGTCAGGGTGAGGGAGGCGGAGCCGGAGGTGGGGCAGGTGGAGATCGATGCCGACGAGGAAGGCGAGCCAAAGAATCTGGTCGACCGGGCCACGGAGCGAGTGGAGGCCAGAGAGGAAAAGCCCAAGCCGCGCCGGTCGACGTATGCCGACCCGGACCTGAGATCGAACTTCTACAAGGACGAGCGGAAAGAGGAGGCGCGCAGCGCCGCGGCCGAAGGGGACGACTTCAAGGGAAGGCGCTGCCTGTTCCACGGCGGCATCGCGGTAATGAAATGCCCCAGCTGCAGCGCGGTGCTCTGCCGCGAATGCAAGTCCTCTGGCGTCTGCCCGCGGTGCAAGACCTCGCTAGGCACGGCAAGGCCGCCGAAGAGGGAAGAGGAAGAGATCGAGGAGCAGGGAGAGGAGAAGGAGCAGCCGGAGCGGGAGGAAGCCCAGCAGAGGGACTTCTCCCGGCTTTAGTTGGAAGACTCGGGCAGCTCGTCCTGGCACGATTCCAGATAAACGGCGCGATCGCTCTCGATCGCGTCGACCTTCATTATCTCCCGGAGGAACGTGGTAGCATAGACGCCCTTCCCCAGCGCCAGGCCGATCTGCAAATCTCTACCTTCGACCGAATAAGACAGCTCGGAATACTTGGCGACGATCTCCCTTCTGCTTCCGGTCGAGCTGCACTCGGGGATGACAGGCACCACGAAGTCCTGCCGGTCGATGCCCTCCGCGACGATGATCCTCGCCTCGATCTCGCCTGGCTCGCCCTGCGCCAGCTCGCTGTCGGAGCCATAGAGCACAGCGCTGACGCACGCCCGTCCGTTCCTCACTTGGGTCGCCACCAGGTCCAGGTTCGTCTTCGTCACCGGTATGTATTTGTCGTGGTCGGGAAGGCCATCCTTGTCCACCGGCAGCACCACGTCGCCCACCAGCGGCTGGTTCAGCGGCAGTCCGCGTCGGATCCGCTCGCTCAATATGCGGTTGAACAGGTATGACTGGTAAGCGTGAACGAACATCATCTGCAGGTTGCGGGGCATCGCCATGATCGCCCGGGGAAGTCGCCCGGCTTCTGCGCCAGATGGCCGACGACGATGCGCTCGAACATGAGCGTCCGGGGTAGCCGTTTCAGCCCCTCGGAGAAGTCGCGCGTCTCCTGGATGAACCTTCGGGCCTCGCGCGCCTCCTCGCTCTCCGCTGGCACGGGGTTCGCCGCGTAGGCCAGCACTGCTTCCTCGAACTCGCCTCTGAGGATATGCTTCCCCACGATGTGCGTTATCGGCCTGAGCGAGCCGAAGCGCTGCACCCCGAAGAAGTTGGGGAATCCGCGCAAGTCCTCGAGCTGCGAGACCGTCGTGGTCACGGAGGAAAGGAGCTCCTCGCCCTCCAGCGCGCAATCCCTGACCCTGATGCGGAAGCGGTTGCCAATCAGGTCCCCGATGGTCATGTTCTTCTTCGACCGGTAGGCGTCGGCGATCGAGACCTGGTGGACGCTGAATCCTCTGCACCGATTCCAAGGGCGCCTCGAAGGACATCAGCTGCGAGGTGATCGCCCGCTTGTCCTTCGTCCCGGCGAAGCCGATGCGGTAGCGCGAGATGCCAAGCGCATGGGAGAGAACGCGGATGAGCCGGTTGGTCTCCCAATTCTCCGAGGTCACCTTGGCGATGACGAACCTGCCGGAATCGTCCCGCGGCGGGAAGCGGGAGATCTCCTCGACCAGGAAGTCCTGGCATTCCCTCTTGACCTTGCCGCCGGTACCGGGGGTGTTGGTGTAAAAGACCTCGAGCCCGATGACGCACTCAGAAGTATCGAGTTCCAGGGAGCCCATGGTTTATCATTTCAGCTCTTTGTTCAGCTTTTCCCGGGCCTCTTTGAAGGTGTTCGAGATCACCTTGGTGGCCCGCTTCAGACGCCGTCTGAGGCTTGCCGCTGCTGACCTTCACATAGAGCGTGGGGCCGGCCTCCCGGTTCTCTGCCGTGTACTTCACTTCGGTGACGAGCTCGTCCTCGAGCAGCTCCTTCACCAGTGGAGAGATCAAAGTCATATCAGCTTCCTTGATTTGGATCTTGATCGAGTCCTTGTCCTTCTCTAGCAGCTGAATCTCCATGATTCCGCCACTATTAATGGCGCGATTATAAACCTTTTCATTTCTAGGATTCGACCTTCTTGGCCTGCTTGGAGTACATCTGCTCCAATTCCTTGCTCGTGGTGGCCTCCCTCGGCTCCTTATCGTCCCGGAAGCGACCAGTGAAGCGGGGGAACCTGACCGCCAGTCCAGAATCCTTGCGGATGAGGCCATAGGCGGTGGTATGGATCGGGCTGACGGTTATCTCCGCGCCCAGCACCTCCAGGACCATCGATGGCTCGAACCAGTAGTCGGCCTCCATCTTCGACACGACTTTGGGGTGCTTCTCCTTCAGCTTGTGCGCCTCGAGCTGCTGGGGCAGCGCTGCCAGCATGGCATCATCGAACCCCGAGCCGAGCTTGCAGACTGTCTCGAAAACATCCTCTTGGTCGTTGTAGGTAGCCATCAACAGCGCACCATACGCCCCCGCCCGCCTACCTCTACCAGCGTACGCGCCGACGACCACTAGATCTACCGTGTCGGTCATCTCCGACCGGTATTCCTTCTTGTACTTTATCCAGAGGAATCCCCTCGAGCCAGCGCGGTAGAATGAGTTCTCATCCACCGACTTGGCCATCAGGCCTTCGCAGCCGTCCTTCAAAGCCTCCTTGAAGAACTCCTCGACGTCGTCCACGTTATCGTAGATGCGCATCTCGGAGAATCGCGTCTCCTCGGTCTTGTCGAACGCCGATTCCAGCGCCTTGCGACGCTCTGGATAGGGCATCTGCGTCATATCCGTTCCATCAAGGAAGACGCAGTCGAAGAGGAAGATTCGCACCGGATAGTCCTCGATTGCGTCCTCCAGCCCATGCTTGCGCCCGCGCCGGTGCGAGACCTCCTGGAACGGCAGAAGCTCGCCGGTGTTGAGGTCGACGGGCACGCACTCTCCCTCGACGATGGCGCTCTTCATCTTGAACGACGCCTTCAGAGCCTTGACGACGTCGGGGAACTGCCCCGTGAGGTCCTCCAGGCGGCGGGAGAAGAGCTGGACCTTGCCTTCCCGTATATGCGCCTGCACCCTGACCCCGTCGTACTTGTACTCGAAAGCCGCCTTGCCGCCCATTCGCTCGAGGATCTCCTGCGGGGAGGGAAGGCGTTCGGCCAGCATGGCCCGCATCGGGCTCCCCACCTCCACCTTCATCTCGCGGATGGCCTCGATGCCCTCCCGGCACAACGTCTCGCCCACCTTTCCCAGGTCGGAGGAGACGTTGAAAGCGCGCTCGATCACATCGCGGTCCTCCTTGGTGGCGAACGCCGATGCCAGGGCGTCGACCACGGTCATTGCCGCCACCCCCAAACGCATCCGGCCGGTCACCATGCGCGCGATGAACTTGGCCTCTTCCGCGCTGGCATCGTTGAGGATCTCGGCCAGCATTTTCATCTTGGCGTCCTGGCTTCCCGAGCCTTCGGAGAGGGCGATCTTCTCCAGCGTCCCGTACACCCGATCAAGGGTGAGCGAATCGGAGAACAGGGTGCGCTGCTTCTTCACCGCGAAGACCTTTTGCGCTACGATCCCTGGGTCGCCCTCCTTGAGCCAGAGCTCCTGGATGTCATCGTCCTTCATCCCGGAGGACATGGAAAGCGTCTTCAGCAGCAAGCGGTCCGCGATGCCCAGCTTCTGCGGGTAGAAATCTGGGTATAGCTGGCCCTGGGTGAGATAAATGATCCGATGCAAGGCCTGGCAATCTGCCTGCTTGAAGAAGGTGGCCAGGATATCCGTCATTTCCAAACGGCTGGCGGTCTTCTCAAGCTGCTCGTAGACCATCGCCAGTTCCTGGAATTGCATCGCTTTCAGAAGCGCGAAAGAGCGGATAAACCTACCTCAGGTCAAATCATGAAGAGAGCGGCTCGCGAACTAGAAATCGGAAAGGGAGCGCTGCCCCTTCTGGACTTCCTTCGGTTCTTCCACGCGCTCGTTGCCGATGCCCTTCTCCCGGTCCATGCTCTTCTGCAGCTGGAACAGGCCGCGCTTCATCGCCCTCTCCTTGTTGGACGACGCGTAGGCATAAGCCTCGTCGCGCGTTCCCTTGGTCACCAGCACCACCACCCTTCCTGACCGCTTCCTCCCGGTGCGGCCGCGGCGCTGGATCGCCCTGATCTCCGATGGCACCGGCTCGTAGAATATCACCAAATCGGTCGAGGCAACATCCAATCCCTCCTCGCCCACGCTCGTCGCCACCAGCACGTTGAACTCGCCGCTGCGGAACCGGTCCAGCACACCGACCTGCTCCTTCTGCCTGAGCCCCTTCTCGCCGCTGTGCTTCGACTGGCCGACCAGCTTCACCACCCTGACCCCGTCCACGGTCGCCAACTTCGAGGCCATCAGGTCGGCCGTGTCGCGGAAGTGGGTGAAGACGATGACCCTCGAGTCCGGCTTCTCGTTCACTTGCCTGGAGGCGATGGTCATGACCTTGGCCAGTTTCGGGTGCTCAACCTTCAGCGACAGGAGCATTTCCTGGACCTTGATGAATTGCACCGATGAGGCTATTGTACGCGACGCCTTGCTGCCCTCGTCCGAGGTCGCTTCCTCCTGCAAGCCCTTGAGGTAATTGCGCAGCGCCGTCGCTCCCTGCGTCTCCGCCATCTCCAGGGCATGGTCCACCTTGATCGCCATCGCCTGTAGGCTCATGGCCTGGAACAGATTGCGGTGCTTCTCTCCGCTCCGGCTCCGCGCCTGGAGGGCGTTCCCGATCTCCAGAAGATACTTTCGGGTCACTGGCCTTTTTCTATCTAGCACGCCGAACTTGGTCAACCGGGATATGTACTCGTCATAGAGGTTCCTGAGCACGAAGATGATGCGCTTCATCTCCAGCGGCACCTCGACCTCGATGAAATCCATCTGGATGTCGTGGACGTACTTGACCACGTCAGGGTCGCTCTCCGAGCGCACCTCGATGTGCTCGATTCCCAGGTTCTTGCAGACATCCTTGATGCGGGAGCCGCTCGACCCGGGGGACGCGGTCATCCCCAGCACCAGTCCCGGGTACTGGCCGAATTCCGCCGCCACGCTGACGTAGGCGTAGTTGCCCACCGCGCGGTGCGCCTCGTCGAAGATGATTAGCTTGACGTTCTGCAGGCTCACCCTTTCATTCCTGAGGTCGTTGGCGACGACCTGGGGGGTGGAGGCGATGACGTCGTTCTCCAACCAAAGCAGCTCCCTCTCTTCGGGAGAGACCTCGCCGGTCATCACCGCCATCTTCTTGCCCACCAGGTGCTCACGCAGGAAGCAGGCGTGCTGCTCCACCAGTGGCTTGGTCGGCGCCAGGAAGAGGGCCTTGCCGCCGCTCTTCGAAAGCACCTCCGCGATCACCCGGAGAGCGATGATCGTCTTGCCCATTCCAGTGGGGAGGACGACAAGGGTCGATTCCTTCGAGGCGATTCGGGAGAGGGTGGATTGGTACTCTCGTTCCTCCACCGTATCCTTCGTGATGAGCGGATGCTCGACGAACACGTCGTTCACATGCCAAGCTGATTAAAAGAAGGTTGTGGGAAGGTGTTTGATAATGGTTAGTGGCAGCTGCCGCCGCAGGTGTCGCAGCCAGCAGCGTTGGGGTTGTTGACGATGAGGCCCGATCCGTACGGGGTCTCGATGAAGTCGACCGCGCATTCCTGGAGCAGCGTGTTTGTCTCGTCGTCGTAGTAGAGCGAGAATCCTTCTGACTTCTGCTCCATGTCGGTGTCCTTCTTCCCCTGCTGGAACGACATTCCGAATTGAGGACCAGAGCAGCCCATGCCCTGGAGGTAGATCCTGATGCCATAACCCTGCTTGTTGTTCTTCGCCAGCAGGTCGTTTATGTACTTGACAGCTTCTGGGGTAATAGTTACCATGAGCTTCTTCACCTTGTCAATGAACATCTCGATATTCTATTTAAAGCCTTCTCCTAATCATGGCTGCGGATTCGTAGCATTCCCCCTTAGCCAGATGCGATCCGGCCGGCGATAGCTTTAATGAGCTTCCCGGCATTATGAGCGAGGGTCCCCTTGCTAGATTTTGCCTCACTCCATCGGTCGGACATCCCTGAGCTGGTCAGGATCACCAGGGAGAACATGGCTCAGATAATCATGTCAGCCTGGGGTGTGGAGTGGAGGGACGAAACGCTTCTCGAGACCTTGATGGACGCCAGTCTGAGCATCGAGGTAGCGCTCGAGGACGAGAAGGTGGTCGGCTACTATGTCCTCGACCAAATGGAGGATTACGTCTTCATCATCTCCATCCAGCTGGAGAAGCAGCATCAGGGCATGGGGCTTGGGCGCACCATGATGGAGAAGGTCGAGGAATCGGCGCTGCGTTCCGGCCTGGAAGGGGTGGAGCTCTGCGTCCAATCGACCAACCAGCAGGCCATTGGGTTCTATCGGCACCTCGGCTACCGGTTGGCCTCCAGGCGGCGAAACAATCTTACCATGCGCAAGCAGTTCAGTTCGAAATGAGTGAGGCCAATGGGCAAGCATGAGATCGAGGTGGCCAAGAGCCGGGTCCGGATCGAGGACGGCAATGTGGATGTGCTCACCGATCCATTGGTCAAGCGCTGTCCATTGCGCTCCCACCTCTACGGCTGCGAGGAGGAGACCCGGGATACGGTGAGGCGGGTGCTGGAGGACCATATCAGGGATCTAGGAATGTACACCGCCGAGCGCAATTTCAACCTGGTTGAGGATTCGGTGTCCTTCGGTGCGTCTGAGATGATCATGGACGCGATGCGCGATGGCCTCCTGGATGCCGCGGTCTCCGTCTGCGAGGGCGTGGGCACGATCGTGATAACCAGTCCTGAGGTAGTGGAGACCGTGGGAGCGCACATGACCGGCATCGTGTCGACCTCGCCAATCCCGGAGGTGCGGAGGAGCCTTTTGCGTCGGGGCAGCTTCATCTTGGACAAGAAATGCACCATCGATCAGGTGAAGGGGTTCCAGAAGGCGGTCAAGGCCGGATATCGCCGCGTGGCCGTCACCATCGTCGCCTCAAGGCCGGAGGATGCGGAGAAGATACGCGAGCAGGCGAAAAAGCTGCGAGCCGAGGTCCTGATAATGGCGGTGCACTGCACAGGCATCGATGAGGAACAGGCAGAACGATTGGCCGGGAGCTGCGACATCGTGTGGGCCTGCGCCTCGAAGGCGGTGCGGGAAGTCATCGGTCCAAAGGCGTTGATGCAGATCGGGACCGGCATTCCCGTCTTTGCTCTGACCCGCCTGGGCAAGTTGATCATCCTCAACCGCGCGCTGGGCATGTCCGACCAATTCCTGGTGCAAAGGGCGAGACTGCCGCGATTGGATGAAGAACGACAACCGAGCCCATTGCTCTGATTTATTAAGAGGAAAAGCGGACAATGCTGTCATCCAGTTGCAGGAAGACGCTGCGGCCAGAACTTACTTTAGCTATGCAAAGGATTATCTTAAACCCACCTGATAACGCGGGAATTGGACATGGCCGAAAAGGTCGAGGTGTCTAAGGAGAAGGGTGGAGAGCCCGGCGAGGTCCAGGTCACCCTTCGCCGTGACCTCGGACTGCTCGAGGTGCTTATGATCGGCATCGGGCCGAACATCGGCTCCACGATCTTCATCCTCATCGGCTCCGCCGTGGGCATAGCTGGCCCCGCCATAATCCTCGCCTTCGTGCTTAACCTCGTCGTGACATTATTCACCGCCATGGCCTATGCCGAGCTGTCGAGCGCCTTCCCCGAGACCGGCGGAGGATA
Source organism: Methanomassiliicoccaceae archaeon (assembly GCA_963768775.1). Taxonomy (GTDB): domain Archaea; phylum Thermoplasmatota; class Thermoplasmata; order Methanomassiliicoccales; family UBA472; genus FEN-33. The sequence goes on from CAVYIY010000005.1 coordinate 70,362, forward strand.
CCTCTGGGTCAACGAAGGGCTCCCGAAACCGATAGGCTTCCTCGGCGGCTGGATGTCCTGGGTGGGGCATTGCATTGCCTGTGCGGTCTACGCCATAGGCTTCGGCTGGGGCGTGAGCGCGCTGTTCCAGCAGTACAACATCAGCTTCCTCGGCCTCGATGCGGAAATGGTGGCCAAGATCTTCGCCGCGAGCATCGCCGCCGCGTTCATTTACATCAATTACCGAGGCGTGAAGGGCGCGGGACGCTCGGAGATAATCATCTCCGCCTTCCTGATCGGCATCATCGTCATCTATGTCCTCTTCGCCGTCGGCTACCTGTTGGGCGGCCACATCGCCCCCGACGCCTATTCGCCGTTCATCCCCTTCGGCTACATGAGCATCGCCACGTCCATGGCGTTCACCTTCATGATCTTCGAAGGCTACGAGGTCGTGGCGCAGACCGGAGAGGAGGCGAAGGACCCGGAGAGGACGGTCCCCCGCGCCATGTTCCTCTGCATCGCCATCAGTTGCGGCCTCTTCTTGGTGATTGCCGCGGTCACCTTGGGGGTGCTCGGCTACGGAGAGATAGCGACTATGTCCAACGCCGGCCTGGGGCAAGATGCCCTAGTGGTCGCGGCCCGGACGATCAACGTGCCCTTCCTGGGAGGGGCGCTCATCTCCATCGGCATCATCATCGGGTCCATCGCCGCCGTAAACTCTGTGGTCTTTTCCGCTTCCCGCGTCTCCTTCGCCATGGGGCGGGACGGCAACCTTCCCCTTGTCTTCGGGAAGCTGCACCCGAAGAACCAGACTCCGGGCGCGGCGCTGTTCATCAGTGGCGCCATCATCGTTCTCGCCGCGGTCGTCCTGCCGCTGAACCAGGTCGCATCGGTGGCGGACATCCTCATCCTTCTGCTCTTCACCCTGGTCAACATCGCCGCCATCACCTTGCGCAGGAAGCGTCCGGACGTCAAGCGGCATTTCATCACCCCCTGGTTCCCCTACATTCCCTTGGTCGGCATCGCCACGAAGCTGTTCCTGGCGACGACGTTGTTCTTCTACGAGCCCTTCGCCTGGTAGCTTGCCTTCGCGGTAATACTAATTGGGCTGCTGCTGCACTACTTCGCCAAGGGTCGGAAGGAGATCGAGCGCATCGAGGCGCCAGAGCAGGTCAGCCTCAGCCCGGAGCAGCTGAAGAAGTACCGCGTGCTCATACCGGTGGACGATCCCAAAGCGACGGCGCTCATCGACCTGGGCTGCCATCATCGCCCAGAACAACGGGGGCGAGCTGCTGCTGATGACGTGGTCGAGGTCCCCACAGCCGTTCCGATCGACGACGTCGTCCAAGAAGCTGGTCGAGGAGCGCAAGAAGATGCTGGAGAAGCTGAAGCGGCTGGCTGAGGTCAGAGGGGTGCCCACCCGCGCCGTCGTCTCCGTCTCTCACGAGGTCGTCACCGCCGTCATCGATACGGCGAAGGAGGAGGCGGCCAACATGATCATCATCGGCTGGAAGGGCTATACCCACACCAAGAAGCGGGTGCTCGGCCGCAAGATGGACCAGATATTGCGGCAGACACCGTGCGACGTCATCCTCCTCCGAGCGGAGGAGAAGCTGAAGCCCGAGAGGATCCTCATCCTCTCCGGCGGGCTATGGCACGTGATCGACCGCCACCAAGATCGCCGCGGAGGTGGCCATCGCGGACACGTGCCCGCATCACCATTCTGAACGCGATAATCAACGAGAAGCACCTGCAGAAGGCGAGGGAGTACGCCAAGCGCCTCACCCGGATCGTGGAGGCGGAAGGGCGTGCCGGTAATCACGCAAGAGATCCATCCGGAGACGATCGTCGGCGGCGTGGTCGCGGAGTCGATGGACTACGACCTGCTGGTGATGGGCGCCTCCGCCGCCAAGCGCTGGGAGCGCTTCGCCTTCGGCCCCATCCAGGACAAGATCGTCAAGAACGCGAAGTGCCCGGTGCTGGTCTACAAGCGCGTCGTCACTCCGACCACTCCGACGCAGGAGCAGAAGCAGAGGGAGGAGGAGGAGCGCGAGGAGATCGAAGAGGAGAAAGAGGAGAAGCAGCTGGAACGGGTCAGCGATTTGTGAGGCCGATGAACTCGTCCAGGAATCGGTCGGTGGTCTCTACCGGGATCCTGGCGCCGGCGCTGGTGGGATGTCCTCCCCCTTCCAGCCCGTGGACGGCGGTGAAGTCCTCGACGAACCTGCCCAGGTTCACCCCCTCCGGCCGGAGGCCGCGGAGCGAAATGGACGAGTGCTGCTTGCGCTGGTTCACCATGACCGCGTAGTTGCAGCCCTTCTTGCGCGCCACCTCCACCAATGCCCTGGTGCCAAAGCCGTAAAGCGAACGGTTCTTGTCGTGGCTCTCCAGGACGGCCGTCTCCCCCCGTATCGTCAGGTTTGAGGTCACCCGGGCCAGCGCCTTGGGCCAGCGCTGCTCGTTCACCACCTGCAGATAGCGGCGCCTGATCATTCCCACCTCTGAAGGCCAGGCGCCCCGCGACAGGCGGGCGCTGGCCTGCGAGCGGAATTGGTCGTCGCTGATGTCCAAACGCCAGGAGAAGTCGAGCACCCTAGCCTCATCGAAGATCCGCTTGAGGCCATGAACTTCGATCTCTTCTTCGAGAAGGTCGGTCTCGCAATACTCCATCAGGTCGGCAATGGCCACCAGCTTGCGCATCTCGTCATCCAGGCCGAGATGATGATGGAGCACGGAGGCGGCGGACATCCCCTCCCTGACCACGAGCATGCTCCTCACCCCCTCGGTGGCGTGGGGCTGGTGATGGTCGATGGTGACCACCTCCCGCTCCGGAATGATGTTCCTAATCCCCTTCTCGAGCTCGGGAACTAATGCCAGGTCGGCAAGCAGCACAAAAGATGAACTCCTATCTAGAGAAAGGATCTTCGCTCCGGCGGTGGGCGAGGTGACGAACGATACCCGTGCCTGAGGGAACATTCGCAAGAACAAGGAGGCACAGACAATGCCATCGACGTTCCCCCGAGTAATCAGATGCCTATCCCGGTCGTCCCTGGAGAAGCTATCCATCCCTTCCGTGCCAAGAATTGACATGATGACTATAATAAACATTGGGGACTGGCACCATCCTGCGCGCATCGTTAGCACTTCGCTGCTTGGTGGGCGAGATTGATTAATGCCTGAGCTCCATTACAGAGTGGGATGCACGATAAGCGACGAGGCAACGATCTCGCATGAAGCGGGTTGGCGGTAACCTGAATGTATCCTCATCGGTTATGGAACCGGAGCCAGGTCCGACCGACAGAGGCGCGAGCGCAGGGTGCAAGGCCCTGGTCGCGCCCATCGAGGTAGCAAGGATGTTACAAAGCGATATCAACCGGCCATTCCTGGCCGTGGGACAGCGTTTCGGCTTTAATCGGGTGGACGCCGAGTTCCATCCGTTCAAAGAGTTCAAGACCACCTGGCAACGCTGCGGAACCAGTGCCGAGTTCAAGGTCACCGATTACCTGGCGACCGCCGATCCAGAGATCCTCGAAGAATTCGCCCAGTGCCTCTTCACCCGGATACAACAGAGAAAGGGCGAGGTGTACACGGAGCCGATACGCAACTTCCTCCAATCTCCATCCTTCATCGAGCAGAACCAGCCGATCTACATTCGGCGCAGTCGCAATCTTCTGTGCTCCCCTCGCGGAGTTGACTACAACCTGCGCGAGCTTCTCGACTCATTGCGCAGCCAGGGTCTCGTGAAGGACGGCCATTCCGCTTTCTTGAGCTGGACGGATCGGCCGAACCGATTCAGGATGGGCTATTGCAGCGTCCTGATGAAGGTCGTAGCCATATCCTCAGTCCTCGACTCCCCGGACATCCCGAAGTACGTGGCGGAATACGTCCTCTATCATGAGATGCTCCATCTCGAGAAGGGGATGGATTCGTTAAGATCACAGCACAACGCGGAGTTCCGACGCCTGGAGCGCAAGTATCCACGTTTCAGGGAGGCGGAGGATTGGCTCAAGCGCATCGCCCGGGAGACCAGATGATCTCTGAGAAGAGTGGCGATCGTCCTCCATGCTCGGACGATAAGGATATCTCGTCCGCCGACGATTGTATGCCCATGGCCGAAGCCGCCCCCAAGAGGCAGTTCGTCAAGGACCTCAAGGAGGGAGAGGAGGTCGAATCCACCTTCTCGGTGAAGTACAAGAAACCGATCCGCAAGTATGCCAGGGGCTTCATGTTCGAATTGCGCCTCTCCGATCGGAGCGGAGAGATCACCGCCAAGTATTGGGGGCAGGGAGAGGAGGATGCGGTGCGAAAAGTCTACGGCGGCTTCGAGGCGGACGACGTCGTCCTGATCAAAGGGCTGGCCAGCAGCTATCGGGATGTCCCGGAGATATCGATAAGTCCGGACAACAAAGGAAGGATTGCCAGGGTCGAGCTGAGCTGCGTCGATCTCACGGATTTCGTGGATGTGAGCGACACTGACCTGGATGTCATGCGCCAGGAGATTACGCAGGCGATATCCAGCGTCAAGAGTCATCATTTGCGTCTGCTGCTGGAACGGATATTCACCGACGAATTCATGGACCAGTTCGTGAAGGCGCCGGCCTCCATGTGGCTGCACTGCAACTGGGTGGGTGGATTGGCCGAACACACCCTTAATGTAATGCGTACCTGCGAATTTCTTTCCACGAGCTATCCCGAGCTGGATCGGGACTTGTTGGTAGCGGGCGCGCTTCTGCACGACGTCGGCAAGGTCCTGGAATATGAGGTCAAGACCAACATCGACGTCTCCGAGGAAGGCATGCTCCGCGGGCATATCATCATCGGGGCGGAGATGGTCTCTCGCGCCTGCGACCAGATCGAGGGAATGCCGGACTCCCTGAGATTGAAGATCATCCACATGGTCCTGTCCAGTCACGGAGAGCTGGCATTGGGATCGCCCAAGAAGCCGCAGTTCCCCGAAGCCGTGGCGCTCCATTTCGCCGATGACATCGACGCCAAGCTGGAGCAATATATCGTGGCGAAGGACAAAGCGCAGACCGAGGACCCTTGGATATACGACAAGCGGTTGGGGCACATTTACCTCAGATGAGCCGCCCAGGACTGGTGCTTCAATACCTGGTCATTGCTTTCCCCAGCGATTCGGACAGCTCCTCCACCGTGAACGGCTTGGGAACGAGTCCACAGAATCCGTACGCGCGATAATTCTCCACGACCGGGTCATTGGCGAGCCCGCTGCTCACCAGGGCCCTTACTTCAGGATCGATAATCATCAGCAGGCTGATCACCTCTCGCCCTCCCATGCCCCCTTTCACCGTCAGATCAAGGATCACCGCATCGAAGGGTCTTCCAGTCAGGCTCTGCACCCGATAAGCATCAATGGTCTCTTCCCCGGTTCGGGTCAGGACCGCTTCATAATCGAGGTACGAGAGCACATCGCCCAATATCTCCAGAACTGGAGGATCGTCGTCTAGGACCAGTACCCTGCCCTTGTTGGACATATGTTTTCGATTCTCGTGATACAAACCGCATGTTGCACGTAAAAGGGTTAGTTCGTAGTATCAGCGATGATAGAGCGATGCCCGGTGTCCCCTGGCCATAACAGATTGGTTCACGGACGGGCGGAGCCCTATTCTCCCCACACTGACCCAGGCCAGGGGTTTTTGTTGTGCTCCGGGGTTGTCCTCCAGTCATGACGCGACGTCACATCGCAGTTCCTGCAGGGACCCATAATGCGGTGCACTGTTCGCCCCCAGCTTAGATAGAGGTTCACCTGTCCCCTCTGAGAATTTGGAGGCGACGCTTCTTAGACGGCCTGAGTATTAAATCCTTTCTACCATTGCCCCATGCTGGATAGGCGACAAGGGACGTGGATTGCGTGCGCAGTCACCAGGTCGTCCATCTGCACCCTAGGTAGCACATGGATGACATGTTGATGGACTCGTCCCTCATCAGGGCTGCAATGGTTACAATGGATGCCCCTACCTTCCAATGCCGATGCACGAACGTTTCGTTCGTTATCGCGGCCACCGGGGTGATCGCGACACTCATGCACAATGTTAAGAGGACAAACATGAACAGGGCCACCAATAGGCGGGTCTCGAAGGTTTGGGTCGCTCGCAATTTTGCTAGTCTCTCGTTAAGAGAAGGAATATGATTGCTATTTTATTAGATTATAACTAAACTATCTCATCAAATTTGGGTTATTGATACTTTTTTTAAGTCAACAGCGAATGAGAGGCGCTGGCATGTTGTTGCTAAAAGCCCGGAAAGAACCGGGAGATTTAACCAAGATTTACATAATTGTCTGATTTCAAGCAACGTTGTCGTCATTTGTCACGAAAAACGTCTATCCTCTGAGGAAAATGATAGCCATTTGAGCAATTTTGCGGCACTTTGCCAATCAAAAATCTAACATTATTAATAGCTGCGAGTGAATAGTATTTAATCAGCGGGCCGGGAATTCGGGCCCATGACATTCCCCAAGAACGTATGGTTCCCCTATGCTCAAGTAGTCTGTCAATCTTCCCGGTCCGCTATCCGTAACCTGCATATCGACTGCAATGACCGTGATCGGCCTCCGATTACGGCCGCTGGCTCAATCTCGAAGCGGATTCCTGAGGGACTTCCGATATTGCCATCAACTCTCCGGTCCCTCGGATCTGTCATTCAACCTTTCGACCTCTTCTGGTCGCATAAAAAGCTGCGAAGAGCTTTATCATCGCAGGAGGGCTATTCGCATCGATGTCGGTGTCCGTGGGATGCAGCGGCTGGTCCTTCGACGACTGGGTCGGCAAATTCTACCCTATGGATTTAGCAAAGAAGAAGGGCGAATGGTTCTCCTTCTACGCCGGCTACTTTAATTCTGTCGAGATCAACTCCACATTCTACCGGACGCCCAACGACTTCATGGTGAATTCCTGGGTCATCAAAGCGAAAGCCCATCCGGGTTTCGAGTACTCGGTGAAGATGCCGCGGCTCGTTACACACGAATCGATGGTCAATGGCGAAGCGCTGAGGGCAAAGGAGCAGGCGGTCAGCTTCGAGCGCATCTGCGTCAAACCCCTGGAAATGCAGGGAATGCTGGGGGGCGTGCTGCTTCAGCTCTCCCCTCATTTCAAGAACGAGGGCGGCTCTCAAAAGACGCTGGCAGCCGTTCTGGACGCGTTGGACTATAGCAGCATTGATTATTCGGTGGAATTCAGGCACCGATCGTGGCTGGACGAGAGCAAGAAGGAGATCGCCAACGAAGTGGTCGAGCTATTGAAGGAGCGCAACGCCGCCATCGTGCTGGTCGATGGTCCCGGGTTCCCCGTCACTCACAAGGAGACGGCGGACCATTCCTACGTCCGCTTCCACGGCCGCAACTACGACATCTGGTATACCGACGAGAGGGAGGGCGATCAACGCCTGAATCGCTATGATTACATATACACCAAGGAGCAGCTGGAGGCTTGGGTCCCGAGGATTAGGGAGGCGGAGAAGGACGCGACAAAGGTAAGGATGTTCTTCAACAATCACGGGAGGAGCAAGGCGGTGCGCAACGCCTTCGACATGATGGACCTCCTGCAGATTGAACATAGGAGCAAGGAGATCAAGCTGCAGGACCAAAGGACCCTTCCTGAAACCTGAGCCAGATTCGGGATTTCGGATACGGAACGCATGTTTTTAAATCGATTCCAACATTAGGAGAAAGAGGGACGGAGCAAATGAAGGAGCTTTTCGAACCCTCATGCATCGCGATAATCGGCGCTGCCCGGGAAGAGACCAAGATCGGTCACATCGTCCTCAAGAACCTGATCGACTCCGGATTCCCTGGAAGGCTCGTCCCTATTAATCCCAAGTCCGGCGAGATCCTGGGCCTGAAATGCTACCATTCCATTCTCGACCTTCCTGGACCGGTTGACATGGCTGTGATCTGCGTTCCCAACGTGTACGTCCCTGAAGTGGTGGACGATTGCGGCAGGAAGGGAGTGAAGGCGGTAATCATCATCAGCGCTGGATTCAAGGAGATGGGCAGGGAAGGGGCGGAGCTGGAGAGGAGAGTGGCTGAGATCAGGCAGAAGTACGACATGCGCATCCTCGGCCCGAACTGCCTCGGCGTGATCAATACCCATGCGAAGATGAACGCCACCTTCACCAGGAATTATCCTCGATCCGGATCGATCGCCATCACCTCGCAATCCGGCGCTATCTGTTCCACCCTACTGGATTGGTCCTCCGAGGTCAAGGTCGGCTTCTCCAAGTTCGTTAGCGTGGGCAACAAGGTCGACATCGATGAGGCTAATCTCCTGGAGTATCTCCGCGACGACCCCCAGACGAAGGTGATCGGTCTGTACATCGAGGGGACGGAGCGGGGGATCGAGTTCATGAGGCAGGCGGCGCTGACTTCGATGAGCAAGCCGGTCATCGTGCTCAAATCGGGAAGGACGAGCAGCGGGGCGAAGGCAGCATCGTCCCACACCGGAGCATTGACAGGGAGCGACAAGGTCTACGAAGCGGCCCTGAGCCAGTCCGGGACGATTAGGGTGAAGTCCCTCGAAGAGCTGTTCGACCTCCTTCTTGCGTTCTCCAACCTCCCGCCCATCGAATCGGGCGGGGTGGCCATCGTCACCAACGCCGGCGGCCTGGGCGTCCTGGCGGCGGATTCTTGCGGCGATTATGGCCTGAATATGGTAATGTTCACCCCGGAGACGATCCAGAAGCTCAAATCGAACCTCCCCGAAGAGGCTAATCTCTACAATCCAGTGGATGTGATCGGCGACGCCGACGCCGCGCGCTACGAGTTCGCCATCCGGACCGTCATGGACGATCCGAACGTTTCCTCGGTGATCGTGCTGCTAGCGCCCACGGACAGAGTGGACATCGCCTCGGTGGGCAACTTGCTGGCGGGCTTTGCCGGAAAGGCCATCAAGCCATTGGTCGCCACCTTCGTCGGCGGTGCGGACGCGATGAAGGGGGTGCGCATTCTCAGACAGGCAGGCGTTCCCCATTACGAAAGCCCGGATCGGTCGGTGAGAGCGCTGAGCGCGATGGTGGAGTACCAGAAGTCCCTGCATGTAAAGGCGAGAAGCCAGACCATTCCGGTGCAGGGGGACAGGGAATTGGTGCGGAAGCTGCTGGACAAGATCAGAGCCGAAGGCAGGGTGGGCCTGAGCGAATCGGAGGGCAAGACGATCCTGAAAGCCTACGGGATACCGGTCCCGTTCGAGGGAGTGGCAAAGACCGAAGAGGAGGCGGTGCAATTGGCCGAGAAGATTGGCTATCCAGTCGTCCTCAAGATCGAGTCCGAGGACATCTCTCATAAGACCGATGTCGGAGGAGTGGTGGTCGGCATCACTTCGGCGGAGGATGTCCGCAGGCAGTTCTCCTTGTTGTTGAGCCGGGTCAGCTCACGAGCCCCTCGCGCCCGGATCGACGGGGCTTCGGTGCAGCAAATGCTATCTGGCCGTGAGGTGATAGTCGGCATGGTGCGAGACGACTCCTTCGGCCCGGTGGTCACATTCGGTCTAGGCGGGATATTCGTTGAGGTGATGAAGGACGTCACCCAACGCATCGCCCCTCTCTCCGATGAGGACATCGACGACATGATACATTCGATCAAAGCATATCCGATATTGACGGGAGCGAGGGGGAAGCGTCCGGCGGACATCGCGGCGCTTAAGGACGTCATCAATCGCCTGGCACAGATCGCCCAGGACTTCCCCGAGATATCGGAGCTGGAGATCAACCCGGTAATAGTAATGGACGAAGGCCAGGGGGTCAACGCGGTCGACGCCCTGGTCACGATCAAAGGGGGTAACAAATGAAGAGTCTCTTCTTAGGCTCGGCAATGGAGAAATCGGGAAAGACGATGGTGGCGCTGGGGATGGCCTTGAACTACCCGGGCAAGGTCGGCTATTACAAGCCGTTCATGGGGAACCTGATGGCCTATCACGAGATGGTCGCCGACCAGGACGCGTATTTGCTGAAGGAGGCGCTTAAACTCAAGGATAGCGAGGAGGCGTTGGCCCCATTCACCTACAACATATTCGACCCGGTGCCCATGAGCGCGATCGTCGCCGGGTATGAGAAGGTGAGGAACAGCTACGACATGATGCTGGTGGAAGGCACGCGGGACATCGTTGCCGGTTCATTGCACAAGGTCTCTGGCCTCAGGATTGCGGAGGCGATATCGGCTGACGTCGTCCTGGTGTCGACCGCCCAGCCTATCGCCCTGGACAAGATCGCCATGCTCAGGAGATGGATGGAGAACTACAAGGTCAACTTCAGAGGGGTGATCCTCAACCGCAACGACAATCTGGAGATCGAAGCGCTGCTGGAAGGCAAGGGGATCAAGGTCTTCGGCTCCATCCCAGAGATACCGGAACTAGGGCAATACAGCGTCAAGGAGGTAGCGATAGCACTCAACGCCGAGGTGATCTCGGAGGAGGGGATGGAGAACCGAGTGGAGGAGATCATGGTCGGAGCGATGTACGAGGAGGCGGCGATCAAGATCATGCGCCGGGTGGCCAGGAAGGCACTGATCACCGGCGGGGACCGGGCGGACCTGCAGCTGGCGGCGCTGACCACGGATACGTCGTGCCTCATCCTCACCGGGGGAATGTACCCTTCCAAGACGGTGATTGCCAAGGCATACGAGGTCAGGGTGCCGATCCTGGTGACGTCCCAGGATACCCTGGCGGCGGCGGAGATGATCGATCACCTGATTGCGCGAATTGATCCAGAGGATGGCATGAAGATCGCCAAGGTCAAGCAGGCGGTCAAGGAGCACGTGGACCTGAAGGCGATCTGGGACTGATTGGGGATTATAGCGCGGTAACGAGCTTGGGGGAAGCTAGCTTGATCAGGCCTGAAGCACCAGGTCGCTGCTCCCGTCCTCCCGCTCACTCACCGTGATGACGTTGGACATCAGGTCCTTGACGTCCTCGATGTGCGTTATCAAGAAGATCTGCTTGAACTGCTTCGACAGCTGCTCGAAAGCGTTCATGATGCCGCGCTTCCTCACCTGATCCTGCGACCCGAATATCTCGTCCAGGATGAGGAAGTTCACCGCGCTTCCTGCCTTATCCGCGATTACCCGGGAGATCGCCAGCCGCAGGCAAAGGTTGGCGAGGTCCGTTTCTCCACCGGAGAACCGGGACAGGGCGTGCTTCTCCCCCTTGTCGAAGATGAAGATGTCGTAATTGTCGTCCAGCATCATCCCCTGGTACTTGTTGTCGGTGAGCTCGGTGAAGAGTAGGGCGGAGACCTCGGAAAGCGTGGGCACCACCCGGGCCATGACGTTCTTGCGGAACTCCCTCATCGCGGAGCTGAGGACCTGCTGCTCCTCCAGGCGGCGCATCGCCTCCTCGGCGCTCTTCTCCTGCCGCTCGAGGTCCTCCAGCCTCTCCCTTCTTCCCTTGAGCCCGCTCGACCTCGAGGCGAGCTCGCTCTGCAGCTTCGCCGAACTCGCCATCATGCCATCTTTCTTGGACGAGAGTTCATCGAGTTTCTGCTGCGTCCGCTGCAGCGATCCTGGCTCGTATCCCAGGTCCTTCAGCTGCCTTGCCACCTCGGCCTGCCTCGCCTCGATGGCCTCGCCCTTCCGCACCGCCCGTCCCCTCTCCTCCTCAAGCTCCGGCAATCTGGCAAGTTGCGTCCTCAGCTCGTTGAAGCGGTCCACCTTGGGCCTGAGCCGCACCAAGCCGGCTCTCACCGACTCATAGCGCTTTTCGTCGAAGTCGACTGCACCGAGGGAGGAAAGGCTCGCTTCTGAGGCTTTGCATTCCTCGCGCAGGACCACCAATTGGCCCTGCAATCGTTCCAGCGCCTCCTCCACCTTCGCCGCCTCATTGCATTTCTTCAGCAGCTCCCTCTTCCTATTCTCCAGCGCTTCGAGGCGCTCGCCCAGCTGCTTTGCGCTCGCCACCTGCATCTCCATCTCCAGCCTGAGCCTCTCCCTTTCCGCCGAACGTTCCGATGACCCCTTCTCCAGCTTCTGCAGCAGGAAACCATGCTGGTCGCAGAGCTCGCGCTCGCACGTCGGGCATTTCGATTGGGGGCCGAGCCGCCCTATCTCCTGGCGCTTCTCGTCGGCCTTGGCCTGCTCCTCCTCCAGCCGCTTGATGTCCAGCTCCGCCGACCGAGCATACTGCCGCTTCTCCTCGCGTTCCTGCCGGACCATCTCCATGTTCGCTTCGACGCGCTCGAGCGATCCGCGGGCTCCGGCGCATTCATTGGCAGTCACTTTTTTCGTCGCCAGCTCCAGCTCGACGCCGGCGATCTTCTTCTTCGATGCTTCCAGGACGGATAATAGGGACTTGCGCTGCTCCGCCCGCTTCAGCAGCTGGTCAAGGGCGTCCTTCTCCTTCGTCAGCTCATCGTACTTGCTCGCTTCCGGACCCAGGATTGCTAGTTCGGGCTGCCTGGAGCGGAGCGAGGAGAGGGAAACGTCAATGCGGCCGATCGCCTCGTTGACGGCCTTGAGCTCCGCCTCGCAACGGACTGCTTGCGTTTGCAGGTCGCGATGCTTCTCGTCTTTCTTCGTCAAGCCGTCCCTCTCGGACCGGGCGAGAACGATCTGCCCGTTGATGCCGTCCAGCTGCGCCTGGAGGGCGTCCACCTCTTTGCCGAGGCCGAGAACCCCCTCTTCGATGAGGCCGATGCCCTGCCGCTCCTGGTCCCTGCGGCTAATCCCTTCCGGGGTCACCAGGTCCCTTTGCAGGACATCCAGTCCGGCTTTCGACAGGTTGAGGTCGCGGTCGATGGTGCTGACCACCTCGTCCAGGCGGTCCACGCCCAGCATGCGCAGGACCAGCTTCTTCCGCTCGGCCGGATTGAGTATGGAGAGCGCGTTCAGCTCCTTCTGCCTGGCGAATACCGAAATGAAGAATGCCTTGTAGTCCATGCCCAGCAGCTTCTCGATCGCCTGGGTGACGCCCTTCTCGCCGCTCGCCTTGAGCTGGCCGTTCACGGTCAGGGAGGCATCGACGGCGTTCGACCGGCCCCGCATCGCCCGGTAGAGCTTGTACTCGTCGCCGGCGATCTCGAATACCAGGTTGACGGCGGTGTCCTCGTTCGCGCCGGCCCCCGCGTTGCGGATGCTCTCCTTGTTGGTTCGCACGATCATCTTCTCGTTGCCGTAAAGGGCCCAGGCGACGGCCTCCACCAGCGTGGACTTGCCCACGCCGTTCTGGCCTAGGATGCCGACGACACCGTCAGGGAACTCGATGGCCGAGGAGCGGAACTTGCGGTAGTTGCGCAGTTCCAGGTATCTCAATCTGATTCTTCCGCCTCCTGCAGGTAGTGAAGTCCGCGCTCGCGGATTCTGTCCTTGTTCGTCCGCTCCACTGGATGAGACTCGAGGAACGAGACCCATTCCTTCTCCAGCGAATCGATGCTAGCACCGGAGGATTGCACGGAGGCGTTCTCTGGCGTTAGGTCGAGCTTCGGCTCGAAGTGCAATGCCGACGAGGTGAGCGAGCGGAGCCAGTGGAAATCGATCGACTTGTAGAGGCTCGACGGGACGCACTTGATCTGCATGCGCACCAGCTTGCCTTCCAGGTCGAGGTTCTGCAGTCGGGAGGAGATCTCGGAGCGGAGGCCGACCGCGTCTAGGGTGCGCGCATCAATCGGCGGCAGGTCGATCATCGGGCGGGAATGGAGCTCCTTGAATTCCCTCTTCTTCTTCGCCAGGTCGACGAGCACGAAGCCCTTGCTCTCCCCCGCCTCCGCGAAAGAGAGGCGCTCGCTCGATCCGGAATAATAGGCGTTCTTGGTGACGTCGCAGTAATTGTGATAATGGCCCAGGGCGAAGTAGTCGAGGTCAGTGCGGAGCATCGAGGACGGCACGATCGACTCGTTGAACTCGCCCATGCGGAACATCCTCAGGCTGGAGACGCCCGCGTGGAGCATCCCCAGATTGTACTTCTTCTTGGAAGGGGAGAACTTGGTCAGTTCCTTGATCATCGTCTCCGGTTCGCAATGGGGGAGCGCGTGGACCGTCGCCTCGCCGATGTCCAGCCGCTCGTACTCGCCCTGATAGATCGGATACACGTCCTTCAGGTGCTCGAAGAGCCTGAACACGCTGCCAGTCTCGCGCAATTTCGGGGTGGAATGGTTTCCGGCAATCAGAACGACCGGGATTCCCGCTTCGGAGAAGCGCAGCAGCTGCTCCAGTGCCAGCGAAAGAGCGCGGTTCGAAGGGCGGACAGAATCGAACAGGTCGCCGGTATGCAACACCAGGTCCGGCTTCGCCTTGAGCGCCAAGTCAACGAACTCCACGAACGCCCTATAGAAATCCATCTCGCGCAGGTTCAGTCCGCTCGCCTCGTCGACCTTGGAGAAGGCTGAGAAGCCCAGATGAGTGTCGGAGACGTGTATGATGCGCATGCTACGTTGGCCTCGCAAGCTAGCGTCCCCATGGAGCTAGAGCGTTAAAATCGCTTTGCCACGGTGGCTCGAAAGTGTCTCCCGATTCCGGTTCAAAAGAACTTCTTGTCGGTGCTGGCCTTCTTCAGCTTCGCGGCTTCCGCCTCGGCCGCCATCAGGTTCTGCGCTTCCACGTACTCTTCGAACAAATGGATCTTCGCCGGCACCGCGAACGGGGTGAATGGTGATGCGATCAAGGTCTCGCCCGGCATCAGCATCTGGATCTCGTTGTCGAGCATGGAGATGTCCTGCTTGGCGCTGTTGCGCAGGATGTCCCGGTCGCGCTTGTCCGCCAGCCCGAGGATGAAGAGGGTGTTGAACTGCGAGAGTATCTCCTCGTTGATCAGCTTCGGCTGCTGCGATATGGCACATAGGCCGACCTTGAACTTGCGCCCCTCTCTGGCTATCTGGGAGAAGATGGTGCCCTTTCGCCTGCGAGAGCACGCGCTGCGCCTCCTCCATGGCGATGAGCAGGGGCGGCATCTTGTCGAACTTCTCCTTGTCCGCGTAGAGCGACTTGTTCCTCTCGAATATCGCTCTCGTCAGTACCGTCGAAACGAGCAGCTCCTCGGCTTCGAACATGTTGCTGGTATCTATCAGCACCACCTTGCCGTTCTGCAGGCAGTTGAGGATGTTGGAGGTGATGCTGAACTTCTCGTCGGTGGTGATGAGCTCGAAGCGGAAGATGTTGTCCAGGCGCCGCTTGATGACGTTGATGGAGCCTTCATGGAATCTTCCTTGCAGGTCCTGGCTGATGGCCGAGACCTCCTTCTGGTTCAACTCGAGCAGCCAGCGGTTGCCGTACTTCCACTGGGCCGCCTGCAGGCACTCGAGCTGAGGTTGGGTGAACTCGTAGAGGTTCGCGAGGTCGTCGATCTCGATCTCCATGGCGGAGATCCTGAGGCTGTTGTACGGGCCATCTAGCTTCCTTGACGAGAAGACCTCCAGACCATCCTTGAAGGCCACGTGCCTTAGCCCCTTCTTCCCCGCTTCGCCCCCGTCATAGTACTCGCCGTGCGGGTCGAAGATGAGGAAGCCATACTGGCGCAGCTTCATGCACGACAGGGCGAGATTCTTCATCAGGTTGCTCTTCCCCATCCCGGTGGTGGCGAAGATGCCGATGTGGTAGGGCATGGCCCTGCCCGAGAAGCCCACCGGAAGATCGAGGACGCGATCGCCGGATCGCAGATGGCCGACCTCCACGTCCCCCAGGTACTGCTTCAGGAAATCGTAATCCTCTGAGGATGTCCGCCGGACCCGGGAGAAATGGGTGGGGATGGACTTGGTCTTGTGGAAGACGTTATTCTCGATGTATCCTAGGGGCGTGCTCACCCCTACCTTGTATAGCCGGTCAAGCAGGTTATCGATGACCACCTTCTCCTGAGATGAGTCTTTATGAAGCATCAGCCCCGCTTCGCGCTCCATCCAATCTGGAGCTTCCATGTCTGCGCCATGCTCGATGTCCATGGTGCGAACGAGGTACATGGTTTCCGAGGATTCGTCCTCCACCACCAGCATCTCCCCTACCTGGAGCTTCTCTGTGCCTGGGGTCCGAAACCTGATCTCCATTACCCGATTCCCGAAAACCCGCCCAATGTGGCCCTCTCCGTCGATCACTCGGTCCCCATCCTGCCTTATATGCCGTCCATCATCGGCTCGATGGTTATTAACGGTTCCCTGGGTGCTCCGAAAATGGGCGTCGGGCGTTTCCGCGCTTTCGAGAGGATTCATCGGCAGGATGCGAAAGCCTTTTTCTCCTCCTATGTTCGTAATGGTGCGGTCACTTTCATCATGATTCGATAAGGTTGCTCAGGATGGTTAGCCATGGCGGAAATTGAGAAGTTCAAATGCAAGCTGGTAACTTACGATGAGATTTCGAAATGGACGCTGGACGTGGCAAGGCAGATCCAGGACTGCCGCTGCACGCCGACCGTCATAATCGGCCTGACGCGAGGCGGCTGGATACCGGCGCGGCTGCTATGCGACTACCTGCACGTGAAGAAACTATATGCTGTCAAGACCGAGCATTGGGGCATCACCGCCAATCAGAACGGGAAAGCGCTTCTCACCCAAGAGCTGAACGCGGACATCGCGAATGAGACGGTGTTGATCGTCGATGACATCACTGATACTGGCGAGAGCCTCAAACTGGCGGTCGCCCACATCAAGGAGATGAAGCCCAAGGAGATTAAGACCACCACCTTATTGCATATCTCCCATTCGACCATCGAGCCGGACTTCTATTCCGTGAAGGTGCCGGAGAACGATTGGACCTGGTTCATTTTCCCCTGGAATCTGCATGAGGATCTGCGCACGCTGCTGCCGAAGACCCTGTACGAGGGAAAGACCGAGCAGGAGATCCGGCAGGCGTTCAAGGAGCAATTCCAGATCGATGTCAGCGAGGAGCTGGTGCGCGGGACGCTAAAGTTCCTGGAGGCCGAGAATAAAGCGAAGCGCACCGGCCGCCTCTGGATGAAGACTGCATGATCTGTTGCATCGCACCAGAATCTTAATAGACCGAGATTAGAATCATTTAGTCGATGCTTGAGAGACTGAAGAAGTGCCTGGAGGCCGCGCCGGTCGTGCGCATGAACGATTACGATTACTTCGTCAACCCGATAACTGATGGCGTACCGAGAATGGACCCGATGGTGCTCGCCGAGACACTCGACGCGATCAAGGAGGTGGGGGACTTCCATTGCGACCTGATCGTGGCGCCGGAGGCGATGGGAATCCCTCTGGCGGTCCCGCTCTCCCTGGAGCTGGGCATCCCTTATGCGGTGCTCCGGAAACGGCGCTACGGCCTGCCGGGGGAACTGGAGATAAAGCAATGGACCGGCTATGCGCAGAGGGAGATGTTCATCAACGACATCAAGCCGGGGGAGCGAGTGGTCCTGGTCGACGATGTCATGAGCACCGGCGGGACCATCAAGGCCGTCGTCCGGGGGCTGCGGGAGATCGGCGCCGAGATAGTGGATGTCATCGTGGTGGTGGAGAAGGGCGATGAGAGAGAGAAGATCGAGAAGGAGCTCGGCATCGTGATCAAGACCTTGGTGAAGGTGAAGGTTAGGGACGGCAAGCTGGTCGTCCTCAGTTGACCAGTCTTCTCTTCATCAGGTAGATTGCCGCGTAGAAGCAGATGGCGGTGAGCACGATCAAGTAGATGCACCCCCAGAGGTCGGCATAGGAGTAAGTACCCAAGGAGAAGTCGCGCATCATCGTCGCCACGTGCGTCAGCGGGAACGCCAAGGCTACCTCCTGAACGGCGGTGGGAAGCACGGTCAGCGGGAAGAAGGTGCCGCTGAAAAGGAACATCGGCGTGATGAACAGGAAGAATGGATAATTGAAAGAGTCGATGTTCGGGACCAGCGCAGTGAAGATCATGGCCATGGCGGCGAAGGCCAATCCTGCAAGCAGCGCGACGAACGGGATGAGCAGCACGCCGGGCAGGGTGGCCAGTCCGAAGACGAGGATGACAACGGTTACGATGGTGCCGTTGATCACGCTCTTTGTCGCACCCCAGAGTATCTCCCCGGTGATCACCTCCTCCATGCTGATCGGCGTGGCGACGATGGCGTCGAACGTCTTCTGGTAATGCATGCGCACGAAGGAGCCGTAGGTGCATTCGAAGAACGCGCCGTACATGGCGGAGATGGCGATCAGCCCTGGTCCGAGGAACTGCGCGTAGCTGAATTTATTGTACGGCGCCGGCAAAGCGTTCACCAGCATGCCGAACCCGAAGCCCATGGCCAGGAGGTAGAGGATGGGCTCGAGGAAGGGCGGCAGGAAGTTCGTTTTCCAGGTAAGGAAGAACACGTCCTTGTTGCGCGCCCATACTGTCATCGAGCGCCAAGAGATGTTCCGGATGATGCTCATTCCTTCAGCCCTCTGCCGGTGAGCCGGAGGAAGACGTCCTCCAGGGTGGCATCGCGCGCGATGACGTTTGCGTTGGGCAGATCCTGGAGGAGCTTCTCCCTGACCGCTCGGCGGTCGTTGGTGTAGATGAAGATGCGATCGATGGTCTTTTCCATGGTCCAGCCGTTGCGGCGCAAGATCTCTTCCGCGCCCTCCTCCGGGTTGACGACCTCCACCACCCCCCGCCCCACCTGGCCCTCGATGAGTTGCTGCGGCTCCCCCTCGACCAGTATCTTGCCTTTCTCCATGATGACCAATCGGTCGCAGAGCTGCTGCGCCTCGTCCATGTAATGGGTGGTGATGATGACGGTTACGCCCTTCTTCTTCAGCTCTCTTATCTTGTCCCAGATCAAATGCCTGGCCTGCGGGTCGAGACCGGTGGTTGGTTCGTCGAGAATGAGGAGCTTCGGTTCGTTGATCAGCGCCCTGGCCATGATCAGGCGGCGCTTCATTCCCCCAGAGATCTTAGGGATGAGCACATCCGCTTTTTCCGTCAGTTGCATGAATTCCAGGAGCTCGCATGCCCTCTTCTCCGCCACGCTTCGCTCGATGCCGAAGTAGCGCGCGTGCACCACCAGGTTCCGGATTACGGTAAAATCCGGATCGAGATTGTCCTCCTGCGGCGCGACGCCCAGAACAGCCTTGATCCGCCGCTGGTCCTTGTTCACATCCATGTCGAGGACGCTCAATTTGCCCGATGTGACCGGAGAGACGCATTGGATCATGCGGATGGTGGTAGTCTTACCGGCACCATTCGGACCGAGGAAGCCGAAACACTCGCCTTCGTGGATGGCGAAGCTGATGCCGTCCACCGCGGTCAGGTCCTCGAATTTCTTGGTCAGCCCCTCGGCGACGATAACCTCTTTCATTTGCCCCACGACATCGGAGCCACAGGCAATTAAAGGTGCTTGTTCCGAATGCTGAGAGTAGTGGCCTTGCTGATTTCGCCGCAGGCGGAAATGCGCCCATGGACCCAGGGACGATGCTGGTCGTGCTCCTCTTCGCCGTGCTCGGCTCGCTACTGGGCATGGGCAGCGGCTTGGTCCCTGGCATGCACGTCAACACCCTGGCGCTGCTGCTCCTTGCTGCGAGCGCTCCGCTTCTGGGCGGAATCATCTTCCTATGTTCGGGATTCGGCCTAGGGCCGGAGCTCGCCCCTTTGCTCCTTTCGGTCCTGATAATCGCCGCCACCGTGACGCACTCGTTCGTCGACTTCCTTCCATCCTTGTTCCTTGGGATTCCAGATGAAAGCAAGGTGCTCTCCGTGCTGCCGGCGCACCGCCTGCTCCTGGCTGGCCAGAGCGGAGCGGCATTGGCCTGCGCCGCCACCGGCAGCCTGATCGGGGCGATGGTGGCGCTGCTGCTCGCAGTCCCCCTGCAACTCTTTATGCTCTCCGCCTGGGGATGCGAATGGGCCATTGAGCTAGCGATCCCGTACTTCCTGCTCCTTGTCTCCGTCCTTCTCATCGCCTCCGAAGCTCGATCGAAGAAGGTCTGCACGGCCCTTGATTCAAGGCTCGGATCGATCGCGGAAGAGGGGACGATAATCACTGCCCTCCCTCTGCCGATCGACCGCTCACCCGGCCGGATCTCCGGACGCGTCGTCGGGCAATCGATGCGCGGTTTCCTGCTTAAGAACCAATTCGGGACGTGGAAGGTTCTTGGCATCTCTGCAAGGGCTGGGATGAACGTTATCGCAGAAGGTGTCTGGGCGGTGCGGAGGAGGCCGACCCTCACCCCTCTGTTCGCGCTCGCGCTCTTCCTTGCCTCCGGCTGGCTGGGCTTCCTGGCGATGAACGTGCAGCTGCCCCTCTCGGAAGTCTATCCAGGTATGCGGCAGAGCGTGCTCTTCCCATTGCTCACTGGGTTGTTCGGCTTCCCCTCGCTCCTGCTCTCCTTACGCTCGCGGCCGGTGCCGCAGCAGGAAGGGGGTGGGGAAGCGTCCGTCTCGTTCGGCGACGGACTGAAGGGCACCGCCGCCGGCTTCCTGGCAGGCTGGCTGCCCGGGATCTCCTCCACCACTGGGACGGTGATCGCCTCCCTGTTCTCCAGACGGGGCGATTCTGACCGGGAGGAGGGCGCCAAGCGCTTCATCGTTATGGTCTCGGCCGTCGGCACTTCCTCAGCGGTCTTCAGCTTGATCGCGCTGGCGACTCTGGCGAAGGGCCGGACCGGGGCGCTGCTGACGGTGATGCAGGTGCTGGGGCTGGAGGGCTTGGGTGCCGTCGCAGCGCCGCTCTCCGCCGATTTCCTGATGCTGCTGCTCGCCACCCTGATCGGCTCCGTCCTCGGCTACTTCGCCACGCTGCGGCTGGGCGCCCTCGTCGCCAGAAAGCTGGGCGGCGTTAACCTGCTGCCGCTGAATATCGTCGTTCTCGTCTTCATACTGACCCTGGTGGCGCTGTTCAACGGCCTCTCCGGGCTGATCCTTCTCGTCAGCGCCAGCGTTCTCGGTCTTCTCCCTCCGCTCCTGGGCATCGGCAGGGTGCACCTCACCGGCTCGATGCTGCTGCCGCTCATCCTCTTCTACTTCGGCTGGCGGGATCAGCTGCTGCTCGCGCTAGGCGGTTAGGCCACACGCTCGCTGAGCGCCTCGAAGCTCCAGCCGAAGGGGAGGAGCAGGTCGGCGGTGGCGCGGAACAGGATGTTGGCGTATTCGCCGGCGTCGTACCGCTCGCTGCCGTCGAGGAACGCCGCCACCTTGACCCGATTCCAGATGCTCTTGCTCTCGCCGTCGCAGACGACGTACTCCACCGGCCGACCCGGTGGAACGTCGAAGCCTTGCTCGCTCATCTGCTTCAGCGCCGCGTAGGAGTCGTTGAACTGGGTGTACTCCTCCAGCTCCTTCGACACTCTATGCCGCACGATCAGCTGCTGCAGCGGCGTCTTTCCGTTTCGCAGATCGTCTAGGTAGCGGTCGAGGACCCCGAGCGCCTCCGGGATGAGCGCCTTGAAGCTTTGGATATCGGAGGCGCGGCAGAATACCGCCAGCATGTCGTCCTGCAGTGACCGGGCGAGCGCGATGGTATCGCTCTTCCGCAGGAAGATGCCCCGCAGCTTCAGCTCCCCGCTCTCGAACAGGCCGTAGTAGCGGTTCAGCGCGCCGATGCCGGTGGCTATCGACGGTAGGAAGACGATCCATTTGTAGACGCCATCGAGGTGCAGCGGTATGCCCACCTCCCGCTCCACGTCCCGGCAGAACGCACCCACGTCCCCATCGCCTTCGAGCCAGAGCGAGTCGACGATGCCGTGCAGGATGCTGAACCCCCGCTCCTCGGCCATGCCGCTGGCGCGGAGCAGGATATCTCTTCCGTGAGCGTTGATCGCTTCGTGGCACTCGATCCGGCCGAAGCGGGCGTTGCGGTAGCCGGTGTACCCGAAGCAGGTGACCAGCAGCCACTTCAGCAGCTGGGCGCGCTGGTCGTATATCTCCTTGTTCGGCGCGTTCTCCTTGATCAGCCGCTTCAGCTCCAGCCGGCGCTTGATCACCGGCGCCAGCACCGTCGGCAAGAGCCCGACATGCTTCTCGCATGTCCAGTAGCCGATGCCTGGCACGACGCGCGAGGAGGCGGGGCAGCAGGAGCACATCAGCGTCTCCGGCGAGATGTTGTGCCGCACGATTATGCTCGGATAGAGCGAGGCGAAGTCGACCTCGGCGATGCGCTCGTGTATGCCCACCTTCGGCTCGTAGATGAAGCCGCCGCGGTCGGAGAGGAGCAGCGCCCCGGCGGTCTTGAAGCCCTCGGGTAGGTTCTTCTTCCACAGCACCAGGTGCCCGTCCCTCACCGCCTGGTTGATCTGCATGGCGCTGATGGCGCTCCCGGGCGACAGGCGGGCCAGGTCCTGCACGGGGATCAGGCTGAGGCGGGAGATGTCGATCAGTCCGTAGATGCCGCTCTTGGTGTACGTTATCGAGCCGTCCGTGTCCAAGTGGATCCGGCCGCGCAGCTTGTGCGCCGGCGGCTTGTACATGATGCGGCCGTAGGTGAAGAAGCTCTTCTCCTTGGCCTTGCGGAAGCCCGCCTCCCGGCCCAGGTCGAGCGCGATTCCGTGCCCCTCCGCCCTCTTGGTCAGGTACTCCATGTAGAACGCGTCGCCGCCCTCGGTGTAGATGACGTCCGGGTCGCGATCACGAACGAGCGACTGCAGCTCCTCCAGGATGCTCTCCTCCGTTCCGTCGAGTAGCACGTCGTCGAACCGCACGCTTTCGATCACATCGTCCGGCACCGGGATGCCCCGGGAGGCGCGTACGCTCACCTTCAGCTCGGCCTTCGTTAATTCCGGAACGGGGTAGATGATCCGGTCCTGGGAGTCGAGCATGCGGTACGTCGTCCCAACGTCCAGCAGGCCCATGGGGAAGATGTCGTGCTGCAGGAAGTAGCGCTGGTCGAGGCGCAAATCCACGTTATACAGCTTGTGCTCGCGGTAGCGGCCCCAGGCGTCCACCAGCCTGGCCGTCTGCCCCAGGGAGGCGTAGTCCCCCGGCGTAACGCGCAGGAACGGCATCGGCTCGGGGTGCATCAGGGTGCTGTGCATCTCGATGCCCGTATCTGGCTCGTCGATCATGCGCAGGTCGGCTGCGACCTTGCGCAGAGCCTCGTCCGAAGCGGAGCGGACGTAGAACGACGGCATGAAGTGCCGGTCCACCAGCCGCTCGATGCCGTGCTCGGTCTTGAGCCAGACGACCATGCAGTCGCGCTGCTGGTCCGGATAGCAGTCCAGTATCCAGCCCTTCATGTGCCGCCTTTCCTCAGCCGGAGCAGCTCCTTCTCCTGCTCCAGGAGGATGGAGAGTAGCGCCTCCTCCACCGGATCGGTGAACGTGGCATAGGTGGAGGCGGAGGCGTGCATCCGCGCCTTGTTGGTCATTTCGTCGAAGATTTCGCGGTCGTCCTTCGGCAACGCTTTCCGGTAGTCGCTCCAGCTCTGGATGATCGATTCCAGCGTCATGCGGTACGTCGGCACTGTCCTTCCCATTTTCAATCCCGCCTACCGTTCTGCTAAGAGGCTATAAATGGCGGAGGAGGGGAGATGCCTGAAAGTGGTACCTCACTAGGTGGGCTTCTGCGGGTTCTTCTCCAACTTGGATACGTCGAAGCCCTTGGCTTGTATGCGCTTGAGCAGCTCGCCGTACACAGCCTCATCCATCTGAGGCGTCCTTGAGAGTATCCAGAGATACTTGCGGGACTCGTCGCCCACCACGGCGTATTCGTAATCTTTGCCAAGCTCAAGTATCCAGTAGTTGCCGGAAAAAGGCCAGAAGAATGTCACTTTGAGTTTCGCGTTCGTCGCGGTGTCGACCACCCGGGCCTTGCCTTTGGCCGTCTTTAATCTGCCGTTGAAGTCTCCTTCGTAGCCACTGTTCGATACTCTGACCTTTCCGTCCGGAAGCAGCGAGTAGTCTGCTGTTACGCCAACCAATCCTCTCTCGAACCTTTGCGGGAACTTCGCTATTTCAAACCAGGTCCCCATGTACCTTTTCACATCAACGTTCTCAACGGTCTTGAGCTCAGGCATATATTGTCCATTATTGCATCAATGGATTAATGTTGCTAGGAATGGGCAGGCTAGAGCTCTATGCCGTTGTGTTCGGCCATGATCAGGTAGAATGATGCCAGCCCACGCCACTTCCCCCATTTGGATGCGAGCGATCTCACCTGGCTGGCGGAAGTAGCCTTGCCGTCGAAGTAGAAGCGAGAAATGGTCCTCTTTATGCCCACGTCGTCCGCTGGAATCGCGTCGAACCTCCCCATACCTCGGATCATTACCAGTTCTGCGGTCCAGGGGCCAATGCCTCGAAGATTGGTCAATTCTTCGATTATATCCTCTGGACTTGAACGTCCTCGAAATGATTCCAAGTCGATCCTGCCCTCCACCACCGCCTTCGCCGAATCGCGAATGTACTCTGCCTTCCGAATACTAAGCCCCAGATTGCGCATTTCTTCGATCGTCGCCTTGCTTAAGGACGCGGGTTGCGGAAAGGCGTAGTAGATCGCATTATCGATCTTCACCCTCTCCCCGAATCTCTTTATCAGTCTGAGCTGCAGGACTCTAGCCACATCCAATGAGATCTGTTGTTCGATTATCGAATCGACCAGAGCTTCGAAAACGGTTTCGGTCCTTGGGCTCTTTAACCCCTTGAGCTTGAGTACCAATTGGGTGAGGACAGGATCATTTCTGGAGGCAATTCGATAGAAAGGCCTCAGGTCCAGCTGGAGGTTTAGTAGTGCGTTCACTTTGCTCTCAACCTGATCCTGATCATAGTCTGAAGTATGAACAAAATACGTTTGAACATCCAGCAGCGGCCTGTCTATATTCCCTATCGAACGAATCCGGCACAAGAACGGCCCGGAATCGACCCTTAGCATCTGCCAGAACGTTCCATCGTTGAACGCGCGGAATTGTCTATCGCCACCCGAAAAGATCTTCGCGCTCAGGTCAAAATCATATGGAGGGGTTGGCTCAAGAAGGATTGTCCGGCTTATGCTATTCATTCTCATCATTCTTTGTGAGTCCTTATTATCAGGACTGGGCAAGAAGCGAACCTGACGACCTTCTCTGCAACGCTCCCCATGAGGAGATGGGGCAGCCCTGTGTGTCCGAACGTTCCCATGACGATCAGATCGTAGTCCCTGGATGCTTCGATGATCTCGTTGGCCGGAACACCCTGCCTGACCACTTTCGTGACTTCGATGTCCATCCCCTTGCCTTCCTGGTAGACTTGTTCGACAGCGGTGTTTGCTTCCTCCTCCAGATAGGAGATATTGTCCACCGCGGCCCTCCTGAAGCCTCTGTTGGCATAGAGGGAGCCGTCATCCACTATGCTCATCGCAGTCACCTTAGCGCCCATGAGCTTGGCCAGTGCCAGTCCTTGAGCGGCCGCAACGTTCGCATTCTCGCTTCCATCGGTTGGGATAAGAATCTTCTCGAACGGCTTCATCGTGACGTACTATTTTCATTCGTGGATAATCCAGTTTTCGGTCGTCCCCAGAACTATGGAGAGTTCGAGAAGAAGGGGGGGGATGATAGAAATCGAGTATTATGATCTTCGCCAAATTGCAGCATGGCGGAAAAGATGTTCCTTCTCTCGCCCAACGATTAGAGCCCACTGATTCTTGAAGTATGTATACTGAAGTTATCGATCAGCCATTAACGCGGATGTTTCTAGATGCCTTAAATCGTCTTTCTTCTGTTCCGAATGGTCAGGAAAAAGAGCAATCCTGCGACCATTATTATGCCCACAACGATTGGCAGGGCCAAGAAGGAGATTTGATCATCTCCGCCAGCAGTATTATTGACTATTGCATACAGTTGAGAGACACTGCCGACTCGCAAAACGGCCACTTCTCCCCCTTTCAGCACACTAATAAATGTCGCAAAATCTCCGCCGATGTGTGCATTCGGCAATGTGACGTTCCAGATGAATTGCCCCTGCATATCCATACCGGATACTGTTATGCCATGGAGCACGATCAGAATTCCATCCGCCGACATGATTGGCAAGAATCCCAATGGGTCTGTTACATTGGTTATCCAAATCACCGTGCCATTTCCATCCAGGCATTGGATTTGATATCCTTCATGGGACGTAATGAATATTCTGCCCTCATTCGAAACCACAGGCAAGGTCCATCCTCCAATAGAGGCATCGATCTTGTCCCAGGCCGTTGTTCCATTCACACCGATGCGGGCCAAGTAGTTGGAGGATACATACAGGAGCGAATTGCCGTCCAGTATGGAGACTATAGCAGCGCCTCCATTTGTGTGGTGCGATGAACTCCAGTTCCACAGAAGAACGCCTTCTGCTGATAGGCAGGTTACGCCATACTCCGTGGGAACGAATAGTGTATCATTGGTGGATACTGCGATCACTGACGTACCGCTCCCGTTTAGAGAAAAGAACCAGTCTAAGGAGCCAGTTGAGTTGACAACGAAGACCCCGATTTGCGTGGATTGCAGCGAGGAGAGACGCGGATCGGCTGTTGTGTTGTCCACCAATCCGCACACAGCGATTGATCCACTACTAAGAGCAACCGGTGCACTTGTTGCCCGATTCAATCCGGTGAATCTCCATAGAACCCCCCCTCCGAGCCAATAGCATATAGACCTTGATCGCCGAAGATGTCGGTGCCGACCAATATCGTGCCATTTGGGAGAATCATCGGTGGTTGGCTGATTTGGGCATTTAGATACACGGTCCATCGCTGACTGCCGTCGCTTCGGAGACTTGAAACGTCACCGCCATCGCTAGCGATTACTAGCCCACCTCGCTCATCGGGAACAAATGGTGCCCCACAGAAGGGAGCATCTACTGTCCAGGCAATCTTTCCCTCGGTTATGTTAATGCTCGAATCGAACACGCCTCTGTTAGATGGGCCTCCTCTGAATTGCCCCCATTGTCCATTAATAGCTTCAGTTGCCTCGATGCTGAGAGGCTGTTGAGAGTAGAACGAGCATTATGATCGCTATCAACGACGCAGCAATCGGCGCAGGTCGGAGCAGGGCAATCTTCACTGTTCGCTCCAAATCCCCCGCTCCTTCACGGCTCATTCCTCTCCCGCACCATTTGAATAGGATCTCATCCTTCGAATGTCATCTTCCCCGTCGATATTTAATACCTGTTAGAACGCTCAAAGCTCATCTGACGGAAAACTCGTCCAGCGTTCTCTGGTAGTACGGCACCGGGTGGTACATCATGCTCCTGTCCTCGTTCACCAGGCTGAGGCGCAGGGCGGCGCGGGAGGCGTTCTCGATGCGCAGCACCCGGTCCGCGGAGGAGTACATCAGGCTGCGCAGGCTCTTCTTGAACAGCAGCTTCGACAGCCCGAAGTTCGTGATCAGCGTGATCACGTCGTGCCGCTTGGTGACACCCTGGATGGCGGCGATGCAGCGCTGCATCAGCTGGAGCGACTCGGACCAGCGCACGTCCTTGTCCTGGAACAGGTCGGGGAAGCAGGAGACGATGAGCATGCCCGCCCCGGTCCTCTCCAGCTCTGGCTCGAGCATCTCGTCGATCAGGGTGACCATCTGGTAGGCGGTGAACGCCCGAGAGACGTTAATGCTCTCCAGCGCCTCCTGCGCGTTCACGCGCTGGCGCTTGCACAGCCCCGCCATGTGGTAAGGATTGATGGAGTTGCCCCCGTCCACCCACACCACCTCCCGTCCGTCGCCGACCACCTGGTTGATGCAGAGCAGGTGCACCATGTCGAACAGCAGGCGGTCGGAGCTGTCGATCAGCGTCACCTGCGAGGACGGGAATCCGCCGATGAAGGCGTCCAGCGCGGCGATGGAGGTGTCGACGCTCCGCGGCAGCGCCGGGCCGAGCGCCACGCTGCGTCTCGGCCGCGCTCATCTCGATGCTGGGTTCCTGCGGCAGGCCTGCTTCGGTGTAGTGGGTCATCTCGACCTCCCCTAGCTCAGTTGGGGTTGCACGTTATAAATCGGTGCGGGGGGGAGATGCCCGAAAGTGAGCTAGAAGCCGGAAACCAGCGCCCTCAAAAAAAGGATAACGCTGGCCCGAGGGGAGGGGGCCAGCTCCTGGTAATGAGCGGGGAGGCCTACGGCGTCCCTACTCCTTTTTATCCGATCGGAAGCGCTTGCCGATGTTCTCCTGCGATCTCCAGGCCTCGGTCTCTTCCTTCTGGGTGATCTTCCCTTTCATCGGAGGCATCACGATGTCGACCTCCTTCACCCTCGACCGGAACTGGTCTTCGGTTATCTTCATGTCGGGGTGGTGGGCCTCCTTATGCATCATCACATGCTTCGTGAGATCCTCTTCCCCGAAAGGCGTGGTCACGCTCCATCCGCATGTTGGGCAAGCGAATTGCAGTGCTTTTGCCAACGTATCACCAAGGATTTGTCGGACCTCTAATTATTTAACGATGACACGTCGGCCCGGCGGAAAAGCGGCAAAGGCTCGCTGAGGCGGCCTCAGCGTGGCGCGTAGCCAGTGTCGGTGACGGTGGCGGTGGGGTTGACGAAGTACACCGAGTAGTCGTGCTCGCCGGCGATCGCCTTGGCCTTGTCCTCGACCTCTATCCTGGTCGAGCCGATGGCGATGATCCTCTGGTCCATGACCGCGATCCATTCCCGAGGATGCTCATCGATCAGGTCGATGTAGTTGTCCTTGAACCATTCGTCGTTCTTCACGTCCTCTTCGCTCTCGTATTCCTCTTCGTTGTCGAACAAGCCGCCCCGCTCCATTTGCGGACGTGATATTCCTACCGAGGGGGCATTAATCCTTTCCCTGCTCAGACGATGGGATTGCCGCAGAAGGGGCATATCGTCGCATCCACGGGTATGACCTTCCCGCATTTCTCGCACAGCACCTCGTACTCGTTGACGTGGGCGGGGAAGGTGTTGCCCTCGATGTCCGGGCTCATTACTATCTGGAATCCGAAGAAGGCTATCACGATGCCGACGATCATCACTGCGTAGAGGAAAATGTAGCCCTCGATGCTGGACATGAAGTTGGCAGCCAGTCCGCTGATCGACGACAAGAAGAAGATCACTCCCAGCAGCAGGAGCAGATAACCGGCGGACTTCCTCATCGCCCCCTCAACCAGATTTGCCTACTTCAAGGTTGTTTCCGATTGCGCAACCATTATTCTCATCCATGCGGGTACGAGAAGGGACATGGGAGAACGGGAATCGCGCTTGAGGGCGGACGCGGTCGAATGGCTGCTGGAGGAGGACGATCCGACGGTGCGCTATCTCACATTGCGCTACCTCCTGAAAAGGGAAGAAGGGGAAGAAGAGGTGGAGGAGGCCAAGAGGGACATAATGCGGATCGGCCCGGTCCCTAAGATCCTTGCCAAGCAGTCCCCGGAAGGGCACGGGGGCAGGCCCGAGGACTTCTACATGCGCAGCAAGTACCGGGGGACGATATGGAACCTGATCGTGCTAGCGGAGCTGTACGCCGATCCCCAGGATGCGCGGATAAGGCGCGCCTACGAGTTCGTTCTGAAGTGGAGCCAGAACCCGGCCAGCGGAGGATTCTCGACCCTGGGTAGCGCGGATAATGGCGCAAGGCCGGAAAGCGAGATCCCCTGCCTGACGTCCAACATGGCCTTCTGCCTGGTCAGGCTGGGCATGCTCGACGATGCCAGAGTGCAGAAGGTCCTGCAGTGGATCGCCCGCTACCAAAGGTTCGACCTCCAGCCCTTCGCATCAAAGGAATGGCCGTATCAATACGACCACTGCTGGCGCAAGCATACCTGCCGCTCGTCGGTCGCCAAGGCATTGAAGGCGCTGGCCGAGGTGCCCGAGGGAAGGAGGACGGAGGAGATGCGGATGGCGATCGATAATGCCAGGGAGTTCTTTCTCGTCCAGGACATCTACAAGAAAGGTCCAGGTTCGAGAGCGATTGCCAGGCGGGAGTGGCTCGATCTCGGCTTCCCGCTGATGTGGAACACCGATCTGTTGGAACTGCTGAATCTGTTGCTGCGCACCGGGGGCGAGGATAGCCGGATGCGCGATGCGGAGAAGCTGGTGCTCTCCAAACGGAAGCGGAACGGCCGCTGGGTGCAGGAGAATCGCTATCATGGCCGTTACCTGGTGACGATCGAGAGCAACGGCGCCGAGAGCAAATGGGTCACGTTGAACGCGCTGAGGATGTTGGATGCGCTATCCAAGTAAGGCGCTTCCGAGCCTCCGGAGACCCGGTCGGTGGAGGTAAATAGCAGAGCTGGTATTGCTCCTGGGATGGCAGGGGATGCGCCACTTATCCGTCTGAACAACGGGATCGAGATCACCGGCGAGACGAAGTGCTATTTCGACCCCCGGAAGATCAAGGCCGACGCCATCAACTGCATCTCCCATGCCCATTCGGACCACCTGCCCAGGAGCTTCGAGGTCAACAAGGCCATAGCTTCGCCGGTGACGCTGAGGTGCGCCTCGGAGCGGGTGAAGCGCACCATCGAGCCGGACCAATCGGACCGGGTGGAGATGCACGACGCCGGGCATATCATCGGCTCGCAGATGTTCCTGCTCAAGGATTCCCAGAAGGTGCTGTATACCGGCGACCTCTGCCCCCAGGACAGGATGGGGATGCACGGTGCCAGACCGGTCAAGACCGACACGTTGCTCATCGAGGCGACCTATGGGCGGCCGAGGTACGTCTTCCCCCACCGGGACAAGATCGCGGGCATCATGCGCGACTGGGTGGAGGACAACCTGGCGCAGGGGCATCCAGTGGCATTGATGACCTACGCTCTGGGAAAGTCGCAAGTGCTGGCAAGATACTTCAGCGACCTCGAGCCCTACCTTCACGGCTCGGTGTGGAGCACAACCAAGATCGTGGAGGAGTGCTGCGGCGACCCGTACAACTGCCGGCATTACGACCAGGAGAAGATGGAAGGCCCATTCCTCATGATCTGCCCGATGGATGGTCGCGCCTCGGATTTCCGTTCCTACTGGCACAAGCGCGGAATGCGCTTCGCCGTCGTCACTGGATGGGTGATGGACGGGTGGTGGAAGCGCTCTTACGGGGTCGATGAGGGCTTCCCGCTGTCAGACCATGCCGACTTCCCCGAGCTGATCGAGTTCGTCCGCGGCTGCTCTCCCTCCCGCGTCTACACAACGCATGGATTCGCCGAGGAGCTGGCGGTCAGCATCCAGGACAAGCTGGGGATCGAGGCGATACCGCTCAAGAGGAAGCAACGCTCGTTGGCCGAGTTCTAATGCGTTCGATATCAATGATAAGAGATTGATCATTCAGCGTCGCTTGCTGGCCGTTTCTGGCTGGCGCCGGTCTCCCACATCTTCGGATAGGTCCCGGTCTCCATGAACACCCGGTCGGTGCGCGCCGCGATGCCCTCCCGCGCCCGCTTCATCTCATCGCCGCCCATTTGAGCGATGCCCAGGCCGACGCCCTCGCCCTTGGCGCTCATGAATGCTATGGTCTGCCCCTTCTGGATCGACTCCTCGTGCTTGGAGATGCCCACCACCGCCAGATCGGCACCGTGGCATATGGCGTCGATGGCGCTGTCCTTCAACACGATCTTCGGCAGCGGCTCCAGGAGCATCTCGAAGGGCTTCACCATGCTCCTCAATGCCGTCTCGTCGCCTTCCTTCCAGTAGACGACCGCGTCCCTCAGGTCCTGCAGCGTGACCGAATCGCGCTCCAGCATCGAGCCGGAGCGGGTGCGCCTCAGGTCCTCCATGTGCGCCCCGACGCCGAGCGCCTCGCCCACGTCGACGCACAATGTCCGAATGTAAGTCCCGGCGTCGCAATTGATGCGGAACAGCACGTCCCTTCCCACCAGCTCCAGGACCTTGATCGAGTGAACGTTGCGCACGCGCACCTGCCGCTTCACCGCGGCCCGCACCGGCGGGACCTGATAGATGTCACCGAGGAACGTCGCCAGGACTCGGCGCACCGCCGCCTCGTCCTTGTCCCGGTGCAGGGTCATCATGCAGACGTACTCCTTGTCGGAGCGGAGCACCAGGTCCGTCGCCTTGGTCGCCTTCCCCGTGGCGATGGGCAGCACCCCGCTCACCTTCGGGTCGAGCGTCCCCCCGTGACCGATCTTCTCCACCCCCAGGATGTCCCTCACCCACGCCGTCACCTGATGCGAGGTCGGGCCGATCGGCTTGTCGAGGTTGATCAGCCCGGCGGCGAGAAGCTCCTCCATGGATCGCTCTGAAGGCTTCTTGCCGTATCCCGTCTGCAGCGGGTCCCGGTCCTTGGTCCTCATGTGGGTCGTGGGAATCCCTCGAGCTTCTTGACGATGATCTCCACCACCTTCTCCGGCGGTACGTCGCTCGTATCTACGATCAAATCGTACACGCTCTTGTCGTTTATGTCGATGCCGTACCATTGCGCATAGCGGACCGCTTCGCACCGCTCGCGTTCCAGCATCTCCGCCATCACCGCTTTGAGGTCCCCCTTCTCCCGCTCCAGTATCCTGGCCGCGCGGACCATGGGGTCGGCATCGAGATAGACCTTGAACGCCACCATGTCCTGCCGGGCGAGGTTGTGGCCGGCCAGGCGCCCCTCCAGCACGATGTCGCTGTCCGCCGCGGCCATGGTGACCATGGAATCATCGATCATGCGGTCGTACTTGGGGTCCTCTTCGGCGAGCTTCCCGAACTCCGTCAATGTCAGATTCAGCTTCGCCGCCATCTCGCGGAAGACGGTGCCAGAAATGACATACCGATAGCCTAGCCTCGCCGCCAATAGCTTGCACACCGTGGTCTTGCCGGACCCTGGGGGTCCAGAGATGGTGATCCTCATGGATTCCCTGCCGCGATCTCGTTAAGACGCTTTCTGAAGTCGTAGTAACGCAGCAGTCGCGACAGGATCTGGCTGAATGGAATGCTGATCAGGGAGTAGAGCAACACCCAGTTGGGGAAGGAGGTTCGAGGGCGTTGAGGTCGACGTTAAAGGACCAGGGCACGGCGACCAATGGCGAGGTGATCTGGAACATGAAGACCGCCACCCATGCGAAGATGGGCACTACGATCAACATCGTTACCGGCATCAGCTTCAGCTGCGAGCCGCTCATCTTCATGGACTTCTCCATGATCTTCGGCTGCATTTCCATGAGCTTCTTCGTCTTGAAGGTGTTGTTCTCCAACCTCGCTTGGCGAAGCTCCTTGTTGAAGGCGCCCACGATCTTCTGGCTCTCTGCCTGCTGCACGTAGTCGGTGAAGAAGTGGCGCACCACGACCGTGAGCCCGGTCATGAACATTCCGGCGAGGACGAGCGTCAAGGTCGGATAGTTGCCCCCGAAGCCGATGAGCGGCCCCAGTGCCATGCCCACGACGTTGCCCAATGCCTCTCGCAGCACCGGGTCGAACAGCACGAACACGGCCAGGATGAACATGAATATGGTGAAGAAGCGGGACATGCCTCCGGCCCCGCCGCCGAACATTCCTCCGGAACCCGTTCCGGTGCTAGGTTGCTCTGCCATGCTCACTCACCTCCGAAGAACTGCCTGAGCACAGGATGCATCTCCATCATCTGCTCTCGGCTGATCGCCTCGTAGAACTGGATCATGATGCCCACTGACAGCAGCACTCCGGTACCGGAGGCATTGCCCACCGTCCCGATAAGGTCTGCGCCCGCCGCAAGAGCACCTACGGTAGCTCCGGATATCACGGTGACGACAGGAATGTATCGTTCCAGCACCCGCTTGAGCACCCTCGGGTCCCGCCTGAAACCAGGTATCTGCAGCCCGCTGGACTCGATCTGCTTCGCGACCGCCTCCGGCCCCATGTTGGTGGTGGATATCCAGAACTTGGCGAAGAGGACCGAGCCTCCGATCATCACACCCAGGTACAGCAATACCCGAGCTATGAGCTGCAATTGGCCATGGCCATAGACCAGGGTGCTGTACCTATCCGGCGACAGCAATGGCAAGAGCCAATCACCCAGGCCTCGTGGCGTCGCCAGGTACCAGGCCAGACCGGCCGTCGGATAGGAACCGCTCGTGGCCGTATAGGTGCCTAGCCACCACTGTCCTCCGACGAGAGGCAGGCCTTTCAACGCCCCATTGGTATACAATAGCAGCGCGAACATGCTGACGTTAGCCAGCAATGCCGCCATCAGTATGACCGGGATGTTCGATGCGTAGATGAGCTTGATCGGATAGCGCCCTCTTGCCCCTCGAGCATCGCCGTGGGACAAAGGCAGCTCGATGCGGACGGATTCGACGTAGGCAACGAACATGAAGATGGCAATCGTGCCGATCAGCGCAATGACAGGATTGGGATTTTGTAGCAGTATCTGCTCGTAGCCGCCCGTCGTCATGCCCGATGCGGACGTTTGGCTGATGATGTAGAGCGTCTTCGGTATCGTGCCTGCAGGCGGATTGGTCAGGCTGACCGGGTTGGTCAGATCGCTAGGTTGCCAGTTGAGCGACCCAGTGAATATGGCTTGCGCTACGCCCGCCGCGATGAACAGCGAGATGCCGCTCCCGATCCCCCATTTGGACACTACCTCGTCCATCAGGAATACGATGTAGGACCCGATGAACAGCTGCAGGACGATTATGATTCGCGCCAGGTCTAGTCCCGACGTTGCCAACCAGTCCCGTGGATGGGACCAGGTAGCCGAACACCTGGGGCACCGCTTCCACCAGGATCATGACCAAGACGAGGAACTTCTGCGAGCTCTGATAGACCGCCTTGTCGTCCGAGTTGGAGAGATCGAGCTTGATGATCTTGGCGCCCACGAACAACTGCATGATGATGGACGCCGTGACTATCGGGCCGATGCCGAGGTGCATCAGCGAACCCTGAGCCCCGGCGAGAATGGCGCGATAGGAAGCGAAGATGTCTATGGTCCGGCTCTTGTCCAGGCCGTAGATGAAGACGTTTGTCATCACGAAGTAGAAGACCAGGATGACAATGACCCATAGCATTTTGGTGCGGAAGTGCACGTGCCCTTCCGGCTTGGAGACCGCCGGTATCCTGTCCGTCAGCGGCTTAAGCCTGTAAAGCAGGCTCTTCTTCTCTTCAGCCATGGTCAATCACAAGGTCGTCACTGTGGCTGGACGATCGCTCCACCCGCTGCTTCGATCTTCTGCTTTGCAGTCTCCGATGTCTCAGACACAACGATCTCGAATTTCTGTTGTACCTTCCCGAAACCGAGCAGCTTGTCCACTCCCATCTCAGTGAGATTGACTACCGTCTTGTCGCCCTTCTTCACGGCGAAACCGTCCTTCGTAAGCTTCTCAAGGATCTCTTGGATCTCGCCCACGTTTAGAGTTATCTTGGCGGAGACCATTTCCTGAGGCCGCTTGAAACCATGCCGTCCGAAGTGATCGGGCATGTACTTCAGCATGTACATGACCTTGTGCTTGTGCAATCCGGCGTTTCCGTGTCCGCCACGGAGGCCGGCACCCCTGCCGTGCTTCTTGCCCCGGCCATGAGTGCGACTTCCCCTGAACTTCTTAGTCTTGCTTGGCATGTCAGATTCCCCGAATGTAATATTGCTATTATAACATTCTCTCAATGAGCTCGTTGATGGTCTTCCCTCGATATCCCAGCGCGCCGCCCACTTTGTACGAGCGTTTGTTGCCCTCGTACCCCTTCTTCGGGGGGCTGAGCCGGAACAGCGGCTTGACTCCGTCCAACGAGGCATAGGTGATATCGCCCTTCTTGATGGCCTTGGCGAGCGAGATGATCGAAGTATATTTCTTCGTTATCTCCTTGATCGCCGCGTCATCGATCGGCACGTCACCGACCATCCTGCCGCGGAACTTGATCATCTTGGCCAGGACGGTCTCGTCCACCTCGCCCCAGGTGACGTAATCCTTCGTCTTGTGGAGCATGCCCTGAACGACATCGTTCTGGGGCAGAACCACGCAATGGTTCGGGCGGGTCAGCTTCATCATCTTCATCGTGTCCTCGATGTCCTTGTTGACACCAGCGTGCCCGCGAACCCTTACAATTGCGTAAGCCATGTAATCACTGCTCCTTCTGTGCGACCGGTTCCGCGGCCTTCGCCGGCTCAACGTTCGTCACGGCGACGTGGACGCTCACCGGCCCGGAAACGATCTTCAGGCGGTTCCTCTGGTCCTCGGTCACACGGATCTGAGCGGTCTTCTTCAGCGCCTCGAACGTGGCGATGGCATAGTTCACAGTGGTCTTGGTGTGTCCGTCCACAAATCCCCAGGAGTCCTTCACTCCCGCTAGCTGCAGCAAGCTCTTCGCCACATCTCCAGTCGCCAGTCCGATGCCGCGCGGTGCTGGCTTCAGGTGGACCTCTACCGAGCCTGCCTTGCCCACGACCTCGAACGGCAGCGAATGGGGCGTGCCGCAACCGCACTCCCAGGACCCGCAGCCGCGCTTGATCTCGATGATGTTGAGCTTGGCGTTGTCGATCGCCTTCCTGATGGAGGGACCGACCTCCCTTCCCTTCGACATGCCGATGCCGACGAACCCATCGCCGTTGCCGACCGCGCAGGTGATGCGGAACCTTACCCTCCGCCCTGAGTCGGTCATCCTCTGCACGATGTTGACGTCGATGACCTCGTCCTTCAGGTCCGGCAGGAGGATGTCCACGATCTCTGGCTCCCTTAGGGGCAGCTTGGTGGCCAGCGCCTGGCTCATCGTGGTGACCTCACCGTTGAGCACCATCTTGCCCAGCCTTGTCTTCGGAGTCCAATCCATTTTAATCCGCCTCCATGCGGTTCTTGACCTCTTCGATCATCTTTTCCATCTCGGCCTTGATATGCTTGCCCTTCAAGCCGATCCTCGGAGGGCAGGATCTCCTCCCCATAGGGGATCTCGAGCCCTGCATCCAGCAGTCCCTTGAGTGTGGCAAAGCAAGCGGCGCCCTTCACCGGCTTCTGCAGCCCGATGTCCAGCACCGCCTCGTTCACGCCCTTCTTCGCCGCTCGCTTACCGGCCAGGTAGCCGGTCAGGTAGGCAGCGGGCAGGTTGCCGGTGGAGCCGACCCATCCCATCTCCAATAGCTCCTTGGAGTGGGCGGTGGCGAGCACCCGGTCACCCTTCGCATCGTACTCGACGAACTGAACGCTCGTGTGTCGCAGCGTGTTCCTCACCACCGCTCGAGGGACCCGGCCCCGGAGCAGGCGGGCGCGCTGCCGATAATCGGTCCTGCCTTCGCGCCTGCGGCGGAAGGGGACCTTGTAACGCGGTCCATTGGCCATTACTTAACCTCCTTCAGAAGACCTCCCATCTGGAGGTGGGAGATGAGGTTCTTGCGGCTCTTGAACTGACCGCCCTTCGCCTTCATGTAGAAAGCGCGGTAGGTCTTGCGCGTGATCTTGTCCGAGTCCCGCAACTGCTTCAGCTCCGCCCTGATGGGGCGTATGGTCTGTATCCAATTCCTCTTCTTCGGCGTCCTGGCGCCGGAGGTACCCTTCCTGCTGCCCGGTCCGCGCTGTCTCCCCTTCGCCTTCTGGGCTAGCCTATAGCGGGTTCGGCCGCGGGAAATGCCCTGCTTGGGGAGAGCGCGTATGGTCCCGGACTCGATCGCGGTTCGGATGTCCGCGCGAGTGATGGCGTCTGCCACGTCCTCCTGCCGGTTCGGGTCGATCCATACCCGGGTCTCACCGCACTTGAGGATGATGGCTGCCATTCGCTTTTGGTTCTTAAGGTCCATTGCTTATCCCGTCCTGTTGAGTACTCTGATGCCCAATTCATCGGCGCGCTTCTCGATGGCTAGTCGCTTTTTGAAGCCGACCGTGCCGCCGACCCTGGCCGCTTGGATTTTGGGGTTGATCTTCTCTAATTGTGCCGGGTTGTGCACCATGACCTCCTGGAATCCAGAGGGATGGTAGCCACGGACTTCCTTGGGGCTGCCGTAGCCGATGCTCACGATCGGGGGGCGGTAGCCGTAATGCCGGCGCATCTTGGAGTGGATGCCCTTGGGCTTCCTCCAGACCTCGCCCAGCCGGGCGAAACGGAACCATTCCTGCCTCAGGAAGGCTGGCCGGCGGTCGTCGATGGCGGCGCGCTTCGCCAATAGGTCGATTGTCCTTGCGTCCAGCTCGGGCTTGATCTTGGTGACGTAGGCTCCCTCGGGGACCACCTCGGCTTCGGCCGGATACTCCACGATCTCGGTCGTGGCCTCCTCCGCCTTCTTCGCCTTGGGCAGCTTCTTCGCCTTCTTCTCCTCCACCGGGGCGGGGGCTTCCTCCACTATCTCCGTCTCTTCGGGCGACAGCGATTCCTGCAGAAGCTCGATCCAGTGCTCGGCGTGCTTCTCGCCGACGCCCTTGAGCTTCTTGCCGCCGATGATATCCTTGAACTGCTCCTCGTCGGTGAGGGCGTCCAGCAGGTCCTCTGGGGTCTCGATGCCCATCTCCTTCAGGACCGCGCCGTACTCCTCCTTGTAGTAGGGGAGGTCGGCGATGGACTTGATTTCGTTCTTGGACTTGCTCATGCCTTCACCTTCCTTGCCTTCTCGACTGATGTATATGCCGTCCTGGAAGACGCGCGGGTCGAAGTTCCTGATCTTGCAGGCGCGCTCGATGTTCGCCGCCGTCTGTCCGACCGCCTCGACATCGATGCCGTGCAGCACCACCTCGCTCCCTTGACCGTGATCTTGGTCTCGCCGATGATGTTCGCGTGCCTCGGGCTCTTCTCGCCGAGGAAGTTCTCGATGATGAACTTGTCGCCCTTCACCGTGGCCTTCATGGGGAAGTGGGAGTAGACGATCTTCATGTGGTACTCGAAACCGCCCGTCACTCCATCGATCATGTTCTGGATGTGCGAGGCGAACGTCCCGACCATCGCCTTCTCCTTCACCTTGGGGTACTCGCAGCTGACGGTCACATTGTCCTCGATCAGCCCGATCTTCACCTTGGGGTGGGAGAAGTCCCGGCTCAGCTGTCCGGCCTTGCCGGAGACAGTTACCTTGGACCCTTCTACCTTGACCTTGACGCCTTGGGGGATCTCCACCTTCTCCTCGATTGTACCAGTTAGTGTCATGGCTATCCACCTCAGTACACGTACGCCAGCAGCTTGCCGCCCACTCCCAGCTCCTTGGCCTTCATGTGGCTGACCACACCCGCGGTGGTCGTGAGGATCAGCACACCGAAGTCCTGGGCTGGAAGGTAACGGGACTCCCACTTCTCCAGGTCGGTCTTCTGCACCGAGTAGCGGGGCTTGATGACGCCGCAGTTGTTTATCCTGCCTTCGAGCATCACCTTGAACACGCCGGCCTTTCCATCTTCTACGAACTCGAATTGGTCGATGTAACCAGATTCTTGCATGACCTTGAGCACGCGCCCGATGAGCTTGGACGAGGGCTTGATGGTGCACTCGTTCTTGCCAACATTGGCGGCGTTCTTGATCGTCGACATCGCATCGTTAAGGGGATCGTTTTGCATTTTTTCCACCTCACGAGTACTTCTTGAATCCTATCTGCGGGGCGATCTCACGGAAGCACTGGCGGCACAGATGCATGCCGTACCTCCTCACTATGCCTCTCTTCCTGCCGCAGCGGGTGCAGCCTATGGTCCTTCCGAACTGCTTCTTGGGCTTCACTCGACCACCTCTGCGTTGAACTTCTGCTTCATGAAAACAATCGCCTCCTGGCGGGTCATGCGGTGCTCTTTGGGCAACCGGCGCTTCATGACCCTGCGCTGCGTGACGCGGTATCCAGGTCTCTGGATGACCACGCTGACGTCCATTCCGAAGATGCCGATCTCCGGGTCGTACCTCATGCCCTCGAAATCGGTGTAGTCCGGCACACCGAAGGACAGGTTGCCCTCCCGGTCGAAGGAATAGGAAGCGATCCTGCGCTCCCTGGTCCCCAGCGCTCGGTTCAGGAACTTCTCGGCCTCGTCGCCCCTCAGGGTGACCTTGCACCCGATGGGCATGCCTTCCCTGACGCCCAGGTCTCGGTTGGTGACCTTGGCGGTGGTGATCTTCGGCTTCTGCTTGGTGACCATCTCCAGGACCTTCTGGGCCTTCACCAGTCGCTCGCCGGCCTCGCCGACGCCGATGTTGACGACGACCTTCTCGTACCTTGGCCTGCCTCATGATCGTCGCTCATATCGCGCTCGCCTCCGGCAGGTCTATCTCGGGCACCTTCGTGCCGACGACGAACACGTTGTTCTTCACCGTCGATCGTGCCGTCCTTGAACTTGACCAGGTTGGGGGACGTGAGTTCGGGTGACGATGTACTCCTCGATGACCACGATCTCGCCGACGTGGGCACCGGCGATGACCAGCGCGATGTTGCCCTTGGACAGCTTGTAGATCTCCAGGATCTTCTGGCTCGGCAGCTCCAGCTTGAGCACGTCGCCGGTCTTATAGGCGTCCTTGGCCACCAGGAGGTTGCGTCCGTCGTGCAGGTTGAGCTGGGTCTTGCCGCCGGTGACGGTGGTCTTGCCTTCGATGCGGCACAGCTTCCAGGCCTGCTTGCCTTCCGGCACCTTGACCAGGCGCAACTTGCCGTTCCGGTCGAGCATCATGCGGTAGTGCTGTTCGATCTTCGGGATGGACACCACGTCCATCAGCCCCACCGGGAACCGGAGGTCGGTGACGACCCGTCCGTCCACCAGCACCTGGCGATCTCCCAGGATGCGCTTGCACCTTCCTCGGCGGTGTCGCAAGGCCGAGCATGTCACGGAGCACGATCACCATGGGCATGCTCTCCTCGATCGCGTGGGGCCCGGGCGAGGGCTTGTGATCCAGACGTTGGTCTTGCGTGGTACTGGCCAGCTCCGCGGCGCCGTCAGTCTCTTCATGTCGTTGCTCATGAGGATACCTCCTTCTCTCTGGAGCTTCTCCTTCCTCCACGGGTCGTTGAGGTCCAGCTTGGTGATCATGACGTTGGACGCGTGGACCGAGCGGGCCTTCATGGTGCCGTCGGCCTTTGGCATGGTGACGCCTTCGATGATGATCCGTCCGGTCTTGGTGTTGACTTCTGTGACCTTACCCTCCACGCCCCAGGATCCCTCGTCACCGCGCATGATCTTCACGGTGTCGCCCTTGACGACCCGAGCGAGCGCGAGTGCTGGTACTCCTTCATCAGCTCGTCGCTGAGGTGGGAGGACACGTCTTCCGCCTGCACGTGGGTCGGGGCGTTGTACAGGGCCTTCCTCTGCTTCCTTGCTTGCTTGCTCTTTTCCATTCTCTCACCTCAGATGATCGTCGAGGCCGTGGCTGCGATGCGGGGCCACCTCTCGGCGGCCTCCCTGGCGACTGCTCCCTTTATGTCGCTGCCCTTGGTCTCTCCTTCCTCTGTGGTGATGACCGCGGCGTTGTCCTCGAACTGGACCATCGTCCCGTCAGCGCGCCGGAACGGGCGCCTCTGGCGGACGATGACGGCGTAGACGACCTGCCGCCTCATCTCCGGCGTTGCCCTTCTTGACCGACGCGACGACGATGTCGCCGACGCCGGCGGACGGGTACGCCTTCGGACCACGCCGTGGTATCCCGGGACGGCGATGACCGCTGATGGTCTTAGCGCCGGTGTTGTCAATGACATCGAGGATCGTGCCGGTGCATGACTCCTCTGGTCTGCTTGCCTGCTATTCCCTTCATGGCATTCACCTCTTCTCGACGATGACGAACGATACCGTCTTGCTGAGCGGCCTGCACTCCGACGATCCGCACCTGGTCGCCTGGCTTGATGCCCAGGCAGGGCGGGTTGTGGACGGAGTAGTGGCTGGTCCTCTTCTCGTATCTTTCGTACTTCTGGTCATACTTCAGGTAGTTGCTCTCGACCACGGCGGTACTTGTTCATCTTGACGGAGATGACGACCCCGTCGATGATCTGTCCCCTCACCGGCAGCTTCGCCGTGGAAGGGGCAGTGCTTGTCGTCGCAGGTGGTCTCGGGGCCTTAACATCAATGCCGATATCTTTGACCTCACCATTCATTAGATTCACCTCATTTTCTTGATCCGATCTTCTGGTCGGTGCTGAATCTCTGATCCCAGAACTGTGATCTTTTCGCTCTCGTATGTGAACTGGAAACTGTTGCCTGTCTTGGGGACCATGACGTCCTTCCCGTCAGTGCTCGATGGTGAAGGTGTTCTTGCGTCTCGTCCACCACGATGCCGGCGATCTGCTTGTAGCCGGGGTGGCCCGACTCGACGACCTCAACCTCCAGACCAATGAATTCCAGTTTCATGAAATCCCTTTTCCTCATGCTCTTCATCTGACTTCGGTCTTGAAGCCCATCTCTTCCAGGGCCTTTCTGCACTTTCTTCTTGTGGTCTCCCTGGAGCTCGATCTTGCCGTCCTTGGCCGTGCCGCCGGCAGCGCACTTG
Source organism: Methanomassiliicoccaceae archaeon (assembly GCA_963768775.1). GTDB lineage: Archaea > Thermoplasmatota > Thermoplasmata > Methanomassiliicoccales > UBA472 > FEN-33. The sequence goes on from CAVYIY010000005.1 coordinate 112,364, forward strand.
TTCTTCAGCTTCTTGCGCCAGGTCGTCGATGTCGATGTCGTTGTCGTCGATAGCCCTCGACGACGGTGACGATCTTGCCGTAGCGCCGGCTGTCGGTGTATATCTTGACGGTCTGCTGTTCACGTGCGATCTCCTCGCACATGCACAGCTCTTTTGGCAGTCCACATACGGAGCAAATTTCAGCCATTACTTCTCTTCCTCCTTCTGGACGGTGAGTATCCTGGCGATGTTGGTCCTGATCGCCCGGATCCTGCCAGGGTTGGCGGGAGCACCGCCCATCGCTGCCGTGCCCCTCTCGTGCATGAGCTCGTCCTGGAGCTCGCGGAGCTTGTGCCGCGGTCGTTCCGGTTCATCGCCTTGATCTCCTTCACTCTGAGCAGCGCCATTACCCTGACGCCTCCTTCTTCTCCTCGCCTTCGGTCCGCGCTCTGCTCCTGCAAGGCCTGGCGGCCTCTGCGGCCGCCTCTTCCTCGGAGCGCACCGCGACCGCGAGCGCGCTCTGCTCCTTCGGAGCGATCAGTGTCCGCCATCTCCGGCAATGCCTTCAGCGCCTCTTCCATGCTCAGGACGTCGATCTCGTCGGGCAGCGTGCGTCCGGGTCCATGATCTCCACCTTGACGCCGATGACGCCGGGCTTGAGCTTGGCGACGGCGAATCCTTGGCTGATGAACTTCAGCTTCGGGCTCACCGCAGAACTTGATGTAGCCTTCCTTGAACTTCTCGGTGCGGTGCCTCTCTCCGGTCAGCTTGCCGGATGATGACGATGAGGCATCCCCTGGCGCCCGAGTCCATTATCCTGCGGACGGTGGAGTGACCGGCCCGTCTGAAGTGCCAGCCCCTCTCCAGCGCGAAGGCCAGCTTCTCGGCCATGATCTGCGCGTTGAGGTTGGGGTCGTCGACCTCCTGGACCTCGATCTGCGGGTTGTCGAACTTGAAATCGTCCTCGATGGCCTTGGTCAGCGTCTTGATGGCTGCGCCGCGGCGTCCGATTACGATTCCCGGCCTCTCGGTGATCAGCGTCACCCTGGTGCCCATCGGGGTCCTCTGGACGTCGACGCCACCGAAGCCTGCCCGGTCGACGGTCTTCATCAGGTATTCCTTCAGCAGGATCCTGCGTGATGTTCTCCGCGACGAACTTCCTCTCGCTTGCCATTTACTCCATCTCCTCAAGGATGACTTCGATGTTCACGGTCTGTTGGTTCCACTGGGTGGCTCGACCGTAGGCCCGCGGCATCTGTCCCGGGATGGTCCGTCCCAGGTGGGTGGCGATGACCTTGAGCCTCATGTTCTCCGCGTCCAAGGCCCTTGTACTCGGCGTTGTGCTTGGCGCTCTCGATGGCCTCGATGAAGGCCTTGGCCGCCTTCTTGCGGGAATCGGCCGGGTCCTACGCCGGCCTTGTGCGCGACACCGGTGTTGTAGCGGCGGATCGGGACCGGCCTCTTCAGCTCGGCGACCTCCTCCAGCATCTTCAACGCGACGGCGACCTTCTTACCCCTGATCATCCGGCAGATCTCACGGGAGAACTTCGGTGAGATGGGCATTCTCCTTCCCGATTGCTCGGGCGGTAGTGTCCGGGTCTGGTACTCTTGTGTGTATCCAGCCATGTTCTCACCTCACTTCAGCGGCAGGAACTTCGACGACCTGGTCGCACCGACACCTGGTCCAGAGTGCTTCACGATCTTGCGGGTCAAGGCGAACTCGCCCAGGAAGTGCCCGATCATCTCGGGCCTGATCTCGACTTCCTTGAACTCCTTTCCGTTGTGAATGGCCACCTTCTTTCCGACGAACTGCGGGAATGATGGGGATGTCCCTGCGGTGCGTCCGGACGACCTCTCCCTCGCTCGCCTTGATCTTCTCGAAGGCGGTCTTCTGCTCGTCGTTGAAGTCCCCGGACGAAGCTCCTCCTTATCCGGGAGGGCATTAGGTCGAGGACCTCATCGAACGGCATCTCCAGCAGCTCGCTCCATGGTAAAGCCGCGGTAGGTGAACTCCTTCTTCCGCTTGCGCCTGGAGCACTCCCTTCTTCTTCCTCTGCTTCCTTCTCGAGGACTTGGTACCTGTCATCTTTTCTTCAGCCATTCAGATCACCTCTTCTCCTTTTTCTTCTTCTGGGGCGAGAGGCGTCCGACCTTCCTTCCTGGAGGTGCGTTCCTCGACACAGTGCTGGCTTACCGACATGCGGGTGACCGCCACCGCCGTGCGGGTGGTCGACCGGGTTCATTGCGATACCCTTGACCTTGAAGTAAGCCTTGGACTTGCTGCGCCGGTAGGCGTGGAACTTGTTTCCGGCCTTGCGAACGGCTTCTCCTTTGCCCACCGCCAGCGACGATCCCGATGCGAGGCCCGGCAGCGCGGGTCAAAGCTGCTGAACGCTCCGGACGGCATCAACAGCGAGACCTTGTCGCCCTTGGTGACGACCGTTGCCGAGGTTCCGGCGGTCTTGATGTACTTGCCACCGTCTCCTGGCCGGCCTTCGACGTTGAAGACCAGCGTTCCTTCCGGGACGTTCGCGAGTGGCATGATGTTGCCGGAGACGATCTCCGGCGTTCCGTCCACGCATGACCTTCTGTGCCGACCATCATTCCCTCGGCGGCGATCATGATCGTCGATGTTGCCACCGAAGTCGACCTTTGCCACCGGGCCAGGTCTTGCCCGGTGCGTGAATGAGATCCACTACCTTGCCGACTTCTTGTCGCGCCACGGGATGCTTCATGACGCCCAGGTGCCTGTGGCTCGGCGAGCGGTAGACTGATCCGCCCGTGGCCTCTCCTTTGCTGTCTTAGATTGTTTTCCCATGATAACCCACCTCAGAACACTCCGATCCTCATTCCGATGTCCTCGGCCGAGTATCCCTCGGCCAGCTTGACGATGGCATGCTTACCATCCCGGGCGATCCGGGTCCAGACCTTCGAGACCTTGACATCGAAGCGCTCCTCGAAGGCCTTCTTGATCTCGCTCCTTGGTGGCGGCTCCTCAACACGATGAACTCCAGCTTGTTGCCGTCCTTGAAGTCCTGGGTCGGGGTGCCCGTCATGTGGTTCATCGTCTTTTCTGTGACGAACGGGTGCAACAGAATGTCCTCTCTTGGACCATTCTCACCACTCTCCTACTTTCTTAAGGGCGGACTCGGAGAACACCGTCAGCCTGCCTGCGTCGCCGCCTGGGGCCAGTAGGCCCGGGTTCAGCTTCTCCGGCAGTTACGATCTCGACTCCGGCCAGGTTCTTGGCGCCGATGAACAGGGCCGCTTGCGGGTCCGACGACCACGATGAGTATGCCGCGAGGCGCCTTGAACCGCCTGCCTCTCATCTTGCCCTTTCCCGGCCTGACCTTCTTGCCTTCCTTGGCCCGGATGACATCTCCCTCGAGCCCCATGCTCCTGAGGGCCAGGAGCACCTCGGAGGTGGTGTTCAGCGTCTCGATGTCGTCCTCGACGACGACCGGCAGGGTGACGTTCTCGTCGAACTGGTGGCCGCGCTTCTTGACCTGTCCGCGTCGGCAGGTGCAGGCTAGGGCGGAGAGCCTAGCGAGGATCCTCTCCTTCCGGTTGCACTTCAGGGACCAGTCCTTCTCGGCCTTCGGCGGGAACGCCCGGCGGCCGCCGACGTTGTTGGGCGATTCGGCGGCCTTCGCTCCCTGTGTGAGCCTCTGGACCCGCGCGACTCCACGGCCCTTTCCCCAGGTGGAGACGGCAGTGCCTGATACCGGCGCCTCGGCGAGCCCGTAGGGCTGCCTCCTGTTCGCCTCCTCGGCGACGACTGCCTTCCTGATCACATCAGGGCGGTAGATGGTGTGGAACACGGTCGGCAGGTCCGCGGTCTTGACGACGTCGCCCTTGAGGGAATAAACGTTGACTTTATTCCGTTTCTTCTTGGCCATCATGTTTAGGCCCCCTGCTTGGATTCTAGTGATACGTACACCATGTTCGGGCGCCTCCTTCAGGACGGTGCCAGCTCGTTCCTTACCGGGTCCCGCAGGCGGACCAGTCTCTTGGTCGGTCCCGGCACTGAGCCGTGGATCAGAACGTAGTGGTTGACGACCTGCCCGTAGTGCACGAACCCGCCCTTGGGGTTGATCTCTTCGCCCTTGGTGCCGATCTTGAGGACCCGCTTGTTGATCTCGGTCCTCTGGTGGTAGCCCATCTGACCGGCCTGCGGCACGGTCGGGCCGGACGTACCCGGGCCTCTTCGGCGCCAAGGGTACCGACCATGCGGCGGTGCTTGCTGTTCTTGTGGGACAGCAGCTTCATTCCCCAGCGCTTGATCGCTCCCTGGAATCCCTTCCCCTTGGTGATCGCGGCGACGTCGATCATCGTCGCCGTCCTTGGCGAAGTCGGTGACGGTGATGTCCTTGCCCAGGATGGACTTGGCATACTCCATCCTCTTGTCCATGGAGCCGCCGCCGATGCGGAGTTCCATGAGCTCGGGCTTCTTCTTCGGCACGCCCTTCACCAATTTCGGCTGGGTGTAGGCCAGAATGCGAATGTCCTCGATATCGATGTCCTTCAGCTTCTCCCAGGCCTTCTCTGCTTCCTCCTTCTTGGGGATGGGGAGCAGACGGGACAGGGTCTCATCGACGTTCGGGGCCCAGACCTCTCCGGCGGTTCTCAGGCCATAGCGGGTGTTCTCGTAGATCCTGATCGCCGCCACCTTCATCGGTGGGACCTCAACAACCGTTACCGGGACTCTCAGTCTCCTGGCCGGCGGTGGTGCTTTGTCTAGCGGAAATCGACGATGAAGGCATGGGTCATTCCGGCCTTGTAACCGGCGAATCCCTGAACCTTAGGGCCTTCGCTGATCTCTGGCCAGGCATCCATCCTGGGCGTCTGTCGCTTCGCTCTCTTCCTTGGCGAATACGCTTTCGAACCTTGTCTTGGACGTCTTATGTTCGACATGATTCCCCCTCTCAGCTCTACGAGAGAGTACACTCTCTGTTGCTAACGCTCGATTCCGAAGAGTGTCTTTCGTGAACCTTCGACCGTGACACCGTTCTCGTGGTCCAGAATGGTTGGACCACGGCAAAGGGATGCTGTCGCATTGCCCATGGGGTCTGGTCGAACGTCCTTAGCGCGTTGAGCGAAGTGCGATACTGGTCTATCTATATAAGTCAATCGGTGACTACCAGTTGCGCCCGATGGATCATCTGGATATATCGTTTGGCAAGGAAAGGTGGATCAGCCTTAGAGTTTGCCTTCCTTGGCCTTCTTCTGGAGGCGCTTCGACCGCTCCTTCGATGTGAAGCCGGTCGCCTGCTCCAGGAACTTGTTCCATTGCTTGACCGTCTCCGTCTGCACCTCGATCGGAACGGTCTTATCGGTCGTGTTCGAGATGTCCATGGCGGTCTTGCTCAGCACCTTAACCTCCACCCTGGTTATCGCACCGAAGGAGGAGACCAATTTGCCCCCCTCGTCCTTGGCGTTGCCGAAGACTGACGACATGATCTGCTTCAACTTGTCCCCTTCAATATTCGGATAATGCCCCTTTCTGATGTCGTACTCCATCCGATCCCTTCCGATGCAATCGAAATATGATACCTAGCTATAAATTCAATCGAAGAGCAGCTCGTCCGCGAGATGGCGCTCGACATCGACCGAGGTGCGCATCAATCCCTGCAACCTCAACTCGGTTTGCCAACGGTTGCGGCATTCGCAGTCCAGGTTCTCGAATTCCTTTGTGTCCTGGCTGAACGAGTGTCTTTTCACCGCGTCGATGAAGGAAGCATCGCACTTCTCGCAATTGTGCACGCCGCGCAAGCTCCCGGCTCCGCTGGGCGAGGAGAACACGCGCTTTTCCGTGAGCGTCTTGCCCGCCTTCAGCACCTCGACCAGCGAAAAGAGCCAAGGCGGCCGGTAGTCACCTCTGCGCCATAGCCTTTCCACCATCGTGTCCTTCTGCACGTTGATGGGATTGATGGAGATGCTTTCGGAATAGGGAGCAGCGAACTCGATGGAGGCGATGGTATCTTGCAGCGCCTGCTTCTCGGTCAAGAAGGGCGGCTTGAGCAGAAGATAGGTGCGAACCGGAATCCCCTTCTCATTCAACAGTGAGGCAGCTCTCTCATAGTCCTCGACCGAGAATCCCTTCTGCACACATCTGCGAAGGATCTCGTTATTGGCGCTCTCCAGTCCGAGAGCTACCTGCACTCGTTCTTTGGGTAATGTGATGAGCTCGTCGACCGTAACGAACTCAGGCCTCGATTCGAAAAGGATCCTTCTGGCCGAGGGGAAGGCATCCATGATCGCCGTCCGAGCTTCGAGCGGGATCTCGTTCTGATCGAGGAAGCTTCCTGAGGTGTAGATCTTTATGAACTTCTCGTCTTCATAGCGCTCGATCGCCACCTTCAACTGGGCAAGTATGTCCTGGAGGCCGATCGAGCTGTCGCTGGCGGAATTGTAGCCGCACATCAGGCAGCCTTTCCTCTTGGACCACCAGCAGCCCGAGGTTCGGAGGATGAGCACCATCGCTCTCACCCTCTCGCCCTCGAGGAGGTCTTCCTCCTTCCAGAGCGCCTCTGGCGTCTGAGTCCGGTCCTCTAACGAAGTCCTTCTCATCGACTATCCTCGATCTGCTGACTGAAGACCGAAGTCGTGGATATGCATAAACCTATTGGACTGCCCCAGCGGGTCAGGCAATCGAATTCTCAGACACCCAGGAGATTGGCAGAACCGAATCCTTTTTAACTGATTGGCGTCCTTGTTTGCGACGAGAGGTTTTTTATGCCAAGGAGAATTGTTGTCATAGGTGCTGGTGCTGCCGGACTGACCGCCGCCTCCACCGCGAGAGAGAACAACCCAGAGGCAATAATCGATGTCTTCACCGAGGACGAGCATGTCGCCTATTCGCCTTGCGCCGTCATCTATGCCATCGAGGGCGTGATCAAGGAATTCGATTCGATAATAATGCACACGCCGGAGTTCTACAAGGAGAAGCGCAACATCTCGGTGCACACCAGGACCAGGGTCGCTGCTGTTGACATGGACAAGAAGACGGTGACGCAGGCCGACGGCACCGTCATGCTCTATGATTCCCTGGTGCTCGCCGCCGGCGCAAGGATGTTCGTTCCTCCCATAGAAGGAGCGAAGCTCCCCGGCCTCTTCACCATCAAGACCGTGAGCGATGGAAAAGCTATCAAGGCCGCTCTCCAGACCACGGACTGTGTGGTGATCGCAGGGGCTGGCGTCATCGGACTGATGATGGCTGTCGCCGTCAGGAACCTGGGGAAGAAGGTGACGGTCGTCGAGATGTATCCGAGCGTGATCCCGCGAATAATCGATGAGGATATGGCGGCGCTCGTGCAGAAGCATTGCGAGGGGCTGGGCATTCAGTTCGTCATGGGCACTCCGATCACAGCCGTCAAGGGAAATGCGAAGGTCGAGTCGGTAGTGGCTGGAGGGAAGGAGTATCCCTGTGGAACGGTGATAATGGCGACCGGGGTGAGGGCCAATCTGGAGCTGCCGAACTCGATGGGATTGGAGGTCGGTCAGCTAGGCGCCGTCCGAGCCAGCACCACTCTGCAGCCGTATCGGAAAGGCCGTTTGGTGAGTGATGTCTACGTGGCCGGAGACATGATCATGTGCCAGAGTGCCGTGACCCCCGGCCCGACCATGAGCCAGCTCGGATCGACCGCGGTGAGGCAGGGTCGCGTGGCCGGCGTCAACGCCGCCGGCGGGTACGCGACATATCCAGCGGCGCTGTCGCCCTGGATCACCTATCTAGGCGAGATCCAGGCGGCCGGGACCGGCCTGTCGAAGGGACTGGCGGATTATTTCGGGTTGAGCACCGTGGAAGGCAAGGCCGTCGGGCTAACCCGAGCGCGATACTATCCCGGCGGCAAGAGCATCACTGCCAAGATCATCGCTGACAAGGAGACGCACCGGATCCTCGGGGCGCAGCTCGTCGGCGGAGAAGACGTCACCGGGCGCATCAATTGGCTCACGGCATCGATCCTGAAGGGCGCGACGGTGGAGGATTTCGCCACCTCGTTCGAGAACGCTTACTGTCCCCCGACCTCCATGGTGAAGGACGTCGTCAACCAGGCCGCGGAGACGCTGATGGAACAGCTCAAGGCCGCCTGCGCCAAGAGGATCAGCTAGCGACGCTCGTTGCGCGTTGGAACCGGGCTCAGCACCTCATTGGTCGTTGAGCATTCTCTTGACCTGCGCATACGTGAACACCGGCCCGTCGACGCAGACGTATACGCCGCCGATATTGCACCTGCCGCACTTGCCGATGCCGCACTTCATCTTGTTCTCCAGCGTCGTATAGATCTGCTCGTCCTTCCAGCCTAGCTTCGCCAGGCTCCCGATGCAGGTCTTGATCATGATCGGAGGACCGCAGATGACAGCCAGCGCATTCTCCGGGTTGCATTTCAATGCCAGCACGGTCGTGGCCACGAATCCGGTGAATTTCCTGCACGCGGGGTCGAATTTCGCCAGCTCCGGGTTCTTGTTGTCGAGCGGGAACCAGCCCGGCTCCTCGACATCGATGGTCCGCCTGACGTCGATCGCGCCCTCCTGCTCCAGCGCGTCGATCTCCGACTTGTACGAGAGGTCGCGCGAGCTGCGCGCGCCGTAGATCAGGTGCAGCTCGCCATAGTCCTTCTTGTTGTCCACGATGTAGTTCATGACCGAGCGGACCGGAGCCATGCCGATGCCGCCAGCGATGAAGTAAATGTTCTTGCCCTTCCACTCCTCGACCGGGAAGCCGTTGCCGTAAGGCCCGCGGATGCCCAGTTCTTCGCCGACCTCGAGCTCGTGCAGCTTCTCCGTGACCCTGCCCGTGCGCACCACGCTGAACTCGATGTACCCCTTCGTTGGCGACTGCGATATCGCGAACATCGATTCGCCCTTGCCGAACACGGACACCATGCAGGTCTGCCCTGGCCGGTACTTCATCTGGAAGTTCTTGTCCTTGAAGGCGACCCGGAAGGTCTTCACCGCCCTCTCGCCGGTCGTCTCCTGCGTGATCTTGATTATCTCGGCGATTTGCGGAACGTAGTGGTTCTCGCAGCTCATCATTTCACCTCGCTGATCACCTTGGTGATGTCCAGGCCCGCGGGGCAGAGCGCTATGCACCTGCCGCAGCCGACGCACAGATAGCGGCCGGTGCTGTCCTTGGAATACTTGAACTTGTGGTAGTACCGGTTCCGCAGCTTCTGCGCCTTCCCGGTGCGCGGGTTGTGGCTCGAGGTGTGCATGGTGAAGTTCGCGAATTGGCAGGAGTCCCAGGTCCGCACCCGCTTGCTTCCCGGCTCGTCGTTTATGTCGAAGCAGTGGCATGTCGGGCAGTAGTAGGTGCAGGCGCCGCAGCTCAGGCACCTCTTCGCCACATCGTCCCAGTACTTGCTGTCGAATGACGAATCCAGCTTGGCGATGGACTCTGCCGGGATCTTCCTGGTGAACCCTTCCGCCGGATTCGGCCTTCTTGATGATTTCGCCCTTCCTCTCCTCCTGCTTGGAGGATGGTTTCCCCAGGTGCCCTTTCAGGGTTTCGAGGATCTTGCTGCCCTTGTCGGTCATCCCTTCGGCATAGTAGGAGTCGCCCACGTCATACAACATCACGTCGCTGCCCTCCGTCGCCGCCGGGCTTCCGCCGGTCGACGGGCAGAAGCAGGTCTGGTCGGCGGGGCCGTCGCAGGCAATGGTGAAGATCGTGACCTTCTCGCGCCGCGCCTTGTAGTACGAGTCGATGAACTTGCCGCCGCAGAACACCCTATCCAGGTGCGCGATGGCGATGGCGTCGCAAGGCCTCACACCGAAGATGACCTTCTCCCGGTCATCGGACTTCGCCGGAGTGACGGTGATCTTCCCGCCCTCCTTCTTGTAGGTCAGGAGGAGCTCCGTCTGCGGGAACAGTATGGCCTTGGGCGGTACGTCCGGCCTGCAGTCGAGTTTCGCGTCGGCGGCGGACGCGTCCTTCCCCAGCTCCCGGTATTCCACCAGGCCTCGCTTGTTCTTTACGGGGACGTAGACCACGCTGGCGCTGCGGAGCGCATTCAGCGCGTCCGCGATTCCTTCTTTCTTCAAGATGTATTTGCTCATGCTTCCACCTCCCCGTTTACATTATGAACCCGTTTTCGTCTTCCATGTTGGACATGGCGATCAACGGCTTCTGGCATTCCTCGCTGGCAGCCTCGTACTTGAACAGCTTCTTGACGTCCTTCTCGAGCTTCGCGGTGAGCAGCCTGAGCGGAAGCCTCTGCGGGCACACGCGCTCGCACTCGCCGCAGTCGACGCACCTGCCAACAAGGTGCGGCAGGCGAGCAAGGTGGTAAACCAGATTCTCCGAGACGTTCACCGATCTCTCGGCCCATCTCGGCTTGTGAGCTTTCTCCTCGGCGGTAGTGTCCGGTTTTATCGCCACTTCCGTCGGATCGAGCAGGCACTCCTCGCAGTAGCACACCGGGCAGGAGCGCTTGCACGCGTGGCAGCGGATGCAGTCCGCGAGGATGTCCTCCCAGAGCGCCCATCGCTCCTCGGGCGTCATCTTCTCGATGGCCTCGATCTCGCTGTAGTCCTTCTCGTCCTCCGGGACTTTCTCCGACGCAAGCACGTCGTAGACCACAGGATTCCTCATGGCGCACTTCACGCATTTCTTGTAGAGGGCGCCTCCCGCGCGCTTGTCGGCGACCCCAGTGCACGGGACTCCGATGATGAAGATCTCCTTGCGCGACAGGATGTTCTCGTTCAGCAGCAATCGGAGAGCCTTCGAGTCGCAGCCCCTGACCACGATGCCGACGGGCTTGACGATCTTCTCCTTCCCGTCGCGCGTCTTGCCGCGTTGGCTCCGGATCTCCTGCGTCAGGTAGGTCACCAGGTTGTTCGCGCAGTTCTTGTTGAACGAGAGCTTATCGATGTCCTCCTCGGTCTCGGCGAAGAGCGGTGTGCCGTCTGCACTCCAGCCTATGACGCATTTCAGGCCTCTCTCTCGCAGCGCCTTCTTCGCTTCCTCTCGGATCTTCTCGTCGCTCAAGTTCTCCTCCTCCCTTTCCTGGCTCTCCGCCTTGAATTTCGTGTTCGGTCCCAACTTCCTGACCTTCTCGACGGTCGTCTTTACGACATCCGCGAACTTGCCGCCCTCGCTGGCCGACACCCAGCTCATCTGGAACCTGTCAGCCTCGATTCCCATGTAGTCGAGCATGCTCCTCAGGAGCTGGAGGTTGCGTCGGGTGTAGAGGTTGCCCTTGAGATAGTGGCAGTCACCCGGATGGCATCCCGACACCAGCACGCCGTCAGCGCCGTCCTTCAGCGCGCGGAGCACGATCATGGGCGATATCCTGCCGGAGCACATCACCCGGATTATCCTGATGTTCGGCGGGTACTGCAGGCGCGAGACGCCCGCGAGGTCGGCGCCGGCATAGGAGCACCAGTTGCACAGGAACGCAACGATCTTCGGCTCGAAGACCGGCTCAGCCTTCACACCTGAGTCGCTTGCCCGCCTCTGTGCCCTCTGCTGCCTGGCTTCCGCTCATTCGTTCCCCTCCTCGCAGAACAGGGCGTCGATGACCTCGATGATCTGCTCGTCCCGGAACCCTTTCTGCTGTATCGCACCAGACTTGCAGACCGCGTTGCATGTGCCGCAGCCCTTGCACAGCGCCTCGTTCACCTTCGCCTTGCCGTCGATCTTCTCGATGGCGCCGAACGGGCAGACCTGTATGCAAAGCTCGCAGCCGGTGCAGCGGTTCGCGTTCACGGTCGCGGTGATGCCCTCCGCCTCGATCTCGTTCTTTGAAAGTACCATGCAGGCTCGCGCGGCTGCGCCCAAAGCCTGCGATATGCTCTCGTCGATGAACCTCGGGCTGTGCGCCGTGCCGCAGAGGTAGACACCCTCGGTCGCGAAGTCGACTGGCCGCAACTTCATGTGCGCCTCGAGGAAGAATCCGTCCTTGCTCAGCGGCACCTTCAGCATCTTGGCCAGCTCCTCGTTCCCCTCGTTGGGCCTGATGCCGACGCTCAGCACGAGCAGGTCCGGCTTGATCAGCACGTCGTTCTTGAGCACCGTATCAAAGGAGGTCACTTCCAGCTGACCGTTCTTGCTCTCGACGCGCGGCATGGTGCCCTCGGGGAATCTCAGGAAGTTGACGCCAAGGTCCCCCGCCTCCCGATACAGGTCCTCCCTGAACCCGTAGGTGCGGATGTCCTTGTGCAGGATGTAGACCTCGGTCGACGGACTGGCCTTCTTGATGTCGATGGCGTTCTTCACCGCATTGGAGCAGCATACCCTGCTGCAATAGGGCACCTCCTCGTTCCTCGAGCCGACGCACTGGATCATCACGACCTTCTTGGCCTTGAGCGTCTTTTCGTCCAGTTGCTGCTCCAGCTCGAGCTGGGTGACCACCCTCTTGTCCTGGCCATACAGGTACTCCTTTGGTTTGTACTCGTTGGCGCCAGTAGCTACGATGACGGTCCCGGCCTCGATCTCGCCGTCGGTCGTCTTGACCTTGAAATTGCCCACGAACCCGCCGACATCCAGGACATGGGTGTTGAGATGCACCGTGATGTTCTTGGCGTCCCTGACCTTGCCGATGAGCTCGTTCATGAACTCCTTGGGCTTGCGGTCGCCCTCCTTGTGATGGAGCCTGGCCAGAGTGCCGCCGAGCAGCCCCTCCTTCTCGATGATGTGGACCGAATAGCCTTGATTCGCGATATTGAGCGCAGCGGTCATCCCGGCCAGTCCTCCTCCCAATACCACGGCGGAGTGGATGACGGGAAGCTTCGACTTCTTCAATGGCTTCAGCATTCTCGCCTTGGCGACCGCCATGCGCACCAGGTCCTTGGACTTCTCCGTCGCCTTTGCCGGTTCATGCATATGGACCCACGAGCACTGGTCCCGGATGTTGGTCATCTCGAAGAGGTATGGGTTCAGCCCTGCGTCCATGCAGGTCTCCCGGAAGAGCGGTTCGTGCGTCCGCGGGCGAGCATGATGCGACGACCACGCGGTTCAGGTTATGCTCCTTGATCATCTCTTTCATCTTCTTCTGGGTGTCTTGGGAGCAGGTGAACATGTTCCTTCCCGCATAGACGACGCCGGGTAGGGTCTTGGCGTATTCCACCACCGCGGCCACGTCGACCACGCCGGCGATGTTGATGCCGCAGTGGCAGACGAACACGCCTATCCTCGGCCGCTTGGCGAAGACGTCCATCTCCGGCGGGAACTCCCTGATGGTGACGAGCTTCCCCCTTTCGGAGGCTATGGTGGATGTCGCCAGCGCCGCTGCGCCGCTCGCCTGCGCCACCGAGTCCGGGATGTCCTTCGGGGCGGCGAAAGCGCCGCTGACGAATATTCCCGGCCTTGATGTGCTCAACGGCGAGTAGTACATCGGTCTCACAGAATCCGTACTTGTTCAGCTTGAAGCCGAGCTTCTTGCTCAGCATCTCTCCGTCAGCGGCAGGCCTCATTCCAACTGAGAGCACCACCAGATCGAACTCCTCGGTGTTGCTCTCATCGCCGACGCTGTACCTCAGGAACAGGTTCTTGGTCTCCGGGTCCTCCTCGACCGAGGCCACCCTGCTCCCGCGGTACATCTTCACTCCGTATTCCTTCTCCGCCCTCTCGCGGTAGTATTCGAACTCCTTGCCGACCGCTCTCACATCCATGAAGAAGATGGATGGCTTCAGCCCCGGCGTGTGCTCGCCGGCAATGATCGCTTCCTTGATGGCGTACATGCAGCAGACCGAGGAGCAGTAAGGATTGCCGACTTTCTCGTCCCTCGATCCGACGCATTGGATGAACGCGACCTTCTTGGGGATGTCGCCGTCGGACGGCCTCAAGACGGTGCCCATGTACGGACCGGTGGCGCTGAGCATCCTCTCGAACTCGATGCTGGTGACCACGTTCTTGTACTCGCCGTAGCCGTATTCCTTCTTCAGCCTGGCATCGAATTCCTCGAAGCCCGGGCAGAGGATGATGGAACCGACCGGGATCTCTAGGGTTTTATCGGAAAGCTCGTAATCGATGGCCTTGGCAATGCACGATAGCTGGCAGGCACCGCATCCAATGCATAAATCCGGATCAATGCTGTAAACCAGCGGCACGGCCTGTGAGTACAGGACCGAGATGGCCTTTCTTCTCTTGAGCCCCTGGTTGTAATCATCCGCCGATTCGATCGGGCAGTTCTCGGCGCAGACGCCGCAGCCCGTGCAGATGTCGGCCTTGATCTTGGGAATCCTCTGGGCTATGGTGACCTTGAAATTACCTGGCTCTCCTTCCAGGTTGCTGATCTCCGCATTCGTGATCAGGTCGATGTTCTGGTTCCTCCCTGCCGCCACCAACTTCGGTGCCATGATGCACATCGAGCAGTCGTTCGTGGGGAAGGTCTTGTCCAGCTGGGCCATCGTGCCCCCGATGCTCGCCCTCTTCTCCACCAGGTAGACCTTGAAGCCCGAGTCGGCCAGGTCCAACGCGGTCTGGACGCCGGTGATACCTCCGCCGACCACCATGACAGAACCGACTTTCTCCGTCATGTCAGCATGCCTCCTGCGGCGATCGCTCTGTACTTCGGAGTCATGCCCACGATGGCGTCCATGGCGATCAGGTTCTTCGATCTGAGTACGACGATCTGCTCCAAGACCTCGTCCGCTGGGGTTTCCAACTCCTTGGCCATTTCCTTCACTGAGAGGGGCTTATCCTTGGTGAGCTGAAGGATGAAGTTCCTCTCGAACTCCTCCTTGAGAGCTATTTCAATGAGGGCATCCAGCTTCTTCGCGTCGATTAGCTTGTCATAGACATTTCCAGTTTGGAGGCTGATCTCCTTCCCGTTCAAAAGCCTCAGGCGGTACGCCTGGGCGGTCTCGATCGCCGCGTCGAGCCTCTTTCGAAGCTTCTCGTCCGTATTGATATTCAAAGGCCCGAGCTTCCTAATCCTCTCCACGAAATCGGTGACCAGGTCAGCGAACCTCCTTCCTTCGGAAGCGGAAACCCCGTAGAAATCGATCCTTTCGGGTTCGAGGCCAGCCATCTTCATCAAGCTCTTGGCCAGGGCAATCCTCTTCTCGGTGTAGTAATTGCCGGTGATGTAATGGCAATCGCCAATGTGACATCCCCCAATCAGCACGCCGTCCACCCCTGACTTGAACATCTCCAGCAACATATGCGGGGTGACCCTGGTGCTGCACATTACCCTCAAGACCCTGATGTTGGTTGGATACTGGTACCTGCTGACCCCGGCCAGGTCGGCTCCGGCATAGGAGCACCAGTTGCAGAGGATGCCGACCACCTTTGGCTCGAAGTCGGTCATTCGCTCACCTCGTTGAGGATGGCCCTGGCCGCAGCAAGAAGCTGCTTGTCTGTGAAGTGCGTCGAGACTATCGCACCAGTGGGGCAGACGGCCCCGCAGCCTCCGCAACCCTTGCACATCAGCGGGTTCACCCTGGCTTTCGAGACTCCAGGGGAGATCTCTACCATACTGACCGCCTTGTAAGGGCAGACCCCTTCACAGGTGCCGCACGCCCTGCATTTCGTCTCATCGACCACAGGAACGAACGCAGTCCCGGTCAGCTCGTCCTTGGAAATAATGGTCATGGCCCTGGCGGCAGCGCCGGAGGCCTGGGCGATGGTCTCATCCATGAACTTCGGCCAATGTGCCAGACCTGCCAGGAATATACCATCGGTGGCGAAGTCCACCGGGCGAAGCTTCATATGCGCCTCGAGGAAGTAACCGTCCTTGCTCAGCGGCACCTTCAGGAACCTTGCCAATTCTTCATTGTCCTGGTTCGGGCGTATGCCTGTGCTCAGGACCACCAGGTCGGGCCTCAGCCTGATCGTATCGCCGAGGACGACGTCATCGACCAAGACAGAAAGGCCAGTGCCTTGCTTCTCGAGCTTCGGGTCCGCATTCTCATCGAAGCGGACGAACTTCACGCCCAGCTCTCCAGCGAGCTTGTAGTAATCCTCGCGGAAACCGTAGGTGCGGACGTCCTTGTGCAGGATGTAAACATCAGTGGACGGGGAGGTCTTCTTGATGTTGATGGCGTTCTTGACCGCCTCCGTGCAACAGACCCGACTGCAATACGGCGCTTCCTTGTTCCTTGAGCCAACACATTGGATCATGACCACGCTCTTCGCATGGACCGGTCCTTTGAGCAGCTTCTCTTCGAGCTCCCACTGCGTCACGACCTTCGGGTCCTGCCCGTATAGATACTCCTTGGGCTTGTACTGCTGACCGCCGACCGCAACCACTATCGCGCCGGCGTCGATCTCATCGCCCTTAGACGTCTTCACCTTGAATGCGCCGACGAACCCTCCCACATCCTTTACGGAAGTGTTCAGGTGCACCGTGATTTTGTCATTCTCGCGGATGCGGGAGACAAGGTCATTGAGGTACTGGGACGGCCTGACGCCGTCCTCCTCGTTCTGGATGTTTTTCATGTTGCCGCCCAGCTCACCCTCGCGCTCGATGATGTGCACTGGGAAGCCCTGCGCGGCGATATCCAACGCCACCGTCATGCCGGCCAGTCCGCCTCCGATGACCACGCTGGAATGCAAGACGGCCAGCTTGGACTTCTTGAGCGGCTCTAGCAGGCGGGACTTGGCGACGGCCATGCGCACCAGGTCCTTGGACTTCTCCGTCGCCCTCTCCGGCTCATGCATGTGTATCCACGAGCACTGGTCGCGGATGTTCGCCATCTCGAACAGGTAGGGGTTGAGCCCAGCCTCCTCGATCGTGCTCTGGAAGAGCGGTTCGTGGGTGCGGGGCGTGCAAGAAGCGACGACCACACGATTCAGCTTGAGCTCCTTGATCCGCTGCTTGATCTTCTCCTGGAAATCTGCAGAGCAGGTGTACTTGCCCTCTTCGGAATGAACAACGTTCGGAAGGGTCTTGGCGTATTCCACGACCTTCGGGACGTCGACCGTGCCGAGGATGTTGATGCCGCAATCGCATACGAACACTCCTATCCTCGGCTCCTGGCCCTCAACCTGTATCTCAGGCACCTCGGCCTTCACATAGTGGACGCGGTTCTGGTACACCTGTCCCCCGGCCTTTGACGCCGCTCCGCTTGCCTCTGCCACTGACTGTGGGATATCCTTGGGGGCGCTGAAGGCACCGGTGACATAGATGCCGTCCCGGCTCGTCTCCAATGGCTTGAACACCGATGTCTCGGCGAAGCCATAGCTGTTCAGGTTGAAATCAAGCGCTTTGGATAGCTGGTGAGCACTGGCGGGTGGCTCGAACCCGACCGATAGAACCACCATGTCGAACTCCTCGGCGTTGCTCTCGGCACCGTTGCTGTAGCGGACTAGCAGGTTCTTGGTCTCCGGGTCCTCCTCGACCGAGGCCACCCTGGTTCCGCGGTGTATCTTGATACCGTATTCGTTCTCGGCGCGGGCGCGGTAGTCTTCGAACTCTTTGCCGAAGGCCCTCACGTCCATGAAGAACATGGTGGGCTTCAGGCCTGCGGTGTGTTCGCCGGCGATGATGGCCTGTTTCAACCCATACATGCAGCAGACGGAGGAGCAGTAATTATTGCCGACCTTTTCGTCTCTAGATCCGACGCAGGAAAGGAACGCTACCTTGGCAGGGGTTCTCTGGTCCGAAGGCCGCACGACATGGCCCTGGTATGGGCCAGTGGCTGACAGCACCCTCTCGAATTCCAGCGAAGTCATTACGTTCTTGAATTCGCCATGACCGTATTCCTTCTTGAGCTTCGCATCGAAGATCTCGTATCCCGGCGCGAGGACTATCGCACCGACATGGACCTTTTCGATGACCTCTTTCATTTCAAAGTCGATTGCGTCAGCCGGACAAACCTTCTTGCAGTTGCCGCAGCGTCCTTTTGTCAAGAATAGGCACTTCTCCGCATCAATGGTATACTTCATGGGGACCGCCTGGGCGTAAGGCACATAGATGGCTTTGCGTTGCACCATCCCCAAATCGAACTCGTTGACGGTCTTTGAAGGGCACTTCTCCGCGCACAGACCACAGCCAACGCAACGGTCTTCACGCACGTATCGGGGATGCCGTTTTACCGACACCTCAAAGTCTGGGACCTTGCCTTCGACGCCGACGACCTCGGATAAGGTCATCATCGTGATCATCGGGTTCCTGGCCGCCTCCACCAGCTTCGGCGATAGAATGCACATGGAGCAGTCGTTCGTGGGGAACGTTTTATCCAGTTGGGCCATGACCCCACCGAGGCTTGGGCTCCTCTCGATGAGATAGACCTTGAACCCGGAATCTGCTAGATCCAACGCGGTCTGGACGCCGGAGATGCCCCCTCCGATTACCAACACTGAGCCAATCTTTCCCGTCATTTCAAGCACTTCCAGCTACCCATTGTAATAGGACTTGTTCCTTCTTTGCTGTAAAATGCGAGCCCTCGCGCTCTCTCATTGCCTCGCGGATCGAGGTAGTATCGACGGTCTGAGCGAGATCGATAGCCTGTTCCTTGAGGTCCGCAATCTGCGGCTCGCATCCTTCGCACCCTGCGAAGTTGATAACTGCTATCTTTGGCTTCACGACGTAGCCCCTTGATGAACTCGTGAAATAGTTGACGACTATAAAAATGCACTCAAAATCTGGGTATGATTGGACTCACCCAATCATGTGCTGGACAAACAGTAAAGATTAGGGATTTAACACGCTAACAAGTGCAAGCTAAGACGTATGCACGATTATTCTCCGATTTTCCGCCGCATTTAAAGCAACTTCCTGCAAAGAGCTCTTCCTGCTAGGAAGTTGCGTCCCTCGGGGTACGAATCGCTAGTTGCTCTAACGCGGAAAATCATTTCGGAGAATGAACTGTTGGCCCTGGCCCCTATATCGAAATCATGGGAGCGTACGGAAGCTGCGAGACCTGGATGCAGCATGCGAAAGGGCATTATCACAATATAGACATACGAGGCTTATTCTCGGGCGATTTCTTCAGGACATCGCGCTTCTCTTCTTCTTCGTCCAGATCATCCATGCCGTCTTGCATGAGGATTCCCCCTATCTTTTGAGGGTTTCATTCTTGGACAAGACTTGGTCCGTATCCTTCTTTGTCATGCGGTAATATGGCTGAGGTGGAGAGGGTGAGAAGCAATCATCTTTGAACTCTGTAGCCATGATGTCGCGATCGAACAATGTTGAATTCACCGCCTTTCGCACGGAGTCCCTGAGCTTGTCGGGAGTGGAGGCTATCCTGGCATTGACCAACATCTCTACCTTGCCCTGCGCATACCTAGAGCCCCTCACACCATCGACGCTGACAGTCGATCCCACTAGACACATCTTGACGGCGTTGGTCTCGGAAATGATCATCACCTTGGTGTGGGCGACATCTGAAGCAGTGTAGTTGGAGGCGATTCGCTTTAGCAATTTCATGATTAAGTCATAGGTATCGATCTTCTTCTCCGCCAGGAATTCAATCTTGCCATTGTACCAGCCCAATTCTGCTTCGGCCTTGGCATAGATGTCATAGTTGATTTCCTTAGGCGCTCGGCTGCTGGTCTTCTTGGAATCAATGATGGAAAGTATCCTGTCAAACCCCACTTCGTTGAGCAACGAGTAGGGGATCACTTCTGCAGCGGGATTGATCTCTCCGATGGCCTTGGTAATTTCCTTGACCTCGGCGGCTTGTGTCAGGTCCACCTTTGAGAGCACAATATATTCCGCCTCTTCGATCTGATGATGCTTCAAGTAGCCGCGGAGCGAGTTCTGGGTGAGTCCTTCTGTTGCTACACTCGAGGCATCAAGGACGATGAGCAATGGTGCGACTGAAAAAGCCTCAGCATAGATCACCTTCAAAGGCCCGATGACGGTTGCGAGGAGGTCGGTGCAGCTTCCCACTGGCTCAGCTATGACGATGTCAGGGTTGGACTTCTTTATCAGCCCCTCCGCATCGTTCACGAAATCGGGGAAGCGACAGCAGAAGCACCCACCCTGGACATCGCATGTGTCGATCTTCTGCTCGCATGAGTATCGGCTGTCGACCAGGTCCGTCCCTTGGTCGTTCATTATGATGCCGACCCTCTTTCCATCACCGATCAAGGACTTTGCCATCCTGGTGATTAAGGTCGTTTTTCCTGCCCCTAGGAATCCACCGACTATCGCGATTCTTGTTCTCATGGGCCCATTCCAATCATCAAATTGAGTTCATGTATTAATATTGTATTTCATTATCAAATATTCTACTAATTAACTTATGGCATTTGCTCATTTCGGAGGCTCGAGTTGACTCAATTATTTAATTTAATTATCAAATATTTATACTCGGACTTTGTGCATCCCCATGGCAAGCTTTAGGACTTGCCGAGGGGCGAGAAATTGCCGACGCTCAAGCAGAATCTGATGGCCGAGTTCATCGGCTCATTGTTCTTGGTCGTGGTGGCCATCGGTTCCACCATACTGCCTATGACTTTGTCCGGTGTCACAATCGCACTGGTCGTGTTCATTAATGCGGTCGCAGTCGCCATGGTCCTTTTCGCTTTGATTGAGTCCCTCGGCTCCATTTCGGGTGCCCACTTCAACCCTGCGGTAACCCTTGCCCTGCTTTCCGCAAAGCAGATTTCGCCCAGGAAGGCTAGCTATTACATCATGGCCCAGCTTGCTGGCGGTCTTGTCGGGTTGTTGGTCGTAGGATTTATGTTCTATGACTTCAACTCTGCAATCCTCACTGTTTCGGGCAATGCAAAGAATTATGGCCAGGTATTTGCTGAGTTTATTGGAACCTTCATCCTAATTGGGGTCATCATCGGTTGCGTTAGAGGTGGTTCCAAGCACACCGGCCTTTCAGTGGCGTTCGTGGTCGGCGGAATGCTGATCACAACTGCTAGTACGATGTACGCCAACCCCATGATCTCCCTCACCCGTATTTTCACCTACGCAATCTGCGGCATCGCCCCTGACTGGGCAACATTGTTCGTCATCGCTGAAATCGTAGGAGCCCTCGTCGCCGCTTACGTGTTCGGAATCATGTTCCCGACCAAACTCAGGGAGAAGTGCGACCCGTTCGAGTGCCCGCCTCAGAAACCGATCGCGATCGGAATGGACACTGGGCCGAAGATAGAGAAATGCGCCCCTTACGAATGCCCGAAGGACATCAAGCAGCCATGATAAGAAAGAGCCATCCGTCCAGTCCCGGGCTGCTATGATGAAGCGACGGTCAGGGGCGATCTAGTATGCCAGCAGCATCGAGCTAAGAAGCATATTAATAACTCGGCGGTCATGCTTCCTTGGTTCCCATGGACATCGAGGCCCGCTACCAGCTGATCGCGCGCAACACCGAGGAGATCGTAACTGGTGAAGAGCTGAAGCACCTCTTAGAGACAAAGGATGCTCCCCGCGCCTACGTCGGTTTCGAGCCCTCAGGCATGGTACATGCTGGCTGGATGATAGTTGCTAGCAAGATCAAGGACTTCGTCGAGGCAGGCTTCGATTTCACGATCTTCTTCGCCGATTGGCACGCCTACATCAACGACAAGCTGGGCGGCGACATCGAGCACATCAGGCTCTGCGCGCATTACATGAAGGACTGCTTCGAGGCGCTGGGCGTGCCCAGGGAGAAGGTCAAGTTCGAGTACGCCTCGACCATCATGGACGATATCGATTATTGGGAGAAGGTCATCAGGATCGGGAAGGCCTCGAGCTTGTCCCGGGTGAAGAGGGCCATGACCATCATGGGAAGGACGGAGGACGAGGCCGAGGTGGACTCGTCGAAGATGCTCTACCCCCTGATGCAGGCGGCGGACATCTTCGCCATGGACCTGGACGTCGCCTACTCCGGATTGGACCAGAGGCGAGCGCATATGCTGGCCCGCGATGCCGCGGACAAGCTGGCGTGGAAGAAGCCGATGGCGGTGCACACACCCCTCCTCGCCGGACTGAAGGGAGGGAATCGCATGGACCCCGTGACTTCCAAGATGTCGAAGACCGACCCGGATTCCGGGATCCTGATCCACGACAGCCCGGAGGACATCAAGCGGAAGATCGGCAAGGCGTTCTGCCCGCCCGAGGTCGAAGGCAACCCGGTCTTGGACATGGCGCGATTGGTCCTGTTCCAACGGCAGAGCGAACTGGTGATCGACCGCCCCGAGAAGTTCGGGGGCCCCGTTCATTTCCATTCGTTCCAGGAGCTGCAGGATACCTACGCCGCGGGAAAGCTTCACCCCATGGACCTGAAGAACGGTGTCGCGGCCGGAATGGCGGACACACTGGCTCCGGTCAGGGAGTACTTCCAGCATCATCCCAAGAACTTGGAAGCCTTGCGCGCTTTGTTCAAGTGAGCTATCCCGGTGCATGATCGGGTTCGGCTCGATCTTCTCTAAGGTCCTTCCTTTTCGGCCTGCTTTTGGGCGCGGAAGAAGTCAAGAGCGCGCGACATGCAGATGTTGAGCATCGCTTCCACGTCGCCGACGCCGACCAGGCCGGCCGCTCCGCCGTGCCCTCCGCCGTCGTTCGAGGTCTCCACGCCGATGTCCTCCAGCAGCTTGCCCAGGTGCAGTCCCATGCGCACGATGTCCGCCCGGGCGCGGGCGCTCACCCGGAACTGCTCGTCCCTCTGGCTGCCGACGAAGGCGACGTCCGCGCCCAGCCCGAGCATCGCCTTGCAGACCGAGCTCTCGAAGGCGCTGCCGTAGCTTATGACGATGAGGTGATCGCCGCAGCGCTCGAAGCGCAGCCGCTGGGCGCCCTTGAGCTGGGAGATCCTCTCCGAGAGGTCTTGCTCTACGTCGGTGAGGTCGAGGACCTCGTCGATCTCGATTCGTTCCTCGGCCATGATGTCCGCGAAGGCGCGCAGGAGCTCCGGCGTGGCGTACTTGAAATGGCCGCTGTCGGTCAGCATCCCCGCCAGAAGCGCCAAGCCGACCTGCCGGCCCCGCGGGATGCCCGCCTCCTTGAGCATGCGGTAGACGATCTCGGCGCAGGAGCGCTTGGTCTCGTCGCAGTAATAGGTATGGCCGCTCCAGCGGTCCGAGCGGGCATGATGGTCGATGACGATGCAATCCTCGGGCACCTTCAGCGGACCCAATTGGTCCGGCGAGCTGGTGTCCAGGATGACGATGCGGTCGAACGCCTCCAGGTCCGCCCTCTCCGCCACCACGAACTGCAGCTTCTCCGCGATCAGCTTGGAGATGCGGTCCATTCCTCCGGGGGTGACCACGGTCACGTCCGGGAAGGCGCTGAAGATGGCATAGGCGCAGCCCAGTGCGTCCGGGTCCGCGTTGCCGTGCATCAGGACGAGCTTCTTTCCCTTGGACAATTCAGAAGCGATGGAGCTGAGCATGCAATCAGCCTAACAAAATGTCCGTATTTCCATCTTTCGAAGCTAGTGCGCTAGAATGATAGAATGAAGGATTGGCGAAAGGGTTTAGTTCTCTTTCTCTGAAGGCACCGCGCCAGCACCCAGGGCCTTGTTGAGCTGTTCCTGCATGGTCTGGTACTTCTCGCGCAGGATCTTCTCCTGTCGGTCGAGGGTCTTGACGCGGACCTCGGTGGTCTCCTTGTCGTCCTCGATCTCCTTGAGTAGGGCGCCCTTGTCCGAGGACCTTGATCATCAGCGAGCCGACGTTCTTGTAGACTGGTCCGTCCTCAGGGGACTTCTTGAGCTCCTCGATGGTCATCTCCATCTCCTTGAGCTGCGATTCCATCCTGAACTTCTGGCTCAGCACGGCTGCAGCTGCTGCTGCAGCTGCTTGGAACTGGGCGATCTGGTTCTGGAGTTTGGGGCTGATATCATCCATTTCACTCACCTACTGTTTTGCTCATCTCCTCCGCTATCTTGCATCCATCGGAGGTAGGAATTGAGCGCCGCCCTCAGGCGCCGACAGGTCGGTCGCCTCCAGCCGTCAGGACCATCTTGCACCCGTCCAGCTCGGCGTCGACCTTGGTGCGCGGTATCTCCCTTCCCGCCTCGGGGGAGATGGCGCCAGTACACCGTGGCGGCATGGTCGCGCGGACCGTCAGGGTGGCCCGGAGCATCTCTCACCTGCCCTTTATGACCTTCTTGACGTTCGGCCGCTCCTTGTAGAAGATCTTGGAGCCGCAGTTCTCGCACTGCATGCCCACCGCGTTGACGTTGGAGCGGATGGGCTTTTCGCAGCTCCCGCACTTATACGTCGTTGTTCTCCTCCACTGGTCTGGCCTCGGGCTCGCTCTTCCTTGGAGGTGATCTTCTTGGTCCTGGGGGTGTAGCAGGCGGCGGCGAACTTGGCGTCGCAGTGCCTGCACTCCCAGATGCCGGAGGCCTTCCGCTTGACGCTCATGTGGTGGCAGGTGGGGCACTCGAATTTCGACCTCTCGATCTTCTCGATGTCCCTCGTCAGCTTCCTGATGACGACACCGTATCTGGCTCCGAACCTTCCGGCGCTTCCGGCCTTCACTGTTCTCTTTGCCATTGATTTCACCCTATCAGTTTTCTCATCTCGTTGCCTAGTCTGCTGGGAGGTCTCGATCATCGTTCTTGACCTGATCCATGGTGAGCGCTCCGCGTGAGTCCCTTCTGCATGGCCCTCAGGTCACCGTTCTCGTCAGTGGTCACGGTCAGACGTAGCTGCTGCGACCTTTTCTTCGTCGAGAGTCGGGTCGACCAATATAGAGTTTTCTATCTGCACGGCGGTGAGCTGATCGGGCATGTGGTTGATCGGCATCGGGAAGTCCTCGCCCTTGCCGTTCTCCTTCGCCGGCACCATGGCGATCTTGAGCGCCGCGACCGCTCCCAGGGACGCCGCGTCGAACAGGTTGCCGTCGTAGTCCAGGACGTAGATGTCGATGAAGTTGATCCAGACCTCCTTGCCCGGCTCGATGCACAGCTTCTCCAGGTCGATCATCTGCGATCTCCCGGATGCCGCGGTCGACGACTCGGGCCAGCTCGATCGAGTTCTCGTCTGGCGGCCCGGACTCGAAGGTCGGGGATGCCATCGGGATCAGCTCGGCGTTGGTGGAGAGCACGCCCTTGTTCGGGGTGTCCTCGAACGGCGTGCCGATGGCCATCTTGACTCCGACCAGCACGTCGGTGTTGCCCAGCTTGACCCGGGCGGAACCTTCGGCGGTCTCGATGAAGTTGGTCTCAATGGAGATCTGACGGAACTCGTCCCAGGCGCGTCCGTCGACGCGCTTGCCCTTCGGCAATGAGCTTGTGGATATGGTCCCTCTTGATCTCGGATACGATCGATCGTGCCATGTTCAGGCCTCCTGCCGTCTGCTCGCCGGCAGGCGCTTCCGCCTCATCGACCGCCTTCTCGATCGCGTACCGGCGGCGCCAAGGCGTCCTTCTGCAGCTCGTAGATCTTCTTGCAGGCGCCGACGCCCATCTCCAGGGCGCTGGTCGAACTCGGCCTCGGTCAGGTGGCCGTCCATCTGCAGCAGGATCACCTCTCCGGTGCGGGGGATCATGGCTATCGGCAGGTCCGCCTGACCGAAGTTGTCCTCTTCCTTGTTCAGGTCCAGGACCACCTGATCGTTGACCTTTCCGACGGCGACCGCCGGGACCAGGTCCCTCATCGGTATGCCAGCGTCGGCCAGCGCCACCGAGGCGGCGGTCAGGCCGGCGCATCTGGTGCCGGCGTTCGCCTGCAGCACCTCGATGTAGACGTCGATGGAGGTGCGGGGATAGTTCTCGGTGAAGACCACGTACTCCAACGCCTCGGAGATGATCTTGGAGATCTCCACCGAGCGGCGGTCCGGTCCCGGCCTCTTGCGGTCGCTCGACCGAGAACGAGATCATGTTGTACTTGCACTGCACGATGGCCTTGGCCGGGTTCTGCATGTGCCGGGGGTGGCATTCCCTGCGGGCCGTACACCGCGGCCAGCACCTTGTTCTTCCCGATCTCCACGTATGCGGAGCCGTCGGCGCTCTTCAGCACGCCGGCCTCGATCTTTATGGGGCGGAGCTCGTCCACCTTCCGCCCGTCTATTCTGATGCCGTTGTCGTCAATGAGTTTCATGTTGCTGTTTCCACCCATGTGATCACCCGATCAGTTTGATGCCTCGCCTGGACCTTCTTGGTTACCGATTCCAGGTATTCCTTCACCTTCTCGGTCAAGCTGCGAGGTCTGCGCGTCCTCCTCGATCATCTTTATCGCCTGGATGGCGAACACCATGTTCTCGATGTCGCCGTCCAGCCAGATCCTTCCGTTCTGCCCGATGAAGATGCGGCAGTTGGTGTAGGCTCTTGATCATCTGGATCATTGAACCGCCCTTGCCGATGACCCGTCGGCACCTTGCTGTAGGATATCTCCATGACCTGGCCGCCCTGACAGCTTGCGCAGCCCCTGCTCCTTCATGGTCACCTGCACCCGCTTGGTCTCGTCCACCATCAGCACCTTGGCCAGCAAGGTGTCGCCGACGTTCAGATACCTCGCCGTGTCCCCGAACTCCACTCTCCACGGGACCTCGTTCACGTGCAGCGGCGCCGGGTAGGGGGAATTGATGTCGATGAGCCAGTTCGAAGGTCCGATGTCGACCACCTTGCCGATCACGGTGTCGCCCGGGGTGGGTATGTACCGCCCGCCCAGAGGTATGACGTTCACGAAAGTTCGATTTGACGCTCTTGATGCCCAGTTGCGCGGCGTAGATCTTGCCGTCCTGCGACATAGGTGCCCGCCCCAGCCTTCAGCTTGCCGGCATCCAGCAGGTCACCGGGCAGGACGACCTCTCGGTCCCCCGCTCTCCATTTCATTTTCCATGTAATCACTTCACGAAATTGTATAGATCTTCTGCTCAGACCAGTTCATTCCGCTCAACTCTTGAGCTGCTTGGTCTCCACGTTGCCTTTCGTCTTTTCGTTGAGCTGGCGTAGAAGTCGTCCCTCATGCCCGCCGGGATCTCCACCACGCCGATCCAGCTCCCGTTCGGCTGCCACTCTTCCTTCTGGATCTTGCCGAAATGGACGATGTCCTCGTAGCAGCGGCCGTACTCCTCTCCGGTCAGCTTGACCGCGATGCGCATCTTGTCGAAGCGGATGGGGATGATCGGCCGCAGCTTGTCCAGGACGTCCTTGATCTGCACCTCGACCGACTTGAACGGGTCGATGTGCACCTTCGCCTCCTCCATCGCCATCTCGATCCGCTGGACCGGTGTGCGGCCCTCCGGTCTGGGGGTTGATGGCGTTGCGGGCGATCTCGGAGACGATGCGCGCTCCTCTTGCTCTCCAGCATCTCCTTGCGCTGCTGGGCGGTGAGCTGCACCTCGCCCTTGAGGATGATCGTCTTCGCGACCTCCATCGGGTCGATGGTGCCGAAGACCTCCTTCAGCTTCTCCTCCGGTGCGCGCGTTCCCTTGTGGGCGTTCTTGAAGATCTCGTCGATGACCATGTAGTCGATAGAGGTTGACCTCCTTGCCCTCCTTGAGGGATTTGACCACCTTCGGGTCTATCAGGATCTCGAAGGTCTCCCCATGGGATTCCAAGCGGGCCACTATCGCATCTTCGATGTCGACCATCGACGGACCCCGACTCAGGCGGCGTTGACCTTTTCGATGTAGGTCTCCACCTCCGAGTCGTCCAAGCGACGGAAGTTCTCTCCGCGGCTGCACGATGCCGATCTCCACGGCCTTGGGGTTGAGCTTCTCCTCTTCGGTCGCCTTCTTCAGCGCCTTGAGGCCCAGGACGACGGCGTCCTCCATGGCCATGCCTTCTTGGTACTCTTCCTCGAAGACCTCCATGACCACGTTGCGGCCGGCTCCGATGCTGCCTGCCTTGTAGGATACGAGCGCGCCGCTCGGGTCGGTCTCGAACAGGTGCTCGCCGTGCTCGTCCACCCCGGCGACCAGGAGGGCGGTTCCGAACGGCCTCACTCCGCCGTACTGGGTGTAGTTCTGCTTGTAGTCGCAGATCTTCTTGACCAGTTCCTCGACCGCCCATGTTCTCGTCGTAGGTGATCTTGTTGATCTGGGCGATTACTCTGGCCTGGTCCACCAGTATCCGGGCGTCGGCCACGAGCCCAGAGGTGGCACATCCGATGTGGTCGTCGATCTGGAATATCTTCTCGATGGACTTCGGCTCCATGAGCCTGCTGGCGATCCTCTTGTCAACTATGAGGACGACCCCGTCCTTGAACTTCAGGCCGACGGTGGTGGTACCACGCTTTACCGCCTCTCTTGCGTATTCCACCTGGAATAGGCTTCCATCAGGAGAGAACACGGTTATGGCCCTATCGTATGCCATCTGTCCTGGTTGCATCTAATACACTCCTATCGCTAGCTCGACGAACTCACCTAAAGTTCTGCACCGATATATATTTGTTGGGGATGATGACCTCGAGCCAGAACGGTCATATGGCAGGGATGAAAAAACCTCCTATTTCCTCGATGCTTTGCCTCGGCTCATCCTCGCGGCCTTTCGGGCTTCACCAGACCGATGCGCGAGCGCAGCGCCTTCAGCGTCCCGGAGGTGCAAAGGGTCCGGAAGCGGATCTCGCTCTCGCCTTGACCGATGGACTGGTTCAATGCTTCGATCACCGCTTCCGTCTCCGGCTCCAGGCAGCGCACGATGCCCAATCCGCCCTCCAGCTGGATCAGCTTCGGCATCCTCTGGCCCGATCGATGGAAGAGGCCCTGCAGCGCCGATGACAGCCGCTCGTAGGTCAACGAGCCGGCGCCGCTCGCCTCGAACGCTATGTACCTGCGCCTTCCCCGTTTTTCCTTGACCACCATGGAGGCCTCAGCACTTGGGGGAGTAGCCGCTCATCAGGCTCGGGGATTTCACTCCGGTGACGACGACCATTACCCGCATCTTCCCTTCCATGGTCGGATCGACCGCGCAACCCCAAATGATGCGCGCCTGCGGATTGATCCTCATGCCCACCAACTCCGCGACCTTCTCCGCCTCGGTGACCGTCATGTCCGGACCGCCTACGACCCGGATCAGCGCCCCGCGCGCGTCCGAGGTGTCGATATCTCCCAGCAGCGGAGAGCCCATGGCGCTGGCGACGGCCTTCTCCACCTTCTCGATCTTTCCGTCGTTGTCATCCGAGTCTCCGAGGCCGATCATGGCCACTCCGCCGTTCTTCATTATCGTCAGCAGGTCGTTGTAATCGACGTTCACTAGACCGGGAACGGTAATCGCCTCTGTGATCCCTTTGATGCTCTGCATCAGCACCTCGTCCGCGACCTTGAAGGCCGCTTCTAAGGGGAGCTTGGGGACGAGCTCGATCAGGCGGTCGTTTGCAATTACAATAGTGGTGTCACAGTGCTCCCGCAGGCGGTTCAGCCCACGAAGCGCGTTCTCGGTTCTGACCCGGCCCTCGGCCTTGAAGGGCATGGTGACCACGCCCATCACCAATGATCCGCCCATCTTGGCCATTTCCGCAATGACCGGTGCCGACCCGGTGCCGGTGCCGCCACCCATGCCCGCGGTCACGAAAACGATGTGCCGGTTCTCAACATACTTCGCGAGTTCGGCGCGCGCCTCCTGAGCGGATTGCGCTCCGATCTCCGGTATCGCTCCGGCGCCCAATCCTCTCGTGGTCGACCTGCCGAGCAGGACCTTGTTCGGCGCTTGAATCGAGAGCAAGTGCCTTGCGTCGCTGTTCGCAGCTACCAGGGTGGTCCCGGCGATGCCGGACTGGGCAAGTCTCCTGATGGTGTTCGAGCCACCACCACCGCATCCGATGATGCTGATGTTCACTCGCAGCTGCTCCACCAATTTCCTTAGCTCATCGTCGTCCGGGCTGATCGATGGCCCCATCTGGCTCCCGGTAGGAAGATAGCCATTGCTTGCGGCAGAGTCTTTAGCAATCTCGCTGTCATTAACTGATTTCATAGTGCACCCATCCTTGCGGGTATATGTGGACATCGATATATAAATCCATTTTTTTCCAGGCTGTTGGATTCTTAAAGGAACTCGAATGCGGTACCGCAATTGCCGCAGCTCATTTCTGAGGGTTCAAGCCTTAAGCCGCATTCGGGACAGATGTCACCCACCATTGCTCCGCAGGGACAAAGCTCCCCTTCCTTCATCGGTTTCCCGCAAAATGGGCACGGTTCTTCTTCCAGCACGCCAAATTGCTCCCGGCATTCCGGGCATTCCATGCTTCGTGGAGGCACCATGCAGCCGCAGGAGGGGCAGTCGAAGGTCTCATCGTCGCCTACGATTACGGTTCCGCATCGACATTCATTGCTGCCCTCGGGAAGGTCCAAGCCGCAGACGGGGCAGACGTGCAGCAGTTCTGACTGCCAGAGCATAGTGATCTCCGCTGCAGTTCTCTTCGGCTCGACCGAGGTTCTCAGCAACACCATGTTCTCTTGGGCGAGGGTTTCGATCGAGTAGCGCTTGCCGCAATAGGGGCAGAAGCCTGTGCGCGTGAGGCAAACCGGGTGGAAGACCTTGCCGCAGTCGCAGCGTGCATATTCTAATCCCTCTTTGACCCTGCCCAGGCATATCTGGCAAATGATCGGCTTTATCTTCGGGCCAGAGACGATCACCCTCGGCCTCTCCTTCTTTCCCAGGGTCGACCTCCTGAGCACCTTTCGCAAGCGGTCGGTCGGCAGGTCGATTATCGCTCGGATATTATCGCCTGCATCCTCCGAGAGGTACTTCCGGACGTTCGTCGCTGTGATGACAACGAGCGCGCCGAGTGCAATAGCGATAAGGAGTTCCATGAGCACCTCTTTCCATGATGCCTATCGATTTAAGGTCTTTGCCTGCTTGCTATTAACATTGATAGCAGAAGTCGGCAATGAAATCCAGAGATGACGGAATCCATGTGGGTCGATTCTTCCTCCCTCTTGCCACGCAACCGTTGCGAGCAGGCATTCGATCAATGTTGCTCAGGGACGATCGGTCCTTTAACGGCATTTCCTACTCTGTGACAGCGTATTGCCAAATGATGGAGTATGGTCCAGTTTGACCGAACATCATAGCCCAAGTCTGTTCGCAAGGTAGGTGATATAATCCTCCATCGGGATGTCTAACTTCGACTTGTCCACATCCGTCTGCTTCGTTGCCGCGCAATCGAGGTGGATCCGGCATTTGGGGCACATGGTGAGAAGCCGGTCCGCTCCAGTCCCCTTTGCCTCGATGAGTCTTTCAATCTGCATCTGTTTCGCGGCGTTCCCGCAGGTGAGCCAGGCGCTGACGCCGCAGCAGGTGGACTTGTCCCGGTTGTTGGCCATCTCCTTGATCTCGACCCCGGTGAGCTTCAACAGGTCCCTCGGCTCCTCATAGACGCCGAGGTGCCTTCCAAGCCGACAGGGGTCCTGATAGGTGATGGAATCTTTCTCTTTGACCTCGAGATTGATCTTTCCCTCTTTGGCCAACTCAGCCAGGTATTCCGTTACGTGCATCATCTCGTAGTCCAGATCACCCGCCAGATCCTGATAATCCAATTTCCAGGTCCGATAGCATTCGGGGCAGGCGAAGACGATCCTCTTGGCGCCGGAATTCTTCACTGCTTCAAGGTTACGGTCCATGAGCTTCTCGAAGTTATCATTGTCCCCCGCCCAGTTGAGATCGTGGCCACAGCAGACCTCTTGGTTCGAAACTATTGGGACTACACCAGCATGATTCAGCAGCTTGATCGTAGAGATGCTCGATTGGACCAGATTCAATCCCCGGTCATAGAAGATCGCGTCCAGATGGGGGGCGCATCCCACGAAGAAGAAAGTATCGCCCTTCTCCGCGGTCTTTACGTCCTGGGGCACCCAGCCGAGCCTATCCTGCTTCTCGGTCCTGGCCATTATCCTCATCATGCTATTGAGCAATCCGCCCTGCGAACACTCTGGCTCGTTTCCTAACCGGAATGCCTCCGCCCTTACGCCCTGGATGAAGCCTGAGTAATCGACCTCATACGGACACATCGAATTGCACATCTCACAGGTGATGCATTCCCAGATATCCCGGTCCTTGCTGAGGCTATCGGATACGCCCTCCAAGGCTTTGAGAACGATGACCCTGGGAGAAAAATCCTTGTTGATCTTCGCCACTGGACAAACGCTGGTGCACTTCCCGCATTCCACGCAATTATGTGCCGCCATGTCGCTAACAAGGGTGTCGATTGTCTTCTTGTTGAATCGCGGTTCTTCTTCGATGGCGACTTTAGGCATCGGACTTGGTCCCAAAGCGACAAGGTCACTGGACATCGTGCTGACCAGATTGTGGAACTTATTCTTCTCGGAAGCGGAGATCCACTCGGTCCGCAATCGTCCCTCCCCTAGCCCAATATACCTTAGGACTTTCTGTAACGCCTCGACTCTCTCTTTCGCTCTCTTATTGCCTTCAGAATAGCGGCAATCATCCATCCTGCAGCCAACGATAGCCACACCATCCACGCCGTATTCGAACGCCTTCATCACGAATGATGGATCGATCCTTCCGGTGCACATTACCCTCATGATCTTGACACCAGGAGGATAGGTCAGATGATGCAGTCCTGTCAAAGAGACCGCTGGATAGCCACACCAATTGCACGTGAAGGTCAAGATGGTCGGTTCGAACTTATCGGACTCCATCATTCCATCTCCAGGATCAATGAACGGATTGAGGGCATCATTTGGCTCGAACGATAGTTCGTTACATCGATTGATTTGTTGCAGCACGTCGCTGAGCAAACACCGCAGCCCTCGCAAAGGAGATCGTTCACCTCTGCAACCTTCCTGCCGTTCTTCTCCACTATCTCGATTGCCTTGAAGACGCATGCTTCGGCGCAGCGGCCGCATCCACGGCATCGCTCCTCGTTTACCAAAGCCGTGGCCCTGTCCATCGTGACATATCCTGTTTTCAGGATTTCGATAGCCTCGGTTGCGACGCTCTTAGCATCATCGATCGAATATCGGATACCCTTGGGTCCCTTGGCGCAACCGGCGATGTACACACCCCTCCGAATGTCTGCTGGCAACATTGGATTGACATCTTTCATGAACTTATCGACATCAGTTTGGACGTGGAGCATCTTGGATAACTTATCCGAACCTAAGCTTGGCTCTTGACCGACCGCGAGAATAACAAGATCACTCTTGATGCTCAGAAGGAAGCCGGTATCGGTGTCCTCTGCCCTGACAACAAGTTGCCCATCATCGTCGATTATCTCGGCCACTTTTCCTCTGACGAACCGTACGCCCATCTCTCTGGCCTCATTGTAGAATTCCTCAAAGCCACGGTATGGGCCACGCAAATCGATATAATGAACATAGACTTCCGTGTCCGGTTGAATTCGCCTGATTTCCTTCGCGGTCCCGATGGCATAGGTACAACAGACCAATGAGCAATGAAGATTCCCGTGGGATAGGTCCCTGGAGCCCACGCACAAGACTATGTTAACGGTTTTCGGGGTCTTTCCATCCGAGGGTCTTTTTATGCCGGTTTTTTCGGCATTTTTCATCAGATCGACGAATTCCATCGTGGTGATTACGTCCTTGTTTTGTTCGTAATTGTATGCTGGAATCTTGGCGGGGTCAAATGTCTTTGATCCAGTAGTGACGATTATGATGCCAACGTCGAACTCCTTGAGCTTGCCATCCTGTTTCACCGTGATATGTCGATTGCCGAAGCCTCCAGTAATCTGGTCCACCTCAGTATTGAAAAGCAGTTCGATATTGGGATTATTCTGGACATCGTCTATCTTTGGAGTGAAAATGCACTCCTTGCAGTATGCCATGCAGCAGATGCCACAGTTGTGCGTCGGAAAAGTGGTCTCGAGACGATAGGCTCTGCCGCCTAGCTGTTTCTCTTTCTCGACCAAATAAACCTTATAACCGGCATTCGCCACCTGAAGGGCGGCTGCCATGCCTGCAACGCCGCCTCCGATAACGAGGACGCGGTCTTTCACTGGTACTGTTATATCCTCGAGTGGCAAGAGCCTTCTAATTCTCTCCAGCCCCGAAAGCATAAGAGATTTGGCCTTCCTGGTCGCTTCCTCCTTGTCCGGGGTTACCCAGGCGCATTGTTCCCTCAGATTGACCATTTCGAAAAGGTATTTGTTCATTCCTGCAAGAGACAGGGCACGCTGTATCATCATTCCTTGAATCGCTGGAACTGCCCCGCCGATGAGGACTCGATCGAACTTCTTGTCAAGATATTTCCCGATAAGATAATCCATACCCTCTCTTGACGCAAGTTCATGATGAATGCCGACGTCAACAACATCATCGAATTGTCTAAAGTATTCTGCCAGGGATTCGAGGTCGATCCTGTCCCCTATCTCGCCGCCTTCGGAGCACAGATAGACGCCTATCGCCCTTCCTTTCTCGGGATTCAATTTCATCCAACCTTTTTTTGGGTAAATTGCACTCGTTCATCGATGAAGGCAGATTGCCAGAGGACATTAGACCTCTGGTCCACTTCCATTACCGATTTCCATTCTTGCTTACAAAGGTCCTTTCTACTTATATATATAGCTAAATCCATCCAAATTCTGCTCAATATTTCATAGCATTCAGCACGATATGGTTCGAACAGAGGTATTGCAATTCCGCGCATCTTCTGATCTTACTGCCGGAACTTCAGGTCGATCTCTCCGTTTCACCTGACCGGGTCTTCAAAGCTCTCGAACGGGAGTAATAGCGAGCACCTCGGAATAATCGCACCCTGAGCTCTCCCCTTTCGACCAGCGATGCCAGGATCGAACGGGCACAAGTATCGCCCTGCTGATATCGTAGGATGTTGACTGCTTGCTCTTCTCTCAAGAGGATGCATCTCAGAGATGCGCAACAATCTCAGGATGCCTGCGTTATCGACCTTCAGGGAATGATCCACTCTCAGGTTTGTGGGTATCTATTGCGAAATCAAGGATGCGAAGTGCCTCACGGAAGCGGTCTTCCCTTGCAGGCTGCACCCAAGCCACGGTCGGAGGTCTTGTGGGAACGGTAAGGTATGAACGATCCGGTCGAATGCGAAGTATCTCCTTCCTGATCAGCTCAAGTTGGCCATCGCTATCGTTCACTCCGTCGACCAGCATGGTCTCGGTCCACAATTCCCCTCCAAATGTCTTCCTGAACTTGAATAGACCATCCAGGACCTTGGGAAGATTAAGACCTTGAGCTGGCCGATGCAGTTTCTGAAAGACTTCTTCGTCTCCCTGCTGAAACGTTGACCGAAACAATATCGAAGCCTTTTGCGTCCTCTCTCACCTCTCTTTTGTAGAACAGCGATCCGTTCGAGATCAACGCGATTCTTCCTTGCCATGCTCTCCTCAGCTCATCGACTATTTCCGGGAGATTGCTGGCCAGAGCTGGCTCTCCCTCTCCAATGACGGTGACTACATCCACCTCTTCCTTTGCTTTTTGGAGGATGTCCTGCACTGCAGAGGCGATGATCCTCGGCTCAAAGAATCTCTTCCTCCTGGTCCTTAGAATGGTAGTCGGTCCAAGCTGACAATAGATGCAGGAGAAAGTGCAGGTCTTGAAAGGGACGACGTTCACCCCGATCGATCGTCCAAGTCTCCTGGATGGCACTGGACCGAACGCAAACGAGAAAGATGACTCCTCAGCATCTGCGCTTGGCTTTCCCATTCGTCATTCGGTGGGTTGATGGGCAGCTCTTCTTTAGCCATGCTTCTCCGGATTGGGATTTATCTGAGACTTGGTGCTCCTCCATTTCTCTCTATTATGGCACGTATACGGAAACCCCTGCCGATTAATGGCAGTTACTCCCGTGGCAAACGTCCTGCGTCGTCGCCTCTTTGAGGGAGTCGTTGAGATAGTCTGACACGGCGTCTTTCACAGTCCCTCCAGCTCCAACATGTACCCTGATGCCCATTCTTTGGAATTCCATCAATGGCCTTCGACCGATTCCGCCGATTAGGACCGTATCGATCCCCTCTTTGGTCATCTTTTGGACTGGAATCATGCAATTATGCTCTCCTTCATTGTCAATAGTCCACACTTTCTTGATTTCTCTGCCGTCAATCTCCACCGCGGTGAAAAGTTCGCAGTGTCCGAAATGTGCGGACACATCTGCATCTAATCCACCCGGTCTAAAACTCGGTATTCCTAATTTCATTTTCTTCACCTTGCATGACCAACCTTCGATGCTCCTTTCCTTACGCATGAGCAATTCCCACCCCGCCCTTTCGGGTTCGCCGGGCAGCTTTCAGGTTTCTTGCCTATGTTGATGCCACCGCATTTCGGGCATTTCTGCACATCATCAGTTGCGGGGAGTTCTTCCCATTCGTTATGACAGTCTTTGCAACTTAGCCATCTCTTGCGATCCACCCAATAACTGCCGCCTTCAATCCGAATTGCTTTTCCCTCGACCAAGGCCTCTGCGATTTTTCTTCTAGCACTCTGGAGGTCTTTCCAAAACGCCCGTCTAGAGATGCCCATCAATTGTGATCCCTGCTCTTGTTCCATCTCTTCGATGGCCGTCAATCGAATCGTCTCAAGTTCTTCAAACGTGATGACAACCACCTCAAGATGGTTGAGGGGGATTCCTCTGGGTTTGAAATACGTGATGTTGGGTTCTCTTTCTATTCTCCTAGGGCATCTCGGCCTTCCGGGTCGCATCAATTCTCTCAATTGAGTTAAATTATATATAGTTACCTACAAATGATTCAATCCTGTTCTTGGAGTAATCTGCACCATCGGCTAGCAAGAATCATAGGGGTATCTGCTACGAATTGACCATAAAAAAACCATCGTGGTCTCAACGTCGTTAATTCACTCCTTCCAATATTCGTCGACAAAAAATCGAAGACCTTATATGTAATGATGAGAAACGCCCTGTTCGATGGATTTATTGGTATCATCTGAAAAAAGTTACAAAATGTTAAAATATACACATCCTAATCGGGAAAGAACCCGATATCCCCGTGTAGTAGGGTCCCCTGCTCTGATAAGTCGGTATTTCATGGCGGGGCGAATTATGCACATGGCCTATATGCCTACAAAGCACAAAGGATATGGTCAAAAAGGTCGGGTGAGCTCGGATTATGAGCGACCGAATTATGGGGGGAAAAAACTGATTCATAAGGGTAAAGGTACATCGAATATGAAGGTCGTTAAGACTGACCGCATCGAATTCTTTTCCGCCAAGATTTTACGGAAAGAATCACAATTAATAAGAAAGCCTAATTTTAAGAGGGAATGAGAATGACCGGTGAAACAGGCGCGGTGATGGTGGTCGGCGGAGGTATTTCTGGCGTCCAGGCATCACTGGATCTCGCTGAATCCGGCTTCAGAGTATATTTGATTGACAACAAGCCTAGCATTGGCGGCATCATGGCCCAGCTGGATAAGACGTTCCCGACGAACGACTGCTCTTTATGTATTCTCTCCCCAAAGCTGGTTGAGGCTGCAAGGAACCCGATGATCACAATTATGACCTTGACGGACGTCATTGGCCTCGAGGGAGAGGCACCCAACTTCACAGTCACAGTCAGAAGGAATCCACGTTACGTCCTTGAGGACAAGTGTGTTGGTTGTGGCCTCTGTGTCGAGAAGTGTCCGGTGAAGGTGGACAACGAGTATGATGTCGGCCTCATGAAGAGAAAGGCGATTTATGTCCCATATGCGCAAGCCGTTCCGGTGAAGTATACCATTGACGCGAACAAATGTATCTATTTGAAGAAGAAGCTCTGTGGCAACTGCAAGAAGATCTGCCCCCCTGGCGCCATCGACTTTGACCAGAAGGAGAAGATCGAGAACTTGCATGTGGGCGCAATAATCCTCGCTCCCGGTGGAGTGGTCTTCGATGCCACCCTGAAAAAAGAATACGGCTATGGCGAATACAAGAATGTCGTTACCTCGTTGGAATTCGAGAGGATACTGTCCGCCACTGGGCCTTTCCAGGGGCATATCGAAAGACCTTCGGATCGCCGGACACCTAAGAATGTGGCGTTCATCCAGTGCGTCGGCTCGAGGGACGAGAAGGTGGGCAACAATTACTGCTCGAGCGTTTGTTGCATGTATGCCCTGAAGCAAAGCATCATCGCTGGGGAGCACACCGCAGGCCTCAAGCCATCCATATTCTTCATGGACATTCGCGCCTTCGGAAAGGAGTTCGAGGACTACAGGGCAAGGGCGGAGGGCGAATACGGTATTCGGCTGGTTCGAGGGACCAGGGTGGCCTCGATCGAGGAAGACCCGGAGACCAAGAACCTTCTGCTGCGCTACAGCATCGGGTCCGAAACGATTACGGAAGAGTTCGATATGGTCGTGCTCTCAGTTGGCTTCGAGCCCCCAACCTCCGCAAATAAGCTTTCGGAGATAATGAAATTCAAGTTAAACAAATATGGATTCGCTGAAACGAACGTCTATGATCCATTGGCCACCACGCGGAACGGCGTCTATGTGACCGGCGTGTTCAGCGCCCCCAAGGACATCCCGCAGTCGGTGGCGGAAGCTTCAGGAGCCGCCGCTCGAGCCGGATCGCACGTTTTCGCGAATCGAGTGCCTTATCTCAAGACAGCCGTCCCGGAGGTATCGGTCGAGGGACAGGAGCCGAGGGTCGGCGTCTTCGTATGCGACTGCGGCATCAATATCCTCGCCACGGTCGACGTGCCAAAGGTGGTCGAATACGCGAAGACGTTACCCAACGTGGCCTGGGCCGAAGAGGGCAAGTATACCTGCTCCGCAGACTTCCAGGAGAAGATCAAGCAGAGGATCAAGGAGCAGAAATTGAACAGGGTGGTAGTGGCTTCCTGCACTCCCAGGACGCATGAGCCGTTATTCCAAAGCACATTGGAAGAGGCAGGGCTCAACCCCCACCTGTTCGAGATGGCGAACATCCGAGACCAGTGCTCTTGGGTGCACCAACATGAGCCGGAGAAAGCTACCCAGAAATCGATGGACTTGGTGAGGATGGCCGTGGCAAAAGCGAAGCTCATCGGCCCATTAAGCCGCGCGAAATTCGACGTTAGGCATTCCGTCACGGTAATCGGTGGGGGGTTGTCCGGCCTTACGGCCGCCCGCGAGGTAGCCACCCAGGGCTTCAAGGTCGACCTAATCGAAAAGTCCGATTCCTTGGGCGGAAATGCGAAGAGGATCTTTTTGGAGGAAAACGGAAAGACGGCCAAACAAGCAGTATCGGAGTTGGCTGCAAAGGTCACCTCCAATGAGAGAATAACGGTCCATCTCAGCACGGAGATCGAGGGCATATCTGGATTCGTTGGCAACTTCAAGATCAAAACTCCAAAGGGAGAAATCGAGACCGGTGCGATCGTCGTGGCCACAGGCGGAGAGGAGTACAAGCCTACAGAATACCTGTACGGTCAGGACAAGCGCGTAATGACCCAGCTCGAATTGGCGCAACATCTGGCTGATAAACCCCTCGATGCGAAGAAGGTCGTCATGATCCAATGCGTCGGCTCGAGGAACGAGCAGGTTCCATATTGCAGCAGGGTCTGTTGCACCACGGCCGTCAAGAACGCGATCAATATCAAGAAGAAGAGCCCATCGACGGACGTCTACATCCTACACAAGGACATCCGCACCTACGGCTTCAGGGAGGATTATTACACCGAAGCGGGTAGGATGGGAGTGCAGTTCATCCGCTTCCCGGAGAACGAGTCCCCCATCATGGAGAAGAACGACCGAACGCTGAGCATTAAAGTCAAAGATGTCGTCCTGGGAGAAACGATTGAGCTGCATCCAGATGCGGTGATATTGAGCACTGGCATCAGGCCCCGGGAAGATAACCTGGACCTCGCTAAGTCCCTCAAGATCCCACTCAGCAAGGACAAGTTCTTCTTAGAGTCTCATATGAAGCTTAGACCAGTGGACTTCGCAAAACAGGGAGTCTTCATGGCCGGTCTGGCTCACTGGCCCAAGTTCGTTGAGGAGAGCATAGCTCAGGCTTCTGGGGCCGCCTCGAGAGCCATGACGGTAATCTCCAAGGATTTCATGGAAAGCATCGCGAACATAAGCATAGTGGACCAGTCAAAATGCCGGGGATGTGGCAGATGCGAGGCGGTCTGCGAGTTCGCAGCCGCATCAGTCCAAGAGATCTCCCCTGGGGTCTTCAAGACAACGATCAATCCCGCTCTGTGCAAAGGATGCGGTGCCTGTGCCGTTGCTTGCTGCAATGGGGCGATCACCTGCCTGAACTTCACAAATAAGCAGATTCTTGCGATGGTCGATACCCTCCTCGAGGAGGCGGTTAAATGACCGAATGGGACCCGAAGATAGTGGCGTTCTGCTGCAACTGGTGCTCATATGCCGGAGCGGATCTGGCTGGAGTAAGCAGGATGCAATATCCTCCAAATGCAAGGGTGATCAGGGTCATGTGCACCGGCAGACTGGAGCCTGAATTCATATTGAGGGCGTTCGAGCTCGGTGCCGATGGAGTTCTCGTCGCTGGATGTCATATCGGGTGCTGTCACTACATCTCGGGGAATGAGAAGGCGGAAGTGAAGATAGCGATGACGGCTGAACTCCTGGATGTGCTGGGTATAGACAAGAAACGCCTGAGGCTGGAATGGATCTCCGCTTCCGAGGGCCGAATATTCGCTGATACCATGAAGGATTTCGTGAATCAACTGAAAGAACTAGGTCCTAACCCAGTGAAGGGGGGAGCCAAGTGACCAAGATCGAGAAGATCATCGAGGACGCGGGTGCATTCGACTGCGTCGAGTGCGGGAAATGCACCAGTCTATGTCCAGTTGCGAAGATCAACCCTAACTTCGCTCCGAGGCTCATCGTGGTCAAGGCCCAGGCAGGGATGGAATCGGAGGTCAAGGCGGACAAGGACATTTGGTCTTGCATCACGTGCGAGATCTGCAATGACATGTGCCCATACGAAGTGGACTTCTCTGGCTTCATCCAAAGGATGAGAGGAGAGGCTGTTGATATGGGCAATAGTCCGGTCTGTTCTGAGGCTGGTGCGGTTCATACCATGCAACGCCTGACCGGCAAAGGGCAGAAACAAAATCGATTGCTCTGGTTGACCGACGACCTGAAAGTAAAGGAGAAGGGCGACGTCTACTTCTTCACTGGCTGCGCCTACCAATTGGGAGTTTTGTTCAAAGACAAGGCGGAGGAGCTCAAAAGGGTCCCGGCAAGCGTCGTAAAGATACTTAACGCTGCGGGAATCGAGCCAGTGGTGAGCAACGAAGAGGTCTGCTGCGGTCATGATCTGATCTGGTCGGGTAACGAGGCAGTATACGAAGAGCTGATGAACAAGAACATCGCGACAATAAAGGCCACCGGGGCAAAGACCGTGGTGTTCTCCTGCGCCGAAGGCTACAGGACATTCAGCATCGATTATCAAGATTTCCTAGGGGATCTGGACTTCGAGGTCAAGCACATCTCGGAATACCTGCTCGACCTTATTAAGGAAGGAAAACTGGAGTTCAAGGATTCCAAAGCGAAAGTGACTTATCACGATTCCTGCAGACTTGGTAGGCACATGGGGGTTTATGAACAACCCCGCGAAATACTTAAGGCGATGAATGTAGAGCTAGTAGAGATGCCGAGTATCAAGGAGAAGGCGATATGCTGCGGCGTCAACGCCTTTGCGAATTGCAGCGAAGTCTCCAGGAAAATGCAAATGGACAGGTTATTGGAGGCAAAGGGAACCAACACAAGCGCAATGTTGACCTTCTGTCCAAAATGCCTTATTCACTACAATTGCTTACTAACAATGGAGAAGAAACCAAAGGAATTCGAGAATGTTGAGATCAATGTAAGAGATTTCAGCAATTTTATTGCGGAGAATTTGAAGGGAGGCAAATAGATGGAAACAACGGAGAGCTCAGTACTTGTGATCGGTGGGGGTGTCGCGGGCATTCAGGCTTCCTTAGACCTTGCCGATAAAGGAGTGATCGTGCAATTGGTGGAGAAGGAACCAAGCATTGGCGGAAGAATGGCCCAGCTGGACAAGACCTTCCCGACCAACGACTGCTCGATTTGCATCCTGGCACCTAAGATGGCCGATTGTTTCGGACATCCGAACATCAATGTCTGGACAATGTCAGAGGTTATCGGGCTTGAGGGGGAGAGGGGCAACTTTAAGGTGAAGGTGCGGAAGAAGGCCAGATACGTGGATGAGAACAAGTGCACCGGCTGCGGAGAGTGTCTAGAGAAGTGCCCCACAAAGGAACTGCCCAACACCTGGGAGCAGAAGCTGACAACTCGGCGGGCCATTTACATGCAATTCATGCAGGCGGTCCCAAGGGTCGCGATCATCGACCCGGAGAATTGCCGGTTCTTGCTAGAGGGCAAGTGCGGGGTCTGCAAGAAGGTCTGCAAGCGTGAGGCCATCGATTACGAGATGAAGGATGTCGAGATGGAGTTCAACGTTGCAGCGGTTGTGGTGGCAACGGGTTTTGATGTCTGGGACCCGACCCCTTCAACGGAATACGGTTATGGGAAGTATCCGAATGTTTTCACTGCCATGGAGTATGAGAGGACCATCAACGCCGCCGGTCCGACCCACGGGCACATCCAAAGGAGGTCTGATGGGCACGAGCCGACGACCATGGCCTATATCCAGTGCGTTGGATCCCGCAACCTGAAGACCGGCCATCCCTATTGCTGCTCCGTCTGCTGCATGCATGCCACGAAGGAATCCATGTTGGCCAGGGAGCACATCGAGGGGATCAAGAGCACTATTTTCTACAAGGACATGCGAGCCTGCGCCAAAGGATTCAACGAATATGTGGAGAGGAACAAAAAAGACTACGGTGTGGAGTACATCAATTCCGATGCCACTGTCCAGAGCCAGACTGAGAGCGGCAATCCCATCGTGTCATTCGACATTGCGGGGAAGTCTCAGCAAAGAGAGTTCGACATGGTGGTCCTGGCTACGACGTTGGTGCCGGCGAAGGGCAACGTGGAGCTGGCGAAGAAGTTGGGCATCGAGCTGGACGAGTTCCAGTTCTTCAAGGCGCTAGATCACACCCTCGAACCGATCAGCTCCTCCCGGCCGGGCGTCTACTTAGCTGGATACTGCGCCGGTCCAATGGATATCCCAGAATCTGTGGCCATGGGATCTGCGGCGGCCGCCAAGGCGATGGAAGCCTTGGTCCAAAGGAAGGTGTTCGCATGAGTGACAAAAAGAAGGAAATGAGCGACGATGAGAAGAGAATCGGAGTGTTCATTTGTCATTGCGGATCGAACATAGCTGGCTTCGTCGACGTGCCAGCCGTGACGGAATATGTCAAGACCCTGCCCGATGTGGTTTTCGCGACCCGGAACCTCTATACCTGTGCAGACGACGGTCTGACCTCGATAAGGGAATCGATCAAGGAGCATAATCTGAACCGGGTGGTGGTTGCGGCATGCACTCCAAGAACTCACGCCCCCTTGTTCCAGAGAACCTGCCAGGAAGCGGGATTGAATAAATACCTGTTCACCTTCGTGAACATCAGGGATCAATGTTCCTGGGTCCACATGAAGGAGAAGGAGAAGGCCACCGAGAAGGCCAAAGACCTATTGCGCATGGGCGTCGCCAGGGCCAGGCTGCTGCAGCCCCAGGAGGAGGTCAAGGTGGGAGTGACGCCAGCGGCAGTTGTAATCGGAGGCGGTGTCGCGGGAATGTCAGCAGCCCTATCCATTGCTGATCAAGGCTTCCCGGTGCGCTTAGTGGAGAAGGAGAGCGAATTGGGCGGCTTCGTGCGCAACCTGAGCTCCATCTATCAGGAAAGGCAGGACGCGGGGGCGGTATTGAAGACCATCATCGATCGGGTAAGGGGCAACCCCAACATCGAGCTATTCCTCAACTCCGAGGTCATATCCGCGGACGGGTTCATCGGCAACTACGATATCATCATAGACACCAAAGGTCAAGAACGGAAAGACAAAGTGGGTGTCATCGTTTTGGCCACAGGGACGAGGGAGTATATTCCCAAAGGCCTCTATAGTTATGGGGAAAGTCCGAATATCGTCACCCTAACCGAGTTCGAGAGGTTGGTGAAGGCGAAGAAATTGCCGAAGATGAGCAGCATCGCCTTCATCCAGTGCGTCGGCTCCAGGGGGCAGGACAAGACCTATTGTTCTAGGATCTGCTGCAATATCTCCTTGAAGAACGCCATGAACCTGGCCGAGAATTACAAGAATATTCTGGGTCTGGTAGAGACCGGTGCCGTGACCGAAGCAGCTGCGCCCAAGGAGGCGCCAGCTGAGGGAGGAGAACGGAGGCGTGGTCGCAGAGGAAGGAGAGGCGGTGCCGAGGAAGGCGAGGAAGAAGCCTCGGCAGGATCGAAGCTAGAGGTGGTGATTTTCAACCGGGATATCATGGCCTACGGAATAGAGCATGAGCTCATGTACAACAAGGCCAGGGAGAAGAAGGTCCGTTTGGTGCGGTACACTCCCAAGAACCTTCCCAAGGTGAGCGTGGAGGGCGGAAAGCTGGTGATCGATTACTGGCACGACACCCTGCAAATGCAGCGGAAGATGAACCCGGACATGATTGTCCTCGCCACGCCGGTGACGTCGCAAGCTGACGCAAAGGATCTCTCAATGATGCTCAAGGTCCCCCTAGGCCAAGACGGATTCTTCCTGGAGGCGCACATCAAGCTCAGGCCGGTTGATTTCGCCACAGATGGAATATATGTTTGCGGGACCTGCAAAGGACCAGCGGACATACCGGAGGCGGTATCCCAGGGTACTGCCGCGGCTTCCAGGGCGTCGATTCCATTGGCGCGGGGCTTCGTGCAGCCGGAGGCGTTGAGCGCGTTCATAGACAGCGACGTGTGCAGCGGCTGTGGAACCTGCATCGAGGTATGTCCGTTCAGCGCCATCAGGAAGAACGAGGAGGGGAAGGCCGAGGTCACGATAGCTGCCTGCAAGGGCTGCGGCAACT
Source organism: Methanomassiliicoccaceae archaeon (assembly GCA_963768775.1). Classification (GTDB taxonomy): domain Archaea; phylum Thermoplasmatota; class Thermoplasmata; order Methanomassiliicoccales; family UBA472; genus FEN-33. The sequence goes on from CAVYIY010000005.1 coordinate 156,950, forward strand.
GCGGAGCCACCTGCCCCGAGAATGCCATCTTCATGAACAATTATTCGGACGAGCAGCTGCTTGCTGAGGCCAAGGCCGCTCTGCAGGAGGCGAAGGGATGAGCGACTTCGAACCAAAGATCGTCGTCTTCCTATGCAACTGGTGCTCCTACGCCGGGGCAGACCTGGCCGGAGTGAGCAGATACCAGTACCCCACCAACATCCGGGCAGTCAGGGTCATGTGCAGCACCCGGATCAGTGCGCACATCGTCCTGGAGCTCTTCAAGGAGGGTGCGGACGGCGTGATGGTCAGCGGCTGTCACATCGGGGACTGCCACTACATCAACGGAAACCTGTTCACCGAGAGAAGGGTCAAGCTGGCGGAGAACTTGCTTGAGCTCGCTGGGGTCGAACCAGAAAGGCTGAGGCTGGAATGGGTGTCCGCGGCAGAGGGCGAGAAGTACTCCCAAGTGATCACCTCGTTCGTCAAGAAGATCAAGGAGCTGGGCCCGACGCCGGTATCGAAGGACGCGAAGCTGAAGACCAGAATGGCCGCGGCGGTAGATGCGGCCAGATACTTCAGGTTGAAGACTCTGACCAGCAAAGAGGTCAAGCTCACTGGCGCGGGGAACGTGTATGAGGAAGTAGTCGATCCGAAGAAATACAACCTGATGATCGAGAGGGCGATAGAGGATGAGTACAAGAAGAGCCTCATTCTTACATTGAGCTATCACGAGGCCCGTTCAGTGAAGGAATTGGCGAAGGAGATCGGCGAGCCGACCGACCGAACGTTGGACCATATCGTGACGCTGCGGGCCATGAACATGCTCGCCCTGGATCACATAGAAGGAACGACGCCAAAGTATAGGGCGATAGCTGGAGGTGCTTGAAATGACAGAAAAGATTGGCGCTGTAATGGTGGTCGGCGGGGGTATCTCTGGCGTCCAGACCGCGTTGGACCTGGCCGACTCGGGCTTCAAGGTCTATCTACTGGAGAAAAGGGCCAGCATCGGGGGCACGATGGCCCAGCTGGACAAGACCTTCCCGACCAACGACTGCTCCATGTGCATCATGGCGCCGAAGTTGGTGGCGGTGGGAAGGCACCAAAATGTCGATCTTATCACGAGCGCGGAGATCGAGGACATCAAGGGCGGCCCTGGCAACTTCACGGTGAAGGTCAAAAGGAACACCTTGAGGGTGAACGATGAGAAGTGCACTGGCTGCGGGCAATGCGCTATAAAGTGCCCAGTGGAGACCTATGATGAGTACAACCAAGGGATGAAGAAGCGAAAGGCCATCTTCGTGGCGTATCCGCAAGCCGTCCCCCTGATATTCAGCATCGACAAGGATGTCTGCATCGGATGCGGCATCTGCGCCGAGGAATGCGTCGCCAAGGCGGTCGAATACGAATTGAAGGATGAGGTCATCGAGCTCAATGTCGGTTCCGTCATCCTCTGCCCGGGCTTCGAGGAATTCGATGCCAGGCTGAAGAAGGAATACGGATACGGCGAGTTCAAGAACGTCGTCACCAGCCTCGAGTTCGAGAGGATACTGCAGCGCCACCGGCCCGTACCAGGGACACGTGGTCAGGCCGTCCGACCAGCGAGACCCCCAAGAAGGTCGCTTTCATCCAGTGCGTCGGTTCCAGGGACGAGAAGGTCGGCAACCCCTACTGCTCGTCCGTTTGCTGCATGTACGCCATGAAGCAGGCCATCATCGCCGGAGAGCACACCGCGGGACTGAAGCCGACCATCTTCTTCATGGACGTCAGGGCCTTCGGCAAGGAGTTCGAGGACTACCGCGGCCCGGGCCGAGAAGGAATACGGTATCAAGATGTACCGCGGGACCAGGGTGGCCTCGGTCGAGGAGGACCCCGAGACCAAGAACCTGATCCTGCGCTACAGCAACGGCGAGAGACGTAGCAGCCGAGGAGTTCGACCTGGTCGTCCTCTCGGTCGGATTCGAGCCGCCGGCTGACGGCCAAGAGCATGCCGAGCAAGGATCGGCATCAAGCTGAACCAGTACGGATTCTGCCAGACCGGATGTCTACTCGCCGTTGGAGACCTCCAGGAAGGGAGTATTCGTCAGCGGTGCGTTCACCGCCCCGAAGGACATCCCGACCACCGTGGCGGAAGCATCCGGGGCGGCGTGCGAAGGCTGGCGGCGTTGGTCTTCGAGAACCGGTCAGGAATCGACACGGTCGTCAAAGGAGTCGTTCCGGAGACCGATGTCAACGGACAGGAGCCCAGGATCGGCGTCTTCGTCTGCGACTGCGGCATCAACATCCGCGGAACCGTCGATGTGCCAGTCGGTCGTCGAGTACGCCAAGACCCTGCCCGAACGTCGTCTATGCGGAGGAGAACAAGTACACCTGCTCCGCCGATTCTCAGGAGAAGATCAAGGATGCTGATCAAGGAGCACAAGCTGAACCGGGTGGTGGTCGCGTCCTGCACGCCCCGTACCCACGAGCCATTGTTCCAGAGCACCATCAGGGAGGCCGGGACTGAACCCGTTCCTGTTCGAGATGGCCAACATCCGTGACCAGTGCTCTTGGATCCACATGCATGAGCCGGAGAAGGCGACCAAGAAGTCGAAGGACCTGGTGAGGATGGCCGTCGCCAAGTCCAGGTTCCTGGAGCCGTTGTCCAAGTCGAAGCTCGGCGTCACCCACTCCGCCGTCGTCGTCGGCGGCGGACTGGCCGGAATGACCGCGGCGCTGGACATCGCTGACCAGGGATTCAAGGTCGACATCATCGAGAGGACCGGAGAACTGGGCGGCAAGCGATGAACAAGCTGCATCACGCACGAGGGCGGACCGCAAGCCCGAAGGAGTTCATGAACGAGCTCATCGAGCAAGGTCCAGGACTAACAAGAACATCACCGTGCACCTGAACACCGAGGTCAAGGACGTGACCGGATTCGTCGGCAACTTCAAGGTGAAGATCGACCGACGGCGAGATCGAGACCGGCGCCATCGTCGTGGCCATCGGCGCCAAGGAGTACAAGCCCAAGGAGTACCTGTACGGCCAGGACAAGAAGGTCGTCACCCAGACTCGAGCTGGAGGAGAAACTGGCACGAAGGGCACGCTGCACGCCAAGAAGGTCGCCATGATCCAGTGCGTCGGCTCCAGGAACAAGGAGGCCCCCTACTGCAGCCGGGTCTGCTGCTCCAAGGCGGTCAAGAACGCCATCGAGATCAAGAAGAAGGACCCCACGACCGAGGTCTACATCCTGCACAAGGACATCAGGACCTACGGGTTCCGGGAGGCCCTGTACAAGGAGGCCGGCGAGCTCGGCGTCAAGTTCGTCAGGTTCCCGGAGGACAAGGACCCAGTGGTGAGCAAGGACGGCGAGATCTGAAGTCGTCGCCGACGACACGATCCTCGGCGCGCCGCTCGAGCTCACGCCGGACATGCTCGTCCTGAGCGCCGGCATCAGGCCCAACGACGGACAACGAGGAGCTGGCCAAGATGCTGAAGGTGCCGCTGAGCAAGGACAGGTACTTCCTCGAGGCGCACATGAAGCTGAGGCCGGTCGACTTCGCCACCAACGGCATATACCTGGCCGGACTGGCCCACTGGCCGAAGTTCATCGATGAGACCATCGCACAGGCATCCGGAGCGGCCGCCAGGGCAATGACCATCATCTCGAAGCAGTTCCTGGAGACCCAGGGCATCATCGCGGCGGTGAACGAGATGGTCTGCAACGGCTGCGGCATATGCGAGCCGGTCTGCGAGTACAAGGCGATCACCATCGTGGCGGACCCGAAGCAACCCGGAGAAGCTGAAGGCCGTCGTCAACGAAGGACTGTGCATGGGTTGCGGCACCTGCGTGGCCGCCTGCCCGTCCGGTGCCATGGAGCAGAAGGGCTTCAAGAACAACCAGATCATCGCACAGATCGACGCCGCTCTCGTCGGAGGTGGAAAGTAATGTCCAAGACCAAGTTCACGCCAAACGCAGGCCAAGCCGGCCGAGACGGGCGAGTTGGAACCGAAGCTCGTGGTCTTCTGCTGCAACTGGTGCTCCTACGCCGGGGCCGACCTGGCCGGAGTGTCGCAGACTGCAGATGCCGACCAACTTCCGGGTCATCAGGACCATGTGCTCGGCCAGGGTCGACCCGGAGTTCGTCCTCCGGGCCTTCGCCAAGGGCGCCGACGGCGTCCTGGTGCTGGGCTGCCACCCGGCCGACTGTCACTACATCGGTGGCAACTACCGGACCAGGCAGGAGGATCGCCCTGCTCAGGGTGCTGCTGGAGCAGTACGGATTCAACCCGGACCGGCTGAAGCTGGAGTGGGTTTCCGCATCCGAGGGGGCGAAGTTCCAGAAGACGATCAAGGAGTTCAACGAGACTGATCAGGGAGCTAGGCCCGAACCCGATCAACGACGGAGTAAGTCTAATCCAGGCAAGGATGGAACGAAATGGCAAAGATCAAGATTGCGCAATATTGGGGAGCCGGATGCGGAGGCTGCGATGTCGCACTCCTGGACATCGACGAGAAGATCCTCGGAGTGGCAGAGATCGCGGACATCGCGTTCTGGCCGATCGCCGTGGACACGAAGATAAAGGACGTCGAGGCGATGCCCGACGGGTACATCACCGCCACCTTGTACAACGGGGCGATCAGGAACAGCGAGAACGAGCACATGGCCAAGCTGCTCAGGCAGAAGTCGGTGCTCATCGTCTCCTTCGGTTCCTGCGCCTGCTTCGGAGGAATACCGGGACTGGCCAACGTGACCAACGCGAAGGACATCCTGGACTACGTCTACACGAAGACGTTCTCCTCGGACCAGAAGAATGCCGCGTGAACGTGTCATCCCGCAGACGCATCACCCACACCAAGGAGGGAGACCTCGAGCTGCCGGTCCTGTACGACACCGTCCTGACGCTGGACCAGGTAATCGACGTCGACTACTACATGCCTGGATGCCCGCCGACCACCAACCTGATCAACGAGTTCCTGGGCATCGTCGAGAAGCACGTCAAGGAAGGCGCGCCGCTCCCGCCGAAGGGATCGGTCATCGCTTCCCAGAAGACCCTGTGCGACGAGTGCAGCAGGAAGAAGGACGGTCAAGAGCGTCGACAAGATCTACCTGCCGTTCGAGATCGACATCGATCCCGAGAAGTGCATGCTGGAGCAGGGAGTCATCTGCCTCGGACCGTCCACCAGGGCGGGCTGCGGCGCCAAGTGCCTCGAAGGCCAACCAGCCGTGCCGTGGATGCATGGGACCGACCGCCGAGGTCATGGACCAGGGCGGCTAGCATGCTGAGCGCTCTGGCATCGATCTTCAAGATCGGGGACAAGGAGGCGCAGCTGAACGAGGACGACATCCTCGAGATGATGTCGCAGGTCAAGGACCCGCTGGGAACGTTCTATGCCTTCACCATGCCCAAGTCGATCATCAAGAGGATCGTCAAGGAGAAAGGGAAGAAGAAGCAGGCAGAGGCAAAGACAGGAGGCCTAATACATGTCACCGATACTATCAGACCCGCAACCAAGAGCGACCTCGAAGCGCATCACCATAGACCCGATCACCAGGCTGGAGGGCCACGGCAAGATCGAGATCTTCCTGAACGACGAGGGCAACGTGGCGAACGCCTACTGGCAGGTGCCGGAGCTGAGAGGTTTCGAGAAGTTCTGCATCGGCCGGTCCGTCGACGAGCTGAACAAGATCACCTCCAGGCTCTGCGGCGTGTGCCCCGGTGCGCACCACCTGTGCTCCACCAAGGCACTTGGACGGCGTCTACGGGCCACGCCCCCAGAGACCGCGGTGAAGCTCAGGGAGCTGTTCTACAGCGGCGCACTACGTGCACAGCCACATCGCGCACTTCTATGCACTGGCGGCCGCGGACTTCGTCCTCGGGCCAGGCGCCCCGGCGGCGAAGAGGAACATCCTCGGCGTGGTCGGACGCGGTCGGCGTGGAGGTCGGCGCCAGAGGTCATCAAGCACCGCTCCTACGCCCAGAAGATCCAGGAGATGCTCGGCGGAAAGGCCACGCACCCGGTGTGCGGCATCCCGGGCGGTATGTCCAAGCCGCATCAACGAGGACGAGACGCAAGAAGATCGAGGCCATGGCCAAAGTCATGCGTGGAGTTCTCGCAAGTTCACCATGCAGCTCTTCGAGGACGTCGTGCTGAAGAACCAGGACTACATGAACATCATCGTCAGCAAGGACATCTTCTACAACGAGACCTACAACCTCGGGACCGTCGACAAGAACGACAAGGTCAACTTCTACGACGGAACGCAGAAGATGATCGACCCGAACGGCAAGGAGGTCGCCCGGTATACTGGAAAGGACTACCTGAAGTACATCGCCGAGCACACCCTGCCCTGGTCGCTACGAGAAGTTCTGCTACTTCAAGCCGGTCGGCTGGAAGGGACTCGTCGATGGGAAGGACTCGCGGCATCTACCGTGCCACCCCGCTCTCGCAGGCTCAACGTCTCGAAGGGCTTCACCACCCCGCTGGCGCAGGCTGAGTACGAGAAGATGAACGGCACCTTCGCGCGACCTCGGCGTCAAGGGGCCGGTACACCACACCATGGCGATGCACTGGGCCCGTGTGATCGAGCTGGTGTACGCTTCCGAGCAGCTGCTCGAGCTGGCCCAGGACCCGGAGATCACCGGCAAGGACATCAAGGGCGAAGCTGCACACCCCGGACGAAGGAGTCGGCATACTGGAGGCTCCGCGTGGAACCCTGGTGCACCACTACGCGTCGGACAAGAACGGCATCACCACCGACGTGAACCTGGTCGTGGGAACGACCAACAACAACGCCCCGATCAACCTGAGCGTCAGGAAGGCCGCCACCGCGCTGATCAAGAACTGGCAGGTGTCCCACGGTCTGCTGAACACCGTCGAGATGGCCTACCGCGCCTACGACCCGTGCAACAGCTGCGCCACGCACACGCTGCCTGGTCAGTCGCCTCTGGTGGTCAACATCCGCAAGGCGGACGGCAGCATGTTCCAGCAGATCAAGAACTACTAGAAACCCCTTCTAATCCCTTTCATTTTTCCATTTTTCGAATCTAATGCTGATAGCGCTTCGGCCTCTCCACCCTCAGGCTCCTTACCGTCCCCAGGTTGATGCCGTCCAGGAGGTACACCTGCGCCCCCTCGACGTCGATCATCCCCTGGGTGAACAGTGGGCCGAGCAGCTTGCCGCCCTCCAGGTTGACCGGGCTCCCTTTGATGGTCGGGTTGAGCGAGGGCATGACGATTATCTCCTCCGGGAGATCGGTGTAGCGCTCCCTCGCATTCTCGTTGAACTTCGCCCGGAGCCAGCAGCGCTCGGTCATGATGTTGCCGACGCCATCCTTAAACAGCACCGCTGGGTGGTTGTGGGCCATCACCAAGGTCTTGCTGGCCATGACCTCGAAGGAGGGCCAGACGTGGCCATGGACGAAGCCTACCTCCTCGGTGGCGAAGCCGGAAGGCGAATGGATGTGGACGCCCTCGAAGGCGATGTCCTCGATCCCGACGTCGTGGTTGCCCTTGACGACGTCGATCTCGGAGAAGACGTTCTTCAAGGCGTGGAAGAACCGCGGCAGCTCGGAATGCTCCTGTTCGCTGGTGCCGGGAACCTGATGCTTAACGTCCCCTAGGAGGATCAGCCGTTCGCTGCCCTCTGCCAGGGCGATCAGCTCCCTTTCCATCCTTATCGTCTGGCTGGGAACGATGATGCCCTTCGACTGCATCTCGTCCTCCAGTCCGATGTGGAGGTCACCGGCACAGAGGATCGACCCTCCGTCCAGTATGCGCAGTGCGGGATGGTCGACCACGGGCGAGGCTCTCAAGGACATGTTACCGGATAGCCAAACCCGACCCTAGGGAAAAAGGATTACGGTTGAAAGTTCAGATGCCGCTGTAGAGCCGCATGGAAAGGAAAGAAGGTAGGCCACTCTCCCGCATCGCCTCCGCCACCGCATCGATATCGTATGCCAGCCTCTTCACCTCGAAGCGGCGCAGCCTGTGGTCGTAGATGACCAGGCTCGCCCTGGGATCGCCGTCCCTGGGCTGTCCGACCGAGCCCGGGTTGACGATCGTTCCCTGATCCAGGCTCTTGACAAAGGGGACGTGCGTATGCCCCAGCACGAGAAAATCACATTTGGCCAATTCCAGCAATCCCTCGTCCGCGTCCTCCTCCGGCACGTACTCGTCGGGGTTCCGCGGCGACCCGTGGAAGATGGCGATCTTCAAGCCGTTCCAGAAGAAGGATTGATGGGCATTGAGCCGGGAGAGGTAGTCCTGGCCCTCCTGCTTGAGATTCTCAATGGTCCACCAGATGGCATCCTGGGCCTGGATGTTCATATTACTGGAGTCGTGGCTGAGCACCGCCCGATCATGATTCCCCTTTATGCTGGTGATCTCTATCTTCCCCAGCCGCTCGATGACCTCGTTCGGATGAGGGCCATAACCGACGATGTCCCCGGCGCACAGTATCCGGTCGACTCCTTCCTTCTCGATCTGCTCCAGCACGACTTCGAGGGCCGGCAGGTTCGAATGGATGTCCGATATGATAGCCAAACGCACGCCCTTTCAATCATTTCGGACTACAAATACCTATCAAGCTGTTGCTTGAGCACGAGCGGAACGCAGTCGATTACGTCCGTGGCGAGCAGGCTGAAGCCGAGGGTCTGGTATGCCAGGTCGCCCGCAGCGCCGTTGACGAACGCGGCGATCCTAGCGGCGTCGAACGGCGCCACCCCGCGGGAAAGCAGACCGGCCACCTCGCCGGCCAGCACGTCCCCGGTGCCTCCGACGCTCATGCCAGCGTTGCCGGTCCGATTCAGCTTGCAGCGCCGGCCGTCGGCGACCACGTCAATCCGGCCCTTGAGCAATATGGTGAAGCCGATCGCTTCGGCTAGCTCCATGGCCGGCCTCCTCCGCTCCTCATAATCCGCCGGCAGTTTTCCTCCGCTCAGGGTCATGAACTCGCCAGCATGAGGCGTGATGACCCCAATCTTGCCGGCGAGCACGCTCCTGTCCTTGGCGACGGCGGTGATCGCGTCGGCATCGATGACCAGGGGTTTGTCGCACCCCTTCACGATTGCCCTTATGGCCTGCAAGGTCTCCTCCTCGTTTCCCAGGCCCGGGCCGATGAGGAGCGCCTCCACGTTCTTGATCAGCTCCAGCACTTGCGAGACGTCCTTCTCGGTCAGGACGTCGCCGCTCAGTTCATGGACGATGAAGTTGGGCGAATAGCCAGCTATCGGAAGGTAGGAGCGAGCGGGAGTGGCGATACGCACTAGGTCGACCTTGATGCGATACGCGCCGAAGCCAGCCAGGGCGGGCGCGCCTGTATAAGGTCCCCCGCCGACGACTAGGACGCGTCCGTTCATCCCCTTGTGGGAATCGGGAGAGGGTATGGGATAGTGCACGAACTCCCCCGGCCCGATGTACTTTGCCGCGTCAAGCGGGATCCCGATGTCCGCGATCACGATCTCGCCGGAATTGTCCTTGCTCATGCCCTCTTTCACGTCGTGGAAGGTCACGGTGACCGTCGGCCGCACCATCTTGTCCGTTCCCAGGCCCGAAGGCACATCCACCGCCACTATCGGCCTGGAGGAATGGTTGATTCGGTCGATCAAGTTCGAATAGGGCTCGGCCAGATGGCCCTTGGTCCCGGTGCCCAGGAGCGCGTCTATGATCACGTCAAAATCGGATAGATCCTTGCCGGCATCGATCACTAGATCCTTGATCACCAGGAACGCATCCTTTGCGATGGCGGTCTTGATCTCGGCGGCCGGCCTGGCCAGAAGCACGCTCACCTTGTTGTCCCTCTTGAGATAACGGGCCACCACGAATCCATCTCCGCCGTTGTTGCCAGTGCCGCACAGCACCGCTATGCGCTTGTGCTCCCCGAAGCGGTCGGAGACGGTCTTTGCCACGGCTCTCCCCGCATTCTCCATCAACAGTGCTGTGGGCACGCCAAGAGATTCTGCGTTGATGTCCAGGATGCGGAATTCAGAATAGGGGAGCATAGGTCAAAATCAGCCCTGCTAGTGAATAATGGTTTGCTTTCCTGCGAGCGCAAACGTTATTATTCGCATTGCATTCTAAATACCGGAAAGAGAACGATGACAGAAATACGCAGATTGGTGCTGGATGTGCTCAAGCCGCATCACCCCACCATCGTGGAGCTCGCACGGAAGCTGAGCGTCCTTGAAGGGGTGTCCGGCGTGAATTGCACGCTTGAGGAAGTGGACCAGGAGACCGAGAGCATTAAGATCACGATCGAAGGGAGCGCGCTGGACTTCGAGGCCATCGAGTCCGCGATTTCGGAGACTGGCGCGGTCATCCATTCGGTCGACAGCGTTTCCGCGGGCAAGAAGATGGTCGACGAAGTGGAGACGCCTCAGGACCGCTGAGAGCGCACCATTATCTCCCCGACCTTGACTAGAAGTTGACCTTTGGGGATTGTGATGGGCACCAGAGCGCGCCCTTTCTTCAGGTGCCATTCGCCTGGGTAGGACTTCTCCTCTTCCAGAGTGAATTCGATGCCGAGCTTCGTCAGAGCCTTGGACAGCATTTCCAGGCTGGGGTCGGGCACGGCGAGCTTCTTGCTGACCTTGCGGCCTTGGGCTCGGGTGAGATTGGTATCAAAATACTCAGGCCAGAGCACCCAAGACTTCTCAGTGTCCATTTCGATCACCGAGTTACGGGTTTAGCGGGTGGGCGAAGTCGCTCACTTCACCAATACCGCGTTGATCGCTCCATCTTGGCCCGGTCTGGAGGTCACCTTTGCCATGCCGAGATCGGTCTGGATAATGGCGCCCTTGTTGATGATGTTGCGCTGCACGTAGTTTGAGTTGGCCGAGTTCTCCTTGACGGTGACGATCTTGACCTTCTGGGTCTTCTTGGTCGTCGGGTCCATCACGTTGGCGTAGATGGCCTTCAAGCATCCTGACCTTGGAGTTGCCACCGCGAACGCGGTACTTCTGCAGTCGGGTCTCGCCCAGATATGTGTATTGAGCGTCCCGGCCGATCTCGAAGCGACGCTTCTTTCTTGATAGGCGCAGCCTTCCGCCCGAAGGCTTGCGTCGTGATTTGCCCTGCCACAATGACATAGTTATCCTCTTGGCAAAAATGGAGCATGGTATAAATATGTTTCCGACAGCGGGTTATGTTCTGTCTTGGGGGAAAGGCTTATGAGTGTGCTTTTCATTTGCCTCACATATGGATTGGACGATTCTCTTAGAGATTCTATTGCCTTTAGGGATAGTAGGGGTGGCGTTCGTGGTTAGAAGTCACCCAAGAATTGATGTAAAGCTAGAATCCGAAAAGCTCGAAGGATTCGAGCATCTGCACTCCCTGAATCGGAAGATATTGCATCTCAAACGGCTGAAGGGCTCTGAAGTAGCCAACCCTCGAATCTACATCTATGTAAAAACGAAAGAGGACATTTCAAGCTACCATATTAGTGAATTTATCCATGATGACATAGAGGGAAATATCGGGACGGGATTGGATATTGCTATACCATTTCCAGTAGATTTAATCACAAATGCAGAACAAATCGCAATAGCCTATCATTATTCCAATGCCTATTTTCCGTGGAGGTCAAGAACCGTTGCGATTTACCGATTGGGAGAGAGGAATGGATTGTTGAAAGAGCGAACAAGTTACCACCAGTTTCTTGGTTTCCGTTCACAAGGCATTATAGAGAAAGAGATGAAACGGAGAAGAATCCAATGGCTGAACACATCGAAATAACAACCACGGAGCGCACAATCGCCTGCCGTCATTGCGGTTCAACGGATGTCAGCAAGGATGGCAAATACAAGGATGCACAGTACTACATTTGCAAAGATTGCGAGAGCAAATTCTCAGGTAAGGATTGCTATCCCAAGATGAAATACCCCAAAGAGGCCAATGTCAGAGCATTGACTTACTACTACAATGGAATGTCGTACAAGGCTATCAATCACACGCTCAGCGACATAAGCAAGATATCGCCGAGCAAATCAACAATATGGAATTGGGTGATTAAGTACTCCAAACTGACCAACCGATATGTTCTCACACTGAAACCCCATCTATCGGACAAATGGATTGCTGATGAGACGGTAATAGACATCTGGGGTGAGCATTACTGGTTCTGGGACATAATAGACACTGAAACCAGATTCCTCATCGCATCTCACCTTTCAAGAACACGGACTGAGAGAGATGCGACTAAACTATTCCAAATGGCAAAGTTGCGGAGCAAATACAGACCTGCCATAATTATCACGGATAAATTGGGGCAGTACAACAAGGCATTCAGAAAAGTGTTTTATTCGAGTACACCAAGCCATAAGGCATTCCATCTGACCTCAGAGGGATTCCAATCGCCTACGAATACCAATCTCATAGAGAGGTTCCACGGTACACTCAAACAACGGACGAAAGTTATGAGAGACTTGAAAGAAAAAAATAGTGCCAGGATTGTTCTCGATGGCTATGTCACGCATTACAACTTCTTCATGGAGCATCAATATCTGGAAGGATTAACCCCTGCCGTGGCGGGTGGCATAGGCGGGGATTTGCATAATTGGGGAGACATGATAGACCAGGCTCTCAATGCACCCATTGAGAACCCCCAAATAACTCTCGAATGGGAGGAAGAATATCGTGTGGAATGAGGGGGTCTGACGGGGTGCCAGAATCGACTATTTCCACCAAGACCGAACGCAACCCCGACAGCGAAGGCGAGAGTGCAATGTATGCTGGCGAAATAGCTATGCCCTCGAGCTCCACCCTCCAAACCCTTACCCTCTTATTTTCTTTGTGGAGTCGGGTGAGGACCGGGCCATGGCCGACTAGGTCGAAAAAAGTGATTCATGCAAACAGAGGTATCGAATAGCGTGAGGTCGGATATCCTGAACGTTGGGTATCGGTCGGTAAACTGCTATCTTCTAATGACAGATAAGCCAAGAATGCTGATCGATGTGGGCTGGCCGGGCGGGATGCCAGAGCTCAAGAGGAGCATGGCCTTGCATGGCAGGCCGGTCAAGGAGGTTTCCCATGTCCTTATGACCCATTACCACATCGACCATGCTGGCATCGCCCAGGAGCTGAAGGACAAGGGTGCGAAGCTCATCGTCATGGAGAACCAGAAGAGTCACCTAGACGACCTCAAGAAGTACCTGCATCCGCCCGAGGTCTTCCATGAGATAAGGAAGGATGGCAACATCCACCTTAGATTCGAAGAAAGCCGAGCCTTCCTGGAGGGGATGGGAATCCTCGGCGAGATAATTCCAACCCTGGGTCATAGTCCTGACCATGTCACTCTGGTGCTCGATGAGGGCATCGCCTTCACCGGAGATCTTCCGCCTGAGAACGCCGCGGAGGAAGGCAACGGATGCCTACAGGGACTGGAATAGGCTGCGGCCGATGAAGGTCAAACGGATCTTCCCGGTGCACGGGAATTACGATTCTATCTTGGGAAACTGAGGGCTGGATGGCGAGAACCACATATTCCTCAAATATGCTCAGAGGTCAGGCACCGGATCCAGCAAGATGCCGCGCACTCGATCGTCCACTTCCAAAAGCGCGGAGAGGCCGTTCTTGGCCGCCCCCGGATTCATGAACAGGATGCCATTCTTCTCAATGATGCCCCGGTTCTCGTGGATATGTCCGGAGATGACTGCAGATGGCCTGAACTCATTGACTAGCCTCAGGATCGCCGTGCTTCCAGCATGCCTTCGAGTGGCTGTAAAATCGTTATAGGAATAGGGCGGGCAATGGGTGATTAGTACCATATCCGGCTCCATTATCGGGCGAAGTCCATTGAGTATCTCGTCCTCTGGCATCTCGAATGGAGTATTGAAGATGGATATGTTCGCTCCGCCCCAGCCTCCGAAGGTCCGTCCACCGATCTTAGTCTTCTTACCGTGAAGGCAGGTGGCATGCTTCTCGATCTCTTCGATCGTCCCATAAGGGTCGCAGTTGCCCGGAACCGCGTAGGACGGTCGCTCCAATTTGCTGAGGAATTCATCGGCCCATGAGGTCGGACCGAAGTGGGTGATGTCTCCTAGCACAAGGAAACCGTCCACCTCGTGCTCCCTGGCCAGATCGTTCGCCCAGTCGATCACCCTCTCCCGGCAATGGATATCGGAGAGAACCAGGAACTTCGTCATCTACTGGACATGAAGGCACACTCTTTCATTAGAGCCTGCCGGTCCTCTAGAACGTGATCCCGAAGCTGAGGTTCTGGAAGACGAGCAGGTAGGTCAGAAGGTAGCCGATTATCGCCCCGCCGTTCAGCAACGGCAGCCCGGCCTGCGGGTTGCCTTTCAAGACGTAGCGCATCAAGCGCGAAGAAGCCGATTGTCGATCCGGCCACGGTCCCAATGGCCACCAGGAGGTTCGCCCCCTGGACGAATGCCGAGGCGCCGGGAAGGAAGACCGCCGCCGACACCGCCAGTATCGAAGGGATGACCGCATCCCCCACGCCCATGAACATGGCCTCCCTTTCCTCCGGAGGCTCCGAGGCTATGTGCTTGTTCTCCAGCTGCGACATGGAGAAGTCCTTCTTCTTGGGAATGACGAAGACAACCGGCAATTTGAGGGGGACTACCCCTTCCGCCAAAGCGATCATGTGCTTCGTCTTGTAGACCGATATGGCGTCATAGATCGCCAGGATGACCAGCAGGATGAGGACCGGCAGGATGCTCAGCGAGAGGCCGAGCAGGATCGCCGCCCCGATACCGATGATGAAGCCGATAGTATTCACCACGTACCATTCCGGCTTGAAGAGGAGCAGCCCGATCAGGACCAGGGCTATGGCGATGGAGCCATAGACCGCGAAGTCCAGGTTGGGGATTATCTGGTAGAGGATCGGAAGCATGACGACGAACGTCGTCGTTCCCACGGCAACCACGAATATCCCCTTGATTATCTTGCCCAGCCCGTTTTTGATCAATACCAGCATCAGTCCAGTCATCGCGAGGAGCATCACGACGTAGATGATCGGGTTCGTTGGGTCGTTCGCGTTCGGGAATGCCTGATAATCGGATGGGTATAATGGCACCAAAGCCAGGGCGACCAACTGCATCCCCACGAATATGATGAACATCAGCACTATCGGAAGCTTCTCTTTCATCCAGGATTCTGATGGAGCGATCGCTAGATAAGCATATCCAATCCAGCTAGCATGTTACATTATTCGGAATCGCTGGAAAGGTAGTTTCATCAGGCAGATTCGACATATGAAGCATTCCTTAGATACTAGCCCTGGGTGGGTCTGCATCCAGCTTCCTCTTGAAGCTCTCTGCCTGTTGCATCAGGTCCATCAAGCCTATCCTCGCTCTGCGAGTAGGGTAGGGTCTTTCAGATACAGGTATAAGATCGTCGAATAACAGAGAAGGATGAACCAGAGGCTAAATATCCAGCCTTCTGGCCAAAGGAGATCCCCGGAAAGAATGAGAATTAACGCAGGGAATGGAAGAATAAACAATAACGCGAAGATGACCTTCTTATCCATACGTTCATATTGAGATCAGGAATATTAATTTGCCTGTTTTCGCAATGACACTCATCTAGTTCTCCCAGATCCAATGCAACAAGTTGCTTTCGTCCATTCGCTATGCTGCCTGACGTGATCGTATCCATATTCAATTCGTTCAGGTCCTTCAATTTTCCATATTCTAGTTGATATCCGTCATTCTTACCGATCGATCATCTTCAAACCGAATATCAATATCCGCTTGATGCTGGTCCTGCTTGAGACATGTTGGAGGCTGATCAATCCTTGAGCAAGGGGACGACCAGCCTCCGCACTTCCTTAACCCAGTTCGGTCTTTTGGCCATCGACCCCTCCAATAGAGTCCTCAAGATAAGCTGTCTCGCCGTGGAGGCCGAAGTCCAGACCTTCCTTCTCGACGCTCTCGCTCACCCTCACCTTCGTGACCTTGTCTATCACGAAGAGCATCACATAGGTGACCACGAACGCCCAGATTGCGGCAATAACCACCGCAGCCACCTGCACTCCGAAGAATGTAGAGTTACCTTCGATCAGACCCTGCGTCCCGGCAGCGTTGACAGCGGTGGTCGCGAAAACACCCAACATGACGGCTCCCAGGATCCCGCCTACGCCATGCACGCCCCAGACATCCAGGGCATCATCCCAGTTCCTCTTGTTCTTGTACCAAATCGCAACGTAGCATATCAGGCCTGCCAGGAATCCAATGACCATCGCCGCCCAGGGAGCGACGTAACCGGCGCAAGGAGTGATAGTCGCTAATCCAGCAATAGAGCCAGTAAGGAGGCCGAGCATCTTCGGCTTCTTTTCGAAGGTCCAAGCCAAAGCCAGCCAGGTGGCGGCGGCCACCGATGCGGCGAGATCGGTGTTGAGGAAAGCTACGACCGTCACGGAATTAACGCTCAGCTCGCTGCCGGCGTTGAAGCCGTACCAGCCGAACCAGAGGAGGCCGGTTCCGAGAGCGACAAGGGGGATGCTATGCGGGCCTTTCTCCTTGATCTTGCGACTGCCCACGTAGAATACAGATGCCAAAGCGGCCATTCCTGCGATCTCATGGACGACTATGCCGCCGGCGAAATCCTTGACCCCCCAAGTGGCGAGCAGGCCGCCGCCCCAGACCATATGCACGAACGGGAAGTAGACGAACAGCGCCCAACCGATGAGGAATAGCAAATAGGCCTTGAAGTTGACCCGACCCGCGAAAGCTCCGGTGATTAGGGCAGGAGTGATTATCGCAAACATCATCTGATAAACGATGAAAACATAGAGCGGGATGCTGGGATTTCCGGCAAAGGGCGTGCTGGGGCCGATGCCGTTGAGGAAAGCCTGGTCAAGATTGCCGATGACGCCACCGGCGCCACCGCTAAAGCAGAGCGAGTATCCGACGGCAAACCATATCACATCCACGATCGCCATCGAAGCGAAGCTCTGTATCATGATGGTCAGAACATTCTTCCTGCCTACGAGGCCGCCATAGAAGAAAGCCAGCCCCGGCGTCATCAGCATCACCAGGCTGGTGGCCACGAGCATGAAACCGACATTACCTGTGTCAAAGGCCATATCGAAACACCCCCATTTCCCCGAAACTTCTAATAAGCAATTGTGAGTGTGAGTCGGAAGACCGAATATAATGGCTCGTTTCCTTTTTGTCAATTAATTAGCCAAGAAAGGAAATCTTCATCGCTCAATTGATGTCTGGATTAAGTGATTTAACTATTTGTGCTGCAGCTGGGACACCTCGCTCAAACGCTAACAAGCAATTGATAGTCAACAGGAGAGGTATCGGTAATTCTCGAAAAAATATTTCGACTTATCGATCGCTTTCATATACTGGCATGAAGCGGTACAATTCTTCCCAATTCCACCTCATTGGTCGATAGGAATTGAACATTCATGTCGTATATTCCACATATTTAGAAGGATTAGCCGTTATTTCGCCATGAATAACCTGGTCATTTATGAAGTGTTGGAATGTTGGGGATTGTAAGTGCGCAATATTTGCAAGCACCCATTAGTTCTTATATTTGAGACGAACAGAATAATGATGGCGAGCCGGGAATCCTCCTTTGCTTATCGTGGTGTGAGAGTTGGAATCAGACAGCCATTATTATGCCCCGGTCCGCCATCCTTCATTATTGAACGCACTATGGCCGTTTAAACTGGAACCGGTTAGAAGATGGAAGAAGGTAAGGATAGAAGAAAGAAGATAGGAAGAGGTTTGGAGACATGGCGAGCATAGCGTTAAACGATTCAGCCAGCAGGTGTTATCGTCGCATTTTTCGGTTGTCAAATCTGTTTGCACCAGGAAATCAAGGTGCGCAAACATATCACACGCCCATCCTAGCCAGTCTACCTTATCCAGCTCCATAACGCACATCCTACTATCCCCGGTCCGTCATCCCTTCCAATCCGTTTCTCGATAATCTCCATAAGTTACCGCCATTAAGTCGATACCAGAGATTAAGAGTAAAGTTGTCAATGGTGTGAAGCTTGGTTCATTTTATTGAGGGAATGATATGATCTCTGAACAAAAGGGTCCGATGAGCGATGATATTGCCGCTAAAAAGAAGTATAACGATGTAATAAGAATCCCATTCGAACTCAATGAAAGTAGCATCCTGGCGATATGCGGGATGCTCTGCCTTCTGATCTTCTTCTTGGACGTCAGCTTAAGGATCTCGTTCCTCGTCAGCATTCTGTATGTTATTCCAGTGCTGATTTGTATCTGGTCCCCGAAAAGACGGACCATATATATTGTAGCAGGAGTATCCTCGTTCCTTACAATAATTGCAATACCCTTCAAACCACCTGGAGACATTCTAATCCCTCTTTTCAATCGGCCACTCTCATTGCTCACCCTTTGGACCGCGGTGATTCTAATTGACCGATTCAACTCCATCCGAAAGAGGTTCGAAGAGAAGTTAAAGAAGTCCAATGATGACCTCCAGCAATTCGCTTACATCGCCTCGCACGACCTTCAGGAGCCTCTGCGCACGGTCGTCAATTACCTGGCCCTCCTCCAAAGAAAGAATATGGATAAGCTGGATCCTAAATCCCAGGAATACATCAATTTCGCCATGGATGGCGGAGAAAGGATGCGCCAATTGATCGATGACCTATTGGAGTATTCAAGAGTCGATAGCCAGGGGAAAGAGTTCACTCCAGTGAATATGCAAGACGTAATTGATGAAACTCTTGCAATACTTAAATCGCGCATAGAAGAAAGCAATGTGCAAGTGATCACCGGTCCACTCCCTGTAATCTCTGGAGATGAAACTCAAATGATAAGGGTGATGCAGAATCTGATAGGGAACGCAATCAAATTCCACGGCCCAGAGCCTCCGAAGATATGCGTTTCAGCGTCGGAAGGCAGGAATGAATGGACCTTCGCGGTCAAGGACAACGGAATCGGTCTGGACATGCAGTATTCAGACAAGATATTCCAGATGTTCCAACGTTTGCATAATAAGGAAGAATATCCAGGGACAGGTATCGGCCTTGCTGTCACGAAGAAGATCGTTGAACGTCATCGAGGAAGGATCTGGGTCGAATCGGAAGAAGGCAAGGGAGCGACATTCTTCTTCACTATTCCGATCGGCAATAATTGATAAAGGGAAAGGTGCCAGTTCGGCTCATCTCTTAGAGACCAAACCTGCCGTCTCGCAACGATATAACGATGATTTCCTCTGATTTCTAAATGTAAATATGAAAAAACAGATTCCGGACACTTCGGACGAATCGGACCGATTCCCTAGACAGAGATCTAGAATCAAAAAGAATTGAAAGAATTACAACCCTCGTTAATTAGATTGGGCAGGGTAATGATTCTTATGAAATGAATGAAACGTGCTCTCGGGCTCAAGAAGAAGAGCTAAAGGGAAACACTATCTGATATTGACCTTCGGGTCTTGTTGCATTTAAAGAAAGTTGAGTAAGGGGTTTGGGGGGACAATTGGGCATTTCCTGCAATTCATCCAGTATTCTTTCATATCTCAAATTTGAGTGGTGAAGGTAGTTTCATATTTCAGCTCGGGTTTGCCGTCTTAATGAGGAAAGCGAGCTTCAGCGAGTTCTTCCCTGACCGCTATGGATCAAAGCTCGAGGCGGCGAAGGACATTCCTTGCATCTTCGAGGTGGTCATGAAAGCTGTCCAGGAGACGATGGGCCTCAGACGCTCGGGTCTGGAGCTTGGCCTTATCGAACTGGAGAGCAGTCATGGATATTTCATCGGTTGCCTCCACCCCTTTGGCACGAACCTGATAGTAGTGAACAAGTTGCCTCTTAGGCGAGTGAAGGATTCATCGCCCCAGATCTGCAAATCATATTTATTCCTTGTTCTTCTGCACGAGTACATGCATACGTTTGGCATCTGGGATGAGAAGGAAATACGCGAGGGGGCCCTGGCGATGATTAGACAGCTTTTCGGGGATGATCATCCGGCCACGAAACTGGCAGAGGGCATCGAGCAGTTGCTCCCGTTCGTCATCTATCCGACGCAGATGTCGTTGCCCAAGGGAACGAAGATGGAGTCGGTCTAGGGATTCTGCTCGAGATCTCGTGATGCCAGCTTGAGCGATTGTTGGATCAGGTCGCTGGCATGACCAAGTCCTTCGACAATGGCGTATACCGATTCGCGATAAGGTAGAGGGGGACCGAGGCTGCAGCCAGGATTGCTCCAATATACATCGCTGCCTGAAGCGATGAGCTATCGATCACCGGCCCAAGGACCAGTGTCATTCCGCCCGCGGCGAGGTTGAGCAGCGAGCTCAGCAGAGCCAAAGAGGACGCCCTGATTCGGGAAGGTATCAAGGAGTTCCTCCAGAGCATCACCGTCGGCATTGCCAGTCCGCTGGTGAAGCCGCTGATGGCGAACAGTATTCCGGACAGCAGGTAGCTTTGGACTAGGGGCTGCAGGATGTAGGAGGCGAAGAGCAGGATCCCGGCAAAAGCCAGCATCCGGTGCCTTCCCAGCCGGTCGGCCATCTTGATCGAGAGCAGGTTCCCTGCCACCATGGAGACCATCAGCACGGAGAAATAGATGCCCAGGAACTCCTTGCCCATGCCAGCTAGCACCAGATACGGCTGGTAGACGATGAAGTAGACGATGACGGCGCTGTTGCGGAGCATCTCAGCGTAGGTAAGGTCCCTCAGGGCGGCGCTGTGGCGGAAGTGCGACAGGCTCTCCTTCAGCAGTCCGGCGAAGCGGGAGCTTCTCTCGCCGAAGTTCTCCTTGAAGAAGAAGAGGGCGAAGAGCGTGGCAACGGCGGTGAGCGCCGCCCCCACCAGCATGGGGAGGTTCAGGGCGATGGCCGCGAAGACGGAACCGACCACGCCTCCGACAATCCCGAGCAAGTTGCTGACGCTGCTGTTAACCGGGAACGTCCGCTTCGCCTCGCTCGCCTTGCCCTCCGCTCGCAGCGAATCGATGAGCCAGGCCTCGACCGAGCCGCTGATCAGGGCGGCAGAGCCGGCCAGGATTATCTCGGCCAGGAGGAAGCGAAGGATGGAGGATGACAATCCATACACCGTGAAGCCGAAAACATTAATGGCTCCGCCGATCAGCAAAGCCTGCTTCCGGCCATGCCTGTCCGCGAAGTCGCCGGCGAAGAGGTTGAGGATCGCTAGCGCCACGAAGTTGCCCACGAAGATCAGGCTGATGTCGGTGTAGTCCAGCCCGTTTGCCGTCAGATAGATGATGTAGTAGCTCTGGAAGACGAAGAAGCCCGAGTTGAGGATCGCCATGTAGGCGATGTACTCCTTGGAGGTCCTCGAAAGGGGCATTACACGTCCTGGCAATCCTTGTTGTGATCAAGCTCTTGCGCGGCGAATGCCTATTCCCGTCCTTGAGTTCAGCGCGTCGCCGGCTCGGTAGTCAGCTGCCCGAAGGCGACGTTCCCCGAACGCTTGGCGATCTTCACTCGGACTTTGGCCCCCTTGACCGTTCCAGGGACGTAGATGATGTAGTTCTCCTTCCGCGCCACGCCATCGCCCTTCTTGCCCACGTCCTCGATCATGAGATCGTAGACGTGACCTTCCATGATCGCGTCCTCCTCCGGGGCCTTCGGCTGCTTGCGCACGTTGACCGGTCGGTGGGCGCCGCAGGCCTCGCACTCGAGGATGAGCACGCGGCCCTCCTTGTTGATGCGCGTATCCGGTCGTCCGCACTCCGAGCAGAGGACGAAGGTCTCGGTGTAAGACATGATGCGGTCGGTGATCTGGCTCGGCGCGAGCTTCGCCTTGAGGATGAGCCTTCGGCCCTCGACGTGGCCGGGCGTCCCCAGCTCCCGCAGCAGGTACTGCACCAGGTGCTCCGGCTCGCGCCTCAGCGCGTCGATGATGTCGCCGAAGTTGCGCACCACCGTCGTCTTGCCCTCCTGGAAGACGTCCGGCTCGGGCACGGTGAAGCGCTCGTGCTTCTCTATCGTCTCGGGAAGTTGGGTCTTAGCCCGGTCAAGTAGTGAAAGGTAATCTTCGTCAGGCATGGTTATCCAATCTCCAAGCTGAAACCTGCTTATAAATGTTAGGTCGGACGGCCCGAGCCAGACTAGGCCTGGTACTTGCGCCTGATGGCGGCTCGGACCAGCCCGTAGTGCAGCGGGCTCGGCTTCTGCGGTCTCGACTTGAACTCGGGGTGGAACTGCGCGGCCATGAAGAAGGGATGCCCTTCCAGCTCCCCGATCTCCATCTTGATCCCGTCCGGGGAGCGTGCCGAGAACTTCCAACCGACCGATTCCAGCTTCTCGATGAACTTCGGGTTCACCTCGTAACGGTGGCGATGCCGTTCCATGATCAGGGTCTTGCCGCCGTACAGCTCATGCGCCATCGTGCCCTCGGTGACCACCGACGGCTGGACTCCAAGGCGCATGGTCCCGCCCTTCCTCTTCACATCGCGCTGCTCCGGCAGGATGTCGATCACCGGGTATTGAGTCTCCGGGTTGATCTCCGTGCTGTTGGCGCCCTCCATGCCCAGCAAGGCGCGGGCGATGTCGATGGTGGCGATCTGGAAGCCGAGGCAGCAGCCGAGATACGGAATGCGGTTCTCCCGGGCGAACCGGGAGGTCATGATCTTGCCCTCTATCCCCCGAGAACCGAAGCCTCCGGGTATGAGGATGCCGTCGATCTTGGCCAGGTCGGGGGTTATGCCCTTCTCCTGCACCACCTCGCTGTCCACGAACACCATCTCCACCTTGGTCTCGAGCTCCGCCCCAGCGTGGTGGAAAGCCTCCAAATGGCTTATGTAGGCGTCGGCCAGGTGGGTGTACTTGCCCACGCAGGCGATGCGCACCGTCCTGGTGGGATTGGAGACCCGGTCGAGGAACCTCTTCCATTCTGTGAGGTCCTGCATCTTCGACTCCAGCCTGAATCGCTTCAGGATGTAGTCGGTCAGGCCCTGCTCCTCCAAGATGATCGGGACTTCATAGATGGACCTGGCATCCGGGGCGGAAACCACCGCCTCCAGCGGCACGTCGCAGAACAGCGATATCTTGCGCTTGATGCTGTATTCCAATGGCTCCGTAGCTCGGGCCACGATAGCATCTGGCTGAATGCCCAATGAGCGCAGCTCCTTCACCGAGTGCTGCGTCGGCTTGGTCTTCTGCTCTCCCACGGTCCCCAATATGGGGACCAAAGTGGTGTGGACGAACATGCAGTTCTCGCCCTTCCCCAGCTCGGTGTTCATCTGCCTCACCGCTTCCAGGAAGGGCATCGACTCGATGTCACCCACCGTTCCCCCGAGCTCGACGATGCAAACGTCAGCCCCGGTCGCTTCGGCGACGGTGCGGATCTGGCATTTTATCTCATTGGTAATGTGGGGAATGATCTGTACGGTCTTGCCCAGATACTCGCCCATCCTCTCCTTCTCGATGACCGTCCGGTATATCTTGCCGGTGGTGATGTTGTGATCGCTGGTGAGATTGATGTCTAGGAATCGTTCGTAATTGCCCAGGTCGAGGTCCACCTCGCCCCCGTCATCCAGGACGAATACCTCTCCATGCTCGAATGGGTTCATGGTGCCCGCGTCGATGTTCAGGTACGGATCCACCTTAATCGCAGTTACCTTCAAACCTCGCGATATGAGTAGCCGCCCTATCGAGGAGGAGGTTATTCCTTTGCCCAAGCCAGATATTACGCCACCCGTGACAAAAATATATTTCATCGTTTCCACGGGATTGCCAAATCCGTTTGTGCATATTTCAGTCTTTGCACGATGGCGGCTTTGCACTCAAAGTCGTTCTTGCACCTAAAATCATAAGTTTGCACCTAAAGTCTTGCTTAAGTCAGACTTAAGACAGCAAGATTCAAAAGGGGATGAATACATGACTATTATGGTTGCAGCCTATGAAGTCGAGTTCGAGTATTACTGCGAATGTTATTTGGCCATCAGCTGGCTTTTCGACTATCAAGAAGATAACCATCGCGCTCGTTAGCGGAAGGACGGTTCGTTCAGACCTCGTTCATAAGGCGAGTGTTAGCAAAAGTGCAATGAATAATGCTTTACCTATAATGCGAAATCTGCAAATCGTTCAATCAGAAGGGTACAGAAAAACCTCCCTCAAGTTGACGGAGGATGGGGAAGAACTTGCAACAGCATTGAAGAACAACAACGAAGATGGATTGAATCTCATTGGAGAAAGATTGCTCAATAATTCCCCAGTCCTGAAATCGGCTAAATCAAGACTCGTTCAGAATCCGCAAATCAATTTGGAAATCCTTGGTCACCAATTGGCCGAGGAATTTGGAATGAGATGGGACCACTCAGGTACTTATAGAAATGTAGGCCAGCACTCAAAAAGTATTCTTATGAATTTTGGGGCAATCCCACGAACTGGTATGAGATCTTCCAATGGAGGGTATATTGTGCCCAATAGGACCACATTGGTCCCATCGACATCAGCTGAAATGATTTTTGATTTCATTAAGAAACTTGACCGAGAACAGGCAAAGCCAATTGTGGGGAGTCTGGAACCAAGTTCAACAAAGACATATCGGTTAGGGCGATTCAAATCACTTATCGACCTCGACCTTGTCGAATCACCATTGGGGGACAAATGTTTTCGCCTAACTGAAAGTGGATTGAGATTGAAGCGAGCAATCCAAAACGGGGAGGAATCACGAGTATTTGCTGAAATTATCTTTGAATTTCAGCCCTCCAAGGAGGTAATTCTTATTCTTTCAAATGCTAAACAGACATTCAATTCTACTGAAATAGGCAACAATATCGCTGAATATAATGGTGCGAATTGGGGAAAGGAGACAAGCAGACAAGAAGGATTGCGATTCCTTTCTTGGCTTAGAACAGCTGGAATTGCTCAACAAAATCATGAACCAGGCAAGTATCGAATAACGCTTGCCCCTGTTCTCTTTTCTGTTTCATATGTGTCAAAAGTTGTTCCTCCATTAGAAGTAAAGAAGATCGAAATGCCTGAACCTCCATTGCAACTAATTGTGAAAGACCATTTCGTTATGGACGAAAGGGAAATGATTAAAGAATTGGATAGATTCCTCATAAAAGCAGGGGAAATACTCCATACGAACCCAAATGAAAGTGAAATTGGAGATTATTTCGCCGAAACAGGTAGAATATTAAATGCGATTGTTGAAATTGCTGAGAAAGAAAAGAAACAAGAATGGCTTGCGATTCATCTTCGAGACCTCACCGAGATCGTTTTAAGATTGAATAATTTGGAAATGCTCGAAGAAATGGTAACTTTCGCGTATCTATGGAAGAAGGTTTTAAAAGAGAATGATGATTATTATTCGAGAACACCGGGATAGCGAAGATCGGTATCGCAGCCCTCTCATCGGTAGGCAGTTCGGGGGTTCAAATCCCCCTCCCGGTACCTCTTTCCTTCTTTATCCCAGTGTCTCGAACGTCCTTGGAGCTGCCACTTCGAAGTTGCAGCCACGAAGTCGAAAGCTCCCGGACTGTATACACTCAGGAACTAATGTGTCTTAAAGGGTTTGCGCTCATTCCTTCTATTGATTCTTAGTCGAAGCTGATATGAATGAATGTTGATGGTGCAATCGATCATTATGATGAATTCTACCTTCAAATAAAGGATTATTATGATCTATTGAAACAAAACTGTATTACAATGGCATTACACGAATCAAATCTAAATCACAGTTGTCGATTAGAAACACGATGAATCGTTCGAACGTCCTTTTAGAGTGTTAACGATAAATAGAAAATCGAGAAGTATGAAAGTTGTACCTAAAGTCGGCTGTGGGTAGTTTCACTGTAATTGGCGATTTGAATAGCATCCTATGACCTTCAGCAGATTATGTGGTTGAAACCAAAGAAGCGAGAAGTTCTAGTCCTGAGAATGGTTGGCAAATGCCCAGAATGCGGAGCGGCTTTGTGGTCTGGATCGCAGAAATGCGGAAGATGTGGAAAATTGATCGAAAATAGATTTCATTTGGCTGGCAAATAAGTCTCTATCGTTGGATTGGGGCGAATGCCCTTTCGAATCCTTTCAACCATCGAGTTCAACTCATCCCAGTATGAACAAACACTCATGATCTCTCTGATTGCCAATTCATCAATCTCTCCTTTCTCGGTTGAAGGTAGTTGGATTTTGAAGTCCTTTAACTTCTCGTTGAAGCACTTACGGCCATACGAATACCTCCACGTTTCACGATTCAGCATATATTGAATGAAGATGAGAGTGGATAGCATAATTGTCTTCTTGGGCAAACAGACGGCGACGTCATCCTTGGCCGCAAAGGTATATGGATGGTATTTCGTGAGAAGAGGCCACGATCCATTGTAGGCGATAGTCAGGCATTGAGAATAGGTCTTATTCTTGGGCACCTCAACGAAGCCAACTATCCCATTGTTAATATTTCCGCAAGAAACTAAAGGCGTCTTACCTGGATGCAGCTCAGACGCATTATGGTAATCGCCCGAGTTCAAGTCGAAAATGGATTTTAGTGAGTGAAATTTGAATCGGCTTATTGATGGAGTAGCAGAGTTATTCTTCCTCTCTGGCAAAATATTGTGAATGTCAGTCAGCCTTATTTTTGAGAATTGCTCGATTGGAAGCTGAATCGCCTTCAGTCTTGTAGGGGTGAGTTTTCTTCCAAAAGAAAAGCGCCATCTTGAATTAGTAATAATACTGGCAATGAAAAATAGCTTTTCAAGTTCGATCTTTTGCTTTGGAATAAGAACGGTGATGTCATCTGGCACAGTCGAAAAATCGACGGTCTGAACGAAGGCATATCCAGCAACTCTTTCGACCGTTATTGCTGGTGCTTTAAAGCTCGGAGTAGCCTTTACAAAGCCAGTAACTCCATTGTTTTCGGTCGTTGCAGAAATTAGAGGAGTAGGACCAGCTTCAAAATCCTCGATATAGCCGCCTTTTCCCTTCTTTGGATAAAAAAGTTCATCAATCGTCGCCATGAAATTCATCTTCCTTTGCGCCTCTGATTAGGAACGCGACGTTGTCCCTGATAAGACTCTCTGCATCGAGCCTGATCTTCTCGGATGTAACAGGCTCATCGTCGAGATAGGCTTCAGGGCACAATTCAAACAGTTCATCCTCGTCATTTATCTCGATTGCCTTCTGCATTTGAGGTATATTTGGAACGCTAATGCTCGGGTCTACCAGATATGATGCCAATATAGGTTTGAGCGTCTCCAAATCATTTGGTTCGCTTGGATTGGGGAGTCTCTTGCCTTTCTTCAGTTTATACCCATCATGGGCCGCTCGGAGCCATAACACCTTTTGATTGCCTTGTGGCACACCTTTTCTGATGAATACTCCTACAGTTATGACCCCCACTCCAGGTTGAAATAATTCTTGCGGAAAAGAAATCACGCATAATAGGCTATTCTCTTTTACCAGCCTTTTCCTCCAGCTAAGGTAGCCTCCTTTTTTAATCATGCATGAATAGGGCAGGACTGAAAACAGTAACCCCTCATCTTGCATTTGTTTCAAAGCCTGCTCTACGAAGAGAAATTCCTTCTTGTCGGTCTTCTTCTTTGGAAATGGCGGATTCATTAAGACCCTGGTAATTGGAGGAACCCGCTTTTCGGTTTCTTCATTAAGGTATTCAGCTCCGACTACTCCGTTTTTTGAAGACAGATTGAGATATTTGCGGAAACAATTTCCTTCAATGATGTTGTTTTTGCCATCACCCCTGAAGATCATGTTGACTAACGCAAGAGCCACAATTGTATCCTGTTCTTCGATTCCGTACAAACCGACCTTTCTGAACTCTTGGAAATCTCGATCATTTGCTTTCTTCTTGACCTCGTCGAAAGCGGCTACCAGGAAGCCTCCAGTTCCACAGGTTGGGTCAAGAACGAGGTCATTGGCGTTGATGTTTGTGACCTCTGCGGCGAGACGAGTTACGTGGCGAGGCGTAAGGACAATCCCTATCTCCTTTGCCCCATTGCCATATTTCAGGAAGACCTCGTAAAATTTGCCGAGAACATCCTTTCCCGAACGCATTGCCGAATGGATGTTTAGTCCCAGCAGTTCCTGAGTGGTCTTAACAATTGCCGATTTTAGCTTTATGTGATTATCCTCACTTGATGGAAGGTCGATATGGATAAAGGGGGAGAATTCGGATTTATTCTCAGCTTTTAGCACAAGGTCTACTCGTTGATTAATTTGGCTAACGAGTTCTGGTGGACTTAGATTCAAATCGACATCGGGCTTCCGCGTCATGGCTAGAAGGATCGCAGAAATGAACTTCGCCCTTGCATCTTTATGAATGGCGTTTTCATGAAGAATTCCATTGATCTCCTCAGCCGTTCTGAGAAAATCTTCTTCAGAAATCTCAATGTCCTTTATGTTGGCATCGTCGTTTTTTAGAACCTGCTCAATCTCGGTAGCAGAGAGTAAGGCGGTGACTTCTGAGTTATTCTCAGTAATTATTTCCCAGGATCCATTCACCAAATACCTGCTCGTTGCAATATATCCTTCTTCATCATTGCCAGCAATGCCAGTGCAAAAATGTGCTTTTATGAATTTGCTATTATTGATGTCATCGCAATATCCTATGGCTTCCTTGATTGCTTTTTCGAGGAGAACGCGCTTACTTTTAGCTTCTATGACATAGAATTGGTTGTTTGAAATCTCAACGATGTTTTCAGGGACTCCGCCTTTGAGTTGCTCTTTCAGATACCTGTTATTATTGCATTCGTTTTGTGTGAATATCTTCCCCTTCCAACCCTTTTTCGACCTCAGTTCCTTAAGGATATGAACGTAAGCATGAACTTCCGTGACCGAATTCATTTCTTATTCCCACCCTTCTTGATCCAATCACTTAATGCCTCTTCGCCCGCTTCCGACAAGTGGCCTTTCTTCATTCCCAGTCTATGTGACACTGCATCTCTGAACCCTTCATCCACATCATCGCTGACGACTAGGAGAATTTTTTTAGTCAAGTAGACCAAATATATATGTGCATATCCAATTATATAACTATCTAGTTATGATGATAATGTGATATATGAATATCATCTTACTTTAATCAGTTATTGATGACTTGGTTTTGCGTCTTGGACTATCCCAATACGGGCTTTTACATTTAGGGCAGACGCGCGGCTTAGGCGGTTCGGCAACGATCTGTTTCGGAGCCCATTTGTGCTTGCATCTAAGGCACTCGAATCCAGCCACCATGATTCTAGGCATGATGAATGAAGGTATGTACTCTATGATATATTATCTTTCGGTTGTCATTCGGTAGCCTGGTAGCAACCTTAATATATACCTAATGAGTATATACCTATTAGGTAAGAAATATGGCACACCTTGAAAAGACAACAAGAGAAGATCGCGCCAAGCTTATCGCGCGTAAAGCAAACTCGATTAATGAAGTTAAACCAGGCATATTCGCAGTCAAATCGCAAAGCGGAATAGGCGTATATCGAGTCGAGAATAATCGGGGCTGGAAATGCAATTGCCCAGATCATGTTACCAGGGGAGTCGATTGCAAGCATATCCTTGCGACTAGATATTACCTTGAAGCGCAGCACGAAACGCCGGAAGGTGTCGTTACGGAGAAGATTAGGCTGACCTACAATCAGGCTTGGTCAGCTTATAATTCAGCTCAGGAGGAAGAGGTAAGGCTCTTCGACAAGCTCCTGAGCGAATTGGTTGAGGGGATACCGGAGCCAGAACAGGTGATGGGCCGTCCTCGATTGCCGCTCAATGAGCAGCTTTTCTGCTCAATCCAGAAAGTCTATTCCCAATTGTCCAGTCGTCGCGCCCATAGCCTCTTCAAGAACGCCAATGAGAGAGGGCAGATCGGCCATGCGCCCCACTTCAACGCGCCATCCAAGCTGTTCAATCGGCCTGAGATCACGCCAATCCTCCATGAGCTGATAAGGCTCTCCGCCATGCCAGTTGCCGACATCGAGACGGACTTCGCAATCGATTCGACCGGATTTAGGACAACGACGTTCAATGCATACCACGGAGAGAAGCACAACGTCAAGAGAAAGCAGAACTGGCTCAAGGCGCATATGTGCTGTGGAGTGAAGACCAACATTGTTACGAGCATTGAGGTAACAAATGAGTTTGGCGCGGATTCCGTCCAGTTCCAGCCCCTCCTTGCGAAGACGGCTGAGTCGTTCAAGATAAACGAGGTAAGCGCGGATATGGCCTATTCCTCACGCGCCAATTTGCAGGCCGTTGGCGACCTTGGAGGAGTCGCTTTCATCCCTTTCAAGAGCAACGTGAACGGTAAACCCACTGGTTCGCCTTTGTGGAAGAAGATGTACCACTTCTTCCAGTACCACAGGGAAGAGTTCGAGGCGCACTACCATAAGCGGAGCAACGTGGAATCCACAAACGCGGCCATTAAGCGGAAGTTTGGGGAGACGCTGAAATCGAAGAACCTGATTGCTCAAACTAACGAACTATTGGCTAAGATCGTGGCCTATAACCTCACGGTGATAATCCACGAGATGTATGAGAATGGGGTGGAGCCGGACTTCCTGCACATACATCCTAATCCGGGCAACGACGCCTTAAGCGCGGATGCATCATAAATAGGACGAAATAACACAACATTACTTGGACATCGCGTCTTTCCATTGTTCCATCCATTTCCTATATGCCCATCTATGCAATTTGCATGCATTACGTTTTGGAATGCTGTGCGCATGAGGACATACTTCGTCGTCGGTGATCTCCAACTCTCCTTTCTTTAAAGATTCCACGAACCATGACATCTTTTTTCGCCTTCTTTGTTCAATAGAAGCTTTTGAGGCTTACAACAACCTTCCGGGGTGATTCTCAATATCGGTTGCACCTAATGTCCATATTCCGCACCTAATGTCCTCGTTCATGGTCACTTTAGATGCAAAGCCCACGATGGCCAGAAGAGTACGTTGAGGCGCTCGTTGGCAAAGCGACTGCTAGTCTCGCGATTCTTCTGCTCCCTTTCTCGTGCAGACGAGCTGAGAAGAGGGGAAAGAAAAAAACTTAGATGGCGCTCGATGCAAACCTTTGGTGCTTGATGTCCTGCCAAGGAATTGGTGGGGAGGCAACGAATGCCTCCCCTTGGTCACGTAGGAGGTGATCCATCTGCAGGTTCCCCTACAGATACCTTGTTACGACTTAGCCCTCCTTGCTGAATCTCAGTTCGAAAACCCCAATAAGAGATATCCTTACTGAGACCCAACTCGGGTGGTTTGACGGGCGGTGTGTGCAAGGAGCAGGGGCATATTCACCGCTTGATGTTGACAAGCGATTACTACGGAATCCAGCTTCATGAGGGCGAGTTACAGCCCTCAATCCGAACTACGATTGGGTTTCGGGATTGCCTTCACCTTTCGATGTCGGAACCCATTGTCCCAACCTTTGTAGCGCGCGTGTAGCCCAGGAGATTCGGGGCATACGGACCTACCGTTGACCTCTCCTTCCTCTGACTTAGCGCCAGCGGTCCCACTAATGTGCGCTCCCTCCGGAGAGAAAGCTAGCAATTAATGGTGAGGGTCTCGTTCGTTATCTCACTTAAGAGAACGCCTTACGGTACGAACTGACGACGGCCATGCACCACCTCTCGAAAAATCAGGCAAGGTCATCAGCCTGGCCTTCATGTAATCGTCGCTCCTGGTGAGTTGTCCGGCGTTGAATCCAATTGAACCGCACGCTCCTCCCGTTGCGGTGCTCCCCCGCCAATTCCTTTAAGTTTCATCCTTGCGGACGTACTCCCCAAGCAGCAGGCTTAACAACTTCTCTCCGGCACTGGGCGCCCACAAAGGACCCCCAACACCAAGCCCGCAGCGTTTACACCCTGGACTACCGGGGTATCTAATCCCGTTTGCGCCCCAGGGCTTCGTCCCTCACCGTCGAATTCGTTCTAGTCAGACGCCTTCGCCACCGGTGGTCCTTCTAGGATTACAGGATTTTACCCCTACCCCAGAAGTACCTCTGACCTCTCCCGATCCCAAGTCTTGCAGTCTCCCCGGACTTCGGACAGTTAAGCTGGCCGATTTACCCAAGGATTTACAAGACCGGCTACGGACGTTTTAGGCTCAATAATATCGACCACCACTCGGGCCGCGGGTATTACCGCGGCGGCTGGCACCCGTCTTACCCGGCCCTTACTTCTCCTGTTTTTTAGACAAAAGAACAGCTAACACAATAGTGCTAGCACTTGGAATTCCCTCATCGGGGTTTCCCCCATTGTGAAGTTTTCGCGACTGCTGCGCCCCGTAGGGCCTGGACTCATGTCTCAGAGTCCATCTCTGGGCTTCCTCTCTCAAGGCCCATACGCGTCATCGGCTAGTGGGTCCGTTACACCCACTACAACCTGATACGCCGCAGACCAATCCTAAGGCACCGGAGTTTTCGACCTAAAAGCATTCCAGCATTCTAGATCTATGGAGTATTATTCTCAGTTTCCCGAGGTTATCCTCCACCTTAGGGCATGTTATCCGCGTGTTACTGAGCGGTCCGCCGAGTCCTTACGACTCTCGACTCGCATGTCTTAATCGAATTCCAATAGCGGTGGCCGCCGGCAGGATCAACCGGAATCGATCCTTGATGCTTAATCCATTACTGATTACTGCTAAGGATTTAACACGAAATTGGCAGGATTACCAAGTTTCACCGGCGATACCACTTCAATATTAGTGATATTCGCCATCGATCGTCAGAACCAAGAGAGCACGTCATTCTTGACGGAGATCTCAGTTCTCCATTATCGCTCACAGCTCTTTTTTGCGATACAGGCCAGAAGACCCATATTGCTCTTTTTCTGCTGTGTCTCAGCTTAGAATCCCCTTAACTTCGGTCATATATATAACCGTTTCGAGGTGCTAGCTTAGGTCCCACGCGTTTCCGCGCGGCACCTATTATCTCTCTAATCCTTCGTGGTATAAGAGGGTTTGCATGAACGAGCCAGAGGAACGGGGCCTCGGGGCATTGGTTTGCGTTGCGAAGGACAGATGCGGTCAATGGATTTCACGCCGATTTCCGTCAAATCCGAACAGCGATTCTGTTCCGGAAAACGATTCTAAGATTTGATGCATCCTGCGAGTCTTTTCTTCCTACATTCATTTCTCCTTATCACACGCTGTTGGCGAGTCATGGCCAAGATCATGATGCGCGATTGGGCATTCGATCTCTTTCATCGAAGCGATTCGATTAGCTCGTCATGTCGATTGACATTGATCTGGGCGACGTGCGCGGTGCGAATGGAAGGTATTGTCCCGAGAAAAGCTTTAAGTGAGATATCTGCTTTCTCAGGCCGAAGCGGAGGTGGCCCAGCCAGGCAAGGCGTTGGATTGCTATCTCGCCCTAGCGGGGCAAACATCCAATGTCCGTGAGGACTCGGGGGTTCAAATCCCCCCCTTCGCGCTCCTATTTCCTATGGAAGCTGGCTCTTTTGGGGTTTTTGGGTGGAAAAGGGCCATTTTTTACGATTGTTCGTCTGTACCAGATAGGGATTTTCTCTGCGATTTCGAAATTCGAAGGGAAAGGGTTTGCCGAGGTGGAGGGAGAGCGGAGACGATTAGATAATTGATGCAAATGTTGTTTGAGGCAGAGTGTCAATTAAGAAGAAATAATGAGCCCCGCTAGACCTCCCCTATTTAGGCTGCATCTTCGGCGCCCGCTCCAGCAATATCCATCAATTGAGCGATATTACCATCTTCATATAGGGAATAGTTTCTTAAATCTGCATATCAATCCATTAGTGTTAAGAGAGAGGTGGAGTTATGGTCAAATTAGCTGAATATTCTCATGACTTCAAAGTTAAAAGGAAGGAAGAAGTATTCGATGGAATCATTCGCTGGCTGAGTACAGAGGGAGCAGAAATCGAGAACTCAAACAAGCCATTACAAATCACTGCGATGCATGGCTCCAGAAAGACCGTCTCTGTATGGAAGAGGAATGCCAGGAAGAAGCTTGATTTCAGTCTCACCGACACAGCAGAGGGAACTCATGTGCAGGTCGAGGCGCATACTGGTTCGATGATGTATCTCGATGACGTTGCAACCTGGAAGAAGCAGATATATGTCAACTATGGTTTGCTGTTGGAAGAGATATGGGCAAGTGTGGATGGCGTTCCGTTTACATATCCTGGGGAAGAAACGACAACTCAACCACCTGAAACGGAGAAGAAATCGAAATGGAAGCTCTTCAAATAAACAACCAGGTGTAATTTAATGGACAGAGAAGAACTGCTTAGGGCCAAAGCCGAGATGTCAAAGAGAGACCGAACGATTGGCAGAGCGAGCATGAGACTGGGAGCGATTATTGCGGTGGTATCTTTCGCTCTGGTTGTCCTCATTGTCTCGATTAATGGTCCGCTCACAGACAACATTGGCTCAATAATTGCCTATGTCTTGGCATTTGGTGTGGGACTTGGAGTTCTTATGTTGCTATATGGTCTACTGCAATATCGGTCCAGCAAAGAATGAACGCATGACCCATTTCTGCCTACACATGGTCTTACTATCGAAGGTCAGAAGTGTTAGTCATTCTATTCAGATTCGATTGTCACCTTGATTTTCAACGGGGTCTTCCCGGCAAATGCTGCCTTTTGAACGTACAGCGTACCAATGACTGGGGTCGATGTCGGGTCTTTCACATCTTCCATGAATCTGAACGTGTTCTTAGTGGCCTTTTCAAAAGTCATAGTCAATTCTGTTTTCATGCGAATGCCTCCGAGATAGTATGTGACCCTCCATTCTTACTATTTTCCTAATTGCGAGGTGGTGGAGCCTAGAGAACCCATCCGAGCCATCCGAGCCGTCCAGAACTCGCTTACTTTCTTAAACATCATGAGACATCGAGGTTCAAATTACACCCCCCGCACCTTAATCAGAGGCAGTATTTGTTTCTCAAAAATGTCACCGCCAAGCGTTAGCATGATTCAACTTTTTATTAATCCTTGTCCTGCCCCCCCAGTGTTCTGGCTCGGGGGATCTATTTGAGGTGGGTACGCTTTTTAGAATAGTCTCATTAGTTTTAACTCCCTGGTATCACCATCCTTCACGGATAACTATGAGCACAATGAAAAAGAAAAAAAAGGGAGCAGATGATCCGCCCGTGAACAACAATCGGTCAGATCATAAGAGTTCGAGAACCCCATCCAACATTACAGGCGCGGACAACAAATCAAACCAGAAAAAAGGATCGAAGGGCAAGAATTAATAAACCATTGAAAGAAACTGGAAGGCTTAATGGCCCAGCGAAATGAGACGGACTCTCCTTCGCGCTCCCCTTTTTAGCCATATTCCAATTCAAGCACTTCAATTGGCGGGGAATAGAGTTCTTGCACCCAAGCGGCTTGGAGCAAGTCCAAGGCGCTCCTTCTTGATTCGTCTATAGTGGATTCCATGGTTGGTCGTTGCAATGACCGATGCTCAATACTTCCGCGAGGATGGAAGAGCTGGATTCCTTTCTAGCATGAGTTCTCGCTTTCCAGCCAAGCTCCATGGAAATAGCGGTGGACGAAAAATTGATTAACAATGGGCACAGGGTAAGCTTCGGGCGGCTCGAAGGAAGAGCCGCACTCAATCGAAAGAGGTGAGAAGAGCGTACGTCATGCAGAAAAGCAAGCATACCCCCGAGAGTTGCCCAACGGTGAATGCGACCAACAAGAAAGTGATGGTGGCCCAATTGAAGAAAATGGATTCCCTACTGGCCAAGCACGGGATCAAGCTGGTCGGAAGCTGGGCCGAATCTCCCATGCACTTGCTCTACAACTTCTACGAGACGCCTAATATGGAAGCCATCTTCAAGTTCAGTATGGAGCCGGAAATGGTGGCCTGGCTTGGATTCAACACGGTGGAAACCAAGGAAGTCAAGTCGGCAGGACGTTAAGGCATTGCTCAAAATGAAGCGAATGGCCTGAGCCATTTCCTTTCCCCCTTTCTTTTTACCGTCTCCTCTGATTGAATCCCTTTTCGAGACCCCTGACTTGAGGAGGCGAGTCTACCTTCACACCTCATTAAATGACCAGTTGTTCTTTGTCAAATAATCAGAATGCGCGGAAGACACGGCGAAGGTGATGGCGCGCACGGCTCGATTCGAAGGTTTAAGTATCCCTTGCACTCACACAACTTTCATGAAGGCCATCGACCCCTATCTCAACTTCAACAACGAGACCGAAGAGGCTTTTCTATTTTACAAATCCGTTTTTGGAGGTGAATTCTCCTCGGTGCAACGGTTCAAGGATATGCCTGGTGCAGAAAAAATATTGCCCCATGAGATCAACAAGATATTGCACATTGCGCTGCCATTGGGGAAAGGCGGCGTCCTCATGGGGAGCGATGCTTTGGAATCAATGGGGCGCAAGGTTGTCTACGGCAACAACGTACACCTCATGATCGATATGGAGAGCGAAGCGGAGGCGGAGAAGCTCTTCAAGGGCCTTTCTGCGGGAGGAAAAGTGCAGATGCCATTGGAGAAGACGTTCTGGGGGGCGCTGTATGCTTCCTTCACGGACAAGTTCGGCGTCCAGTGGATGATCAACTACACGGAGGCGAGCAAATAACATTGGCAAGATCCCCAGAATGGCAAGACATCCACCCGTTAAGGTCGGCGCTGGAAGCGTGATGGCCGCTCAGCCGGATGGCTTGAATAGCTTAAAAAGTGGCAAGACGCTAGATATTTAACCAGATGGGACAGTTAGTTCATTTCGATGGTTCAAGGTGAGCAAGAATGAATCCTCTCAACGTCAAGAAAATCAACAGTGCTCTTGATTCTCTCATCGGTTCCAGGCAATCGGTCAGCAAGTTCAATCGAGAGAC
Source organism: Methanomassiliicoccaceae archaeon (assembly GCA_963768775.1). Lineage (GTDB taxonomy): Archaea > Thermoplasmatota > Thermoplasmata > Methanomassiliicoccales > UBA472 > FEN-33. Next base: position 193,620 of record CAVYIY010000005.1, read on the forward strand.
GCCGCCAAAGCATCTGGTGAAGCAGATCATTCAAGCCGGCCTGCAGTCGCCTTTCGCCGGACTGAGCCAATCGAGAAAGGACTTCCGCAGATTCATCGTGATCCCCAGGGAAAGCGAGGCAACGCAAGTTGCCGCGACGCTGATCCAGCGAAGAAGCGTGGCAATGCTCGAAATGCTAGAGAGGCAGCGGGAGCAGATCGAGTTCCAGCGGGAGCTGGGCCGGAGTAGTCAAGGCGAACTGGTGATACTGAGGCAAGACGCTGCATCCAACATCGGGATCGCTCCCTACTTCATCGTCGTGGCGGAGGAACGAGGCATACTCGCAGAGGAGCAGCTTTCCCTTGCACATTGCCTGGAGAACATGTGGCTGAAAACCGCTGCCCTCGGCCTGAACTTCCAATTGCTCTCGATCACGGCGCAAATGGCGGAAGACAGAATGTTTTGCGAGCTGATCGACATCCCCTTCGGAAGATATGCTTTGGACGGATGCTTGATCGGGTATTCCAGCGAGCCAATGGCATCACCGCCCCCGCCATCTGAAGCAGAAGTGGACAGCGTCACGAAATGGCTTTAGCGCGAAGAAGTCAGCTATGATTGTGATTCGGATACGGTTTTATATTGCAAAATGTTCATAGGCCAATTGGTGCCAGGATGCCTTTCACTCACGAGAACACATGGAGCAGCTTCATAGGACGTGGCGGAGAAAGCGCGTTCCATTCGGATTTTGAGAGGTCGATCGACAGACTCTTGGTCAGGCTAGCTGAAGGAGAAGAGGCGCACACCAATTTCATAGGTGGCGAGGCAAGGTCGACGGAATCCCATTTCAGCTTAACAAGTCCGATAGATGCAACGATCATTCTAGGCAAGTACCCGAAGGGAACTCCGAGGGATGTGACTGATGCACTGGCATCGGCGCAAGGTGCGTTCGAGCTCTGGAGAAGGACTGACTTGTCTGAGCGCCTCAGGATATTCCGAAGGGCAGCGGACATCATACGGAAGGACAAGTTCGACATCGCCGCCCTTCTCACTATCAACAACGGCAAGAACCGCAGGGAAGCTATGGGCGAGGTCGACATGGGAATCGACTACATGGGATACTATGCCAGTGAAATGGAGCGGAACAACGGTTACGCAAGGGAGACCACGATCCCTAGCCCAGGAGAAGGGGCGAAGAACGTTCTCCTTCCTTACGGGGCGTGGGCCGTGGTGTGCCCATTCAATTTCCCCTTCGGCATTGCGCTTGGCATGACCACGGGCGTCCTCATCACCGGCAACACCGCTGTTGTTAAGCCAGCATCGCCAGCGCCCGCCCTGGTTTATACGCTGTACGATGTCCTGGCGAGGGCGGGCCTTCCGCCCGGGGTCCTCAATCTGGTGAGCGGGTCAGGGGCAGAAGTCGGAGAGGCCCTGGTGACCCATCCGAAGGTAGGTGGGATCATTTTCACCGGCTCGCTCGAAGTCGGTCAGGGCATCCTCAGGCGTTGCTCTGAGCGGTTGCACCCTATCCCGCTGATTTTCGAGCTCGGCGGTAAGAATGCCGCAATCGTGAGCGACAAAGCGGACCTCGCCGCGGCTGTGAAGGGAGTCGTCTCCTCCGCCTTCGGGTATAGCGGCCAGAAGTGCGTCGCATGTTCGAGGGTGTACGTCCAAAAGACAGTCCGGGATGAGTTCCTGGGGATGCTGGTGAACGCTACCGAGGCGTTCACGGTGGCCGATCCGAGGAAAAGGGAGAGCCGAACCGGCCCGGTCATTCATTCCAAAGCGGCTCAGGACTACGAGGAGGCAGTCTCGAGGGCGAAGCGCGACGGTCGAATACTCGCAGGCGGTGCGAGGCTGATGCAAGATGGCATGGACCGAGGCAACTACGTGGCTCCCACGGTCGTCACTGGCCTGCCAGAATCGCATCCTATGGTGAAGAACGAGCTATTCCTACCGATCCTCTGCGTTCAGGAGTATACCGACCTGAAACAGGCGGTGGAGAACGCGAATGATGTGGCATACGGCCTCACTGCAGGCATCTGCAGCGAAGATCCGCAGGAGACCGACTATTTCCTGGATAAAATCCAATGCGGGACCGTTTTCGTTAACGGTGTTAGGGGAGCAACCAATGGCGCTATCACCGGCATTCATGCCTTTGGCGGGTGGAAGGCGAGCGGGTCGACCGGCAAGGGATCGGGTGACATCTATTATCTGCTTCAGTTCCTTAGGCAGCAGAGCAGAGCCTTTCCCTTGAAGAAGACTGGCTAAATCGGCAGAAACGCGCCTATTCCGCCGCGATCTCGGCCCTTAAGCGATCGAGACGTTTTTTCAGCCATGTTTACGTCTGGAACTGATGCCAACGCCGAGGACAGGGACTCATAACAGGCATCTGGATATCAAGCGGAGGGCGTTTCCCACCTTCGCGCAGATTTTCAAGATAAAACCTCATCCTTTACTTCGTTAATTCGGTGAAAATAGGAGTTTTTCCACGTGGTCCAAGCATTTAAGTACGCACCTTCCGGTTGGGGGTTCATGAACCAAACTACCACTGCACCAGCCCCTCCGGCGGCTGACAAGAAACTCGAGCCCAAACCGGATCCCAAGCCCGAGATATCCGCGATGATGGAGCGCGCTCGCAACGCCATGAAAGCCATCGAGCACTACGACCAAGCCCAGGCCGACATGCTAGTCATGGCAATCGGGTGGGCCGTCGTCAAGGAGAAAGAGTCCCTCGCCAAGCTCGCTGTCGACGAGGGTGGCTTCGGAACAGTCCCGGACAAGATCCAAAAGATCCGCCTGCGCATCACCGGAACAATCCAGGACATGCAGAGCATCAAGACGGTCGGCGTCGTTGAGGTAGACCCAACCAAGGCACTGGTCAAGATCGCGAAGCCGGTTGGTGTTGTGGCGGCAATCATCCCGTCCACCGGCCCGGACGCGACCCCGCCCATGAAGGCACTCTGCGCCTTGAAGGGAAAGAACGCCATAATCGTCGCCGCGCACCCCAAGACTCAGAAATCTTCCGAGCTAGCAGTCAACCTGATGCGCCAGGGCTGCAAGGCGATCGGAGTCCCGGAGGACCTAATCCAGATCATCATGAAGCCATCAATCCCCAAGACCCAGGAGCTCATGCGCCAATGTGACCTCATCGTTGCTACCGGTGGTGTCGACATGGTCAGGTCCGCATACAGTTCGGGAACACCCGCCTACGGTGTCGGTGTTGGAAACAGCGTTCACGTGGTCGACGAAACCGCCGATCTAGATGACGCCGCGCTCATGATCTCCCGCGGAAAGACGTTCGACCTTGCGACCAGCTGCCTCGCCGACAACTCCGTGGTCGCCCATGAAGCGATCTACGACTCACTCGTAGAGAAGATGGTGAAGAACGGAGCATACATATGCAGCGATGAAGAGAAGGCCCTCCTGCAGAAGGCCATGTGGCCAGTTCCAGCGCCAGTTCCGAGCCTTGCGGTCATCGCCAAATCCGCCGAGCACATCGCTGGGCTTGCGGGCATCAAGTTGCCGCCGGGCCGCACATACCTTGTGGTTAAGGAAACAGGCACCGGACCAGAACACCCGTTCTCCGGCGAGAAGCTATGCGTCGTCCTAACCCTATACAAGTATCGCGGAGCGATAAGCAACGCAGTGGACCTCACGAACAAGATCACCGGGTACCAGGGACTGGGTCATACCTGCGGAATCCACACTAAGAACGATAAGCACGTGGATGCGTTGGCATTCGGAACGAAGACCGGTCGAGTGATGGTGAACCAGAACATGAACGAGGGTGCAGGCGGCCCGAGAAACGGCATGCCCTTCACTCTCTCGCTCTCGTGCGGTACCTGGGGACGCAACATCACCACTGAGAACGTCAACGCCAGGATGTTCGTGAACCTCACTTGGGTCTCGCGCCTGCTCCCAACCCCGAAGGCGATCCCGACCGATGAGGCGCTCTTCGCCGATTACTGGGCCAAGTACGGCAAGTAGGGCGAACGGCAAGCTTGAGAATCGAGCAGTCAAACCCCTTATCTTATCCCTTTCTTGTTTTTCTGGCATTCTTGGTGCGAGGCCATCCTATCTTAGAACGCAACTCTCGCACCCCGGCTGTCGCATCGGAAAGGTAAGTGCTAGGTGAGCTGCGGTTTCCGCCAGAGGCCGATTCAACCAACAGCTTTTCGAGTGATTGTTGAAGCTCGAAGAAGGAAATATTAAGAAGACGAAGCTGGAATAAAACAAACCATGGCAGGCAAGGAGCGAAGCAAGGAAGTAGGAATGATCCTCATCACGCGCGTCTTCAATGCTCCGCGCGAGCGCCTCTGGAGAGCCTGGACGGAACCTGAACTGATTATGAAATGGTGGGGGCCGAGAAGCTTCACCTCACCGGTCGTCAAGATGGATCTGAGGGCCGGCGGTAAATATCTAAACTGCATGCGCTCCCCCGACGGCAAGGATTACTGGTCTGCCGGGACTTACAAGGAGATCATCAAAGCAGAGCGGCTGATCCTCAGCGATTCCTTCTCGGACTCCGAAGGCAAGATCGTGCCTGCCTCGTACTATGGGATGAGCGGCGATTGGCTATTGGAGCTGCAGGTGACAGTGACGTTCGAGGAGGATGCGGGCAGGACCCGTCTCACTCTGCGACATGAGGGCATGCCCGAGGGCCAGATGAGTGAATTGACCAAGGCAGGCTGGAATGAGTCCTTCGACAAGCTGGCCGAGTACTTGGAGAAAGGAAGTGTCAGTATGCCGAAGACGACGTTCATCGCTGAACCAGGGAAGCAGGAGATAATCGTCATCCGGGTCTTCGATGCGTCCCGGGAGCGCGTGTTCAAGCTGGTCACGGACCCCAAACTCCTGCCTCAATGGTGGGGGTCGAGGCGCTTGACCACCGTGGTGGACAAGATGGACGTGAGGCTGGGCGGTCCCTGGCGCTTCGTCCAGAAGGACAGCAGCGGCAAGCAATACGCCTTCCATGGCGTATACCACGAGGTCGCACCGCCTGAGCGACTGGTATATACCTTCGAATTCGAAGGAATGCCCGGTCATGTGCAGCTGGAAACGGTGACATTCGAGGATATCAACGGCGTAACGAAGGTGACGGACAGGTCCATCTTCCAGAGGGTGGAAGACCGAGATGGGATGGCAATGGCAGATATGCAGGCGGGATCGAGCGAATCAATGGACAGATTCGCCGAGCTGCTGGCGAAACAGATCTGAGGATCTGGTCACAATGCGCTTCCATCCCATGGTCATCTCCCAGAAGCCTGGCAATGAGATGCCCTGCGGCCCTGAGGAGCGAGAGCAAGGGCGGATCATCCGGATCAGAGGCAGAGAGACGATGGCAGTAACTAAAGTTGGCGGGATGAGAATCGAGGCACGCACATGCATCAAGGTTGGAGGTAAGTGAAATGGACGCATCCCAGCCCATCCGAATCCTCTTGGTTGACGACAATCCCGCGGACGCAACGCTGGCGAAGGAATTGATAATGGAAACTGAGGTCCCGGCCGTGATATCGGTGGCGACGGACGGAGAGGGCGCGATCGACCTGATCGAGGAATTGCTAGAATCGCACACTGAGATGCCCGAACTGGTCCTGCTGGACCTGAACATGCCGAAGAGAGGCGGACATGAGGTGTTGAGGCTGCTCAGAGGCATGCCCGATATAATGACGATGCTCATAGTGATCTACACTGGCTCGCGTTCACCCCTCGACCTGGAGACTGCAAGGATCAGCGGGGCAAGTGGGTACATCGTCAAACCCATCGATGCAAAAGAGATCGACGAGACGATCGTGGCATTCAGAGAACTTCTTAACCTATTGGTCGAGATGAGGTCCGACGACTTCTTCTGACCTCGGGCTGCGCCAAATGCCTCAATGGTCGACGACCCTCGGTCGAATGACCGAACAGAGCTCCTTCTTCATTCGATTCATTGCTCCGGCTCGGACGATCAGCATCGATAGCCAAGACTATCACGAGTTCTAATCCGTTTTCTTCTTGGTCTATCTCATGACATTCATAAGCATCAACCTCAGCCTCCTGATCTGAGAATGAATCCGATGATACCGGCTTGATTCAGTTCGATTTCATTGCTGTATCTGTTCGATGCGAACGGGAGTGATTTTTGATGCAAGGGAGGCCATCGGACGGGTCCAATGGATCCATTATGTCTGTTTCTAATCGCATCGTGGGCAGTCCTAATATGTTCCATTCCTGAAGCGTGCAAAGCTAGCAAGCATAAATATCGGAACGGGGTTGGCAAAGCGTGCGTTTCTTTGTCGAGACCTATGGTTGCACGATGAACCAAGGCGAGGGCCATGAGATGGAGCGCAAGCTAGCCTCGCTGGGCCACTCAATGGTCGCCTGTGCCGAGGATGCGGACGTAATTGTAGTCAACACTTGCGTCGTGATCGAGGCCACCGAGCTCAAGATCATGAAGCGGATGAGGGAGCTGGAAGAGAAGGCGAAGCAACTCGTCGTTACCGGTTGCATGGCTTCAGTGGAGGGAAGCACGGTGATGGGCGAATTCCCGGATGCCCTCCTCATCCCCCCTTCGGTATATGGGTCGTTTGCGAACAGGGTCGTCGAGCGTTTTGGCACGGGTGAGGCAAAGGTCGACCGGATCAGGCTTCCTTCTGGCATAACCTTCATCCTGCCCATCGCCCAAGGCTGTCTGGGTCATTGCAGCTACTGCATCACTCGACTTGCTAGGGGCCGATTGAGAAGCTATCCGCTGGAAGGTCTTATCGACCTGGCGCAAGCGGCCGTCAACGATGGTGCAAAGGAGCTGTTGATCACCGCACAGGACACTGCCTGTTATGGCAAGGATTCAGACAGCAGCCTGAGGGAATTGATCGAGAGGATATGTCAGATAGATGGCGAATTCAAGATTCGGATAGGGATGATGAATCCTGACAGCCTGCGCGGACAGGAAGGGGACCTGGCCCGGATCATCAAGCATGATAAGGTCTACAAGTTCCTCCACCTCCCGGTCCAGACCGGCAGCGACCGATTGCTGAAGGCGATGGGCAGAGGGTACGTTGCCATCGAGTTCGAGGAGCAGGTTCGAACGATCAGGAGAGAGGTTCCACGGCTGACCCTCTCGACCGACCTCATCTGTGGGTTCCCTGGCGAAAGCGATCGGGACCACGAGGAATCGTTGGAACTGCTGCGGAGGACGAGGCCGAACATCGTCAACGTCACTCGATTCTCCAGCCGGCCTGGTACGGAGGCAGTAGCAATGGGCTCTCAGGTGGTCAGCCGCATCGCCAAGGATCGATCGAGGGAGATTGCGAAATTGCGATTCGAGATAGCCGTAGGCATCAATGCAGCACGGGTCGGCGAATGCGCTGATGTCATGGCCGCCGAGGTGGGAAAGACGGGCACTACGATCTGCAGAGACCTTGCTTACGCTCCGATCGCCGTCCCTTCTGAGCTTCCGTTGGGATCCATGGTGAGAGTGGTCATAGCGGATTCGCGTCCAACTCATCTGATCGGGCGATTGATGATTGACACACCGTAAGAAAATCCTGACGGTCCAGCCATCGAAAACGATTGCTTTGGATTTTCCGCAACCGAACCCTGGCGCGAAGCCAGATGCCGTTGACTCATTCTCACTTTCTTCCGGCCGAGGCCAGCTTCATCGTCAGCGCCATGACGGCGCACAGGATTATGCAGGAGACGTTCACCGCTGCTATGCCCCAGGCGAGGTACGGCGCGGAGAGCACGACCGCTGCCAAGGAACCGCCCAGGAACCCGGCGCTAGTGAAGAGCGAGGAGATCGTCCCGCGCATCTGCGGGGATAGTTCCACCGCCAGAGTCAGCTGCGAAGCCCATGCGATGGCGGACCCGATGGCGAAGATGGCGAGCGCCACCGTGTAGAGCAGCGCCGTGTCGGATGCGAGCATGAGGGCGAGGGAGCTGGCCATGATGGCGAAGCCCAGTCCGGCGCTCTTGAAGAGCCCCATCCGCACCACCAGTTCCCCGGCGACCCTCGATGCCAGCAGGCCGACCAATCCCGCGGCCGCAAGTATCACACCAATCCCCTCGCTGGTGATGAGCAGGGGCGGCTCAGACAGTCGGTTCGAAACGAAGGCCTGGTTCCCGATATAGCACAGCACCTGCATGAAGCCGGTGATGGAGAGGAAGACTACCGGGCGGAGCCGCCAGGCCTTGCCGATGCGCGAGAGCACGGACCTGACCCAGTCCGACCCGGCATCTTTGCTTGTCTCGGTTCCGCCCTTGTGCAGGAACGCCAGCATGAATGAGAGGATCGCGATGAACCAGAACGTCAGGCGCCAATCGACGATGGAGAATATTCCGGCCACCAGCGGGCCGAGCGAGATACCGGCGGTAGTCGCCCCCGTGAAAAGGCCCATCGCCACCCCCTTTCTGTCCCCGGGAACGATGTCCCCCAGGAGGGCGACCAGGACCGGTTGAAGGAAGGCGAAGCCGATGCCCTGGACCGCTCTTGATAGGTAGAATGTCACCAGCTCGGGCGCCAGGGCGGTGACGATGCAGCCGATGGCGTAGACCAGGAAGCCGATGCGCAGTACTTTCGTCCGGCCCAGAACGTCCGAAAGCGCGCCGGTGAAGAGCGAAAACAGCGCGAAGGGCAGCATGAAGAAGGTGATCGACAGGAGCACCTCGGGCGCGCCAGCGTTGAAGGAGGCCTTGAGCTCCGGCACCAGGGCCAGGACTGCGTTGGAGGCCAGAGGCCCGATGAATGCACCGGTGTAGATGGCGAAGCGGCGCGCGTCCATGTTCGGCTACCTGACCGCCTTAATACGTCATTTATCAAGAACCTGCGCATCTGCTGGTGATGCACTTGGCTCGGTTCTGGACTCTCCTCTTTATATACGAGAAATCAAATCGAGGCAACACAGCCCCGTAGTGTAGTGGTCAATCATGCTGGCCTTTGGAGCCGGTGACGGCAGTTCGAATCTGCCCGGGGCTACCACTCACCTTTCACGCCCGTTCCATCAGACTCGGTATTTCGGGACGCGTGGATCAAAAACGGACGTTGGCGGCTCAGATAATAGCTGATCCCCAAGCGGAATTGGATGCAAACGGGGCCGATCGATCACCATTTCTCCTTGTGGACGACCTCGCTGACGCCCAAACGGGAAGTATGGAAGCCCTCCTTCATCGGGCGGCCGATTGGCAATATGGCGACAGGACGGATGTTCTCCGGTATGCTCAGCACCTTCGAGACCTCGCGCTCATCGAAGGCCCCGACCCAGCAGCTTCCATAGCCTTCGCTGACGACGTAGAGCAGAATGTGTTCGATGGCGGCAGCGGCGTCCTGCAGGCAATAGAGCTGCGCCCCCCTAGTGCCATAGTTCCTGATCCGGTTCTGATTGGCGCAAACGACGATGACCACCGGCGCCTCCTCGATGAATGCCTGTCCGAACGCTGCTTTCGCCAACCGTTTCTTGGACAGGGCGTTCCTGATCACAATGAAATCCCTTGACTGCAGGTTGCCCGCCGAGGGCGCAAGCGTCGCCAATCTCAGAGCCTCGTTGACCACTTTATCTGGTATGTCTTCCTCGGTGAAGGACCGAACGCTCAGCCTGGCCTCTATGCTCTCAATTAGTTCCATATCGTGACCTCCGCTTCGTTGCGATGATAGCAAGGACACTAGAGCAGGAATTCAAGTTTATACATTATGCATCCGACTCTCGAAAGCTCATGCAGCGATCTTCACGGCGCTCGCCTCGCCGACGCGGTCATCAGAAGATAGTTAATGTGGTCCGCTGCTCCACCGCGCATGCAGGTTCAGTGCGTCATCGAGCTGGATTACAGGAACGCGGAGGAGGCCGAAAAGGTAGCCAGATCGATATCCCTCGACAATGGGAATTATGCCCAGGCAGAGGTCTGCGGGAACCGGCTCACCCTGAGGGCATCAGCGGCTTCGGCGGCCTCCATGCTCCATACGCTGGAGGACCTGCTCTCGTGCGTCAAGGTCGCTGACGAGATGATGAAAAGCATTGCTGGCTCAGGCGATGGCCTCTCGGACCTTGACGACTAGTCCTTTCTTCACGGCGAGCATCTCCTCCCTGACCAAGAGCGTCCGCCCGATGGCGATCAACCGGTCCGCGTCGTCGACGATGAGGACCTCGTCCATCGGCACCAGGTCTGGGTCGCAATCCAGGACGAAGCCGCCGAAGACGTTCTTCCCCTCCCTGTTGAACTCGGCCGAATCCGCGTTCACGATGACCCTCATCCTGGGCGAAGCGAAGCGCTTATGCAGTTTCTCCGCCCCGGCGGGCCGCAGGGTGAACAGTCCGTCGGGCGCCCGCATCGAGACCACGTGCTTTCCGTCGACAAGGACGTTCCTTATCTTGCCGGTTGTCTTCGACTTAACAATCTGTAGTACGCCGTCGAAGAGTTCGTCCGCTGCGCCCTTCCCGAATTGGTAGTCCGCCACGGCCTTGACCTTCGCGACGTCGATGTCGAAGCTGCTCTTCTCCCCCGACAGCGATGAAAGCATTTCCATCGTGCTATTTGCATCGTAGATCAGGCACATGCCATATTGCTGGCAATGGGAGAAGCGCTCCATTAGGTCCTTGATGTGCTCCTCCATCTCCCTATCCTTGATCCTGGGGAAGAGCGATTGGGCGATGGGATAGACCTCATCGAGCTCTATCGGCACCGGGCCGAAGGGGGACATCACCAGGAAATGCGCGTCCCCCACATCTGACAGCTTCGCCATGAGCGGGGCGAAGGTACGGGAGTACGGGCGCTCGGCGTCCTCGAACCCGACCAGGATCTTGTTCTCGGGCTGGCGGTAGCGCTCGAAGTATCTTTCCTCGTAGCGCTGGAAGCAGGGCCGGTTCAACGTCTCCGGTCCGGTGTAGAACATCGCCCCGTCCCGGCTGAGCGGCTCGAAGCGCTCCAGGAACTTGCGGTGCTCGCGCAGGCGCCTGAGACCGTCCAGGAGCGCAGGGTGCGAGCGGCAGCGGGTCTCCACCAGCTCCCACAATGTCCCTTCCTGCATCGCGCGCTTGGCGTGCTCGATCTCCTTCTTCGAGACGTACAGGTTGTGCTTGGCGAGCGTGAGCATGCGCTCCTTCTCCGGAAGCGCCCGCAGGGATTCCAGCGTGTGAGCGCGGCAGGCGGGGCACTCGCACTCCAGCGTCTTCATGTCCGCCAGGTGCATCGTGCCTTCGGCGGAACATCAGCCGGTCGTCACGGGCGAACTTGGCATAGGAAGCCGAATCGAACATATCGCAGCCGAGCAGGATGGCGAGCGCGAAGACCATCGGATGGCCCGCCCCGAAGAGATGCACCGGCCTGGCCGGCATCAGTCCCTTCTTGGAGGCGATGATCACGTCCACCAGGTCGGCGAAGCGGTAGCGCTCCATCAGCGGCACCACTCCGCCGATCGGATGGATGTCCACATCCATCGAGGCCATCTCCCGGGCGCAGTGCTCCCTCTGGTCGGGATAGATCGAGCCTTGGACCACGCCGGCGAGCATCATTTCCTCCTTGATGGCAGCGGCCTCCCTGGTCCGGTGCAGGGTCTCATCGACCGCCTGTCTCGTCTTCTCCGGTCCCCAGTCGGGCTCGGTGAAGATGTCCAGGACCGTCCCGATGTCCGAGCCGATGTCCCTTTGGAAGGCGACGATGTCCTTGTTAAGGACCTCGACCTCGCCGTACATGTGGCTCTGGAAGGTGCCGCTGTCGGTCATGACTATCCCGTCGTATCCGATGAGCTGATGCACCCCCTTCTCTAAGGCAGCCTGCCTCAGCGTCGGGTCGTTGCGGATGATATACGAATTGGTGATGAGGGCCTGGAAGCCAAGCTCCTCCTTCAAGACCGATGGAGCGATGGTGATCAAGCGCGGGTTCAGCACTGGCAGCAAAGCCGGGGTCTCCAAAGCACCGTGCTTCGTCTCGAACCGGCAGATCCTTGCCAGGCCGTCGCGCTTCAGGATCTCGAACATGGCTGAGTGTAGGCGGAGTCGATATTAAGGCTTTGATGTCGACCCGACCGGTAGGTTGAAAAGAAACGAGCCATTGGCGGCAGCAAAGGTTTATGATAGCCTGAAATTGGAACATCTAAGTCAGCTGGATGAAGCGTCTAACCGCTATGCTCACCTGTTCCCTAAACCCCTTTCGATCTTTCTCGATTCCTAAGAGGTTAGGACTATATGCAAAAACCTTCGTCAATTTCCATCTCCAACATCATTGTAGGCACGCACATTATGACGATAGTTTTTTTATTTGGGATTGCAGATAGGCTTCAAGTAAACACGGAAAGATTAGGTGCGATTAAAAATGGCAACAAGAGCATCTAAGGTGACCATTGGTGGGTTTATAATAATTATTGTTGGATTGATAATAGTAATTGTTCATGCCCTCAACATGGGCACGCTTGATAGCGTTCAAACAATGTTGCCTGAATTAGGATTGATTTTGATAGGTATAGCTGTTCAACTGCTGGGATTGGGCGCAATACTTGTTAGCAAGAAATAGAATTGCCCGTTGCTTTTTCATGTTCTAGGTCGAAAAGCGCCAATTCTGCACCACCTCGCTCTGACCGTCACTTTAATTCAAGAATCGCAGGGCAACGGCCATCTTGGGGGTTCTCCGAAGCTTCAATGAGGAGCGGCCCTCTCCCCCCCTTCCCTTATGACGGGCCAGCATGATTTAGGCATTATACGACTTCGAGGCTCAGAAAACAGATGTTATTCACGATGCGGTGAGGTTCGGGCTCTGATGAATATGCAGAGAGAGTCCAATAAAGGGGTTGATTTTGAGACAATGGGGTTTGGGCCGAGGATGGCCGGAAACTAAAAAAAGAGGGGCTCGGAAAATGAACACCATGACAATTTTATCAACCAAGCCCCGGCCCATTATGTGAACGGCGTTTACTTATTAAAATTAACCCTGTTAACATATTGTTAAATGTTATAGAAGCACATTCTGTCAACCAGTACCTTCTATCGATTCCGATTCGAGGAACTCCGCTATATTTGCGGACTGACTGGCTATGATTGAGACCTTATCGGGATGCGGGAGATTCGAGCCGAGCAAGCGTTCTCGTTCAGAGACCTTCGGCAAGCTCGGTCTTCAATGCCTCCCCTTTCTTCCCCAGCCAATCGAACTTGCCACACGCTCTCAAATCAGCGCATCGCGAACACGAGGAGTAGCCTTTCCCTCTAGAGCACACGCGAATCGGACATTCCGAACTGCCTCCTCCGTTCAAGCAGCCAGGGCATTTCAATGAGTTCCGCACCCAGTTAAGGTTCTTCTCGAACAGCTTGAAGTCGATGTCGCCCCCGCCTGGAATATCATGAGCCCAGCTAGCCACCTCATACTTCTGGAGATACTTACTTAGCTCCATCGCTGTCTCCGAAACGGTGCCATTGCCCAGGGGGCATTCTCCACACCGGATTCCGCAAGGAGCAACCTGACCCTTCACGATGGCATAATCCTCAGTCAGCACGCGTTTCCATTGTCACTGCATTGTATATATCTGTCGCTGGCCAAGCCTGTAAGCAACAATACTTTGATGGTCTGATGACATTGGCACAAAGGTTTATGATGTGCCTGGGAGGTGTTCCTGCGGATGCCAGCGACCCAGTTCGAAAACAAGATGGTCATCGCCGTACGCAAGGACCTCAAGCTCTCGCCAGGCAAATTGGCGGCGCAGGTGGCCCACGCGGCTGTCAATTGCGCCCTCATCTCCAAGAAGCGGAAGGCCGATTGGTTCGAAAGGTGGTACGCCGAGGGCCAGAAGAAGGTTGTGGTCAAGGTCAACGACCTGAAGGAGCTGCTCGAACTCAAGATGGCGGCCGAGAGCGCTGGATTGGTCACGTCGCTCATCACCGACGCTGGCATGACCGAGCTGCCTCCCAACACCACCACCTGCCTCGGCATCGGGCCGGCGCCGGACAACCTTATCGACAAGGTGACTGGCCATCTAGGACTGATGTGACGTGAAGCCGCATATCAGGGTGCTCGGTATCGACGATTCCCCTTTTTCGTTCTCTGATTCCAAGGTCACGGTCATCGGCGTGGTCATGCGCGTGCCTGGCTACGTCGAGGGAGTGATGCATTCGCGCCTTACCATCGACGGGGAGGATGGAAATGACGTCCTGACCAGAATGATCAACTCGTCCCGCTACAAGGAGCAGCTGCGTCTGGTCATGCTGGATGGGATTGCGATGGGCGGGTTCAACGTGATTGATATCGAGGCCTTGAACCAAGCGACCGGGTTGCCCATCGCCAGCGTGACCAGGGACCTTCCCGACCTGGCGAAGATGGAAGCCGCATTGAGGAAGCATTTCACCGATTGGGAAAGGCGCCTGAGCATCATCACCCGATCAACGTTGTTCCAGGTGCAGACGGGGCACAAGCCATTGTCTGTCGCGGCAGCAGGGATCGGCAAGGAGGAGGCCGTTGAATTGATCGGTGCCAGCATCGTGCGTGGCGCTTTGCCTGAACCAATACGGATCGCTCATCTAATCGCGAGAGCGATCGAGAGAGGGGAATCCAAGGGTGATGCTTAAGCAGGGCCTTCCAAACAACCTTTCAGCCTTAGAGCAATCTCTGAGTTCTTCTCGTTGATGTTCTCAAGGAGCACTTCGGTGCTACTCCTGTTCATGGGTAGAATATGGATTCGGAGACCGGAATCAGGGAGGTCCAAATGGCAGATTGACCCGTCGCCGGTCCGCTTATGGCTGTGCCCTATCAACTTCAAATGCTGAACCAATCTATCTTCGATCTGTCTCGGGTCTGACGAGAAGAACCTCTTCTCGCTTGAAAGGAAGCGCTCCTTGTTCTGCGATTGGTAGGTCATCAATCCTATCAGGGATAGAAGCAGTCCCGCCTCGACGGCAAAGGTTGCCGGATGTTCCGGGTTGAAATCGACAGTGAACGATAGTAGCGAAACGGCGAAGACGCTTATGGCTGCAATATAGATCATCCCCACGACGCTGGTTATCAGCTTCGAGGGCAACGAATTGCGAACCCAGGTCTCGAAATGAAGGCTATGCATTCTTTGCGCTGGAATTATCATCAATACTGCGATGATGATGGAGAGTGCAAGGAAGACTAATGTGAGCTGGTTGAATAGAACGTAGGAAAAGAGCATTGCGGCCAATATTCCAGGAACAACCGCCGCCATGACCAATTGGATAATGTTCTCGGCTCGTTCGATTTCGGCCTTCGGGTCGCGTGCCATGGCTGACTTTCCCATCCCATTCCTATAACGCGATTTCTTGTATAAAATATGTCTGCTGTTTGTCTGACGCTGAGCTCGAGCTTGTTCATACGGTAATGAACCCAGGTTACCCGATAGGATTCGATCATGGCAGCGAGGATTCATAGCTGATCATCGCATCTGTCCTGTCGGTAACAATGATGCACGATCTCAAGGGAGCTTTTTCTGTCGATTATCATGCTCCGCGATTTTGCCTCGGTTGCGCCTACTGGCTATCAACGGATAGTTATTAATACTGCGGTGCTATAGGACGGGTGCTGAAGCGACCAAAAAACCCTCAACGCTTAAATATAATAAGCGTAATAGGGCGACAGCTTCCCATTCAAAGGTGAAATTAATGGCTCGAGGTTTATACACTGCCAGCAAGCTCCGGAAGGACAGGCAGAGATTCCGATGGAGTGACAGCACTTACAAGAGGAGAATGCTCAGGTTGAAGGAGAAGTCTGACCCGTTAGAGGGTGCTCCACAGGCACGAGGCATCGTCCTTGAAAAAGTGGGTATAGAGGCAAAGCAGCCCAATTCCGGCATCAGAAAGTGCGTTAAGATCCAGCTTATCAAGAATGGTCGCCAGATCACCGCATTCACGGTCGGCGATGGTGCCATTAACTTCATAGACGAGCACGATGAGGTCCTGGTGGAAGGAATCG
Source organism: Methanomassiliicoccaceae archaeon (assembly GCA_963768775.1). Classification (GTDB taxonomy): domain Archaea; phylum Thermoplasmatota; class Thermoplasmata; order Methanomassiliicoccales; family UBA472; genus FEN-33. The sequence continues at coordinate 209,478 of CAVYIY010000005.1, forward strand.
GGGGCAGGATGGGTCGTTCCTATGGTGATATCCCCGGTGTCCGTTTCAAGGTCGTTCAGGTGAACAACGTTTCCCTGAACGAACTGGTCAGGGGCAGGAAAGAGAAACCGGTGAGGTGAACAAGATGGAAGAAACACAAGTCACAACCGCAGCGCCGGCCCCACCGGCCAAGGAAATGCTCCTATTCAGCAAGTATAGTTATTTCGAGATCGTCGTCAGGGATGCCGGACTGGCAAAGTACATCAATCTGTCGTCGACGTCAGTTCCGCATTCCGACGGTAGGCACGCCAACCGATCATTCGGGAAGGCGAAATTGAACATCGTCGAGCGATTGATCAACAACATGATGCGCACCGAAGTCTTCACCGGGAAGAAGCTGAAAGCCTATCGAGTCGTCTCGGAGGCTTTCGACATCATCGCCACGAAGACCAAGAAGAACCCGATCCAGGTTTTGGTGGAGGCTCTAGAGAACGCCGCGCCGCGCGAGGAAGTCACCAGGTTGCAGTTCGGAGGCATATCCGTACCGAAGGCAGTGGACGTCGCGCCGTCACGCAGGCTGGACATCTCCCTGAGGAACATCACCAAGGGCGCCATCCAGACGAGCTTCAAGAACACCAAGCCCATCCAAGAGTGCCTCGCGGACGAGCTGATACTCGCTTCTAAGAACGACATGAACAGCTTCGCCGTGGCCAAGAAGGAAGAGGTAGAGAGGGTCGCATCCTCGGCTAGGTGAGCGAGAGCATCTGCAACTTTGGGGTGTTTCCATGGGACGCAAAGAAGAGAATATCAAAAAGGCTCAGGCCATCATGCGCATTCCCGCTCAGATACGCAACATAGGGACTGCGGCGCATATCGATCACGGGAAGACCACCCTCAGCGACAACCTGATCGCCGGCGCAGGGATGATGTCAGAAGACCTAGCAGGCAAGCAGCTCATGCTCGACTTCGATGAGCAGGAGCAGGCAAGAGGTATCACGATCAACGCGGCAAACGCTTCGATGGTCCATGTTTTCGAGGGCAAGGAGTATCTGATCAACCTTATCGATACCCCAGGTCACGTCGACTTCGGCGGGGACGTCACCCGAGCGATGAGAGCATTGGATGGCGTCATCATCCTAGTCTGCGCGGTCGAGGGCATCATGCCTCAGACCGAGACCGTCATCCGCCAGGCTTTGAAGGAGCGAGTCAGGCCGGTCCTCTTCATCAATAAGGTCGACCGACTGATCAACGAGCTCAAGGTCACCCCGGAGCAGATGCAGCAGCGCTTCGTTCAGATCATCACAGAGGTCAACCGCAGGATAATGTCGCAAATGCCGGCCCCCCTGAATAAGGAGTGGCAGGTCAGCGTGCAGGACGGCACCGTCGCCCTTGGTTCAGCGTTCCATAACTGGGCAGTTAGCGCGCCGTACATGAAGAAGTCCAACACGTCGATGAGGGACGTGTACGAGCACTGCAAGAACAACGACCAGAAGACTTTGGCCAAGAAATCGCCGGTGCACGAGGTATTGCTGGACATGGCGATCAAGCATGTCCCCAATCCCTTGGAGGCGCAGAAGATCCGTATCCCAGTCATTTGGAAGGGAGACTTGGAGAGCCCAATCGGGAAGGCTATGATGAACTGCGACCCGAACGGACCGACCACCCTGATGGTCACGAAGATCATCATGGACCCACATGCCGGTGAGGTCGCGGTCGGAAGGCTATTCTCAGGAAAGGTCGTCAAGGGAATGGAGATGTATATATCCGGCATGACCAACACCAACAGGGTCCAGACCGTCGCGTTGAGCGTCGGTGCCGACCGCATCGCGGTCGAGGAGATGGACGCGGGCAATATCTGCGCCGTCGGTGGGCTGAAGGATGCCGTCGCCGGTTCTACCGTCACCACCATGAAGGACATGGAGTCCTTCGAGAAGATCACCCACTACTCCGAGCCGGTCGTTACGGTGGCGATCGAGGCGAAGCACATGAAGGACTTGCCCAAGCTGGTCGAGGTCCTCAGAACGGTTGCCAAGGCCGATCCGTCGCTCAGTGTCCAGATCAACCAGGAAACGGGCGAGAACCTATTGTCCGGAATGGGCGAGCTGCACCTCGAGATCACGATCTACAGGATAGTCAACGAGCATAAGGTCGAGATAAATACCTCGCCGCCAATCGTCGTTTACCGAGAATGCGTGAAGCAGAAGGGCGGTCCGTTCGAGGGCAAGTCCCCGAACAAGCACAACAAGTTCTACATCGAGGTAGAGCCGTTGGAACAGGCGGTCTACGACGCCATCAAAGCGGGCGAGATCAAGACCGAAGGCAAGATCAAGGACCCGAAGGCCCTAGCCAAGCAATTGCAGGACCTCGGCATGGATCGCGATGAGGCCCGCGGCATTGTGTCCTTCAAGGATACCAATGTCTTCATGGATATCACTAAAGGTATCCAGTATCTCAATGAGACGCTCGACCTAGCCAAACAGGCATTCGACGAGGCCATGACTGTCGGTCCATTGGCGCAGGAGAAATCGATGGGCATGAAGGTCAGATTGGTCGATGCCAAGCTCCACGAGGATGGAGTCCATCGCGGTCCGGCGCAGGTCATCCCGGCAGTTCGTTCCGGTATCTACGGGGCGATGTGCCTTGGCGAGCGCGTCCTCATGGAACCGATCCAGAAGATCTTCATCAACGTTCCCCAGGATCTGATGGGTGACGCTGTAAGAGAGATTCAGGCACGACGCGGCGTCATCGAGGACATCAGCCAGGAGGGAGAGGCAGCGGTGGTCTCCGCGAAGGCTCCAGTGGCAGAGATGTTCGGGTTCGCGAGCGCGATCCGCGGTGCGACACAAGGCCGCGCCCTATGGTCGACCGAGAACTCTGGGTTCGTAAGGGTGCCAACCGAGATTCAGACCAAGGTCGTGGCAGAGATCCGCAAACGCAAGGGACTCAATCCAGAGCCCTATGATGCAGCCTATTATTCAGGCTGAGGCGGAAAAACCGTTAAATATGAAATACGGTATGGAGAACTTAAATCGATAAATAGGAGGCTGGAATATGGCAGAGAAACCTCACTTGAACTTGGTGTTCATTGGTCATGTCGATCACGGAAAGTCAACTGCAGTTGGACGCTTGCTGAGCGACACTGGCACCATCGAACCCTATCTGATTGAGAAATACAAAAAATTGGCAGAGGAGAAGGGCAAGGCTACCTTTGAATTCGCTTGGGTCATGGACTCTCTGAAGGAAGAGAGGGAACGCGGCGTCACTATCGATGTGTCCCATAAGCGGTTCAACAGCGACAAGTACTACTTCACAATCATTGATGCCCCGGGCCACCGTGACTTCGTGAAGAACATGATCACTGGTACCTCACAGGCAGATGCGGCCGTTCTGGTCGTCTCAGCTGTTGAGGGACCGCAGGCCCAGACCAAGGAGCATATCTTCCTGGCCAGGACCTTGGGCGTTACCCAGGTGATCGTTGCGATCAACAAGATCGACGCTACCAAGCCAGCCTATGACCAGAAGCGCTTCGATGAGGTCAAGGAAGAGGTCACCAAGCTCTTGAAAGGCGTCGGCTACAAGATGGAGAAGGTGCAGATCATCCCCCTGTCCGCGTATAAGGGAGACAATGCCGTCAAGCCATCGCCCAACCTGCCATGGTACAAGGGCCCGACACTGCTCCAGTCTCTTGATATGCTGGAGGTTCCGCCTCAGGCGACCAACCTACCGCTCAGGCTGCCAATCCAGGACGTCTACACCATCACCGGTATCGGAACCGTCCCGGTCGGAAGGGTCGAGTGCGGCATCTTAAAGCCGGACATGAAGGTCATCTTCATGCCGTCCAACAAGATCGGCGAAGTGAAGAGCATTGAGATGCACCACGAGCAGATGCTAATGGCCAAACCTGGTGACAACGTCGGCTTCAACGTTCGCGGCCTCGCCAAGAACGACATCAAGCGCGGCGATGTGGCCGGACCGGTCGATAACCCGCCGATGGTGGCCAAGACCTTCACTGCCCAGATAATGGTCCTCAATCACCCGTCGGTGATCACGGTTGGATACACACCTGTGTTCCACTGCCACACCGCACAGGTCGCATGCACCTTCATCGAGCTCCAGAAGAAGATGGACCCGAAGACGGGACAGGTCAAGGAAGAGAACCCACAGTTCCTGAAGGCAGGGGACGCGGCGATCGTGAAGATCCAGCCGACCAAGCCCCTGGTCATCGAGAAGGCAAAGGACTTCCCCCAGCTGGGAAGGTTCGCCATCCGTGACATGGGCCAGACCGTCGCGGCAGGCATGTGCATCGATGTCGAGAAGAGGGACATGACCTAAACCACTTGATAACTTCTTCATTTTTTGAGGCATCGATATGGCACAACGCGCACGGATTTCACTGAGCGGCACCGACCCGAAGAAGGTCGACAGTGTCTGCAGTCAGATCAAGTCTATCTCCCAGAGAACCGGAGTGGCCATTCGTGGTCCGATCCCCCTGCCCACCAAGAAGCTGAAGGTGCCCTGCAGGAAGAGCCCCGATGGCGAGGGCTCGGAGACCTGGGACCGATGGGAGATGAGGATACACAAGCGCCTCATCGATCTGGATGCCGACGAACGCGCCCTCAGGCAACTGATGCGCATACAGGTTCCCGATGGCGTGAATATCGAGATCGTGTTGCGCTCGTAGGCCAAACCTTCCTTCTCAAACCCCAACAAACCCAATCCAGCACTTCTGATTGCTTATCGTCTCATGTCCGCAAGGGTCGCGCCGCCTCCGGTTTCTCGCTGCGCAAAGATAATTGCATGGCACAGTGTTCCAGCATGGGATCAGCATGCGGAGCGACGCGGTCAAGAAAGGAATCGAGAAGGCCCCCAGCAGGAGCCTGCTGCGAGCGACTGGACTGGATGACGAGGAGATGTCCAAGCCGTTCATCGGCATTGCCAATTCATGGAACAACATCATCCCCGGGCATCTGCACCTCAATGAACTGGTGGAAGAGGTCAAGCAAGGGATAACCGAAGCGGGCGGCAGGCCTTTCATCTTCGGCGTGCCAGGCATATGCGATGGCATCGCTATGGGGCATTCGGGGATGCGCTATTCGTTGGCATCCAGGGAGACGGTGTCGGATTGCGTCGAGCTCATGATCCAGGCGCATTGCTTGGACGGCTTCGTAGGTGTGACCAATTGCGACAAGATCACTCCTGGCATGCTGATGGCCGCCGGCAGGATGAACGTCCCCAGCATCATTCTGACAGGGGGACCGATGGAAGCAGGCCTGTCTTCTTCTGGCTCTCGGTTGGACTTGCAGAGCGTTTTCGAAGCGCTGGGTAGCTACGCGGCCGGCAAGGTCGACGAGAAGGCGGTCCGGGACATCGAGAGATGCGCCTGCCCAGGCGAGGGCGCCTGCGCCGGACTGTTCACCGCGAACTCCATGGCTTGCGTCACGGAGGCATTGGGCCTGAGCCTGGTCGGCTGCGGCACGAGCATGGCCAACAGCCGCAAGAAGCGAGTGATTGCGCGGAAAACCGGTAAAGCAATCGTCCAATTGGTAAAGAAGGACATCAAGCCCCGCGAGCTGGTGACAAAGGCGTCGTTCCTGAACGCGATCCGGGTAGATATGGCGATCGGCGGATCGACCAATACCGCTTTGCACATCCCGGCCATCGCCAAGGAATTCGATGTCGACATAGATCTAGAAATCTTCGATAAGATATCGCGAGAGGTTCCTCATCTCATAAGCATCAGACCCAGCGGACCATACGTAATGAGCGACTTCGAGAAGGCAGGCGGAGTGCCTGCGATATTGAAGAGGCTGAAGACCAAGATATCCGACGAGCGGACCGTCAGCGGAAAGACGCTGCATCGGATCGCGGATGAGGCCAAGGTAATGGACGATGAGGTCATTCGACCATTGGACAGACCATTCCACAAGGAAGGCGGGATAGCGGTCTTGTATGGTAATCTCGCTCCCAAAGGCAGCGTCGTGAAGCAAGCCGCAGTCAGCGAGAAGATGATGCGGTTCACAGGCAAAGCCAAAGTGTTCGATTCAGAGGATGGCGCCATGATAGCGATCAGGGGAAAGAAGGTCGTCTCAGGGGATGTTGTGGTCATCCGCTACGAAGGTCCGATGGGAGGGCCAGGCATGCCGGAGATGCTTTCTCCCACGAGCCTGATCGCAGGCATGGGCCTGTCGGATTCGGTGGCATTGATAACTGATGGCCGGTTCTCTGGGGCGACGAGAGGTCCCTGCATCGGCCATATCTCACCGGAGGCATTCGTGAAAGGGCCGATTTCCGCTGTGAGGAACGGTGACAAGATCCGCATCGATATTCCGGGGAGGAAGATCGAGCTCCTGGTCTCGCAGAAGGAATTGAAAGGCCGCCTTGATAAGGTCAAGGTCGTCGACAAGCATCCATCAGGAATGCTGCTCAAGTATCGGAAGCTGGTCAGCCAATCCTCAGAGGGAGCGATCTGCCGTTGAAGCTGGGATGTTAACCAAGGCCCGACATCGAAACCGAAGAAGAATGGGTTGGCTAGATTCAGCACATCGAGCGCTTGCCACGAAACCTATTTAATCGGCTGGGCGTTACAAGCACACCAGTGGGCCGGTAGATCAGCCCGGAAGATCGCCTGCTTTGCAAGCAGGAAGTCCGGGGTTCAAATCCCCGCCGGTCCACCTTCTTCCTATCTGGCTCATGCGTCAATAACCACCTTTTTTGACATATCGATCGGATTCTTCATCCAGGCGTCGCGGAGTTGTTTGCTGACCGATTCGTGCTCGATCTCTGCATAGAACCGCTGCGTCGTTGTTAGGCTCGTATGCCTCAGCTGCCGACTTACTGCAGGAAGCAGGGAGAGGTCTTCATTGACGGTCATCGAGGCGCAGGTCGAGCGGAAGTCCTTCAAACGGAAGGAGACGCCGGAGATCTCTTCCACTTCGCCCTTGATGACCCTGAACGAGTTTGCTGAGAAGAACTCGTCCCTGCCCCTCCAAGTGTTGGGGAACAGGGCAGAGGCCTTCTCGATGCCGATCTCGTTCAGATGCTCCTCTCTTTCGTTGAGATAGCGCATGAGGAGCGGGACCACTTCGGCCCTGACGATATCGACCTCCTCCTGAGCTCCCCACGATCCTTCGCCCTTCGGATGTCGTACGAAGAACCTCATCCTCGATAGCTTGAGGTCTTCGACATGGGCAAGGCGGAACTCCTTCGGCCTCAGCATGCAGCCCATCGCCAATGCCGTCATGCCCCGCGCTACCGCCCCGTGCCATCCTTCCATCCCGCCCACTGTCGCGAAGATAGTCTCGAGGTCATCCTTTGGGATGACCCTGATCTTGCGATGTGCCTTCTTCGGAAGGTCGCATCCTCTTCGCTCCATGTCCAGGAAAGCATAGTTGCCGCAGAAGGCGAAGAACCCCTTGAGGTACTGGATATGCTTCAGCTGGGTCTCCCCATTGAGTCCTTTCCTTCTCATCCAAGCAAGGAATTGCCGTACCTCCGGCTCGGTGATGTGTCGAGGATCCGACGTGCTGATCAGCCCGTTGGTCTTGAGGTCCTCTAACACATCCCCGATGTACCGGAGCTTCCGTTCTTCTTCCCTGTATGTGCTGTCGGCCACTATGCCCACCCGTGTCCCCATGTAATAGGGGATAAGCGCGTGGCAAGGCCGCGCCCCTAGGTGCAGCCTTGCCACCTCCTTGTCGTCGCTGAGGCTCCGCGCCAATCGCTTGCGCGTTCGCGATCGCCTCCGGGATGAGCATCGGCGGGACATTTCTTAAGTCCTCACTTGGTCAAAAGTCGGTCTACGATCGCCGCTATGCCCGATTCTCTCATTTCTGTGAATGACTTTAAACTTCGTTCGATTTGCTGCTTGACCGTCTTTGCCAGCAATTCGCGGTTCGCGAAATTCGTGTCTAAAATAAACGTTTTAGAATTGTTTAGACTTAACGGCGTGTACTCGAAGGTTCGTGTCTCTAGGCCCGACATGTAGTCGGTGCGCTTTCGCGATGTAAGCAGGTTCTTCTTCTCAAGATCATGCGCGTAGACGTAGCAAGATTCGGCACTCATCGCCTCTCCCCATTTCTTCTCTGTCCGGGCGGAGAGCTCCACCTTCGTGAGCCATTCTTCCGGCTCGAACAGCTTCAAGAACCTCGTCAGATACTCCGGGGTGCTGGTCCGCTGCGCCTCCTCGTTCGCCTCGTAAATGGCCATCCCCGCCCGGATGTCGGCCATGGATGTCAGCACCAGAAGCGTCTCGTCGTCCTCGAATGTCGTGCTTTGGAACCGGTTGGCGTAGGCGATCGCAGATATGAGCGCGTCCAACATCGGGCGGCGATTCCTGCGCCCGTGCTCCGTCTCGCAGATGTGCCTACCGAATGGATTCAAGACCAGCGGACGCTTGGGCTGGAGGTTGTCCAGGTCCATTATCTTCTTGATGATATGACGCGCTGCTGACACCGCCGGCGATTCATCACATCGTCGGCCGAAGGTCGATTGCTCCTGTTGCATCGTCTCGATCGCGTAGCCTTGCTCGTCCGTGTTCTCGTGATTCACCTTGAAGAAGCGGTTATGCAGTTGGTTGCCAGCATCCTCGACCAGCTCGTAGGTGTTCGTCCATACCACCGGCAGCCCCTCGATCGTCATCTCCCGGTACTTCTGATCCTCCACGGTCTTCAGGGTGAGCCGCTTCCGGTCGTTGGTGGTGGCCTTCTTGACGAACTGCCGTAACATTTCGCTCATGTCGTTGAGCTCGTCAATCATCACAATGCGGCCATCGTATAGGCGCGGGTTCCGCTTCTCGCGGATCTCATAATACATCGCTTTTGGTGAGATCTCGGTGATGTCCTCGAATATGCTCGGAAACAGCACCATGCCCGTCTGCGTCTCCAGGAACGTCTTTCCGTGCTGCGATTCAGCCATCGTGAGCATGTGGAGCTTGGTGGGCAGTCTCGCGCTTATTCCCGAATATAGAAGCGAGTCCTTGACGTTCCTCTCCCCGGCCACGTTCTCATTAATAGCGTTGTCGACGTACTGCTTCCAGGTGCCACTCACAAGCGACTCGTCGGCTAGCTTGAGAATGTCACCCATCGTCTCGGGAAGGTCCATCTCAGTGATCACCGCACTTACCTGAGCGGAGTGGCGTCTCGAGTTCTTCGAGATGGTCTCTGACAGCGGCCTCAATGAAAGCTGAGCGCGAAACGGCTCCACAGTTGGTTTGGCGCTCACTATCGATCGTGTCCAAAAGCTCTTTTTTTATCGAAATCGCGATTCGCGTTTTCATCGCAAAGGACATTAGTATTAAGGATAATATCTTTGAACAAACATACACTTCAAAGAAATGTGTAGGCAAGTTCAATTGTGGGAGGAGTGGAGGCTTGAGTGAAAGGAACGAATATCGGATGGAAAGAGGCAAAGAAATGGAATCTCCCAATAGGATGGTTATTGGAAGCTCAGGAATTGAAAACGAAAGACCTATTCGAGCACAATAGAAAGGCATTCAACGAACAATACATTGCGTATCGGCTCGAGATCAATAAGTTGTTTGGACTGGGCTCGATAATTAGGGATCCAAGATTCCAGGATTATGACAAGATTGTTAAGAGTGAAAGGGCTAAGGCAAACGGCCGAGAGTTGGTACGTATTCTAGTCGATGAGGCATCAAAGCCACCCTCAGCATACGAGGAAAGTCGTAAAGGACGAGGTTCTCCTCATACTACGCTCGAAGCCCGAAGGCTCTGGCTCCAGGAATTCATCCCGAGAGCACATGTTCGTAGATTGCTAGTCGTCCCAAAGAATTGGAAGCCAGATCCAGAAGACCTGAAAGCCTTTAAAAAGAGGGAGGATTACATTGTTGCACTCAAAAAGATCGAATCAGGGGCTTTTGAGAATGACGAGAAGCGCCGAAACGCAATTGAAGGATTCCAAATAAGGTATGCTCTAGCTCGCGTCGAGAACCTCAAATTCATCTTCAAATATGACCGCGAATTCGACCGAGTGATCGAAAAGCTGATTGAAGTCAGGATCATCGAGCGCAAAATGCCCAAAGATAGGAAGTTAAGTGGATTCACGTTCTATCGAGTGATTCCTCGCTCGCAAGAACAAGGTTCCACTGAATTTAGAAATCGACCATTGACTGAGCACGAACTCAAGGAAAATGTGCGAGTCACGTTAGCGAAGGAAGCCCTTTATTGGGCTGGCCTGGACGATTCGAATCATTATCAGATCTTGAAAATGGACAAATCCATCCTCAAGAGATTGCAGGATCACATCAAGCATCGTCTGGCCGAAATATTTGAGGTTAGCGAGTCAGAGATTGATTGAGTGAGTGATTATTAGACGGCATATAATCTGACGAGCCGGCTCGTCGCTACATCAGGTGAGGCGATGGGATTATTCCATGCCTCTTGCCTATATGATCGATAATTATGAATGAACGCCAGTTAGCTGATATCCGCCAGGGGTCCGAATCGGTCACTCGATGATCATTGCGGAATCCTCGCATAGTGTACTACACGAGTTGAGCTCAATGTCGGAAGGTTGAAAGGCATTGCCGCTGATGATGTCGAGGAAGGACATGGTTGTCGGCGAGGACATCCTGATTGATAGGCTGCTGGGTGCGCTGGCCGCTTGGTATGGCAGAAAAAAGGACCAGAAGGAAGCGGCACGAAAGACCCTAGTGGACCTTCGAATCGCGGTCAAACAGATCAAACTCCACATGGACCTATCGAGATTGCCGGGGGATGGAATTAATTACGGCAAACTGAAACCTTTATTGCCGGGGGATGTCGAATATCTATTCAAGGCAATCGAGACACATAAGGACGACCTTGACTTGGATCTCACGAGCGCCTTATTCGCCTTCCAAGAATTTCTTGTCCATTTTGTCCAGAAGACGAACCTCATGGGCATCGGCAATAACCTATCCACGGATGAGAAGTTAATTGAATCAGTGGCAATTAAGCTAGATGAGAAAATCTCGGATCTGCTGAAAGATCTAGGTTAGAAGAGTCGGATCGAAACAATCAATTTATTAATTTGCACGCGATTATTGAATCCAGCTGAAAAGATGGTTAAGCCTACAGATTTTGATTATTACTGCAAGTTAGTGGATATTTGGAGCCATCAGGACGAGTCTTTCTGGGCATCATATAACATTTTTCTAGTTATGCAAGGTATTCTTTTTATTGCCATCTTCCAAGCCAAGAGCATCGCATCGTTTGGGCAGAATCCTTACGAGTCTTATTGCGGTAGTTGGATTCCTCATTACGTTGGCTTGGCTCTTCACTGGCAATAGAAGAAAACTTGCAATCCGACTAACTAGTCGCCAGGCTCGATACCTGGAGAAGAAAATATTTTCGGAAGAACTTCAATGGGAGAATGGAATACCGAAAGGTAGGGTTGAGGATTATTTTCCCATGTTCTTCAGCGGAAACAGAGCGGTGATGGCTAGCGCTGATTTCACCCTTGAACCTCATGAAGAGAAAATCAAGGAGCACTTCTCATCCACAAAGACTAAGCCAAAAACAATATCTGGGAAAATAGACCAGCACTTTTCCCATAATAGTGAATCAAACGTTATGACGGTATGGGTCCCGTTTCTCTTTTTGTTCGCTTGGGCAATCCTCTTTCTTTGGCAGCTTTAGCACTGTTGAAAATCGTCCTTGCTGATAAGCGACGTCGACGATCGCCGTTATGGTCGAAAGTGCTTCTTGCTCCTAATTAGAGGTTCCTCACTCCGCGATTTCCTCTTTCTCAATGGTGCGATGAAAGTCAAATACGATATCGACATTTCGATGGCAGCGATGAATAGCAGGATTTCGGTGACCACGAAGTTCAGAGATACCAGGTCATTCTGATTCCTGAACGTGCTCGATTGGACTGAGACACTGGAAATGAATGGCTGGGTATAATTCTTGCCGGTGTCAAGATCCTGAACCTTCAAATACAATGGCCTATCCCCCGCAACATGGTAATTGACCCAGATGTTATCGATCCACATTCCAGACTGTGCATCTCTATTCAGTTGCATGAAGCCAAATTGATTAATGTCAGACACGCTAGGCCCGTAGTAGGCTCCATCAGCGAAGATCTCAACGGTGTAGTTACCCGCTGTGACGATTTGCCCCGAACTCCTATCTATCTCTATCAGGATGATTGCTTCATTTGTGTCTCCAACGACGATATCGGGGCCTGCGTTCTCAAAGATAAATTTCGCCTCCATCGTTCCTGTTGGCAATTTGAGTTCACCTAATGCTGGTTGGGGACCAGGACTCTTGGCCTCGAAATTGAGTTGCAGAAGATTATAGCCAATTGCGCCAAGAAGTATGATCCCAATTAGAAAGGGGATAAAGCCAGCCCACCACAAGATCCTTTTCTTTCGTCCAGGCCTTCCTAAGAAGTATCTCAAACGGCCAAAGGCTTCCATATCATCAATCACTTCCTCGAGCGCTGCTGCTTCTACGTCCTGAGCTTACGGTGCTTGTCGAGTCGGTTTAAATAGTAACCCGATGCTGTTGTCTGATAAGCGAGCGCGGTTACACGCTCTGCCGCGGCGATTGGCTTTTTGTTGTTCCTTATTTCGCTAATAGCATCCTCCAGGATGATGGCAATCTCGTCAAGCATTTTGTCATCCAATGGTATTGTGGTGTCTCCCTTGTTGATTGCTTTCAACCTTGCTGAGAGCTGAGCGTGCGCATCTCGCAAGATTATGCCAAACACCTGCCAAGAGTGATTGTCATTCAGCCTTGCCGCAATGTCCAAAGCCTCAGCGGCAGCGCCAAAGAAGAAAACTCTTTCAGCGATGTCCTTCCCATTGTTTATCATCTTCACGATAAAATAGAGTTCATCTGTCAATTGCGTTCTGACGTCATATCCAAATGGGTTGTCCATTGAATCACCCTAGTCCGGGGAATAATTCGGCTTCGCGCTCTTTGACGATTGTGATGGAGGCCTCTACCCAATTTGAACGATTGGCGAAGACATGTCTGCCACCATTATTACGGACAAAACCCCGTTTCAAAACTTGTCGAACGAAATGACATCTTGTGCCAACCGTTATTGCAGATAATGGGCTCATTGACCTGTAATCACACTCCCTTGGTCGACGATTTGGAATTCTTCTTATCATGATATGTTAAAGAACTCTGATATCCACAAGCGTTCCATAACGAATCTATGGCGTTGGACATTAGATCATGTACATCGGCCTCATAGTCATCAACAATCGATTCAGGCAAAGTTAGCACATCTCGGTCAATTTTAGCAGGCCTAGCCTCACTGAACCACATCATCCCTCTTCCAGAAGGCGCTTCGTACCCCTTCACTCCGACCAGAGTAACGAAAATATAAACCGGAGGCGGAACATTCTGGTGTTTCAGAATTTTGAGCATCTCAGAGATGAATTCCGGGATCATCTTTTCAAATTCTTGAAGAGGCATGTATCTTCGTCCATTATCAGATGCGAGAGCGCCAATGCTCAATAAAGCACCCTCAACTTCCTCAATGATGCCCTTCTTATAGAATTGAGTGTAAGAGCGACACAATTGATTGGACCCACTGTCGATTCTGAACATAAGGATGCCATCGAAGTTGTATCTCCTATCCGTTCCTGCAACGAACATTGGGTACGGGCTAGCATCATAGATTTGTTTTAGATCGATTGATTGACCATAGTCAAACGAATATAGGGGTATCAAATGGATTATTATTTTTGGAGTTTGCACGAACTGTACCGGAGTTTCGCCTGACATTATCGCAGATAACCTGTCTGTTCTGAACCTCCTAATCTGCTCGCTTAAAGAACTAGATAGATTGAATGCGGTTCTCAGCTCAGTTATATCCATTGGGGCCTTTCCTGCGGATGTACGGCCAAAGAATTTGTCCCATCCTCTAAATGCGACTTTATGGGGGCTGTTCCAGCTTCTCGGTATCCGTATTATCAGCACTTTCCGTGAGCTTTTCAATCCTACCCATGCTAAACGGATACCGATGATTCTTGGCTGGATTCCGTCGCGGATCATTTGCTCAATTCGGAGCATTTCTTTATCCGTATCTGGAGTATCTAAGCCTGGTATGGAAATTGGTAGGCCCTTATCCTCCTTTATTCCGATGATAAGGTCTCCTCCTGACGCATTTGCGAAAGATGAAACATCTCCAAGGAACTCCTTCTTGTCGTCTGCATTTCCGAAGTCTCCAATGTTCAACTGCTCCTTGTAATCGATCGTCCTGCCTTCTTTAATCTCTCCAGCAATGAGACTTTCGAGATCTTCTTCAGATATCTTTTCAAGTTCCTTCTGGATCATCGTCCCACTCTAACTGAAATGGGTTAATCGAATAAAGACTTGAGTTTCAGGGGGTTCTCAAACCGAAATTGAATCGTCCCAAAATGCTCCACGGTTCAAGACCCTTAACCGCATTCTAATTGCTTAATTGCCCGAGGATAGAGATGCAATGGCCTCGGGCATTTCCTCCGCGTGCTTGATGTGCCAAGGCACTTAGATTGATGCTCCAAGCTTTTTTTCTTTGCATTTCGCCTAACCTCCGATCAGGTCTGTCTTCAAATTGGAATCAAACCATTAGGACAAAGATATTTATCCGCGTCTGTTAATCTTTTATCAATGATAGATGTTGGGTCCTTCCAAGATCTGATGTGGGCAGTCTTTACGTCAGGTCTTTTCCTGTTATTCTTCTCCGTGCCCAGATTTATTGTTCATGGAGGAACTCGGAAGAACCTGCTCGACCTGGAAATGGATCCAATAGCGCGAAAGAAGGTATTGACCGAGTCATGGGGAATCTTTTGGGAAGACGCCGGCGAGATGATTATCGCTGCCACCCTGATGCTGTTTGCTGATTCGCTGCTCGCCCGGTATCTCGATCTTGGAACCCTAATCGTCATCTACATCGTATCGGGCCTAGGGATAATCTCGATATTTCTGGCGTGGCCGAGATGGGCACCTGCCCTGGGTCAGCCTTCACCAAGGCGTATGGATATGGCGAAAATCGTCTTGAAAGCAGTCATGATAAATGTTGGACTCCTGGCGGCATCGGTATTACTCGCATTCCTGATTGTCAACTTGAATTTGAACTTCTAAGAATTTCATTAATCCCACCAGGTCGAGCCTCATTTCGCAATTGGAACCGACTCTGGGGGCTCTGTGACGAGCTCGATGACATATTCTAACGAAAATATTACGATGCCAACTCCACGTGTTGGCCGAAAATTTCACAATCCAATATCTACTTACTATCCGTATTCCGCCCTAGATCAGCTTATCGATAGAATGATAGAGCTCGCTAGATAAGAGGTATGCATGAATCAACCTGGCAAACAAACCGAACCCAGCCCTGAGGAGTCTGCGGCAGCTGCGGCGATGCTGAACGGCTGGAAAAAGAAGCAAAAGGCGAACCTCGCAATCCTTGAGCAACAAAGACTGAAGTTAGAAACCCATGTCCTCCAGCTCTGGAAGAAGCCTCTCGACCTCCTCGACATCCTCCTTGCGGTATCGAGTGAATTTGGGTCAAACCACAACGATACTCAACGGCCTCATGCGGCGGCCGAGAGGGATCACGTCTTCGAGGTATTGAGCCTTATTCATGCCAGATCATGTCAAGTGGGAGGCGAGGTCCGACTTCTTCTTCATGGAGGCTACTCCGATGGAGCTATGGCTAGATGGAGGACAGAATATGAGCTGGCGGTTGTGGCGCTTTTCATCAAGAAGTTCGGTAACGACGTTGCGGAGAGGTATCTTCTCCATGAATCAGTTGAAGCCTGGCGTATCACATTGAACTGCAAGGAGCATCCTGAAACTGGGGAGGTGACAGCTGAAGAACTCAAGAAAGCAGAAAACGCTAAGAACGCGGTTTGCGCGAAGTATCCCTCAGAGCATTTCGAATCTCGCTATGGATGGGCTAATAAGGCGCTTAAAGTGAAGAAAGCCAATTTCTCTAACATCGAGGTTGAATCGGGCATATCCCATTTGGACCCGTACTACAAGATGGCAAGTGGGTGCATCCACGCAGGCGTCCAAGGGGACCGGTTCAGGCTGAGCCATCCCGATGGAAAGACAATGAAGGTACTCGTTGCTGGACCGAGCGACTGGGGACTTGCGGATCCAGGTCAGAATCTAGCCATCTCCACCTACCAGATCTGCTCTTGCTACATGCTTCATAGGCCGATTGCCCTAAACGTAGCAATGCTAAGAGCCATGAAAGATCTGATGCATGAGACCAACAATGCTTTTGCACTAGTCCATTTCGACATGATGAAAAAGTGCGGATCAGCACCATGCTGAAACCCCGTTACCCCGATAGATCAACGACCTTCCCAATGTGCCTGTGTCGTGATACACCGGCCTCGGCCAATTTTTTGGGCTCGAAGTGTTTTCATGACGTCAAGTTTGTTCACGGCTTAGGCTAAATCACCCAGCTTTCTAAGGGTATCTGCGAGATCATTAACATTAGAGACAACCTCTGTCTGGAAATAAGAGCTCAACCCAGCCCTATTTGAATATTCTAGCCATTTACGTTCGGTTCCGACGATGTCGGCATAAGGAAGTGAATAGGTTAGAAAGCTTTGATCAGCGAAATCATGTGGATCAGGCTTTCCATTGAAATTCCGACTGTTGGCTTTCATCAACTCATAAAGAGTCCAGGTATTAGGGAACATCTTGAGAAATTCGATCCCTTTCTTCATATCATAAACCGCTAGCCTTAATTCCAATTCACTGAGTTGCAGTTTTTTACCAGCCTCATATAACTTTGGCGCAATTAATTGTCCAATGCAAGAAACCAGATTCACTTTCTCTCTCATTCTTTTATCGGGAATCCTGGCTTTCTCATTCAAGATCGTCTTGGTCATTTCCTCGGTGTATCTAGTGGTCTCGCGTTCGATGTCGGGGATCATTTCTCGCATGTCGAAACTTGGAAACTCTCCCGCCATAATCGTTCCGAGCACTTCCGCCGAAGAAAGGTATCTTCTAAGCTCATCTATTTTTGATCGTTCATTCAGGAGAATAATTGCCCTGTCACCCTTTTGTTCGACTTTCAATTCCTTTCCAAGCAATCCGGGTAACCCGACACCCAGGATAGCATGAGGTAGATAATGCCATTTACTCCACATTCCAAGCTTCCGTGTCCAATAGTTATCACATTCCATCTCGAGGAGCCGCCATCCTGCCGGTCCAAATGTCAACCCGCGCGACATGCCCATCATGAATCCCGAGAGTTTCTGCCTTCTTTTCTTATTGCCGATTTTGACCGTTTCATTATGCCGCTCAAAGGTAATTGGAAACACGGCTTTTCCAGTATTTCTGAATTCAAGGATTTTAGAGAGAGCATCTCTGCCATCTCGGTCCATATCAGATCCATAGTATAATCGGGCCATTCGTATCCAGATATTCTGATCCAAGGCGACGATGATTGGCAATTTCGGTGCCACCAATGCATCATTCGGAAGTTGAATTGTAATCATCCCTCCCTTTTCCCTTCACTATTCCTTCATAATATTGATTGGCAATTATTAATAAAAACTATTTCTTACGAAATGATAAGACAATTTGAGATGCATCATAAGATTGCGCTATCAGCTGAGACAATGAAAATCGAAGGATCTCACTTATTGATGACTCCTAAACTAGCTGAGCAAGGAAAAAGATCACTCCAAGAAGAGCAAATAAGAATATTCTGTTGGTAAGCTTGCTCTTGCTCGCCTTGCCCCTATTGAAGAAGCTAGTCCAATATGGAGATGAGAACAGGATCGCTCCTATTCCGACATATTCAATCAAGCCTACAACTGCCCTCGCACCTCGATCCATCCATCCATACATAACGCCATAAGTCAGCGCGATGATTATCATCGCGACAACAATCTCAATGAAGTCCTCAAGGAGCGTCTTCTTGAATTCATCGACGAGCTCACTATTGCCTTGGAGTCTACTCCGTTTTGATCGCAGGGCTAATCCATGGGCCGCGAATCTTGATGTGGAGAAAAGGAATAGGAAGAGGGCCGAGGTCAACAGAGCCCACAATAGGTCATTTAGTGTCTCGGTACTAGCCATCTGAACATGCCCACATTACGACAACTGTCGGGGATAATAAGTCTTTCTGGCAGAAGATGGGAAGGCGGTTGCCCTGCAATAGCCCCGGGCGCACCCTTTTCTTATCATTTCCCCTGATTCTCGACCCTTTTTCGCATGCTAGAGCGCTTTTGCAATGCCTCGCATCTCGAGTCATTTGAGATAGGATCAAGGTCACGTGCCTGAAACGTAACCCTGATCAGATGGCGTTCTACTTCGATGGTGGATTTCCTCCAGGCGGGATCTTATTCTTCTTCTTCAGGAGAACGACGGCGGCGACCAGCGCCACGATCACCAAGGCGACGACGATCAAGGCGATGGTCCCAAGTGCACTGGAACCTCCCACGTCCACTATGCCTCCTGATTGAACCGATATAACCACGGTGTCGCTAGCCTGATTGTTCCTACTATCCGTCACGGTGAGCTTTGCGGTGAAATCACCCTGACTGGCATAAGTGTGCGACACATCTATTGCATCACTCGTCGAGCCATCGCCAAGGGTCCAGGAATAAGAATATGGTCCTTCCCCACCGGTAACGGTCGATGTCAGGGTAGTGCTCAATGGAGCTTTGCCTGATGTTGTATCTGATTGGACCGAAACATGAAGAGCTGGGACATTAGTGACGGCGAGGTTGCAATCGAAAGAAAACGTCGAGGTCAACAGATCACCAGTCGCTTTTCCCTTGATCACGACATGAGCGACGTATGTCCCCTCGCTTACTTGGGGGACGGTGAACGACGCGCTGAGGGTAGTTGAGCCACCAGGTGAGATCGATGTTGTTCCAGACAAGCCCAGATCTGTAGATGTCGATCCCCAATTGACCGAGACCGTCGCGCTAGAGAGGTCGACGGAGTGCGTGGCTGTATTGGTTACGGTGAATTGGAAATCCACGGAGTCGCCGATGTATGCGTTGGATGGGCTATAATTACCAGATGCGGACCAGTTCGCCTCGACGGTGCCAGATGATAAAGTCATCATCAACAAGACGACGATCGATGCGAGAACAATTAACAGGTTTCTTAAGTTCTTCATTTTGTTCCTCCTGATTGCCCATCCCAAGGATGGAAGAGTCAATCTCAGGGGATATTGCTTTCTGCTGAGCTATCATAATCTGGACAGCAGGGACCATCGAGCGATTCTTGAATGCTGGCAAGAGCCATAACGATGCTTCGTTCATACAACAAGGACAAGATGTTATCAGTACGGCCGCTCCGCGTCGAATGGGTTGAGGACATCGAAGCAGTCGACGTCGTAGAAGGACGGCACGACGGAGCGGTCGTTGATCGACTCCAAGGACTGATCGGCAGCGCCGATCTGAGACAGCCCCCAGCATGCGAGCGCCAGCGAATCCGAGAAGTCGTCGTGCCCGCTCGCCGGGTGCCCGATGCGGATCGCGCCACTGGGCAGCGCCTCGTACTCGAGGAGCTCGAGCTCGTGCTTCAGCCTGAACGGTTCGAGGGGGATGGTGATTTCCCGCCGGTCGAACTTGGCGCGCAGGTTGTCATACAGCTTCGTCTTGCTCTCGTTCGAGGTCTTGAAGCGATGTATGCTGACCCCGGACCTTTCCAGCGCGTCGCATGGACCGAGTCCAAGGCCTGTCTCCTCCGGCACGATGGCGATAGGTTGGAACGTGTCCCGGAGGTAGTAGACATAAGGCAGCTGGTCCTCGAAAGAGACGCCTTCAAATGACTTGATAAACTCCACTTTTAGGGCTCCTGACTGATCGCAGGACAGCACTGTCATTACGCTAGCGTCGGTCTTCCGGCCCCAGTCTATCCCGATCGAGTAGGCCTTGCCGTCCTCACGATTGAGCGTCAGATCGTAGTCCTCCGCCGCCTTCTGTATGCCCACCGGGTCGAAGTAGTTCTGTTGGCTGCTGACGAACTCCCCTTCGTACTCGCATCGGTAGGACGCGTTCGACATGCGCTCCCGCTCGCCCTCGAGGAACGCCTTGTCCAGATATGCGTTCTGATCGCTCCTGACGTGGATCTTCTCATAGAGCGGCGAGTTGTACATCTCCCAAAGATGACCAACTCGCCCCAATGGCGTCGAGAAGACCGCCAGGTGCCCGTTCCTGCGCGACAGCATCGGGGAGACGGCATCGTAGACCTGATCGGGCACGTCCCTCGCCTCGTTCACGAAGACGCGCGTCACCTCGGTGAATCCCCTGATCAATCCGGTCGCCGGCAGGAAGTAGATGGCGCTGCCGTTCTTGAAGCGGAGCTCCTCTCTGCTCGCTTTGAGGATAGAGGCATAGAGTTGATCGTTGCCGGCGACGAAGCTCAGAATGCGATCGTTCAGAAGGTCGCTCTGCCGCTGCGCCGCGCTCACCACGACGATCTTGCTGTTCGGTCGGACGATCGACTCCCATAGCGCGAAGCACCCTATGGTGAAGTCCTTGCCGACTTGCCTCCCGGTCACGGCGACCAGGTTGCGCGTCCCCTGCAGCAGCTTGGCGATCGTCAGCTGATAGTCCTGCAGCTCCACACTCAAGAGGTCATTAAGGAACTTCGCCAAGCCTGTATTGTCCTTCTGGGCGAAGGCGAGGAGCTCCTGATCGGTGAAGGACCTCACCCCCACCTCGATCTTAGGCGCTTCACCGAGCAAGGACGCGATGCGCGAGGCGATGTCCTTCTCCGCGCGCTTGGTCTTCATGGTCGATATGGTCTGAGAATCGGGCTCTGTGGAGCGTCCCTCGCGCTTGAGGCCCATCCTTGAGGCCATAACCTTGACTGCGCCCGGGGTATGATCGACCTCGTGCGCGATGACCCCAATCGCCTTGCCTTGTGTGTAGTATTCCCTAAGGATCTCCTTCTCCTGTTTACTCCAAGGCGGTTGCGCCTTCGATGTAACTCTTGTAACCTCATTCTCTGAAACTTCGTCGGTTGTCATTGTGCTGCACTTCCACAGTCTGCGTGTCTAAAAGTCTAAACAAGTCTAAAATTAAGATATTAGACTTAGCCAGATAGTAATGTCTAACCTCTCTAACCCCTTTTTGAGAAGTGAGAGAGAAATCGTGCTTAAGGAGATTGATTCTATCTTCGATCCCGGTAGAAAAAGATGAGTTAATGGGTTTCGCCTGGTTTATAAAGAACCCCGCTATTGGCGATTTTGCCAGATGGGCAGACTGCGATTCCCCGCCGGTCCACCACTTAATTCTCTGACCTCGGCCTTGTCCAATTCGTCCTATTTCCAGAAGTGTGTCTTGATGGATGCATGGCTGTCCGCGGGCGCGTCCTGTTCGTCCTTGCGGACGGGTTCGATTGCCCTTTTCTCCTTGGAACGTTCATGACAGAGGTGAATGGCTTGATTTCAGGTTCGGGCCTGCGCACGACCTCCATGTCCAAAGGATCGATGGGCCTGTGGGTCCGGGACTCGATATCTCTAATCATATGGCGCTCCTCTGCCATGAAGAACGATACCGAAGTGCCTTTCATCCCCGCTCTTCCAGTTCTTCCGATGCGGTGGACGTATGTGTCCGGATCGTTCGGCGCGTCGTAGTTTATGACAAAGTCCACGGCGTCTATATCCAATCCCCTGGCCGCCACATCGGTCGCCACCAAAACGTTGATGGAACCCTCCTTGAAGCTTTTAAGGACCCTCTCCCTCTTGTTCTGGGCGACGTCGCCGTGGATTGCGGCCGCGAGGTAATTATGGGCAAGCAGCTTCTTCGTAAGCTGATCGACCTTGCGCTTGGTTGCGCAGAATACAATAGCCTTGGGATTGTCCTTATCTAGGATCGTGCAGAGCGCGTCTCGCTTCGTTTCCTTGTCGGCTATGATATAATATTGTTTGGTCAAGTCGAGGACCGGCTCGTCCTTGGAGACCAGAATCTCTCTGGGGTTGACCATCTGGCGCATCGCCAGATGCCTTATTTCCGGCGACATGGTCGCAGAGAATAGCAGCGACTGCCTCTTCCTGGGCACCTTTGATAAGATGAAATTGAGGTCCTTGGCGAAACCCATATCGAGCATGCGGTCCGCCTCGTCAAGTACGACGACCGATATCTTCGAAAGGTCCAGGTCATTCCGGTTAATGAGGTCCTTGGCCCTACCGGGCGTGGCCACCACGATATCCGTGCCTCTCCTGAGCTTCTCTATCTGAGGCCCGATGCCCACTCCCCCATAGACTGGGATGCATATATGGCCGGTGAACCTGGCGAGCTTAGATAGCTCCTCAAAGACCTGATTCGCCAATTCCCTGGTCGGAACGAGGACCAATGTAGATGGACTCCTCATCCCAGGCTTGATCCTTTCCAGTATTATGGTTCCATACACGCCAGTCTTACCAGTGCCGGTCTGCGCCTGGGCGAACATGTCTCCACCCTTAAGGCCCACCGGTATTGCTTCTATCTGCACGGGCGTTGGAGTCTCCCATCCCATGTCGTTCATTGCACGAATGATCTCCATCGAGATCTTTAGATCTGTGAAAGTTGTCACGATATTCACTCTATGAGAAAAATAAACGAACTGTAAGAATACAGACGAAATTTTAATCTCGTTACCTGGTTGCGATTCCTATATTTAAATATGCGTATCAATATGACGCATGATTGCGGCAGTGGCATAGGAACTGGTTGAAAAAAAGGAAATAGACGGTCCCTTAGGCTTGTTTATAGCTCACTTCTTCTTGTCTTCGATGGTGTCATGCACTCCACGTGCCTCTCCCGTCCTGAAGCAACCCGAACATCCACTGGTGCTTGCCATTCTTTTCAATCAGATCGTGATCCCTTAATGGTCACCGTCCACTGCATCCATTTTCCAGTCAATCAGAATAGTATATGAATGAAGATTCTCACATATTCAATCATAATTGGGAAGTGCTAGAATGGTGGCCGAACCGACGACGTCCAACGCAACGAGCGTTCCTGAAACGACCCGCGACTTTCGATTGCAGAGAAAGGCAATCAAGGAAATATTCCTCAAGGCACCAGATGGCGTCAATAGGGACGAGCTAGAAAGATTGGCAGGAATGAAAGGGATCAAGGGCGAAGACTTCGAGACGGTGCTCGAGAGCATGCTTGGGAGTGGTCATCTCTACTATGACAAGGCATTGGGCAAATTCCGTTACGTGAGGAATGAATGAATTCGTTGTGCTGCCAGAATGAGCAGTGAATCGTTGAATTCATTCTTTGGCGTCTAGTGAAGAGCAATGAACAAACGCAGAGGATCATCTCAAAATCCACGAACTTCATCACCATCCTGGGATTATGACTAAGCATTTGGCGCAAAACCAAACCGGCTTTCCGATCAGCTCGCTCGGAAGATATCTCAATGCGTCCTTTAATGCCTCGTCAGCGTACTTGTAGTAACGAAGAATCATCTCATTTCCGCAATTGGGGCATTTCATCGCATCCTCCTCCTACAGTTCGTATCCTCGCCCCCGCTTATTATTCTTGGTGGATCTCGGGCTCGGTCTGAAGCCCGCTCAGGCCGGATCGATGATCAGGTGAGCCAAGAGCGGTCTATATAAATAAATAGCCCGATTCGCTGTCGAACGGTGAGCACATTCGATCAGAACTTTCATCCATAAACGGGAGGGGTTAGATGGGCAATTCGGCCGAGGAGCAGATTAGCATCCTATTGGTTGAGGACAACCCTCGCGATATTGCCCTCACCCAAGAATTGTTCAAGGAGGCCAAGATCGGTAACGACATCCACGTGGTCAACGACGGGATACAGGCAATGGAGTATCTCCATGAACAAATCGAAGGTGGAGGGAGCCTCCCGGATCTGATACTACTTGACCTGAACCTTCCGAGATTGGACGGAAGGCAGTTCTTGAGATTGCTGAGAGAGGAGGAAGGGCTGAAGTCGATACCGGTCGCGGTGTTGACATCCTCGGCAGCCGATGAGGACATTCTCATGAGCTATAATCTGGACGCCGACTGCTACGTCACTAAGCCCATCGACATCTACCAGATAATGAAGATCATCGGGCGGATCGACGGTTTCGGCATTTCGATGGTCAGGGTCAGGAAGGCAACGACGTTATAGGATTGATTCGGAGGGCGTCCGATATCGCCAGAATGTATTTCCTAGGGAATGTCGTTCAAGCTCGCAATACTGCATTCAGTTATGAGTCCCTAGGATGGCGATTGCACACCAATTTGGGTCTTTAGTCGGAGCAAAACAGTCATGGCAGTGTCGTTAAGCTTCATCGATGCGAAAGTCGCCGAACTGAAAGGAGGCAGATCATCAGCCGGATCGATCAAGCCCAATCCAGATTATTCGTGGAAGATCGATGGCGAGGGAAGGACGACTCGCATTTCCGAGGCGGTGGCCGCAGTGCTCGATCAGCTGCCAAGCGAGGTTATGGGGAAATCGATCTACGACTACTTAAACGTCGATGATGGCCAGCAACTGAATGGCGCGATACGAAGGGCATTGAACAATGGCAATAGGTACGAGTTTGAAGTGAAGCGGCCGAAGGGGAAGAAATTCTATGCCAATGTCATCGACCACCGAAGCAAGAAACCGACCAACTGCCTGCTCGGCTATATCTCGCTCCAAGGCGGCAACGAACCCGGGATATTTGCCTCGATCGAGCTCGAGGAGAACGATGGAGACCTGTCGCTGAGCCAAGCCAGGACTCAGGAGGCGGTGGTGCGCCTCCAGTTCGAGAAGGAGTTGCTGGAAATAGTGATGGAGGGAACGCCGACCCAAATCGCCTATCTGGACCATGATTTCCGACTTGTCACGGTCAACAGCGCATACGAGAAGGGGAGCGGCCATCTACGCATAGAATTGATCGGCAAACGGTATTTCGAGGTTTTTCCCGATGGCGAGGAGGCAAAGCTTTTCAATAAAGTAAGATTAACTGGCAAGCCGATCGAGATCAAGGCAAAACCGCTCGAATCCGCCAATCCAGCACACCATGGCAAGACGTACTGGGACTGGTCGCTGGTGCCGGTGAAGGACGATTACGGCTTCGTTCAGGGATTGGTGCTGTCTCTCACCGAGATAACCGAGCAGGTGGAGTCTCGAAGGTCGATCGAGCGCCTGGCGGCCGATGCCAATGCTGAGAGGCAGAGGCTAAGGACAATCCTGGATACGATTCCGGTCGGCGTGATGGTCGCCGACCAGTCCGGCCTGATAGTGGAATCCAACAAGATGCTGGAAAAGATATGGCACGGTCCCCTCCAGGTATCCACCTTGGCGGACTTGACCAGGCTCCGAGGTTGGTGGGCGGATAATGGCATCCCGTTGAAGGCGAGCGATTGGAACATCGCTTCGGTGCTTTCTGGGAACAAGCCTGAACTGGGGCAGATGATCGACATCCTGAGATTCGATGGCTCCAGGGGCACGATCCTGAGCTCGGCGGCCCCGATCAAGGATGCAAAAGGAGGCCTTATCGGCGGGATCACCGTGGTCCAGGACATTACGCACCAGCGTTCCCTGGAGCATGATGCCTTGGAGTCGAAGGCCAAGGCGGAACTGTACCTGGACCTGATGAACAAGGACCTGAGCGGATTGCACAGCGCGGTGATGGAGAACCTTGCCGTCATTTCCAAGAAGGCCAATCTCGATCCCAAGGTGAGGAATCATATCGATTCTTCCATCGAGCACATGGAGGAAGCCTCCAAGCTCATCGATATCGTTGATAAGATCAAGATCATAGAGGGGCACGAGCTGAAGTATGGCCTGCTCGACGTAGGCTTGCTATTGTCCGAGGTTTCCGATCATTACAGAAAAGCTTACAAGTCAAGGGTGAAGATTGCTTACACTCAAGCTCAAGGGCTCACCTCCAATGCCAATTCCCTGCTGGCAGATGCCTTCTCCTATCTGATCGACGACTGCATTTCCCGCATGGACAAGAGCCTCGCCTTGAAGATCGACATTGCGGAGGCGTATGAGGGCGGGAAGCAGTATCACAAGATCATGTTCGAGGACAATGTGAAAGAGA
Organism: Methanomassiliicoccaceae archaeon; assembly: GCA_963768775.1. Classification (GTDB taxonomy): domain Archaea; phylum Thermoplasmatota; class Thermoplasmata; order Methanomassiliicoccales; family UBA472; genus FEN-33. Next base: position 235,428 of record CAVYIY010000005.1, read on the forward strand.
CCAATAACAAGCTGAAGACCAATACATTCAATCTGCCCTTGAGGGGCAAGAACCAGAGCACCATCGACGACCTCAGGCTCTACCTGATTCGCACGATAGTGGAGAACAATCACGGCCGAATATGGCTCGAGAGCAAGGTCAGCGGGGATTGGAAGAAGGGACGTAAGTTCGTGATCATGCTTCCCTCGGTGCCAGTTAGGCAGGAGTCTCTCATTAACGATTTCGGATCCTCTGAAGAGGATCAGGACTGAGCGCTATTACTGTTCGAAACAAAGAAAGGCGGAAAAATGGAAAACGGTAAGGGGTTTCGGACCTTCTCTTAGCCTTCAGGCTCTGGAACGTTCTTGGAAGGAGTGCCCTTGCCTCTCGGGTCGGCGATCTGGTCCATCTCCGCCTTCTCCTTCTCCATCACTTCTTCCAGGGACCTCAGGTCACGGCGAAGCTCGTCCGGCTTGGGTATCGGGCCGAGGACATCATCCGCCTTTCCGACCGATCGTTCGATCTCTTCCATGCTGCTGATCGCTCTATCGGGAACTGATCTGGCCGATCCGAGGTATTCCGAGACGCCCTCAACTAGCCTTGTGAGCTCCATCGGGAAGATGAATTTCGTCGACTGGCCATTACCGAGTGCCTTGATCGTGTCTAGGGTCAGGACTGTCAAAGCCTTCGAATCCAACGGGCTCGCTCCTACTGATAATATTCGGAGCTTCTGTGCCTCACCTTGTGACTGCAGGATGATGGCCATCCTCTCACCCTCGGCCTCCAGTATCTTCGCTTGTCTCAAGCCTTCAGCCTGCAGGATTCTGGACCGCTTGTCGCCTTCCGCGTTAAGGATGGCCGCTTTCTTTGCGCCATCCGCCTTGAGGACGGCCGCCCTTCTCAGCCTTTCCGCTGAGGTCTGTTCTTCCATCGCCTGCTTGACCTTTGGCGCTGGGTCGACTTCTCTGATCTCGACCGCCTCGACCTTAACGCCCCACTTGTCCGTAGCCTCGTCCAACACGTCACGGAGGTGGAGGTTGATCTTCTCCCGGTTGGACAGTATCTCATCGAGCTCCATGTCACCGATGATCGAACGAAGCGTGGTCTGAGCCAGGTATACCGTGGCTGCTCTGTAATTCTGAACTTGGAAGAAAGCCTTGCTCGGGTCGATCACCTTGATGTAAATAATAGCATCCACGTTCGTCGGGGAGTTGTCCTTGGTAATTACCTCCTGCCTTGGAACGTCAAGGACGACAGTCCTAAGATCGATCTTGATGACCTCGCTGATCAAAGGAGTCACGTAATTGAAACCTTGATCCAATATCTTAACAAACCGTCCCAAACGGATGTAAACCGCCTGTTCGTACGGCCTCACGATCCTAATTCCATTCGCAACGATCACCACGGCGGCGATGATCGCAAGTATGAGCAATGCAACCAAGACCACATCGACTTCTGCCATTTATTTCCCTCCAATTATGATTGACACCCTTTCAGGGGCAAACTGGTTTTCCTTCCTCATTGATCTCTTCGACCAAGACATGGACTCCTTCGCTTGACTTGACAGCTACCCTCTTGCCTACTGGTATGATGCACTTTGCGGTGGCGCTCCAGGATTCATGGTCGATTTGCACCTTGCCCTTAAGGCTATCAGGCCTCACCTCTACAGTTATTATGCCAGTGGTCCCAACCAATGAGGTTGCGACCCTGGTTTCCGGCGGAGCGGGTGGTGCGATCTTCTGATAAAGTTTGATCGTCAAGTATGTTGATGGTGCCAGTACAATTACCGCGACGATTGGCCCCCATACAGACGATAAGATGTCAGGAAAGACGAAACCTAAGACCCCGAGGACCAGAAGTACTGTTGCTGGAACTAGCAAGAAGTTGCCGGGCATAGCTGCTTCTGCCAGCAGCATCAGGACCCCGATCACAATGAACGCAATCGATAGATCAATAGCCAGTGTCATTAATCGCTAACATAGAGTTGTTAGTATTTCAGTTTATTGCCCGATACAGGCATTTATTGGACAATTGTGGAGAATCGGCCAATTAGAACCTTCCCCGGGAACCTCCGCCGCCGGTCCGGCCTCCGCCGAAGCCACCGCGACCGCCCAGGAAGATCGAGCCAATCCAAAGGAAAGCTCGCCCTTTTGTAATGATTCCAACAGCCAGCACGACGACCACGGCCAGCCCCAGCTGCCACCAATTGAGAGGGATGAAGTCGATGGGATACCATTCCCCGCCGCCCGAGTTAGAATGATAATTGTCGACCAGTTCCAGGCCCATCGCATAGAGGAAAAGCGTGATGCCGGTCGAATAGTTATCGCTCTCCAGGTTCGGGTCAAGGTAGGTGAGCTGGAACTCTGTCAGCCTTCCTCCGTTCAGAATATCGGAGACGCCTGCGCCCGTCACGACTCTCCATGCTCGTTCATCGAAAGACATAACGAAGAGCAAGCCATTGTCCTTTCCCGCCTGCCCTATGCCATTCTTCTCGAAGACCTTCAAGGCATAATCGTTGACGCCGACGGATCCGGTGCTATTCACGATGAGGACGGCAATCTGGCAGGTGTTGTTGATCTCGACCTCCTGGCAGAACGTCTCCAGGTCGTACGCATCGCTGGCATCGAGGACCCCTGCCCTGTCGTTCACGTAATCGCCCAAGGTTGGCACCCAGGAGAGGTCTTCCTTCGGCGCGCTGACGGTTACAAGGGAAGCTCCGATGACGAGGACGACCAGCAAGATTACCAATGCCTCTGCGATCGCGTTCCTCTTGCCTCGGTCCATCTTCCTACCGTCACAGGTTCAAGGCACCGTCATCTGGCAACTCTGTACCCCAGTACACCCTTTCAGTGAAACCGAAGGAGCCAGCGAGCATGTTGTCGGGGAACGATTTGGTTGGTGTTGTAGTCTCTTACCGCGCCGTTGTACTGTGCCCTCGCATATGATAGTTGCTCGGTCACGTCGACCACTTGGCCCATGTACTGAGCCACCAGGGTGCCAGAGAACAGGTCGGGATAGGCTTCCGATGTTGCGACGAACGTGACGTATACGCGACTCATATTTGCGTCAAGCTTCGAACTGATCTCGCTGAGATTGCCAACGGAGGCATTACTATTCAGGGCGGTCATCCATTGCGAACGCAACGCTGTGATATTCATCAGGTCGAGGCCTCGAACTGCTGGTACTGTTGCACCTGTGGCAGCAGCTCCCCAAGAATGTCGACCTTGGTGACGTAGCGGTTCTTGATCTGCGAAAGGTTCTGATCTACCGTCTGGCTCTTCCCCACCATCGAGTTGTATGACAGAATGAAAGGAGTTCTACAACTACCAGCATTCCGACGATCAGGATGACTGCAAACATGCGCTTGTTGATCAAAGACCTTCGCCTTTCCTTTTTCTCGATATGCATTCTTGACTTAAAAGCTGGCCCACGCCTGCTAATGCAGGCTAAGCATCAGGATGGAGATGAGCAGGGTGACGAAGGTGATCGGCAATCCGGCCCTGATGAACTCCCAGAATGAGACCTGGACGCTCATGCGCTCCCCGGTTTCGACCACGATGACATTTGCGGCCGCCCCGAGAATGGTGGCGTTCCCTGCCAGAGTGCTGCTCGCCGCCAAAGTCAGCCAGATGGTGCTGGAGCCGATGCTCGAGACGAAAGGAGCCAGCAGCATAACCGCCGGAACGTTGCTTATCAGGTTGGAAAGGACGGCGCAGAAGCTGCTCAGCCCCCAAACGGTCCCCAGGTTCCCTCCGCTGCCGCTCTGGAAGAAGCCGACCATGTCGGCCATCAATCCGGAAACGTCCACCCCCTTCAGGAGGATGAAGAGGCCGATGAAGAACAGCAAGAGGGTCCAATCGACTCCTTTGAGGATTTCCCTGACGTCGATCCCCCGCTTCGAGAATGGCAATAGAAATAACACCGAGGCTGCCTCCAAGGAACGCTACCAAAGCGATGGGCATTCCGGTCAAAGGCGAGAGGATGAAGCCCGCGAATACCACTAGCAGCACTCCGATGACGAGGTAGACGTTTCGGTCGATCTTGCCCGCCTCCACGTGCTTCAACGCCTCTTCCTGGTCTATCGGCTTGCTGTGAGTCCTCAATACCGACTGCGTCCAGCGGTTCTTTTCAATTCCTTCCGGTCGGGACTTGCTGACGCCGCTGAGCTCCTTTCGGAATACGATCCAGATGATCGATATCGCAATCAAAAGGCAGATTGCGGTCACCGGGACCAGTCTGATGGAGAAGTCGACGAAGGAGACGTTCGATATCGCCGCAATGTAGACGTTCTGGGGATTGCCCACCTCGGTCGCGACCGAGCCGATGTTGGCGGACACCGCCTCAGCGATGAGAAATGGTACTGGATTTGCCTTGATCAGCCTGCAAGCCCTGATAACGATCGGGGTGAAGAGTAGGACCACGGCGTCATTCAGTATCAGGGCCGAGAGCACCGCGGTCGAGACCATGATCAGGACAAGGAATTGGAACTGGTTCCGCGAGGCGATGACGATCCTCATGGATACCCATGTGAAGAAGCCACAGAGTTCCAGCCCAACCACCATTATCATCATGCCCAGGAGGAGCCCCAGGATGCCGAAGTCAATCGATTGGAATGCCTGGACAGGGGTGACCACCCCAAGGAATATCATCGAGATTCCACCGATCAAGGCCACGATCGGTCTCTTGACATTGAACCATCTGAAATGGCGGATCGAGATGCCCAGATAAGTGGCCAGAAAGATAGCAAGGGCCACGTATGCTATTCCTTCCATCTTCCGAGGGTATCGACTTTCCAAATATAGCGGTTGCCATGCAAGAATGAATGCTTCAGATCAAGTGGACTCTGGTCCGGGTTCCAATCCTCGGTCGACAAGCTTTGGATCATCAGAGTCCGGGATAGCGGATGATCGGACTGAGGACCATCGTTATCTCCAGATTGGTAAAGCCAATGGGGCGGATCTTCTTGTCGATAAGCTCGGTGAACTCCTTGTTGTTCGCGGCCTTGATCCTTAGCAGGTACCTTCTTTCCCCGGTCAGATGGAGTATCTCGGAGACGTTCTCCATGGTGAACAAAGCGACCATGGCATTGTTAGAGCTTGAGGGGTCGATGTCCGCGGACACGTATGCATCGACCCCGATGCCGATGCGTTCTTGGTCCACGATCGCAGAATAGCCGAGAATGGTCCGATCCTCTTCCATCTTCTTAATACGGTCCCTGATGGTAGATTGGGATCGGTTCAGCTTCTCTCCGATCTGCTCGTAGGTCAACTTCCCGTCCTTCTGGAGCAGTTGAAGAATCTTCGGATCAAGATCGTCTTGCATGCTGTCTCTGCAATTGGACGAACGGATATTTAGAACCTAATGGGAAGTAATGTCGATTCACTGATTATTCGTTGGAGGTCTTGTCTTCGCTACAGCGCAATTCTTTCTCCTGTTCCCTGAGGAAATCTCCCACGATCCGGCTATGATCGAAAGCCAATCGAGGGGTGTCTCTGATCGGCAGGAAAAGTGCATCAGCGGCGTCATCCCCAGCCCTAAGCTGGCCATCCTCGTAGGTCATGACATAGGCGGCAGTGATGAAGTGCCCTCTCGGATCGCGGGCCGGGTCCGAATAGACGCCCAATAGCCTGACCGGCTTCGTACTTATCCCGGTCTCCTCCCTTAGCTCCCTCACGACAGCTTCCTCCGTCGTCTCCCCATACTCCACGATCCCTCCTGGCAGGGCAAGCTTCCCCTTATTCGGTTCTCGACCTCGGCGGACGAGCAGCAATTTGCCGTTGACAACAAGAATGCCATCGACCGTCAGGACCGGATTCCTGTATTCCTTGCCTCGTGGGCTTCTGGTCCCCCTCTCCAGAACTTCCCTGCCGATGTCATTGCCCAACTTCGCACCCATTCTTGATTCGGAAGTGAACATTAATACCTTTGCCGAAATCCGGATAAGAACAAAAGCCTGTCAAAGCGCATTATGCTGATGCTCGCCTGTCCCACAAACCCCTTTCCTCCTTCTTTCTTCCCCCCAAGAGTTATCTTCTGTCCGGACGATTCTGCAAGGAGAAGCTGTGACGCGTTTCGACAATCCGGTGGACAAGAAGGCCCTTCAGTTCGGGGCCATGCTTTGGGTCGTCTTTTGTTTGATTGGCCTGACCACCTTCTTCTGGGCGCTGAAGGTCGGAGTGATTGTATTCCCTCTCGGTTTCTCGATAGGCTTAATCACATATGTGGGCCTCTGGACCACGGAGGTCTATTTGCGCCCTAGGACCGTAGACATCATGGAGCAAGGGGTCGGCCTGGGGTACAAGCATCGCAAGCCAAGGTTCGTCGAATGGTCCGGGATAGTCGGAGTGGCCTCTCTGCCGGATGACGGGTCATATATCATATCCAATCCGCTAGGCAGGGGAAGCCTTGTCCTCACCGATGGGCCCCTAACTTTCGTCACGGCCGAGATTGCGGACAGGGTCAGTCTCAAACACCTAGAGGTTAAAGGAACCCCGCTGCCTCGGCCAGGGCGAAACGAAAAGGACCGCCAGTTCAGGAAGCGAGTGGCGGCAGAAGGAAAACATCAATAGATTGAGGGCAATATAGGCATCTGGCATGCCATTATTTCCTTGTAGAGAATGATGATGCGGTGAGGTTCGGGCTTGAGAGATAAACAAACAAAATTATCCTTTTCTCAATTCTGAATAAGGAGGTAGGCGAGAGAGTATATTAATATTAATTATGGGGGTGTTCATTTCAAATCATGGATATATTGAATAATGATACTATAAAAGACCGATATTTAATATTCTCCAGAGTGGCTAGCCAGGAATTGCCTATTACCAGCAAATTCCATAACGAATTCGTTGACGAATTTAATAGAACTGGCTCTTGGAATTTTCAACAATTAGATAATGGATTTTTAGTCTTCCAAAAGGAAGCTATTAAGCTCGGCGACACAATAAAAACGGGGCTTCTTATATTAAATGAATTATATTTTAAATTACAGGAAATCAATTCGACGGCAAAGAAATTGAAAGAATCGGACACTTTCCACTATACGATTTTCAGATATGATATGTCAGAGGATAAAAGGTCCAAGCGAGTGAATGATACACTTGGCAACCTTATGCAGTCAATCAATTTCTTGTTGAAGGCAGAAAAGTCGACAGATAGGACCAATGTCCCATTGTTAAAATCAGCAGTCTATTTGGCAATGCTTAGTCACGTCATTCGTATCGAAACCAGAGGTAAAGCTTTGTCTCAAACAATGGCGGATATAACGCAAAAAACTGACGGAAACGAAGGCATTGGATTAAAGAAGGCACAGGAATATTTGAACATACAATATGCTGGAACAAAGAAATCTGATTCAGAGTCTATTAGAGATGCCATAGCTCATGGTCAATTTAGAGAACTAAGTAAACAAAGAATCAGATTTACGGTCAATAGAGATGGCAATGAGTTCGATGATACTCTCAACTATTCAGATATATTAGAAATGAATAATATTTTAGAATTGAAAATTGCAATTGCGGAGATGTATTTCTTCTTGATTTCCACTGCCAACATGGTTCATTTGCTCGATAAAGAAGGTAGTAGGAAGCATCGAAAGAAGTTATGATGAAAAAGAAATCAGTCTCTAAGAAATGAGTCCTGAACCCTTCTTTCTCTTTTCACGATGCGAGATAACGGTCTATCTTTTCAAGTTGAAGCTGCGCCAAATTCATAGTCGCATTGTATTGCCAGGCTTGTGTCTGCTCAAGATATAGTGGTTCGGTAACAAGCCAAGCAACCACATTTCCTTTGGTGAAGACCACATGATGTCGTGCATTCTCCAGCCAATAGAAGGCCTCATCGCCGAGCGAAATGTCGACGTGACCCTGGCCACTAGGATTCATCGAGGACCGTATCTCCAGGAATGCGGCATGACTGTCCTGAGATGAGTTGAAGGCAAGAACACCAATGTCAAGGTCAATCGTGCTATTGGCCATATTCATCTCATATTGGGAGCTTTCATTGGTATAGGATAATGGGGAAGGCCTGGCGGCAGAACCTACCCATCCTGGCATGTCCAAATCACTTGGTTCAAGGGTCATCTTTTCGGAAATGCTCTGCTCAGGCTTCTGAATCGACAGAATGAACGCACCGCCCGCCAGGATTATGATTGCAGTCACAGCAATTGCGATGACCTTCTGCCTCTTGCCAAACGCCATGCAAATTCAATGATGGATTTGCATTAAGCATATTAAGAATTGGTCAATCAACAGCGCATTAAACTATTTTGACCTGCCAAAAACGGCAGGATAAAGTCAACTGGATTTACTAGCGCATGATAATGCTTGCCTGTTCCCTAAACCCCTTACTCAGTTTCATTTTCCCTTCCAGTATTGGCCATGCTCTAAATGCAGCTCATCATAGGCTTTGTCAACTTTCCATTCGATGAGTTTTATCTTTCGCTTTAAATCATCGGCGTCGATTGCGGTTTGAGTCATGGAAAAGACAGCTACTGGCAATCCGGTAGAAACAACCGCCGCCGCGATTCCAATATACGACACATCAATCTCAGTGGTCATATCGGCCCAAACCGCCAATGTCGCACCGACCGCCCAAATCATGGAACAGAGAATTGCCCAGGGAATTACCCTTTTGTCATTTCCTTTGATTTTCTTTTGGGCGTAAACAACTGACAGATAGATGACCAATCCAGCTATGGCAATTATCGTATTCTCCATTTGTGCCATCAATGTTCCTCGCCCAACACTAAACCGTTGGGACTTATCGAATTTGCGGTCAGAACGGCCACATGGTTTCCAGGCTGCCCTTTCCTTTATAAACGGGTATTTAATGAAACGATAGTACCCTTTTTCCAAGCCCTAGGAGGGCTGTTTTCCCCGGGCATATTCAGGCGTTTTTGAACTAATATCAATTAAAGAGAAATTCGACAAAACCCATTAATTCCTATTTCTTAAAATCGTTGTTGTCAGGTGCTTGTCATGTAGGGACATAGAAGACGATGAAAAGTTATACCACGAACATTGATGAATCCATTGTGGTTGACATGAAAGAAGATGAAGAAGACGGCATAGTCCTAGACCAACAAATTCTTGATAAATTGAATGGGATGCTTCAACCACTTTTCCCATCGTCGAAGGGAGCATTTTTTGCAAGAGAATTCCTAAAGATTTCTGAGTATGACCTTCGCGATTCCAAGATATTGTTTAAACAGAAGTCCTACGCCAACTCCGTTTTCCTATTCCAACAATCCGTCGAAAAGGCGATAAAATCACTACTTTATGCAACAAACATCCTAGAAAATGAAAGAGATGCGTATGATAGGAAAATCCAGATAGGACACGATTCTGTCTCAGCTTTTATAAAATTCCGCAATAAGATAATTCCAATCGGGGAGGAAATGATTAGGTCGGGTCTGATTCAAGGGTTTGATGAAAGTGAGCTAGGCAATCCGATAGAGCTTCTTATCGAAGAATATGGGGGCGCAAGGGTTGATGCTTTTAGGCTCACAAATCTTTGTGTTGTTTCGCTGTTCTTGCACTATATGATTCAGGGTCATGCACCCGAAGAGATTAAAAAGACAGTTCTCAGAGTGTTTCAAGAACCATCATTAATCGAAGAAATTCCAGATGGCAAGATGTATGCGGATTTATTCAGAATGTCAGGATTAAGTAATCCTAATCCATCCATGGCAGAGGCGATTGAGAAATATTACGATGCGATGCTTGATATTGCATCGCAATCGCAAAAATGGTTCCAATCGACAAGTTCAGTCACTGCGATGGCACTATTAATCTCGGCTGTTGTCACGAATCCTCATGAGAAGACAACCCGTTATCCGAATTCAGCATCCGAAAAACTAAATCCAGACAAGTATGACATCAATCTTGGGATTGTCCAGAATTTGCCTTCCTTATTCGTTCTTCACCAGCTTAGTATCAATTATCTTCGTGATTACCTTATCGGTATTGGAATCCTGAAGCAAGAAATGGCATCGAAATAACTCTTGCAAGACTGATGTAATAGGCGTAAGTAGTTAGCGACCTAAACTCCATGCATCCAATATGATTTCAAGAGACGACCTGGAAAAAGCATTGGTGGGTCATATCCAGAAGGAAGAATGGTCTTGTCAGGCTTCAGCAGTTGAAATGGTTGGCAAGGTGGAGCGCTATAAAGCTGGGACAATCATTGACCCCAGATGTGCGTCTCTTCAAACGACGGTTGGAAGCAATTTATCGATTCCAATATTAAATCAACACTTTCCAAATGGTTATTGCGGTTTATTGTTCACGGAAGAATTTGGTACTGTCGAAGAAAAAAATGGGATAAGGTTCGATTTTGATGGTTTGTTCGATAAAATCGATGATGAAATAAGAAACCAAAAGATGGTGATAATTGGCATACCAACAGGCCATTCAATAAGAAATAATCAATTATTCATTATATCTCACACTGTCGTCATATATAGCAAGATTGTGATTGATGGGGGAGAAGCTTATCCGACTGTCACAACTTACTTTCAGCAACCTGGCTTAAGTTTTCAAACATATTCTAAAAGAGAATTAAGAAGGATATTGAAGCACCCCGATTCTGTTAATGGCATGCCTATTCAGGGGGGCAGAATTGTTGGAACCTCGATTTGGGTCTTCGATAGGATTTAGGTTGCATGAGCCGAACTTCAGAATTAACACCCTATAGAATGTCGAGTCGGTTCTGTCGTCCTTTCGTCCTATTCATGATGTCATCTTTGGGGTGTTCATGAGAAGAAGCAGGCTCAGAGGGTCAAAATGGCTATAATGGCGTCTGAAATGTTTGCTCATTGCGATTCCTGGACGCAAACAGATTTGTAGATGGAAAATTGAATGGATGACACCTGCTGGCAGAATCGCATAGTTGATGCTCGCCTGTTCACTAAATCCCTTCTTTCTTTCAACTCACCTAACTCACCAATTCTATCACCAATCATCATCTGGCTTATAATTCAAAACTCGTGAGTCCATGGTAAAAATGCTGTGATTTGAGGAAGAAAGAAGGTGAGTTAAATCTACGGGAAGCGCTTCTCCGATTCGCTCTTTTTCACGGGGGTGGATTCCCTACCTATCCAGCCTAAAGAAGAATATGTCGTTGTAGAATCGCTCCGATGATTGAGCGCAAGGCTGATTAGGAAAATGTCGAATATCTGTTTAAAGTGATAGAGGCAAATTGAGATGGTGAGGTCGGACGAAGGAACTGATAGGGAGAGGTTGTTTCCCCAGAGAGTACAAGTGAGCGTCGAGCTTCAGGACTTACGAGCGATGAAGAAGGTAATCATCGCCCTTGATACCTGGGCAAGGAATGTCGAGTATTTGGATGGGACTCATGCCATCATCATATCCTTAAGGGAGGTTCGTCGCCTTGTATTCGATTCCTTGCGAACGAAGTCCTTCGAAGCCATTGACGCGAATATTCTGCTAATGGTTCAGAAGAGGCTCATAGCCCCCGAAGGTGATGACCATGATGAACTCTCTGGCTTCACCGTCACCGAAACAGGTAGGAGGTTTGCGGGAATCACCATAGCCCATTACCACGATGTGCCGAAGAGTGATGGAGATTGGAACGATATTCTGGTACAGATGGTTAGGGAAAGGACTCATTGCGACCACCAGCTTAAATATGGGTTTAGGCCACCAAAGCAGGATTATCTTTTCGTTATGGTCGGCCCTGTAGAGATTTCCGTACGCTGTCCAATCTGCCATGTGAAGTTCTGTTGCGACCCTGGAAATGGGGAAATCATCGAAGCGCCTCCTTACGACCCAAAGCTGATATGGCATGAGTGGGAGCGTGAAAAGAACGGCTTTGAAGTGACCTGAAAAACGATGAGAACTATCTATGGGGAGACTCCTTGTCAGTATCCCTCCTTGGATACCCTTTTCACGTTGAAGTTAAGACTTTGTAAGAAGCGCGGGCATAATCTTCTGGCAGTTCGAGGGTGACCAATCGACAATCTCTGCATAGGAATCCATTGGCTTGGTCGAGCCCATAAGGCACGAAAGGCAGAATTTCTCCACCAGTTCCGAGGAGATGTCGCTTGTCGCCTGTTTTGAACCATCTCACTCCCCCTCCGACTCCATATGCAAGAGCCATCTGCATTGTGCCATTTTCCATCTCCTTGCCACACTTAGAGCAGTTCATAATCATACTCCTCAATTGCATCAATCTAATTCTGTGTAAATCAACGTTCCTAGAAAATTCAGCTTATCCTCAGCAGGCTTCGTTCTACTAGTTGCTTTTAAGGAATGAATCAATTACGTCCCTTGCCGACCAGTTCAATTTCTCTCTCGTAACGTGCTCTCTTATCAATCTGGCCTGCACATCGATTGAGCCTACTTGACTCTCGATGATTATCTTCGTTTCCGAGCCCATAACAACGAACTCGTGCTCATCTCCCTTGCCTCTACAAAGAACAGTTACTACATTGTTCCAATGGACTCTTGGATTCTTGCGATGCCAAGGCACATGATATTCTACTCCATCGTCATCAAATAAATACCAAGAGAAATTAGTCCAGAGCAAGAATATGACCATTGGAATTACCATTATCACAATAAAAGGGATAATCCAAAAATAATCCGATGCGGAAGGATAATTCGGTTTATAGCTCCCAGATAGAATCCATAAGACAAAACCGACGAATAATATCAGCACCATTGCGGCGAATATTCTCAATCCTAGCCCATATGCCAAAATGGTCTGGCCTTGCTGACCGACCTTGGCTTTCCCACCCAGGCTATGCAATAGAGCAATCAGTCCGAGCAACAACGCAAAGGCGAAGGCCACGTTGTTGAACGTGACCAATAAGAGAAGGGAGATTGCCAACCAAAGAACTAGGAATGCTATCCTCGGGTTCATTAGATTCATTCAACCACCAATAGCAACTCCCTAGCGAAATGATTGTCTTTCAAGAATAACAAACTGTTCTTTGGTCAATGTAGACAGGAAAGGATGCGGTGAGGTTCGGGCGTTCATTGAGTTGAAACCCTTACTCAACTTTAATCAATTATAGACATTATTCATAAATGGTGGAGCGAACATGGTCAAATTCGCCGGATATTCTCACTATTTCAAAGGAAAGAAGCCGGACGAGGTGTTCGATGGCATCCTTCGCTGGCTCAATAGAGCGGACGCAGAAATCAAGAGCTCGAACAAAGCATCGGAAATCATTGCGGTACATGGCTCTAGAACGGCAGTCTCAGTTCTCCATAGAAATGCCAGGAAGACACTGTTTTTCCATCTCATTGCCACTAAAGATGGGACTCAAGTTCAAGTCGAAGTGCATATTGATTGGACGATATATTTCTCTGGTATTGGTGACTGGAAGAGACAAATTCATGTCAGGAATTGCGTACTGCTCGAAGAGCTATGGGCTAGCATTCAAGGTGACTCAAGTAAAGGCAGGTTCGAACAGGGAACGGAAGGACTCATGGTCTTGCGAGAATGTGACCCGGAACTGATTTTGAGAAGTATGTGAACGATAAGTGGGTTGTGAATCTTAACGGCTCTCTCAATACTCATTGATGAACGCAAGAGAACTACATCGACTGAAAAGAGGGGCTTGTATCAGTAGCAAAAGGCACTAATTCATACGAGGGCATTAATAGGCGGCAGTCAAAGCCACAACGTCTTCTTCACGAATCGAGGATTGCTTATCGTGTGGTTATAGCCTTCGGGCGTTCATTGAGCTGAAACCCTTTACCTTCTTTTCTATCAGAATATGAGATAGGCATAATCTTATAATGTCAGAGGTAAACCGGAATCATTGATATGAATTGCCCGAAATGCGGTCAATATGTCGAATCGACCGCTAGTGAATGCCCCGCCTGCGGCAGCAATCTCACTTTAACTCCTCGAAATCACCAATCAAGCTTTATCACGTTCGCTCAACGTCATTTCAGATTGAGTGACCGAATCGAGATTGCAATCGTTGGAGTGGCTATTGGCCTATTTTCATTATTCCTGCCTTGGGATGATGGATTCATTTGGCAAAATGGAACAGTCCTTGCCCAAAATGAGACGAATCTTATTGATTTGTTTGCCGCCAATAATCTCGCGATTTTGCTCAGCGCGTCTCTTTTCATCGCTGGGATGCTGCTTTCAATTCTCAATAGATGGTTCGTTATCGCCGCATTCATCGGAATAATGGGACTTTCTTTCACCATGAGCTCCTACGTCCTTTCAAAATTGCCCTCCCCATTAAATCCAGTTAATAGCTTACAATATCAGACTGGCTTCGCCATCGGCTATTTCCTTGGCTGGCTTTCGATACTCATTTCGGGCACAATGCTAGTCGACGAGAGACGGAGGGGGTGGTCAAAAGTCGCCCCTTCTGAGTGGTTTTCAGAACGAATCTTGGGAAATATACCTCCGGGAGGGAGGAGATAAACAGACTAGGTGGGATTCTTGCCCATCATTCTGAATGGCTGACTGTCAATTCTGCCCCAGGTCGGGCAATTCATCCTCAAGAAGCATACGAGAGATAAGCAAACCCTTGCCTTCTTTCTATTTCTAGTGATGCATAATTATTTACCTCTAGAGAGTAACACGCCTTTTTAGGATGGGAAGGGGGAATTTGAAATGAAGATATTTGGAATAAGCATCAGTACGCATGTATTGATATTAGGCATCCTAGGAATAATCCTAGTGATTGCTGGCATTGCGGTATCGACCATTCACAGTTCATTGCGAGGCTCAGGTTTAGGCACAGCTCTACTCATCCTGGGTTTCCTGATGCTTCTCATAGGTGCGTACAGGTTTGCCACTAAGCGCGGTTAATGAATCGAATAAAGCACTTTCGTGCATCTAATGAGCTGCAAACCCCTTCCATCTTCTTTTTCAGATAAGGCTCAATTAAGAAGGATGCCCTTGACAAACGACCTTTATCTCACACTCATTAATGAACGAAACCCCACTTCCATACTGCTGTAATTCGTCGTCACTAGAGCTTCTTCTTTGTTCCCCACATTAATATGATAATCATAAGGATTCCAGCAACAATGAAACCGCTGATTATAAGGGTCGTCGAGTAGTCCATCGTTCCATTGCTTAGCACACGAACCAGGAGATTAGCAGCCCCCAGGCCAAAAAGGGTCACAAACGTTAGTAACAAAAGGACGCCGTACGACCAGAATATCGAATGACGTTTGCTCTCGTTCTTCTCCATTTTCTCCAGAGTATAGATTGCACTGAGTTCTATTAATCTTGGCTAGGATAGATATTTTGGTTGATTGGAAGTAGACCTATTGAATGGGCAACGATTGAAGGTTATGGAGCCGTACTGCCATTCTCATCCAGGCATCGAGTTTCGGTTTCAATCAAAAGGGAAATGCGATGGCGGCGCACAAACCCCTTTACTTTTCTCAGGTCCAAGTGCGCAATTCATATCATCTTATATAACGTCTGGACCAAAATGCGCAACCAAATGCTCCGCTTGTTTCAATTGAATGTATCTGCTTAGAATTACGAGAATGGGAAGGGAGTTCAAATCCGCATCAGAGCTTACCCATAAGCGATGGCCGAATCCTGACTCCATGCGCATCTGTTCCACACCTTCCTCATTATAGTAGAAGTCGAATCTGTGTGACGCTTTGACACGTTTAGATGGCATGGCACCGATTGCATTAACCATCTTGAAGATAGACTTACTTGAATCGTGGAATCGGATATTGGGCTCGGACCAATCAGCGACCAAGAAACCATCTGTAGTCCTCGTCACATTGGCTATTTTAGGTACACCCTCTAATCGAAACTCACCGCTCTCGCAAAGTCCGATATAAGAAAGTGAATAAGAGGTCGTGGGTGTGATTCTATTATGAACCGAATATTCGTTTATGGGCAGGCGAGTTCTTCCTGTGACTCTTGACCCACCATAAAGAACGGCATAAACCCCAGATTTTGAACTGAGGATATGATGCTCTCGCTTCCCAGTCCCTATCTGAGACCATTTGAGGATGGAGTCTCTTGCTTCGATAAGCGGTCTGAGACTTTGCTTTTCCTTGGCTAATTGCTTTTCCAAGCTCGTAATGCTTCAAACGGAATGACAGTTAATAGCATTTCTGCATCGAGATGCTGTAATAATCGAGGATTATCCGCAAAACGCTCCCATCCACTTTTCTTCAGGATGATGGCTGAAGAAGAAACCATTAATTAACAAGAGAGAGCTAGATTTCTTGTGGGCCAATACGACGAATTCTTCGACCAGCTTACTCATAGATTATGCGGCCACGGGTTCTCTGTCACCAGGAACGTCGAATCGGGTAGCTATCGCTTTGAGTTAGTTGCCGTCAGGAGCGCAATCGACCCCTTGAAGTTGGCTAAGGTAGCCCGTTTCATAATCGCCTCGGATTTGAATCCAGTCGATGACAAGACAGTCAAAGACTACTCGAAACAAGCTACTAAGTACGCACTGGCTAATCGCAACTCTCTCATTCCTAGGGGATTTGGAGGCGGTCTCCTTTCAGTCCCGGTTCTCGTCTCCGATGCAATTCCTGAGAACATGAAGACGTGGACGACCAACACTATCCCGGAGTGGCACTTTTCCGCTTGGGAACTCCCAGTTCTGGTCTCGCCAAAGGAACGTCGAATCTACTACTGCAAGAAGACTCCTATCCAACAGGGGGCATACTACATAGGATTCCGAAAGTTCGTAGAGGAGGAGCTTGGCTTCCAATGAGGGGACCAGGATGAATGTCGGAAGAGCCATCTTCCTTTATTGCGTGGTTGCCATCGCCCTATTCATTGCTTGGGGTAAAGGAAGCATTGTCGCATGGGCTGACCTGTTCTTCATTGGCTTGTCAGTCGTTATTCTTTATTACGGTCTGAAAGAATGGAGAGAGACTCGTAAGCTATCGCCCACCTTGATTATCGGTTCTTTGGGAATCTTGATAACCGTCTCATTGCTTTTCTTGGCATCAACCTGGCTATTTCCTCGAATTGACTAAACAAGACCTATCTGAGGTTCTCAAACAGCATCTGGACCTCCCCCCGCATATGAATGAGTGAACTCGGCCTCTTTCAATTGAATGAATCTGGTCAGGATTGCTAGAACGGGAAGGCATTCCAAATCAGCCTCAGGGCTTACCCACGAGCAAGGGTCGAATCCCGATTCCATGCGCATTTGTTCCACCCCTCTCTCATCATAGAATAAATCGAATCTGTGCGAGGCTCTGACCCGCTTGGATGGCATGGCACCGAATCCAGACACTCTCTTGAAGGTGGACTTCCTTGAGTCGTTGAATCGGATTATTGAGTCAGAGTAATCAGCGACCGATTCGCCATTTGTGCTCCTCGACACCGTGGCTGCGCTGGGCACACCTTCCAATCGAAATTCATCGCTATCGCAAAGCCCGATATAATAAAGCGAATAAGAGGTTGCGGGTTTGTCCGGTCCAGAATAGAATTTTTCATTTGTGGGCAGGCGAGTTCCTCCTTTCACTCTTGCTCCAGCATAAAGAATAGCGTAAATCTCAGACTTTGACCGAAGCACATGATGCTTTTGCATCCCAGTCCCTATCTGAGACCATTTGAGGATGGAGTCTCTTGCTTCGATAAAAGGTCTGAGACTTTCCTTTTCCTTCGCTATCTGATTTTCAAGGCTCGTATTGCTTCAATAAGCATGCGATATCATAAGCATTTCAGAGGGGCAAATCGAGGATTATCCGACAAAAGCTCTTTTCCATTTCTCTCCCGGAAGATGCTTCTTAACAAGGGCCTCGAACTGTGACATTCCAGTCATTCGTCGTTTGATTTTTAGTACAGTTCTTCCCCCGTCGGCAACCAGTCTATATACATCGAACGTCGAATTTGCCTCTATGTTATCGACATCTTCCCATCGCACAAAGGAATGTCTTCGCCGTATACCATAATTCTTTATTCCTGCATCATCTACCAAATACCACGTGAGTAAAAATTCAGACCACCAGAAGAAGCAACTGACTAGAAGTATGAAAAGGTATACAATCCCGACTTCAAATGAAATCAGACTGATTCTTAAATAAATACCAATGATAATGAGTGAAAATATGACTGCCAGTACTTTATATCTCATGGAGTATCGAATCTCGACTTTGGCATCTGATATGACGTCTGCCAAGCAATCCCTAAAAATAATCAATATTAAGGTATTTAAGACGTGTTCGAGCTTCCCTTCAGAATAACAACGGGTCCGTCCAGATGCTCAATATTCGATTTCAATCAAAAGAAAAATGCGATAGCGGTGCAAAAACCCTTCACAAATCTTTCTCAAATCGACTCCCTATGAAGTGAAGCCTTCGAGCACGTTAGGCCCGTAAAGTATGGTTAAATCGATGAGAAGAGGCCCTCCTAGCGATTCTAGAGGCTTCTAGGGTAAACTCTCTCTGATTCGATAAGGTTCGGGCGTTCATTGAGCTGCAAACCCTTTCCCTTCTTTCATCAACAATAGGATAACGACGTGCCAACTCTTCGACGTTTGCGGCAGACTCGCTCGATGGAGAATTTCAAGAAACCGTTATCTGGAATGAACAAGTTGGCTCGATATCCTCTCTACTTTTTTTACTGAACATAGAGTTATAATCAGTTAGCAAATTTCAGGGGCAATGGAGAAGAAGCGATACGAGAGCCGATTCTTTTACGCGGAATTGTTCGCCATCCTAGGACTTGGCCTGGTGGTTTCTTACTTGGACCCCACAGGCATGGCCGTCAACGGAAACAAATCGTTCTCTGGCCTCGACCTAGCAATGAGGTGGGTCGGCGTGTGGATGTTTCTGTTGGGCGTAATCATCAGGCTTGTGGCCATAGCCACATTGAAGAAGAACTTCTCTGGACGCCTACGCATAAGGGAGGGCCACACCCTGGTCAAGAACGGTATCTATCGTTGGATAAGACATCCCGCATACCTCGGGCTCATCTTGCTATATCTTGGAATTCCATTGATTGTATCGAGTGTGCTTGGCTTCCTGGTCATTTTACTTATCGTGCCACTGCTCCTTCATCGAATCAAGCTCGAGGAGAGGATGCTCATCGAACGGTTCGGGGCCGAATACGAAGAATACAGGGGCCATACCAAGCGCCTTATCCCGTTCGTGTACTGAACGGAGTCATAGCCCAAGTTCCTTTCTTCCCCTTTGTTAGTATGCGATTAAGTTCAGGCTTGGGACGCAATGGAATCGCCAATTCTTCTTTTATTATTAGATTCCAATACTATTGGGGATTATCCGCTAAACGCTCCCATCCACTTCTCTTCGGGAAGATGCCTTTTGGCAAGAATTTCGAATTCCGCCATTCCGGTCATGCGTCGTAAAATCTTGATATTTACGCTTTCCGTTGTTCATTGTGAGCCAATAT
Source organism: Methanomassiliicoccaceae archaeon (assembly GCA_963768775.1). GTDB lineage: Archaea > Thermoplasmatota > Thermoplasmata > Methanomassiliicoccales > UBA472 > FEN-33. The sequence continues at coordinate 254,757 of CAVYIY010000005.1, forward strand.
GCACCCCATCGGTCTGCGGTTCTGATTTCACTCACTCGTTCGATTTCATCCCATCGTACCAGGGTGTTGCGTCGCCATATTTCTAGCTTCCTTACGCCTTCATCATCCACTCGAAAGCCTGCAAACAATACTCCAGCCAACAGGTAAATGCAGAGCAGTGCAAAAAATACGAACCAAATCACATTTGTTATCAAAGTGTAGAATGCAAGAAGGATAGTGATAATGATGATTGCTGATGCCCTATGTCTCCAGGAATTGTGAATCTCGGCCTTGGTGACATCCGCAGCTGGAATAATTTTTGCCATGCAATCCCTGAAAATAATCGATATTTCAGTACTTAAGTTGCTTTCGAGCCACTCTCACTAATACGTACAGCCAACGGTGCATTATGACTCAGCCAGCTTGACTGCGGCACGAATCTCTTTAAATACATCATCCAAATCAAGACTAAATATTTCTGTGCCTCATATCACATATTGTGAGTTGGGGGGGTATTAATGAATAAGAGACTTGGATTGCAATTAGCATCCACAACCCTTGCGATGCTGTTGCTTCTTGGAACACTCTTAATCGTTGCCGTGGATACGGTTTCAGCGAACCAATCTGGTGATTATTCTTACACCGTGAGCAACGGTGGCGCCATCATCAATGCTGACACTGGTGCTGACGGAGCGGTAATCATCCCATCTACACTCGGTGGGTATCCAGTAGAGGCGATAGGAAATGCTGCATTCTTCGGCTGTTCCGCATTGACATCCATTATCATCCCTAACAGCGTCACGTCCATCGGGACCAGTGCATTCGAGGACTGCACCTCACTATCCTCCGTGACATTGGGCTCAAGCGTAACGTCCATCGGGGACTACGCGTTTCAAAACTGCCCACTGACCTCAGTAATCATACCGAACAGCGTTACGACCATTGGCAATGGCACGTTCGCATTGTGCACCTCTCTAACCAATGTGACCATTAGCATCAACGTGATATCCATTGGAAGCTACGCCTTCTCCTACTGCACTAGCCTTACCGTGATAATCTTCTCAGAACCTGTGATGCCGACGGTTGGAGTGAATTGGACTGCTGGCATAGCAAATATTAGAGGGCATGCACCGGCAACATCGAATTTCCCCGCGCCAGGAGGAGACCTTAGTGGATTGACGATGGGCGCGGTCATATCCATTCCAGATGCCCCTATCGGATTCGAGACCTCCCCCGGAAATGCCCAAGTGACCTTGAATTGGACCGCACCAACAATAAATGGCTGGAGCAATATCATTGGATATAGAAGATTGGAGAATTGGTCACGTTAAATGCTCATTGAAAGGATATCCACCTTATCAAATAATGAAAAGGGTTGACTCTCTGTTGATTCCAAATGCAAACGCTTACATCGATTTCATTGAGAACGAAAGAGTGTTGGCAACTTCCACTACTAACCGTCTCTTTTTCTTTAAATCAATGACCACCTCGTTTGATATCATTAGTCGGCAATCAGATGACCCAGATTCATGGTTTATCGCATTGATTTCCAAATACATTCACTCGATTGATGGAAGGTTTTCGACAACCGTTTGATTGGATTTTGTCTGTGCAAACACGACGGATATAATACTGTTCTTATCCAGACATCTATCATTTTGATTCAATCAAAAGGGAAATGCGTTAGCGGCGCACAAACCTTTAATTAATCTATTTTTCTTCTTTGGTCTTGCCTGACACTGGATAATAGACCTTGTCGTAATCAAGAACGACTAGATGGTCAGCAGAGCAGCGAAACCCCTCTATCTCCGTCATCCACCAAAGACTGGGTGTGATAATTGGCTCTCTTTTTATGGGGTTCACATGAAAGCCATCTCAAGCTTCTTATCATACCAGTCGATGGTATACACGCTCTCAGCGTGGAACAGCCAAGAATCCATGTTCCATTTCCCCCCCGCACTTGGGACATTTCATGAGTTCATACAAGATTTACTTCACACATCCTTAATCCTTGGGTTCGGTCAAGAAATGTGCTAGACTTCAATCTCCGCTCCGCATTTACGATATGCCAGTCAGATTAAAGGTCTCGATTCAATATGAAGAACATCTTTTAGTTCTTTAGGGTTTTGAGTCTATCTATTTCTTTTCATTTGGCTTTCTCAAGAGGAAATAGGCAACTAGCAATACTGCGATGGTCGCAATCACAATCAAAACCATGATTTCTGTTATCGGGGTGCTCATAGGTCGTATTGCGGTTTCGGTGCTTACACCGTACCATGTCGGGGTGGTGAATCCTGTGTTACCATCATAGAAATCGTACAGTGCGCCATCGAAGCTGGCATAATTCACGTTGCTTGCGTTGACCTCAATTGAAGTCAGAGAGGAACAGCCCGCAAACCCCCCGTCACCGATTGATATTACGTTTCTGGGAATGGTAACGTTGGTCAGGGCAGTTGAGCAGAACGCAGAGTCTCCGATATAAATGGCACTATCTGGGATGGTCATTGATGCCAAAGAGGCGCAGGCCATGAACGTGTAATTTCCGACAGACTTAACGTTGCCGAGAATCGCCACCGAGGTCATATGATTGCACCAAGAGAATGCGCTGTCCCCTATAGTCGTGACGCTCTTGGGAATGGTCACCGAGGTCAAAGAGTAACAGTCGTAGAATGCCCCCTCCCCTATGGTCATTACGCCGTTAGATATGTTCACCGAGGCCAGCCTTTCACAGTCGTTGAATGCATAATTCCCGATAGTTGTGACATTCCCGGGGATGTTTATTGAGGTGAAATCGGTACAGTTCGAGAACGCATACGGTCCAATCGACGTAACTGGCCTCCCCTCTATTGCATCAGGTATCACGGGGTACCCGCCGCCATTGTAATGAGTTATCTCAATCGCTGTGCCGTTGTTGATGAGTTGATAATCGTAATCCCCGGTCGATAAGGCGAAGGCTGTATTTGCACCGATGATGAATATGGGGGTCAAAAGAAGGAAGGAGACGAAGACGGTGCATCCCAGATTCAAGTAATTCTTATGGCTATTAAATCCCGAGGCACCTTCTAGCTTTTCCTTAGCTTCGAACACACGTGGGGTTACACGTTTCATGGTCTATTTTTTCCTCTTTTCGTCGTTTCATTTACAATCCAAATCGCCAAAAGGGTCACAAGACCGACCGAAATAAGGAGCACACCAATTAATGCCCCATCCGTCGTAAGAATTGATGTGCTGTCCCCGACCACGGTTATTGTGTTTTGGCCGATTACATATAATTGGCCATTTGAGCTATAAATCGCCCAGCCACTAATCCCGTCAAGAGTCCACTTCACATTGCCACTATTATCGAGGGCTGTGATTCCATCGTTATTAACCACGACAATTTGGCCATCATACAAAGCTGGAAATGACATCGTTCCTTGCTGATATTTCCAATGCACCGTTCCATTCTGGTCGAATGCAACAAGAGATTTGGGATATCCGGTCGCAGTTTGCACACTGGTCTCATAATAAAGCATCCCTTTCGCATCCTGAATCATCTCACTGCCCAAGGAAACGTTCTGAATACCCGGCACATACCTCCAGAGAACTGAGCCATTAAGATTGCAATGATAGAGCCCGCCATACCACAGTGGGTCGGCGTAAGAGTCTAACACTCCATAGAGAGTATCATTGACGAAAAAACAATAATCCACAGGGGTTGAGATGGTGCCACGCCAAAGAATTGAACCATTTGCATCAATCCAATTGAAGTGGCTATCACTCGAATAAGACATCAAAGTACCATTAGTCATGAAGCCGAGACTCCCGAAGGAGATATCGTTGCCGGGACTCAGGTACCAAAGGAGTCTTCCATCCTGACCGAACTTGGCGATTCGAGTGCCTCCCACTTGCGGCTCACTGTAAAGAGTGCTGAAGAGTGTATAAATGCCCCCGTCCGGTCCAATTCGGATTGAATAGAAATCTCCATTGCGGAAGGGATTGACCCATTCCATTGAACCATTCGAGCCGATGGCCCAGAGACTAGGGGATTTATCTGTCGAGTTCAGAAGTCCACCGCAATAGATTGTCCCATTCGAACTCACAGCGGCTGATTCAATGCCAAAGACCTCTTTCGTCCAGAGTAGCTTTCCCTGAGGAGAGATGGAATAGAGTTCATTGCCTTGGCCAACGGAGGTGTAAGACCAGATGTACATTGACCCATTGTTGTTGAACAAGGGCGTATAGAGCAATGCCCCTCCTGGAGAGATGCTCCATTTTATCTCTTTGCCAGATGATTGAATTCCATTAAGAGCGATAGCAATGCCTGATAGAATCGTGATTGCCACCACAGTAATTGAGATGACCTTCTGCCACTTGTTGAATGCCATCTAACTTCAATGATTGAATTTGCTTCAGATGTATTAAGAATTGCATCAAGAATGCCTTGAAGTCCGAGCTTTGGAAAATGAAGCTAAACCCTCAATCTCCGGTTCGGAATTGATGTAATCCAGTATCGAGAAATTGAAGTAATCGATTTTGTCCATGTTAGGTTGCACAGTTGAGGATTATCCGCTGAACGCCGTCATATACTTCTCTTCGGGAAGATGCCTTTTGGCAAGAATTTCGAATTCCGCCATTCCGGTCATGCGTCGTAAAATCTTGATATTTACGCTTTCCGTTGTTCATTGTGAGCCAATATGCACCCCATCGGTCTGCGGTTCTGATTTCACTCACTCGTTCGATTTCATCCCATCGTACCAGGGTGTTGCGTCGCCATATTTCTAGCTTCCTTACGCCTTCATCATCCACTCGAAAGCCTGCAAACAATACTCCAGCCAACAGGTAAATGCAGAGCAGTGCAAAAAATACGAACCAAATCACATCTAATATCACAACATAGAACGCGAGAATGAGGGTGATAATAATAATCGCTGATGTCCTAGACCTCTGGGAAGGGTGTATCTCGGCCTTGGTGACATCTGCGGCCGGAATTATTTTTGCCATGCAATTCCTGAAAAATAATCGTCATTTCAGTATTTAGATAAGTTCGATGTGAAAAGCCATAAAAGGATTTAAGACGCCAAAAATGGCTCTTGAAATATCGCTGGATGAATCGCTTAAGTCAATGCTCGCCTGTTCCCTAAACCCTTTCACCATTTTTCTTTCTTGCATCCTTACCTTTTTTCCATCTTCTAACCTTACTAACCATTTCATCACATCTGTCGGCATCTGGGTTATCTTCTAATGATTGGTTAGTCAGTGGTTAGAATAATGTCAGTTGATGGTTTGAAAGACTACCTGACCATCTAAATGTGAATTCCATCTTCTAGCTTTTTTTTAGTCGGAAGGCACCTTTCCGATTAATTTTATGGAAAAGGCATTTTCCTACCTAGTTATCAAGGGCTGAACCTTTTTTCTACCATTTTTCGATTGAATCGTTGCGAGGAGGATCCATCCGATTCGTCCGAAACGTCCGCATCTATTCTTCTCATTCTCTTTTAGGAATTAGAGAAAATTATCGTTATATCGTTGCCGCACAACAAAGCTCTGCGATTGGGGATTTAGTCAGTTCAAATAGAGGACAAGGTGGGATTTGTCAGAATCCTATCTGGCTAAAACGTTAATAGAGGTTTGATTTAGATTCCAAGCGTAAGCCCTTTCTCTTTCTTTTTCTTCCATTAAAGAGTAGTAATGTATCGTGCCAATCGTTCCAAAGCCACATCTTCATTCATGTTGGCTACATGGAATGATAGAAGCGAATCAATCGTTCCAAATCATTCTATTATCGGCCATTATTGTCCGAATCAGGAAGAATTAGAAGTTACGAAGAGATAGAGTAGAATAAAGAGACTTTTAGGAGAAAACTTAATAATTGAATAATGAATATTAATCTCCAGGGGGAAGATGTTGTTTAAATTTCATTTTAGCAGGGCATGCACTCTCTTCGTTCTAGTACTACTCATTCTCGTAGCAAGCTTCTCAGGAATCACAGCAACGGCCAAAGCAGCAACACAAGATAACAATTGGACCGCGCACCCATTGTTTTATGCCCGTCCAGCAGCAGCTTCAGGACCTGACCCACTCTCCCCAACCCAAATCATAAACGCATACAACCTTTTCTCAACTACTAATGGAGCCGGAACGACCATAGCAATCGTCGACGCCTACGACGACCCGACCATTGTCAGTGATCTGGCTACCTTCAGCAGTTCCTTCCATCTTCCGAACGCGAATTTAATCGAACATAAAATGGCCACCACCATTAACACAGACGGAGGATGGGCGTTTGAGATCTCCATCGATGTTGAATGGGCACATGCCATAGCTCCGCAAGCGACAATATTGCTGGTAGAGGCAAATTCAAACAGCCTAACCGATCTTCTTGCTGCTGTTAACTATGCCACGAGTTATCCGGGCGTAGTGGCGGTTTCAATGAGCTGGGGTGGAAGCGAATTCTCCAACGAGCATGTCTATGACTCGAACTTTGTAAAACCTGGAATAGTTTTCTTCGCATCCATCGGCGATAACGGCTCAGGCGTTGAATGGCCTTCAGGTTCACCAAATGTTGTGAGCGTTGGCGGAACAACACTTAATCTGGACTCAAACGGAGCCGTGATTTCCGAAACGGCTTGGAGCGGAAGCGGAGGCGGAGTGAGCGCATATGAGCAACAGCCATCTTACCAAACAATCTACGGGTTGACCTATCCGAACCGTGCCACTCCCGACGTTTCCTATGATGCGGATCTAAATACCGGCGTTTTTGTTTATGATACCACACCTTATCAGGGATCAACAGGATGGTGGGATGCTGGTGGAACGAGCGTCGGAGCTCCACAGTGGGCAGCGATTCAAGCTCTAAGTCAAACGAGTGGCGACAGCAACTTCTACCAGGATGCCAAACAATCTTCCCCATCATACTTCCGGGATATTACAAGCGGATCGAACGGATATCCAGCTGGTCCAGGCTACGACCTCGTCACTGGCTTAGGAAGCCCAATAACCACCATATTCTCATCCGTGCCAGGCGCTCCACAGCATGTGGCAGCAGTTGGCCATAGCAGCTATATTACCGTCACCTGGCAGCCTCCCAGCTCCAATGGAGGAAGTAGCATCACTGGCTACAAGGTTTACCGGTCCAATGCCGAGACGGGAACCTACTCCTTGATTGCCTCGCCCTCAGGCATGATTTACGATGACACCAATTTGAACAATGGCCAAACCTACTGGTACAAGATCAGCGCGATTAACATCGCTGGAGAAGGGGCGACAACGTCCACTATTTCGGCTACTCCCGCTACCGTGCCAGATGTCCCGCAGCGCCTAACGGCTATTCCTGGTGATTCCCAAGTGAAGCTGAGCTGGACGGTGCCAGCGTTCAATGGAGGAAGCGATATCACCGGCTATAACGTTTATATCAGCACAGCATCATCGGAGGAAATCCTCTTCCTCGGCAACGTGCTTGCTTATAACGATTCTTCGCTCAATAACGGCCAAACCTATGATTATTGGGTAAGCGCTGTCAATTCGGTTGGCGAGGGGCCGAAATCTGACGAAGCTGTGGCCACCCCCGCCACCCTGCCAAACGTTCCGACCGGGTTCATGGCCGTTCCTGGCAATGGTCTGATACATCTTAATTGGACCGCGCCATCGTTCAATGGCGGAAGCGCTATAACCGGTTACAACCTCTATTTCAGCACGTCAAACATCACAGGTTTCTCAACAGGGATTTTCTTCCTTGACAATGTGCTAACTTACACCGATGCTTCGCTCAATAATGGTCAGATTTATGATTATTGGGTGAGCGCTGTCAATTCGGTTGGAGAGGGAAGTAAGACAAGCGAAATCATGGCTACTCCATACACTGTGCCGAGCCCTCCAATAGGGCTCCAAGCTATAGCTGGTAACGCTCAGGTCACACTGAATTGGACTGCTCCATCCTTCGATGGCGGGAATCCCATCGATTACTATGTTGTATATCAGGATGGCATTGCTTTGGCCAATCATCCGACCGACACAACCATACTCGTAACTGGACTTAGTAATGGGCAAAGCTATTCATTTACCGTTGTTGCACATAACCCAGCCGGAAAAGGGACTCAATCCCTCACCGTCCAATCGGCACCATTCACAGTGCCAAATGTTCCCCAGGGATTAACGGTCGCACCTGGCAACGCCCAAGTAACATTGAGCTGGAACGTGCCAGCATTCAATGGCGGAAGTAATATCATTGACTATAGGGTCTATCGTTCAACTAACGAGGCGGGAACATTCTCCTTGATCGCCTCACTCTCAGGACTAAATTATTCAGATACCGGATTGACCAATGGTCAAACCTATTGGTACAAGATTGTCGCAGTTAATGCAGCTGGTGAAGGAGCGATGACCTCTTCTGCATCATCAATGCCTTTCACTACTCCTAATGCTCCGACTGGACTGAAGGTCATAGCTGGCAATTCTCTAGTGACATTAAACTGGACTGCTCCATCCTTCGATGGCGGTAGGGTCATTGATTACTATGTTGTGTATCAGAATGGAATCATGCTTCTCAATTATCACACTGGAATAATCAACATAATAACCGGCCTGATCAACGGACAAAACTATTCTTTTAGAGTGGCAGCGTGCAATATCGCTGGCATAGGTACTCAATCTGGTGAAGTGACATCTATTCCGTTTACGGTACCGAATGCTCCTACTGGACTTGCAGCCCTAGCTGGCAATGCTCAAGCCACTTTGAACTGGACTGGCCCGGCTTTCAATGGCGGACGGGGCATCGATTACTATGTTGTATATCAGAATGGCGTCGCTCTTTCTAACTATCCCACTGGGTTAACGGATGTCATCACCGGGCTTATTAACGGACAGAGCTATTACTTCACGGTCACATCGCATAACGCTGCCGGAAACAACGCTCAGGGCATCTCAGTGACAGCAATGCCAATGACCATGCCTGGGGCACCTACTGGTGTAACAGCTACGCCCGGGCCAAACAAAGTGATAATAACATGGCAAGCTCCATTGTCGAACGGTGGCAGCCCAATTACAGGTTACATTGTGTACCGCGGCTCGCAGCCACTCGCCACTGTCAATGCCTCCACGATGGAATATATCGATACATCAGGAACAGTGGGAACGATCTATTCCTACCATGTCGTTGCGAACAACGCTGTCGGGACTGGATCTGTTTCAGCGCCAATCAGCGCATCATCTCAAACGGACAACACTCTGATCTATGTCGGCATCGGAGTGATCGCAGGAGTGCTGGTGGCAGCGCTACTTGTCATGTATAATCGCAAAGGCAAAAAATAATGAGTAAGGATAAACACCTTCCAATAATCCCTTTCCTGCAGGATAAAACGCTTCAGTACTCTAAGAATCAAACATCTATCATTCGCTCAATGCCTTTGCTCTTACCAACTTATTAGGTCGTCTTTAAGGACATTGGAGGATAAACCTTCCAGAATCCAACAATCATTAGACTAGGAATGGTTTTTGAACCGATAAGTTAGAATGCGAATAAAGGATGTCTGACACTGAGCATGGCATCTGAAGAAGAGATCGAAAAGAATAAAGAGATTAGAAGACAAAGGAGAATGTATCGCAAATTCCAAAAGAGAGTTCTAAATCGTCTCGACAATTCGGGCAAATTCATCTCTATTGCCCAGGCCATAAACGGTTCAAACTTCGTCGATCTGGTGGAAGGAAAGCTGCTCTCGATCCTCCTAGAGAATGAGAAGGAGCTGCAAAAGCTAAAGATGAAGTGAATCGAGCTGACGGAGCCTGATCTATTGGTGTTTTTAATGGGGGATAAACGAAAAATCAGCTCAACGAGTTTGAGGGACCTGGTGGCATTAAAGTTTAAGATCATGGATAAGTGTCCTTACGGGCTTCGATGGAATCATTCTCATCTTGGGGGGGAGTTCAAATAGCGTTACCAATCCGCAAAGAATAACAAATTTAATCATCGCTCGGGCATGTTTTTAAGAAGACTGTTTCGATTCATTGTGTTATGAAAGTAAAAGTAATCCGTAAGATTTCCAAGATCGAAGCTAAGGAAAGGATAAAGGTTGCCCAGGTCGATGCTAAGGAAAGGAAAAAGGTCGCCGTAATAGAGGCCAAGGAAAAGAAAGAAGTCGATAAGGACGAGTTAAAGAAGACCATGATCGAAAAGAAAGCAAAAGACAAAATCCTACAGTTGCAATCGAAGAAATCCAAAGACAAGATTCTCCATTTGCGAACAAAGAAATGACCGGCACGTTAAGCTTGAACCGAACGCTTTGGTGCAGGCGGTGAGGTTCGGATCCATTGATTGCTTTGCGCACGTGTTTGATATCAACGTTTGGTATAATACCGTTCGTTAAGTAGCAAAACGTCGGCTAGTACTATCCGATGATGAATCACAACAAGATGGTCATGCCCAAACACAGGATAAGAGCGATGCAATATGCGACTACGCTTGAGGGCATCGATCTGAAATATGTTATCTGTTTAGGATGCCATAGATCGAAATTGCGGTCTGAAAGATGCCCTAACTGCAGACTGCGGTCAACAAGCCATCAGGTTTTTCGCGAATATATTCCAAAACCATCGTGATGCGGTGAGATTCGGACTGTGAAACTGTTATGACAAAAGGGTTTTCACCTCGACTTTCCGCTTCCAGATGCATTGATTCATGACGCGGACCATCTAAATATTACTCTATGGCAATCTAAAAATATCTTTTATCCGGATAGTGGCGCTAGGTGGTAACCGACGGACAGTAATCTGGAGATTCTGGTCCTGCTCATCATATCAGCCATAGCAATCATTTTGACCTTTTTCACGTCGAAATCCGCCATCAACACCCGCAAAGCCTGGATCGCCAAAGCTGTGGAGGAGACGACCACCGAAGCATCTGCCCAAAAGGATAGGCACATTGTCTACGAAGACTACCCAGTACGGAACTATGTGATCGGGCTGACCGGGTGCTCTGCAATAGCTTGTTTGGTGATCGTTGTATTCTTCACAAATAACAATGTTATCCAAATGTACCGCCTTGGAGACCTGGCACCCGATTTTGCAATAGCTGGCATAATAATCCTCGCAGTACTGATACCGCTTCTTTATAATTATCTCCAGAGGCTGGCCAATTCAATGTTCATCGTTTCTGAGGAAGGCATCGACGAACGCAGGCTCGGTGATTCCGGTCAAAGGTCGATACGGTTAATTCAATGGAACGAGGTCTCCAAGGTCTGGACCGGACAGAGCAGGCAAGGTTACAGGAACGTCCAGGTGGGAATCAAAAGCAACCATGGAGAGATAGCGATCTGGCCTTATTGGATCAATTTCCAGTACCTGGCGGAGAAGATGCTCCGGCTTGCCTCCAAAGCAGAGATGAGCCAACATGCCATAGACATATTGAAGTGGAAGGCCAGCGAGGTTGATAAAAGCGTTCCCAAATCTTCAATCTCCCAAAGCAGGAAGAATGTCAATGTCAGCCCCAATAAATTCTGGAAACGGAGATCGGGAAGAATAGCAATCTGGTCGATCGGCATTGCGGCTTCGATAGCTATATTGATGATCGTTACCGCATCGAACGTCAATCTCTATTTCGCTGCTGCGGCCTATGCGGACACTTCTGCATCACCCCCTGCTGGCTTTCAATTCATTAGGGTATATGTGGAAATGCAAGACAAGAATCAAAATCAAGACATGCCGGTCGGTCCATCGAGTTTCGAATTGAAGACAAATACCGGTGCCTCATACAAATGGGATTCTGAGCTCCGGAACAATCTGCCAAGCGATCTGAGCAACGGTCGAATCTATTCATTCGATCTTGGATTCGAAATCCCGATCGCAGAGTACGCTAGTACTCTAACTTTCCATTATGGTCCCTTCAATATCTATTCCGACACCACATCGTGTCAATAATTGCGGGCAAACGATTTTGTCTCACCCATAATAAATCGCTATTCAGCAGATTATGCTACAGTTTCATGCCGCCTGACACATTTTCAGAGACCTCAATTATTGTCCTTGATATGGTTCTCAAACAACTAATTCACAATTTTGCGGCAATTGTGGAAATCGATAGATAACTGATTGATGCCCTGTAGTTTGAATTCCGACGAGTTCATTACAGATTGACCGAGAACACCTTTTAAAGGTCCACATCCCATTGATATCCACCGAAAAACAACTGGAAAGAGTCGGTGAATTGCTCATGCTTCCTAAGGAGTCGACCAGGATTGCCTTTGTTATAATGATTTTATTATCGGGATTATTGCTAGGAGGATGTTCTTGCCCAGTTTCAAGCGCGGCTGCTGGCACGACTCCGCCGACAGTGTCCTTCATAATCCAGCGCAACGGAACCAATGTCGTTTCTGCAATGGAGAATCAGCCATTAGTTTTGACTGGTAACGCCACGATCAACAATAATGGGAACTTCAGTTCATTGAACTTCACCTGGTCCTTTGGTGATTCGACCAATGGAAACGGAGCATGGGTTAGGCATACATTCACGACGATAAAGATCTTCAATGTAGTGCTCAGCGTCCGCGATTCAGTCGGGAATGTGGCTAACTTGACTAGGAGCCTGGTAATTACCTCCTCACCTCGACCCGATCTGCGATTGATTTCTATGATTTTCTCGCCAACGATATTCACCGTAGGCGAACAAGGAACGATCAAAGTGAACGTGAGTAACGTCGGCAACGATGTTGCAATCCTACCGCACCTGGAGTTTTATCTCTTGAACTCTGATAGTTCGAAGAGCTTCATTGGCAACGAGACCTCTTTCACGGTCAACGGAACCACTGCGACAGACCTGAATCCGGGACAGTATGGTTTGTTTTCCTTCGGCTGGGTCCCAAGCTCTCTCGGCAACTTCACCATACTGGTAACAGCAGTGGTGGATCGTGAGATTAACCTAGCTGATAATTCTGATACAAGTCTTATCAACGTGGTTTCCTCAGGGGGCCAGGTTGGCGACTACACTTATACGGTAAGCGGTGGAAATGCCACTATTACAGGATATAACGGATCAGGTGGAACAATAACGATTCCTTCTGCACTGGGTGGGTACCCAACAGTCAACATAGGGCCAAGTGCGTTCGAAAACAATGTCAATCTAACTTCTGTAACTATTCCAGACAATGTAACAGTCATTTGGGAAATGGCATTCGACTCCTGTTCCAACCTGACATCCGTGAAAATTGGCGATGGGGTCAAGGTCATCGCGTGGGATGCATTTTACTCCTGCAATTACCTGACCACTGTAATTATCGGAAGCAACGTAACCTCCATCGAGGAATATGCGTTCAGCGACTGCGCATCCCTAACATCCATGACCCTTCCCCGTAGCCTTATTGTGATAGGAGATGGCGCATTCTCTTACTGCACTTCCCTGACTTCTGTAAACCTTGGAAACAACGTAACCTCCATCGCGGAATATGCGTTCCAAGACTGCACCCATCTGGCCTCAGTTACCATTCCAATCAATGTTACAGTCATAGGATCTTCTGCATTCGGCGGCTGCAGCTCGCTGATTGCGATAAATGTTAGTGCTGGCAACCCAAACCTTGCTAGCGTCGATGGCGTGCTTTATAATAAGAACATTACAACCCTGATCGAATGCCCGGGAGGAAAAGTGGGCCCATTCATCATTCCAGGTAGTGTCACTTACATTGAGGACGTTGCAGCCAATGACTGCACCTTCCTGACTTCCGCAACAATTCCTAACAGCGTCAACCACGTAGGAGATGATGCGTTCTACGGCTGCACCTCCTTGACATCCATGACTATAGGAAACGGTGTTACAACCTTTGGTGTTCAGGCATTTGGAGACTGCACCTCCCTGACATCAATAACAGTGAACCCGGACAACCCGAACTATGCTAGCGTCGATGGCGTGCTTTATAATAAAAACATTACGACCTTGATTGAATGCCCGGGAGGAAGGACGGGCGCATTCACAGTACCCAGCAGCGTCACATCTATAAGAGGTTGGTCGTGCAATGATTGTCCACTATTGACCGCGGTGAACATTCCCGATAGCGTTGATTCTATTGGGGACTCATCGTTCCGACTTTGCAATTCCCTAACTTCTCTGAACATTTCAGGGGCGATCACATTCATCGGGAACCAAACGTTTTCATTATGCAATTCATTGAGGTCAATAACAATCCCCGCTAATGTCACGACCATTTGGTATGGCGCATTCTACCATTGTAGCAACCTGACCTCCATGACTTTCTTGGGACTGATCGCGCCAACATTCGTTGCCCAAGATTGGATCGATAGCACTCCCGCAGGAATAAGAGGCCATGCCTATGCGGCTTCGGATTTTCCAGCACCTGGGAGCATTTTCAATGGATTGACCATGGGTGCCAATATCAAGGGAGTACCCGGCACCCCGACCGATCTGTCAGCGATCGCAGGCAATGGCGAGGTGATCCTATCGTGGAGAGCCCCGGTCAGCGATGGCGGCTACTACGTCACAGGTTTCAATGTATATCGTTCCATGAGCATGACAGGGAACTACTCCCTTATCTCCACCCCCCAAGACCTGGCATACCCAGACACTGGATTGATCAACAACCGGACCTATTGGTATTCCATCAGCGCGGTCAATGCCGCTGGGGAAGGAGCGAAGACCGCCCCAATATCGTCCACGCCTATCGCGCCTAGCTATCTGACTCCTAGCTTCTCATGGCACAATAACACTAAAGGCTATTCCATCCTCGTTCCCGATGGCTGGACAGCACTGGATAATGCGACCGTTGGCGGCAACCAAGCAGACACGTTGATCTGGGGCCCGATCATCTCTGGTTTTCATACAAACGTCGGTGTGAAGACCGGGACGGACGCGTCCATAACTGACACGCAGGCCTATCTGAGCCATATGGTCCAATCAACTATCAGTGGTATGAATAAGCAAGGAGTGAACGCGGTAATGACCGGCACTCCGCAGTATGTGAAGATCTCGAACTACTCGGCCGTGGTGTTCGGGATTGACGACTCCTATTCTGGCGTCAACGTGCATCAAGAGGTCGCTCTTATCATCGATGCCAGTCACTCATTCTTCTGGACGATCATATGCTCCGAGAGCAGAGATGCTAGAGCCCAGCTCGACCCGATCTTCAGCACGATCATTTACGGCTTCGCGATAACTTCTGTGCCAAGCCTGAGCAACGCGGACATATTCATTCTCGTTGCCATCGTCATCATGATCGGAGCGATAGTGGTCGCACTCGCGTTCGTCTTGCTCAGGCGCAAAGGAAAGAGGAAGGCGGTACCACCTCCTTATGTGCTAATGCAGAATAATGCGAACGAGCCATCAAACAACGGTTCGGGCCAAATGCCACCTGGGAATCCGCCTCAGCCGTCTCCGTCTCAAGACCAGACCTATAGATCCCCACCTGCAATGAATCAGGATCAGCTACCCACTCAATCCCCGATGCCGTCCTCGTGGGGACAATTGAAATATTGTCCTTGGTGCGGAGTGTCAACAACTGGCTCGCAATTCTGCGGTAACTGCGGGAAGGAAATTGGAACGATCGAAACGCCCACAAAGAAAAAGAGACCCCAAACACCAATCGAGAAGCTCGGTGGGATCATTTCTGGTTTAGGCGCATTTGCGGCAGGATGGGGGACCGTGGCATTGGTTAATGGCCAGGATTGGGTTCCTGCGATAACCGTCGGGGCGATCGCAATCATCATCGGAGGAGCCATAGTTACTTACGAAAGAAGACGTAAGAGGGCTAAATAATCAAGTTGGAATGTCATTCTCTGGCCTTCATTTTAGCCAGATGTTACTAAATTACTCGTTGTAATGTTTTAAGTAGCGACATGATTCTACCAAAAATGGGGAAATAACCGATCTTATATTGAGAAAATAGGAGTGAATTGGCGATGGCTGATGGGCAAACGATGACATGCTCAGGATGTGGCAGGCAGATTGGCATGGAGAACAAGTTTTGCCCATATTGCGGAAGACCGCAGAACGTCCAACAGCCTGGTCCGCCACCCGCTCAGCCTTTCAGTCATATGAGGATGTGCTCCGGATGCGGACGTCAAATTCCAGTTGAATACAATGTCTGCCCCTATTGTGGTAGACCTCAGAATCAGCCGCTAGGTCCGATCGCATCAACGGCATTTGGAGTCGATGCAAAATCGAGAATAATCGAAGCGGCAAGAGCAAGACAGCAAAGCGATAAACTGATGGAAGGCATCTGGCTGATCCTAATCGTGCTGCTCCCTCTGATCGTTTTCATTGGGGTCGCAATATTCTTTGCCGTTGAAACCGCGGACGCCGTCAATTTGCGGAACGGCATCATTGGTGCCGATTTCCTTGGGGCCATTCTCGTGATGATAATCCTCGCCATTATTGCGTTGATATTCTTCATCGTTACTTACCATAAGCTCCTGGAGAGGAACGATGCGCATAGCAGAAGAGAAAGAATGCTCAGGGAGGGCATGATCGAATACTTCACATCGAAGGCAAGAGAACGAGGAATGGAACAGGCACTTGCCATTCAGCTTGCAACAATGAACAACATTAATTCAGAATCGAATGCCGAGGAGACGAACCAACATAACTGGTATGCATTGCTGTTGTTGGTACCGGTGATTGGCATTTTCTTCAATTTTTATATCCTTTACATCTTGACGCAATACGATGCGAAGCATAATCAAAGATGGCAGGCATTCGCTCAACAAACCCAATATGCTGGACAAGCCCTTGGAATGACGATAATGTTCCCCTCGTGGAAGAGCACTCCGCAAAGGTCGTTCTTCCTTTACCTCGTTCTCGACTTATTAACTGGATTGTTCTCGATCTATTGGCTTTACGTTTTGCTGACGGACGTGAACGAGCACTACAAGGCGCAATGGCAGTTCGAGGATCAGTTGATAAGATCCATTTGAGAATTGTTTGTTGGATTTCTATTGGTATGGGGCGAGGTTCAGGCTCTGAGAGATAAGCCTAACATTTTCCTTCTTCACTCTGTGGACTGATATGCCAGTATCTTCAGGTCCTGAACTTGAGCGACCGCCGTGGAGAGCTCAAAGAGGAATTTCGCGTCATTGTTTGGGTAATACCCCATTCCGCCATCTGTGAACTCCAAGGAAACGGTCACATTGCCCCTTAAGAAAACTATATTCCACGTGTTGGCAAATACCTTGGCGAGATAGCCGCTATCGCCGACAGAGATGTTCTCAGTCTCTTCACTGAGACCGCTTCGCGCTAAATTGTCAGCAAATTCCTGGCCGTTGTGATAATCTTTGGCACAGCTTTCCGTCGTGTTCCAAACAATCAATGCCTCATTGACCAAGACTCCATGGTAGTCGAAATCTCCATATTGATATGCGCTTTGATTTTGTTGTAGGGAATCGGGAGGACCTAAGTCCTTCTCAACCTTCCAACCAATTCCTCCGTTCAAATCGCCAGGCCTGATTGATCAATCTGTCTGCGAGGTCAGTGAACGAGGCAGGCTGATTGGATTTGGCGGGGACAACCACAATCGCAATGCTGACCACAATGAGAATGCCAATGATCCCTATGGCAGCGATCTTCTGCCTCTTTCTTACCATACGAATCTATCGAATAGATTAGGACCGAGGATATAAAAAATGATGATTAAGTGATGCGGTGAGGTTCGAACCTTATGATCGGCTAAACTAAAACAGAGCGCAAGATTGAATATGAGACGGCCGAATTGTCGAGTAAGATGAATGATTCTAGGAGCCGATTCACATCGATATTCTTTGTAGCTCTCCTATTGATTCTCTGTGCTTTGGTTGCCTCTCAGGTTCTTAACCACAATCAACAATATGATGACACCGTCCATCTTCAATTGCATCCATCTGTGTTGTGCAATTATGGGGTGACCGAATATCCCACTTACCGAAACGGAAGCGAAGCAATTGGCGCATCGGTCTTCAATGTCACACTTTTCAACGATTTCAATGTCTCAAAGGTTGTTACCATAAACTGCACACTGTTCCAAAAAGGGTCCTTCGGTTTTTTCACATGTTATGGAGAGAAGGTTGTCGAGGTTTCCCCCAACGCTTCTTTGAGCGTTGAGATGCCCATTTCAAATGCTCGAACCGAAGGGATATGGAATGATGTGCCCATTTGTCCTTCACTCAGTTACTAGTGGAAAGAGATTTAGAATAATCAAGCCGCCTCGATTGGGATGCGGTGAGGTTTGGGCCTTGAGAGATCTACATCGAGGCGTCTGGACCTACTGCGGACGATGAGTCGGTCCCACGCGCCCACAAGGCATTGATACGAATAACCGCCGTTTCTTAAGAAATTAGAAGAGATTCTTCATTTTTTCAATTGAGGCTGATTCGGCTTAAGCAGGGCTAGTCGCTTACTTACATCGGTGTGCGACCTAACCGCCTGCAAGATTATGTCGGACCTGCTGCGGTAGCCCCCTAGGTCAACGATCTCATCAAGCACTTTGACAAGTGTCACCGGCATCTGCAAGCTGATCACGACGGTGTTCTTAGGCCTCCTATTGCCTTTCTTCTTCCCCGCGCTATTGTTAACGGTCATGGTCTGCGGTTTTGGTTTTGACCCCTCTCCTTTGACCGGGATTGACCTGTTCTCGGTCTTAGGCGTCATTTGAGTTGATGATATAGACTTCGGCGCCTGCCGCACAATCGCGTGTGTATCATTTATCTGCGTTCTTGAGCCTGCAACGTGTTGAGCAGTGTCGTTAATTGGCTTGATTTGTCGGGATGATGCTGCGGGATCCCCTTTCTGCGCAGAGTTTGTTGCTGATTTGTCCTTCGGAGAGTCCGCAGTATCGCTGTCTGCTGGCTTCGAATTTTTGGGCACATCTGCAGAATCGTCATCACGGCCAAGGGCTTTCTTCATTCTTCCGAGCATTCACGTGATGATCCTTTACGACCAATATAATACCATTGAATGATAAATCATTTTCATCCCTCTCGGAAAGATAAGACGCAAACAAAGCCGCATACGATCTTCAATTCCTTGACGCATGCAAGCGATTTTCTTGTGATCAAAGAAGTGTCCATTGCCAATAAGTGTACACTGAATTCGTGCATTCTCAACCCGCTTAAGTCAGATAAATTCGAAAGACTTTTGCGCCACCCTGATCACCGTTAAGGAAATTTGTTCGACCTCGCTTAAGTGCGCAAATAAGCAAAGGAATTTGACGATCATTACCTCAAGTAGGTCCGATTCCATGGTTGGAATAATTGCAATAACGCCAAAATGACCAATGTACCAATATCCCGAAAGGGATTTTTGGAACTCAGGGCCGCACTCCCTTTTTACTTTTGTACCATAATACCAGGGCCAACAGCGCAACCGCCACCAACACGATCACGATGGCGACGATCACGAGCATTGACGTCCCCTGTTCGATCACAATGTTCGTAGATGCTGTCTGCAGGCTTGTCACCGAGGAAAGGGTCGTCATTGGGATCAGGCTGAAATTGCTGTTGAACACAGATACCACCACACCGTATGATAGGACATATCCGAAGCTGGTGGTGACCATGTCCACGTTCGGCATCGAGCCGGTGTTCAGCAAGACGCTCTGGCTCCCCCAATCGATCCACTCCATCGCTGTCAGGGGGCTGGCCGACGCGCCAGACATTGTGTTGGGGAGTGCCACTATCGATGACTGCATTACCAGATCGATCGAGGCGATCGAGGAGGGGAGGGGGACTCCCATAGCCTCGGAAACGTATGAGGAAACAGGAATGCTCACCGAGCCGATCGGAGTGGCCGGGATAGGTACGGTTACGCTCTAGTCGGACAACGGATAACCGATATAGTCACCAAGATGGGGGAGGGGGATAGTTATCTGGATCGAGCCAGTGGCAGAACTTAAGGCGTAGGATATGGTGGCCTGCGAGCCTGGGGCGACATCGACCTCTGCCGGGTATTCCACGTTGGCGGCGAATGAGGCGATCAGTCCATGACCTTCATCGGATATGGTAAAGCTCAACGGCCGGGAATCTGCTTTGACGCTGCCGATAAACCCTGGGCTAGCGACCGTTATCATCATGACAATAATCATTGGCAATGCGAGAGTTGTCAGTCGAAGTCCAGCCGCCCCAATGGCGATCCGCTTAAGTCCGATTATGGGATTCCATTTGCTGTTTGGCTTGGGGTGAGCTGTCTCACGGGTGTTGAACTTCTTGTCTGCCATGATGTCGCCTAGGGTAGCAAAACAATTGAGAGATGATAATACTTGCTATTTCTACAATTGATATGTATAATAGTAATATTACTTTTAACAAAAGCCCGTTAAAAACTAATCTGATGTTCGGGTTGCATATTCTTAATGAAGTATTCCAAAGCGAAAGTGGAGACGCTCGAGGGTACGTATGCGCTCAGAGTATTACTGGCATTAAAGAGAGAGGGCAATATCTCACGCGCAGTCCTCTATGGCATGCTCTCGAAATCCAATAGGACGGTCATGGAAAGAGTAAACAAACTGATCGCTGCCGGCCTGGTCCAGGAGTTCGCTTTACAAACCGCTCCATTCTCTAGGTATCTCACGCTTACTGAAAAGGGGAAGAAAGCCGCAGATTGCGTGGAGTGCCTCGAGAAGGCGATTGGCGATTGATCAACCGTTAGGTCGAGTGGCATCATGCTCCGATATTTTCTACCATTTATCGATATCATCGAAATCGGAAAGAGGCTCAGTCATCGTTCCACCAATTGCGTAAAGCCAATCAAAATTCAAGAAAAAGGGAAATCAAATTCAAACAATTGGAAACGTCTATTAAACGATCAAGAGTCGATACGAATTGTCAAAAATCTTTACCACAAAGCCAAAAGGGAAGCAACGATTTATTCGATTCGATAGGAGAATTTGGATGGGTCTAATTCGAACAAGATCATTTACTGCCTCTCTTCGCATTTCTTTTCGTTTTATCTTGATTCTAATCATGATTTTCATTTTGGGAACATCTTCAATGACCATAGCGGCAAAGGCCATAACATCGACTCCGATTCAGTCGATTAAAGAACCGGCAATATATCCTTCCATTAACCTATTCAATTACGCGAATTCGTCTTCTCTTGCCAATTGGATACTCACTGGACTTGAAATAACTCCGACTTGGAGGAACGGTAGCAGTAACCTCTACTATCCAAGCCTTCTCCGGGATTCAATGAATACATCGAATTCTGGGAACGCATTCTTTAATGGATTCCTTTGGGGATATGAGGTGAGGGAGTTCACATATGATGCTCTAGATATAGTTGGATATTATGAAGTGTCAGGAGATTTGAAGGATTTCATCATTTCCATTCATGATCCCTTGAGACTCCCTGCCAATCAAACCGAGAAAGAAACCGCAATTTATGTCGCTAACAAGCTTAGCATACCTGTTCTCACAAATTCAACAGATTCGCCCACCATCCTCAATTTAAAGTATGGCAATGATAATGCCACAGCGCTGATTTTTTCTCGGTCATTGAATAATTTACCGCTGATAGGATTGAACTTCACTGTTTTTTGGTTCGATCGGACCGGGACTCTTCGTCAAATCCAATCATATGCATATTACAATGTCATTCGTCCACAAATATCCTCTTCAGAAGCTCTTTCGATTGGAAGAAATGAGACACTGGACAATGCGGGGAGTTCTAACATCATTAATGAATCCATAATTGGACTTAGACTCACTCCAGTGTTCGAAAATGGTTCGCAGAGTGGCAATGTAACATATGATCCGATCAAGGGGTTTGCGCTTTGTTATGAATATCTCGCGTATTTCAGGAATGAATCTGCAAATTCATCGCAGGGGCTTCTGATCCTGATTGATTCCCAGGACGGCTCCATTAGATGGATTCAAAAAGAGTCATTGCCAGTTAACGAACAATCATTGGCATTTCCCTTTTCAGCAATATTGTTGATATTAGCTCCTCTTCTAATCATTGGAGTCATCATTTCATTTGTTTTTGTGCCTGTAGCCTCATTCGGTTTCGCGGCTATATTGAGCCTTCTTGCGATATGGATGAAGGGACCTAGGGTATTAGAGAACTTCAATAGAGGAAGGATAATCGGATACATCACAGCAAAGCCAGGGTGCAGCTACAGTGAATTGAGGGAGGCGCTGGGAATGGCCAATGGATCTCTTTCATATCATCTGGCAATATTGGTAAGAATCGAAATCATCAGGTCAGACAAAGATGGGCGAACGAGACACTACTATTCCACTGGTGTCGCTGTTGAAAATCCTAAGGCTACATACCTTGGGTTTACCGAAGCTAGGATATTGGACGAGATAGAGAGGCTTGGGCTATCGTCAAATTCTGAAGTGGCAGAAAACCTGGGGATGTCCCGCCAACGGGTTTCATATAATATTAAGCTGTTGGCGAAAAGGGGGCTGGTGGAGGAACAGAATTCTCGCTGGAAGATCGTGAAGAATTAGGAATAGACCAGACTTTCCTGCAAAGTTAAGTATGTGTTGTGTAGAGAAGTTTAAATAATGAGAAGGACAGTAATAATTCAGGGGATTTTATGGGAAATAAACGATTTCTCACTATAAGTTTGTGTGTATTGTTGGCGATCTTGATGTTTATTCCAAATATTGGGTCGTCGGTAAAAGCATCAACGCTTCAAGTTCAAAATGTGAACAAACTGGATATTCAAGCGACAAATAATTCAGGCACTGTATTGGTGGATTTCGCTGATATCATTGAAAAGATAAACTCAAACGAGCAAATTTCCGGATCTATTAACAATAAATCGTTCTCATTTATTCTTAAGGAAGGAGACATGGGACTGAACAATATCACATGCATGGGCGTAGATGGAAAAATCGATGAAAAGGCAACCCAAGAAGCTAGGTCCACAAGAGTATTCGTCGGAACAAATCTCAAAGGGACGGAGGAACTCACCGCGGTGATGACGGACCGCTGGATCTCTATTCAACTCGTTATCGATGGGGTTACATATTGTGTGGATGATCAGCCGCTTGTTTCTGCCACCGTGACCTATCATTTGACAAATAATCTAATGTATGATTCTAACATGTCCTTCGGAAACGATGTAATCGCTCCCACATACAACTCTAATCAAAACATATCTGCTTTGGAGAATATATCCAATTGTTATTCCACGAACGAAAACTCTTGCGTAATGAATCAGACACTCGGTATGTCATGCGAATATTATGAATCTAATAATTCCGAATCATCGCAGCCGCTTTCTGAGTCCAATGAGAATTCTCCGAACCAGATTATGGATCCTCGAAACAATTCCCAAATGCAAGAATCGACGACCCAATTGGCCACAACGTCAACGATAACAACGTATCAGGCAAGTATCATTATGGCCTGTGATCAGGAGTTCCGCAATACTTACTCTGATTGGGCAAGTCAGATCCTGGTCCCTCTTTGGGAAATAAATGTTGAATATACCAATCAGGTAAGCATTAATTTCTTGCCGACGTTGATTATTCCGATCCCTTCAGGATCTTGTACATCAACAAACGTAGATACTTTGTTGAATCAGTTCGCATCATATATGTACTCACACTGGCCATCCGCCACCTATCCGAGAGATTTAGCTCATCTATCTAGTGGCAAATGGCTCGATAATGGCGCCTTAGGGAAATCTTTTGAACCAGGAGTGAACGCAGAGCGATGGAATAGCGTTTTAAACGATTATGGTGTGTCCTACGAAGGTTCGATTTTCTCATATCAAAACAAACAGGTCTTGGGCCACGAGATCGGTCATAATTTCAATGGTGACCATAATTATGCGAAGGATTCAGCTCATTCTGGATGGCTTAAAGATAGTTGGATGTATCCGACATATCGTGGAACCCTATCATCAACCACTTTTACAGCTGAAAACGCGCAAAGAATTCGTTCGTGGGCACAGCAAACAATCGACACCTTCAGAACAATCAATAGCGGTCCTTCTTCGATTTCGCCTGAGAACCTCCAGTCCAGCAATCTTTGCGTTATTGCAGATCCGATTTACAGAGTCGGATATCCAATGCAGGTCTCGTTCCAGTTAAAAAATACTGGGTCAACCACGATAACCTTAACTTATGTCTTCACTGCAGCGCTTGACTCCAATAACAATAATCGCGATTTCGGATACGTGAATAACGTTGTCATCACGCCGGGATCAACTTTTTCCTATAATGTCGCATACACTCCGCAATACTCCGGGACATGGACACTTTGGCCGGCTTATAAATATAATGGAAATTATGGCCCCTTTCTATGGATGACGATAACCCCGAGCTTCTATTTCCAGCTCGGTTCGTGGTCTGGTGTAGACAGGAGGACAGATTATAACTACTGGACTTTGTTCTACCGATTCAATCTGTATTCCCTTGCAAGTTCACCGACCGCAGGTTCGACGATCTGGACGCGCTTTTCTATTTTCGATGGCACATATGGCAGTTCATCGGACCATCTCAATTATATATTCGTAGGATGCAGATGCGGAGTGACCAGCAAAGATTTCGGATATTCTGGTGGGGTTGACATGACGCAAGTAGGAGCTGGTGGCATGGCTGGGGGAGGAGGATACTTGCTTTGGGCGTCTCGGACTCTCGATTCCCAAGGGACGTGGCAATTTTGGCCTTGTTACCAGACACCAGGTGGCACCTATGGCCCCTATCAATGGCACATGCTGACAATAACAATTTAAGAGGCAAACCACTTCAATTCTTTACGTTTTTCGCCATTATAAATGAAATTATCACCCGCGTTCTAACATCTCCAGTACTGCCGAGTAGTCTCATCCATGTTGTCCATAATCACGCATACGTCTGCGACCTGAGAGCAGTTACCGACTATCTTAGCATATGAGCAGTTATCACGCCTTCTCGTTACTTAGGCAAACGTCACCCACAGGACCATGGCGGGGAAGAGCGATGTTATCGGTGTCTCTAGGGTCCCGTACTGATGCTGTCGATGATGACCATCGGTGATTCCTCACGCAATTTCAACGGTATGTGCATCCTTGACTGCGAAAACCACAGAGAAAAGGCTTCCTCCGAGCGCAGGTGCTGCCAGGTCTCAAGAATTGCTGGCATATCCATTTTCTCTCCTTGCTTCTTCTTGGCGACATGAACCTCATTACCGGATTTTTCAATCAAGTAATGGTTCTCATCATCAGAGATGAGCCAAGTATTGGCGCGGATCCTCGCGGCCTTGGCTGACGTCGACAAAGGTTGTTGATGGCTCGTGAATGCAGCAGTTAGTTTCCGCTTAATCTGCCCCTCCATCAGGGACTCGAAGAGATCGGGTTCGAGGTCAAATACGAACTCCATCGTCAATTGAGCGAACGCGTCAGCTGGGGAATCAGTGAGTCTCATGGTCCATAGAGCATTCGACGATTTCCGTTTCGCTTCAAGTATGACATCATTTGCTTGCTTCAGCTTAGCATTGATCTCCCTTATTGTTTCCTCACTGAAACCCAAATCGAAATCGCAAATCGGAGACAACTCCTCCGCGAACATCGATTCATCCAAACCAAGCGATGCCAAGCGAGTGCTAATGTGGTCCAACAAGTAGCGTTGCAAGTGGATCTTCTCTTCGGCCCCTTCCAAGTGGACCACCTGCTTCTTAAAATCCTTGCTGGATTTGGTCAGCGCGTTCCTGGCTGCCAGAACCAGCAGGCCTGCCCTGACCTTTTCTACGGATTCCCAGAATTCTCGGTCCTTCTCATCATTTCCTTCAAATGCTTCTTTCCTTAGAAATAGGAAGCAATCATCGCCGCGCATCTGAATCATATCCGGCGGACACGTTTTGACGCAATCTCGCAGCATGGCCCGCTTCAGCAGGGCTTTGTGTTTGGGGCTCTTAATCGATGCCTTGATGTAAGTGCCCCCTTCGCCGCGCCCAAGGAGGTCGGCATCGAAGAGCCTGTGCAGGTCTTCAGATAGGTGGGATTTCCCTCCATAAACCTTCTTCGGCATTTCCAACCCTCGGAAGGCTTCGGCCCAGACGATAAGGTCAGCTTGTTCGCATCTTTTGAATCGGGGGCATTCTTGGCAGTCTTCTTTCTTCTGGCAATCTGTGGGGTTCTTTTCACTGGGTTGTTCATCACAGAGAAGAATCTGAAAGTCCTTGAACCGGAGCCCTTCCTGGTTTCTCAATTTCTGGATTTTCTGTACGGTCTCATTATCCAGCAACTTCATTATCGGATGATTGGGGAATTTCTCCGGATTTGTGAATTCTCGCTTACGACGCACTCTAGCAATAAGCTTTTCTTCTTTCATAAGTATCAGTTCCATTATACGTATCCTAATGGAACTATTTTAAGCTCATCCCATATTCATTTTTTCGAAGCGGCCGAGGTCTTATCGAAGGCCAAGATCGCTGAAAGATCGTAAGAAGGTTGAAAGAGATGAAGCAAAATGTATTCATCAAAGGGCCCTTGGCCGAAAGGCTACAGGAGCTCGCCGACCAAGAAGATATGACGCTGGAGGAAATCGTGGATTTCATCCTCAGGTCGTACTTCGAAGGTTTCGAGGACGGAGAGCCGGAGGACGAAAGCTCCGACGGCTAGGCTCAGGTGGTCTCCTTTGGTCGGCGATATTTTAACAAACCCTTTTCCATTTTTTTCTTTCAAGCATCTGATCAAAGAATCTATCAATTACAGGAAGTTACCAATTCATCGGTCAGTTTTGATTGTTTCACGTGGAAATAGAGATAGCACCTTTGTCGGCTTGCAGAATCACAACAAGACTTGCTTGGTTAGTCCGCATCGAAATCCGGCTTGTTCTCCATTGACTCTTACATTTCCAAGGCTGGAATATGGCCACCCGGAGCGTCGCGATGAACTCTAATACTGCCCCCCCAGATTGCAGTGGCGGAGACACATCCAACGAACAGCGTAGCAGTCGTCCCAATGTCAAGATTCTCCAAACGACAGATAAGGCTGATGGCAGCGCAGTCATTATCCCCTCAATCGGAAATGCATCAATTGGCCATGAGGAAGGGAATAACTCATGGCCAGGACACGAAGTAAATGGATCCCAAGACCTCAACGGTGAGGACATCCCTCTTGGGACAGGCGAGCCAGAATCAGAATCTCTTCCAATTGCTAGCGACCTCCCAGATGATGCTGAGATGAAGCTGGAAGAGATATTGATGCGCCACAGACAGGCTAAACGGTCGCGGGCAAAGAGTACACTGGACGGTTATGGCAATGTCTTCACCAGATTCTGGAAGTCAAAGAAGCTGGAAGGAAAGACCAAAGCGCAGTTATCTCAGCAATGGATGAGGCAAGCCATTATCGACTATGTGCTGGATGAGGTAAATCCAGCATCCCAGCATAGGACGGTGGCGGCAATCAGGTCGGTCCTCACCAGAGGGGCAGGAGTGCCCTGGTTGGTAGTAGAGGATGAGGACTTTGGCAGATTCGTTAAGCCCAACCAGCGTCAGGCACCAGATGAGGAAATTGTAAGGAGATGGGCTGAGAAGGCCCACCAAATCAAAGACCCCCTCAGACGTGTGCTTCTCTACTTCACCATTAATTATGGCTGGAGGCCCACCCATTGCACTGGTATGAGATGGTCAAACATCAAGCGTGATGAGGATGGGAAGATGTTGGCACTGGTCAATGATGGTAGGGAAGGTTTCTTCAAATATGATGAGCCAGTAGAAGTGGCCCTGTATGATTATGAGGCAGAGGCCCTCGAAGAGCTGAGGAAGCAGACCCATGCAGGCGCCAATGACTTCATCATACCTAATGTTGGACTGCTAGGAAAGGCGAATAAGGGCAGACCTGGGAAGGGACCAATAAGCCCCAGGATGGGCACCCCAATGGTCGATAAGCTCTTCCTGGACATAGAGCAGAAGTATGACCTCCCCCACCTGACTCCTGTTGACTTCAGGCATTATGCCATCTCAGTCTGCATCGATGAGCATGATGAGAGGAATGGCCTAAAGACCATTGCCAGACACAGGATGCAGGGCCATGACTACAAAGAGCCAGGTGATAATATGGCTAGCACCTATAACACCAAAGACTGGGAGCTGGTCATAGATAACCAGAAGATGGTCTTTCCCAGTGGCATCCTGGGCAGGCTATTGGGGCTGAAGATGCCCTGCCATGAAGATGCCATCCCTGCTGAGATACGGCAGGCATGGGAGGACTATAAAGCAGGAAAGCTGAAGCCCAGTACATTGCCAGACATCTTCAATGATGCACTAAGGGCAGAGATGAAGAAGCCATCAATCACACTCGAAGCCTGACTTATTCCTTTCCGGATTTCAAATGAGGAACATTAATACCTATCTAGGCGTTGGCTGAATTGTGACGAAACCGACCAAGAGGATACCGACCATCCTCACCGCAGACGAGCTGCTCGACAAGGCCTTCCACCGCGTGCTGAAGATCAGCAAGGAAGGCGTCGACCGGATGGATGGCAAGAAGAAGACGACCGTAGCTCGTCTCACCGCTTCCGGAGACATAATTTCCACTACCCTAAACCTATACGTCCGGGCGTTCCCCAGCATGCAGAAGCGCGAGGAATTCCAGATGGAGCTGCTCGACCTTCTAGTTGGCCTCGACCAGCTCAAGAAGTCCCTGTCTGCCCTGAGCTGGTGCTCTCAGCAGGTGATGAAGCTGAGGAAGGAGTATATCCGCCGGGCGAAGAACGTGCAGAAGGTCTCCGAGCTGGAACGGGTGCGTAAGGAGTACTACGGCCGGACCTCTTCCATGATCAACCAGATCGCCGGGGACCTGGAGGTGGTGGCGAAAGGGCGGGAGGCATTCAAGAAGCTGCCTGCTATCGATGCCAGCGTGCCGACGGTGGTCATCGCCGGTTTCCCCAACGTGGGAAAGAGCCAGTTGGTGGACCGGATATCGACCGCCAAGCCGACCATCGCCGCTTACCCGTTCACGACGCAAGGGATCACCATCGGACATTTCCAGGAAGGCTGGAGGCGCTATCAGGTGGTCGACACGCCCGGTCTTTTAGACAGGGAATTGAGCGAGAGGAACGACATCGAGAGGCAGGCAGTGCTGGCTTTGAAGTACCTGGCCGACGTAATCGTGTTCGTCCTCGATCCCTCCGAGACATCTGGGTACACGATGGAGAAGCAATTGCGGTTGCTCAACGAAGTCAAAAAGGAGTTCGCGGCGATACCGGTAATCGAGGTGGAGAACAAGATTGACATCCTGGACTCGGGGAGCGATCGATTGAAGATGTCGGCGCTTGATGGCGTGGGCATTGAGAAGCTGCAAGGTGTGATCACAGAGCACCTCAAGCAGAGCGCCAAGGCCAAGGTCACGGACGAGGATTTTGCTATCAAGAAGGAAGATCAGGAAGGGGAGTAGAGTTGCAGCAGCTGGCTTGCAGCGATCGCATGAGGGCGTACTTCGAATCACTGGCCAGAGACGCCGACCGCTGCTACGCGGTTGCCAGGCGAGCCAGGGCCAGAGGGATGGATCCGGAGACGTTCGTGGAAATACCTCAGGCGGAAGACCTGGCTTCCCGGGTGGAGAAGCTACTGTCAGCCTGGAATGTCGAGGGAGTGGCGGCAAGGATCCGCGAGCTGTCCAAGGATTACAACAGGGAAGAGGCCTCCCTCCTGATAGCGAAGGAGATCGCACGCAGGCCGGCGAAGACCCGGGAAGAGGCCATCGACCGGGCGGTCAGGGTCGGCCTGGCCGTCCTGACGGAAGGAATATTGGTCGCCCCGCTGGAAGGGATAGCGGGAGTGAAGATCGGCCGCAACTACGACGGCTCAAATTACATCTCGATTTCGTTCGCTGGTCCAATCCGTTCCGCCGGAGGCACCGGCCAGGCCATGGCAGTACTGATCGGGGATGTGGTCAGGAGGGAGCTGGGGATAGGCCGATACATCCCTACTGACGGCGAGGTACAGCGCTTCAAGGAGGAGATACCGCTCTACAAGCAGTGCCAGCACCTGCAATATACCCCCAGCAATCAAGAGATCGAGCTCATTGCAAAGAATTGTCCCGTATGTATCGACGGCGAGGGGACAGAGGACATCGAGATCTCTGGCTACCGCGACCTACCACGCATCGAGACCAACAAGGTCCGCGGAGGCGCCTGCCTGGTCATCGCCGAAGGGCTGTGCCAAAAGGCGCCGAAGATCGAGAAGCACGTCAAGAAGCTGGGCATAGACGGATGGGCGTTCATCTCTGAGTATCTGGCGCTGAAGAAGAAATCGACCAGCGACGAGGACGTTTCCAAGATCAAGCCAGACAGCAAGTACCTGAAGGACCTGATCGCGGGGCGACCGGTGCTGGGGCATCCCTCCCGCGTTGGAGGCCTGAGGCTCCGCTACGGAAGGGGCCGCACGACAGGGTTGGCCGCGATCGCGCTGAATCCGGCGACCATGCACGCGGTGGATGATTTCCTGGCAGTGGGCACGCAGATCAAGCTTGAGCGGCCGGGAAAGGCAGGCGCGGTGACGCCCTGCGACGAGCTGGAAGGCCCGATCCTGCTCCTCACGAACGGCGACCTGGTGCAGGTGCATAGGGTCGAGGATTTCGAGAAGGTGAGGTCGCTAGTGAAGGAGATCGTCGACCTGGGCGAGATCCTCATCCCCTTCGGGGAGTTCGTAGAGAACAATCATGTTCTGATACCTGGATCGTATTCATTGGAATGGTACAAGGTGGAGCTTCGCCGGGCGGCAGGCATGCTTCCGGAGGGCTGGCGCGACCCAGCCACCTTCGACGTTGCAATGGAGCTCTCTCGCGCCTATGGAGTCCCGCTTCACCCCAAGTTCAACCTCTTCTGGTCGGACGTTCCGCTGAACCAGCTCGACACTCTGAGGACGGCGATACTGGAAAGGGGAAGTTGGCACAACGGTGGATTGATCATCACCTCGCCCGGGGAATCCAAGCGGACCCTGGAGAGTCTGGGGGCGCTGCATCGGGTCGAAGGCGATCGGATCATGCTCGGCCGGTATGCTGAGCCGTTGATCGCAGGCCTCGGTCTCAAAGTTTGCGGAGATGAGATAGTTGCGGCAGCCGAGCTCGCTGGAGCAAGCTCGATCGAAGCCGTCTCCGAAGCCATGGGGATAAGGATGCGGCCGCGCTCGGTGACGCGGATCGGCGCACGCATGGCCCGGCCAGAAAAGGCCAAGGAGCGCAAGATGAAGCCGCCGCCCCACGTGCTCTTCCCCCTAGGCCTGAGCGGAGGCATCGCAGAGGCTGGTGAGCGAGGCCAGGGAAGGCAAGCAGATCGAGGTCGAAGTGGGCATACGCAATTGCCCTGTCTGCGGCAAGACCACTTTCCAATGCAAGTGCGAGTGCGGCTCCCACACCCTTCCGACAGATGCTCCAGCGCAGCAGCAAATCGACGTCAACAGCATCATCGAGGCGGCGCTGAGGAACCTGGGCGAGAGCACGGCGCCGGAAATCAAGGGCGTGCAGGGGATGATCTCCAAGAACAAGACGCCAGAGGCGATGGAGAAGGGCATCCTGCGTGCGAAGCACGACGTCTTCGTCTTCAAGGACGGCACGATCAGGTTCGATATGACCGACGTGCCGCTCACGCACTTCCGTCCCAGGGAGATCGGGCTCACCGTGGACAAGGCCAGGGCGCTCGGCTACATGCTGGACCAGGACGGGGCGGAGCTGACCTCGGAGGAGCAGATATGCGAGCTGAAGGTGCAGGACTACGTTCCCTCGACCTCATGCGGCGACTACCTGGTCAAGGTGGCGCAGTTCATCGATGACATGCTGGAGAGGTACTACCAGCTTCCCGCTTTCTATAATGCGAAGGACCGGAACGACCTGATCGGGCACATGGTGATCGGGCTGGCGCCGCATACGTCCGGGGGCGTGCTCTGCCGCTTGCTCGGGTTCACCCCGACCAACGTCGGCTACGGGCATCCGTTCTTCCATGCCGCCAAGCGGCGCAACGCCGACGGGGACGAGGACAGCGCGATATTGCTGATGGACGGGTTGATCAACTTCTCCCGCTCCTTCCTGCCGGAACGGCGCGGAGGGCTGATGGACGCCCCCCTGGTGCTCACCACCAGGCTCGACCCGAACGAGGTGGACAAGGAGGCGCACAACATCGACATGGCCAAGGAATATCCCTTGGAGTTCTACCTGGCCACGTTAGACTACAGGCAGCCGAAGGACCTGCAGGAGCACATGGACCTGGTGGGCGGGCGCCTCGGCTCCGTGCTCCAATACGAGGGGTTCGGCTTCACCCACGATACCAACGATATAAGCGAGGGGCCGAAGGACTCCGCCTACAAGATACTGGAGACGATGGAGGACAAGCTGAACGCGCAGCTGGTGCTGGCGCACAAGATTCGCGCGGTGGACGAGGTGGACGTCGTCTATCGGGTCGTCACGAGGCATCTGCTGCCAGACATGATCGGCAACCTCAAGTCCTTCAGCGGCCAGAAGCTCCGCTGCACCAAGTGCGGCGCCTCCTATCGCCGCATCCCCCTCTTGGGCAAATGCTACTGCGGCAACAACCTGACGCTGACGGTGCACGTGAGCTCGGTCAAGAAGTACCTGGACATGACCAAGGAGATCTCGAACCGCTTCGCCATCGACAACTACACCAGGCAGAGGGTGGAGCTGATCGAGAAGTCGATCGATTCGCTGTTCGAGAACGACAGAGTGAAGAAGTGCAAGCTCTCCGACTTCATGTGATCTGGTGCACCGTGCACCCCATCCAAAGACCCGATCGGAGAAATAAATGGAGATGTTGGGGCTCGTCCCCTCTTCGTTTTGAAAAAAAATACTACGCGGCGCTCTCGAGCGACGAGATCAGCTCGCGCAGGTCCTCGAACCGCTTCTCCAGGATCTTCAGCGCCATGTCCAACGCTTGCCTAGAGGTGAGAGAGCCATCGGTCTCGAAGGTGAACACGAACTTCGTCTCGTCCGGCTCCACCGTGATGGCCTTGCTCTTGCACTCCTTGATGCAGGAGAGGCAGAGCATGCAGGCCTCCTCGTTCTTCACGACCACGCCTTTGCCTTCTTTCGCGAAGACGCCGCGCGGGCATGCCTTGACGCACGTAGCCCCTTTATCGCACTTCGAGGCGTCGATCCTGACCTTGGCGGCGTACTTGTATCCGACGCCGGAGGTCGCCTGCCACTTGGCGTGCTGCCTGCCGGTGCCAAGCTCGGCGAAAGCGTAAGCGAGAATGGCCTGCCTCGGCCCGAGGCGGACGATGGGTATGAGCTCGTCCTTGACCTTCAAGGTGGGATCGCCCAACGGCTCCAGGTCCCCGGAGTACACGTCGCACGGCCCCTTCTTGTTGATCGAGTACATTATGGTGCACTGCGGGCAGCCTTCTCCGCCGCAGGTGCAGTCCTTCTTGAACACGTACTTCTCCGGGTCCGACGGTATCGGGACCAGTCCGAGGCGGTGGGAGACTATCTCGTCGAAGAGCGAGCTGACGCTCTCGAACTCCTCGCTCTCGTCCTCGGAACCGCCCTGGATGGCACCCAGGTGGAACTCCACCGTCTCGATCGCCATCTTCGGTATCTCCCCGATGAGCGCCCGCCTCAATGCGTTCGCGTACTCGGGGCTGGCATCGGAAACGACGAACTTCGCCTTGGTGTCCGTCATCTCAAGGATCTTGATCTCCATCTAAGTAACCTCTACACTCTGCGGCCCCTGCGGCCGCCCTTCTTCTTTGTGCCGTCGTGGGGCACTGGTGTGACATCCTCGATCCGTCCGATCTTCAGACCGGCACGGGCCAATGCTCGGATCGCCGCCTGCGCTCCTGGGCCTGGCGAGGTGGACTTGTTTCCGCCTGGCGCCCGCACCTTCACGTGGATGCCGTCGATGCCCTTCTCCTTGGCGATCTCCGCCACCTTCTCTGCTGCCCTCATGGCCGCGTAGGGCGAGGACTCGTCCTTGGCCTGCTTCACGACCATTCCGCCAGTGGCCTTGGTGATCGTCTCCGCTCCCGTGATGTCCGTTACCGTGATGATGATGTTGTTATAGCTCGCATAAACGTGCGCGATTCCCCATTTGCCCATCTTCACTCCTCCTTGCCTGCTGGCACTTCCGGTAGGGCCGGGACATCCGCCGTTGCGACATCAGCGACCTCTTTGACCTTCTCCATAACGCGGCTGGCCTTGCGGGGGAATCCCCTTCCTCCGCCGCCTCGTCCCCCACGTCCGCCGCCCCTGCCCTCATCCTCGCGCTCGCGGCGTGCTTCCCGAGCCAATCGGCGCGCCCTGGCCTCGACAACCTTGGGAGCGTCGACCCTCAGCGGATGCAGCTCGTTGTTGAACGGCGATGCGCCGTTGTAAGCGATCTTCTCTTCCTCCCCGCGTTGCATCAAGTAACCGGGGATGGTGACCTTGCGGCCGTTGACCCAGACATGTCCATGGAAAATCATCTGGCGGGCCTGCTTCGGGCTTACTGCCAATCCCTTGTTGTACACCATTGTCTGCAAGCGCCGGTTGAGTAAGGTCTCAGTGTTCAGACCGAGGACATCGTCCAGCGTGGCGCCTTCCATCGGTAGTAATCCCAATCGGGCGCATGCCTTCAGCAGGTTCTGCGTCTCGATCTTGGCTTGCTCTTCGCCGATGCGCAATCGTGCCTGGAGGTCGCGGGACTGCTTCCGGTAGTTCCTCATGATGGACTTGGCCTTCCACAGTTCTCGCTTGTTCTTCAGACCATATTGCTTGCACAGGGTGTGCTCTTCCTTGATCCGTTCCCCTTGCCAGGGGTGGGAAGGAGTATCGTAAGCCTTGCGGGGGAATTTTGGGTCACCCATTTAAACACCTACTTTTTGGCCTCTGGCTTTGCTGCCGGGGCAGCGGCTGCGGGCTTCGCCTCTGCGGCCGGCTTCGCTCCCGCCGCAGGCTTCTCCTTGGTCGTCTTCTCTTCTGGCTTTCCGGTCTCAGGGGCTGCGGCGCCGGCGGCACCAGGCTGGGCCTGCCTCTGACGCATGACACCTAGGGTCAGACCGGTACGGCCGTTGGAACGGGTCCTCTGGCCCCTTACCTTCTGCCCGCCCTCGTGTCGGACGCCCTTGTAGCTGCGGATCATCTTCATCCGGTTCAAGTCGTCCTTCAGTGAAATGTCCATGGCGACGCCGACGATATGCATGTCGTCGCCGGTCTCGAAGTCCAGCTGGCGGTTGACCGCCCAAGCGGGAGCGTAATCAGCATAAGTGGTGATCAGCTTCTCGAGCGCCTCGACCTGACCGTCCTCCAGCGTACCCATCTTGGCGATGCGGTTCACGCCTGCGCGCCTGGCGACGACCTCAGCCACGCGGCTGCCGACGCCCTTCACGCTCATGAGGCCGATGATGACCGGCTTGTTGCCGTCGACGTCAGTGTTGACGAGACGTACGATGTATTTGAAATTCTCATCCTTCTTGGACTCTTCCTTCTTGGCCTCACTCTTCTTGCCCTCGCCCTTCTCCTTCTTCTGCTTGCCTTCCTTCGGCTCGCCCTTCTTAGGCTCTTCCTTAGAGTGATCGCCCTTCTCGGTTTTGTCCTTCTTTGCTGCGCCTTCCTCGGCCAAGGTATTTCCTCCGGTTTGAAATCAATCTCTGAATTGAATGGTTTATAGAGTATTCTCTTATTGGAGCGTCTCCCCTACACGCAAGACCATATATAACGCTTTCCCTTGCCGCATGCCCCTTTTTGGTGGGGTACCAGATGCCTCGGGAAGCGCGTCGGGTGCAATAACGAAGGCTCACTTCTTCCCTATTACCCGTTGCACGATGCCTGGCACCTGCTTAAGGGTTTCGGACAGCTTTTCGACGTTCCCGCCCCCGCCTTGGGCGTACTCCGGCTTGCCTCCGCCGCCCCCGCCGAGGAGGTTCATGATCTCCTTTAGGAGGGTGCGGCAGTCGACTTCGACGTCCTTCGAACGGGATACGAGGACCTTGGCCTTCTTCTCCGCGATGCCGATGACCGCGAGCACCTTCGGCTTCTCGGTGAGCGCCTTCGATATCGTTTCCCCGTTCTCGCCTTCCTCGGTCTGATGGACCACTAGGCGGATCTCGCCGACATTGGTTGCCCTCTCCAGCAGCGAGTGAGCGACATCCTGGTCGTGCTTCTGGGCTAGCAGCTCTACCTTCTTCAGCGTCTCGCGTAGGTCCGCCTGCAGCTTCTCTGCAGTCTCGACCAGCCTGTCCGCAGAGGAGTTGAGCTGCTCCGTGAGCGATTCTACGGTGCCCTTGTCCCGCTGCATGTCCTCGATGGCGGCCATTCCGGACGAGTACTCTATGCGGACGATGCCGTCCTGGATGCGCTTGGTCTTGCGGATTCTGATGGCCCCGACGAAACCAGTGGACTTGCAATGCAGGCCGCCGCAGGCCTCTGCGTCCAGGCCGAGGATCTCGACCACGCGTATGACTTTGCCTGGCACCGCCCCACCCTGGTAGAGCCGGTAGCCGTGCAGCCGTTCCGCGTCGTCTCTCTGCATGAACTGGATGTTGACCTTCAAGTCCTCGTGAATGATGCGATTGACCTCCCGCTCCAGGTGGTCGCGTTGCTCGGTGGTGAGGTTCTCGTAGTGGGTGATGTCCAGCCTGCCCTCCACCTCGGACTTGTGAGCGCCAGCCTGCCAGACATGGTTGCCCAGCAGTCCCCGGGCCACGCCGTTGATGATATGCGCGCTGGTGTGATGCCTCATCAGCCGGACCCTGCGGTCCTTCTTTATCTTGCCCTTGACCACCTTGCCTATTGCTGGCAGGGGTCCATCGACGAAGTGAAGCACAGACGAATTCACCTTGATGACCTTGGTGACCTTCTTGCCGTCGAGCTCACCCACGTCCCACTCCTGTCCGCCGCCCTCGGGATAGAACGCCGTCTGGTCGAGGAGCACTCCGCCGTTTACGTGCTGGAGCACCGTGCCCTCGAACTCCAGAAGGTCAACGTCCTCATAGTAAAGCAGCCGGGTGTTCGGCAGCTTCTCCGGATAATCGAATTTCGTTTCCGTCTGCTCGGTCTCCGGTTTCTCGTGCTTCATCGCCACCTGCTTATAGAAGTCGTCCGGAACCTCCACTGGGACCGACGAATACTCCTTCACCAGTTCCGGGTTCAAGCCGTGGGAGTCGTAAAGCTCGATCAGCTTCTCGACCGAGATCCGCTCCCCTTTCTTCAGGTCCTTGGTCATCCTGTCGACCAGGGTCTTGCCTCTGGATAGGGTCTCATCATAGCGGTCCTCCTCGACCTGGATGATGTTGAGGATGTCGTCCTTGTTCGCCTTTAGCTCGGGGAGGACCGGCGAGAAGTAGTCGACCTGCATCGCCACCACCTCGGACA
This sequence comes from Methanomassiliicoccaceae archaeon, assembly GCA_963768775.1. Taxonomy (GTDB): domain Archaea; phylum Thermoplasmatota; class Thermoplasmata; order Methanomassiliicoccales; family UBA472; genus FEN-33. The sequence goes on from CAVYIY010000005.1 coordinate 291,911, forward strand.
GCTTGATCTCGATGCCCAGCGAGCGGATCGAGCGCAGTGCTCGTCGCACCAGCATCCTGGCGAAGTAGCCCTTGTCGACGTTGGACGGGACGACGCCATCGTTCAGCAGGATGGCCAGGGCGCGGGTTCGGGAATCGTTTCCTCCGGGGGTGGTGAACACTGTTTACGGAGATGGGAAACAGGTAATAACTCCTCTGATGAAGTCGGGTAAAGTCGACGTCCTTGCTTTTATAGGGTCAAGCAAAACCGCGGATGCATTGAAAAGCATCCATCCAAAACCTCACAGACTAAAGATCGGTGCTCGTGCTTCTCCAGAAGCCAAGAATCCCGCAATTATTTTTGTCCGACGCCGACCTGGAAGTTGCCGTGAAGGAATGCGTCGGCGGGAGCCTTGCCTTTAACGGACAACGCTGTACCGCTTTAAAAATTTTTATTCGTGCATAAGAGTATTTGCGGGAGAGTTCATGAATAAGTTTGTTGAGGAAGTGGCGAAAAGCTGAGGGTAGGTATGCCATGGGAAAAGGATGTGACCATAATGCCTTTACCGGGGAAAGGAAAAGGGAGCTTTTCTTAAAGGGCTTTCCGAAGATGCAAAAAGACACGGGGCTCGTGTTATAAACAAATCCGGCGAAACTGTAGATAAAACCGTTTTTATCCGACCGTGCTTTATCCGGTTAATTCCCGTATGCGCCTGTATCACGAAGAGCAGTTTGGTCCGTTAGTTCCGATAGCGTCGTTTGAAGATC
>CAVYIY010000006.1:0-838443 GCA_963768775.1 Methanomassiliicoccaceae archaeon
ACCATGCTTCCCACAGTGGTCGGGTCGGGCTTGGAATGCAAGTTCGCGGAGGTTGATGTTATCGGGCCGGCGCGCCTGATGATCTGCAAGGCCAATGGATGGTCTGGCATTCGGATCCCGACCTCATCAGACCCAGAGGTGACGATGTCTGGAACGTTCGGCTTCTTGGTGATTATCAGGGTGATCGGGCCGGGCATCAGCTCTGCACCAGCTTGCGCGAAGTCTTATCGAGGACGGCCACGCTCTCCAGCATCTCGATCCCGCTAACCGCCACGGACAATGGCATGTCGAATGGACGCTTCTTGATGACGAAGACGCGCTTGACCGCGGACTCGTCGAACGCGTTCGCCCCCAGGCCGTAAAGAGTCTCTGTGGGTAGACTACCAGCTTTCCCGCCTTCAGTTCGCTGGCGATGCTCTCCACCTCGGTTTCAGGGAGGCAACAGTTGACTTTCCCTTTGCTTGCGCATTTGAGTATCCGCATTTCAGTTCTCACCAATCCCGTTCAAGTCTTCCTTGATCCTCTGCTTCCCGTTCCCGCTGGCATATGGCCCGTGTCCTGGGTAGATGCTTTCCGGGCCGAGCTCAAGAGTTTCCTTATCGAAGTAACCAGGGAGTCGAAATCGCCCGTTGGAAGGTCCCATCGTCCAACGCCGCCGACGAATACCGTGTCGCCGGATATCAGCGCGCCGCTTCCCTTCTCGTGAAGACAGATTGAGCCGATGGTATGGCCGGGCGTATGGATGACCTCGAATTCGTGTTCGCCCGTCGAGAAACGATCACCTTCCGCGATCGACTCGACCTCCAACGCCTCACTGATCTCCCCGAACATCTTGGAGAGGGTCCCCCAACCATCTCCGTTCCTCACCGGTGCAGCGTCCTCTTGATGAATGAAGACTCTTGCCCCGGTCCGTCTCATTATTTCCGCCGCTCCACCGGTGTGATCGAAATGACAATGCGTCAAGATGATCCGATCAACCTTGTCCAACGACGCGAATCTCTGAATCCATTGAAGGGTATGAGGATTGCTTCCTCCCGTCCCCGTGTCGACGAGTATCGGCCTTTCCCCTCCGATCAGCACAATATTGCAGTCAGAACCCTTTCCTGGAAGGAAATGAATGGTCATTTAGATTTCTGAAGCTGGAAGCATTATTTAACCTCTTCCCTGCTAGATTTATTCTCTTTAGGTTGCCGCCGCGACCTGTGATTCTGACCGAGAGGCAATACTTGGGCTGAGGAAGCCAGCAATGCCCGGAAACATGGTCTCCTCAAGCCCGAATGGATAGATTCGAGTTGCTTACCGCCCACACAATATATTAATGACAGAGAATATAGATGTGTTACGGTCGCCGATTCCGTAGAAGCCAATAAATAAGGACACAGTGGCTTTATTCACAGGGTCCCGCTTTGATGCTATTAGAGTACTCGGGCAAGGAACTGATCCGCAGGTATGGAATTCCTACTCCGGATGGCTACGTCATAAGCGATCCAAGAAGTATCCCGCCGGTACCTAGACCGATGGTGGTCAAGGCCCAAGTCCAGACTGGCGGAAGGGGTAAGGCAGGTGGCATTCGATTCGGCTCCACGCTCGACCAGGTGAAAAAGGCAACGAGCGAGATTCTTGACTTGCGAGATATCTGGCAAGTCCGTCAAAGCAGTCTTGATCGAAGAACGTTTGAACGTCTTCCGCGAGATTTACGTGAGCATGACGATTGACCGAAGCAAACGCTTGCCGATATTGATGATAATCAAGCAAGGAGGGATGGACGTGGAATCAGCCTTCAAGGGGCACGTGTTGACTTGGGCCGTCCATCCGTTCGTCGGCCTTAGCGATTACGTCGCTCGGGAGGCGGCGGAGTTCTTACAAATGGAAGCGGCACCGCCCAAGCAGCTTTGCGACATCCTGGGGAGGCAATGGAAATTGTTTTGGGAGATGGATTGCGAACTGGTGGAGATGAACCCACTGGTCCAGACGGCCGACGGCAAGTTGGTCGCCGCGGACGCGAAGGTGGTCATCGATGAGGACGCTGCGTTCCGCCATCCAGAGATCGACTTCCGCGAGCTTGGCCGAACCCCGCTGGAACAAGAGGCCCGTGAAAAGGGACTCGCCCTGGTAGAACTCGATGGGGAGATTGGCGTCCTTGCCAACGGTGCCGGCCTGACCATGGCCACCCTCGACCTTCTTTCATCATACCATACCAGGGGGCGGATCTTCCTGGACCTTGGAGGAACGGACAACGAAAAGGTAGTTGAAGAAGCGATGTTTCTCATGTCAAAGGCTGCCCCCAAGATCATTCTGGTCAACATCTTCGGAGGAATTACCAAATGTGACACCGTGGCCGAGGGAATCCTTGCTGCCCGCGATCGATTAGGCCTCCGCATTCCCATTGTTGTCAGGATAAGAGGCGTGAACGAAGAGGAGGCGCGGGTCATGCTGCAAAAAGGAGGCGTTGTCGCCTTCCACGATCTGGACCAGGCCTGCGAGAAGGCAGCCTCTTTGACGCAGGAGGGCTGAAGATGCTGATGGGGCCGGAGACAAAGGTGTTGGTTCAGGGAATCACTGGTCACCAAGGCGAATATCACACCAAGTCGATGCTGGAATCTGGCACGAAGGTTGTGGCGGGGGTGACCCCGGGAAGAGGAGGTTCCAAAGTGCAGGGAGTGAGCGTTTTCGACAGCGTGGGACAGGCAGTAAGCCGCACAGAAGCGAACGCCTCGGTCGTCTTCGTTCCGGCGAAGTCTGCCCTGGATTCTGTGCTGGAGGCCATTGAGGCTGGCTTGAAGACCGTGGTAGTGATCTCCGAGCATATCCCTCAGAAAGACGCTATGATCATGATCGAGTATGGGCATCTCAGAGGATGCCGGATCCTCGGTCCAAATTGTCCTGGCATAACCTCATCCCGGTATGGCAAGATAGGCATCATGCCGACCCAGATATTCAAAAAGGGTAAGGTCGGGGTCGTCTCTCGCAGCGGTACCCTGACATACGAGATCGTGAACGCTTTGACCGAAGCGGGCATCGGCCAGTCAACCTGCATTGGAATAGGGGGAGACCGGATCGTTGGGACGTCGCTGATCGAGGCTTTGGAGGATTTCGAGGTCGACCCAGACACCGAGAGCATCGTGCTGGTCGGCGAGATCGGCGGGACGGCGGAAGAGGAAGCAGCTAGAATAATCAAGGAAAGGATCACCAAGCCAGTCGTCGCGTATATCGCAGGAAGGACGGCGCCGCCGGGCAAGCGCATGGGGCATGCTGGCGCCATTGTTTCTCGCGGCGCAGGAACGGCATCGAGCAAGATCGATGCGCTGGCAAAGCGGGAGTGAAAGTCGCATCTTTGCCGGCGGAAATCCCCGCCTTATTGCGATTACTATCTATCTAACGTAGAAGGGGCATGATTATTGAGCGAAACACCGTGCCTAATTCGCTCTGTTCCTCGAGTGAAGCCTGAGCCTAATTCCGCTGCTCTCTTCGAATGGACAAAGATGGTGTTTGCGAGGAGGCTGAGCCAGCATATTCAAGATAAACGATCGCGAAACTGTTAAATAGCACCCCTCTACTAGGGGTAATTCCCGCGCTCTGGGGAGCGCAGGCGTGTTCCGTGACTCAAGCGGTACCAGTCTGGAACAATGTATAAATATAACCTCGGGCATCGAGGGGCTCACTGCGCCGCCCGTATAATGGACGCGGTGAGTTGTTAAGATGAGAAGTGCACCCGGAAAGTGAATTTTCGGGGAAGTGGAAAGAGCGGTGGAGACAAGGAAGGTGTTTCCGTCGGGCTCGAATCATCCAATCACACGCAATCCTGGACGTATGTTAAGCCGACAGTCAGTGGCTTATTTAACAAGCTGTCTGGGGAATGGCTCGGCTCGAGCGCCGATGAAGGTCGTGACAAGCTGCGAAAAGCCCGGGTAGGCGCAAGGAGCCTTTGATCCGATGATGGCCGAATGGGACTTCCTAGTCTTCGGACTGGTCCGTAAGGATCGGGAACGCGGGGGATTGAAACATCTTAGTACCCGCAGGAAAAGAAATCAATCGAGATGCCGTTAGTAACGGCGATCGAACACGGCAGAGGGCAAACTGAATCCTTTCGAAAGTGAGGGATGTGGTGTTTAGGACTCTTACTTCCTCCTCGTGAACCAGAAGTCCACTGGAACGGGGCACCATAGAGGGTGATAGTCCCGTAGGGGTAAACGAAGGAGGATTTTGGGTATCCAGAGTACCGCGCGTTGGATATCGCGCGTGAATCCGGGGGACATCAACCTCCAACCCTAAATACGTCTCGAGACCGATAGCGCAATAGTACCGTGAGGGAAAGCTGAAAAGAACTCTTAACGGGAGGTGAAAAGAGCCTGAAACCAGATAGATATTCGATAGGCATGAAAGGGACGAATCCGCAAGGCGGACCAGTGTCGTATCGTCCGTTTCGAATAACGGGCCAGGGAGTTCTGATCAGTGGCGAGGATAATCTCGAAGGAGCGAATTCGAAGGGAAACCAAATGTCCGCAGCCCGCAAGGTGTGAGGGACGAGGTGTGCTCGCCTAAGTCATTGGTGGGAACCCGAAGCCAGCGATCTACCCCTGGGTAGGGTGAAGCCCTTCGAAAGGAGGGTGGAGGCCCGAAGCGGTTCTACGTGCAAATGTTCTTCTAACCTGGGCATAGGGGTGAAAAGCCAATCGAAACTGGAGATAGCTGGTTCCTACCGAAATTGGCCGCAGCAAGCCTCAGCCGAGATAGATCATGGGGTAGAGACACGGATTGGGGATTTAGGGGGCGAAAGCGGCTCGGTTCCTTGTCCAACTCCGAACTGCGTAATCATCGTAGACGCTGGGAGAGAGGGCATCTGGGGTAAGCTTGAGGTCCGAAAGGGAAACAACCCAGACTATAGTTAAGGTCCCAAAATACTGGTTAAGTGTAAAGGGTGAAAAGTGTCTATAGCCAAAGACAGCGAGGAGGTTGGCTTAGAAGCAGCCACCCTTTAAAAAGTGCGTAACAGCTTACTTGTCAAGGTTATAGGCCCTGAAAATGGACGGGGCTAAACCGGTTACCGATACTATAGACCACCGAAAGGTGATGTGGTAGGTAGGCGTCCTGCATGGGTAGAAGCATGTCCGCGAGGACATGTGGACCTGTTGGAATGAGAATCCTGGCGGTAGTAGGATCAAAGAAGAGTGAGAATCTCTGCCACCGAAAGGGCAAGGGTTCCTTGACAATGTACATCAGCCAAGGGTTAGTTGATCCTAACCCAGCTCCTTAATCGAGAGTTGCGGAAAGGGAAACAGGTTAATATTCCTGTACCACAGGAGCGCAACAGTCTCGTCTTCTGACGCTTCGGGCTAAGTCTGATCAGGCTTGCCTGCCTGTTAACGTATTGAAATCTGGGGAGTACCGTAATGATGAGAACCCGAGTAAATGCGCGAATAGGCGGACGTAAGTCGATTCGGCCGATGCCTGGAGCCCGTGAAAAGGGATGACAGTAATAAATCCTGTGTTCGTACCCAGAACCAGCACAGGTGCCCCTAGGTGAGAAGCCTAAGGTGTGACGGGGTAATCTAGGCGAGGGAACTCGGCAAATTAGCCCCGTACCTTCGGTATAAGGGGTCCCTGCCTATGTAAGAATGGCAGGGCGCAGTGACAAGGGAGGTCCGACTGTTTAACAAAAACATAACTGACTGCAAGCCCGAAAGGATGTGTATAGTCGGTGACGTCTGCCCAGTGCCGGTATCTTAAACCTCGGTTCAACGGAGCTAAGGACTGGTAAACGGCGGGAGTAACTATAACTCTCTTAAGGTAGCGAAATACCTTGTCGTTTAATTGACGACTTGCATGAATGGCGTAACGAGATCTCCACTGTCCCCACCTGGAACCCTCCGAAACTACTATTCTGGTGCAAAGGCCAGAGACTTCCAGTGGGAAGCGAAGACCCCGTGAAACTTTACTGTAGCCTGTTGTTGCGACATGAGTCTTGATTGTGTAGCGTAGGTGGGAGTCGTTCGAAGCTCTGGTCGCTAGTTCGAGTTTAGAGCAACAATGAAACACTACCCTTCTGAGTTTGTACTCACTAACTTCGACGAGAAGGACACCGGTAGGTGGACAGTTTGGCTGGGGTGGCACGCGGTTGAAAAGATATCAACAGCGCCCAAAGGTTGGCTCAACCGGGTCAGAAATCCGGTGTAGAGTGCAAGAGCAAAAGCCAGCCTGACTGGGATTCCGATAACAAGGCAATCCAGAGACGAAAGCTTGGGCTAGCGAACCTCTGTCCTCCTTGATGGGGGCTAGAGATGACCGAAAAGTTACTCCGGGGATAACAGAGTTGTCGCGCCCGAGAGCTCCTATCGACGGCGCGGCTTGCTACATCGATGTCGGCTCTTCCTATCCTGGCCGTGCAGAAGCAGCCAAGGGTGGGGGTGTTCACCCATTAAAAGGGATCGTGAGCTGGGTTCAGAACGCTGTGAGGCAGTTTGTTTGATATCTACTGGAAGTGTTGAGTGTCTGAGAGGAAGGATCATCTAGTACGAGAGGAACGAGGTTCGACGCCTCTGGTCTACCGGTTATCTGACAAGGTAGGCCGAGCAGCTACGCGCTAAGGGATAAGTGCTGAAAGCATCTAAGCACGAAACCCTCCTCGAAAAGAGACATCGTAGGACTCGCATAAAGATGGGTTTGATAGGACTGGGGTGTACGCACCAAGCTTCGGCGAGGTGTTCAGCCTGCGGTTACTAAAGTTGTACTAGCCATTACTTCGGCTTTGCAATACCGGTTAACGCCCGAAACGGCTTAACCGCCATACAGGATGCGTGTGAATACCTTCAACCTTCTCCACTGTATTCCTTCTGATTCTATATCGAATTTGATCGTAGAATTGAATTGCCACGAGCCAAGCTGAACAAACAGCTCGTTCATGAACGATGATTCCCGTTGATCAAGGCCACCGGAGTTCCATTTTCCGCCAATGGGATGATTACCTCCAAAACACCTATCGATGATTTGTTATCAGCGGCAATGACCATCGATGATCAGGATATCATTCTCTGGTGTGACCGATAATGAACCGATATCCTCGATGAACATCACACGGATCGGTGGTTTGTCTCAAAGCGTCTTTGGCAACACCAGAAATATCTGAGATCCCGAGTACGATGACCGAATCGTTTGCTGAAATCTGGGGCTTTCCAAGGGACACGTCTTACTTGGTTGATCAGAACCGACAAACACAATGAAGAGCCGACCAAGAGGCAGGTAACGCCCAATGCCATCAGGAATTGTCTCCCGATCATTTTCCGCATTCCTTCAGCTCATTCTCATATTTCATAATCGAACTTACCATCAGTGCTCATCGCTTCTCCTTGCTTGCTCGTCAAGAGGAACCACGCAATATCGATTATTAAATTGTTTACCGTTCTTGAGAATCAAGAGCTCCAATTGAATATCGCTCATTCGTTCAATCATGAAGTCGATTCAGAATCTAATCGCGGAGTTGACATGATGTGATGTTGGCAACGAAGCTAATATACGCAGTGGCTTTGTTATCTGAACTTAATCGAGATACATTACTTTGGAGATCGAGCAGATGAGCGATGAGGCGCCAGAAAGTCTGAGAAAGCTTCTTGACACGCACCCTTGTTTCAACGAGAAAGCATGCAATAACTTCTCCATGCATGCACATACCTGTCGCTCCCGCTTGCAACGCCCAATGCAACTACTGCAATCGCAAGTACGATTGCACCAACGAATCTCGACCGAGGGGTCCTGTCACCCGAAGAATCGGTGGCGAAGCTGATGTAAAGACGAAGGGACCTAGCGTCATCGGTATCGCTGGCACGGAGAACCGATTCGCGAACGAGAACACCTTCAAGGCGCTCGGCAAGGAATTTCCAGAGATGACCTTGTGTCTGAGCACCAACGGGCTCAATCTGCCAATGCAGGTGGAAAGGCTGAAGAAGCTTGGCGTCAAGTTCATCACCGTGACGCTACCGTTGATCCGGAGATCGCGGCGAAAGAGATGTACCAGTTCGTCGTCTTCTGGGAGGCAAGGTCCTGATGGGTGTTGCCGCCGGCGAGCGAATGATCAAGAACCAGCGTGAAGGCGTCCGCCTTGCCGCTGTAGCGGGCACGCGAGCGAAAGTGAACACCGTCATGGTGCCTGGCGCTCATGCTTACGACATCCCCGCCGTGGCCAAGAAGGTCAAGGAGTTGGGGGCTTACATCGTAAACATCATTCCTTTGATTCCGGTGCCTGGAACGACCTTTGCCGACATGAGGGCGCCAACGCCGCGAGAGAGAGAAAGGAATTGCAGGACATCTGCGAACCGAAGATCAAGCAGATGCGCCATTGCCGGATGTGCCGCGCAGACGCTATCGGCCACTGGTTCGTCCAATCTCGCCTCAACCTGAATCTTCCCCAATTGCACTAAGCTGCCTTCTTCCACCTGGAATGAATAGAATGAATCTGTCTGCCCGAAGCCCTGGTCGACCGCGCGGCCATCGCTGCTCGCCACCGCGATCTTGTACTTCGTCTTCCCCTCCATCTCGATGGTGAAGGGAATGCCGGCCAGTGGCTCTTCCATTCCGCACGAATAATGCGCGAACTCTGATGAACGGTCTTCTCCCAGCAGGCCGATAGCGTCTGCGCGGCACATCCGGCAATGGCGCATCTGCTTGATCTTCGGTTCGCAGATGTCCTGCAATTCCTTTCTCTCTCGCGGCGTTGGCGCCCTCATGTCGGCAAAGGTCGTTCCAGGCACCGGAATCAAAGGAATGATGTTTACGATGTAAGCCCCCAACTCCTTGACCTTCTTGGCCACGGCGGGGATGTGGTCAGCGTTGACGCCAGGCACCATGACGGTGTTCACTTTCACTAGCATGCCCGCTTCAGCGGCAAGGCGGACGCCTTCGAGCTGGTTCTTGATCATTCGCTCGCCGGCGGCAACATCCTTCAGGACTTTGCCCTCCCAGACGACGAACTGGTACATCTTCGCCGCGATTTCCGGATCAACGGCATTTATCGTCACGGTGATGAACTTGACGCCAAGCTTCTTCAGCCTTTCCACCAGCATTGGCAGATTGAGCCCGTTGGTGCTCAGACACAAGGTCATCTCTGGAAATTCCTTGCCGATTAATTCGAGCGCCTTGAAGGTGTTCTCGTTCGCCAATGGGTCTCCCGGTCCAGCGATACCGATGACGCTGAGGTTCGGTACCTTCGTCTTTACATAGCGGATCTTCGCCACCGATTCTTCGGGTGACAGGACGTCGCTTGTGACCCCTGGTCGAGATTCGTTGGTGCAATCGTACTTGCGATTGCAGTAGTTGCATTGGGCGTTGCAAGCGGGAGCGACAGGTATGTGCATGCGTGCGAAGTTATTGCATGCTTTCTCGTTGAAACAAGGGTGCGTGTCAAGAAGCTTTCTCAGACTTTCTGGCACCTCATCGCTCATCTGCTCGATCTCCAAAGTAATGTATCTCGATTAGTTCAGATAATAAAGCCACTGCGTATATTAGCTTCGTTGCCAACGGTTGCATCTCAACTCGGCGATTTAGATTCTGAATCGACTTCATGATTGAACGAAATGAGCGATATTCAATTGGAGCGCTTGACTTCTCTCAAGAACGGTAAACAATTTAATAATCGATATTGCGTAGTTCTCTTGAGGAGTGAGCGAGCAAGGAGAAGCGATAGCGCTGAACAGATGGTGGGTCTGTTCGATTATGAAATATGAGAATTAGCTCAAGGGATATGCAAAATGATCGGGAGACAATTCTTGATGGCATTGGGCGTTACCTGCCTCTTGGTCGGCTCTTCAATTGCCTTTGTCGGTTCTGAGATTCAACCAAGTAACATTGTCCCTTGGAAAGCCCCAGATTTCACAAACAATTCGGTCATCGTACTCGGGATCTCGGATATTTCTGGTGTTGCCAAAGACGCTTTGAGACAAACCACCGATCGTGTGATGTTCATCGAGGATATCGGTTCATTATCGGTCACACCAGAGAAGGATATCCTGATCATCGATGGTCATTGGCTGAATAACGAATCATCGATAGGTGTTTTGGAGGTAATCATCCCATTGGCGGAAAATGGAACCCCCGTGGCCTTGATCGACGGGAATGCATCGTTCATGAACGAGCTGTTTGTTCAGCTTGGCTCGAGGGTTCAAGGAAGTTATCAAGACGGAGCCGATGTCTATGGTTATAAGGCTTCTCCGACATGCCAAGGATGGGGCTGCATATGGACTGGTTTCAACGGTGACGACGGATATTACGCGACAATGGCCACCTTCATCGAGGCCTACGAATGGGGTGGTGAATTCCTGAGCAATACTCCACCTTGAAGCGCATCTTGGGATTCTCTATTGATGAAGATGTGCCAGAATGAAGGATGCCACTATCGCATCGACCGCAATCACATCGATGCTGATGGCAATATCAATTCCACGATCATTCGAAAGAAGAATAGAGAGGATATTGTAAAGGATTGGAGAAGATGAGAAGGTACACACGCAACCTGTATGACGGTTAAGCCGTTTCGGGCGTTAACCGGTATTGCAAAGCCGAAGTAATGGCTAGTACAACTTTAGTAACCGACAGGCTGAACACCTCGGGCGAACCCTCGATGCTTACACCCCGGTCCTATCAAACTCGTCATTTACGAGCGCTGCGATGCCTCTTTTTCAAGGTGGCTTCGAGCTTAGATGCTTTCAGCTCTTATCCACTGCTGCGTGGCTGCTCAACAATGCCTTACCAGACAATTGATAAACTAGAGGCAGCGGATCCCCGTTCCTCTCGTACTAAAGGATCCTTCTCGTCAGGCATCTATACACTTCCACCAAAAAGCAACAAACCTGTCTCACGACGGTCTAAACCCAGCTCACGATCCCTTTTAATGGGCGAACAACCCCACCCTTGGCAGCTGCTGCACCGCCAGGATAGGGAGAGCCGACAGCGAAGTAGCAAGCCGCCAGGTCGATATGAACTCTTGCTGGCGACGACTCAGTTATCCCCAGGGTAACTTTTCTGTCATCACTGACCCCCACATAGAAGGTACAGTGGTTCGTTAAGCCCTACTTTCGTATCGCCGTGCCTTGTTATCCGGAACGGCGTCAAGCTAGCTTTTGCCTTTACACTCTCTGGCAGATTTCTGACCTGCCTGAGCTAACCATTGGGCGCGCTTGTTTGCTTATTGAGCGCGTGGCGCCCCACCCAAACTGCCCACCTACCGGTGTCCTTCTCTCGAAGTTAGTGATACGAACCCAGAAGGGCGGTGTTTCATCATTGACTCGGAGTCTACCTAGCGGTAGATCCTGGGTAGCGTCTCCCGCCTACCCTACACATCCAGGCTCATACCACAACAACAGGCTGCAGTAAAGCTCCATGGGGTCTTCGCTTTCAGGTGGAAGGTACTGGATTCTGCGCCAGTACTATCAGTTTCACCGGCTTCCAGGCGGGGACAGTAGAGCTCTCGTTGGGCCTTCATGCAAGTCGCCAATTAAGCGACAAGGTATTACGCTACCTTAAGAGGGTCATAGTTACCCCCGCCGTTTAACGGTCCTTCGTTCGGTTGTACCCGAGATTCAGATACCGTCACTGGGCAGGCTTCAGCCACAATACACATCCTTTCGGACTTGCTGTGACCTGTGTTTTTATTAAACAGTCGGAGCTCCCTAGTTACTGAGACCAGCCATTTTCATGGCTGGCACCCCTTCTACCAAAGGTACGGGGCTAATTTGCCGAATTCCCTCGCCTTGGATTACGCCGACACGTCTTAGGCTTCTCACCTAGGGGCACCTGTGTCAGTTCTTGGTACGAACACAGGAGCTGTTACTGCCATCGTTTTCATGGGCACCGGGACTCAGCTGAAGAGGACTTTCGTCCTCCTACTCGTACATTCACCCGGTTCTCACCATTACGGTTCTTCCCAGGTTTCAGTACTTGAACAAGCAGGTAAACTTGCTCAGCATATCCTGATGCGTCAGATGACAGACAGAGGCTCCTGCGGCGCAGGAATATTAACCTGCTTCCCTTTCGGCACTTTCGATTAAGGAGTGCCTTAGGATCGGCTAACCCTCGGCTGACGAACATTGCCGAGGAACCCTGGCCCCTTCGACGGAATGGATTCTCACCATTCTTTGCTGCTACTCCTACCAGGATCCTCGTTCGAACACGGTCCACAAGACCTCACGGCCTTGCTTCTACCCATGCCCGACGCCTCCATACAAGATCACCTTACGGTGCTCTAAAGTATCGGTATCCGGCTTAGCCCCGTCCATTTTCAGCGCCCATAATCTCGACCGGTGAGCTGTTACGCTTTCTTTAAAGGATGGCTGCTTCTAAGCCCACCTCCCGGTTGTCTTGGACTACAGACTACTTTTCATGTTACACTTAGCCGGAATTTAGGGACCTTAACTTTAGGCTGGGTTGCATTCCCTTACGGACCCCAAGCTTACCCCAGAGGCCCTCACTCCCAACGTCTACGACGATCACGAGTTCGGAGTTCGACAAGGGTCCGACCGCTTTCGCGACCTAAGACTCTGATCGGTGCTCTACCCCATGATCTATCTCGGTTGAGGTCTAGCTGCGACTAGTTTCTGGAGGAACCAGCTATTTCCAGTTTAGATTGGCCTTTCACCCCTATGCCCAGATCATCCGAAAGATTTGCACATCATTACCGGTTCGGTCCTCCACCCTCCTTTCGAAGGGCTTCAACCTATCCAGGCATAGATCAACTGGCTTCGGGTTTCCCACCAATGACTCCAGGCGAGCACACCTAGTCCCTCACATCTTGCGGTGCTGCGGACATTTGGTTTCCCTCCGACTCCGCTCCTTCGAGCTTAGTCTCGCCATTGATCAGAACTCCCTGGCCCGTTATTCGAAACGGACGATACGACACTGGTCTGCCTTGCGGCTTCGTCCCTTTCATGCCGTATCTGAATATGGCTGTCTGGTTTCACGCTCTTTTGACCTCCCGTCAAGGGTACTTTTCAGTTTTCACTCACGCTACTACTGCGCTATCGGTCTCGAGACGTATTTAGGGTTGGGGGTAAGTGTCCCCCGGATTCACGCGCGATATCTAACGCGCGGTACTCTGGATACCCAAAATCTTCTTTTCGGTTTATTCATACGGGTCTATCACCCTCTATGGAGCAACGTTCCAGTTGACTTCTGATTCACCGAGGAGGAAGTACTTGAGTCCAACAACACCACACGCACCTCAACTTTCGAAGAGGCGTTCGGTTTACCCTGTGCCGCGTTCGATCGCCTTTACTGACGGCATCTCGGTTGATTTCTTTTCCTGCGGGTACTAGGATGTTTCGATCCCCCGCGTTCCCGATCCTTCCGGACCAGTCCGAAGACTAGGAAGTCCCATTCGGCTGTCACCGGATCATAGGCTTCTTGCACCTACCCGGCGCTTTTCGCAGCTTGACACGACCTTCTTCGGCGCTCGAGCCGAGCGATTCCCCAAACAGCTTGTTAAATAAGCCACTGACTGTCGGCTTAACATACGTCCAGGATTGCGTGTGATTGGATCATCGAGCCCACAGAGACACCTTCCTTGTCTCCACCGCTCTTTCCACTTCCCCGAAAATTCACTTTCCGGGTGCACTTCTCATCTTAACAACTCACCGCATCCATTGTATGGTGCGGCGCAGTGAGCCCCTCGATGCCCGAGGTTATATTTATACATTGTTCCAGACTGGTACCGCTAGAGTCACGGAACCCGCCCATGCTCCCCAGAGCACGGGAATTACCCCTAGTATAGGGGTGCTATTTAACAGTTTCGCGATTGTTTATCCCGGATATGCTGGCTTGGCTCCTCGAAAACACCATCTTTGTCCATTCGCGAGCATCGGCAAAAAGGCTCGGGTTTCTCTTGGGGAACAAGCGGGTTAGCACGGTGTTTTTCTCTAAAGCATCGCGCTCATTCTACGTTAGCTAGATAGTAATCACAATAGGGCGGGGATTTCCGCCGGCAAAGATGCGACTTTCACTCCCGCTTTGCTTAGCGCTTCGATCTTGCTCGAGGCCGTTCCCGCCCCCCGAGAAATGATAGCGCCAGCATGTCCCATGCGCTTGCCCGGTGGCGCAGTCCTCCCCGCTATGTAGGCGACGACTGGCTTGCTGATCCTCTCCTTGATCAATTGAGCCGCCTCTTCCTCCGCCGTTCCGCCAATCTCGCCGACCAGCACGATGCTCTCGGTGTCTGGGTCGGCCTGGAAATCCTCCAAGATCTCGTTCAGCGAGGTTCCCACGATCCGGTCTCCGCCAATTCCTACGCAGGTGGATTGGCCTATGCCAGCCTCGGTCAGCGCGTTCACGATCTCGTACGTTAGCGTTCCGCTGCGGGAGACGACGCCGACCTTTCCCTTCTTGAATATCTGGGTCGGCATGATACCCATCTTTCCGTATCGGGATGAGGTGATGCCTGGGCAATTGGGACCGAGGATCCGGCATCCTTTGAGGTGCCCGTATTCAATCATGATCAGCGCATCCTTCTGAGGGATGTGCTCCGAGATCACCACGACGGTCTTCAGGCCGGCATCGATCGCCTCCACCACGGCGTCCAGGGCGGACCTGGCCGGAACGAAGACAACGGAGGCGTTCGCCCCGGTGCTGCTGGCGGCTTGTCCTACACTATCGAAGACGCTCACCCCTTGCACTTTGGAGCCGCCTCTGCCAGGGGTCACCCCGGCGACCACTTTGGTACCGAAGTCCAGCATCGATCTGGTATGATATTCGCCTTGGTGCCCTGTGATCCCTTGAACGAGTACCTTTGTCTCCGGCCCCATCAGCATCCTCAACCCCCCCTCAGCAAAGAAGCTGCCTTCTCGCATGCCTGCTCGAGATCGTGGAAGGCGACCACCCCTCCTTTTTCAAGCCGAAGCCGCGCCTCCTCTTCGTTTACGCCTCGTATCCTGACGACGATGGCTGTGCCGATTCCCAATGTGTTACGGGCGGCAAGGATCCCGTCCGCCACTGTATCACATTTGGTGATTCCGCCGAATATGTTGACCAGTATGACCTTGGGAGCCGCCTTGGACATGAGCACCATCGCCTGCTCGACCACTTTCTCATCGTCCGTTCCTCCAAGGTCGAGGAATATCTTCCCCCGGGCATCGTATGATGAGAGCAGGTCAAGGGTGGCCATGGTCAGGCCGGCGCCATTGGCGAGGACGCCAATGTCTCCGTCAAGTTCCACCAGGGCGAGTCCCTTTTCGCGGGCCTCCTGCTCCAATGGGGTGCGATCGAGTTCGCGGAAATCAAGATCTGGATGGCGGTAGGCAGCGTCCTCGTCGATGACCACCTTCGCGTCCGCAGCGACGAGACTACCCTCGGCCGTTTGGACCAAAGGGTTCATCTCCACCAGCTCGCAATCCATCTCCCAGAACAATTTCCACTGCCGCTTCAAGATGTCACGGAGCTGGTTGGTCGGTGCCTCGTCCAGCTGCAAATATTCCGCAGCCTCTCGAGCGATATGATCGCCTAGGCCGATGAACGGATGGACGGTCCAGGTCATCACGTTCTCCTCTGGGACCGATTCGACATCCATTCCGCCCTGTTTGATCATCATCAGGATGGGTAGGCGACGGCTTCGGTCCATCATCATGCTGACGTAGATCTCGCGAAAAACGTTCAGTCGTTCTTCGATCAGGACCGAGGTGACTGCCTTCCCCGATATCTTCAGGTCAAGGATATCGCGCGCTGCCCTCTGCACTTGATCCAGTGTGGAGGCGAATCGGATCCCGCCAGCCTTTCCCCTTCCCCCGGTCTGGACCTGAGCTTTTACCACCATCGGTTTGGTGACTGGCAGGATGTCTTCTTCATCGGCGGCAACATAACCTTCTGGCGTGGGAATTCCGTACCTACGGAAGAGTTCCTTGCCGGAATATTCCATCAGCATCAAGGCGGGACCCATTGAACAATGCCACCACAACCTTATTTATTGGCTTCTACCGACCTCGAAGAGCCCAATTCATCTCTATTCGCCATCAGGAATATATTACGCGGGCCCTCGGTTATTCGAATCGATGATTCAGCCCTTTTAAGAGATGCGTGGGTTCAATGGCCTTCAATTGCCGGCATCCTACCTGCTATCGAATCTCGGGACAGTGTTTCTTTGCGATGCGAAAGAGCGAGACAATAATCCGTGGGGGGGAAGAGGTTAAATAATGCTTCCAGCTTCAGAAATCTAAATGACCATTCATTTCCTTCCAGGAAAGGGTTCTGACTGCAATATTGTGCTGATCGGAGGCGAAAGGCCGATACTCGTCGATACGGGGACGGGAGGATGCAATTCTCAGACCCTTCAATGGATTCAGAAATATGTTCCGCTAGCGAAAGTTGACCGGATCATATTAACCCATTGCCATTTCGATCATACTGGCGGAGCGGCAGAAATAATGAGAAAGACCGGGGCAAAGGCCTTTATCCACGAGCGGGACGCAGCGCCAGTGAGAAACGGAGATGGATGGGGGACCCTCTCCAGGATGTTCGGGGAAAACAGCGAGGCTTTGGACGCCAAGCTAATCGCCGAAGGCGATCGAGTCTCCTCGGGGGAGCATGAGTTCGAGGTCATCCATACGCCCGGCCATACCGTCGGATCGATTTGTCTCTACGAAAAGAAGAGCGGTTCGTTGATCTCCGGCGACACGGTCTTCGTCGGTGGCGTAGGACGCTGGGATCTGCCCACAGGGGATTTTGATTCTCTCGTCGCCTCCATAAGAAGACTCTTTGAACTCAGCCCGGAAAGCATCTACCCGGGACACGGACCATATGCCATCGGGAACGGTAAGCAGCGGATCAGGGAAGACTTGAACGGGATTGGTGAGAACTGAAATGAGGATACTCAAATGCACGAGCAAGGGGAAAGTTGATTGTTGCCTCCAGGAGACAGATGTGGAGAGCATCGCCAGCGAATTGAAGGCAGGAAAGCTGGTAGTCTATCCCACTGAAACACTGTATGGTCTTGGGGCGAATGCTTTCGACGAATCCGCGGTGAAGCGTGTCTTCGTGATCAAGAAGCGTCCTTTCGACATGCCATTGTCCGTGGCGGTGAGCGGGATCGAGATGCTGGAGAGCGTGGCCGTACTGGACAAGACATCACGCAAGCTGGTCCAGAAGCTTATGCCCGGCCCGATCACACTGATCATCACCAAGAAGCCGAACGTCCCAGACATCGTGACCTCTGGGTCCGATGAGGTCGGGATCAGGATGCCAGACCATCCCTTGGCCTTGCAGATCATCAAGCGCGTAGGACCGATCACCTCGACTTCGGCCAACCTGCATTCCAAGCCAGACCCGACAACGGTGGGGAGCATGGTCAAGGAGTTCGGCGACGCCATAAGCACTTACATCGATTGCGGGAAGACGAAATTGGCCAAGCCGTCCACGATCGTTGCGGTGCATGACGGAGAGATCGAGATAATTCGGTCCGGCGTGGCCACTAAGAAGGAGATAGAGGCGGCATTGAATGGATGAGCATGCCTTGGAGTGTCTGAGGAAGGCGGGAGCGATCTCCAGGGACGCCCGGGAGCTCGGTATCGGATTGGTCGAAGAGGGAAAGCGCTTGGTCGACGTCGCGAACGAGATCGAAGCCTATATCATCCACCTGGGGGCTCGCCCCGCGTTCCCGGTCAACATCGGCATCAACGACGTCGCTGCTCATTTTTCGCCTTCGACGGATGATAAGACGACATTCCAGAGCGGGGATCTAGTAAAGGTGGACGTCGGCGCCCATGTGGACGGCTATGTGGGCGACACGGCGGCGACGATCGAGATCAGTACCAAGAACTGGAAGCCGCTGATGGAGTCGACTGGAAAGGCGCTGAGGATAGCCATCGAAATGATCGGAGAGAACGTCAGCGTGAGCCAGGTGGGCGGGGCGATCGAGCGGTCCATCAAGGCCGATGGCTTCAGGCCTGTAATCAATCTTACAGGTCATGGCATGAAGCGATACAATCTTCACGCCGGATTGACGGTCCCCAACATAGACGATGGCAACACCGCCAAGGTGAAGACCGACATGGTGATCGCCATCGAACCGTTCGCCACCAATGGGGGCGGGCAGGTCTACAACGATAGGCCTGGCAACATCTTCCGCATCCTGCACGAAAGGCCGTTGCACGATCAGAGGGCGGCCAAACTGTTCGAGCACATTAACACCAGCTTCGGCACGCTACCATTCTGCGAACGATGGTGCACCCTGATGATGCCCGACGCGCCGGTGCTGCTGAAGACCCTGCTTCGCCATGGCCTAATAGCCAGCTATCCGATGTTGCGCGAGGTCCAATCGGGGATGGTCAGCCAGTCCGAGCACACGACATTGATCTTGGACGGAAAGGCGGAAGTCACCACCTGATGCACACCGAGTAGGGACATGCGCGGCGGACAAATGGCAGGACTCAATGCCTAAGAAAGTTTAATATGAGTCTGCCGTTTACGAGTTCAATCTCATGCGAGGGTAGCCAAGCCAGGTCAAAGGCGACAGACTCAAGATCTGTTCCTGAAGAGGTCCGTCGGTTCAAATCCGGCCCCTCGCACCATTATCCGTATCCAGGCAACCATTTATTTTTTTCAATCAGCGGGGAAATGCCCTTCTGCTGCGATTCGAGAAGGGCGGGCTGTCTCCAAGCCTTCCTGGCCGCCTTGCGCGGTGGTCTCAACGTCTATTGCCAACGTTCATCAGGATACCATAAAGAAGGCTTAATCAAGGAGGCATGCATGATCGTAGTCATATACCCCGGGCGATTCAGCCAGCATCAAAAACGTCCCGTCTAAATTGGTCTGAGAAAGTGCCCTTCTCATTTTTTGACGCTTTCCTCGACCAGCTTGCGTTCAGTAATATGCCCTATCAGCTCTGCGATGGCGTCAATAAGTAGCCTCTCCTCCTTCATGAACGGTCCCTCGTCGAGTTCGACTTTCTCTTCCAGGTAGGCGACATCGACGCTCCCCACTATAGTCTCAAATACTCTGATTGGTGCGGATTGCTTCCAAGCCGAATCTATGAAATTCTCTGTACGGAACTCCCTTTTGCCAATCACGATCCTGGCACAAGTGATCTCAGGATACTGCCAGCTTTCCGGCAAGAAATTCGCGACTTCCTGATAAAGATCCTCTGTAGATATGCCTTTCTTTTGAGTGATCTCAGACAATCTGTAAAACGCTTGCAGCTCCTTTTTCCGTTCTTGAACTTGGTGTTCCATATTCTTTCGTTCCGTGATTTCCAAGAATGTCACTACCGCCCCTACCAATGCG
This sequence comes from Methanomassiliicoccaceae archaeon, assembly GCA_963768775.1. Classification (GTDB taxonomy): domain Archaea; phylum Thermoplasmatota; class Thermoplasmata; order Methanomassiliicoccales; family UBA472; genus FEN-33. The sequence continues at coordinate 19,243 of CAVYIY010000006.1, forward strand.
CCATCGAGGAACTGTGGATGCGACCAGTACTCAACTGGCAAGGAAGTCCCATCAGAACGCCAAAGGACTTCATCTCTTACGTGCATTCCTACTCCTCTGGACAATACCTGGTAGATTCGGCATTCCTCGATGGGGATCGGCGTCCCATCCGAGTGCTTTGCGTGGATCTTCCAATGCATGTTCTTACCGAGCAACTCACCAGGGCGCTCATATCCTAGCAATCGGAGGCAGGAATTGTTGCAGAAAGTGCAATTGCCTTGCATATCCAAACCATATATTGCCTCTGATATGGAATCTAAAATGAGACGAAGTCTGGCCTCGCTTTCCTTAAGTTTCTCTTCCGGACTCGTGCGCTCCATGATATCGGTCGTGACCGTGAGGGGGCGCGGAGTATCAGCGTAGTCGATCTTGACCGCATGCCGCAACTTCTCCTCATTTTTTACCCTAAGCTTGCAGTAGGCGTAGAGTGCATCGTACGCGGGGAATTGGAGCCGAATGTTATCGAAATCGTCCTTGGCGATCTCGCGGAAGCCGAGGGCAAACGATTCGAGTCCAGCGCCCTCTGATCGGGGATTCCTTGAAGCGGAATCAGCCGTCCGTACTATCTCAGCCATATCCAACAAGGCCGGGTCCTTCAGGTTGTACTTCCTGATTATTGCATCGAAGCTACATCGCTCATCCCCGTCAACTTCATAATGGCTCAATTCCGCTCCAGGTGTGTCAAAGGGGGTAGCTCCCCCTTTGTTCGCAACACTTAAAACGCAGTCCTTAGGAACATAAAGAAACTCAGCATCTAGGTCCACGAATCTCTTGATCAACCAAGGGCATGCAATTCTATCCACCTTTGCCCCCTCCCTTGTGACCCATTTCACGTTATTCACCTCTTTGACCAGAATATGGAAAGCATAGCGTAAAAGCTATTCCTTTCGGGAATATAAAAAAAGGGGCCGGTTGGCCATGCTTACGGGCATTTCTTTTTGATTGAAATGAAATAATAATTGCCTGGATGGGTTGCGTCTCAAATCCGAGCATTCCGCACATGAAGTCGTGAATCGATCTTAGGCCTATTTTCTAGCTTAATCCCTTAGGATTTGCAGAGTAGCCCGGATTGCAGGCGCAACTTGTTAACAATGTTAAAGACCATTAGATATATACGCAGTTTCTTAATAAAAAATATAGTATTTGACTCGTCTTTCGCATCAAAATTGAACTAATCACTTTACGTTTCTTAGAATAGATATCCAATTGACTGGCATAGTGTTTCTTAACGCCTTTATTAACGTTGTTATCTGGTTTCTTTTAGCACAAGATTTCGCGTCATTTTGGATGCATATGCTTTATAATGCAAGTTTCCTTGGTACTTCACCCGCATCGAATTCGAGCGGTTCGACAGGAGCGTCAATAGATGCTAACCAAGGATTTAATGGAAAAGGTAATTGCAAAGAACCCAGGGGAGAAGGAATTTCACCAGGCAGTGAGCGAGGTCCTGGAATCCCTGGAGCCAGTGCTTAAGAAGCGCCCCGAATACTTGAAGCACAAGATACTCGACCGGATCGTCGAGCCCGACCGCCAGATAATGTTCCGCGTGACCTGGACTGACGACAAAGGGGCGATACAGGTCAACCGCGGCTATAGGGTCCAGTTCAACAGTGCCATCGGTCCGTACAAGGGCGGTCTGCGCCTTCACCCCTCCGTCAACCTGGGCATCTTGAAGTTCCTCGGGTTCGAGCAGGTTTTCAAGAACTCTCTCACCGGCCTGCCGATGGGAGGAGCCAAGGGCGGGTCGGATTTCGACCCCAAGGGAAAGAGCGATGCCGAGGTCATGAGGTTCTGCCAGAGCTTCATGAACGAACTGTACCGCTACATCGGCCCGAACACCGATGTTCCGGCCGGCGACATCGGCGTAGGCGGAAGGGAGATCGGTTACCTCTTTGGCCAGTACAAGAAGATCAACAACCGATTCGAGTCCGTTCTAACTGGAAAGGGCATCAACTGGGGCGGCTCCCTGGTACGGCCAGAGGCGACCGGGTACGGATGCACCTACTTCTGCGAGGAGATGCTGAAGACCAAGAAGCTGGACTTCAAGGGAAAGACCGTCGCCATCTCCGGCTCCGGGAACGTCGCGCAATACGCCGTCCAGAAGGTCACGCAGCTCGGAGGCAAGGTCGTCACCATGTCCGACTCCGACGGAACGATCTATCGATGCCAAGCGGCATCGACGCCAAGAAGTGGGAGTTCATCATGGACCTGAAGAACGTCAAGCGCGGCAGGATCGCGAGTACGCTGAGAAGTTCAAGTGCGAGTACTGGAAGGGACAGAGGCCCTGGAAGGCAAAGTGCGATATCGCACTGCCCTGCGCCACCCAGAACGAGCTGGACAAGAAGGACGCCAAGAAGCTCATCGACAACGGCGTGATCGCCGTCGCAGAGGGCGCGAACATGCCGTCCACCCCGGAGGCCGTGGAGCTGTTCATCAAGAACGGCGTACTGTTCGGTCCGGGCAAGGCTGCCAACGCGGGAGGCGTGGCCACCTCTGGCCTGGAGATGTGCCAGAACCACATCGGCCTCTCCTGGACCGCGGAGGAAGTCGACCGCCAGCTTCACCAGATCATGGTGAACATCCACAAGAACGCCGCCGAGGCCGCGAAGAAGTACGGCAGCCCGGGCAACTATGTGGTCGGCGCCAACATCGCCGGCTTCGTGAAGGTAGCCGATGCCATGCTGGACCAAGGTGTAGTCTAGACACGACCAGGATAAGGAGATTGAATTCCGAAATGAATTCGCTCTTCCCGCACCACCCAGATGATGATCGCAGTCGGTGCGGGAGGAGTATTTATTACAAATCCCAATAACGCGGGGCCTATCAGGCTCCGCTCCACTTCGCGTAATAGCGGCGCGTTAACGTTAAGATTACATTTGACATCTTGAGGGGTAATATGTCCAAAGAAGCAAGTCAGAATATGAACCCGCTCGGACACTCGTGCCGGAGTCTCTCGTCGGCTGAGAAGCTCAGCGAGGAGCTGGCGCCGAGGATTCTCGAGAAGAGAGAGCTGGTCAAGGGAATATTCGAGTGCATGGTTTTCGCTCCTAATGTGGCAGTCAAGGCAAGGGCTGGTCAGTTCGTCGTCGTGATGCCTGATTCGGTCGGCGAAAGGATACCACTCACCATCGCGGACTGGGACTGCGAGCGGGGGACGATTACGCTCATATTCATGGTGGTCGGGTCATCGACCCAGAAACTTTCCAAGATGAATCCGGGTGACAGGCTCGAAGCTTTGTCTGGACCGTTGGGGCATGCCTCCGAGATAGAGGATTACGGCACCGTCGTCCTGGTCGCGGGCGGAGTTGGAACCGCGCCAGTCTATCCGATCATCCGGGCGTTGAGGGAGAAGGGCAACAAGATAATCGCGATCCAGGGAGCGAGGACCAAGGACCTTCTCTTCTGGCAGGACAAGCTGGCTTCAGTCAGCGATGAGCACATCATCACCACGGACGATGGGTCATTCGGTCGGAAAGGGCTGGTCACCGAGCCGCTGAAGGAAATCCTGGAGAAGGATAAGTCCGTAAAGCGCGTGATCGCGATCGGACCAGCGATAATGATGAAGTTCTGCGCGAAGACGTCGCAGCCCTTCGGCATCAAGACCATAGTCAGCCTCAACCCGATCATGGTCGACGCCACCGGCATGTGCGGAGTGTGCAGGGTGAACGTCGGCGGAAAGACCCTCTTCGGCTGCGTCGACGGCCCCGAGTTCGATGGCCACATGGTCGACTGGGACCTCTTTATGGCGCGACAGCGGACGTACCTGGTGCAGGAGAAGGAATCGATGGAGTGGTATGCAAAGGGGGCGAGCGCATGGAAGGAATGAGCAAGCCCAGGAAGCTCCCTCCCGCGGAGTACAAGGAGCGGTCGAAGACCAAGCGCCAGCAGATGTCGGAGCAGGATCCGGCCGCAAGACGGCGAAATTTCTTCGAGGTGAACCTCGGGTTCACCGCCGAGCAAGCGATGGCCGAGGCCAAGCGCTGCCTGCTCTGCCAGAAGATCCCCTGCGCTTCCGGCTGTCCCGTTCACGTCAAGATCCCGCAGTTCATCGAAGCGGTCGCCAATGGTGAATTCTTGAGGGCGCTGACCATCATCAAGGAGGACGATGCCTTGCCCGCCATAACTGGCAGGGTATGCCCCCAGGAAGTCCAATGCGAAGGGACATGCACCCATTGCAAGACCAGTGGTGAATCCGTTGGCATTGGCAGGATAGAGCGTTTCGTCGCTGACCTGGAAAGGTCCTCGGGTGAGAAATGCCACATGATGGTGGCGCCGCCGACAGGCAAGCGTGTCGCAGTCATAGGCTCTGGACCAAGTGGGCTTACTGTTGCGGCCGACTGCGCCAGGTTCGGCCACGAGGTTCATATATTCGAGGCACTGCACAAGCCCGGTGGCGTGCTGGTGTACGGCATTCCCGAGTTCAGGTTGCCGAAGGACATAGTCGACTACGAGATCGCAGCGCTCAAGAAGATCGGCGTGCAGGTCCATACGAACACGGTCGTCGGACGGACGTTCACGGTAGCTGACCTCACGGAATCGATGGGTTTCGATGCCGTGTTCATCGGGATCGGCGCTGGCCTCCCGATGTTCATGAACATGCCCGGTGAGAACTTGAGCGGCGTCTACAGCGCCAATGAGTATCTGACCCGGTCCAATCTGATGAAGGCCTATCTCTTCCCCAAGTATGACACACCGATCATCATGGGAAAGAACGTCGCGGTCGTCGGGGGCGGTAATGTTGCAATGGACAGCGTGAGGACGGCATTGAGGCTGGGGGCTGAAAACGCCTACCTCGTCTATCGCAGGTCGAAGAAGGAGATGCCAGCAAGGACCGAAGAGGTCCATCATGCTGAGGAAGAGGGTGTGAACTTCCAGCTGCTGACCAACCCTGTCGAGGTATTGGGTGATGAAAAGGGACGGGTCAGGGCGCTGAAGTGCGTCAAGATGCAGCTCGGAGAGCTAGATGCCGATGGAAGGTGCAAGACATCCCCGCTGTGTGGATCGGAGTTCGAGCTCCCTGTCGACACAGTCGTGATTGCTATCGGAACTAACTCCAACCCATTGCTCACCGCCACGATCCCGGATCTCAAGCTGAACAAATGGGGGTATATTGAGGCCGACGAGGACGGTCGTACCAACCTACCGCACGTGTACGCGGGCGGCGACATCGTTACCGGGTCGGCGACGGTGATCCTGGCAATGGGTGCCGGGAGGAAGTCAGCGAAAGTCATCCATGAGGACCTGACAGGCAAGAAAGGCGAGCTCCAAGAGGCATGCGACGTCCCGACACGATAAGATGATCAGAGGGTTTGACCGCCACTGACTCCATCATTAAATTGGGGCAGCAAGTTGCTGGAGCAAGGTCCAATTCATCGTAGCTCACGCACGCCACGCAGGACATTGGTTATTTTATGGAATATTATTATATTTATTGCAGAATCGCACAGATATATCTGATTCGTGATATAATCCCGAGAATCATTAGACATTTGAACAAAGACGCATTACCAGTAATCTTGGCAATTGGCCCGGTCGTACGAGAGGAAGCGATTTGATTTATGTTTCAAAAACAATATCTTAACGGCGGATTGCTTTGCTCGAGGTGGTTCTTAATGTGCAGCTATTGGGAAGCTGGGAGTACTCAGTATCCGCAAAACACGATGCCATAATCGTCATCCATAGCGTAACCGCTTATGGCAAGAGCTACGCGGCACAAGGGCTTTTCGTGATTGATTCCGCCAATGGCTATCCTGTATTGATGGGGCTACGAGGTCATCCCGATATTATCAAGGTGGATGTGACATCGGATGATGAGAATAGGATTTCAGGTTCTATCGTCGCCAGACCATGGATGACGTGTGCAGTATTGTTGAGGTCGGATTGTTACTTCGAGCAGGCAGTGATCACCCCCCAAGGGACCGATTGGTCCATCTTGACGCCGAATGAGGAGACACTCAGCGCTCTTGTCAACAATCTGAGAGAGATCGGAAGCACGGTCAGACTCGTGAGCAAGCATGAGACTGACTCGGGGTCTCTCTTGACCAGGAGGCAGGAATTCGTTTTGAAGAGGGCGCTGGATCTTGGTTATTATGACTATCCCAGTCGCATAAACGCCAAAGAGCTGTCAATGGTGTTGAAAATCGCTCCCGCCACTCTTTCTGAGATACTTCGGAGGTCGGAGCATAAATTGGTCAATTTCTACCTAAAGAACCAAAAATGATTACGTCCTGCCGGAAATTCGGAAATAAGTCGGCATTTTGACTGACTTTACGCGTCGGAGTTGACGTTTATTCCTAATGCGCATTAGATATATTCCCTTCGAAATTACTATTTCGGCAGCCTTCTTCTGACCAAAGACGGAATGCTGGCTAACCGCAACGATATTGAAGGTCTTCTAGAAGAAACCTCTGATTATTGCATGAGAAATCTCAATCAATGTAGGAAATTCGGGGTAATCACTTTATATCGTCAAGTTCTAGAATCTCAATTGGGGACTGCTGAGCGGAAGGTTTGCGCAGCCTCTTGCCTGTCACCTAATCTTGCGATCAGCTCGAACCCAAGACCCCTTCCTAAGGAGGTTCAATGGATATTGTGTCGAACGATGGTGGACTAGCTTGCGGCTTGGACGGCTTCCGAGAGGAATCGTCTAGGTCGGGCCGAACGAGATTGGCATCCGGAGAGCGTGGTCTAGGAGTCATTCGCACTTCGGGTTTACTCCCTCCACGCCCAACACGAAGGCTTCTTGGGAGGGGGGATGGAGATGCCGGCGCAATCCTATACCGCAGGATGGCGCGGGATCTCCATAACGCCTCAACGTTGGAAGGTGCACAAGATGATCTCTGAGCAAAGAAAATCGTTGTATCTGGTCGGCCTCGCTGCCCTCGCCACCGTGATCTGCGCGGCGGTCGGATACGCTGTGGGTTGAACTGATCTTTTCCAAACCCTTTTCATTTTTATTTCATCGCCCAATTGGATGCCAATTGTAGCGGTGGCAATTCATGGATAACAGAATGCTCGAGTTCTACGCGATGAGATCTTGCCAAGAACGAAAATCAGGAAGTGAAAAAAGGAAAAAGATGGGTTCTTAGAACCCTTCTCTCTTCGGCTTGTGCTTCTGGTAGCAATCCTTGCAATAGACCGGTCTTCCCTCGGTCGGTTTGAAAGGTACCTGTGTTTGAACTCCGCACTCGGAGCAAGTCACATCGTGCATTTCACGTGGTCCGTCGTCTCTCCTGCCGCCCCTATATCCACCGCTTCTCGGTTTTCCGTACATTATATTCTACCTATGTTTGCTATTTTCCGCCATATCCTTGAAGATTCAGCGGAATGAATATCATTATGAATTGATGATATATAAAAGGTAGTCCCAGAAGCATCATATCCAGAACGTCAAAGAGCCCGTTCGTCGTTCCAGTTCGGGTCTATGACGAGCGTAGGAAGCTGATAGTCGATGGATTAGATGATCTGTTCGGATTTCATTGCGCGCTCCGAAAGGAAAGTTCCATAGGTTTCGCGGCCTATTAGCGGGACATAATTTCACTGGACCCTGTTCACAGGTTGGTGCAGTCTGTGGTCATCTGCGTGCATGGAAGCGTCTTTGGCGAGTATGACGAGTATCATCCTCAGCTATCCTATGCCAATTCGATCGAGATATTCAGAGGGAATTGGAAATAATCGATAACACGATAAAGCCCCTCGGTCTTAGGAAGGTGCGGCGTTAGCGGTGGGACGATATCACCGTGCCGTCGCGAGACGGAATCAGTCCACGGGGTTCGCATATGTGCTATTCCGCTATTCGCGGCATCTTCGGTCGACTGAGCAGGATCACCATGGTCGAGATTCGAACGCCATCGATTGACGAGATCAGGTCGAATGAGAAGCTGGAATCACTAGAGCAAAGGCTCGGTTATCATTTCGGCAAGAACATCCATCTGCTAAGGAGGGCGGTCGAGCACTCATCGTCTTCGATCGGCAAGAAGAACGAATTGTCGAGTGAGACTTTGGAATTCCTCGGTGATGCCGTCCTTTATCTCGTGGTCACGAAGAGGCTGTTCTCAGACCAGCCTTGGCAGGGTGAAGGCGTACTGACGGAGCTGAGGAAAAGGCTGATCAAGAACAGCACGTTGGTCCGGGTGGGCGATCGCCTGGGGCTGAGAGAGGACGATATTCTCCAGGTGGGCAAGTCGGTGAGGGTGGGGAACGGGGTAACGGACAACATGGTCGCTGATGCGGTCGAAGCGATCATCGGGGCCATCTATTGGAGCGACAACGAGCGTCTTGGCGCAGCGGAAGGCTTCGTGGACCGGTGGTTCTTCCAATCTGGAATCAAGGATGAGGTCGTCAAAGAGGTCGATTGGACCAGCCGGCTGAAGATGTGGTGCGACAAGAATGGATTGGAATGGCCGACGGAGCCTCCTTGCGAGTTGAGGGAGGATGGCACCTGGATATGCGAATTGGTCATAGCCGATTACGGCGAGCAGGGAGAGGGGTCGAGCAAATCCGTTGCCAAGAGACAGGCTGCGTTCAAGATTTTACAGAAGATCGAATCTTTGACCGCAACGCAATGATCATGCGAGAAACTCCCCCTTTTAAATAGTCTTGAAACCTTGCCGCCAAATATAGCGTATGGACGCATCGCCCAGGAGTGACATTCATGGCAAAGAAGCAGGATAGCAAGACTGAGAGCAAGGCCAAGCCGCAGAAGGCAGCCAAAGCTGAGAAAGTTGAAGAAGAATGCGGATGCGGGGAGGTCCATGAGGAAGGCTGTTGCCAAGACGCTACCTCGATGATCCTCGAGAAGAACCCCCATAGAGCCTATGCGCTGAGAGACCTCTGGTCGGACAGCCTAAATGAGCTGATAGACCAGGAGATCGCACCTGAACCGCAGAAGCGCGAGATGCTGTTCCTGGCATTGTCCAACGCCATGCTGGATATGATGATGGACATACTGCCAGAAGAGCTAGTGGAGATACTGGCGGAGAACCTGGACGACTACATCGCGGTCACATTGGTCAACAAGAAGTACTCGACCGACCTGCTAAAATCCTTCCAGGAGGAGTTCGTGAAGGAAATGGGAAAGCAATTCGACGACGAGGAGAAGCTCCAGAATGCCCTGGTCGACTTCCAGGAGAAGTTTTGGGGCGCCTCCCGAAAGGACCTCAAGGGGAAATCTCCCAACAATGCCGTAGAAGAAGAGCTTCAGAAGTACAAACTGTGCTAGCGGTCTTGTTCCTAAGCAATCTTTAGCCAGGCCATTCTGGTTCTCCGGACGGCCTGGCAAGCAAACCGTTTAAACCGCGAATGCATATCGAGCGTTCGCATGGTCTCAGCATCGGCACCTGGCAAATTGATCCTTCTCGGCGAGCATGCTGTGGTGTTCGGTCAGCCAGCTATCGCAGTGGCCATCGATCTCCGCATCCGCTGCCGGATCGAGCGGGCCCATGACTCAACGCTGAATGGCGCACTTATCACGGAGCAAGCTCATCCCTATGTTTTTGACGCAATCGCCAGGGCGTGGAAGGATGGACCTTTAGCGATCCAGACGAGCTCAGACTTACCTTCTGGTTCGGGAATGGGCTCATCGGCGGCAGTCACCGTTTCCACCCTGAAGGCATTGCACGAATTGATGCATGATGGGACGCCTGATAGTGGCATTTCCGAGGAGGCCTTCGAAGTGGAATCCTCGGTCCAGGGGCGAGCCAGCCCCATAGATACCTCGGTGAGCACGCACGGGAGAGGCGTCTTCGTGGACCGACAGCCAGGCGAAGAGCTGCTTTGGCACATCAAGAAGGATGTCCGGGAATGGTATGTTCACCATTGCGACATCCCCCCCCTGAACCTGGTGGTCGGGTTCACTGGCATAAATGCCCCCACGGGGCCGCTAGTGGCCAAGGTGAAGCGGTTCGTGGATCGAAGTAGCTTCGCGAAAGACGTCGTGGCCGAGATAGGGAGCTTGACCCTGGAAGGCAAGGACTGCCTGAGGCGAGGAGACCAAGTGAACCTGGGGAGGCTCATGACCCGGGACCATCGACTGCTGGCCATACTGGGAGTCTCATCCAAAGAGCTGGATAAGCTGGTAAAGGCCGCCCTTCCTTATTCCTTCGGGGCCAAGCTGACCGGGGCCGGCGGGGGGGGAAGCATGATCGCCCTCACCGATGAACCGTCCAAGGTATCGGAGGTCCTGCGGGTAAAGGGTGCGACCCCTTACATCGTCGAGATCGGTGTGGAAGGCGTCCGCGTCGATTTCGGCTGAATGAAACATGCTTCAGAATGATGTTTTGGCAAAGAGGAATGAATGGAAAGGGTTTCAGCTCAGATGAATTCTTCGAATTCCTTGACCAGGTCAGGCAGCTTCTCCTTCAGAGCCGCGAGGAGGCTGTAGACAGACATCGTCCTCAGGTCGCTCTCCGAGAGCACCTTGACGATGTCGTCGAGCATCTTGTCCGATAGCGTGATGAGCTTCTCCTTGACCATCCAGTTGCGGTAGAGCTTGTTCTCCAGCTGGTCTCGCCAAAGCTTCTCGTACTTCTGCAGCGCGGCCTCGCTGAAGTCCCCCGACTCGAGCGCACTCACCTAGGACCTCGCCCGCGATCACTCCCTGGATGCAGCCGTTGGCTATTCCGCCACCGGTGATGGGGTCTATGACTCTTGCGGCGTCTCCCACGAGCAGCAGGCCATCGGCAACAGACTTCTCCACTGGCGGGGAGACGGAGACTGCGGCCGCCACTGCCTCCAGAGGCTGGCCGTGCTTCAGCCGCTCATCATTTTTTATGAATTTGTCCAGGTAGGCCTTGACCTCGCCCTTCTTCTTGAGCCTTGAGCCGAGCACTCCCAGTCCGACGTTCGCCGTGTCCCCTCCCTTGGGGAATATCCAGGCATAGCCGCCGGGAGCGACCGAGCCGAGCAGGAACTCGCAGAAGTTCGGTTCGATCTTGAGATTGGTCATCCGATACTGGAAACAGGAGGTGATGTCGCTCGGCTTGAGCTTCGTCTCCAGACCGCCCCAGCGCCCCACCTGTGATTCGTAGCCATCGGCGCCGACGACGCATTTCGCCGTCGCCTTGAACGGCTCGCCGTAGCTCGTGCCGATGACACCCTTCACTATACCGCCTTCCTGAATCAGGCCGGTGGCCGATGTCTTGAGCAGGATCTCCGTCCCCGCCCTCGCCGCATCTGCCGCCAACGATTTGTCGAACAGGTGGCGGTTGAGCACAAGGCCAACCTCGTTCCCGGCGTTGCGCTCGTCTAGGCGCAGGATATTCCCGCAGGGCGAGACCAGCTTAGCGCCGGAGATCTCCGCGGATACCCATTCCCTATCGACCTTTATCTTCGATTTCTGGAGACCCTCGCGCGAGATACCCTCGGCGCAGCGCAGGGATGCCCCGATCTCTTGCCTCTTCTCGATCAGGAGGACGCGGGCACCATTCTTCGCCGCATGGCAGGCGGTCGTACTTCCTGCTGGCCCGGCCCCGACCACTATGATGTCGTAATCGGTCTTCATTTCTTGGCCTCCATGGTGATCGCCCCGACCGGGCAGAGGTGCGAGCAGCGTCCGCATCGGTTGCACTTGTCGCTGAACTCGACCATGACCTCAGCGAGGTAGATCGCGTTCTCCGGACAGGAGCCGACGCATGCCCCGCAATGGAAGCATTTGTCGACGTTGACCGTCATCCAGTCTGCGGAGCTCATGTGAATTCCGCCCCTCTCGTCTTGCGCCATTCCTCCAGCGGGACCGAGAATTTCTTCTCGATCTCGGTCCGGTACGTCGGGCCGCCGTTGTAGGCGCAGAAAGGTATGATCCTATCGTCTGGGGTCGCGTAGTGGATGGCGCAGCGTTTCACCCGCTCGATGTCGTAGTTGTAGCTGTCCTGGAAGTGCATGCCTCCGATGAAAAGCATGTTCCAGGAGAACTCGGACAGATGTTTCTTGGAGGAGTCGTTGAACACCGAGTTCAGCATTCGGAGGAACTTCACCGTGTCCATCCCCTTGGGTGCCTTCGATTTGTCTATATTTCGGCGCAACGCCGCCAGCGCCTTTGCCTTGTACGGGAACATGACCTTGGCGTTCTCCGCCTTGACGGACAGGTCGTAAAGCTCCTGGAACAATGGCTCGACGTTCACGAATCTGGTGAGCGGCACAACGGTCTTCTCATCCTGGACGAACAGATAGGTCGCCAACCCGCAATGCGGATGAGCGGTGAAGGTCACCTTCGCCTCGCCTACGAATGCGGATATGAGGGTGGAGATTGGCACCACTGACGGGACTGGGTAGAAATCGGACTTCTGCACATCCCCCGTCTGCTTGACCAGGTCGTTCACCAGGTCCGGCAGGGTGTAGCGCTGCTTCTGTCTTTCGTCCTGATCTATGCGGCCAGTGAACGCCACCGGTTGGTAGTTGATGCCGCGGATCACGTCGATGTTCCGTAGCGCGAATCGATAGATCTCTCCGACCTGGTCATCGTTTATGCCCTTGACCACGGTGGGCACCAGCACAATGGATGGTGCCTTCTCCAGCGCACGGACGTTCTCGATGACCTTCAGCTTGGTCTGAAGCAACGGCGCGCCTCGGGCTGCCATGTAGATCTCCTCTCTCAGACCGTCGAATTGCAGATAGATCGTGTCCAGTCCTGCGTCCACTGCCTGCTTGAGGAATTCTGGCTCTTTGGCAAAGCGGATACCGTTCGTGGCAACCTGTATCTGCGAAACGCCCAGCTCTTTGGCCTTCCTGATGACATCGACGAACCTTGGGTAGATGGTCGGTTCGCCGCCGGAAAATTGCACGGCCGCCGTTGGCACCGGCCTCTCCGATCGCAGGTTCTCGAGCATATGCGTGATCTGCTCGAAGCTCGGCTCGTAGACGTAGCCGGCCTGATTCGCGTTCGCGAAGCAGATGGGGCATTTCAAGTTGCAGCGATTGGTGAGGTCGATGTTGGCCAATGATGTGTGGGTGAGATGCAACTGGCAGAGTCCGCATTCGTTCGGGCAGACTTTGGCCTGAGGAATGGCCGGGTTCTCGACACCGACCCCATCATATGCGAACCTCTCAGCCTTGAGATACAGCTCGACGTCGGACCAATAGATATCGCTCGTCTTGCCGTGCTCTGGGCATGTTTTCTCGATCATTACCTTGCCATCGGACTCGAAGAGCGTGGCCGTGATGATCTTCTTGCATTCTGGGCAGAGGGACCCCGTCGTTTTCGGAAGACCCTTCTTCAGAGTGCTTGGCTTGGCAATCATGCTTGCACCTTGTCCGATTGGTAAAACGAGCGACAATTTAATACTTATGTAGCGATGATAGCTACAATTGGTCCAATGAATCTCATCGACGTTCTGAAGCTGGATATCGATTCGATTGAAAAAGAATACGGGATGATAGCTGCCGTTCTGAACAAGATCGGCATGTCCGACTATGAGGCAAAGGCATTTGTCGCGCTAGTGGTCAGGAATCACGGCACGGCTGATGACATCTCCGATCTGGCCGGGATACCACGGACGTCGACCTACAAGGCCTTGCGGAGCCTCGCAGGAAAGGGCTTTGTTACGCTCAGCGAAGGACGACCAACGGTCTTCCATGTCGAGCCCCTAGCCGAAACCAGGAACCGCTTGATCAACGAGATTGAGGAAACGTTCGAAAAATTGGAGGCGGTCAAGGGAACGCTGAGTGACAAGGGAAATCCACAACTCGTTTATACCCTGGGTGGGAAGAAGGCCGTACTGGCCAAGATCGGCGAGATGCTGGAGGCATCAAAACGAAGCTTCATCATCTCCACGCCGGCCATCCAAGAGGTCCGCCAAGAGCATGCCTTCGGCTTCAGGGAGGCGATCAAGCGCGGGGTTCAGGTGATCGTCGTCGCAGAACCTATGGTGAAGGTGCCGGAGGCGACAAAGGTCTACCGCAAGAAGGATCTCATCGCCACGGATGTGATAAGCGACGGGGTGACGGCGATGATCGCTTCCCCAGACCTCACCCTGTGCGGCTATTCTGACAACCCCTTCATCAGCTCTCATCTCGAGAATTTCATGCGCATCGTATTGGAGAAGCTTGAGGCCCAGCCGGAGCCAGCAAAATCAACATCGAAAGCACATCAGTCCCATGGCGAATAGAGCGCTTGCCGGCGTTCATTCGTGTTCCGATGGCTGGAAGTCTGCAAGTAGCTTTATCTCGGATATATCCCCGGCCGCTTTCACAAATCGATGTGGTTAGAGAAGCGGGGGCGATTGGAAGACCACTGCAGGGGCGGCTTCCAGGTTTTACCGAGCAAGGGGCAGATGCCATTCTCCATGATAGCGGTCATTCTGCTCATCCTTGCTGGGGCGGGAACAGCATTGGTTTATGGGGTGAGTGAGTCACGCATCGATCGTGAGATGGACCTCTCGCAGCTGCAGAAGTTGCAAGACTGCTTGATCCTTGAATCGTCCGAGTTGGAGCAACGGGTAGCTGATGTTGCCGCTGAGACCTCGCAATCCAATGGACCGAATAACGAGTCTGACCTGAGATCGCGGTTTCAAATCGCATGGCTGAATGAAATCAGGTGCACATACCCAGAACGGCATGGTGATTTCACGGTGAGCTTGGTCTGCTCATCCATAGAAATCAGGTACCTCCATCTGAGCCTGGACGATGCCGATGTCATCAAGAAGAGCCAGCTGAAGGATCAGGCTGGCGCATCCTCCATCACCTTACCAGCCTACATCGAAGTCATTGGCAACTACAGCTTGAAAGCTGAGTCTTCACATTGCTCCATTTCTCGTTCTTTTGACGCGCAGAGGTCAGTTTACGATCCCACGCCATTCCTGGCAAATCGATTACAGACGTTCAAATCGATGTTCGAGGGCGGCAAGAATGAGATGGAGAATCTGGTTCGCTACCAGCTTGCCGCATTATGCCAGGACCGAATATTGAGGGGGGCCGGGGCAGGATCCTTTGCAGACGACTCATCTTTGACAACAGTGATATCGAATCAAGATGCCCGAAATGCTCTGAACCTAGCCATCTTGGTGGAGCAGATGAATTCGTTCCGCACCTGCGACGAGTCGTACCTTGAGGAGATACTGCTGCAGTTCCCCTGTTCCGATGAAACGAAGCTCGGGGTGAAGGAGATTCTGCATGGAGGAGGCCAGATTGACATCGCCGACCTGTTCCTCCTGCTCAATGGAGGCGGTCACTATCCACTAGGGCAGATATTGGCGCAAGCGATATTCTCTTCTGCCGACGTTCTCATCCTGCGCTGGCTTGATTACCTGCATATAATCGACCTCGCAAGAATTGCCGAGCAGATGGAGACAGGTGTCGTGGTGACCGTTTCAGATGTTGTTGACTGGCTGACCGGAGAGGATTTGGTAGAGGATTCGATGAACAAATGGATGTCTGAGCGCCTGGCGGATGCTTGTGTCCAGGATTACGAGTACCGTTGGCTGCATTACTCTTCCCCTGATTCCTACGTCCCGATTGCCATGAATTCGCTCAATTTTCAGAACTATCGAGGAGATGACCTCGAAATTGTCATCCAAGGAAATTATGACATAGACTTTCCGTCGTTCGATGTTCTGTCTTCCAATTCATGGAAAGACTTCGTAATTGACTACAGAAGTCGCACTTGCCAGTTGGCCACGAATCTGGAGCTTTTCGTGAAATCCGTCGCAATGAATATTGCCTCCAATGCTGACATACCTGAGATCGAGCTGAGATTGGACCCCAGGGATTCGGAGAACTATCTGGATGAGCTTCTCACTGCGGTTCAGCTTGCGGCGGATACAAGCAATGGTTGGGTTGAGGAAGCCCTGTCCCAGACAGACAAGGGGTTCGTGATCAAGGACCCCCTTGGTCAAGCCTTGGCAGAATTCGCCCGCAACAACTGGAGAGAGGTGTTCCAGCTGAATTCTTCCGTCGATAAGGTTGAGAGTGATTTGGCGGAGTCTATTGTGAAAGAAGCCATCGCCTCCTCTTCATTTGCATCTGATACTGGAATGGCAAGCGAGATCGAAGGGGTGAAGACGGCGCTTCAGAACGATGAGAGCTGGGGCGTGGACGCCTCAATTCGTATGATGTTCGAGAAGGACATCGAACCGAGGTTAGAGCTGTTCGACCGAGTGTTCGGAAACCTTGTCTGGGAGGGTCAGTCGACGACGCTGCAAAGAATGATCATGCAATTGGCATCCGATGTAATCGATGGCATCCCTGGAATCAAGAGGATCATAGACAACCTAATGGATCGCCAGATGAGGGATCTGAGGGATCAGTCAGGTCTGCGATCTGATAAGATACTTATTCAATTGCCTGATACCGAGAAGTTCTCATTCAGCACAGGAAACGGGATGGTCATCGATGAATCACTCGACGTTCATGTCGATTTGCCTTGGGTCAAAGAGCCAGGCACTCTTGATGTGATGGCAATTCTTCCCGAGGATTTTGATGCCCAGGCGGTTGACTATCCAAATCACCATTTGTCCGACCCTTTGAATGCCAGCATGTGTCCGTTCGAGTCTGGATTCAGATTCATCTTCAGAGGCACCATGCAGGTCGAATTGACACTCATCCAGAATCCAGATTCCTTGTTGTCCAGGTCTGATGTCAGTATGACCCTTGCTTTGCCGCTGGCTTTCCAGTCCGATTTCTCTTGCAGTTCTGGGTGGCCCTTGGAGAATGTTGAATATCGACCGACAATGACGCTTGACAAGCAGATCGCGCAATTCCTCGAAGGGCTCTGGAATTCACTTTCGGGAGCATTGCAACTTATCGGAGATGCCTACACTCAGGTTTTCAATTTCTTAAAAGACTGCCTCTCCAAACTGCTTTCCTATTGCATGCAAGCAGTCGAGATCCTTTCTGACTTTTTGATGAATCTCGCTCAAGGCCTCCGCGATATCGTTCAGGGAGCAATTGGATCAATCATCGGGGGTCTAGCCACCACCATTTCCGCTACTCTGGGTCATGTGAAATGCTGCATTTCGCTTGGAGGGCTTAGCATGATCTTGGAGACCTGCCTCCCCGATATGGAGTTCGGTCGCTCACGAGATCTGCTCAAATGGACGATATGCATTCCTATCCTGTCCGCCAACCTGAGCTTCGGAGTTCGCATCGTAGAAATGGTTCGATCTGGCCTCGACATCATCGGTTTCGGCAGCATGGCTGACCAAGACTGGCAGGCAGAGGTGCAAGTCGATCCATTGATGCTGGTCCAAGACCATTTGATTGAAGTGGAGGCTGACTTTCCGAGCTTCTCGCTCGAGCTCAAAGCCCCTGAGATCATTCAATATGAGAAACGCTCTTTCCGCCTCTCCGATATTCCACTGGTTGGGTCCATCTTGAGCCGGATTCCAACTCCGATCCCTGGATTGCTGGCATCCGTTGATGCTGGTTTCGAAGTGAAGTATGATAACCCTCAACACGACCACGTCGTCGTCAATGAGGTTGAGATCAATCCTCGCGGACCAGATTCGGGGAACGAATGGGTGGAGCTCTATAACCCGACGGATGATGTCGTCGACATCACCGGCTGGAGCCTGGAAACCCTCCATGGCCGGCAAATGAGCGTTATCCTGGGCGAGCAGGCCATCTCACCAAGATCCTACTATGTCCATCACTTCGTCGGCCAATTTTTGGACAACGGAGGAGAGACCCGTCTCCCGGCTGGCGAATCGGTCATACTCGTGGATTCGTCGGGGAGGAAGGTAGACTCAACGCCATTCCTGACAGATTTCTATGACGACGACCGAACCTGGCAACGCTCGATAGATGCCTCCGAACGGTGGGTCTTCAAGTCTGAAACGGAAGCAAGGGCAAACTCCTTCCAACCCTTCCCTACGAAGGACATAGAGCTCTGGTACAACACGCTATACGATGCAACCATGCGAGCTTTCGCGAAGATGGGGCAAAGCGCCTTCGATCTCAACAGCCTTGCTGCATTGATCAGGGACATAATCATCGAGACGGTGCAAATCGTCGCTGAGATACTAGGGCGGCTCATCGTAGAAATGAGCTTATTCATCGAGCTGGCCTTGCAGGATTACTCCCAATCGTTCAGCGGTGGGATTCGTCTGTCCTTGGTGATCACTGGCGATGGGATAAGGGATGCATTGCTTTGGTTGTCCTCTGCCGTGCAGCAGGCGATATCCGGGATCACGAATCCCACTCAGGCGACTTTGGGGAAGCGGCCATTGGACACAATACTGGATGACGTTTTCATCCGTTTCAGTGCGTACGGTTATGCCGGCTTGCCTAGGATTCTTGCCGAAGTCGCCCCAAATGTGCAGTTCCGCCTGGCAGGATGCATCCAAGTGAACCTTGCTTCGTTAATCCCACCTGAATCTGGGCAGCAGAATTGGAGCGTGAGCTTCGGCATGCTGTTCGAGGAAGTGCCTGGCCGGTTGCTTAACCTGTTCTATCCGGTCGACGCGGACAAGAGTGCAGACTGTTGGTTGTTCAAGGCGACCTTGAAGGCCAGGTCGATCAATTAGGTGGAAGGCCATCTGGCGAACTAAACCTCTTCCCTTGCTTTCCTCACTAGGTGTTGCCAATCTGGGTTACCAGGAAAACGATTTAGTACTACCAGCAAATACTCTCGGCATGGTCGTATACGAAGGCTTGGCAGCACTGGCCGCCGCAGAGATGGATTGGGTCACCAGCTGGGGCTGGGCAGCATTATTGTTCCTGGGCATCTTCGTATTCTCATTATATCTCTGGTCCTATCTTTCGAAGAACCTTGATTTGATGAAGGCTCACGACACCCCTTACCGGGACGCGGAGGTCATCACATTCGTCAGCTGGATGGTCAAGTTGGTGATAATCATAGTCCTGGTTCTTTTGGGACTCTACGTCGTCAGCCAGATCTGGGCAGACTTCTACGCGGTCATTTGGGCGCCGGTGGCTTCCTACATCATCGATATCGTGATCATGATCGCGGTGGTCTTGGTGGCCATGTTGATCGTCAAGGAGCTGCGGCACATCTCGCGCCGGGCAAGAATGAACATGATAGACACCCAAGCGCTCCATGGCAGTGCCGTCGAGTTCACCAGCTTGCTGGCCGGTTACATCGTTTACATCGCCGCCAGCGCCATCGTCGTCTTGATCCTTCTTTCCTTCGTCCAGAGCGTTACGCCGGTCGAGCAGCTGAGCGAGTTCATCACGGACAACGGAACCAAGATCGGAACCACCATCGTCTTGCTGATCGCCATCTTCATCGTGATAAGATTGGTGGAGGCAATCTTCGAGGATTACAAGTTCCGCACCAAGAAGTTCAACCCCAAGGTCATCGACCTGCTCAAGGACGTCGTCCGATACATGCTCTACATCATAGCGTTCCTAACTGCAATCTTCATGATATTCTCGATAATCGGTCTGGAGATCGTAGGGATCATCCTGATCGCCCTGATACTTATGTTCAGCTTCCTGGGTATCGTCCTCTCGTACACGACGGCGCACAATATCGTCTCCGGCCTCACTTTGATGAACAGCTACACCTTCGACGTCGGAGACCGCATCAGGATAGGCAGCGACTTAATCGGTGAAGTGCTGGAGAAGGGCCTGGTCTTCACCAAGATTAGGAACGAAGACGGAGAGATCGTGGATGTGCCGAACAGCGAGATCATCGGCGGCCGCATCCTGAATTTCAACCGGTCCGCCAGACATGGGGTTGCTGTAAAGTTGGAAGTCTCCGCGAATGTCCCACACGAGTTAGTGGAGCGGATCGTCCTGAAGGTGACAGGAGAGATGGATGGATTGGTGAAAGACCCGAAGGCCGAGGTCCTCGCACGTGGTTTCCATGGCGATAAGATAGCGTACGAGGTGCGCGTGTATGCCAACGATGTCACGAAGCTGGAGCGTGTCAGGTCCGAACTCGTCATGAACATCCAGGAAGCCCTGTTGAGCGCCGAGGGTTCGCCTTGGCCTAAGTGATATCGCAGGCGATACTACTCAATCAGCTCTTGTCCCTGCATGTACGGTCGGACGATCTCGGGGATGGTCACCGTGCCGTCCGCGTTCTGGTTGTTCTCCAGTATTCCGACCATGGTCCGGGGCAATGCCACGCCAGAGCCGTTCAGAGTGTGGACGAACTCGCTCTTGAGATGCGGCTCCGGCCTGAACTTGACCCTCGCCCTCCGCGCCTGGAAGTCGGTGAAGCAGGAGCACGACGAGCACTCCAGCCATTGGTCGCTCCCTGGGGCGAATACCTCGATGTCGTAGGTCTTGGCACTCGCGAAGCCCATGTCGCCTGTGCAGAGTAACAATATCCGGTAGGGCAGGCCCAGACAGCGCACCACGTCCTCCGCGTCGACCAATAGATGCTCCAATTCGGCATATGAATTGTCTGGATGAACGAACTTGACCAGCTCGACCTTGTTGAACTCGTGTACCCTGATTATCCCGCGCATCTCGGCGCTTCTTCCTGCCTCCCTCCGGAACGATGGCAGATAGGCGGTGAAGGAGATGGGCAGCTGGTCCCTCTCGAGGATCTCATCCTGCAACAGGTTAGTTACCGGGACCTCCGCGGTGGGATTGAGCCAGAGGTCGTCCCGCTCGCACCAGTACATATCGTCTTTCATCTTCGGATACTGCCCAGTGCCGATGACTGCGGCCCGGTTCACCACCACTGGAGGAAAGACCTCCGTGTAACCTTGGTATCGATGCAGGTCGAGCATGAAATTGATGAGCGCGCGCTCCAGGCGCGCCCCATCCCCCTTGAGCACATAGAAGCCGCTACCGGCTACCTTCGCCCCGCGTTTGAAATCGATGATGTCCAGAGCCTCACCGATCTCGATGTGGTCTTTGGGCTTGAAGTCGAACTGCCGCTTATTCCCGGCCTCGCGAACGACGACATTGTCATCCGTGCCGGCTCCGATCGGGACGGTCTCGTGCGGGATGTTCGGGATGTTCAGAACGATGTCGTTGCGCTCCGTCTCAAGCTCTGCTAGCTTCTGGTCTATTTCGGCGATGCGATTGGCGACCGCCTTCATCTCCTTTATCCGCTCTTTCTTCTCCGCGTCCTTCAGCTTCGGTATCTGCTCCGCCACTTGGTTGCGCCGCCTTCTTAGCTGGTTGCCTTCCTCGACCAGGGTGCGCCACGCAAGGTCGACCTTCAGGAAGGATTCGAGTGCGTCCTCTGGATAGTTGCGGCTCCTGAGCATGGTGCGGATGGACTCGGAGTTCTCCCTGATGAGATCGATGTTCAGCATTTGCTCACTTGGTCAGCATGAACCATCTATATTTTGATAAGGACTTCGGTGGGTATCCTCGACCCTCTCATAACGTTTCTTGCTCTATTTCCTGTAGATCCAGGCACTGTCCTTTTCGGAGAAATTGCCTGCTATGATACCTTTTTTTCTGAGGCGGGCCAGAACCCTTGCCACCTCATCAGGGCATCCGCGCAGCTCGCCAGGAAGCGCCGCGGTTATCTGCATCAAGGTCATCGGATTCGAGCTGGCGAACGCCTTCAATACCAATTCCTCAATCTCAGAAGTTTTGTCTGACATGAATGACCACGCTAGGATGGATGAACGGTTCCGAAATAGGTCTCGGTCCGTTCCCTTACTCGCCCCGGTAATTGCGTGGGTTGCAGAGCAGGAGGGTAGACCCCCTGATCTCGACGAGCTTGGTGCCGGAGCGGCTCGCCAGCTCTTCGGCGATCTCGCGCTTCTGGTCGACCGAGGAGGCCAGGACCTTCACCTTGACCACGTGATTGGTCTTCATCTGGTTCTTCAACTCGCCCACGATGTTCTCGGTCAGGCCGTCCTTTCCCACATGGACGGTCGGCTTCATCCCGACCCCGATCCCCTTCAATTCCTTCTTAGTGAATTTCTCGATGTTCGCCATCTTCCGCACCTTTCTTCTCCTGGATATAGGGAATTCTCCTCTTGGCATCACACACCAGGCAGTGATAAACCACGCGCTGTGAGCGAAGTCGCACCCGGCAATTGCGGCCGGGAACGAGCGGTGTGCCGCACGCTCGGCAATAGGGGTATCCTTTGGGCAGAGGGGTCTTCGTGCGCATGCTGAGCCGCCTGGCATGATCGAGATAGGTCTTGCTCCTGAGCTGATTCCCAGAAAGCGTCTCCTGCCTCATCATCTCAAGCAAACGCTCCATGCGGAAAAGAGCGATCCCGTGCTTCGCCCGATTGGATATCCTGCGCTTCGACGTGGTGTTGCCTCTTAAATATCAGAACAAGCGCCACAGAAGCCTCCCCCATATATTAGGTTGCGGACATGCACCCCCACGACGATTCCTCGCCGGATCATGTCGGCATCCTCATCGCGCATCTCCATTCAGTGGATCAGATAGCCTTCGCATTAAGGCCGGCCAAGAGAGTGTGCTCGCCTGGTGCCATGCCATTATTGTTATATACCCCAACCATAATCTAGGCAACCTCATAATCACGATCCAAAGGTGAAACGACATGTCACGCAAGCCGGCGCGGATGTATACCCAGATCAGAGGTCAGGCTTACACTCGCAAAGAGTATATGGGCGGAGTTCCAGCCCCGCGTATCACCCAGTTCGACCTAGGCAACCCCAACGGGGATTTCCCCGTGGTCATGAGCCTCCACGTCAAGGAGCTTTGCCAGGTGCGCCACACCGCCCTCGAGGCGGCGCGTATTACTGCCAACCGCCTTCTGACGAAGAAGGCGGGAGCGAGCAATTACTACTTCAAGATCCGCATCTATCCCCACCAGGTATTGAGGGAGAACAAGCTCGCCACCGGAGCCGGGGCAGACCGTGTCTCGAGCGGCATGCGCGCCGCCTTCGGCAAGGCGGTGGGCACGGCGGCCAGGGTGCACCCGGGCCAGCCCATAATCACCCTCAAGGTCCCGGTCAGCGCGGTCGCGGCAGCCAAGGAGGCCCTGTGGAGCGCCTCGCTGAAGTTACCAACCCCTTGCTACATCGTGATAGATCAGGGCAAGGAACTGCTGGTATAATTCAAGACCTCAAACGCCTTCATCTATTCTGCTTTATATGTTTGATCTTCACCTAGCCGAGGTGGCGGACTTCGTTCGAGCGAAAGGGGCCCGCCGCGTCGCCCTTCAATTCCCTGAAGGGCTAAAGTCGCAGGCGATAGAGGTCGCAGATGACATCGAGCGTATCACAGGTTGCGTCTGCATCATCCTTGGGGATCCTTGCTACGGAGCCTGCGACCTGAACACATCCTACCGCTCATTCGCAGACGTCCTGGTGCATTTCGGCCACAGCGAAATCCCTTCGAAGGCACTCGACGATAATGTGCTATTCGTCGAGTTGAGGCTCGACTACGACATCACCAGCCTCCTGCAACCGATTCTGGATCGCTTGGCTCATCGGGTGGGCCTGGTCACCACCGTGCAGCATGTTCACCACCTCAAAAGCCTCAAGAAATGGCTAGAGCGCAATGATCGGGTAGTCCTGATCGGCCAAGGCGACAGGAGGGTCAAGCACGTTGGCCAGGTGCTCGGCTGCAACGTCACCGCCGCTTCTAGCATCAAGGACGACGTGGACCAATTCCTCTACCTCGGCTCAGGGGACTTCCATCCCCTGGCCGTTTCATTGGCGACCGGCAAACCGGTCATTGTGCTCGACCCATTGATGCAAGAGGTCCGGGACGTCGAGCACTTGAAGGAGAAGATACTGCGTCAAAGACATGGGGCTATATCCCTGGCAACAGAGGCCAAGAGCTTCGGGATCATCATCTCCAGCAAGCCAGGGCAGCAACGCGAGGCTTTGGCGGAGAAGCTTAAGCGGCTGGTAATCGGCAAGGGGATGAGAGCTTCCCTGATCGTGATGGACAACGTGACTCCAGACCAATTGTTGGCCTTCCAGTTCGATGCATTCGTTTCGACCGCCTGCCCCCGCCTGGCGATCGATGACTACCTTCGCTACCAGAAGCCCATGCTCACCCCTATAGAGCTGGAGGTGGCGTTGGGCGTCCGAAGCTGGGACGATTACATCTTCGACAGCATTCTGGGATAGCGACAACATAGATTAGCCGGGTGGATGATATCGGGGCAATGCTCAGCATGGATATCATCCTCTCCAGAGCAAAGGGACCGGAGCGCAGAATCGGCATCGGCGTCGCTGGTGACCTGGACAAGGTCGAGGCGAGCGCCTCGATCGCCAAAGCCTCAAAGTTCGGGGAGGTCAAACTTTTCACCGATGCAGAGGAGATGGTGCGCGAGCTCCGCAGCGGCCAGTTGGACGCAGCGATCCGCGGCAGCCTGGACGCGAATTCCGTCATTCGGGCGATCAAGCACGAGTTTGCGGTCGACCACGTCTCCAGAATGGCGATCCTCCAGCCCCGGAACGGGCACATGTTCTTCTTCGCCCCAGTGGGGATCGACGAGGGCCGGACCGTAACCCAGAAGGTGGAGATGGTTGTCGCTGGTGCGGCATTGATGCGCCGCCTCGGGGTCGAGCCCAAGGTGGGCATCCTTTCCGGAGGGAGGAAGGGGGATGAAGGACGCGATCCCTTGGTGGACCGATCGCTTGAGGAAGCGGACGAGGTCGTGGCTCGCTTGTCGACATTGGGGGTCGAAGCGAAGCACTACCAGATATTGATCGAGGAGGCCGCTCAGAGCTGCAACATGATCATCGCCCCCGACGGCATTTCAGGCAACCTGATCTTCCGGACGTTGCATTTCCTTGGCAACGGCAAAGCGCTGGGCGCGGTCGTCCTCAACATCGATCGGGTGTTCGTTGATACATCAAGGGCCAAATCCAGCTACGTCGATTCCATCGCCATGGCTTCCGCATTGGTGGGAAGCGCCAAGGAATCCAATTAGTCCGGTCTTTTTGAGATTCGGATTCTCTGTTGCGAAAAATCAAGGCTGATTACCGGCCGGACATTAGAAAAAACTAATAATGGCGACGGTGTGCCTCGTAATATGAGGCTAGAGATCGACGGTCGCGATGCCGGCATAAAGTTTTCCGCATGCCATTTCATCCCTGGGCACGACAAGTGTGGGCGATTGCACGGTCATGCTTACATCGTCCGCCTGGTGCTCCATGGCGAGAAGGGGGAGCGGGGCATGATAATGGACTTCGTCCCCCTGAAGCAGGCATTGCGCCAGATCGCCGACGAGTTCGATCATCGCGTTCTGATCCCTGGCAACTGCAAGCATATGGATCTCAAGTTAGGCGGGGAGATAGAGATCGAGGCGCAAGGCAAGCGATACGTGTTCCCGCCGGAGGACGTCGTCATCCTCGATGCGGAGGAGTCGAGCGCCGAGGAACTCGCCCGGATCATCCTCGAGATGGTGCTGGAGCGGATACCGATGCCCCCGAACGTGAAGGGCATCGAGATCGGCGTGGACGAGGAGCTGGGGCAGAGCGCTTGGGTCACCAAGAAGCTGAGATGATGCAATGAATAAGGCGGTCGTCCTACTCTCAGGCGGACTGGACTCCACGGTCACCCTCGCTTACGCGCTGTCCATTGGCCGAGAGGCCATACCGGTCAGCTTCCGCTATGGCCAGAGGCATTCGCGCGAACTTGAGGCGGCGAGCGCGGTCGCCAAGCATTACGAGCTAACGAATCACGTCATCATCGACCTGGATCTGCGCGCATTCCGCAAAAGCGCCTTGACCGCGGACGAGGTGCAGGTGCCGAAGCGCAAGAGCGTGAGGGAGATCCGAGAAGGCATCCCGGTCACCTACGTGCCAGCGCGTAACATCATCTTCCTCAGCATCGCCGCTGGGGTAGCGGAGACCGAGGAAGCTGAGGAAATATTCATTGGGGCCAATTCCATCGACTATTCCGGCTATCCCGACTGCCGGCCGGAGTTCTTCGAGGCGTTCGAGGTGGCGCTGAAGATGGGTACGAAGGCGGGGGTCGAGGGAAAGGCGATCAAGATAATGCATCCGATCCTGCGCATGACCAAGGCCGAGATCGTCCGTCTGGGAAAGGAGCTTAGTGCTCCCCTCCAATTGACCTGGTCCTGCTACGAAGGGGGCAGCAAAGCCTGCGGACGATGCGACTCCTGCCTGCTGCGCCTCAAGGGATTCCAAGAGGCCGGATTTAAAGATGAGATCGAGTATGAGGTGATTCGATGAAGGTATCTGAGATCTTCCGCTCATTGCAGGGCGAAGGGGTGCTGATCGGAACGCCAACGGTCTTTATCCGCACGGTCGGCTGCAATCTGGAATGCTCCTGGTGCGATACTAAATATGCCCGCGAAGGGGGCGAGGAGCTCTCGGTCGAGCAGATAATGGCCGAGGTTGAGGCGCAGAAGACGCAATTCGTCTGCCTGACTGGGGGAGAGCCTTTGCTGCAGAAGGATGCCATCAAGCTCATGGACAAGCTGGTGGACAAATGCTATCAAGTGACCTTGGAGACGAACGGGTCCCTGCCGCTGGAAGACGTGCCTTGCTCGGAGAACATGCTCATCAGCATGGACATCAAGTGCCCGTCATCCGGCATGGAGGAGAGGATGCTGATGTCCAACATCGAGCTGCTCTCCCCGGCTGACCAGCTCAAGTTCGTCGTCGCCGACATCGACGATCTCACGTACGCCGAGGGCATACTCAAGAGCTACGAAGTCAAGTCCAACGTCATCTTTACCCCGGTGGGAGGGATGGAGCTGGAGCCAGTGGCCCGATTCGTCCTGTCGAGGATGATTAACGCCCGGGTCCTGCCTCAACTCCACAAGCTGATCTGGGGAGAGCGCAGAGGCGTTTGAAGCGAAGCCGCTCTTGGGCATCTTCTGGAGATGCCCCGACCCTGCTAGGCCTTAGCAATCTTCAAATATTGCCAATCATTATGCGGGAGCATCCTGAGGCCCAAGCAATGAGCATTAACGTTCTTGATTGGAACTTGATTTTGCGTCTGCTCTAATCTCATTGCTCAAGAGCCCCGGGGAAGAAGGCGCTCGTTGCGCCGGTTGTTTCCAAGGTGATCTTGAATGTCGACAAAGACTGAAAGAGAAAGTCCCGAGCGCGCGGGGATATACACCAGCCAGTTCAACTCCATGGTGAGCCTGGACTCCCTGCCGAAGCGGGTGGAGATATTCGATACTACTCTCCGTGATGGAGAGCAGACCCCAGGCATCGCGCTGTCCGTGGAGGACAAGCTGGTCATCGCCGAGGCGCTGAGCGATCTGGGCGTCGACGTCATCGAGGCGGGCTTCCCGATAACCTCGGTCGGGGAGAGGGACGCCATAAGGCGCATCGTAGCCCTGGGGCTCAAGCCGCGCATCTGCGGATTAGCCCGATGCCGGAAGGAGGACATCGACGCCGCGATCGATTGCGGCCTGGATTACGTTCACACCTTCATCGCCACGTCCAAGATCCACATGCAGCACAAGCTGAAGATGACACCGCAGGAGGTGATGGCAATGGCAGTTGAGTCCGTCGAATACGCCAAATCGCACGGCCTAACGGTGGAGTTCTCCTGCGAAGATGCCACCCGGACCGAGCTGCCCTTCCTGAAGCAGATGCACCTGGCGGTCCAGGAGGTGAAGGTCGACAAGATAAACATGCCCGATACCGTCGGAACGATGTCGCCGCCGGCCATGGAGTTCCTGGTTAGGGAAGTGATGCCGGTGACCACGGTCCCGCTCAGCCTGCATTGTCATGACGACTTCGGCCTGGCAGCAGCGAATTCGCTCGCCGGAGTCCGCTCTGGAGCGCGGCAGGTCCATGTCTGCGTGAACGGCCTGGGAGAGAGGGCTGGGAACGCAGCGCTGGAGGAAGTGATACTTGGACTGATGGCGTTCTATGGGATGCGAACCAATGTGGACAGCCATAAGATCGGCTACGTGTCCAAGCTGGTCTCCAGGATGACCAGGATCCCGATACCGGACAACAAGGCGATCGTGGGCAAAAACGCATTCGCGCACGAGTCGGGGATCCACGTTCACGGCGTCCTGAGGGAGCCGAGCACCTACGAGGCGTTCAGTCCCGAGCTGATCGGCCTGCAGCGCTCCATCATCGTCGGGAAGCATACCGGCGCGCATTCGATCAAGCAGAAGCTGCTGGAGTACGGCGTCGAGCTTTCCGAGGAGCAGGTGGCGAAACTGCTCGAGCATATAAAGAAGCTGGCGGACAGCGGCAAGCATGTCGACGATGCCGAGCTGGTCGCGCTCGCCTACCATATGATCGGGCAGGATACAGAAAAGAGAAGGATGATCAATCTCACCGAGTTCGCGGTGTTCACCGGGGTCAACATCACGCCGACAGCTGTCGTAGCGCTAGATATCGCTGGAGAGACGAGAAGGGGGTCGCAGATGGGCATCGGCCCGGTCGACGCCGCCCTGAACGCCATACGGTCGGTGCTCAAGGACAAGGTAACGCTGGAGGAGTACAGGCTCAGCGCCATCACCGGCGGGAGCGACGCGCTTTGCGAAGTGAGCGTCAAAGTCAGGATGGATGGTGATGGGAAGATGGTATCGGTGGGCAAGAGCGTCGGTTCCGACATCGTCAACACGTCCGTCGACGCGACGATCGAGGCCATCGACCGGCTCTATATCAGAAAGACAAGTGGCAAGGAGGGTTCTAAATGAAGCAAACCGGAGCGAAGACCATTTCCGAGAAGATACTGTCGAAGAAATCCAACACGGACGCGTTTGCCGGCGACATCGTGGAGGCGGAGGTGGACTACGTCATGGTGAATGATGTCACCGCGCCGCTGGCGTTCAAGGAGTTCGAGGCGCTCGGGCGCGAGATCCATCGGGAGAAGATCGTCCTCGTCCCAGATCACTTCGTCCCAAACAAGGACATAGCCTCCGCGGAGCAGGCGGCGGAGATGCGGCGCTTCGCCAAGCGTTGGAAGATCGACAACTACTACGAGGTCGGCAGGGGAGGCGTCTGCCACCAGGTAATGGTGGACGAGGGATTCGCCGCGCCCGGTCGTCTGATCATCGGCGCCGACTCGCACACCTGCACCTATGGCGCGCTCAATGCCTTCGCGACGGGAGTAGGTAGCTCGGAAGCCGCCGCCGTATTCGCCGAAGGCAAGCTCTGGTTCAAGGTGCCAGAATCGATCAAGGTGCGCCTGGAGGGCGAGATGCCCAGGTATGTCTCCGGCAAGGACTTGATCATCCAGTTGATCACGGACATAGGGGTCGACGGGGCGAACTATAAGACGTTGGAGTTCGGGGGGAAGGGCCTGGCAAACTTCCCCGTATCCGATCGGCTCACTGTCTCGAACATGGCCGTTGAGGCGGGCGGGAAGGCGGGCATCTTTCCAGCGGACTCGGAGACGCTGCATTTCGCTCACAAGTTCGCTAAGGGCAAATGGGAGAAGGTCGACCCTGACCAGGATGCAAGCTACATAGAGGTGCGGGATTACGCCCTGGACGAGCTGGTGCCCATGGTCGCGATGCCCCATCTGCCGGAGAACGGAAAACCGGTGAGCGAGGTGGATGTGGAGATCGACCAAGCATTCCTTGGATCGTGTACCAACGGTCGCATCGAAGACCTGCGCATCGCCGCCGAGATCATCAAGGACAAGAAGGTGGCGCCGAGCGTGAGGATGATAGTGGTCCCGGCCAGCAGCCTGATCTACAGGCAGGCTGACGAGGAAGGCCTGCTCGCGATATTCGCGAAGGCAGGGGCGTTCATCTCCGGCCCGACCTGCGCCGCCTGCCTCGGCGGGCACATGGGGGTGCTGGCCAAGGGCGAGAGATGCGTCTCCACCACCAATCGCAACTTCATCGGGCGCATGGGCCACAAGGACTCGGAGGTATACCTCGCCAGCCCGGCGGTGGTCACGGCGAGCGCCATCGCGGGCAGGATCGTCGCCCCCAAGGGGGCGGGCGCATGAAGATGCTTCGTGGCAAGGTCTGGAAGTTCGGCGACCACGTCGACACTGACCAGATCATCCCAGCTGAGAGGCTCACGAGCGACAACAACGACAAGCTCGGTTCGTTCCTGTTCGAGAAGGTCAGACCAGGCATGGCGGCCAGTGTCGGAAAGGGCGACATCATCGTCGCAGGACGCAACTTCGGCTGCGGATCCAGCCGGGAGCACGCGCCAAGGGCGCTGCTTCAGGCGGGGATCGTGGCGGTCGTGGCCGAGAGCTTCGCAAGGATTTTCTACCGGAACGCCATCAACGTCGGGTTGCTTCCGGTCGAATGCAAGGTCCAGGCCGATGAGGGGGACGTGCTCACCATCGATGTGGACAAGGGCAAGATCGTCAATGAGACCAAGGGCACAGAGAGCGAGTTCGCGCCCTTCCCACCGTTCGTGCAAGAGCTGATGGACAAGGGGGGACTGATGGCGAAAATAAGGAGGAACAAAGATGCATAAGATAGCCGTGTTGCCTGGTGATGGTATCGGGCCAGAGGTAGTGCATGAGGGCATAAAGGTCCTGGATGCGCTGGCGGAGAATCACTCGGTCAAGTTCGACTTCACCACGTTCAAGATCGATTCGGACAGATACCTTAACACTGGGAAGCTCCTCACCGACGAGGACATCGATGACCTCAGGAAGTTCGATGCCATTTTCCTTGGAGCGGTCGGCGATGACCGGATCCAACCTGGCATTCTGGAGAAGGGCATACTTCTGAAAGCAAGGTTCGCTTTTGATCAATACGTGAACTACCGGCCGGCGCGGCTATGGCGCCCCTTCGGCCGTTTGAAGCGGGACGTCGATTTCAAGATTGACGTATACAGGGAGAACACCGAGGACTTCTACATCGGGGCCGGAGGCCGATTCAAGGAAGGGGCGGGAGAGATGACCCTGGACATAGAGAGGGAGCTATACGACCTCAGCATCGACATTGAGGCCAACGCTTCCAATACCGATGAATACGCGTTCGAGATCGGCATCATGTCAAAGAAGAACATCGAGCGCTTCGCCGACTATACCATCGCGCAAGCGAAGATGAAGGGTGAGAAGAAGATCACCGTCGTGGACAAGGCGAACGTCCTCAGCAACATTTATCACTTATGGAGAGAGGTCTGGAGTGAGAAAGGGAAACAGGCGGGCATGCAGATCGACTACATGTTGGTCGACGCAATGTCCATGGCCTTAGTGAAGAACCCGGACAAGTTCCGCATCGTGGCCACTCCCAACATGTTCGGGGACATCTTGACCGACCTGCTGGCAGAGGTGACCGGAGGCCTAGGGCTAGCACCAGGCGGCAACATCAACCCGAACGGGATAAGCATGTACGAGCCGGTGCATGGCTCGGCTCCGAAGTATAAGGGACTCGACACCATCAATCCGACCGCGACGATCCTAGCGGCCAAGATGATGATCGAAAACTTAGGCCACCGAGAACTAGGCCAAAAGATAGAGGACGCGGTCCAGAAGACATTCGACAAGGGCGTTTACACCAAGGACATTGGAGGAAGCGCCAAGACCCACGAGTTCGGCGATATGGTCGCCGCTTTCGTTCGAAAATAAGAAAAAAAAGGTTAGGGGAGGCCTTCAGGTCTCCCCTTTCCTCATTTTTACCGCTTTGCTCATCATCATGACGTTCTCTTCTGGCGAGCCAGGCGGGATATCGCAGCCAGCTCCAAGGAGGAAGCGGAATCCTTTGGATTTGTCGATGCAGGCCAAGGATTCTTCCAGGACCATTTCAGGCGTTCCCGCGAACAAGGCATGGGGCGGTCTAACGTTGCCAAGGATTGCCTGTGCCCTTCCAACCTTTTCAAAGGCAACCTTCAGGTCGACCTGATAGTCGATGGAGAAAACATCGGCTTTGGCGGTCATGACCAGGTCCAGACGGTTCGATGTGTCCCCGCAGATATGGAGGATGTCCTTCGCCCCGCTTTTCTTGATTACCTTGTCGACTTCCTTGAGGGTTGGCAAGCAGAAGCGTTCGAAGTCTTCCCTGGAGATTAACGATCCCGATGCGGTGGGGTCGCAAGGGGAAACGCCTTCTACTCCAAGCCCGCCCATGTACTCGACGTACATCTTCACAACGTCCGTAGTGAACCGAAGCATCTTGTAAACGAATGCTTCATCCATAAGCGTGTCTAGCATGAAGGTCTCCACACCCCGTAGTTCCCCCACTAGTGTGAATGGCCCTATCGTGCTCATCTGGATGAACTTCTCTTTGCCGACCTTTTCCATTAGATATTCGGTCGCGATGGTGTGCGACATTGTCCTGTGATCTAGGCGGATGTCTGGTATCTCCAATTTGTCGAGATCGCCTGGTTCAATGATTATTGGTGCTGAGGTGGTACCGGAACCGACATCCGGTTGTTTAACTTCGCAGCCAAGGGCTTCTACTGGCGGCATGAAGCAATCACCGCTAGCTTCAATACCATCGAACCCGAATTTCTTAGCTGCTTTAATCTGTGCTTCCGCACCCAGCTTTGGCTTCCTTATTGTAAGCGGGACCGGCAGGTTTGCTATACCCAGCGCCCAATATCCCTGGAACGGAGAATAGAGTGGCACCTGGTCCACCCCACTTCCATCAAGAACAGCCAAGACCCTATCCCTTGAATTCATTTGTCTCATTAGACCACCAGTTCGTTCAATTGTATCTTCTGTTATTTAAAAATTAAAAAAATGGTAAAGGGTTTAAAGCGTTTAATTGCTCCTCATCCCTCTTTCTTGGCAAGTGCTGCTT
This sequence comes from Methanomassiliicoccaceae archaeon, assembly GCA_963768775.1. Lineage (GTDB taxonomy): Archaea > Thermoplasmatota > Thermoplasmata > Methanomassiliicoccales > UBA472 > FEN-33. Next base: position 51,759 of record CAVYIY010000006.1, read on the forward strand.
CTTTCTCTATTTCAATATCATCCTTTACATGATAGTACTTATCTGCATGTGCTCTCTGGTCCCAGGCAAGGTATATCCTGAGGAAGAAGACTATCACAAAGAAGGAGATAAACAGCACCCAAGTGGGATTGTTGAAGGTATAGAACACCTCTGCTGTGATGAATATACCAGCTACGACTGCCACCGCACCCAAACCAGCTCCACCAGGAGCCTTCCAGAGTCTTGGATGGTTCGGTAGTATGTACTTCAGCCTGATATACGCTACGCAGGTGAAGGTATATGCAATCGCTACACCGATGGCCATAAGCGTATAGAGAGCGACCACCCAATTGGTTCCTGCCACATAACAGAATATGGTTAGGAATATGGTGATGACCAAGATGGTGATATTCGCTATCATAGGTTGGTGGTGCTTGTTAGTTCTTGTATAAATATGGGGCATGACTCCTTCCCGACCCATGGAATACATTACTCTTGATGCACCTAGCCAGAAGCCTATCACGCACCCAATCAGTGTCGCTATGCTTGCGAACACAACAGGGTAAGCAAGCCAGTTACCATATATCTGTCTTGCTTCAATCGCACCCACGAAGTTGGGCATCGCCAACAGGGCGGACAATGGTCGAACCGCGGTCTCAACCAAGCATATTGATGTGTATATGATCATGGCTGCAAATACTGAGAATACCATAACCTTCCAGTGCTTCTTATGTGGATAGTCGCATTCCTCAGCGAATTGGGGAATTAGCTCAAACCCGAAATACATCGTCACCATCAATCCAACACCAGACAGGAAGCCTTGTGTTCCGAACGCAAAGTATGGATTCCAGTTAACACCTGGGTTGAAGGACGATGAGAATACGAACAGCACAAGATACAACAATCCTGCCATCAATGTGAAGACGAACAGGAAGAACTGGACACCGGCTGATACGTCAACCCTTCTCCAGGTCAAGAAGAAGGTAACAAACGTCAAGACGATTGATATTACCATGATCGCTTCAATGGTCAATGACGGAACCCACATCTGTTGTATAATGGTTGCCAGTGAACTCATCATATATGACATCAAAGCTAGATATGATAAAAGGAGAGCCCAAGCAATCCAAAATGAAAATTCGGTTCCCAAGCCGTGCTTGATAAAGAGGAACGATCCTCCCGTTTTCGGGAACATCGAACTCAATTCGCCATAAACGAGTCCGATCGGTATGCATATCAATCCAACAATTACAAACGCCAGCGCAATTGATGGTCCAGCAACTGAATACCAGAACTGGCTCATCACAACCCACGGTCCAAGAATTGAAGAAACGGCCATTGCAAAGAGATACCACCAACTCATTTTTCCTTGCAAAGTTCCTTCAACTTCAACTGGACACGTTCCGGTTCCTGCTTGCGAGGTTTGGTCGATTTCCCCCGGAGACATGTTTCAACCTTCCTTTATTTAAGGCAGTATTTCAGAAGCGCTGCGAGCCCCTTCCTCATAGCTAAAGCTTCTAAATCCCTGCCTCAATAGTGAAGGCCAAACACTTCTGTTGATATAAATGCGATGGTGAGAGATGACGTGGATGTTTGTAAAAAAAGAATAAACTTCCAAGGGAAATCAAGGGATTTTCGAAAGTCGAAATCATTCTGATTTTTCTGGCATTAAATATACGATTGTCGTTGAACAATCCGGCTCTACGGCATCATTTCTTTTTCAATTCAGATTTACTCACCAACTTGGTAAGGATCGTATAACATATATGCAATTTATTTGGCTCTAAAATATCAATCCTCTAAATAAATCTAAATTGCCGATATTTTCGCTCGCAGAAGATGTTCGAAAAGAGTAATATGGGGTTTTTGTACAACCTAATCAGGCGAAGAAAATCCACATTCCCAGCAATAATACTGACAATTGCACGGTTAACAATCGTCGTCAAACAACGTTTGGCAAAATGCTCGGACAGCAGTTTTTTCCTGCTTACGGATATTAGCATCAATTTGATATGTCTGATCGATCTCCAATTAATCTGAAAAGTCCACCCGTTTGGTTAATTCTCTTGGCAGATACATGGGCCGGAACGGCATATCGCCTACTCCTTTGCGCACTTCCTCGATCAGTTGCCCAACAGTCATTTCTATGTTCTTATTTGCGCTCCTATCGTAGACTGAAAGCGTTCCTGATTGCATTTCCTTGTCTCCGATGACGACTACGTACCCGACCCAATCCTGCTTCGCCTCTCTAACCTTTTTGCCAACTGTTTCGCCTCGGTCATCGAGTCCGACACGGATGCTCGCCGCTTGCACCTCATCCGCAAGCTCCTTTGCCTTCGGAAGGTGGCTTTCGGAGACGGTCAGGAACCTCACCTGCTCGGGATTGACCCAAACCGGAAGAGTGCCTATCTTGCCCTTGCGCTCCATCTGGACCGCGCTGTCGAGCATAGTATAGATGTACCGTTCGATCGTCCCGATAATCGCCGTATGCAGGATAATGGGATGCACCTTTTGTCCTTTGTCATCGCTGTAAGTTATTCCGAAGCGGTTGGCGTTCCCTATGTCTATTTGGACAGTGCCGATCTCACGCGCCCGCTTCATGTCGTCGAGTATATGGTACTCGATGTTGACCGTCCAATAATAGTTGATTCCCTCTGGATAGAAGTGTAGTAAGGCCGGCTTGTTATGCTTCCGGAGGATGTCCATCATCATACCCTTGTGACTGGCATACGCCTCCTTCGAAGAGAAGTTCACAAGCATCTCATAGTCCCGATCGATCTTGATAGCTTCCTCGTAGATCCTTGCATCCAGGTTCTTGAACCATTCCTCGCTCTCATTGATATTCTTACATATAACATGAAGGTCAGGCATGTTCATGCGCCGGGTCCTGAAGCACAGCATGGTCTCGCCGGATTGTTCCAGGCGATAGGCGTCCGCCACCTCGAAGGCCCCAAATGGAAGCTGCTTATACGAAATATTCCAATTGCGCATCATGGCGAACTGCTGGTGGCAGGCAGCATAACGCATTATGAAGTCTCGCTTCTCCCCTGGAATAAGGTAGAGCCGATCCCCGAAAAGCGCTGCATGTTCCCTAACCGCCGGCTCATCGACCGAGAACATGTTCGTTCCCTTTACAGTATAAACTGCTAGCCCAAGGTCGTTGACTATTTTTGAGGAATAGTCGCTTACCAGGTCCATGATCAACGCTCCCTTGGGAGAGAAGCACATGTGGCCGACATCGCTCATCGATTCCCATTGTATCCCGAACTTGCGGCAAAGGCGCAGGTATTTCGGCTCCCCAGCCAGAGGCTGCTCCATCTTGAGCGCCTCCTTTTGCATCATGATCCTGAAGCATTCTGAACCACCGTTGAAATCCTCAGGCGCGAGCTCTTCACCGTTTGGAGTGAGTACGATGAAGCTTTCGGTTCCGGTGGGTACTTTGGTCTCGGCTTTTCCGATGATTTCCCTTGAAAGCTCTGAGAGAGGATGTCCCTTGCAGCTTATCCGGAATGCTTTATACCATCCGAATGGAGCCCTTAGGACCTCAACCCCCTTTTCTTTGAGTTCAATTTCCAAAGCGATGAGCATATCCTTCCCTGTTTGATGATCGGATAGCTCTGAGCTGAGGTGAGCATATGGATAGAGCATTACCCTCAGAGCACCGGTTTTGTCCATTGCATCAATAATGTCGGAGGCAGCCTCGCTTACCACCTGTGAGATCTTGCCTTCATCTCGCTTCTCCACAGTGATGAATGCTACCAGGACCTCTTCGAGGCGGCCCTTCTTCTGTTCTTCCGTGATCTCTTCCGCCAACGGCGTCGGCTTCTTCGCCTCAAATTCCATGAAATCGGCGTGGATATAAAGGGTCCTCATCGAGTTCGGAAGTAACAAGTGTCTGATATTTAAGTTAGGTGCGATACGTTAGTATTCTGTCTGACTTCACGGACTCAAATCCAATATAAATGGCATATCCTCAGTGGATATTAAGTTAACAGACCCTGCTGATAGGGTAACAATCTGAATTCTTCAAATAATCGAATTGATGGAATTTCATCGAGAATATCAATCTTCGAAAGCTGTACCTAAACTCCAATCAACCGATTTGGCGCTATCAGGAAGTTTAACAACCGGATAGTATGCCCGTGTTTCTCCAGGCATTAACATGACCAACGTCCTATTATCATAGGTTAGCACTTCGCCCGATCCAGTGCGAAATGAGACCGAGCAGACGAGTGTCTTGGTTTCATTAAGCATACCAATGTTTTTAATGACGATCGTGAAAGAAGCGTTCACATTTGAATTGCCACTATCATTCCTTCCATCCACTACATCCCTGGATAAGATTTGCAGCTTTGTGTTTTCCACAGGACTTAGTACTTCAGGATATTCTATGATAATTACTACAGCCGCTGTGAGAAGGATAACAATGGCTCCAAAGACTGCGATGGTTCTTTTTTGCTCTATCGATAATGGCATTCCTTATCAGGAAGGGGGTAAAGCCATTTTAGCTATATAACCTATCAAGAATCAAACATATCCGTATTTGCAACCTTAGGAATAAAGAAGATAGGAAGGAATTGGAAATCAATTATGAATTTATCCCGCAAGTTGGCCTATTATCGCAGTCAACACAGTCGCCACTAAGGCGACTCCTATAACAATCATACTTCTCCTCGCATCTTTTGACATTGTTACACCTCACTCGACGCATCCCTACCGCAAGGATACGTCTATTCCCTCTTTACCACAGTTAATGACGTCTGAGTATATTTGTTTTATTATTTTTGATTTTCAAGCGTACTGTCTACCTGGATTTTATATGAATTGTTGGAAAATATTACTGCATTTATGGAAATAATTGCAACTTTCTGACTTCTTAGTAGGTTTCGAGGAGCTCATTGCGGACTAAAAACCATCATTCGCACTTTGAATATTAGCATTGGACACGAGATCGAAGGAATGAATCTCACTTATTGCTAGATTGATTTAAAAAGCGACCGGCTACCAAATTGTTTATTATAGGAAAAGGGATTCGCATGGAAGTATCAGCATGAACCTCTGCAAACTAAGAAAGGACGCAAGGGCCGTCACCAATGTCCTGTTCATCATCCTCATCGTCGTCCTGCTTCTAAGCGCTAGCAGCGTCGTAATCTTGTTGACGATCGGCAAGACCGCGACCCCGTCCCGAACCGTGATATCCGGGGACACCATCAAGGTCAACTACATCGGAACACTCGCTGATGGCAGGGTCTTCGACACCTCGCAGTATTCAGTGGCGTCCAATAACGCCCTCTATCCAAAATCGCTGTCCTTTACGTTGAGGAGCAATTCCTCCTACACACCCTTAGAGTTCACCGTCGGCAGCGGGAGCTTGATCAAGGGATTCAATGATGGTGTCATCGGTATGTCATTGAACCAGACCAAGACCTTCGCAATCCCGCCGGCGCTGGGCTACGGCGCAATGAACCTGTCCAAGCTGAGCACCTTTGCCTTGATCGAAAGCGCGCCGGTATTCGTCAGCATGAGTTATACTTCATTCTCCGCAGCGTATAATGTGACTCCGCAGGTCAATCTGACAGTCACCGATCCGACCTGGGGATGGTCGGCTCGGGTCATTCAAGCCAACGCTGATGCGGACCTAATAGTCGTGGAGAATATGCCCGCTGTTGGTGACCGCCTAGAGATTGATGGCAATCCAGGTGCGGCCGTTCCGACTGGGTGGTATGCGGATGTCATTTCGATCGATTCGACAGTGAACGGAGGATCAGGAGTCATTTGGGTCCAACACGAACTGACGAAATCGGACGCGGGCAAGGTTCAGGGGGTCGACCAGTACGGCAACTTCATCATCGATCAGGTCGGTCCGGGAGCGGCTCGGAAGAACTACAACGGCGAGCTGATTGGAGTAACGATTTACTTCACCGTCACCTTGTACGCCTTTGCAAGCTGATCTCCTCATTTGAGCCCAATGGCTCAAGACTTCTTCTTTCTGTTATTTAATACGAGTTCGTAAACCTCTTCGGTCTGCTCGGCCGATCGCTCCCAGGTATACAATTTCGCTCGCTCCTTCGCTTTCTGCCCGAGAAGGATTCTAAGTCTGAAGTCCTCTAGTAGCCTATTCATCGCTGCGGCGAGTGCTGCTGGTTCGTTCGGCGGTACCAACAGGCCGCAATCTTGCACGACCTCAGGAAGCCCCCCAACGTTCGTACAGACCAGCGTCTTGCCATATGACATCGCCTCCGCCGCGGCGATTCCGTAGGCCTCTTGAGTGGAAGGCATCACAAAGAACTTGCAGCAAGCGAACAGCTCGGCCTTGCGCTCCTCGCTGACCTTCCCCAGGAATTGCACCTTTTCCTGCAGGTCTAAATGGATGCGCAGCCTCTCCAATTCCCTTCTCTCCGGCCCCCCACCAGCGATGAGGAGCTTGCCATTCACCTTGGGCATGGCCTGCATGAGGTCCCTCAGGCCTTTGGTGCGGACCATTCTTCCCAAGGAGAGGATGTAATCCCCCTCCTCCATCATGAGATCCGGAATCTCCACGCCATTCGGGATGACTGTCATCTTCGATTCGTCGTAACCGCGACGAATCAATTCGTGTTTGATGAATTCGCTGATGCAAACGACCTCATCGAAGCACCTAACCTTCCGGCGGAAATTCACATCGTTGAGATAGCTTAGATGTCGTATGAGGCCGACTCCTTCTCCAAAGACGTTGTGCGACGTATGCACCTTCGCGCCGGCATAGCGGATTACGTCTTTGGTATAGGAAGGCGACCAGCGGTAATGGAAATCGACGATGTCAGGGTTGATGCCCCGCAGGGTTTCCAGCACCCCTTTCGTCGAAACGTAAGGAGGATTGTAGATGTCGATGAAGCGCGAAGGGAGGCGCACCACTTCGTAACCGGAGATGGTCTCCTTCTCCTTGGTCCCCGGCAATCGGCTCGTGACCACCGTCACTTCGTGCTTCAGGGCTAGCCTTTTGCAGAGGTGATGGATGCGATGCTCTATCCCGCCCATGTATGGGTAGTGGTAGGGGTTAAGGTGGACAATTCGCATTGGCCTTCTTCATCCTCCTTCTGCGGATCAGGGACAGCGCAAAGCTGGCCACGAGGATCCCAATGACCATGGTCAAGGTCACCAGCTCCGCCGTCCCTTCAGAGAGGAGCTCGAAGAACCAGCTGCTGAGCAGCAGTATGAGGCCATATTTCACGATCCCGCCGATGAGGGTGTAAATCACTGCCTTGCGGTAAGACCAGTCGAGAATGGCGACGAAGGCTCCTAGGAATGGAAGAACGGGCGCTATGCGGTTCACCAGGATGATCCTCTCATCTTTCACGATGAGGAAATCCTTGTACTTGCACACCGCCCGACGGATCATCTTCGGGACCTTCACCTTCTTCGCGATCAGATAGAGCGTGGTCAGGCCGGCGAACTCAGCCACTGCGATCGTCACTAGAATAAGGATCCCCAAGGCCCAGGCCGAGGTGGTCTGCAGCCCGGCGATGAAGATGATGACGGTGATCAGCTCTGGTAGCGTCGGGAAGATTATCGCATCGATGTAGAAGAGGACGAAAATGGCTGCGAGCCAGCCCAGAGGGCCCAGTCCGGAGAAGAAGTGGTATATCTCCTGGCCAATGTCTACCATCTCATCCAGTTAGGATTGCTGGATTCTTAATCCTTTCTTCCGACCCGATCCGCCTTGGCCTTGATCGCATAGTCGGTATAGGTCAACCAACCGGAGCGTCTCATCTGCAAGAGAGAACTTGGAAGCGCTCTCGATCGCCTTCGGCCCCATCCCTCCAGCATTGGCCAACGCCATCTCGGTCGCCCTCATCCAAGACACTGGGTCCTCTTCGAACCGATAGCCGTTTACGCCATCTTCGATCAGCTCGGCCACCGCCCGGAAGTTGATGCCCACTACCGGCTTCCCCATGGCCATGGCCTCCAAGGCGACGAGTCCCTGCGTCTCGAACTTCGAGGCGAGCGTCAGGACGTCACAGGCCGCATAGTACTCCGGAAGCTGATCGTCTGGAAGGAAGCCGGTGAAATTGACGAGGCCCTTTAGCCCCAGATCCTCGGCCATCTTCTCATAGTGTTCTTTGGCCGGCCCGGTGCCGACGACCATGAGCCTTACGTCGTCGTGGCGCTTCGCCAGCATCCCGAACCCCTCCAGGACCAGTTCCAGGTTCTTTTCCCGGGCGATCCTGCCGACATGCAATACGACCTTTTCGTTCGACAGGCCAAATTTGGCCCGCACCTTCGTCCCATCCAATCCTGGACGGAATCTTTCGCTGTCGACGCCGGTCGGAAGCACTTCGATCCGCCGCATCCGAGGGGCTGAGGCCAGCAGTTCCTTCTTAATCGACTCCGTCGGAGCGATGACCACTTCAGATCGCTGCAGCACTCGCTTCAGGTAGATCCACATCAGCCTCCGCACCATCTGGTCCGGGAACGGCGTGAAATTGTAGTACTTGGCGGCGTCGGTGACCATCGTATGGAATGTCACGACTACAGGCTTCCTTAGGGACCGTCCGGCGAACATGCTGCGCAGCGCCATGAATAGCAGTCCATGGGTATGGATGACATCAATCTGGAGCTCCTTCAGTATCTGGCATTTGTTGGTGGGGAATATCGGGATCCGATATCCGGCGTACCGCTTGAAACCGATCGAGCGGAAATAGTAAACGCCCGGCTCTCTCGGCTCTCCTTTGCCCGGCTCTGGCGCGAAGACGAACACTTGGTGGCCCAGTTGCTCCAATTCCTTCTTGGTAAGGAGGATCGAGGTGACGACGCCATCCCTCGAAGGAAGATAGGTGTCAGTGAACATTGCGATCTTCAATGCATCACCGCAATTGTAGGGCGGGGCTGATCTTCTCTATCACATCGAACGGGTCCTGTCCGAGGATCCTTATCATCGCTTCCTTTCCGATGCCGCCCCGATCGAAGATCACGTCGGGCACCCTTCCCGCTTTCTTGATCGCCAACACGGTGCCCCATTCCATGCTGCTTACTCCCTCTGGTTCCTTGCTGCGGTCGAAGCTGGCTATCTCCAGGCCCGACGCCCTCAGCTTTGATAGGTTGTCTTCGCTGTACCTCAGGTTTAGGGCCGACCTCATGCAGGGATCGCAATTCATGGCGGCAAGGACGATCGTGGCAACATGCCGGGAGGCACCGAATCCGAGGCATCCGACATGGCGGGCCTCATTGCCGAACCCGACGATCCTTCCCTTGATTGCGCAGACGTCCTCATGATATCTGGCTTGCGGCAAGGCATAAGCGAAATTGATGCCCACCTCTGGAACCCATTCGCGGCGCAGCATTCCCTCCAGCACCGTCACCGCCTCGTCCAATGCGACCAGCACCGGATAGCGCAGCAGGTCGCGCTCCATAGTCGCCAGCGAATGGACGATCTTCAGCCCTTTTCCGACGCTGTAGCTCATGCTCAGGGCATCATTGATGTTGCCTCTGGCGAGCACGACCGCCTCTTGCAATTCCTCCCCCTTTGCCAGGTGAGCGGTTATGTAGGAAGCGAGATGACAACCAGCCCCGTGAGCTTTGACGTCCACCCTCGGTCCATGGACCTCGGTGAAGTCGCCTTCGGCGAATAGCAGGTCCTTCACGTCTGCTCCTTCGAAGTGGCCGCCCTTCAGAAGCACCGCGCCCGCCCCCAGGTCCGATATCTGCCTGCAAGCCTTGCGTGCGTCCGCGCCAGAGCGGATCTTAATCCCCGCCAGCATCTCCGCTTCGCTCTTGTTCGGAGTGACAAGCGAAGCGATCGGTATGAGCTCCTTCCTCAGGGTTGCGACCAGATCTCCTGAGAACAGGGAGTCCCCGACCCCGGCGATGAGGACAGGATCGACGACAAGTGGAATGTTCGAGCGCTTCAACCTCTTCGCCACGACCCTTGCGATCCCGGTGGAGTAGAGCATCCCGGTCTTCGCCGCCGCGATTTTTGTGTCGTCAAGAACGGCCTCGAGTTGAGATAGCACATGCTCCTCGGGCACGGGTAGTATATCGCTGACCCGCTGGGTATTCTGGGAGGTGATAGCGGTGATGACAGTGGTGCCATGAACGCCCAAAGAGGCGAAGGCCTTGAGGTCCGCTTGGATGCCTGCCCCCCCGATGGGGTCGGACCCGGCGATGGACAGCGCGACGACCATGAATCGATATTGTCTAATGGTCTTTAATCCCATCGCGTGATAGTCGTCAATCCTTCTCTCGAATTCCAAGCATCCAATTGGTGAATTCGCAATGGAGGACAAGGTCTAATTAACAATTGTGGCAATGCCAGTATAGCAGAAGCACTGCACATTCTGACTGTTGGCTAGGAAAAGTTAAATACGCACGTCCTCATCAAAAGGGACGATGAAGGCGATCAGCGGGCACTTCGTGCTCAAGAACAAGAAAGACTACCGCGACATCGCTAGAGTCTTTCCTGAGGTGCTGACCACCTTCCTCGAAGAGACCGACCAAATGCCGGAGGACGAGGAGGTGCTGCGCATGTTTATCTACCTCAACCAGGTGGAGCTGGAGCACAACGGCAAGCCTGAGGGATATAACCGCAAGGGCCGGATGCGCATCGTTTTCCCGCTCACGCGGAAGGAGTTCTATATTCGGGGCACAGCGCGGAGCAGCGAGGTGGTTCGGATCACTGAGAAGCTGAGTTCGATTCTCACCAAAGGCGGCGTTGATCACGAGATCGAGTACAATGCCCTTTCTTCCGTCGAAGAGTGAAATGAGGCGTTTCTGGCCGAGAATTGCTGGTGGGCATCAAAGCCTTTCAGTCATGTTATTGCATATGAATGAAGTCCACACCGGGATTTGCACCTAGTTTTCACCGGCAAATAACCTGTTTGAATGCTTAAGCCAGATTGAACTTAACAGACTTTAGGCGAAAATATACTTTATACGACATATGTATACATTTTAGGCAATTAATTTATATAATTAATTTGTATAATAATACGAAAATTCTCGATGCTGAGAAATCGGGATGCAATTACCTTCACCCTATGACTTAAAGAACGCATTTCTCATTTTCATGAAATCGGACAGAATCGAGATCAGTCAAGGTGTGTTCCCGGATGAGTCCGAACCTCAAATCATCCCATTTTAAAAAATAAGAAGGGAAAGGGTTTCGCCGTTTGAAGGCTTTTACTGGTGCGATTTGATAGTTGTGCCATTGATCATATGGGGCAGCTACTGTTGCTATTTCTAAGCTGAACTCTTGGATATTCGGTTGTAAAGAACGATGCCTTTCCTCCTGCACCATACATCCATGCTCCATTCTATTTCTATCTCTATGATTTTGTAAGGTACCCCGTTCAATGTGTTTATCTACCACGAGTTCAAATTGTTTGTTCTGGGAGAAAATAAATGTCTGGACCGATCGATGCAATACAATGCTTGCATAATGCATTTCGTCGCGATATGCTTCAGATCGATGAAGCGGCGTATGAGATGGCGCGCAGGAAAGGAGATATTTCCCAGATCCTGCGCAGATTTCATGTGATGGGGGAAATCCTAGAATATCACGCGAAAGGGGAAGAGGCGGCCGCATTCCCCGCGGTCAACAGGATCGCCCCTCAATTCGCGGACACCTACATCATGGACCATCGGGAATTAGATAGATTGGTGAGCGGGCTGGAGTTGTTAAGCAATGATCCTGACGACCTAACCGCCGCCAGGGAGACCGCGGCCATGAACCAGCACTTAAGGCTGCATCTTGACAAAGAGGACAAGTTCATGTACCCTCTTCTGCAAACTCGGTTGTCAGGGCCCGAACAGGCATCCATGGTCGGGCGCATGTCCGGAGGGGTACCTCCGGAAAAAGCACCGATGCTCGTGAATTGGCTCTACCCGTTGCTTGATCCTGGAGAACGTGCCGTGATGACCGGGGTCTGGAAGCTCCTGATGCCTCCGGAGATCTTCGAAAAGCATAGATCTCTGATCCGAAATATCATCGGTGTAGAGTAGGGCGATCTTGTTAGAAGATTGCCTGGACTAGAATAGGAAGGAATCATTTGACATATCTTTGCCAGCGTTTGTCAATCGCCGAAGAAAGAAAATGTAAGGAAAAGGTTTTGCAGCAATCTAAGGAATTGAAATTAGGAAATAAATGTCTGGCCAGGAAAGATTTCAAATCTCGACGCCGCGATATTACTCATGGCCTGCCTGTATCCTCGAGGGATTACGCTCTCTAGCTTCAAGCCGAGGACTTGTTCAGGGCCACGGCGGCACGAATTAGGGTCTTCAGAGCGTCCTCGTCAACCTTGTCGCCTTCGCGGAAGTCGATGGCGCGCCACGCTTTAGCCTCGAGACTTGAATTGAAGAGGCCTGAGGGGTCATCCAATGATGCCCCCCGGGGGAATGTCATCTTTACGACATTCTTATAGATCTCGCCAGTACAGATCAGCCCGTCGTGAGACCAAACCGCGGTGCCTAGCGGATTGGTCGGCTTTATCCACTTTACTTCCTCAACGACTTTAGGGTCGGCTTGCTTGATCACGGCGCGGAGGCGGGAAAGCATCTCTCCGCGCCAGTCGCCTAGCTCCCGGATTCTCGCGTCTATCAATCGAGATGCAGATTCGACTCTCTGGGAACCACTCTTTTTCATCGCCTCGCTGACTTCAGTTGTTTCTTTCCTTTGAAGTTGCCTTGTTCCAGACATAATATCATCAAAACAACTCATTTCTTGTAATATATGAGGCTTTGTTTTGATAACAGAATTACTAGCGAGGTTTGTTATTTTAAACAGCATTATGGTGGTGCGAGCGGTGCAATCTGAACCTCGATATTTCATTATATTAATACAAAAATAAGAAGGAAAAGGTTTCGCTGCATGAAGGCTCGGTGCAAAATCAATTTAATTGAAACCAAAATCTATTAATCTGGATGAGCGAACTTCCCAGCGGTATCATTCCTTCCAGATCATTCCTGTTATGTTCAAATTGGAGTGAAAGCATCAACTGGCGGAATACTCCATTCCCTCAATGGCTTGCCAACTACTTGATTATCTGGATTAGGGAGGAGTTCGTCTTCAATTCCAAACTGGGAATAAACGCGCAGGCTTGGTAGGATTGTTGGGTTCGGACAGACCAACTATCATGCAATTAATCACGAAGAATTCATTGCGGGTCATCTCCAAGCCTCAAGTATCCTAAAGAATAACGAAGAGTGAAGGGTTCGATTTGTTACAGGAAGCAACGCGGGCTCTTTGCGTCTCCTGAGCCGAGATGGATGTCTGGTTGATTTCGTAACGTTTATTACTCGTAGGATTGGTTCAGATTGAAGTGACCTAAGATGAGCAAGGACATGAACTCGATGCAACGGTTTGAGGTCGCTTTGAATCATCAGACACCTGACTACGTGCCAATATCGTTCTACGGCGGTATCTTCGAAACGCATTTCGTTCCTGGTATGACCGTCGTTAAATACGCTTCTAGTGGAGTGAACATGGCTAGGGCAAACATCGCCTTTCATGAGGCGGTTGGAGCGGACACGATCTATTGCCTTTCAGATGTGGGATTGGTCGTGCAAGGGTATGGCGTTCGGATGAAGATAGCGGATCAACCCGACATCCACATGTCATTTGGCAAGTTCCCAGTAAGAGAACCAGGTGACTGGGAAAAGTTGGACGTGCTTGATCCGAGGGTCGATGGCCGCATGGGCGTGTACCTTGATGCTTGCAGCATCTGCCGAGACAAGTATGGCGACTCAGTGCCCATAGGCGTCTCGGTGCCGAGCCCGCTCACCTGTGCGACTCGCGTCTGCCAAATGGAGGAAGTCATGGTACAAATGATCGCTGAACCAGAGGCGCTAAAGAAGGGATTGAGCACATTGACTGGAACGGTCGAGGCATTCATCAATGAGTGCGTTAAAAGCGGTGCATATTTCAGTTGGTACCTGGCGACACGTGCGACCAAGGAGATAGCCACCGTGGATCAGTATAATGAGTTCGGAGCACCGTTTGATGAGGCAGTCTTTAGCAAGACTCCGAGCGCCGTGCACATCGTACATATCTGTGGCGTTGAGCCGATGATCGACCAAGTTGAGAAATGGCGGCAGGATTTCAAGAACGTAAAAGGGGCATCCTGGTGGTCGCAGGGAGCAACCCCGAACTTGAAGCAGGCCAAGGCGAAGTATCCCATGCTGACCTTGATGTCCGGAATAGACCACACGAACACGTTGATCACTGGAAAGCCGGCCGATGTGGATAGGGAAGTCGCCCAATCCTGCCAAGAAGCGATGCGTGGCGGTGGCCTAGTATTGGCCCCCGGCTGTGAGATCTCGCCAAAGACGCCGCTGGACAATATGATTGCAGCTGTTAAAGCGGCTCGCAAGCATGGCAGATATTGATCCACCAGAACCGTTTGACGAACATACCACATCCTGGACTCAGGGATTGATGTTGCCACCTTCTCCCTCAGTTCGAAGCTTCCGTCCAGGATGGGCCTCTTGAGATCGTTCATGGTACGGATGGCGCCCTCGCGATTGGAGTTCCTGCAGACGATGGGCATTATGCGTTCCTGGCCAGCAATTGATGTCTTGACATCTCCAAGGAAACCTTTGAAGCTTCCTTGTTCGCATGCTATCACGCAAGCTCCGCAGTTCACACAACGCGACCGATCGATAGTCGGTCCGAGCTCATCTCGCTTGATGGCCATCGTCGGGCAGACGCCAGAAGCGGCGCACACCTTGCACTTGATGCAGGGCCTCTTGTCCTCCTTGATGATCTCATCACGTCCTGTCCAGACCGCGCCATAGTTGGTCTGGCCGATCTTGTATCGGTCAAGAACGTCCGATGTACGATGCAACACATGAATACATTCTAAGCTGTTAAATTATAAGATTAATCTCTATATAATTGATGATTCAAGTTCGCGGGGGATCGTTAGATTCGGGAGATCCCTGGATGGGAATTTGTATTCAGTTATGTGGGGAGAAAGTCGATCTTGATTCATCAAACCCAACAGCAAGGGTTATGCCGCTGAGCGAGGATTCTGGCTTGTGGCTATTGGAAATCCTCAATTGATGAACCAGTATCTGAAGTATGCAGAACTTCGAGAACAGACACATAGCTCTGGCTGTCTGGACCTCAGTTCCATTAAGTTCCTTTATCCAACCACTCTGCTCCTGCTCTCCTGGCAATGAAGAAGAGTTTCAAAGGCTTAGTCTACGTCCCGCCCCATGATCCTGATGTCCAGTCCTACCTCCGCTTAATGCAGCAAGGGGCAGGATCTGACGCATTGAACAAGCAAACCTATCTGCCGGTGGTCGGCCTTCCCAGACGAGAACGGGACAGTCAATCGATTCTGGATAGAATCTACGAGCTGGGCGGAGACATCGGGGGTAAGGATGCCTTTCGATACCTTCTGGGAGAGCTTACAGACAATATCTACCAGCATTCAATGTTCGAGAATGCCCTCATAATGGCTCAGCAGTATCAGAAAATGTCCGAATTGCACCTGTGTATCATTGATGATGGAATAACCATCGGAGGAAGTCTGAGGCAGGCGGGGATGATTCTGGATGACTTATAAGCAATTGTTGATGCGCTCCAGGGGGTCTCATCCAAAAAGGACACCGAGAGGGGAATGGGCCTAGGAACGAGCCTAAGGTTGATGACTGAGGGCTACAAGGGCAGGATGTTGGTCGTATCTGGCAAAGGAGCAATCCACTTCGGAAAAGGAGCGCCGATAGGCTACAATCTATCTGAAATGTTTAAATACGAAGGAACGTTGATAAGCATGGTAATTCCTTTCATCGAAACAGAGGTGGATGTCTACGCATACGCAGAGCTGTGAAATCGCAATAGCGAAAGTTCTTTCGCCTAATCTCGCACTGCGGGATGTTGCCTCGGACTTCTTCGACGAAATCGACAAACTCGGTTGCATCGAAGTCACGATCGATTTTGATGACGTAGAGACGATAACGCGTTCTTTTGCCCACGAGTACTTGTCACGCAAAAGGATGACGGCCAAGAATACTATCGAGAAGAACGTTCCTCTGAGCGTCCAGAAGATGTTCGCTGCGATCGAGAACTCCAACAACAAGCCACGATTCGAGGAGCTGCGCAGCGTTCAAGTCGTTAATATCTGAATGATCGCTGGCGTATTGTGCAGCAGTTTCATGCGTAAATGAGGGCAGTCTCCGATTGTAATGTGAGCATCAATAGGCTTGCCGATACTGATCTACTTCTTGCTCTTGCCCTTGCGTGCAATGAACAGCATTGCCAAACCGCATGCAGACGGTCATCAATGATATCCAGAAGAGTTTTGGATCTATCCTAGAAGGCTGGGATGGAGATCTGGAGAAAGTCCGTGCATCAAGGACGAGACTGGTTCGCTGATTAGAATCGGAGTATTCCGAAAGTAATCTGCATAAGGCAGGTACTCGCTTTGTCAATTATGCCCTTTGTTGTATCTAATCCTAATAGGCTTGGCCTTATGTTCGCAAATCATCCTTCGGCCGATGAACCGGCTCTTGCTTGGGCCTCAAGAATGGGCGGCTTGCCATGTCGACACTTGACAAACCCTACCGCTGCTTAGCTCGCTGAGCAGATCTGATTGATTTCTCCTGCTTGAGCCGGGCCATCAGGTTCTTGTTGTTTCCAAGAGAGAATTTCCAAGATCTACCGCTCAGCGAAGAGCATTTGCAAACAAGATATTGGAAAGTGTTTCACCGGAAAAAAGTCAAAGAACGCATTTCATCTTAATGGAGCACTCAATCGGCTCATCTGTTCATTCTGGAGAAGATTTGTTCGAAGTTCTCTCTTGAACCTTGCTTTAGTCCGATTGCCATGCCTACGGCGATCTCGCTCTCGTCTTTCTCCAGACCAGCAAGCGTTGCTTTGGCAAGCTCCTCGGCTGGGATGCCACGATCCGTCTGCCCTCTTTTCGTTCTTGCTCCTTTATCCAGCTCTGTGTCCACGGTGGGCGGAATAACCTCGAAGACCCGGATGCTGGTATCCTTTAACTGGTGCCGAAGGGAAACGCTGAAGGAATGAACGGCTGCCTTGGTGGCACAGTAGACTGGCATTGAAGCAATGGGAATGAAACCGAGACCCGAGCTTACATTCACGATGGCAGCCTCCTTCTTCTTGATGAAATCGGGGATAAAATGTGCGGCAAGGTAAACATAGGCCTTGAAATTGATGTCTATCTCATCCCCACCGTCTTCCTTCAGGTATCTCAGCAGGTCATCCGGGCCATTCCTTAGGTCGATCATTCTCTGGATGCCCGCATTGTTTATCAGGATATTCGTTTCCGGGAAGTTGGAAATGGCCCATTCATGCAGTTTCTCTCTTTCTCTTTCTATTGATACGTCGCATTTTATTGTATGCAGTTTTGGAAGACGCTCCTTTGCCTTCTGTAAATTCTCAACTGTCCTGGCGCAAATGATTACATCATTGCCTTGGCTTAGAAATAAATCCGCGAGTGCGAGCCCGATCCCGGTCGCACCTCCGGTTATCAGTATCGTGTTGCCATTCACTTTCATATCTACACATCCTTTACCATGGTCTCATTCAACTCCCTTATTCCTGTAATCATTGCAATGCGTGAAGTCTTTCAACTCTCGTCGCACCCTTAGGTTCTTTGCTAGCGAAAAAATCGGATACCCCAAACGGAGTCCAAAAACCACGTTCATATGGTCTGGAATATGAAGGATGCGCTTGACCTCTTTATCAACTACTTTATCACCGAAGTCGCTCATAATGCGGACACTGATTCCCAGGGATTGAGCCAAAAGCCACATGTTCTCCATTACGCAACCTAGGCTCACCAGACCCAAGACGTCCCCTTCCGAATCGGGTGCCCTTTTCCTCGAATCGTAGATCACGATTAGGATGATAGGGCTTCCATCGATAGATTCGCTCAGGAGCATCGGTGGGCATTCGCGGGCGACTTTGCGGAACATCGAAGGATCCCTAAATGACGATGGAAAGGCGGTTCCAAGGATTCCAACTTTTTTTCTGGACAATTCTTTTTTTGAGAACGAGAGTTGCTCATAGTTCTCTCTAAGAAAGTCTTCGGTGACATGAGACTCGATATTTCCCAGTTTTTCCAGAACCTCCTTGTTATCTACAACAATGATCTCGAAGTTCTGCATGTTATGGGGTGTGGGTGCCCAGCTCGCCGCCTCAAGGATATGTTTCAGATCCTCGTTAGCAATGGGCGAATCTGGATTGAAAGGAGTCCTCACAGATTGCCTCTCCTGCATAAGTTTTAACGTGCTGTTCATGAAGATCACACAACTATCAGTGCACTTTCCCATGATAAATGGAGCGATAGCGGGGCTTTTTCGGTTTGAACGGGTTATCATTCATCAGTTTGGGAAGGCAATTGGTCCGAACCTCACCGCATCACGATGAGGGGTGAAAAAGGGTCGAAAAGAGGTTGGTCTTACTTCTTCCTCCGCAAGAAGAGCAGGACCACTGCCAACACCAAAGCGATTGCGACTACGGCCACGATTATTGATAACCAATCATTGCCTCCACCGACCATGTCATGGAAGACCGTGATCTCTGGATCGCTCTTTATTGATAGGGTGTCTTTGTAGATGAGACCCGGAAATCCGTGGGTGACGTTAGAAAACCGGCCAAATTCTATCTTTGAATAACCGATGGACCCGGAGGACCCGCTCGCATTGAGCACCGAGAAATCGTCATTCATAGTAAATTTTGATAGTGTTAGGGGGGTCCCGTTCTCCAGCGTCAGGTTGTATTCCAGGCTGGTATTAGTATGACCTGTGGGGGTCATTGCATTCTCCTGGGTGCCAACCATCATACCATAATGGATCTCAACGGCATATTGCTCACCGGCATCGAGCTCAAGATCGTTCGATGGGTTGATCAACGTGACATTGCGGAGATCGAATAGCGCCTCCACCTTGACGCTCGTCTCGTTCCATCCGCAGACGAAATGATGGCACAACGTCAGGTCGAAAGTCGAGTTGATAGAGGTGCCGGGATAGATGTTGATGTTCTCGTAGGTGATATTGCACCAGAACGTGGGCACTGCACCGATATATTGGATGGGCGTGTGCGTCAGTATGAAATCGTCACAGCTTCTTAAAGGCGCTATTATGGTCTGATTCCCCACTTTGAACGTCACGTACATCATCATGAATTGGGCCATGTATTGTGTATTATTACCGATGTAATAATTGATGTCGAAGGTGTAATCCGCATTGAGGGTACCGTTCTGGATCATCTTCCTGGCCCCCAGGTCCGTATGAACGCCCCCGTGATCGATGGCAAGGGCCCATTGCTCGTTTAGCTTCATTCCATAGGCATCGATGGGCAAGTCATAAATGTGAATTTCGTGAATATCGGGCTTGGGTACCAGTTCCTCGGCTTGGGCGGAGGGGAGGAGGCCGACGCCTCCGAGAAGCGTTAAACTGACAACTAAAAGAACGAGGATCGATGTCAGGACCGGAGCTCTCATCGAATAAACAAGGTTGATTTGTGGTATTAACTCTCTCTTGCAGTTTTTTCTCCGATGCTCATATTGGTATAATGAGAGCCAGAGAGATTCTTGGCTACCATGCCAACATTGAAGTTTGGATATGTCGGGTAGATATGCTAGAAGAAAGAAGGAGGTAAAGGGTTGGCTCATCTCTCATAGTCCGAACCTTACTGCATATCGACCCTTGGTGAACTCGCATGTCGTCCGAAGGCAAGGGCGGGGTTCGAGGCGACTCAGAGTTAGGACAAGAAGTGTCTAACTCGCAGAGCCAGAGAATGAGAAAGTTAGATGAGTTAGAAGAGTTAGAGAGAAAGAAACGAAGGGGTTTCGTCTATCTGTCATACCCTCGGCAAGGACAGCCTTGTTCCCGACGATGGAAACTTTCAGGGGATAGCCAGTCGGATTGGTGGGTTGAAATCCCGGTCGGTCCACCTTTCCCCTTGCCGATCACCTGAGTTTTCTATAGTGTCATGCCATAGCACGCCAGGGGGACAAAATGCGTAGTTGTACTATACCCCCGACCTGTGGTGCGGGGAGTGAAATTTGAACCTCGACATTTTATTTTATTAGGACAAAAAAAAGAAAAGGGAAAAGTTTCGCCGTTCGAAGGCAAAGTTTATATTTTCGAATTTAATTGAAACCAAAAATTATTAATCTGGACGAACATGACTTTTCCAGCGAGAATGTTTCACTTTATTGATCTGCGCATTGAAAACGGAGCGTTGAAGAAGCTGAAATTGTTTGGGTATGAGTTATTATATATCTAATCGATAAATGATAATCGATAATGTGTTTCCCAGCGACGAGAAGAAGTTCAAAGGGCTAAGAACCTTCAATGCTGTTATGTCAGCTGTCCATCTTGCACAGGGACTACTCATCCTCGCCTTATCAACCAGCTTTGCCCTGCCCGTGATGGCTTCATTCCTCCATTACAATCCTCTGACGCAGCATCTTGATTCCCAGCTCAGCACGCTTTTCACGCTACCTATCGCTCCGTTGATCGCGCTATTCCTGTTCACCTCAGCCTTTGACCACTTTCTGTTGGCAGGACCGTCTTACGGCTGGTATGTCAGGAATCTAAAGGAGCACATCAATAAGGCTCGCTGGTTTGAGTACGCGTTCTCCTCCTCAGTGATGATCGTAATCATATCGATGTTGGTGGGAATATACGACATTGTCGCCCTCCTCGCCCTCTTCGGCCTCAATGCATGCATGAACCTATTCGGATTGCTGATGGAGACTTATAACCAGAAAAGGAAGAAGGTTGCCTGGTCCCCATTCATATTCGGCACATTCGCCGGATTGATCCCCTGGGTCGGCATCTCTGTCTATCTCGCCGGAGCAGGGCAGTATGGGAACGTACCCAGCTTCGTGTATTGGATCTTCTTGACAATCGCGATAACCTTCTTCTCATTCGCGTTTAACATGATATTGCAGTATCGCGCGAAGGGGAGATGGGCCGACTACCTGTTCGGTGAGAAAGTTTACATCATACTGAGCCTGGTGGCCAAGACGGCATTGGCCTGGCAGGTATTCGCTGGAACGCTGAGGCCATTGTGAATTCGATATCATAATTGGACAAGGATCGTGGTGAGACAATGCCTGATATTTTTGGGCGTCCCTTTCCAAATTACTATAAATTGGACTCAAAAATGATTGTTTTTGAGTTATCAAATAGTAAATCGACGGTGAATTTGATAGCATAAAAACGGGGAAAAGGCTCACTTTCTAAGGGCCTCGATGTAAAAATAATTTAATTGAAACCAAAAATTATTAATCTAGATGAGCATGGATTCGCTTTCCCGGCGGAAACATTCCCTGAGATCATTCCTGTTATGCTCAAATCGGAGTGAGAGCATACGAGATTTATGATTCCTTTCTGATCCGTGACCGTTCGAGGAAGATCGATTTCACGGATGAACCGGCTTGCGCGCCGGGTTGTCATCGATTATGCGAGTGCTGGTCTATGCAGGTGCCAGTAATTTGGAATAGGCCGCCTTGAGTTTCTTGCTCTCGCTGTTGCCCCTCTTCTCCGCGGCGAGCGAAGCTGACCGGGCATTGCGCAGCTGTTCCCTTACCGCTGAGGGCGCAGTCCCGCCATATGACTTCCTCCGCTCGACACAGCTTTGGACCGACAGCACCTTGAAGGCATCCTTATGGATGACTTTGGAGAATCCGCGCATCTCCTTGAGCGTCAGATCCTGAAGGCCGACGTTCTTATCGATGGCGTAGCGTACCACCTTCCCGGTGATCTCGTGGGCGTGCCTGAAGGGAATCCCCTTCACCACCAGGTAATCGGCCAGCTCTGTGGCATTGAGGTAGCCTTTCACACATGCTGCCAGCATGCGATCGGTATCGTACTTCGACGTCGAGATCATCGACGCCGTAATCGTCAGGCAGGAGGTGAGCGTGTCGGCGATCGCGAATACGCGCGCCTTGTCCTCCTGGAGGTCGCGGTTGTAGGAAAGCGGCAGCGCCTTGAGCATCGCCAGCAAAGCCGTCAGCTCGCCCAGGGCGATACTGGACCGGCCGCGTACCAGCTCGGCGACGTCCGGGTTCTTCTTCTGCGGCATGATCGAGCTGCCAGTGGCGAAGGCATCGCTGACCTCCACGAAGCCGAACTCCGGGGAGGACCAGAGGACGATCTCTTCGCACAGGGAGCTCAGATGCATCATGCACATCGTGGCGATGAAGCCGTACTCGGCGGCGAAATCGCGGTCGCTGACCCCGTCCATCGAGTTCTCGCAGGGCGCCTTGAAGCCAAGGGACTTCGCCACGTATATCCGGTCGATGGGAAAGGTCGTTCCCGCCAGGGCGGCGCTGCCCAGGGGGCATATGTTCAACCGCTGGTACGAATCGAGGCAGCGCTCCAAATCGCGTTGCAGGCGCGCTACGTGGGCCAGCAGGTGATGGGCCAGCGTGACCGGCTGAGCATGCTGCATGTGAGTGAACCCGGGAACGATGGTGTCGAAGTGCTCTTCCGCCTTGGCGATCAGCATCTTCTGCAGGTTGGCGATCAAGGAGCACGTCTCCAGCGTGTAATCGCGAAGGAACATGCGGAAATCTGTAGCTACTTGGTCGTTGCGCGAACGGGCGGTGTGCAGCCTCGCCCCGGCCTCGCCGATGCGCTCGGTGAGGCGGAACTCCACGTTGGTATGTACGTCCTCCAGCTTGTCCGAGAAGCGGAAATCCCCGGTCTCCAGCTCCTCCATCAGGTCGTGCAGGCCGTGGACCATGGTCTGCACCTCTGACCGGGGAAGGATCCCCTGCTTTGCCAG
Organism: Methanomassiliicoccaceae archaeon; assembly: GCA_963768775.1. Lineage (GTDB taxonomy): Archaea > Thermoplasmatota > Thermoplasmata > Methanomassiliicoccales > UBA472 > FEN-33. The sequence goes on from CAVYIY010000006.1 coordinate 74,485, forward strand.
CATGCGGGCATGCGCTATCGACCCGACGATGTCGTACCATGCCAATCGGCGGTCGACTGACAGGGAGGAGCTGAAAGCCAGCGTCTGATCACTTGCGATTTCCTTGAACCTTCCTGACCACATTACCCGATTGCTCAACCTTCCCCACCTTGCCTTTGTGCGCCGCCGCGACGGTCTTCAATGGCAAACCCCACACATAAATGAAACCCTCGGCGCAGCTATGATCGAACTGATCCCCCTGCGCGTAGGTCGCGAGACCGGTGTCGTACATCGAATATATCGATTTGCGTCCCACCACTTGAGCGGTGCCCTTGAGCAGCCGCACCCGGACGGTGCCGGTGACGTATTCCTGGGTCTTGTCCACGAAAGCGTCCAAGGATTCCTTCAGCGTGCTGAACCAGAGTCCATCGTAGGCGAGCTCGCCGTACTTCTGGTCGACCTCGGCCTTGTACTTGATCACATCCTTGGGCAGAACCAACTTCTCTAGGTCCTTATGCGCGTTGATGAGGACCGTTGCCGCAGGGCATTCGTAGTTCTCCCTTGACTTGATGCCGACCAATCGGTCCTCGATGTGATCGATCCTTCCGACCCCGTTCCTACCGGCGATGGCATTCAGCTTCGTTACGAGCTCGACCCCGCTCATCTTCTTTCCGTCCAACGACTTCGGGATGCCTTGCACGAAGTCGATCTCCACATACTCTGGCTTGTTCGGCGCAGCCGCAGCGGAGACGGTCCATTCGAAGGCTTCCTCAGGCGGTTCCTGGTACGAATCCTCAAGGATGCCGCATTCGATGCTCCTGCCCCACAGGTTCTCGTCGGTGGAGTAGGGACTTTCCTTCTTCACCGTAATCGGGATCTTGTTCACCCGGGCGTATTCGATCTCGTCCTCCCGGGTCATGACCCATTCGCGCATCGGCGCAATGATGCCCATTTCCGGCGCGAGGGCGCCGATGGACACATCGAAGCGGACCTGATCGTTTCCCTTGGCAGTGCAGCCGTGAGCGATAAAGGAGGCGCCCTCCTTCTTGGCCACCTCTACCAATTTCTTGACGATCAAGGGGCGGGCGATGGAGGTGCAGACCGGGTACGAGCCCTCGTACATCGCGTTCGCCTTCAAGGAAGGGAAGATGTAATCGGCCACGAACTCCGCCTTGGCGTCTATCGCATAGGCGCTGATGGCGCCGATCTTCTTCGCCCGGTCGATGGCCTCCTTCATATTCCCTGGTTGGCCAACGTCCACGCCTACGGCGATCACGTCGACATTGTGCTTTTCTTGCAGCCAACGGATCGCAACGGAAGTGTCAAGGCCACCGGAATATGCGAGCACCACTTTCTTGCGCTCAGACTTGCTGGGTTTCATTGGAATCTGCGCTGGTACTTGAGATACGTTATTAAGGATTGCTGATACAAAAGCGACATCGCCGATGCGCGCTAGTCTTCTTTGGGACATGCTCAGCCAGGCTCGCATCGTCCTCTCGAAAACACCCCTTCCTTCAAATGTCTAGTTTCGGTCATCACGTTTTATATACGCACCCATAATCAGCGGGAATCAAGTTTCCATCGATATAGGGAGAGCGTGAGCGTTTTCCTGCCCCATGGAAAGGCAAGAGGAAAGGACAAATGGTTAAAGCGGCCATCATCGGCGGTTCCGGTTATACTGGTGGAGAGCTAGCCAGGTTGTTATGCCGCCACCCCAAGATCACTTTGGAGGCGATGACCTCGCGTCGCCTGGCAGGGACCAAGGTCGCCGATGAGCATGGCTATCTGGAGGGTTTCGTCGACCTGAGGTATGAGCCGACGATCGACAGCAAAGAGGAATATGACATCGTCTTCGTCGCCGCACCCCATGGGGCGTCGATGGAGATCGTCCCCTCCCTGCTCGAAAGGGGCATGAAGGTCGTCGACCTCAGCGGCGATTACCGGCTGCCGGACGCGAAGGTCTACTCTAAATGGTATGGATTAGAGCATAAAGACGTCAAGAACCTGGGCATCTCCGCCTATGGCATCCCCGAGCTGTTCCGGGAAAAGATCGCCCAGGCGATGCTCGTAGCCAACCCGGGATGCTATCCGACCTGCACCTGCCTCGGCCTGGCGCCGCTCTTCTCGAACGACGCGGTCGAGGCAAGGGTCATCGTCGACGCCAAGTCCGGGACTTCGGGCGCAGGCATGGAACCGACCAAGATGACCCACCATCCCACCTGCGGCACTCAGATCATCCCCTATAAGGTCGGAACGCATCGCCACTCCCCGGAGATACAGATGGCCTTGGAGAAGGTGGCCGGTTCTCCGATCGAGGTGATCTTCACGCCGCACCTGATGCCGATCGTGCGGGGGATGCTCTGCACCAGCTACGTCCAGCTCAAGAAGGGGATGGACAAGGCGTCGCTGTTCAAGCTTTACTCTAATTTCTATTCGGGCGAGAGATTCGTGCGCATGGTCAGCTCGCCATCGATCTCTTCGGTGGTCGGCTCCAACTTCTGCGAGGTCGGGCTCGAATTGGCTGGCTCGAACACCATCGTGGCGATGAGCACTTTGGATAATTTGGTGAAGGGCGCGAGCGGGCAGGCGATACAGAACGCCAACATCATGCTGGGCTTGCCAGAGACAGCGGGATTGGACTTCCCGGGATTGGGGGTGTGAGGATGAAAGCGATCGAAGGGGGGATAACGTCCCCGTTGGGATGGAAGGCGACCGGTGTGCGCTCTGGCATCAAGAAGGACAGATTGGACCTGGCGGTCCTTTACTCGGAAGCTCCGGCGCGTACCGCTTTGGCCTATACGCAGAACAAGGCTAGGGCGGCGCCGATCGAGGTGATGATGCGAGATGACCCCCAGACGCTCAGGGCATTCGTCATCAATTCGGGGAATGCGAACGCGCTGACCGGCCCCCAGGGCATGCAAGACGCCGAGACGATGCGCTCCCTCACGGCCCAGCTGCTCAACCTCAAGCCTATCGATGTGGGGGTCGCCTCCACTGGGGTCATCGGCCGCTACCTACCGATGGACATGGTGACCAAGGGGATCGCAGACGCGGTCAAGCAGCTGGAACGGGGCAGCGAGGCGAACATCGCGGCGGCCAAGGCGATAATGACCACCGACACGAAGATGAAGACCGTTGCATGCCAGATCACGTTGAAGGATGGCACGCTGGCGACGATCGGTGGGATCGCCAAAGGTTCGGGCATGATTTCTCCGGCGATGAAGGTGCTGCATGCCACTACCTTGAGCTTCGTCACCACCGATGCGCGCCTGGACAAACCCATCGGCGCGAAATGGCAGACGGTCATGGATTCCAGTTTCAATGTGATCAACGTCGACGGCGACCAGAGCACCAATGACATCTCTGCCTTCATGGCGAACGGCGCGGCCAGCGGAATGCCAGCGGATGACCAGCCCGAGTTCTGGGAGGCGGTCATGTGGGTGGCGAAGTCCTTGGCCAAGGCGGTGGTCGTCGACGGAGAAGGCGCCACCAAGCTGGTCGAGGTCCACGTAACTGGCGCGAAGGACGACAACGAAGCGAGAGTGGCGGCGCGCTCTATCGTCGCCTCCAACCTGGTCAAGGCGGCAATATTCGGGGCCGACCCGAACTTCGGTCGTATCCTCGCCGCCTTAGGCAATTCGGGGAGCGAGTTCGACATCTCCAAGGTGCGCCTGCGCCTGACGAACGGGAAGACGGTGGCGCTCTTCGGGAACGGTGTCCCGCTCATCACCCCCGGCTCGACGGAGGAGCAGGTGGCCAGCGCCATACTGCACGAGAAGCGCATGGTGGTGGAGCTCGACCTGGGGATAGGCAACGGCGCAGGCGAGGCCTGGGGCTGCGACCTGAGCTACGAATACGTCAAGATCAACGCCTCGTACACAACCTGAGGGCAGGAAATGGCAGGCAATGATAAGCAGCGCTATCCCTTCGCATCGAAGCTGCGCGGCAAGAAGGTAGTCGTCAAGTTCGGGGGCAGCTCGGTCAGCGGCGCGGAAGAGCTGGACCAGTTCGCGCTCGACATATCAGTCTTGGTATCGCTTGGCATCAAGCCGATCATTGTCCATGGCGGTGGGCCGGAGATTAACGACGAACTCAAGCGCCGCCGGCTGGAAGTGAAGAAGGTCTCCGGTTTGCGAATCACCGACGATGCTACCCTTGCCGTCGCCGCCGATGTCCTGGGCGGCGTCAATCAGCAGATAGTGGAGGCGCTGAAGCGAGCGGGGCTGAAGGCGGTGGGCATGGCCGGTGGGGAATGCGAGACCGTGAGATGCAAGAAGATTGCGCCTGCCATTGCGAATGACGAGAACGGGAAGGAGACATCGGTCGACTTGGGCAACGTCGGCGAGATAACGAAAGTCGATCCATCGAGGCTGAACCTGCTCGCCGCCTCCGGATTCGTTCCCGTAATCTATCCCATTTGCTCGACGGGTAATGGCAAGATCTTGAATGTCAATGCGGACACCATGGCCGCCCACATCGCCGCGGCGGTCCACTCTTCGGACCTGGTACTGGTGACGGACGTCCCGGGCATAATGAGGGACTTCGGCAAGGAGGAGACGATCATCCGGCACGCGACGGTCGACGAGGTCGACGCCCTGATCGATGCAGGCGTCGTCAGCGGCGGCATGATCCCGAAGGTGGAGGCATGCAAGGTCGCGGTCAGAGGCGGGGTGAGCAAGGTGCATATGGTCTGCGGCCGGGACAAGAGCGCGATCGTCGATGCTCTCTTATCCGATGAGGAGCATGGCACCGTCATCACGAGGTAGAAGCATGAGCCAGGCATTGGACGACGTCAAGAAGCTATCTTCTTCCTATCTGTTCCAGAACTATGGACGAGAGGAGGTCTGCTTCGATCACGGCGAAAAGGAGTTCCTGTTCGACCTTGACGATCAGCGCTACACCGACTTCGTCGCCGGGATCGCCGTGAACGCCCTCGGGCACAATCATCCAGCGATCACGAACACCATCGCCGCTCAGGCGAAGCGCCTCGTCCACGTTTCCAACCTCTACTATATCAAGGAGCAGGCGGAGCTGGGAGAGGCGATCGCATCGATCGTTCCCTGGCCATTGACCGTATCGCTATTCGTGAATAGCGGCGCGGAGGCGAACGAAGCGGCATTGAAGCTGGCGGCAAAGCGCACTGCCCGCCCCCGGTTCGTGGCGACGAAGAATTCGTTCCACGGGCGCACCGCGGCCTCGCTTTCTGCTACCGGCCAAACGAAATACCAGCAAGGTTTCGAGCCGTTGCTGACGAAGGCCTTCGATTTCATCGAATATGGTAGCGTGGAGCAGCTCAAGTCGACGGTGAACCGCGATACTGCGGCCTTCCTGGTCGAGACGATCCAGGGGGAGGGGGGCATCATCGTACCCAGCCAAGAGTTCATGAGGGCTGCCAGAGACATTTGCACCGATGTCGGAGCGATGCTGATAGTCGACGAGGTGCAGACCGGCTTCGGGCGGACCGGCAAATGGTTCGGGTTCGAGCATTTCGGCATCGTCCCGGACATCATGACGGTGGCCAAGGCGCTCGGCGGAGGCTATCCGATCGGGGCGATAATCTCTAGCCTGGAGATATCGCGGACCTTCACGCCCGGCTCGCATGGCACTACATTCGGGGGCAGTCCGCTCGGCTGCGCGGTCGCCACCGCGGTGATCGGGGCGATAAAGCAGGAACGGTTGGTAGAGAGGTCCGCCAAGAAGGGGGAGGAGTGGATGGCGAGCCTACGCGCCTTCGCCAGGGAACACGAGCAAGTGCGAGAGGTAAGGGGAAAGGGCCTGATGATCGGCATCGAGATGGAAGGTGAAATGGCAAAGGAATTCCAGAGATTCGCGTTCCAGCGGAGGCAGCTGGTCAACGTCGCCGGCGGGAAGACAGTACGTCTGGTGCCCCCTCTGATCATCAGCGATGAGTCCATCAGCTCGTTCAATCAATCGCTTCGCTCCTTTCTGACAGCTCGGTGATGCAACCTTTTAATTACTCTCAATCTTTTCGTTAGCTCCTTATGAAGGAGCAGTCCCAGAAGGAGAGCATCGCGGAGCGGACGCGCACCTATATCGATGCGCACCCCAGCATCAAGGACTGCATCTCCAAAGATCTAATCAACTATTCTTCTTTGGCGCGCCAGATCATGAAGGACCTGGGCATAAAGAACGAGGAGGCGGTGATGATCGCCTGCCGCCGCTATGCCGTCAAGATCGCCAAGAGCGATCACGAGCGCGAGATCCTGAAGATCCTGGCCAACTCCAGCCTGGAGGTGCGCACGAAGATCTGCATCGTCACGGCCAAGAACGACTGGACGGTGCTGCATCGCTTGGAGAGCGTATTCCAGCGCCTGATAAACGAGAAGGCGATCATGCAGGTCATCCAGGGTGCGCGGGCGATCACCGTCATCGCGGACGAGAAGCTCAAAAACGATGTGGTGAACGCCGTGGGCAGGGAGAACATACTCAAGGTCAGGGTAGACCTGGTCGAGATCACGGTCAAGTCTCCCGAGAGGATCGTGGAGACCTCTGGCGTCTTCGCCTTCCTCGCATCCAACCTTGCCGAGAACAACGTCAACGTCGTCGAGACGGCCAGTTGCTATACGGACACCATCTTCATTGTCAACGAGGCGGACATGATCTATGGCTATTCCATCCTCACCAAGCTCATCGAGAGCGCTGAGGCGGTCGAGACGATGGAAGAGCAGTAGGATTGCACGCGCCACCTGCTCTTCTTTCCGCGCTCGATAATCACCCATATTCTCATGCGATTGCTGGCTTGGCGATTTGGTTGGGCTGATCCGGAATTGATGGGCATCTATATGTGCAGGGAAATGGAGTAGCAATTCACGAGGATGAGCCGCATGGTCAAAATCCCCGATATCCGCGTCACTCCCCCTGGACCAAAGGCCAGGAAGGTCGTCCAGATCGACAAGAGGTACTTGGCGACGTCCACGAAGTGCACGCCCCTGGTGGTGAGCAAGGCCAGAGGCAGCGCGGTCTGGGACGTGGACGGGAACGCTTATCTCGATTTCTCCAGCGGAGTATCGGTGCTGAACGTCGGCCATTGCCATCCCAAGGTCACGAAAGCGATCGCCGACCAGGCGAAGCTCTTCGCCCATTTCGCTGGGACGGACTATTACCACGAGCTGCAGGCCCACCTGTCGGAAAGGCTGTGCAACCTGGCACCAGGCGGCTGCAATAAGAAGATTTTCCTCAGCAACTCCGGGACCGAATCGATCGAGGCGGCGATGAAACTGGCCCGATGGTCGACAAAGCGGAAGCTGTTCATCTCGTTCATCAACGCGTTCCACGGCCGCACCCTGGGCTCCCTTTCGCTGACCGCCAGCAAGGCGGTCCAACAGGAGAGATACTTTCCCTCGACACCGGGCGTCACCCACATCCCCTATGGCTACTGTTACCGCTGCGCCTACCATCTGGAATATCCCTCATGCGGTGTCTGGTGCGCGAAGATGATCGAGGAGGTGCATTTCGACACCCATCTCCCGCCGGAGGAGGTAGCTGCATTCTTCTTGGAACCGGTGCAGGGCGAGGGCGGTTACATCGTTCCACCGATTGAGTTCCCCCAGATCATCGCGAAGATATGCAAGGGGCATGGCATCCTTCTTGTAGATGACGAGGTACAGGCTGGCCTCGCCCGGACCGGGGAATTCTGGGCCATCGACCATTTCGGCGTCGTGCCCGATGTCGTCTGCGCGGCCAAATCCCTCGGCTCAGGCGTTCCCATCGGCGCCACCATCTTCAGGAGTGAGCTGGATTGGCAGAAAGTCGGATCGCATTCCAACACCTTTGGCGGAAATGCTCTAGCCTGCGCGGCCGCCATGGCCACCTTGGACATAATCGAGGGCGAGGATCTGGTCAAAGAGGCGGAGAGGAAGGGACGCTATCTCAACCGTCGTTTGCAGGAACTGAAGGAGAAGCATCCGATCATCGGCGACGTAAGGGGCCTGGGCATGATGCAGGCGACCGAGTTCGTTCTGGATCGAAGGACGAAGGAGCCTGCGATCAAGGCGCGGGACGAGATCGAGCTCCTGGCGTTCAAGCGGGGACTGATCATACTCGGTTGTGGCAAGTCGGCCATGCGTTACATTCCCCCATTGACCATATCCGATGGGATGATTGACGCCGGAATCGATGTGCTCGACGGCGTAATTCGGGACGTGAGCAGGAATCTGGGCATAAGGTGAGGCCTACTCAAAAATGAGATAATATGATGGAGCCACCAGGGAGAGTTGAACTCCCGACCTGCTGATTACAAGTCAGCCGCTCTGCCAGGCTGAGCTATGGTGGCCTCTTGCCCTCGTAATTTGCTCAGTGCTTATCATGTTTTCTACGGCGAGGCGGGGTATTTCCACAATTCGCAATTCGCCCGCTTCACCCGGACATCATCCAACGTGGAGAAGAATATATCATGAGTGCTAGCATCTCCGCGCCATTAATTCTTGCTGGATCAAGGAAGGAGGAGGCACTGATGTCCAGGAGATGCACAAGTCGAACATCGGATATCCCAGCATCGCGATCGGCTTGCCATCCGACACATCCATTCGCACATGGGAGTGCTGGACACCGTGGACATCGATAGCAATATAATGCTGATGATCGAGCTGGTCAGGATGTTGGACCAGAAGAAGGTCGACGATCTGACAGTCATCTGAAGAGGTGGTTACTGGTCATGACCAAAAGATATAATAATGGTGAAGAGATGACGCAAAACATCTAATTGCGTCATACACTGGTGAAGTTCCATGTCAGCCGATGAGATTGAAAAGATGCTTAAGATCGCCAAGGGAGACATTATCAGGTTGGAGTACAGCGGTTACCTAGTGGACGGAGGAGAGCTGTTCGACACCTCGAACGCCGACGTGGCGAAGGAGGGAGGGATCTTCGACGAAAACGCCACCTACGGGGCGATTCCAGTCCTGGTCGGGAGCGGAAGGCTGTTCGAGGGATTGGATGAAGCAATCATCAACTCCAACATCGGCGAGGACCGGGAAATAGTGCTGACGCCGGAAAAGGCAGCTGGACCGAGGGACCCCAAGCTCGTCGAGCAGATCCCGTTGCGTGAGTTCCTGCGCCAAGAGATCGAGCCGCAGGTGGGAATGGAAGTCAATATGAAGAACCGCGTGGGTATAGTGATGTCGGTCAGCCCTCGGATGGTGCGCGTGGACTTCAACCGCAGGTTCGCAGGCAGACCCCTAAGATACAAATTCAAGGTGGTCTGCAAGATCACCGATGAGGTGGAGAAGGTGCAGTCCCTCATCCAAATGGACTATGGCAACGCTGAGGGCTTCGGTGTGAAAGTGGAGGGCGAGAACTACGACATCATCCTGCCGGACGTCTGCAAGTACGACCAGAAATGGATCCTAGCTAAGTATAAGGTCGTCGCAGACCTGAGGGAAAGCTTCAATGCCAAGACCATCCGCTTCATCGAGGAGTACCTCAAGAAGGACGAGGCGAAGAAGGACGAGGCGAAGTCAGAGGGGCGCGAGCCAGAGGAGCTTCCTCAATAAACTGATTCTCCAAACCAATTCTTTCATTCATTCTGTAACGTAGGGCGAGTGGCCTAGACTGGATATGGCAGCAGCCTCCTAAGCTGCAGGTCCGGGGTTCGAATCCCCGCTCGCCCGCTCAATTCATGGCCAGATGGACCTTTCCCATCAACGGTGGCAATGAATATGCCCACCCCATCCCGATTTGGTGAATCGGTGTTCGAATTGAAGAGATTCGGGAAGGTTTCAGATCGCATTGTGCCAGTCATTTGTCTTCTTCGCCGGTGCGCACCCTGATTGATTTCAACACCGGCAGCACGAAGATCTTGCCATCCCCGACTTCACCAGTGCGCGCGGAGCTGCATACGGCTTCGACTACCTGATTGACCAAGGAATCCTTGATCACTATCTCCAACTTCGTCTTGGGAAGCATATCGATCCTGAACTTGCCCGCTCGATGGGTGAACTCTAATCCTTTCTGTTCCCCTCGTCCGCTGACCTCGTAGACCGTCATTCCGTGAATTCCGATGTTCTCCAAGGCCGTCTTCACCGCACCGAACTTCTCCGTCCGTATTATCGCTTCGACCTTCATCACATCAATCATCTCCCGTAAGCGGACTCTCCATGTTGAATGATGTCCGCACCGATCCTCTCTTCTTCTTTGGTCATGCGTATCGTCATGAATCTGCTTAGAGACCACATCAGCAGAGCCGTCGCCACGAAGGCGAATGCCCACACGACCGCCACGGTGACCAATTGGGCAGCTAGCAGGCCTGTCCCTCCACCATAAAATAAGCCATCCTTCCCAGCGGCGTTGACTGCCGTGCTCGCGAAGAGCCCAGTGGCAATGGCGCCCCAGGTGCCACCGATTCCGTGAACACCCCATACATCCAAAGCGTCGTCGAACCCGAATTTCCGACGAAGGATGATTCCTCCATAACAGAATGAACCGGCGCCAATTCCGATGACGATAGCACCGCTCGCATCCACGAATCCGGAGGCAGGGGTGATGGCCACAAGCCCGGCAACTGCGCCTGAGATCATCCCGAGGACCCCTGGTCTCCCGAGGTGCAGCCAGCTTATCAAACCCCAGACCACGGCGCCTGTCGCCGCAGCAATGTGAGTGACAACGAACGCTTGCGCGGCAAGACCGTTTGATCCTATCGCACTCCCTCCATTGAATCCGAACCAGCCGATCCAGAGGAGTGCTCCGCCCAGAACGACGAAGGGTATGTTATGAGGGGTTTCGGACCCACCATTGGTGGTCGAGACCCTCTTGCCAAGGATGAGGACTGCAGCTAGGACCGACATCCCGGCGGTGATGTGAACAACGGTCCCACCAGCGAAATCGAGAGCTCCGAGTTGGGCTAAGAAGCCTCCGCCCCAAACCCAGTGAGCTACGGGTATGTAAACGAGGAAGGTCCAGATGGCCAAGAAGATGACCAGAGCCTTCAGCTTCATCCTCTCGGCAACCCCCCCGATTATCAAGGCCACGGTGATGATGGCGAACATGCCCTGAAACATCATGAATAGGATGCCAGGGATTGTCGGTCCGTATAGTGAACTCAATGGAGACTGTCCCACCCCCTTCAGCATTATCCAGTTGAGATTCCCTAGGAACAGGCTCCCGTTGGCTCCGAAGGCCAATGAGAACCCGGCAATCACCCAAATGAGAGTCACCATGCCCAGAACGATCAGGGTCTGCCCCAGGATCGATAACATGCTTTGCTTGCGCAACATTCCGCCATAAAAGAAACCAACGGCCGGGGTCATTATGAACACCAAAGCCGTGGATATCAGCAGCCATGCCGTATCACCCGTATCAATTGCCATTCCTCTTCACCTCAGATTCATTCGGTCTTCAGTTCTCACAGATTGGAGGCGGATCTAACGCACCTGGGCAGGTCGATGTCGCTTGTTAGTGCTTCAATTTTTGAACATCAATCGACATATGTACGTCATTTCCTCACTTTAATAGATAAAATGATAGATAAAGATTGCTATAGCGTTCATATACATATTTATTCCAATAATACTAGACATATGGACAAAAGGAATCGATTCATTCTCTGCCAAATTGCTCCTTTTCTAAGCGCGACTGGAGGATCGCAGTCTACGCATTTTCGAGCGGCCAGTGTTTCAAGATTCATCGGAAAATTGTTGATTCCTAATGTAATCATTATCCAGTTTGGAATGAAAGCGGCCAACATGATTGTTAAGGCGATTATATGAGTCCAATCTCGTAATTGAGTCCTAGTTAGACTCAGATTTACGCTTCCTACGTCTAGACGGTTTCCAGAGAAAGATTAATAAACGGTTTGCACGGGTAATTTTCCAAGGTGACTGCAATGTCCAAGGTGATTTGGTTTGAGCTCAGTGCGACCGAACCGAAGAAGGTGATGGACTTCTACTCCAGAGTCTTCGGCTGGAAATTCGAGAAATATCAAAATCAGGAATACTGGATTGTCACTGGCGGTGCAAAGGAAGAGCCTGGCATCGATGGCGCGATACAACCAAGGCGGACAGAGAGACCAGCCATCGTGAACACGATCAGCGTTTCGAACATCGATGAAACGATGAAGAAGATCGAGAAGAACGGCGGCAGACTGGTCGTCCCCAAGATGGAAATACCGATGATGGGGACCCTTGCTTACTTCACCGATACCGAGGGCAATATGCATGGCATCATGCAGGTTGCTCCCCAGATGAAGAAGTGATTTCCAGGACTTTTTCGGTTTCCTTGGACGAGAGACGATGCGGGATCCTGCCGCAAGTGCGTAGATACGCAATCCTTCCAGCTCTCTCGACCTAGGGGTCAGAGAGACTCCGCGCCATGTCATAGATGCTCATCGGGATTTGGCATTGCCTCAATGCTTAGCAAATGAGCCCCGTAAGCCAAAGACCAGAAGGTGCCAGAGTAGAATATTATCCGTTCCATCCCCCCGCCCCCCATGCCGAGATAAATGCCAGTGCCCAACAGTACCAGGGCAGACAATCCGAGCATGCCGAGGGAGATCGATATCAAAGAGAAAGGTGATTTCAATTTCGTGAATGAGTAAATGGCAGCGATGTTGCCGAAGGCGAATCCTAGCATGGCGAAGATAGTGTGGGGAATTATGTTGTTCTCGTTGAACACGCCGACCCCCAGAGCTCCCAACCCCGAGACCCCGAAAAGCAGCCAAAGCAAGTTACCCTTTTCCTCGACCCGGATTAAGGCTGAGGTCATGAGCACCATGACCCCGAAGATGATCAATGCTGCGGTGAAGATGCCTTGTGCAGGCTCTGGGCCGACCCCGAGATCGCTGATGTAATTCTGCGAGACGCTGTAACCGGGATAAAGGAATTCAGCGATATGAACCAGGAAGAGAAGCTCTAGGCTCGCCAAAAAGAGCCAGAGACCTGGCTTGTGCAAATTCATTGCGCCTCGGATTCATATCGCCAAATATAAAGGATTTGAATCTCCAGGAATCTTAATCAAAAGACAGAAGAGTTGAAGAGCAGCGGCGCTTCCTGTTGTTTCATGGCCTCGGATAGGGAGTGGAAGCAGGTGGAATGCAGATGCGAGACATGCAACACCTACGACCTCAGGGGACTTTGGAAATGCAAATGCGAAGCACTGAACGTTTCCAAGAATGAGATATGTTGGAAGTGCAACGAGCAGAAGCCGAGCACTCCAACTGAAGAATGATTCATTTGAGAACGATGGACGAGGCTGACCCTCAATACCCCTGAACCCGTCTGGGAATTATTAAGTCCAATGGAATCGGATATCGCAGGGGTTGTTGCGATCATATGCATGAATTCGACGTGATAGTCATCGGCTCCGGGGCGGGAATGAACGTTGCCGCCAGAGCCCGGGCCAGCAATCTTTCGGTCGCTCTGGTCGAGGATGGCCCTTTGGGGGGCACCTGCCTCAACCGAGGATGCATCCCCAGCAAGGTTCTGATCGAACCTGCGACGATAGCGAGGGAGATCGAGGATGCGAAGAGGATTGGCGTCTTTGCCAAGGTCGATCGCATGGATTTCGAAATGGTTCGCAAGCGCATGTGGGACCTCGTCCTCCGGGACAGGAGGAGCATGGAGCAGGGAGTTACCTCCGACAAGGAACTCGGGTTCTATCCAGTGCGCAGCTACTTCATTGGGCCGAAGACCCTGCAATGCGGGTCAGAACAGATACACGCTTCGAAAATCATCATATCGGCGGGGGTGCGCACATCCGTTCCTGCTATGCCAGGGCTCGAGGATGCCAAATACCAGACCTCGGAGACGATATTTGACATCGAGAGGTTGCCGCGCCGGCTGGCCATTATGGGCGGGGGGTACAAAGCATGTGAGTTCGGCCATTTCTTCTCTGCCTTCGGAGTGGAGGTCACGATTATCGGTCACAACCCATCATTGCTGCCGCGGGAGGAGCCCGAGATCAGCGAACTGATGTTCCAGAAGATGTCCGAGATCGCCGACGTCCGGGTGAACCAGGAAATCATTGAAGTCAGGCGAACCGCTTCCGGGAAGGTTTTGGTCCACCGCGATCGGTCCGGAGGCGAGCAAAAGGAGGTCGAAGTGGATGAGATCCTCGTGGCCACTGGTGTCAGAAGCAATGCCGACCTGCTTCGCGTCACCGAGACGGGAGTGGCGCTCAGTCCTGCGGGATACATTATCGTCAACGAGTACCTGGAGACCTCCGTCCCCGGCATCTGGGCGTTCGGGGACATCATCGGTCGGAACATGTTCCGCCACACTGCCAATTATGAGGCGGACGTGGTATGGTATAACGCCTTCGGGAGCGTGAAGGTCAAATTGGACGAGCATGCAGTGCCGCACGCTGTCTTCGCCTATCCCGAGGTCGGGTCAGTGGGCCTGACGGAGGCGCAGGCGAAGGCCCGCGGACGCAAGTACTTCGTCGGCATCGCCCCTTACGACAGCACCGCCAAGGGGTTTGCCATGGCGGACGAGGACTCGTTCGCCAAGGTGATCGTGGACGCCGAGAACATGCGCATCCTGGGAGCGCACATCGTCGGTCCGCATGCTTCGATCCTCATACAGCCCCTGGTCTATCTCATGAACTGCGGCGATCAGACCTACATGCCGTTGGCCAGGAGCCAGACGATACATCCGGCTCTCAGCGAGGTCGTGGTGAACGCCTTCGGCAATCTCATGGACCCCGAGCACATTCACGAGCACGAACATTAGTTCAGCAGGGGCGTATTGCCGTTTATATCGTGAACTGGCACGCTGTTCAGGCGTTTGACCACGCGCTCGCCGATTATTCCCACCAAGAACGGTATAGGCGGGGTGAAGTAGATCAGCGATCCCACGAGGGCAGCTATCTTCTTGGAAGGCCCGATTTCCTGGACCTTGTTCAGCACCGGATCTAGGACGTCGACTTCCAGGACACCGCCAAGCATCGACCGTAGTATCAGTACGTCAGAGGCGAAGACCACTCCCATGCTCCAGGCCACTACCTGGTCCATGGTCATCTCCTTCCCTCCGGCCCTGGTCTTCTTGGCCAGGATCTCGCGGCGGAAATCCTCACCTCCGTTCCCTTCGAACTCGGTGAATGCGCAACCGATCGTGTTCAAGGAATGGGAGTCGCTGCCCCCAGGAGAGCCCATCTGCCTGACGAAGCGTGCTGGAGGGCTTTGTTGTTGGCATAACCGTCCACATGGCCCGCGTTGAGCACTTCCAGGCCATCGATGTTGAGCAGATCGACCTTCAGGCCGAGCGCCGGCACGTGCTTGCTGAACGGGTGCGGTGAGATCACCAACCCGTCCTGTGCACGGATCAGTTCGATGGTCTCGATTGCGCTCAGGCCCTTGGGAACCTCTTCCTGGAGGAACAGGCCGAGGATCTCGCCGTCGAGGGTGCTCACCTCCTCGCCGACTATGACCTCGATACCAGGAAAATCCTTCTCATGCTCCTTGGCCTTGAGCCCTCCGATGATAGTATTATGGTCGGCCACACAGACCAGGCTCAGGCCTGCCAGGTTCGCTTGCTTGACAATGTCCCTCGGCTCGTTGACGCTTTCCGGAAAGCGCAGGAAGCCGAGGCGGGCAAGGCCCGAGTACTTGGAATGAACATGAATGTCAGCCCTATTTGCCATCCAGAACTGTAAACAGGTCGATGGGTTAAAAGCATTTGGAGAGTCGGTCTGGCGTTACCATGCATCGAACGATTCCGAGAGTGGGTCCTTAGCCCCCGCTTGCCCTTGAATTCATTTCGTTTCGTCCAAGAAAGTGGCCAAGCGATAAGGTAATGGCCAAGGAATCATGGCCGGACGAAGGCAGCGACGTGCGAGAAGGGCGGATCTCACGAATAATAGTATTCCCCTTTCGCCTTCTGCTCCTGGTCCAACCTTGAGCCTGGCTTGTTGATCCGCGGCCGGTGGGTATCGTTGTCCCGGCGGAAGGTCACATCCACCGCCTTGAGGAAAAGATTCATTCCCAGGCGCATGTCGAAGGGCCCCTGGCCGAGCCCTTCCCTGCCCGGAGAGCCAGAAAAGACCATCATCGAATCCGACACCATGTCCAGGAAGTAGATGTCATGGTCGACAACCAGGGCGCTCCGTCCCCGCTTCTCCATCACCCTGCGAATGGTCTTGGCCGTTTCCATCCGCTGATTGGAGTCGAGATATGCCGAAGGCTCATCCAGCAGGTAGATGTCAGCATCTCGCGAGAGACAAAGGGCGATGGCGACGCGCTGCAGTTCCCCGCCAGACAGATTCTCCAACTTCTTCTCGTAAAGGTGCTTGAGCATCAGCGGGTGTGCGATCTCAGATTCGAAGAATCCAGATTGGAAGAAGTCCTTGACGCCGACGAGGAACATCTCCATGACCGTGCCGTCGAAATCAGGGTTGATGTATTGCGGCTTGTAACTAACCCGCACGTTGTTCTTGATGCCACCCATCGTAGGCTGCAGGACCCCTGCCAGCACCTTCACGAATGTGGTCTTTCCGATCGCGTTCGGGCCGACGACGCCGACCGATTCGCCGATCCTGATGGAACCGGGTTCCACCTTGACCTTGAAATTGGGGTAGGAGCATTCTATGCGTTTCATAGTCGAGCAACGAGACCGTCTGCCATGAGCCTCTCGGCGGACGATCCTCGAACACGATCGAGGTGTCCCGGAAGCGGATGTTCTCTTCCCTCATGTAGCCATCAAGGTAGGTGTTGATCGCCACCCTGACCTGCCGCGGCTGGGCGAACACCCCGAAGGCTCCCTGCGAGCCATATACGAGATAGATGTTGTCGGCGAGGAAGTCCAGGATGGCGAGGTCGTGCTCGATTACCACCACCTGCTTCTTCTCGCTGAGCGATTGGATGATGCGCGCCACCTTGATGCGCTGATAGATGTCCAGGTAGGAGGATGGCTCGTCGAAGAAGTAGACGTCGCTGTCCTTCAGGATCGTGGCCGCGATCGCCACTCGCTGCAATTCGCCGCCGGAGAGCTCGCCCAGGTTTCGGTCGACCACGTCCTTCAGTTCGAGCAGCTCGACGGCCTCGTCCATGCTGATGCGCTCTTGCGACCTTCTCCAGTAGCTCGCTGAACCACGCCCTTGATGGACGCTGGGCAGCTTGTCGACATACTGGGGCTTGAGGGAGGTGCGTGACTCTTGCCAGCATAGACCTTTCCAAGAAGTAGCGTTCAGCTCGGTGCCGGCGAATCTGCTCCAGCACCTGCTCCTTGGTCGGCGGGTTCTCGTAGTTGCCGAGGTTCGGGGTCTCTGCGCCGGACAGCAGCCGGAACGAGGTGGTCTTGCCGATCCCGTTCGGACCAAGGATCCCGGTGACCAGGCCGATCTTGGGGACCGGCAGGCGATAGAGGCGGAAGCCATTCAGGCCGTACTGGTGCATGATCTCGCCTTCAAGCTCGTCGGGCAGCCCGATGATCTTGATCGCTTCGAATGGGCACTTGTGCACGCAGATCCCGCATCCGGCGCACAGCTCCTCCGTTATCTCCGGCTTGCCCTTCTCGCCCATGACCACGGTCTGGACCCCAGTGCGCACCTTGGGGCAGTACTTCATGCACTCGGTGTTGCACTTCTTCGGCTGGCAGCGGTCCTTGGAGCAGGACGGCGATGCGCATGACGACTCAGCATATTCACTCCCTGATAAAAAAGTGACTGTTCGTGCTGGAATGTCCGTCCGCGTGCGGTGCATGGCAGGGTTGGCCCGCTCAAGAGTTAAATCCCCCCTTGCACTATTCGCTGACTGATATCAATGGCCAAGGTACTGGTATGCGTCGCATGGCCCTATGCGAATGGCGTTTTCCATCTAGGGCACGTGGCCGGTTCATTATTAGCCTCCGGACATCTTCGCGAGGTACCATCGCTTGCGAGGGCGACGAGGTGCTCATGGTCTCCGGGTCGGACCAGCATGGCACCCCGGTGACCGTGAGAGCGGAGAAGGAAGGTGTGCCGGTCGAGCAGGTGGCGGAGCGCTTCCACCAGATCAACAAGCAAGGCCATCGAGGACCTGGGGATCGATTTCGACCTGTTCACCAAGACGCACAACCCGAACCATTTCGAGGTCGTGCACGACGTCTTCACCAAGCTCCTGCAGAATGGTTTCCTTTACAAGAAGGGGACGATGCAATATTATTGTTCAAAATGCAATAAATTCCTGCCAGACCGCTACGTCGAGGGGATCTGCAATAAATGCGGGAATGAAAGAGCCAGGGGGGACCAATGCGAGAAGTGCGGCGCGACCTTCGAGGCTGGAGACCTGGGGAACGCGAGATGCACTACCTGCGGGACCACTCCGGAGCTCAGGGAGACAGAGCATTTCTTCCTCCGTCTGAGCGCTTTCCAAGAGCCGCTACTGGAATATGTGGGGGACAAGGACTACTGGCGCCCGAACGTGCAGTTGTTCACCAAGAATTGGCTGGAGGCCGGTCTGAAGGACCGAGCGATCACGCGCGACATGACCTGGGGAGTCCCGCTCCCTCTGCCCGGCTATGATGGCAAGGTGATCTACGTCTGGTTCGAGGCGGTGATCGGCTATCTCTCCGCCTCGAAGGAATGGTCCAAGCTCATCGGCCAGCCGGATAAGTGGAAAGAGTTCTGGATGGACCCCGAGACCAAGAGCTTCTACTTCCTGGGAAAGGACAACATCCCGTTCCACACCATCATCTGGCCGGCGATCCTGATGGGCTACGGAGGGCTGAATCTGCCCTATGACGTGCCGGCCAACGAATTCCTCACCTTCAAGGGGGAGGCAGTTCTCCAAGAGCCGGGGCGTCGGGATGGACATACCTTCGCTGGTGCAGAAGTTCGACTCGGACGTGATCCGATACTACGTCGGCGACGAACATGCCTGAGAACCGGGACAGCGACTTCTCGCTGCAGGACTTCGAGGTCAAGGTGAACAACGAGCTCGTCGCCACCCTGGGCAATTACTATCATCGAGTGCTCAGCTTCAGCTTCAAGAACTTCGGATCGATCCCAGAGCTGGTTGGGTTGGAAGAGCAGAGCATGGCCGTGGCGGAGGCGATTGAGCGCACCCGGCAGGAGGTGGAAGGATGCATCGTGACCTGCCAGTTCAAGAGAGGTCTGAAGGCGATCATGGACCTGGCGCAGTTCGGCAACCAGTTCTTCGACAAATCCGCACCTTGGACCCTGCTGAAGACGGACAAGGCGAAATGTGGCGCGGCATTAAACCTCAACCTGCAGATGGTCAAGGTGCTTTCGATTCTGAGCTACGCCTATCTTCCCCGCTCGGCGGCCGGGGCGTGGAACTACCTTGGAATGAGCGATGCGATAGAATCCAAAGGCCTGAATTGGCTGGATGAGAAGCTTCCAACCGGACAAAGGCTCAACGAGCCCAGGCCGCTCTTCAGCAAGATGGTCATCGAGGAGCCAGGCGAACGGTTCAGGGGATTCGAACAGGTGAACCTCAAGGTGGGCAGGATATTGGAGGTGGGCAACCATCCGAATGCAGAGAAACTGCTCGTCCTCAGGGTGGACATCGGCAAGGAGATTCAGCTGGTCGCGGGCCTGAAGGCTTACTATCCTGGTGAAGAGCTCAAGGGCAAGAATGTAGTGGTGATCACCAACCTGCAGCATGCCAAGTTGCGGGGGGTGGAGTCGCAAGGGATGTTGTTGGCTGCCGAAGCGGGGGGAAGGGTGAAGGTGCTGACCCCGGCCGGCGAAGCGGCTCCAGGAGACGCGGTGAGCAGCGGCCTTGCACAAGGGAACAAGGAGATCAGCCTATCCGACTTCCAGAAAGTAACGATCCGTGTCGGCTCTCTGAGGGGGAAGGAGGTAATGGTCGGTCGTTCCCTGAAGGTCGAGATTCCAGAGAAGCTCGTGACCGCCAGCAGGATTGCGGTCTATCTTCCCAGCCTGGACGCTAAGGAGGCTCTGCCTCTCTACACCGAGAAAGGCGTGGCGATCACGGTGGATGGGGGAGAGATCGATGACGGAGCTCAGGTGAGATGAGGGCAGATCTCCATATCCACACCTTCCATTCGAAGGACAACCATCAGACCGTACAAGAGATATTCCAAGCGGCGAAGAGGAAGGACCTCGGGGCGATCGCGATAACCGATCACAATACCACGGTCGGGGCAATGGAGGTACTGGAAGCGGCCCCGGATTGGCTGATCGTCCTGCCCGGAATCGA
This sequence comes from Methanomassiliicoccaceae archaeon, assembly GCA_963768775.1. Classification (GTDB taxonomy): domain Archaea; phylum Thermoplasmatota; class Thermoplasmata; order Methanomassiliicoccales; family UBA472; genus FEN-33. The sequence goes on from CAVYIY010000006.1 coordinate 94,574, forward strand.
GATCACTTCGGAGGACGGGCATATCCTGGCGTTGAACGTGCGACAGGAGATACCCAAAGGCCTGAGCGCGCGCGAGACCATCGGTAAGATCCATGATTCGGGCGGGATCGCGGTGGCAGCTCATCCATACCGGAAATGGTCCGGTTTGAAGGAATCGATGATCAGGGAGAGCCCATTCGATGCCATCGAGGCGATCAATGGGCGCAATACTCGCAAGAGTAACCGCCGCGTCCTCGACCTTGCCGCAGAGCTTGGGCTGCCGAAGGTCGCAGGCTCCGATGCCCACAAGCCAAAGAAAATCGGGGCAGCGATAACGGTGTTCCCCGATTCCGTCCGCAATGGGGATGAGATGATCCAGGCAATAATGAACAAGCAGGTCTCGGTGCAGGGCTCGGGGAGGCAAAGGAGGGAAACCTTATCCTATGGGAGCATGTCGATCGCGAAGTGGATGCGCAGGGGAATGAGAAGGCTCTGATGCCATCGTTCAGATATTGAGGTCCACCCGTCCAATGATCTGCGTCGCCGACTTTGCGATTTTGTCGTTCTCGCCGCCGCCATCGGTGACGATTGCGAGCATATATCGGGTGCCAGCACCCACCAAAATGAGGTCCTTCTCCATCAATTTGATCATCATGTAGCGCAGGCCATCCTTGAGTTCGGCAGACGTGGTCTCCGCCGCACCGATCATTATGGCATTCATCGCTGAGAAAGTCTCCGGATGCGAGCCTTTCGGGGAATCTCCCATGATATACAGGCCACCTCTCGAGACCAAGGAGACATCGGAGACGTGCTCCAACGCCTTGATCTCATCCAAGACATTCCTAATGTGAGCCAACTCTCCCATTCAGTCCCACCCTACTAACATTCTCAATAATAATGAGGGTTGCATAAAAAACTTGCGACCTTCTTACTAAATCGGAGATTATTCCAGATGTCCGGAAAGACCGCTTTCTCCCCTTTCTTCTACGACATGCTGCAAATCATCATTGTTATCGAATTGGATAACAGAAGCGTGGCGAAGCCGATTTAACACTGTGGCAAACAATAATAATCCTGACGGAATATGCAGCTAGGAGAAGGATGAGCGATAGCGGGGGGAATGCGAAACGCCCCTCTTCCAGGAGAAGAGAGGCGGAAAGGATTGAGGCGTCATTAGTAAGATCTATTCACATTCCAGGGGAACGCAATCGCATCGAAAGGCGGGTGGTTTGTCATGCTGCAAAGGATCCATCGGAAATGGTGACCATCCTTCTGCACAACTACTCTCACGATAACAAGCGCATCGCCGCGGAGGTGCGCAAGCTGCTGGATCGGCTAACAGAGGACCGGGAGGGAATGAAGGCCGTGCTGGACGACATCATCCATCCCAACCGGGAGATCAGGGACGCAGCGGTGCAATACCTCCGCGATAGAAGGGGCATCTATGCGATTACCTATGCCGCGTTTCTGGAGCACACCGAACTCTTGTTGGCCCTTGCTCGCAGCAAGGAGATCCCGGTGGCTGACATACAAGCGCTGGTGGAGGTCTCGAAGGAATCGTTCCTCGATGGAGAAATGATGGAAGCGCTGAAAGACATTGCAGCGAGCATCGATTTCATCAAGCACCGTCATCGGGCGGCCGACCAGCTGAAGGGATATGTGACGGAGATGCTGCGAATGGCTCCCGACCTGACCCGTCTGGGGGTGTATGATGAAAGGATCGAAGAGCCGCTGAAGCGGGCGATAAATGCCAGCAAGGTGCAGGTCCTGGACGAGACCAAGGAGATAATCGCGATCCGAGGCATAGAATCGTCGATCCGCTACTCGCTGGACAAGATGGCGAAGGCGGCACGGGCATCGAACAAGCTCAAGCCGACGATGCAAATAGAGCAGATGCAAGGCGACGACGTGATGGCCCTGGTGAGATTGCGGAGCATCCTGGAGTCGGTGACCCGGCTTACCATGGCCGAGAAACGCGCGGAGGGCCTGCAAACGCTGCAGGAATACCTCAAAACCGACTATGCAGAGTACCTTTCGAGAGCGAAGAAGAGAGCCGAGGCGGGCGAGCAGAGCGCATCCGAGACCATATACATCATCGGCCTGGTCGCGTTGAAGCTAGCGTCGGCGTTGATGCCTCAGACGGCCGAGGATATCTATCAGAAATACTATCGCTTCTACGAAGCTGAGCCCAGCGTCCACATCGTTCCGTGGCCCGAATCGTTGATCAAATTGATAGCCTGATAGTTCGCAGATTCGGTTTTTTAGAGGAATTCGATGTGCATCCAGTTGACGAAGAAAACTATCTGGACGTTCGCAATATTTATATCCAGGGTATCTCCTTACCCCATTAGAGGGATGCACTATGCCAAGTTCGTTGGTAAAGAATGCTCTAGCTAATATGAAAACTAGCCAAGAGAGTGTACAGCAACAGCCTGAGAACAAGTCCGATGCGGACCGCGAGCTCGAGGAGTTCGCAAAGAAGCTCGACGTCTGTATTAAGATAGTCGGCTGTGGCGGCGGCGGTTGTAATACAATCAACCGCTGCATCGAGGCCGGCATCGAGAGGGCGCAGGTTTGCGCGATCAATACCGATGCGAAGCACCTATTGACGATCAAGGCTCCGAAGAAGATTCTGATCGGCAAGACCGCTACCCGCGGCCTTGGGGCCGGCGCCATTCCGGAGGTCGGAGAGGCGGCTGCCAGAGAAAGCGATATGGAAATCCGGGAATTCCTGAACGGAGCGAACATAGTATTCGTCACGGCGGGCATGGGCGGCGGAACTGGCACTGGTTCTGCCCATTATGTGGCCAGGATCGCCAAGGAGCAGATCCGCGCCTTGACCATCGGTGTGGTCACCATTCCGTTCAAGGCCGAAGGGACGGTCCGCATGGAGAACGCCATGACAGGATTGGACAAGCTCCGCCGCATCACGGACACCACTATCGTCATCTCCAACGACAAGCTTCTGGAGCTCGTTCCGAAGTTGCCAGTTGATGCGGCCTTCAAGGTCGCCGATGAAGTGCTCATGCAAACGATCAAAGGGCTCACCGAGATCATCACCAAGCCCGGTCTGGTAAACCTCGACTACGCCGACATCATGACCGTCATGAACGAAGGCGGAGTTGCCTTCGTCGGGATCGGGGAGGCGAACAAGGACGATGACGACCGCGTGAAGTCGGCCGTCAACGAAGCGCTGCACAGCCCGCTCCTGGGAGAGATCAGCCTGAAGCAGGCGCAAGGTGCGCTGATCAGGGTCGTAGGCGGCCCGGATATGACCGTTAGCGAGGCGCAGATGGCCTCGGAGATCGTCATGACCTCGATTGCCGACCGCGCTCGGATCATCTGGGGGTGCTCGATTGACCCTGAGATCGAAGGGACCATCAAGGTGCTGTTGATCCTCACCGGGGCCCAATCGAAGTACGTCCTAGGCAAAGGCGGAGAGATGTCCATGGCGGGGAAGCTCGGGGCAAAGCCTTCAGCAGCGCCTAGTCAAGGCGCCCGCCCAGCAGCGGCGAGGAAGTCTGATGAGGACGATGGAATCGACTTCGTGCGCTGAGCCAGAATCCTGCGCCTAGCGAGGGGGCATACGAGGTTGCATCTCGTGACCTCCCCTACCCTAATCGGAGGGGGATGTCACAACTCAAATGCGGCTTCGCCAAAACTGATGGCAGGACAGGGTTCAATGCATCCACCACAATGGACGCATCTTTCCACAATTATCCGGATCCGGCCTTGCTCCAGCATGAGTGCACCCTCATTGCATCTGGCGATACAGACGCCGCAACCGACGCATTCCTCGGCCTTAACCATCGCTCGGCGCACCCTTTCAGCATTTTTCCTTATTGTTTCGGGGGTCTTGCCCTTCGCTACCAGGATTCCATCCTGGAAAACTCGGACGTCATCGACCAGCAGCCAGCCTTCCTCTGCATTCAATTGCACCGGCCCGAGCATATTCAGGACCTCGGCGGCGCGTTCAAGGTCGATCGACCGGTTGAAGGCGCCTTCCACGCTGAAACCCATGATGCAAGGCGAGAAACCCTCCTGCAGGCGTAGGGATAGCTGGCCGGCCGCCCGAGAGCGAGAGGAGAGATTGTCGCCGACCTCTACCCCCATCCTTTCCAGTTCCTTCCGTATCGAATCGGGAAGTAGCTTCCAACGCCAGAGCGCGTAGTCTTTCCACGAGTCGGGCAGGTTCGACTCAGAAGCGTGCTTTTCCAGATAGGCGGTCCACTCCGCCAAGCAGTCGGATTGGCTCCTCACCAGCTCGATCTCGCTCAGGTCGGAAGCGGGACATAGGATGCACCCTATCCGGTCCAATCCCCGATCGTACCAAGGATTGTACTCCTCGCCCTTTGAGAATATGTAGAGCCATACGTGGAGGGCCGTCCAGTTCTGAATCGGAGAGGCGCCGATCTGGCCAGGCGTCCACGGGTTCTTCCAAACCCTTGGCTTTTCGGAGCGCTGTTCCGATTCATATCGCCTCTGGCCGATGAAGGAGAGGACGCCTTCCGGATAGTGCTTCATGATCGCTCTCGTGGTCGGCCCCAGCTTGTTGGTCTTGCAGCACCAGCGGAAGTCCCGCCCTGGCGGTCCGAAGTGGACCAGACTTTCGAAGAATATCCCCTCCGGTGCAGATTCCTGGATCAGCTGGAGCCCATGCTTCTCAGCGATGCGGTGAACGTGGGCGATCGTCTCCGGGAACTCCAGCCCGGTGTCGACGAAGAATATCAGGAGCTTCAGCCCGGCGTCCAATGTCAAGAGGAGGCATGCCAGCGAATCCTTTCCTCCGGAGAAGGAGACCATCGCCGGCAGCTCGTTCCTCATGATGGTCTTTTGGATGAACTGGACCGCTTCCCCAATCCTCCTTGCCAGGACGGTGTTATTCGCTTTGATCACCAGCTCCCAGCTCCCGGGTTGACATTTCTGATCGTACGTCGCGGGGGCCTCGAACCAGCGGGTCTTAGCTGCCATCCCCTTCTGGGAACGCTTCATCTCCTCGGCGGACATCCTAGCGGTCCCAGTGCACACCGCCTTCCTCCCTTCGGTTAGGACGACGATCTCATCACCCGGCCTCACATCGGGATGAACGTTGGCGAGTCCGGGAACGAGCAGGTTCAAGCCCTTCAAAATGAACTCCACCGCGTCCTCGCTGACGATGGCATACCCTCGCGTCAGCCGGTCCTGCATGGCACGAGCGGCTGACATGCGAGTGACGAAGGTGTACCCTTTTCCGAGGTCGTAGCGCAGCGTTCCCGTGACGGCGCCATCGATGATGACCTCGTCCATTCGGTCGAGACCCGGTATCTTGTTCATTATCAGCGGCTTGCCCTCAGGCAACAGCGCCAGGCCGCAGCCTTCGCCGAATTGCCGGTCCACTATCTTGCGGATGAGCCGAGCGTCCGCCTCGAAGCCCGGCCGGATATCTCCGGGAGGGGTGACCTCCAGGGTTCTGGTCAAGCCTTGGCAGAGATCGCACCGTTCCTGCTCCAAGATCGGCAGGTTGCAGTGGTCGCACCAGCGCAGGTGCATCTTGCCCAATCTCGTCAAGCTCATGTGTAAGCCGCTGGAGAACCCCCGCCCTAATAAAACCATCCTTAAATCGTCAATTCATTCTGATTCGGCGCCTTTGAGTTCCAAACTAGAAATACATGAATGAGAATTCGGGCATGAGACGAGTTGACATGCGGGCCACCAAACGCTCGATGAACATCGATTACGCGATAAGGGAGGTCACTGTCCCTGCGAGAGAGTTGGAGATGAAGGGGATAGAGCTGATCAAGTTGAACATCGGGGACCCGAACAAGTGGGACTTCGAGACCCCAGAGAATATTCGCCAGGCATTGTGCCGAGCTGTCGAGGAATGCGACAACGGGTACACCTTTGAGGAGGGCGTCCCGGCATTGCGCGAGGCGTTGGCGGACAAGGAGCGCAAGAAGAACAAGATCGAGATGACCGCCGACAACATCTTCGTCACCAACGGTGTCAGCGAGAGCATCCAGGACCTGATCGCCGCCTCGGTCGATCCCGGCGACGAAGTCCTGGTCCCCGGCCCTTCCTATCCTTCGTACATCGAGTACCTGAAATACTTCGGGGGGGTGCCAGTCGCCTACAAGACCGACGAGTCGAACGACTGGCAGCCGGACCTCGACGATATCAAAAAGAAAGTGACCAAGAGGACGAAGGCAATTGTCGTCATCAATCCGAACAATCCCACCGGGGCGCTCTATTCGGACAAGGTCCTCAAAGGCATCACCGACATCGTCGGGCAGAATGATATGTTCCTCATCTCTGACGAGATCTATGACATGATGACGTTCGAGGGAGAGCACCACTCTCCCGCTTCGCTGGCGAAGGACGTCCCGGTCGTGCTCCTGAACGGATTCTCCAAGGTGGACCTGCTGCCCGGCTGGAGGCTAGGCTACAGCGCCTTCCGCGATCCAGGGGGAGAATTGGAGGAGATTAAGGAGGGCTTCGTTAAGCAGCTCCGCCTGCGGCTGTGTGCCAATCAGCCTTGCCAGCTCGCAGTGATCGAGGCTTTGAAGGGTCCGAGGTCGCACATGGAGAAGACGCGGGCCAAACTAAAGAAGCGGGGCGAGTTCACCTACAAGCGCCTGAACGAGATCAAAGGCATCTCGACCACGATGCCCAAGGGCGCATTCTACATCTTCCCCAAGATAGAGTCCAAGAAATGGAAGTCAGACAAGCAGTTCGTCCTGGACGTCATGCGAGAAGCACACGTGCTCTTCGTCCACGGATCAGGCTTCGATGCGGAATACGGCGCAGGCCATTTCCGCTCGGTCTTCCTGCCGCCGGTGGAAGTGCTGGACGAGGCCTATGACCGATTGGAATCGTTCATGAAGAAGCACGCCTGACGAACCTGCCAATTAACGAACTGGTCTAAATCCCGAGTGGAGATTGATGAACTCCTAGAGACGCAGGTTCGATGAAATCGAGGCCAGGCCCGCGCCCATGCAGGCCGTCGATAGTTCTTCCGCGGTTCACTCAAGCCGCTTCAACAACTTGACCACCGATTCGACGACCTCGCCGGCCTTCTCGACCCGGTCCTGCGCCTGGAGGCGGGTCATGCCCGGCCCTGTGACGCCAAGGCCCACCGGCTTCTCGAATTCGACCGAGAGGTCTGTCATCTTCCTTGCGGCATTGGTAATGACAATATCGTCATGCTCTGTCTCGCCTTCGATCACTGCTCCCAGGGTGACCACACCATCGATGCCTTTGTTCAGCAGCAGCTTCTTGACAGCAAGCGGCATGTCGAAGACGCCCGGAACCGTGACTACCTTGGCCACATTGACTTCAAGGAAGTCAGCCTGCGCCTTCGCCCGCTCCAGCATTACCGACGTTATGTCGTAGTTGTACTCCGATACCACAATTCCCAGGTTGTACTTCTTCATCTTCCTCACTCCCTCGCCGGTCCGGCGTCCTCGTATCCCTGCCTGAGGCCCTTGCCGGCGTTCTTGGCCAGCTCCTCAGGTCTGAATAATAAATTGTAAGCGTTCCGAGCGTGCTCCCTGGCCCGCTGCTCCGCCAGCCAGGAAAGCTCCTTCTCGTCCGAGGCCTCGTCCTCGTGGACGAAGACCTCGATGATGTGCTTGCTCACCAGCAATTGGCAGCTGATCAATCCATTGGAAGCCTCGTGTGCACATTGACGGTCGATGGCCTTCGCGCCCGGCATGCCCAATGCCATGACGATATCGCAGCCCTGCTCCTCGAACAACTTCTTGCAGGCCACTGGCAGGTCCTTAATGCCGGGCACGGTGTAACGAACGATCTTGAAGCCAGTGCCCATGCTCTTGAGCTCGCTTATCGCTTGTGCTCCCATGTCAACGCGGGCGAAGGTGGTATCAGCGATGCCGATGATCCTCAATGTACTCCCTCCGCTTTCTTCTTGCCCTGTTCAAGGGCATTAGAGTCCATTATCTTCTGGATGATCTTCCGGGTCCCGTTGAGGTCGTCCTCGAACTTGTGCAGCCGGACCACTTTGACCTTCAGGCCCCTCTCCACCAAGCGCCTCTCAAGATCTTTTTCATCGAACTTCTGGTCATAGCCGAGGGCTATGATATCTGGCTTCACCTGAAGCACTATCTCGAACATGTCCCCCTCCCTGCCCAGAAGTGCCCGGTCCACCGGCTTCAGCGCTCCGACCAGTTCGACCCTCATCTTCTCGGGCGTGATCGGCTCATGCTTATGCTTCCGCACCGTCGCGTCCGTGGCCACTACGACAACCAGCTCGTCGCCCAAGCTCTTCGCTTCCAGCAAGAAATGAAGATGGCCCGGGTGGAGGATGTCGAAGACACCAGTGGCCATTACCCTGCTCATTTGGCTCTCCCCAAGGCAGTCCAACCGTCGATCACATCGGAGCCTTCGAGGAAGCAGAGGTTGTTTCGTCTCGCATATTCTTTTGCTTTCTCCTTGCTCAAGGCGTTCCCGTCGTCCCCCATCATCTCACATATCGTTGCAGTGGGTGCGAGACCCGACATCGCAAGCAGGGCGGTCGATAGCTCGGTATGGCCCTTTCTCGTCACCAGCAATTCCCTGCTCGCCCTCAGGAGGTGGACATGTCCTGGCGAGCGGAAGTCGCGACCGAAATCCCGTCGCGCCTTATCGGCGCTCTCCTTGAGCGCGTTCTCCGCCAAATTTGCGAACTCCTTCGTGGTGAGGGCGCGATCGTTGTCAGTTATGCCGGTGAACGTTCGACGGTGATTGATGGTGATGGAAAAGGCGGATTTCGTGTCATAGGGGATGTCGTTCGGCGCTAGCAGGTCGAGTATCGGGTAGGATTTCGCCGAATTGCTGAGCACATCAGCCAGGAAAGGCAGCTGCAGCTTCTCCCCGATCTCATGACTGGCGGTGGTGCATATCAGCCCCCCTGCATCCTTGCGCATTGTCCGAATGGCCAAAGGCGAAACGAACTGTGATGCGATGACCATGTCAGTCTCTCGCTCCCGGTTGTCGTAATCGTAAAGTAGCACGAATTGCCCATCATGCAGGCACTTCAAGGCTCGTTCCAGTTCGCTCTTCATGCTATCTCGTTCATAAATGAGAGGATTTATATTATTTCTTTTGTAACTACCAAACGGATGGTAGTAATGTGGGACCGGTCACTCGATTCCCTGACTCACAGGATTATAAGACGGCGAATATATCTCTTGGATATGGTGGAACCGCTTGACGATGACCAACTTCTGATCTCCTTCGATCGGGATGGGATGCTGGAACAGATCGTCAGCATGCCGAAACAGATTGAGGAGGCGATCGAGAATGGGCTCTCTTTCGAAAGGCAGGCAACATCGGTGTGTATATGCGGCATGGGAGGCTCGGCGATTGGCGGGGACATACTGGCGGATTACGCGGCTCAAACGGCGAAGATTCCATTCGGGGTGGTCCGGGGAATCGGACTACCTCGTTTCGTGGGAAAAGGCACCCTAGTGATTATGGTCAGCTATTCCGGGGATACCTGGGAGACGCTAGAACTCTTCGACGTGGCTGTCCGGAGCGGAGCGCAGGTGGTCTCTGTGACCTCTGGCGGCGAATTGGCTCGCCGCAGTCGAAAGAGGAAAGTGCCATTGCTGCTGGTGCCTGGAGGGCGGCAGCCTCGCTCGGCCCTCGGCTATCTAATGGGGGCTTCTGCAGTCGCCCTCGACGCGGCAGGCGTGGTCCCTGCAGTCCATGACCTGAAGGAGAACACCGGCGCTCTGGAGCATTTCAAGGAGGGCCTCTTGCCGTCCGTCCGAGTGGAGAATAACATGGCGAAGAGGATCGCCAATCGACTCCACGGGAAAATACCGGTCGTCTATGCGCCGCGCAACATCCGGTCGGTGGCCCTACGGTGGCAGACGCAGATCAACGAGAACGCGAAGATGATGGCTTTCAGCGGCGAGTACCCAGAGATGAACCACAACCAGGTGGTCGGTTGGGCAGAGGATGCCTCCGCCAGCGACATGCTGCCTGTCTTTCTCATCGATCCAAAGGCCGAGGAGATCAGCAGGAAGATCGGAATCACGATGAAGCTTATCAAGGAAAGGAAAATCGATCCGGTGCCCGTTACGCTTGCCGGTCGGACGACCCTGGAGACATCATTGAAGGGGATCATGCTGGGTGATTTCGTCAGCTATTATCTCGCCGCATTGAAGAACGTCGATCCTTCTCCGGTGGCTTCGATAGTCGAATTGAAGAAACGAATGAAGTGATTGAGCGGCCAACACACGGCCAATGATCGATTCGACCGATTAACTTGTCAAGGAGAAGAACCAAAAATGTGTTGATGCTTCGGCGACTTGTGTTCGTGAATCTTGATGACCACTTTTCCCTTCCTTTTCATATCATGACGTATCTGGAACCAGTGAGGTTCTGGCTATGATAAGAAGCAAACTCCTTTCTACTCCCCATCATCGTAGCTCGCCCTAGAATGGTCTGAACATGAAAGGTTTTATTTGATGGTGGAGCGACTATAGCTATGGGCCGCATTTCATGAAAGATGTATTTAAATCTCCATGGCCGCCCGTACCTGGATTATATACCCTCGGATCGATGAAATCTCCCGTAGCGATAATTGTCCTAGGTCGAGGCTTGTTTCATTTATCATCAGAACGCTACTGCATTCTTGGATCCCTGCGTTCTTCCAACCTGGGCATAGAAAAGATTATTGCCAACATCATCAGCAACCCAAAAATAAGGTTCTTGATTATCTGTGGTAAAGAGGAAGGGCACCTACCTAGAGATGCCCTGGTGAACTTGGTCAGGAACGGTGTCGATGAACGCATGAATATCATCGATTCAAAAGCCCAGCTTGCCTTCCTGCCCGATGTGACTCAGGAGGCTGTTACAAGGTTTAGGAACCAGGTGAAAGTGATCGATCTTGTTTACCCAAAGGATACTGCGGGAACCATAGACTGGCGAGATCCTACGTTTGATTTTGATGCTTCCCGGCTCAAAGAGTTGGAGGAAACTATCAAACGATGTGAGCAGGAAAACCCAGGGATATACCCAGAAAGCCCAATGTTGATCCTGCTACCTGAACCTCTTAAAACTCTTCCCAATATTGGATCGATACTTGAGGCCCAAATGCTTCGCATAACCAATGTTATGTTGCGCATGCCCAGTGAGGCATTGAGCACTCATTGTGAAGACGTAGTCATCTCATCAGAGCTGCAAGTGTTCATGGACCCATTAGATGGGACTGTTGCTCAGGTGCCTTCATTAGCATTTCATGCAAGGATGAAAGCGTATCTGACTGGTCAAGATCGTTAAGCAAGTAATTCGCAGATCGATGGCTATTACCCTCACTACTTTGTCCTTACCAATTTTCCAAATCCTCATTCATTCGGCAATCTCCATCCGGTGTCTGGCACCGGAATACCAGAGGTCCCAGGGTTGAGAATCCAACATTCAGACAAGAGTCCAGATTAGCTTCGATCCAGAGAAGCAGGTTTTAGGCGCCGACCAATGGGCAAATCAATTAGTTGTTAAAGAATGGTCAGAACGGTTTTTATGACAAAATGCGCTATGGGGTGAGGAGGCTAGCGGACCAGACGTGCCGTGGGCTGAACGGGGGCGAGAAACCTGGATAGTACGAATGAGTGGCCAACCATCCCCGGGTCTTACACCTTGGGCAATGCGGACAGTCCCATCGCCATAGTCATTCTCGGCAGGGGCATCCTTCCCATCCCTGCGGAACGATATGCCATCAAAGGACAGCTTGTGACCGAGAACGTCGGGCTCGAGAAGGTTGTGGCGAATATCGTCGCCAACCCGCGCATCCGCTTCCTGCTCGTCTGTGGGAAGGAGGAGGTGGGCCATATGCCCGGTGAGGCAATCCAAGCCCTGTCCAAGAATGGCGTGGATAAGAGGATGCGCATCCGCGATTGCAAGTCCGCTGTCCCTTACCTCTGCAACCTCAGCCTCGAAGCCATAGAGCGCTTCAGGGAGCAAGTCGAGGTCGTAAACCACGTGGATTCATCGGACATGAGAGAGGCGCCGACAGAGTATTTAGCAAGATACGGTATCGAGGCAGAGATGCTAGAGCGGATCCAGCGCTCCATCCTGGAGTGCGAGGTCAGAAATCCAGGGCAGTTTCCTGCCCCGCCCTGCATCGAGAACAACGAGGCGCTCCGGCTCGAGGGCGAGAACGTTGCCAGGATGAACTACAGCTCGGCCGATATCTTCACCCAGAAGATGCTGCGCATGCCCAGCGAAAAGCTGTCGACGGCGACCAAACTTGTGACCGTTTCCGAGGAGTTTGGCATCGTGGTGGAGCCGGTCGACGGTCTGGTCATGCAGGTGGTGTCGCCGGAGTTCGCGGCGAGATTGAATGCATACTTAAGGGGGTTGGATTGAGATGTTCAGGTTCCAGTGCGAGCAGCAGGTGTTCGAAATCGGGAAAATCAAATTCGGAGGGCAACCAGGAAGGCGCCGAACGGTTATGGTGGGGTCGCTCTTCTATCCACGGCACAGCGCCGTCGAGGACCACCGCGTCGGACGGCTCAAAGCTGGAGCCTGCGAGAAGGTGATCGCGAACCTCCATAGGGCATCCGAGGAGACCGGATGCCCAGCGGCGCTCATGATCTACGCCGAGACCGGCGAGGCGATGTCCTCCTACCTGGAGAGGGTCGCGGAACTCACAGAGCTGCCGCTTTTCATAGACTCGCCAATGGCCGAGGTGCGGCTAAGTGGCGCGAAACGAGCCGGTGAAATGGGGATCGGTTCCCGGGTCGTGTACAACACCCTGAGCGCCGGCACCACCACCGAGGAACTGGAGGGGCTGCGCGACAGTGGCATCGAGGCCGCCGTGCTGCTAGCATTCAACCCGAGGGACCTCGCCACCAAGGGCAAGATCTACATGCTGGAGAACGGAGGAGGCCTTCTGGATTCTGGTCTCATCGATCTGGCGCAGACCTACGGCGTGAAGAAGCCGCTCCTGGACATGGCGGTCATGGCTGCCGAGCAGAACGCCGGTGCGGCGATGCGCGCACTCTTCGTGGCGAAAGCCAAGTGGGGGTTTCCGTCCGGCTGCGCCCTGCACAACGCGGTCGAGTCGTGGCCCCCATTGATGAAGTTGCAGGGAGATGACCGCAAGCTGTTCCGGTACATCGACGTCGCCTCCGCCATCATGCCGGCCATGGTCGGTGCGGATTTCGTCATCTACGGTCCTGTGGAGTATGCTCGGCGCGTGTTTCACGCCGCCGCATTCGCCGACGAGATGATGTATGAGGCCGCCGCTGACCTTTGAGCCATCAAAGAGCATGCAGAAGTGATTTAGAACCGTAGGCAGATGGGATGCGGCGAGTTCAGACGTATTCAGCTGCGGATGGATAAGCCAGCAAAGATAATACTCTAGGAGGAGTTCGCCATGCCAAAATCTCTTAGTAAAACTATTTTGAAGCGTCGAAATCGAGAGTGTAAAGTCTACTGGACTATGAAGCGTATGACCGCTATGCTCGCCTGTCCTCCAAACCCTTTCAACTTTTCTTACTTTCTCTTAAGAAGTGTCAAGGTAAGTATGATTTATTTCCACAATGAGGCCTCGAATGGAATCAAAGTCTCTGTCTTTTGCACATAAGGCAGCAGCCTAATTTCCATGATCCTGCGATCAATATCTTCCGCAATCCCGCTCAATATGATGATGAAATCGAAAGCGCCATGGACAAAGTCTATTTTCTCGACATAGGATCCTTGTGTCACCCCTTTCGACACGATTTCATTTGCGAAATCCTTCTCCTTTCCGGGTTGAATCGTTACGAGCAAATAAAAACGACTGCCTTTGCTTGTCATCCGAATCCTCGAAGTTGTTGAGGCTTTCAAAGGTTTATATCGATTCCTATAAAGCGGAGAGAATTGCTGAAACACTCATAGGACAGTTAAGACCAGACATAGGATGCAATGTATAGTACCGTGAAATCAAGAATGTGACATAACTATTTTAGCGCCCTCTTTTATCCCTTTGCTGATGACCTATGAAGGCTGACGCTTACTGGATTAGAGATCAGGTGAAGGCTCACAACAAATGGTTCGAAGAATCGATCCCGACCATCGCTTCGGAGAACGTGATGTCGCCGCTAGCGAAGGAGATGATGATCTCTGATTTCCATGATCGCTATGCTGAAGGTATGCCAGGTAAGCGCTACTATCAAGGGAACATCTACGTCGACAAGGTGGAGAACAAGTGCATGGAACTCGGGCAGAAATTGTTCGGCTGCTCTTTCGTCGACGTTCGCCCCACCTCCGGCACGGTCGCCAACATGGCGGTCCTGTTCGCGCTCTGCGAGCCCGGGGACACGATAACCACCACGGCACTGGCGAACGGCGCCCACATCTCCACCGCCCAATTCGGCGCGGTCGGCCTGAGGGGCGTGAAGACCATCAACTATCCCTGGGACCCGGAGCACATGACCATCGACGTCGATGGGGCGCGCAAGCTGCTTTTGCAGTCGCGGCCGAAGGTCGCGCAATTCGGGCTTTCCCTCTTCCTCTTCCCCGTGCCGCTGAAGGAGCTCCAGCCAACGTTCGAGGAGATCGGCTGCACCGTTTGGTACGATGCCGCGCACGTCCTCGGCCTGATCGCCGGGGGCCAATTCCAGGATCCGTTACATGAGGGCGTTCACGTCGTCTCCGCCTCAACCCACAAGACCTTCCCCGGTCCGAACCACGGCATCCTGCTGGGGAACAACGTGTCCGATGACCTGGAGAAGCGCCTGCGCCGCGCGGTTTTCCCCGGGGTCACCAGCTCACACCATCTGCATTCAATGGCCGGTCTGGCCATCACCATGGCGGAGATGGACGAGTTCGGGAGGAAGTATGCCGCGCAGATCGTGAAGAATTCGCAGGCGCTCGGCCAAGCGTTGCATGAGCTGGGGATGGACGTGCTCTGCCCGAACCTGGGCTTCACCAAGTCCCATACCATCGCGGTCAATGTGTCCAAGGTCGGAGGCGGGGATCAGGTGGCGAAGGACCTCGAGGCGGCGAACATCATCACCAACAAGAACATGCTTCCCGGCGACGAGTCGTCCATACGACCATCCGGCATCCGCATAGGCACACAGGAGATGACCAGGATCGGGATGAAGGAGAGCGAGATGAAGGAAGTCGCTCGCCTGATCCACAAGGTCGCGGTCAAGAAGCAAAAGCCAGAGGACGTCAAGACGGAAGTGAAGGAGCTGAAGAAGAACTTCACCACCGTGCAGTATTGCTACGGCGCCGGAGCCCCTGCCTACAAGTATCACGAGTTGATTTGAGCTCCTCAAACCATTTTCATAATCTCTTCCATCAACGAGCAGGTCATGCATTTCTGATTGCTGGTTGGTTCTCCACAGTCGCATCTTCCCAGCTCGGCAGGGGGATAAGTCTTCAAGAGCATGGGCCTGATGCTGTCGTAGCTCGCCACGATGGAGTGCTTTGTTCCAGGGTGCTTGTCCTCCAATCTGTTTACGATCTCGCGGTATTCGTTCCTCAAAGCCGAGTCGGCATAGGGGCATTCGTCGTCGCTGAAAGGCAATTCCCTGAGCAGCGCGTACAGATATGTCTCGTTCTCGGGGATGAGGCGGAGCGGCTGGATGCGAGGGATGAGGCCAGGTTGGACCTTGATGTGCGGTCCCAGCCGGGCGAGCCGCTCTATGTCGCCTCGGGTGAAATTCATCAAGATGGATTGGGCTGTATCGTCCAAGTTCAGGCCGGTGGCCAGGACCTCCGCCCCCAATTCCCTTGCCAATGAATTCATACAGCGCCTCCGGAGCACGCCGCAATAGGTGCAAGCCCCCTTATCGCTCATCGCCTTCGCGATTTCGTCCATTTCCTTTCCTATCATATCCTTGAACGAGATGATGTGATGCTCGACTCCAAGCCAGGCGGTTAGCTCGGCCGCTTTCACCAAGGTCTTTGGTCGATATCCGAAGATGCCCTCATCGACGGTAATAGCCACTATCTGCAGGCCGGGACGTTGCCGCAGTGATTCGACCAGAATGCATAGGGCGACCGAGCTATCTTTCCCTCCAGAGAGTGCGACGGCTAGTTTCGTGACTCCATCCAGATCGATTTGTTGTCGGATCTCCTTCTTCGCCCTTCTTTCCACGTACTGAAGGAAATGCTCGTCGCAAAGGTGCGCCCCATTGTACCGAACGTACGTAACGGCTTCGCGATGGCACTTTATGCAGCTGCTCACGCCGCTCTTTAAGGGCGGCATGAAATAAAACCATTGCCCGACTCGCATCTTGTCGAACGGACGTTGCTCTTCCATCGATCCAGGTCTGGATGGTGATAAGGTCATGAGATGCCTGTTTGCAGGCACTTTCATCTACCTGGGGCTAACCTTCCTATTAATGGATGACATAGTCAAATCGCCAAGCGATGCGGAAAAAGCATGAGATCGCGCACCAGTCGGATGAATATCAAGAATGAAGGGGGCTTCTGGAAAACCAAAGCGAGAGAGCGATGTACGGAAAACTATTATTCCCCTTGACGGCTTTTGAGCGACGATGAACGAGATGAGGGAGATTTGGATTGAGAAGTACCGTCCGAAGACACTGAAAGAAGTGGTCGGACAGGAGGAGATAACAGCGCGCCTTCAATCCTACGTGAAGTCGAAGAACCTCCCTCATCTGATGTTCGCAGGACCGGCCGGGACGGGCAAGACCACCTGCGCCTTGGCACTGGCCAAGGAGATCTTTGGAGAGAATTGGCACAACAATCTCGTTGAGCTCAACGCGTCAGACGAGCGCGGCATCGACGTTGTCAGGGGGAAAATCAAGGAGTTCGCCCGCACAGCTCCGATAGGCGGGGCATCCTTCAAGATTATCTTCTTAGACGAGGCGGATGCATTGACGAGCGATGCCCAGTCGGCCCTGAGGCGCACCATGGAGAAGTATAGCGCCATCTGCCGTTTCATCCTCTCCTGCAACTATTCATCCAAGATCATCGAGCCCATCCAGTCGCGATGCGCGGTATTCCGCTTTAGGCAGTTGAAGGAAAAGGATATCAAGCAATACCTCACTCGGATCGCGAAGAGCGAGAAGTTAGACCTCTCCGACGACGCCGCTGACGCGCTGGTGCATGTCGCCAATGGGGATATGCGCAAGGCGGTCAACTCGCTGCAGGTAGCGGCATCCCTGGGGGATAAGGTGACCATCGACGTGATCTACCAGACCACGGGCACGGCGAGGCCGGAGGAAGTGAAGAAGCTACTTGAGACCGCGCTTGCTGGCGATTTCTTGGCGGCCCGCAACCAGCTGGACGAGCTGATGATCAACTACGGCCTTTCTGGCGAGGACATCATCAAGCAGGTCCATGGCGGGATGTTCAGCCTGAGCATACCCGACATCGAGAAGGTCAAGCTCATCGACAGGACCGGGGAGATCGAGTTCCGCATCGTCGAAGGCAGCAACGAAAGAATCCAATTGGAAGCCTTGCTAGCATATCTGGTATTAGTGGGTTCCACGAGCGGGCGCAAGTAGGCCGAGTCGCACCTTCAGACATCGATTCCCTGCCAACATTTTTATATTGCATGCCTATTTCCACGGCAGAGGTTTACAATGGCACGATTCAAGGAGGCCGACGAGAGGCTTCTAAATAAGATGATCTGCATGAACTGCTACGCGAGGAATGCCCCCAAGGCAACCCGATGCAGGAAATGCGGGTACGATAACCTCCGCCCGAAAGCGAAGGAAAGCAGGAAGACCTAGGTCTTCCAACCAATCCATTCAAACATCTTCCCACATCGGTTTTGGCAATCAGAATCTAGAATCAGGCAAGGCTCCCGCTCAGCGGTTCAAGGATATCTTTTTAGATTGATGGTTTAATAATGATGGCGATATATCACTGGTAGCGAGGAGGGCATCGCCATCAAGACGGTATTGATCGTAGACGACAATTCTGACGTTCTCGCCATCGTCACCGAGCTGGTATCCGCCGCCGGATATCGGGCGATAACGGCCTCTGGTGGGCGCGAGGCCATTGAAAAGGCCAAGGCCGAGATGCCAGACCTCATGCTCCTCGACATCAACATGCCCGACATCGATGGCTGGAGCGTCTTGCGAAGTTTGAAAGAGGAGGGGCTCACCAGCAAAATCAAGGTGATGATGCTCACCGCTTACACGGACATCGGAACGGACATTTTCGGCCTGCAGGATGTCGTTTCCGGCTACATCCGGAAGCCTTTCACCAATACTGAGCTCTCGGAGAAGATCAAGGAGATCGTCGAGGGCCAGGAGACCATCACCTTGGAGCCAAAGGTGGAGGAGCAGAAGCCCTCGTTCCTTTCCCGACTGATTGGGCGCAGGCAGACGCCGGTCGGCATGGAGAAGGTGAAAAGGACGGCAAAGCGCTATGAGCTGCGCAAGGGCTTCGGCTACGTGGTCAAGGAGACCAAGCCGGAGAAGTCCTTCGAGATCTTCACTGACCAGGTTACGCACAACATCCAGGGTCTATGCGTGACCCGCGAACATCCGGGGATCATCCGCAAGAAATGGGGGCTCGAGAAGACGCCCATCATCTGGCTCAGCAACCAGCTCGGCCGGGTCTATGTGAACCCGACTAACATCGGCATACTATCTGACACCATCATCCGATTCATCGAGAAGAGCGGGGACAGCGTGGTGATGCTGGATGGCATCGAATTCCTGATCGTCAACAATGACTTCGAGAAGGTATTGCGCATGATCCACCACATCGCCGAAGCGACAATGGAATACAAATCGCGCCTCATCATCAGCGTAGACCCGAGGACGCTCGACCTGAGGGAGATGGCGCTTCTGGAGCGGAATATGGAGGTAATCGACACCATGCCGCCCCAACCGACGAAACCTATTAGGTGATTGAACGGATTCACCGCTGGAGAGTCGGAGGCGGGTCACTTATGGCGGATGCCCAGATTTTGAGCGTTAAGGGTCGCGAGGTTCTGGATTCCAGGGGAAACCCTACGGTGGAAGCGGAGGTCAGCATATCCGGAGGTGTGATCACCGCGATCGCACCTTCGGGGGCCTCAACCGGCACGCACGAGGTCCTGGAGCTCAGGGACGGCGGCAAGCGATACGGCGGCAAGGGCGTCCTGAAGGCAGTGCAAAACGTCAATCGACTCATCGCGCCGAAGCTGAAGGGAATGGACGTCACGGACCTCCGAGCGATCGATCAAGCGATGATCGAGATTGATGGCACCAAGAACAAGGAGCGCCTGGGGGGCAACGCCATGGTGGCCGTCTCCTTGGCGGTTGCAAAGGCAGGCGCGGTGGCAAAGGGCGTGGAACTGCATGAGCATCTGATGCCCGGAAGCAGACTGCTGCCTCTGCCGATGATGAACATCATAAACGGCGGCAAGCATGCTGGAACCGGCCTCAACATCCAGGAGTTCATGATCGTCCCTGTGGGTGCCAGCAATTTCGCGGACGCCTTGCGCATGGGCGCCGAGGTATACCAGACACTTAGGGGGATACTGAGAGAGTCATTCGGTCCGGCCGCGATAAACGTCGGGGACGAGGGGGGGTTCGCGCCCCCCTTCGACGACACCCGGCAGGCGCTGGATGCGATAGTGAAGGCGATCGAGAAGGCTGGCTACATCCCGGGGAAGGAGGTATCGCTGGCAATGGACTGCGCGGCGAGCGAGTTCTGCAATAAAGGGGTCTATGTCATAGACAAGCAGCGCGTCGGACCGCAGGACCTGCTGGACTTCTACTCGGTCCTGCTTCGGCATTATCCCCTGGTAAGCATCGAGGACCCGGTGGACGAGGAGGATTTCGACCTGATGGCATTGATGACCCTGCGCATGGGAAGGAAGGTGCAGATCATCGGGGACGACATGTTCGTAACCAACGTGGAGCGCATCCGCAAGGCCATCAGCAAGAAGGCTGGTAATTGCACCCTCTTGAAGGTCAATCAGATCGGTACTGTGAGCGAGTCGATGGATGCGGCCAAACTCTCCTTCGAGGCAGGCTACCGGGTCGTTGTCAGCCACCGCTCGGGAGAGACGGAAGACACATCCATCGCTGATCTTGCCGTCGCGCTCGGCTGTGGGCAGATCAAGACCGGTGCGCCAGCGAGGTCCGAGCGCACCGCCAAGTACAATCGGCTGCTGCGCCTAGAGGAGATGCTTGGCAAGAAAGCGCAGTTCCCGGGGGCGGACTTCTACAAGCCCAGGAAAACGTGAGCCTCCATTGAATGGCTGCTCATCGACCTTCTGTCTCAATGCAATCCTGCAAGGCCGCTCTTAAACAGTTTAAACCAAGAGAGCGCATAACATCCGCCATGGCCATAGAAGAGCAGACCTGCGAGACCCGCATCGAAATGCTGCAAGATTATCAGTTCAAGGTGAGCTTTTCCAGGGAAGGCTTGGAGCCGTTGTTGATGGACGAGCCTCAACCAGTCGGGAAGGGTCAATACCCTAATGCGGGATTGCTCATCGCGGCGGCAACAGGCAACTGCCTGGCATCGTCCCTGAGCTTCTGTCTTCGTCGGGCGCGGGTCGAATTGAAGGGAATGACCGCGGTGGTCAAGACGACGATAGAAAGGAACGAGAAGGGGCGTTTGCGGATCACTGGAATTAACGTCGAGCTGAGACCGGTAGTGGGCGATCTGAAGAGATTCGAGATCTGCAGAGGCGTCTTCGAAGACTTCTGCATCGTCACCGAGAGCATCCGCCAGGGAATCCCGGTCAAGGTGGATGTCAATCCAAGCGGTGAGTAGACCGAGCTGATTCGTTTCGTGACAAACAGCTGATGGCTGGACGATGCGGGTGAGTTCGAAGTGCGCCAGATCACTGGGCCAGGGTGCCAACCACGGGGAATCTCTCCAGAACGTCCTCCTCATGTGGAGCGTCGGAAATGTCCTTGGTCATGTCCTCGCCCGCTATGTGCAATCCCTGATGCTCACCGCTGTCCCAGAGCGAGCTCTTGCTGACGTCGTAGACCTTCCCCTTGTGGGCGATGTAGATGGGCTTTCCATCCTTCCCGTTGTACTTGGCAAGCTCTTCCTTGGTGAACGTCTGCATGTCCGTGATTTAGACTTGCTGGACTATAAACTCTTTCCCAGCCTTTCGCGCCTTTGCCGTGGGATAATTGATTTTAATCCATATGCATTATGTACTTTCATGCTCGACGAAAAGGACCTCGCGATCCTCGACATCCTCAAGAAGGATTCCCGGCGAAGCACCAAGGCGATCGCATCTGAGCTGGAGATGCCCAGGGCTACCGTTCACGAACGGATCAAGCGCATGGTGGAGAAGGGAATCATCCGGGGATTCACGGTCAAGCTCGATCACACAAAGATGGGAATGCCGATCACTGCTTTCATTCTGATCTCCTTCCTTCCAGAACCGACGATATCGCAGAGGAACCTCGCGCAGGACATCGCAATGATGGAGGGCGTCCAGGAGGTCCACCTCATCTCCGGGGAATACGACATATTGGTCAAGGTCAGAGGGGCCTCAATGGAAAGCATCGGCTCACTGGTGATCGATCGGATCCGCATGCTTCGCGGCGTTGGGCGGACATTGACGTGCTCTTCCTTTGCGGCGGTCAAAGATGAGATGTGAGGCATCTCGTTCGATGGTAACAACCAGCATTCGTATCATATGCCAGCTTGGATATCGCCTTATCTAGGCTGCATCTTCGAAGCCATTAGCCTCGCACAGCGTGAAGATATCTTCATTCATAGATTTCAAAATCATGCAGAAATACGACGATTATTATAATATAGAATAATTAGAATCTATTGGCAGAATATTGAACGTTTATCTACACTCTGTCGGACCTGCGTCAGACAACCTGGCTCGATTGCGAGAGCCTCATCGAAACGTTTAAGATGACAGCTCATGTTATTGCTTTTTGCTCGGAGAATTACTGACGCGAAGGCTATTTTGCCAGAGAGAAAATCGGGGCAAGGCAGATAGATTGGCTGGGGGAAATTCTTCGTAGTGGGGGAGAGCTATGGATTTGCAAAGACAAATAGCGCAGGCTTTGGAACCTGCAACAAAGGATTGGGCACAATCGGTAGGCTCAGCCGACCTGAGCGAGGCCCAGATCCTGATTACCAAGTCTTCCTCAAAGAACCAGACATCTGAATTGTTGGGTGATGTCATGTTCGGAGAGTCACCGAAGCGCAAAGTCCTCTGTCTATGCGGCGCGGTAGCCGACGTTGATTCCAGGATTGCCAGCACGAAGAAGCGGCTTGGCAAGAACATCGAATGCCGATCCTGTCGCAACGAGCGCATCGCGCAAGAGATGGAGGAATTGAGATCCCATTTTTCCAGCGAGAATGAAGAGGACTGCGACCAATAGCTCCCCCATTTGAGCCACCGATCCTTTCCAGCCCGTTTATCCGAATCGCCTAATTGATGTTTAATTCGAACTAGTTTTATATAGGAATGGCGAAATTCGAAACGCATTGATATCAGATCAAGGTGCGGAAATGGATCTTCTCTTAATATCTGGATTCCTGGGTTCCGGCAAGACGACGATGGTGCTTTCGACGATCGAGAGGATCATTCAGAGGAAGCACAAGAAGGTCGTGGTCATCGTCAACGATTTCGGTCAGATCGGCATCGATGGAAAGGTCATGGAGAAATTCGGCCTCGAGGTCAGGGAGATGCCCACTGGCTGCATATGCTGCACCCTCGGCTCAGACCTGCTGACCACCCTAAAGGACGTGGCTGAAGGCTTCAAACCCGACCTCGTGATCATCGAGCCGACGGGTGTCGCTGACCCAGAGGCCATTCATGAAACACTCAAGCTATACAACGGACCGCCCATAGGCAAGATCAGAATCGTTATCATCGTGGATGCTGTGCGCTATCCGGTCATCGTCAAGGCGCTAGCCAGACCGCTGAAGAATCAGTTGAAGGCAGCGGATGTGATCGTCATCAATAAACTCGATGAAGTGGACGAATCCGCGGTTAGGAGCATCGAGCAGAGCATAAGGGAGCTTGGCGTGGCGACCAAGATCATACCCGCCTCGGCGACGCTCGGAACGAACCTAGACCAAGTGGTCGATGCGATGCTGGCCTGACGACGGAGCGAATTCTTCCATTTCAGGCGCAATGCTTCTCGCTCGAATTGCAGAAGAGGCCAGCGGCGTTCGACGCAACACGCCTCTGCTGCGTTCCGTTTTCCTCGGCCGGAGGGCTACAATCTTGGCTTTCCGATTTAGGAATGAATCGAGAAGGTCCGAAAGAATGCGAATTGAATTGGAAGGGTTCAGGCCACTGCCGGCTTCTTGCCGGCGGCTTTCTGCTTCCTCTTGGCCGGTGATTTCTTGGCGGCTGGCTTCTTCGTTTTCGCCGATTTCTTCGGCTTCGGTTCTTCAGCTTTCGACCGCTTCTTCTCGGCTTTCTTGAGCTTCTTCTTTTTGGCCGGGCAATCCATGTTGACGCAGAACTTCCAAGGTCGGCCACGGTTGATGATGAGCATGATCGGCGCCTTGCATTCCGCGCAGACCTCGCCTGTCGTCCTCAGCGCGCCCAATTGCGGTAGGGGGTAGGTCCTGGTGCATTTGGGATAGCCGATGCAGCCGAGGAAGCGCTTCCCCGCCCGGGAATAGAGCAGCCTGAGGTTCTGACCGCATTCAGGGCAGACTCCCATGATAGTGTTCGCTCTGTTGATTTCACAGCTGGGGTTGAGGCATTGCTTGTGCGGGGGATTGCCCCTGCGGATCACCCTCACCGTCGGCGTCTTGCACGCCTCGCACGTCTCGCCGGTCGCTTCCACCTTCGCCCCTCCGGGCTTCGGATAGGCATTGGTGCACTTAGGATAGTTGGTGCAGGAGATGAACTCCCCCCGCTTCGACCGGCGGACATGAAGCTCTCCCCCGCAGACTGGGCATATGCCCATGAATACCTGCTCCTTGAGTGCGTCACGTATGTCCTTGCCGATCTCCGCCTTGTTCTGCTCCATGACATCTACGATGTCCGAGAGCATATCCTGGGATTCGGTCACAACCTCGGCCAGAGTGGTATCGCCATTCGCAATGTCCTCCATATCCTTCTCGAGGTGGGCCGTCATTTTGCTCTCGGTGATGGTCTTCGCGTGCATCTCCAATGAATTCGTGACTGCGATGCCGCTTTGCGTGGGAACGAGGTCATTCCCTCCCACATATTTACGGTCCAGGAGCTTCTGGATGATCTCATGCCGCGTGGATTTCGTGCCCAGACCGAGCTTCTCCATCTCCTGGATCAGAGTGCCTTGCGAATAGCGGCGCGGCGGCTCCGTCTCTCGTCGCTCGGAATGAACCGCCAGTACCTGGATCGATTCCTGTTCTCTCAATTCTGGAAGATCGAATTCGGTGACTCGGTAATAGGGGTAATATTTGCGCCAGCCAGGAGAGAGGATGCGATATCCTTTGCTGTCGAATGGTTCTTCCATGATGGCAATGGTGGCGCGGCGGTGCTCCGTCTTGCAAGAGGGGGCAACGGTGGCGAGGAAGCGCCTTACTATCAGCTCGTATAAGCGCCATTTCTCTCCCTTAAGCTTGTCCTTGCTCGCAGCCTCGGTCGGATAGATTGGCGGGTGATCGGTAGTCTCGACGCGGCCTCTCGACGGGCGGATGCTCTCCTGCTCCAGCAGCTCGGAGGCCTCAGCCTTGAATTCGGTCTGCTTCAATTTCTCCAGTATGTTCTTCAGGCTGAGGGAGCGGGGATAGACGGTGTTGTCAGTCCTCGGGTAAGAGATGTAGCCAGCAGTGTAAAGGTCCTCGGCGATCTTCATGGCCAAGCTTGCGGTGAGCCCGATCTTCACCGCTTCCGCCAGCATCATGGTGGTATTGAACGGGGGTGGGGGATATTCGTCCTTGTTCTCCTTGACGTAAGAGAGGACCTTGCCTTCTTTGGCGCCTTCGCAGTGCCGCAATATCTCTTTGGCGCCCTCCTCCTCCCAGAAGGGGTTATTCTGGTGAACCCCATCGAACTTCAGTTCCTTCTCGAACTTGGCGTTGACGTTCCAATAGGGCTTGGGTACGAAGGAGCGGATCTCTCTGTCCCGATCAACGATCAAGCTCAGTGTGGGGCTCTGCACCCTCCCGACCGAAAGGAAATTCGAGCCCACCTGGCCGGATGCGAGCGAAATGAAGCGGGTCAGCGTCGCCCCCCAAGCCAGATCGATGATCTGCCGGCAAGCCGCTGCCTCTGCGAGCTTCTCGTCCGGCTTCGTCAGGTTGGAGAAGGCTTGATCGATCTCCTGCCGGGTGAAGGCGCTGAAACGCGCTCTCGTCACCTTGGACATGTCGACGCCCAAGAGCTCCACTGTCTCCAGGCCGATGAGCTCGCCTTCTCGGTCGTAGTCAGTTGCGATGATGATCTCGTCCGCGCCTTTACCCAATTCCTTCAGGACGCTGATGATGTTGTGCGCGGTGACCCGCTTCTCCGGTTCGGCCCGGACCAGCTCCTGAGGCGGGGTCTTCTCCCAGCTGTTCATATGATGGGGATAATCCAATTCGATGACGTGGCCTCGCAGACCAACCACTGACCAGTCGTCGCCGTTCGCCTCGAACTGGAAGACCGATACACCGTTCACCCGTGTGGATTTCTTATCTCCGCGCGAGAGGATGACCGCGATCCGCGCCGCGGCGTCGGCCTTCTCAGAGATTACCAGCCTCATCATCGGGGTTCGAGCAAGGTGGACCAATTATAAAAAGATGGGTACGACCCTGCAAGCCTGACGCCATGGTCCTCTTTTGATCTCTCATGAATGCTCATGCTTCTTGCCATGCTCGCTCAGCTCACCGGCGATCATCACCGGTTCGCTGTGCAGCAGCCCCTTGACACTGGTGAGCTCTTCGCTAAGTTTCCTTGCCTTTCCCACTGTTCCGTGGATGACCAAGACCTCCAAGCATTTCTCCAGGTCGAGATGGATATGGATGGAGGAAGAGATGATGTCGTGGTTATGATGCTGGATATCCATCAATTTCTCCTTGATGCTGCCGAGATTGTGGTCATAGACCAGTGTTATCGTCCCCACCGCGTGCGAATCGACCGCCTTCAGCGATTCCTCCACCATCGCCTTCTTGATAAGATCGCGGATCGCTTCCGAACGCGTGGTGTAGCCTCTGAAATCCAGATACTTGTCGAATGCCTCCAGGAGTTCTGGTTCAAGCGAGACTCCGATCCTCGTTACCTTGTCCATCGTTCAAAATGAATGGGTTCAGGGCCTAAATTCTTTTGTGTCAACCTTTATCGATTCCCTTTTTCTCCGTCAGGTATCTCCCGCGCTCCCAGAGGGAGGCAAGGGCGTGCACCGAGCGACTGATTGAGCCGTAGGCGGGTATGCCCCGTTCGTTTAGGCGCTGCAGGACTGGGCGGGAGAACCCTCCACCGGTGCAACAGATGACGGTGGGCTTAGTGCCTTTCTTTGCCCATTTCTCTGCGACATCCACCATTCCGATGCTCATGCCTGGCGGTTGGAATAGCAGGATGAGGAGGATGGCGTCGACATTTTCCTCCTTGTTCAGCACCTCCAGCACATCATCGTACATCTTGTCCGTCACATCTCCGGTGAGATCGACGGGGTTGTTGACTGAGGCGAAGTAGGGGCTAAGCTTCCTTAGGCTCTGCTTCGTCGCCTCGGTCAATGGCGCCATCCTTAACCCATAACCGTGTGTTTCCGAGGTAACGTAATCGGTCGCCACCACCCCATAGCCTCCACCGCTCCCGATGATCGCGATGCGATCCCCGTTCAAATGATCAAGACAAGATAGGGCTTGGCTGATGTCCAGCAGCTCCTGGTCATCCTCGACCCTGATGATGCCCTCTTGACGGAAAACCCCTTGGACCATCAAATCCGTTCCTGACGCCAAAGCTCCGGTATGCGATGATGCAGCCTTCTGAGCAGAGGGCGTATTGCCGACCTTGGCCGCGACAATCGGTTTCAACCGAGAAATCTTCTTTGCGGATTCCGCGAAGGCCCTCCCGGACGAGAAAGACTCCAGATAGAGCGATACGCACTTCGTTTCCGGATCTCTGCCGAAATAGTCCAGGAAATCATTCTCGTTCAGATCGGCCTTGTTCCCGATTCCGACGCAGGCTCCCATGCCAACGTGCGCGTCCTCCGCTAATTCATAAAGCCCGACCATAACTGAACCGCTCTGAGAGATGAGGGCGATCGAGCCTTGCTTCGGCCTCGGGCTCCGTTCCTTGGGGAGGAAAAGGGTGTCAAGTCCCGCCTTAGGAATCAACACGCCCATGGTGTTCGGTCCGAGCAGACGAGTGGTCGCTTCCCCGGATTGCCTTTAACATCTGGTCCTGAATGCTCCATCCTTCCGTTCCGATCTCCGCGAACCCTCCGGCGACGACGATGATGAATGGGATCTCCAATTTCGCGCTTTCCGCCGTTATCGGAAGCGAAGTGGTCGCTGATACCGCTAGAATAGCGACGTCCGGGATTTCCGGAAGGGAGCTTAGGTTCGGATAGCATTTCAGGCCAAGGATCTCCTCTTCTTTTGGATTGACTGGATACAGCTTGAATTTCCCCTCCATCAAGTTCCTCAATATTACATTGCCCACTTTCTCGGGTTTAGCGGAGGCTCCGACCACCGCCAGGCTGGAGGGGTTCAACAATCTTTCTAGGTCCATACCTGATTTCTATTGGGTTGAGGCATTATAACTCTTTCATTGGCCCGTGCTAGTAATGCCTATAGCGAAATCTGTTAAGCCAAGAAACCGGTTGCAGTCCGTGCAATATGCAGATCCGCTCCTGCAAGCGATCCGGAAGGCAACCAAGGAATACGTCGCCGGAAGGGCGGTAGGGGTCCTCTTCTCAGGTGGGCTGGACAGCACCATCATCGCAAGAGTGGCTTCCGATTATGGTGAGGTCACACTATATACCATCGGAGTCGAAGGTGTCCATGATCTGATCATCGGCCAGGAGACGGCCAAGGAACTGGCGCTGAAATGGAATCCGATCGTTCTCGATGAAAAGGCGATAATCGCGAATCTTGTTCCTTTGTCCAAGCTGTTGGGAGATACGGCACCCCTACCATTGAGCTACGAGATGCCGCTGTTCGTTGTGGCTTCGAAGTCGGCGGAAGCGGTGCTCCTGAGTGGCCAGGGGGCGGACGAGCTCTTTGGAGGCTATTCGCGCTATCAGCAGATGGACGATATCCAACTGGCACGGGAAATGAAGCAGGATCTAGACCATCTTCTTTTGCAGGGGATGGAGGATGAGCAGGCGATTGCCTCGCATTTCAATAAGCGCATTCTTCATCCGTATCTCCACCCGGCCGTCATCGATGCCGCTTCCCTCTTGCCAACTCGCCAGTGCATCGATGGGCAATCCCGCAAGGTCGTCCTCAGGGACGTGGCAAGGCTGCTTGGTCTGGAACAGGTGGCGGACAGGCCGAAGAAGGCCGCTCAATACGGTTCTGGCGTGATGAAGGTGATGAAGGCCGAGGCAAAGCGCCTTGGAGTGGGGCTGCGAGAACTCGCCCCAAAGCTGGAAGAGAATCAGAAAAGGGCTTAACCTAGTCCGAATATCCGTTACTGGATGAAGTACTCTGAGGCGCTCGATTGGCTGTTCGGTCTGGAGCACATGGGCGTGAAGCTCGGTCTAGACAACGTCAGGGAGTTGCTTGGAAGGATGGGCGACCCCCAGGAGGAGTTCAGGAGCGTCCACGTGGCCGGCACCAATGGAAAGGGCTCGGTCTGCGCGATGCTGGCCTCGATCTTGAGGGAACAAGGCTATCGAACTGGCCTTTACACTTCTCCCCACATAATCGATTTTAAAGAGCGCATCCTGTGCGGTCGAGAAATGATCAGCGAGGGAGAACTCGCTAGATTGGCGATGGAGGTAAAGGGCCAGTGGGATGAGATGGCAAGGACCACTGGTCAAATGCCAACCTTCTTCGAAGCGACGACAGCCATAGCCTTTCTCCATTTCGCCGACAAAAGCGTTGAAGAGGCTGTGATCGAAGTGGGCATGGGAGGCCGTCTCGATGCCACCAACGTGATCAAGCCAGACTGCTGCGTCATAACCGGAATCAGTTTGGAGCACACCCAGTACCTGGGCAATACGTTAGGCTCGATTGCCGAAGAGAAGGCCGGGATAATCAAGCCAGGAGTGCCGGTGGTGACGGCTGCCGAGCAGGTCGAGGTCCTCGATGTGATCAGAAAGGTTGCATCGTCCAAAGGAGCCCGCGTTTGCATTGTGGGCAAGGATATTGAATACCATCTCATTTCATCGACCTTGGAGGGGACGGTCGTCGAGATCGGAGACTTGCCTGCCCCAGTGAAATTGCCATTGCTCGGAGGCTACCAGGCGGTGAACGCGGCTATGGCATATGCAGCGGCCCTCGAACTGGACAAAAGGAATATTAGGGTCGAGGAGAGAGCGATGGTCGCAGGCCTGCAGAATGCGCATTGGGGCGGTCGTCTCGAGCTGCTGCAAACGGAGCCGAAGATAATCCTCGATGCCTCGCACACGCCAGATGGCGCGCGTAAGGTCGCTCTCGAGGTCGAGAGACTTTTCGGACGAAATCTGACCCTTGTCATCGGTGTGCTGAATGATAAGGACCTCGATGGCGTGGTGGGGCCATTTGCTGGGATCGCCGCAAGGGCCATCGCAACTGCACCAGCAACAGAGCGTGCCTATGCCGCCAATGAGGTCGCTAGAGTGCTTGACCGGTACCTTAAGACTGTGGAAATCGAGCCAAATATACCACATGCGATCAATCGCGCAAGGGAAATATGTGGAGTCTCCGGTGCCATATTGATCACTGGGTCGATTTACACCATCGGAGAGGCGAAGGCCTGGTTGGATTCTCATGAAAGACCCGCGTAAGATCATGACCCTGATCCGAGGCGCTGTGAAGATAGGCGCTTTTCCCGGTATGAATGAGGACGGCAATGCTGGCTGGGCGTCCGATCCCTTCCACGTGCTGATTGCGACCGTACTTTCCCAACGGACGCGCGACAAGAACACTGCTAACGCCTCGGAAAGGCTTTTCAAAAAGTACAATACGCCATTCCAGATCGCCAACGCGCCGGAAGAACGCCTGAGGGAACTCATCCGCGACGCGGGGTTCCCAAATCAAAAGGCCAAGGCGATCAAAGAGATATCGCGGCGAATCCATGAAGAGAACGGCGATGAAGTGCCGAGGACGATCGAGGCTCTCCTCTCGTTCCCGATGGTCGGTCGCAAGACCGCGAATTGCGTGCTCTCCTATGCTTTCCATATCCCAGCCATATGCGTTGACACTCATGTTCACCGGATTTCAAACCGAATCGGGCTCGTCTGCTCCATTGATCCGGAGGGAACTGAGAGGCAGCTGGTCAATATCGTGCCTCAGGACCTTTGGATAGAGGTGAACTCTCTCATGGTTCGATTCGGCCAGACTATTTGCCTTCCTCGTGGACCGCGCTGCAGCGTTTGTCCTGTCTCGTCCACATGCGATTACTTTCGGGAGGTCGCCTCAAGGCAGATCAAGAATGTTTGAATGATGATCCGGGCATTACATTTTCAAGGAGTCGTCAATCTTCCTTCTCATTTCCTTTTCCAGCTGCTGTTCAGCTTCCCATTTATCCAGGGTATTGAAAGATTCCTTGAGTTGTTTCAGGCAATCAAAACAAATGTATCGACCGCCGATGTTCTTCATCGGTCTGTTCTTATATCCTACCTTCTCGCAGATCCAGCAGGAGTGCATTTCCTTGGTCATATGCTCGACATACGCCTCCATCTTCCTTCCCTCGATGATGGATTCCAAGGTCTCCTCCCGACTGATTCTCTTCTCTGCAGGCATGTCAGAATAGGTATCCAGCAGGCTACTATTTTAATGTGACCGGTGAAGGCCGCACCAGGGCTGGATGGAGGCATTCGCTTTACCGACCACATCTATTAGAATGCAGCTTGCGGCTCATTCCAAGCCTAGCAATTGGGCGGCGCCAAGAACAAATATCCCGGGTATCCTCTGATTTTTCCGGCGAGAAAATGGTGAAGATCCGCTACCTCGGTCACTCGGCATTCCAGTTGTTCGGATTGAAAGGAACAGTCCTCATAGACCCGTATTTAAGAGGAAACCCCAAAGCATCCACGACCCCCGATAAGGTGGATGCAGATGTCATCTTGGTCACCCATGCCCACGGGGATCACCTGGGGGATGCCATTGAAATCGCGAAGAAGAATGACGCCGTAATCCTGGCCACATTCGAGCTTGCTTCGTACTGCGAAAGCAAGGGCGCCAAGGTGCTCGATGGTCATTTTGGTGGCGTAGTGAGCACCGAAGCATGCAAAGTCAAGATATTTCCGGCAATCCATTCGTCCTCGATTTCCGGTCGGCTCATCAGCATGCCATCATCCTTCGTGGTCGATATCGATTCGAAGATCGTCTACCATGCTGGCGACACTTCTCTGTTCGGCGACATGTTATTGATCGGAGAGGAATTCAATTTGGATGTCGCATTGTTGCCAATTGGAGGCCACTACACCATGGGAATGGCCGATGCTGTGAGGGCGCAGAAGAGGCTCAGGGCAAAGGTGGTTATCCCGATGCACTACAACACCCACGACCTGATTCTGGCCAATCCCGTGGAATTCAAATGCATGATTGAAAAGGCGGGATTGGGAAAATGCGTCGTTCTGGATCCTGGCCAAGACCTCGAGTTAGCATGACTGCTAGCCCATTATTATGTTGGTCGAATGATCGTCAGGCCGAGCTCTCGAAGTATGTTTTGACCTCAAATAGCGGATTATGGATCGAGAATCCTCCGATGCCAGCATTGGTGGCTCCAAAGTTCTTTTTACACCCCGGTCTATCTGCCATGACAACAGGATCAGCATATGATAGAAACGCAGCATCTTGGAAGGGTCTTCGACGGGACTGTGGCTGTCGAGGACGTCTCGTTCTCTATCAAAGATGGAGAGGCCTTCGCTTTTCTCGGGCCCAACGGAGCGGGCAAGACAACGACGGTGAGGATGCTTTGTTGCCTCATCGGTGCCACGAGCGGTACCGGCCTGATTGACGGTCTGGACATTCGGGACAAGGCCAACCATATCCGAATCCGCGGCATGATAGGTTTCCTTCCGGAGAATCCCGGGTTGTATGAATCGCTGAGTGCCCACCGAAATCTCGATTTTTATGCCAGGCTATATGGCGTCCCGGAGAAGGAACGAGAAGCCAGAATATCGGCCATGCTGAAAAGACTGGGCATCTATGAACGGCGGAACGATGCGGTCGGTAAGTTCTCGAAGGGGATGAAGCAGAAGATCGCAATCGCCAGAGCGTTGATGCATGAGCCCTTCTATATCTTCCTGGATGAGCCGACTGCGGCCCTCGACCCTGAGGCGTCCATCACGGTGCGCAATTTCTTGCTCGAGTTGAAGAAAGAAGGGCGGACCATATTCCTGAACACGCATAACCTGGATGAGGCTCAGAGGGTGTGCGATCGGATCGGAGTATTGAAGACACGCCTTCTGGCAACGGGAACACCAGAAGAACTGGCAAGCCGATTCTTCGGTAAGAGTACGATTGTCTACCTCAAGGAGCCAAATCCGGATTATTTGCAGCCGCTTCAACATCTGCCAGGTGTACTGGACGTCCGACTTGAAGGCAAGACCATATTGCTTTCCCTTGTCGACCCATCAGAACAGAATCCATTGATAGTCTCCACTCTCATTTCAAGAGGGGCACAGATCGAATATGTTCAAGAGGTCAAGCATGGCCTTGAGGACATCTACCTCAAATTGATGGGGGGGGCGAAATGAGGTTCGAGAAATCCTGGATCATCGTAAGAAAGGAATTCTCCGAGTTCAGGAAGAACAAATACATCCTCTATTCGCTGTTTCTCATGCCGATATTGATGGCAGTGGTGCTGCCATTAGTGTACTTGGTGCCGATCTCGACGTTCGCCACCCCTCCAGCAGACCACCCTCTGGACCTGGGCATCAGCATCGTGCAAGACATCCAAGGTGGCAATCAATCGAACAACAGTTTCGCGAATATCCGTTTCTTCGATGCGAATCTGGAGAACATGATAGCGAACAAGTGCGAATTCTTCAATTGCACGATATCGTCCTCCGTCATAAGAAATTCCAATTTGACCAACTCTTCGATCACTGTTTCTGTCGTGGAGCATAGTAATTTGCGGTCCTCGATGACCATCGGCAGCAGCACGCCTGGATCATTGTTTCTCGGATCTCAAAGCGAGTCCGAGCAATACCTCATCCTGATCATCGACTCTCTGCTGATGTTCTTCGTCCTCATACCGGCGATCATCCCTACCGTCATCGCGTCCTACTCATTCGTCGGGGAGAAGCTCAATAAATCGCTCGAACCTCTCCTTGCCACTCCCACCACCGACACCGAGCTGCTGGCGGGCAAGGTGCTGGCCATTTTCATTCCGTCGGTTTTGGTCACCTGGATCTCGTTGCTGCCTGCTATTGTCATAGTCGATATCGTTACCCGCCCGATCCTCGGCTATTACATTCTGCCGAATATGATATGGATTCTTGGCGTCTTCTTTGTCGCGCCTCTGTTCTGTATCCTCAGCGTGTTGGTGAACGTGATCGTTTCCGCAAGAGTTAGCGATGTGCGCACCTCACAGCAAATCGGCAGCATCGTCGTCCTGCCCGCGATTGCCTTCTTCATCGTGGCCTTGGCCGGGGTGGTCGTGCTCAACGAGGCATATATGCTCCTTCTTGGAGTGGGGATCCTTACAGTGGACCTGGTGGTCTTCTTCATTTCATTGAGAGTATTCCAGAGGGAGGAGATCCTCGTCAAATGGAAATGACAACGGCATTGCGTTCGTCATATTGGCTTCTCGGCGAAACCGCATATCATTATTTGCTAGAGTGCATTTACTCTTGAACGTCATGATCGCGATAGTAATGGGCACTCGTCCCGAGATAATCAAGATGTCACCGGTGGTGAGAGCTTGTCAGTCAAAGGGCCTGGATTTCTTCATTCTTCATACTGGGCAGCACTATTCCTATTCAATGGACAGAGTGTTCTTCGAGGAACTGGAGCTTCCAGAGCCAAAGCACAACCTGGAGGTGGGAAGCGGGCCTCATGGGGAGCAGACGGGCAAGATCATTACTGGGGTCGAGAAGATATTGATCGAGGAAAAAGCATCGGTCGTTCTCGTCCAGGGTGATACGAACACCGTCTTGGGAGCTGCTCTGGCCGCCTCGAAGCTGGGGATTAAGATCGGACATGTCGAAGCCGGCCTCCGTTCGTTCGATCGGACAATGCCCGAAGAAACGAACAGAATCCTGGCCGACCACCTCTCTGATTATCTTTTCGCACCGACCAAAGCGGCCAAGGAGAATCTCGCAAGCGAAGGGATCCGCAAAGGCGTGTACATCACCGGCAACACCATCGTCGACGCGGTTAACCAGAATATAGTATTCGCACAAAGAAAATCGAGAATACTGGGAAGAATGGGATTGACCAAACAGGGCTACATCCTTGCCACCGCCCACCGTCAAGAGAATGTTGATAACCCTGCGAGGTTGGAGGGCATTGTCGAGGGATTGAGGGCTGTTGGCGAGAAGATGTCAAAGCCCGTCCTCTTTCCGGCCCATCCGCGCACGCAACATAGGTTGAAGGAATTCGGGATCGACGCCGCAGGCATTTCGATCATTGATCCCATTGGCTATCTGGACTTTCTTCAGATCGAAGCAAATGCGAGCTTAATATTGACAGATTCGGGCGGGATCCAAGAAGAGGCATGCATATTGGGCGTCAAGTGCGTGACCCTAAGAGAGAACACGGAGAGGCCAGAGACCATCCAGGTCGGCTCCAATGCGTTGGCCGGAACCGACCCCAAGCGCATTCTGGTGCAGTCGATTCGGATGGCGGATTCCAAGGGGAGATGGAGGAATCCTTTCGGTGATGGCAACTCCGCCATGAGAATCGTGGAGCGGATCAGCAAAGGAAGAAGTCCTGAACTATGTGATCATGAGCAGTGAAGTATTTGTCACACGGATCTATGCCAGGCACTCCAAATCGTCTAGTCGTCTCGTGATTCCAGACTGATCTCGACGGGTCGGCAACAAGAGGACAGTTGCTTCCTCGATGTCTGGCGCGCATCTCATACATCAATGCGAATGAAGCCCTTCTTGTTGGCGATCTCGCATTTCTCAGACTCGCACGGTTCAAGCTTCACCGTAACATGACAGTTCGGAAGGCATTTCTCTATGTCCGTGGCCATATGCTCAGACACCTTGCTCGCCTCGCTCATGGTGATATTGTACCTGACCACCAGATGGACGTCTATGAAGCGATCGGACCCGGATTTGCGGGTTCGCAGCTCGTGGAACCCCACATAGAGATTCCTATGCTCTTCCAGCACCTTTCTGACCTTCTCCACCTCGTCGTCCGGGAGTTTCTCATCGACCAGTCCCTTCTGCGCCTCCCTGGTAAGGTCATAGGCCGCCTTCATGATCATCAGGGCGACGAAGATGGCCACAATCGGGTCCAGTACGGTCCAGTTGGTGAGGTTGATTAGCACAAGACCAAGGAAGACGCCGAGCGAGGTATAGACGTCAGTCTTCAAATGCAGACCATCCGCCTGCAGGGCGATCGAATCCTCCTCGATCCCAACCTTATACAGCTTCCTTGACACAAGGGTGTTCACAACGACGGATATGCCCATTATAATGATGCCCGCCCATAGGAATTCCACTGGGCTGTGCGAAAAGAACTTGGTGACGCTCTCATACAAGATTATGATCGAAGCGATGAAGATCAAAATGGCCTCGATCACCCCAGCGTAATTCTCGTATTTTCCGTGGCCGTATTGATGATCGGCATCAGCAGGCTTTCCAGATTTTCTCACCGAGTAGTTGGCGATGACGGCCGCTATGAGATCGATCATAGAGTGGATTGCCTCGGAAATCACCGAGACGGACATCATCAATAGACCGGTGATGAGTTTCAATGCCACTAGGAACGAATTGCTGTAGATCGACAGCATCGCAACTTTCTGCTTTCTCATTACCCGTCTTGGAAAGGGTATGTGAGATATAGGGTTATTGGCCGCTCATCTTGCCGGGCTGGGATGGGCGAATTATTTATTTCATTGGTCGAATGAATTCTGCGCTAATGCGACCCGGACCCTAATGGACAATTTGAGACAATGGGTCGATGCCGAAGCTTCGGAATGCGACTGGCACTCCCCTCTATTTTCAGACGCCTCGAAGAAATTTTTATAGCTAATGTCAGAATCTGTGCTCGCGGAAGGAGGGATGCAATGAGTTCATATGCAGTCAATGAATCCAGGCCACTTGCGCAATCTGAACGCGGGAAGGCATCTGTCCGGGAAGGTCAATGGCTGAACGAGCGCGGCGAGAAAGAGACGATAAGATTCGTCCCAGTGCGCGATTACAGGGAACGCGCCATCCTGCACAGCTTGCAAATTCAAGCAAGAGCCGAAAACCCCGGATTCGTCTGGTATGACGAGGGGAAGGACAAGGCGAAACTGGCTTGGATTAGGAGGGGAAGAGAAGGGGAAGCGGTGGGGTATTGCATTTTCAAAACCGGACGATACGAATATTCTGAGCATGCAAGGGGGGATGTCTATGTCCCAAGGTTCATTTCACAGATATACGTGGCGGAGGAACAAAGGAGGCGATCGATAGCTACCATGATGATCTGCGAATTCGCATCCGAAGAAGAGGCTGGCTCGCTTTGGGTGGAGAGCCCCAAGCGCGAGACCATTGCCCTGTTGCACCATCTCGGCTACCATGAATCGAGGGACCGCTATCAATTATGGGAGATGATGTTCGGATTGACTTGCTGGTCTCGGCAGGGCCAGGTTGACCACCGCATACTTCCAGCCAACCAGGAATTGGCCCCGGCAAGCTTCTATGAGCCCTGGTTATGGTCGGGGGAATCTGCGATTGGAATGGCCTCCCTGAGGTGATTGGATAAATCATCAGTTATCGAGCGTGAGTCTTGATGCGCACCCTAATATCCGTGAATACAATTCGCCACTCATGAGCGAGACCGTAAAGAAGATCGCAGCCGGGCAGAAAGTGGTAACGATGGAGTGCGATCTACCAGATCGCAGTGCCGCAGCCCGTCGTGCGTCGCTCATGCCTTACATGATGCTCGGTTTTATCGCGGTCATCTATACTCTCCTCGTGCCAATCCTTCAGAATTGGGCGATGGCTCTGTTTGCCGTCGGCCCCGTGAGCATCCTGATCGCCTATTACGGCATTCCAGTGTCGAGGATGAAGGCGAGCCTGTACTACAAGAAGATTGACGTCTTCGAGAACGGCGCTCGCCTGAACACCAACCGCTTCTTGCGCCGATTCATTTCCAACGAGTTCCTCAAGCGGGAGCAGGTGAAGGAAATTGCGGTAGTGAAGAGGAAGGGATTTCTGGGGCTGCGCAGCGATCGCGAGATGTTCATGATCCTGAATCAGGGGACCGCCATCCCCATGATATACATCACCAAGGAGAAGGGCGAAGAGTACGGCAAGCTGATCTCGCAATCCTGGGGCGTTCCCTTCAATTTGTATTAAAACCGCTATCGATGCAGTTGCTGCAGCCTAGCAGGGCAATGATCCGTTGCCCCTAAATGCCCCTCACTCGCCAATGCTGTTGGGCATTTACTCCGCGGCCTCTGGCTTGCATCGGGCTAGAGCTTCGCCAATCGTTCGCAGGCATCCTTGAGGACCTCGTCGCGCTTGGCGAAGCAGAACCTCACCAGCTTGTCCCCGCCATTGTAGGGGAAGAAAGCCGTCGCCGGAACTGCGGCGACCCCGGTCTTCTTCAGGATGTGAAGCGCCTTGTCCTTAGCGGTCTTGCCTGGAACCGAGGAAACGTCCGCAAGGACGTAGTAGGCTCCCTCCGGCTTGTACGCATCCAGACCAGCTTTCTTGCAGGCATCGAGTATCATCGTCCGCTTCGATGCATATTCCTTGCAGATGCCAGAATAATAGGTAGGCGGCAATTCTTCAATCCCCTTCGCTGTCGCGATCTGGAAAGGGGTCGGCGTGCACACATAGACCAGGTCATTGACGTAGCCGATGGTATTCTTCCATTTCTCGTGGCAATGGGCATACCCCACCCTCCATCCCGTGATGCTGAAGGACTTTGAATAGCCTGAGATGGTGATGGTCCTCTCCTCCATGCCATCGATCGAGGCCGGCGAGATGTGCTTCTTGTCGTCGTAGATGAAGTACTCGTATATCTCGTCCGTGAAGCAGAAGAGATCGTGGTCCACGCAGATATCCCTTAAAGCCTTCAGCTCGGACCTGGAATAGACCTTCCCCGTTGGATTAGAGGGGGTATTGATGATGATGGCCTTCGTCTTCTTGGTGATGCTCTCCTGGATCGCATCGGCATCGAACCTCCAATCCGGGGGCGGCCCTAGACTAGGCGTGATGGGCTTGGCTCCTACCATCTGGATAGTGAAGCAATGATATTGGTAATATGGCGCAGGGACGACGACCTCGTCGCCAGGATTCAAGAGCGCAAGGCAGGTCGCGTACATCGCTCCCGTCGTGCCATCGGAGCAGATGAGGTTCTTCTCCGCGTCGGTCTTCAGGCCGTTGAACGCTTTCACCTTCTTGGCTATGGCCTCTCGCAGAACTGGGAGCCCGTCAAATCTGGTATAGGTGTTCCAACCATCATCGATTGCTTTCTTCGCCGCTGCCACCACTAGAGGTGGGATGTCTAGATCACAGACGCCTTGAGCCAAGTTTATCCCCTTGACCTTGGCGCATTCGATGGTCATGGCGCGGATATCGGAATGAATCATTATCTCTGACCGGTCGGATCCCCTCAATTTAATCTCTCCTCGCTCGCCTGTGAATGTTTAACATTGTATTAATGCTTTCATTCTTATCCTCATCTGGCAGAGCACCTTGATGCTCTGTTCTCATCCTTGCAGAGAAATGCTCGGCTATAGCCGAACACCAAGCGGATTGCTTCGAGCCCCTCCAATCGTAGGATAACCACCTCGAGTTCTCTGAGGGGTGCCCCTCGGGGCTTGAAGTAAGTGACATCCGGCTCCTTCTCTGTCCTTCTGATGCATCGCGTACGTCCAGGTGGCATTAATTTCTCGCATATGACAGGAATTAATAGAATCTATTGACATGAGACCTGAAGACGAATAAACCGGATGCCACGATTGTCCATTCTGTCCAATCGAATGAGAATAGTATGGCGGACCGGGTTGACAGACTACCTGAGCATTGGGGAATCCATACGTTCTACATGAGAGGCATGGGGTCAGGAATCCCGGTCCGCCGTTCCAAAGCTATATCTCTCTTGTATAAAAATCAATAGAGAGATACTCATTTACTTGTCGTTATTATGGCTTGATGGCTGTCATTCTGATATTTGAATAAATATAATTTGTATTCGGTAACGGAAACAATGCCTGATGCTCGCCCACGGCTCTTTTCCTGGTCGGTTCTCCCGGTTCTTGTCGGGTCGTCGGATGAAAGTCCATTGAACGAAGGAGGGGAAGGAAGATGGTTGAAAAGGTTTCTCATTCGGTCTTCCATTTGCTTAGCAAGACCCCGGCGATGAACAGCACCACCGCGAAAACCGCAACGACCAGCATGTTGCCGATCGCGGAGGTCATGTTGTCATAGACCATCGAATCCCTCAGGGCATTTCCGACATAGGTCAGGGGCAAAAGGTTCGCCACCGATGCCAGCCAGGAAGGGAACATCGATGCCGGGAAGAAGATCCCCGCCAGGAACATCATCGGGAAGGTTATGGCATTCGCTGCCGCCGACGCCGACTCCTCGTCATGAATGAAGCGCGCGATAATCATCCCCATGGAGGAGAATGCCGCCGACGATAGGATGATGGTCACAATGGCCACAGCGTTCAGGGTCATGTGGGTATTGAAAGCGAGCATCCCGACAATGATTATGACCGCCACCGACAAGAATACTACGACTAGCTGCCAGAGTATCTGTGATGCCAGCCATTCTGCCCTCGTGATCGGCGTGGTAGTCAGCTTCTTGAAGATGCCATTGTTGCGGTACCTGGTCATTACCGAGACCATCCAGAAGGCGGTAGTGGTCATGGTTGTCAGGGCGATTACCCCAGGGATGAAGAAATCGATGTAGTTGAACTGGGTGTTGGTGATATCCCCCCTCGTGGTGGTGATCACGTTCGTCCCTCCCGCGATCATCAGATTGGCCTGCTCTGCGAACCCGTTGACTATGCTATAGACCGCTCCCGCTGATTGTTGTGTCGGGTCCAGCCGCACAAGCAGTTGCGTGGTGTTCTGCCCTGCACCCGGCGCGAAGGCCTGGGCGAAGGTGGTGGGGATGACCAGAACGGCCGTGGGCGAATGGTCCTTGATATATTGGTCCAGGTCGATGGTCTTGTTAATTTCGATAAGGTTAACCGAATCTATGGCCGCAATGTTGCCCACGAAAGAGTGCGACAGGGGCGAATCGGAAAGGTCTTGGACATAAAGGTCCACCTTGCCAGCGCCCGTGTTGCTGAAGATTGCCCCGAAGAGCAGGATTAGCAGCAATGGGAATGCGATAGTCCAGAAGACAGTACTCTTCGCCCGGAAGAAGCCTCGGGCCTCGCCCTTGAGAGCAACGAGAATGCGGTTCGCCACTTCAATCACCCCTCCTCTTCCTGCGTTTCCTCTTTCCGTTCTTCTGCTCCACCTCTTCGGTGGCGAGCTTCTTTCCTGTCATTGTCAGGAATACGTCCTCCAAGGTCGGTCGCGTCACCTGAATCTGATCGTAATTGCCCCCACTCCTGTCGAGCGCATAAATGATTTCGGGCAGGGCGTTCTTGTTCTCCAGCCTAATGATGACATCCCCTCCCTTCGACTCCATGGTGGGCCATTGCTCTCTGAGGGCGATGTTGCACGAGTTATCGCAGTGGGAGATGATGCATCTGGACCCGGTACCATGGGCATCGATGATCTGCCTCGGAGTACCCAACGCAATGAATTTCCCATGGTCGATTATGCCCAGGCGGTCGGAGAGCACCTCTGCTTCTTCCATATAATGAGTCGTGAGAATGACCGTCTTGCCCCTTTCCTTCAGACTCTTGACCACGGTCCAAACGTCCCTGCGGGCGCGAGGATCGAGGCCGGTGGTCGGCTCGTCGAGGAAGATGATCTCCGGGTCGTTGACCATGGAAATGGCTACTCCCGTTCGCTGCTTCAGGCCTCCGGAGAGGTTCTTGAAGTACTCGTCCCTCTTCTCAGTCAGGTCCATCGCTTTGATTAGGTCGTCCGCGGGCAGCTGCCTGTCGAACATTCCGCCGAAATACTCGATGTTCTCCTTCACTGTGAGCAGATCGAAGGCATTGAAGTCCTGCGGTAGCACCCCGATCCGGTTCTTGATCTTCAACGGCTCCTTGGTGACGTCCATGCCCAGAATGTGCACTTTCCCGCCGGTCAGGGTGCGCAGGCATTCCATGATCTCTACGGTGGTGGTCTTGCCCGCGCCGTTGGGGCCGAGCAGTGAGAACACCTCTCCCGCCTCAACCCTGAAATCGATACCGTCGACGGCCGTGAAGTCCCCGTATTTCTTGACCAATCCTTCGACTTCGATCACCGTGTCACTCATTTGTCGAGCACCTGAAACGCGCTACCGGCAGATCCATATATATTTCTTGCGAGAGGCTGACGCGATCGACCAGATTCGTCATGCCAGGAATCGGGGATCGGAGAATTGCGAGCCTCAATACAGGCTTGAAGGGGTCAAAATCCTTCGGCCCGCTCCTGAGTTGGTTGAATTCATCTATGATTTCGATTCTTTCGGCGTGAACTCTCCGATTATGACCTTTTGCGGACAAGCAACCCTTTTTGACGATGCAATGGATTAATGTCCGGAAGACATGACCCCGGACCCTCTGACCCAAGATTGAGAAGGCAGCGATACAGTCGCCAGATGTTGGTCGAAGGAGTAGGGGATGAAGGCCAATCGTTGATCAAGAACGCGACGGTCGGGGTCGTGGGCTTCGGCGGTCTCGGTTCGCCCTGTCTGCATGTACCTCGCGGCTGCCGGCATAGGCCGGCTCATCGTCGTAGACGACCAAGACCGTGGAATTCTCCAACCTGAACAGGCAGCTGCTGCATTGGCAGGAGGATGCGAAGGCGTCTCGGCGAAAGGTCGATTCGGCCGCTGACAAGCTGGCCGCCATGAATCCATATCTGAAGGTCAGGAAACATGCGGCACGAGTCGGGTCTGAGAACATCTCCGCGGTTCTGGGCGATGCGGACGTCCTGGTGGATTGCACGGACAACTTCGAAACCCGGATGATCATGAATGATTATGCCATCCACAGCGCCAAGCCATTGGTGCATGGGGCCATCGAGGATTTGCATGGTCAGATCACGACGGTTCTCGCCGGGAGAACCCCCTGCCTCAGATGCATCTTTCCCCGTTTGCCTGGCAGGAAAGAGCCGATCCCGGTGTTAGGGCCAGTCGCCGGTGCGATAGGTGCGATGCAGGCCACCGAGGTGATCAAGTTGATCACCGGATTGGGCGAGCCATTGCTGGGAAGACTGCTGGTCGTTGATATGAGGAGCAATTGTTACGAAACGATCTGCATCGAGAAGGACCCAAACTGCAGCGCTTGCGGGCACGATGAGGAATAATCGCATTCCATCAACCGAGATCGGCAGATTGCCCGATGGAAACGCATCTCGTTCTTACGGAATTAAACGATTCGGGGCATGTTCAGGTCCGACTTGGGGAACCATCGATGCCCCGTTGGCATACACTACACGAAATAGAATTGCGTCCTGTATTTTATGGCGATGTTAGCCATCTTCTCCAATCGGTCCAAGACGCCGCTGTAGCGATGCACTATCGCCTTGCCCTCATTCGGTAGCTTCTCCCTCAGGACCGCGACTTCCTTAATCAGTTCCTTGGCGTCATCGGCGCTGAAGACCTTCTTGGCCTTGGAGCTCTCCACCGCATTGGCGATGATTGACAGTCCCAGCTTGGAAGCGATTCCCGGCAGCAATGAGTTCTCCGGTCCAAAAGTCCCGATGCATCCACGCCCATCATCCCAGGAAAGCCCGCACTTCTTGCAGGTTTCCCCCATCTCTTCAAAGGAGACCATGTCCCAGCCTGTGAGCCGGTCATCGGGCGACGATTTGTCTATGATTTTCCTGGCAACATCCGCCGGCGCCTTGTCCACGAATACCCAGCCGGTGTAATTCTTCTTGGCGAAGGGGGTCAATTTCGCCCGGTCCGCTTCATTCTTGATCTTTGCGACATATATGACTTCAGCGTTCGGGTCAACGCGATTGCGCTTGCAGAAAGCCTCCCAGTCTTTATCCATCACCGATCTCGCCTCAGGCCCAGAGATGACGAGGTCAGCCTCGGCGTATTCCTCATAGCCGCTAACATTGCCCAGATATACCTTTACATAGGTCGTCTTGTTCACTTTGCACATCGAAGCATCAGAGTCTGTCTCACAAATAGCGATACTGATTCCCAAGTTTGCACCCTCTGTGCTTTCGGGCTAGTTAATCAATCCTATATATTGCTTGCTTAGGGGCAATTGAATGCACTATTTCCTAGCATTCTTGGGCGAATTGATTGGGAGGCCAGCCTCATCAAATATCTCTCATCCAAGTCTATCTTGCTGATCGAGCTCGGTGCTTGATCGCTGAGGCGATTGAGTGGCCGTTGGGAATCGTTAAATAAGGTTCCTGGATTATTAGGGGGCAAGGTGTAGCTGATTGGAAAGAGTCTCGACTGGCGTGCCTGGCCTGGACCCGCTGATGGGTGGCGGGATTCCGAAGGGTAGCAGCATTCTGGTAACTGGAAGTGCTGGAACCGGGAAGACCGTGCTCGCATTGCATGTCATCAACGCCGCCTGTTCCGCCGGCAAGAAGGCGGCTTACGTCGCGGTCGAGGAGAGCCGTCAGGACCTGGTGACCCAGGCCGCATCCTTCGGCTGGGATTTCGACGATTTCGAGAAGAGGGGGCTCCTGCGCGTGGCGGCCATGCTCGAGGAGCGTATGGTCGATGCCAAGTATCAATACGATAGCCTGGGTCCGGAAATGGGTTTCGGAGGCATCGTTGAGGCAGCAGGCTCGGACGCCGAGATCGTCGTAATCGACAATCTTGGCATATTGGCCTTGGAGATGACCTTATCCCACTTCCGCCAGCAGCTCGACTATCTCGTCTACACCCTAGGGTATCGCGGTTGCACGACGATGATAATCACGGATGATGCCACTGCCTCTCGTTTCGGAGAGATTGCCTCTTATGCGGTCGATGGAGCCATCCATATGCTGAAGCGGGACAACCCCTACACCGATTTGCGCGAGCGTGCCCTGGAAATAGTGAAGCTGAGGCATTCGAAGCATACGATCAATTACATCATCTTCGACATTGCTGAG
The DNA here is from genome assembly GCA_963768775.1 of Methanomassiliicoccaceae archaeon. GTDB lineage: Archaea > Thermoplasmatota > Thermoplasmata > Methanomassiliicoccales > UBA472 > FEN-33. Next base: position 138,822 of record CAVYIY010000006.1, read on the forward strand.
AATGGCATCCGCATCGAGACCGAACGACTCGAGTAGCGCACCGTCAGCATCCTTTATTAGCATCGAGCTGATTAAATCTCGAACAGTGATATAATGGCTAACGATTCCGGTTACAAAGAGGCAGCTTTCGGGGCTGGTTGCTTCTGGCACGTCGAAGCTGAATTCATGGAGGTCAAAGGGGTCGTTTCCACCGAAGTGGGATTCATGGGCGGGATCAAGGAGAATCCCACCTACAAAGAGGTCTGCGGGAAGAAGACCGGCCACGCGGAGGTCGTTCACCTGCTTTTCGACCCCAAGGTGATCAGCTATGACGAACTGCTGAGAGTCTTTTTCAGCATTCATGATCCGACGCAATTGAACTGCCAGGGGCCGGACTATGGCGATCAGTACCGTTCGGTCATTTTCTATTTCGATAAGGAACAGAAGAAGCAAGCGGAGAGCGTAAAAGAGCGTGAGGATCTCGAGGGAAAGCACGTTGGCCCCGTGGTCACCCAGATAGTGCCAGCAACCAGGTTCTGGAAAGCGGAGGAATACCATCAGAAGTATTTCCAAAAGAACAGAGTGAGATCCTGCGGTCTATGACCGGATCTGAATCGCATCCTCATGACTCTCTCGCAATGCTTCAGAGCATCGAGCTGCTCGAATTCGCGTCCGAATTCTGGACGTCAACGCATTTCGATACCCTTTCAATAACCCTTATATCAGCTTACTATCTTGCACCTAGATTGAGTGCAAAATGACCGCCACTGAAATCGAGTGCCCGATCTGCGATCGAAAGGTCCAGTCCGATGTGGATAGATGCCCTAATTGCGGCTCCGATTTAACCATGTCGAGCTTTGAAGACCTCGAAGAAGTGGCAAGAAAGCTTTCGACAAAAGAGACGCAGAGACCGCCAGAGGTCAAGGCCGATACCAAAGAGCCAATTGCTCAGGCAAAACCGAAGGTCGAAGTGAGAAAGGCAGAAGCGCCGGCGCTGGATAAGAAAGAAGAGACTCGACCCGCAGAGCAAGCGAAGAAAGAAGTGAAGTCGACCATTGACCAAAGCAAGGAAGAAAGCAAGCATGGAATCGGAAGGCTGTTCGGCAAGAAGAAGAAATGATTCCATCGTTGGCGAATGCGTGATTTGAGCATGTCTGAGTTGAGAGTGAGGAAGCGCAGGCGGTTGCGCGAGAAAGAGGTCAAGGCGCTTGCAGATGATCTCCTAGCCAGCGCCGGAATATCAGTTTTCAAGGTGGGCGACACCGTGGACGTCGCCGAGAGTCCCGAATACGAGGTGATCATCGCGGAGAACCAGATCATCGGCTTCATCCAGGATGGCAAAGCATTCCTGACCATCCGCGGCTTGCTAAAGTATCCGGTCGCCAAGTCCTTCGTCACCGTGGACATGGGGGCGATTAAGTTCGTCATCAATGGCGCGGACGTGATGGGCCCAGGCATCGTGGACGCGGACGGCGATATCCAGATAGGCGATTATGTTTGGGTGCGAGACGAGAAGAACAAGAAGCCATTGGCGGTCGGCCGAGCGCTCATCACTGGCAACGAGATGAAGGAGAAGAAGCCTGGAAAAGCGATTAAGAGTCTCATCTACGTCGGCGACAAGCTATGGAAGTTCGATGAACGCTAGTTCCTATAATCTGGCCACATCATCAAAACTTTAAATACCGCGCAGAGGATACCAATCCCAAGAGGGATGCCATGCCACTGCTGAAGAAGCCTTTTGGGCGGAGCAAGGAGGAAGTCCAGACCGTCGAGACAGACCAGTACATCGACCTGGGCGCTCTCAACTTCGAGGAAGAGAACCCGCTGGGCGGGAAAGGAATGATCAAGATCGCCGAGATCTATCGCTATGAGGATCTGACTCCCGTGGTGCAGCCCGCCTACAGTGGCAACATCGTTCTGATAGATTACTCGTCAATTGCTAATGACCAGCTCACCTTGAAGCGGATAACCAATGAGCTGAAGGCAGTGGCCCGGGATACCAATGGTGATGTCGCTGCCATCGGTCACAACCTCATCATCGTAGCACCAAACGGGGTCAAGATAGATCGCCACAAGATCAAGGGCGGCTTCAACTAAAGCCTCCATTCGACGCTTTGAGCTCGTATCGGCTCAGGACCTCAGACGGTCGCAGATGACTAACTAGGTGAAGAAGAAGGCCAGGCCCTGCTGAGGACATGGCTAAACGCCAAGCATTATGAATATTGAGAACCCAAGCAACTGCCCGACCGGGGCAGACTCCGAAAAAGACGCCCTTGCATAGGAGCCCAAGCAACTGAGGCAGAGCTTGCGGTCTCATTCGGGCGCCCTTGTGGCCTGGGGCATCAGGAATCAGCCGAAGTGAGCTTCTTCCATCAGTGCTTAGGAATATATAGCCATCAGAGAATCTTGGCTAGGTGCCTGGCTTCAAGGTCATCCATGATAGTGTGCATGGCAGCGTACGCCTCGATGGCGTATTCCTGCGCCTATTGGGCCGTCCAGAAGTGCAGCGGTTGCACGGAGTCCACCAGCTCGGCCTGGCGCATCTCGTTTTCCCTGGGTCGAACCATAGCCGCCTCGAGCATTCGCTGGGCACTTATCACATCGCAGGCATGATGGCCGAATCACTGCGCTTGAATCTGGAGGAGAGGGATGAGGTTCTCGCCGCAGCCCTTCTTCACGATGTTGGCCATCCGCCGTTCTCCCACACCCTGGAGGAAGTGTTGCTGGACCGCTTAGGGACCGATCACGTCGACCTCGGCCGCGCCATGATCTCGGGGGAGTTGCGCTGCATAGGCCCAGGGGATAGGGAGGTCTTGGCTGATGTTGCATCCATTCCAGAGGTGCTGCGGGAGGCCGGCATCTCCCCAGATAGGGTGGCGGAGCTTGTGGTCTCGCCCAGGTCTTCACAGAAGATTGGCCAAAGCCAATTCGACGTAGAACAAGGCCAGGCTCACTTCGGCCAGAAGAACTACCTGCACCAGATGATCCACGGACCGGTGGACGCCGACCAGATGGACTATCTGCTCCGGGACGCGCACTACACCGGCGTGGCCCATGGGACCATCGACCTCGACCGCCTCATCCAGACCATCGACGTGCATCACGGGGACCTCGTGGTGAATAAGGGCGGGGTGACAGCGGTCGAGGGCCTGCTGGTGGCGCGGGCGCTGATGTACACCTCGGTCTACTTCCACAAGACCGTGCGGATAGCGGAGCTGATGCTCTGCAAGGCTGTGGAGATGTCCGATGTGGATCTGATGAAAGGGATGCACGCGGAGACCGATGGGAGCCTCACGGAAAAGCTGATCGCACAGGGCGGTTACCCTAGTAGGATCATGACGCAGCTCAAGTACCGAGAGCTGTACAAGCGAGTCTTCTCCGTACCCATCGTCGATCTGGATGATGAGGATCTGGAGCGCCTGCTGGAATTGAAGGATTACCGGGCGAGGAAGGAGAAGGAGGCGGAGATCGCCGCCAGGGCGGGCGTGCATCCGTCCGAGGTCATCCTCGACATGCCGGAGCGCGAGCTGCTCATCTCCGAGCCGCGCATCGGCAAGACCGACGTTCCCATCCTTGAAGACGGCCGGGTCCGGCCGCTGTCGCGGTATTCGCCACTGGCCAAGGCCTTGCAGTCCCGCAGCGTCTTCGATTGGGCGGCGATGGTCGCCACTCCGGAGACAGAATCGCACCGAGGTGGCGAAGGCTGCTCACAGAGCCCTGTTCAAGACCTGAGGTCCGCTCAATCCATCCGTCAGGGTGGGACTATCCTTTCATCACGCCGATCGGCGTGAGCCTCGCCACCGGCCGGGACAGCCCCGCGCCCTTGACCACCGCGATCACGTCGTCGATGTCCTTGTAGGCACCAGGCGCCTCCTCCAGGATGCCGTCCTTGGTCGAGGCCTTCAGGTAGATGCCCTGGCGCTCCAGCTGCGCTGCGGACATCGTTGACCGTGAATTGGCGCATGGCGGAGGCCCTCGACATCATCCTCCCGGCCCCGTGGCAGGTGGAGCCGAACGCCTCCTCCATGACCTGCTCCGTTCCGACCAGCACGTAGCTGCCGGCGCCCATGTCGCCGGGGATGAGGACCGGCTGTCCGACGGAACGGTATTTCTCGGCACTTCCGGGTGGTCCTTCGGGAACGCTCTGGTCGCGCCCTTGCGGTGCACGTACACCTTCCGCCTCCTGCCCTCCACCTCATATTCCTCGACCTTGGCGATGTTGTGCGCCACGTCGTAGACCTGGTGCATGCCCAGGTCCTCCGCCGAGCGCTTGAACACCTCCTCGAAGGATTGCCTGACCCAGTGCATTATCATCTGCCGGTTCGCCCAGGCAAAGTTCGCGCCGCAGGCCATGGCAGCGAAGTAGTCCTCCCCTGCCTTGGATTTGACGGTCGCACAGGCCAGCTGACGGTCCGGGAGGTCCATATGATTCTCCTTGATCTACCGCTCCATGACCTGGAGGTAGTCGGTGGCGATCTGGTGCCCGCAGCCGCGTGAGCCGCAGTGTATCGAGACGGTGATCTGCCCCTTCCTGTCCAGCCCGAAGGCCCTGGCCGCCTCCGGGTCATAGATCTCGCTCACCTGGTCCACCTCGAGGAAGTGGTTGCCCGAGCCGAGCGAACCGACCTGAGGGATCCCCCTTTCCTTGGCCTTCCTGCTCACCTTGGTCGGGTCGGCGTTCTTCATCCTGCCTCCTTCCTCGGTGGCTTCGAGGTCCTCGGCCCATCCGAATCCGTTCCGGACGGCCCATTCGCCGCCTTCCTGAAGGATATTGTCGATCTGATTCGCCGCCACATCGATCACGCCTTCTGACCCAACCCCGGCTGGCACGTTCTTGAACAAGGACCCGATCAGGTCCTTTATCCTCGGTTTGACATCCTCGACTGTCAGATCGGTTCGGCAAAGGCGGACACCGCAATTGATATCGAATCCGATGCCTCCAGGCGATATCACGCCCTCGTCGGCATCCATTGCCGCCACCCCTCCGATAGGGAACCCGTAGCCCCAATGGATGTCCGGCATCGCCAACGAGCGGCCGACAATGCCCGGCAGGCAGGCAACGTTCGCTGCCTGCTCCGGCGCGTTGTCGTCGCGGATGTGCTTGATCATCTTCTCATCAGCGTAGATGACCGCGCTGGTGCGCATGCATTGCTTGTAAGACTGGGGTATCTCCCAGCGATAATCGTCAATCTTGTTCAGAGGGCCATTCCAGGCCATTCCATCACCAGACTTGCCATGCGGTAACGGCCTAATAAACATGTGCCGCTGACTGGACTATTTCTCGCGACTCTTCATGCTTCCAGGTGGGGATTAGGCGGTATTTCAATAGCCGCCCAACAAGATGGAATTCGTTGTTGATGGATCGCCAGTCGCGACATCAATGGGCATGATAATCAAAAAGGGGCCGGGACCGAGATTTGAACTCGGGTCTAGGGATCCACAGTCCCACAGGATAACCAGGCTACCCCATCCCGGCCATTGAGGTTCGTGTGAAAGCATGGTGAATAATAAATGTTCTTGTCGCGAGGCCTTCAATCAGCCTTGGATGCAACAAACCTCTTGCCTTCCTCCTTGCACAGCTGTTTGGCCAAATTCTTTCCAGCGAGGGCGGCGGTCATCAGCCCGACCATGCCTGAGCGAACTGACCGACCATTTGGAAATTCCCCAATCCTGGGAGCTCCCTGCTCACGCCATTCTTGATCAATTCGGCCATGCCGATCTTGGGGGACCAAGACTGCAAGCCACGATAACCCCCGATGAATCTCTCAACGGTTAGAGGCGTCATAACGTCGACCGCATCCACCTGCGAAGAAAGCCCGGGGAACCTCTTTTCCAACCTGGAGATGACATCTTTGCCGACGCGGTCCTTCTCCGCCGAGTACTTGGCGCTTTCTGCACTTAGCTCCTTCCAGTGGTTATAGGACGAGGGGAAGACCACCTTGATGACCGCCTTTCCTTCCGGAGAGAGCCCCATCTCCGGGTTGAACACCCCGATATCCAGACGATAGTATTCCCTCTCCTCGACCTTTACCGGGCTGTCCAGCAGCAACGCGATCGCATGCGGTTCCTTCGATACGTCCCTGGCTGCTCCGATGAATATCTCAAGTCCGAACTCCTGCGTTTCCGGGACCCAATCTCGGTAGTAGGAGCGGATGGTATCCGAAAGATATCTTCCTTCCAGCAGGTCGAATATCGTGGCATGGCCGTCGGCATTGGAAACGATGATGTCGGCAAAATGCTCGCTCCCGTCTTCCAGGACCAACCCGTCGGCCTTGTCTTCCTTCGCGATTAACTTCTTCACCGGCTTTGAATAGGAGATCTCCCCTCCCAATTCTCGGTAGCGATTCTCGATGTTCATGGCGAGGACGGCGGAGCCTCCTACAAGCCAACCGTTGTCTCCTTGGGTCAGTCCTGAGAACATCATCATTTGTGCCAGCATAGGGATATCCTTTATCCCATACTGGATGACTGGGAATGCCCGACGCATGAACGGATCGTGGAACTTCTCTCCGTATTGTTGCAGCGTGACACTTCCCCATTTGTTGAGGGCGCTCAAGTAGCGGATCACGTTGAGCTTCGGGCCGATGCCCCCATCATCATGGTGAACACGTCGAAGCCGCCGAGCTTCCTCACCCCTCTGATATAATCGTTGATAAGCCTCGCATCGTCCGGAGCGAGCGCGAGCATCCTGTCTCTGAGGTCTTCAAGGTCAGTGGTCATTCTCAGAGACTTGCCAGATTCGTCCTCGACCTGCACGGATTACTCAAAGGGCAACAACCTAGCATCGCGGAACGCGCCGAGCTCATCCCAAATCGGATGGGTCTTGGCACGTGCAGAGGTGGCGCTGAGATTGTGGATGCAGTAATCGAAGGTGTACCCCCTGCGCTTCCATGAGGTGCAGGATCCTCCCGGTTTGCTACGCATTTCGAAGATGCTGGTGCGATACCCATTCATCTGCGCATAGCAGCCCGTCGAGAGCCCGCCATTGCCGGCACCGATGATAATGATCGATTTCGCTTCCATGCCCGATCGCACGAAAAACGCCTAGCCTGTTATTAACCTCTTCTGCAGCCGAGGACACACCAGTTAAACCAACGCCTCTAAATGTCCGTTCTCATCGGGGTCTATCGGCATCACATCTCGCCTGCAGCCACTCGATATCATTTCGTCTGACTCTGATTACACTTCGAGGGTGAATGGATACCTTTTCCAGAAGCAGGAGAGCAAGCTGGCGGGCGCCGAATGGAGACCTGTCACAAGTGCAAAGTATTATATTCTGAGAGTGGAACGCTTTCCTAGGGTGGGAATGGGCGGGGAAGAGAAGTGGCGGAACTACCAAGATATGAAGTAAGTCCGCAGGAGGCTGCGGCATTGATGAGCGAGTCCGTGGTCAAATGGTGGCTCGGCGCGGTCGGAACCATGGTCCACGTGATGGGTTCGGAGAACGCAATAAAGGCGTACGGTCCGGTAATGAGGAATATCGGCAAGGAAAAAATGGAGGAGATGAACAAAAACCTCAACATCACCAGCAAGGATGCGATTGCCCTAGGATCTGTGGTCAACCTCTGGGAGGACATGATGGGAATCCAGGGCAGAGTGGAGGAAGCAACGCCAAATCGGGTCGTCAAGGTGAACACGGTTTGCCCGCTTTCGAAGGCACCGCCTGAAGCCTGCAAGGCCCTGGATTGTGCAATACATGGCATGAGAGATGTGCTGAGCCCTGACTTCAAATTCACCGCAACCCATCTGATGACAAGAGGAGATCCATATTGCCGATGGGTGGTCGAGAGGAAGTAACCGAAACGCCGAGTGTCAAGCCAATTACGGGGCGAATAGAACATGATTGCCCCGTCCTTTTTTCTTTCTTGGCATAAATCAAGACTTCAGGTTGCAAAATGTGGACCCGAGCCATGTCGCAAAGGATGCTCATTCAAACCCCGACTTGTCCGACTGCGCACATCATTCTTAATAAAGAAGCAATTATGAAGCAATTATCATGAAACTCAACGTCATCTCTGTCCAAGACTTCGGGGAAAGTCTCGAGGACATCATCGATTCGGCCCAAAGGCTGAAAAAGGGGGCGCTGAAGGGGTCCGAACCATTGAAAGGCAAAACGCTCGCCATGATCTTCGAGAAGGCGAGCACCCGCACTCGTGTTTCCTTCGAAGTGGCGATGACCCAACTTGGAGGCCATGCCATTTTCCTCAGCCCAAAGGACATCCAGATCGGGCGTGGCGAGACGATTTCCGATACCGCCAAGGTGCTCTCTCGCATGGTGGACTGCATCATGTACCGCGCGTTCAAGCACGACATGATGCTGGAGCTCGCCAACAGCGCCACCGTACCGGTCATAAGCGCGCTCGATGAACTCGAGCATCCATGCCAAGCAGTGGCCGATCTGATGACGATCAAGGAGCACAAGGGCAAGTTCAAGGGAGTGAGGCTCGCCTATGTGGGCGACGGCAACAACGTCTGCAACTCGCTGATGCTCGGCGCGGCGATGGTCGGCATGGATTTCACTGCGGCCTGCCCCGAAGGCTATGAGCCAGACGCGAAGCTTCTGAAGCAAGCCCAGAAGGTCGGGAAGATAAAGGGCTGCACGATCAAGGTCGTCGAAGACCCCGCAGAGGCGGCATCCAAAGCAGACGTACTCTACACCGATACCTGGGTCTCCATGGGCATGGAGGCCGAGACCATGGAACGGGAGCGCATCTTCAAACCATTCCAGCTCAACTCCGAACTATTGATGAAGGCCAAGAAGAACTGCATGGTACTCCATTGCCTCCCGGCGCACCGTGGGCTAGAGATAACGGACGAGGTTATGGATGGGCCGAATTCCTTCATTTTCGAACAGTCAGAGAACCGATTGCATACCGAGAAAGCGATATTGCTCACGTTGATCCATTAGGGCAATTTGCCGGCAAGCTGGCTGGATATCAGCGCCTCGATGGCGTCGAGGAACTCCTGCTCCTTGCCAATAGGGATGGAAGCGCCAGCAGCTATGCGGTGCCCCCCTCCGCTACCGCCAACCTTCTCGGAGGCGATGCGGATGGCGATGGATAGGTCCAGTCCCTTGAGCACGAGCTCCCGCGTCGCCCTGGCGGACACCTTGATGTTCCCTTCGTCGACGCTCGTGGCGAAAGCGATGATTGGGACTGAGCAGTCCACCTTGAAGGCGAGGTCGGCGCGCTCTGCTGGACTCTTCTCTTCGTTGAGGTCAGAGGAGCCGAGGAGCATTCCGGCAACGATGCCGACCACGGTCTCCGGGATTTCCTGTTCCGCGTGGAAATACTGCAGGGACTGCCGCCTGACCACGCCCTTCCTCTTCACCCAGGTTATCCCGTTCTTCAGGGTATCGCGGTGATTGCGCAATAGATCGTCGGCAATCCGGAGCGCATCGCCCCTGTCGCCTCGGCAGATCTTGAGACCAACCTCGGCCTTGTCATAGCGTCCGCAGGAATTGAGCAGGGTGGCGAATTCCTTCGCGTCGTGCAAAGGCGTTCCCCTCTCTTCCTCGGAGAGAAGATACACCTCCCCTATCAATCGCCTGATCGACTTGACCCCCTTTCCGCAATTCAACAGTCTGTCCGCCAATCGGCTGGTGATCTCTCGCTTCTCCTCTGGACTCAGGTCTATCCAGCTCCGCCAGCCGTCCTCCGATTGCTGCTCGATACCGATCTCGTCCAAGAACCGCTTGCATTCGGAGTACCGATTGGTCAGCCCCGGTAGCGTCGGATCGTTCGCATACTCAAGCATCCGGGCGAGCGGGCGGCTCTCGCGGCCGAAGATGCGGATGTCCTCGGTGACTTCGAGAGTGCCTTCCGCCACCGCATCCTGAACGATGCCTTGGTTCAATCCGACCAATCTTGAGTTGGCCGAATCTTGGAAGTCTCCCACCGCGCCCACGATTGCTAATGGCGCGAGGGAGGAGTTCGCGGAAGACATGCTTTTTGCGACTAGATAGGTCGCGCCGGCACCGCTGAGCGACTGTCCGCCGTCGATTCCGAAGAGATGAGGGTTGACATGCACTTTGCGCTCCATGAACGATGCCAAATCATTCTGGCCCGGCTTCCGCTTCGGAACGCCGCCCGCGTCCTCGATAATGGAATGATGGTCGGAGACGCAGCAGATGGGCAACGTGATCTTGGAAATCGCCGACGATCCCAGATCCACTAGCCAGGCGCCCTCGCTGGGCAAAGCATTGATCTGCTTCACTTCTGCCTCATCCAGCTTCTTGATGAACCTGCACTCGAATGGGACGTCCGCTCTCGCCAAGGCTGACGATGCGATCGAGGCGGCGCTGACCCCATCGGCGTCGATATGGGCGACGATGGTAACGCTGCTCGCGCCCAAGATGACCTGAGTTGCCTCTCTGGCAGCCTCCATCAGCCCTTTGACATCTTCCCCCCTCGCCGGATCAGCAATCATTTCCATCCATCCCGAGCGTCTTCGTCGTCAGCATCTGGTTGATTCGCTCTGCTATCGGAGCTAGATTCCTTGTGTCCTCTTCGTTGTAGCGCTTGAGGAGGTTGAGCGCGTTCACATTTCCCCTCCTTTCCCAGGCGTACCAGAGATATACCGCTTGTTCCCCGGTCACATACTCCAGCTCCTGACCCCTCTTCATCCCCATCTGCCTCTCAATGCTCTTCAAGCCGCCGCGGAAACCAACCCTTGCGCAGCCGTGACGCAAGTCGAAATGCGGCACTCTAGGGATCAAGAAGGGATACTCCCGCTCCAGCATCGGAAGATCGAACGAAGAGCCGTTGAAAGTGATCAGCAATCGCGATCCCTGCAGTGCGGCCGCAAGGTTCTCCCTGGTCAGGTCCTCCCCTCTTACCAGTGTCGTTGATTTCCCGCCCCGATAGATACCGACCACGGTCACTCGAGCGCCCGCCCCCAGGCCGTCGGTCTCGATGTCGAGGCAGGTCGCCTCGCGCCTCGCTTCATCATAGACCCTCCAGTGCTCTCTCGTCGGCAGGAGTCGGCTGAAATAGGAGATCTCGCCGTTCTCAAGGAAATTAGCCGCCTCGCCCAAATGAACGTCAAGGCGCTGCTTCCGCTTTCCAGATATCCCATTCAGTCTCGTGGAGGAAATGAAGTCGTCCCAATCCCTGACTCCTTGCTTCCAAAGAGACCTCTCGATGCCCCCCCCGATTCCCGGCAGGATCAGAAACGTCCGGCGCAGCATTGAACGACCAACCCCGATGCTCCACAAAGGCTTTTCGGATAGCGGAGTGAAAGTATGCGATGAAGACTGCCCCGCATTCGCACATTTCAAATAGGGTGGGGGATGAATCGGTGGCGATCATGCAGGAACTGGAATTGCCCAATGGGCTCTGGATCACCAACGAGCGCTGCGTCGTGATGAAGCGCCGAAAGGTCGTCATAATCTCCGATCTCCACATCGGACTGGAGTCGGTCCTGGAAGCCCAAGGATTGCACCTTCCCCACATCCAGACGGAGACGATGAAGGCATCGTTGCAGCGCATAATTGAGCGTTATCATCCTGAAGGGTTCGTGATCTTGGGCGACCTGAAGCATGAATTCTCGAAGAACTCGACGCAAGAGTGGAGCGAAGTGCAGAAGCTGCTCGGAATCCTTCACGAGCGGAGGAAGGTCGTGGTGATAAAGGGCAACCATGACAATTACCTGGCCACAATAGCAGCGAAGATAGGGATCGACCTGGTCGACCAATACGAACTGGACGGGGTAACCTTCTCCCACGGGCATCTTCCGATCGATTCGAGGCCTCTAGTAATCGGGCATGAGCATCCTTCCATCCGTCTGTTCGATTCGGTTGGCGCATGCATCAAGATGCCTTGCTACATCCATTTGCCGAAAGAGCAGATACTCATCGTCCCCGCATTCAGCCCCTTGGCCAGCGGAACTGACTTCACGGCCGCCACCTCCGATTCGGTTATGTCTCCTATTCTCCGTTCTAGTGATCTGGCCAATGCAAGAGCCTACGGCATCAGCGAGATCGGTCTTCTGAGCTTAGGAGAATTGGGGAAGCTGGGTCATCATAAGGATGAGTGATGCCGGACCCGCAAGTAAGAAGTATTTTATTATCCAAAGATGATATCAGCCAGGGGCGACACATGTGCCCGAGTGCATTGTCTGCGGTTGCGTTTTGAAAAAGAACCAAGAAAAATGCCCGGTATGCGGCGCCTCGCAGTTCGAAGAGGACGATTATTAGGATTGGCCTCGAAGCTCGGTAATCGCGCTGAATCAGAATGAGCTGGCTCAGGATGAGACGAATTATGCGCGCATTGCATTCTTTGCGTGCTTTGGCGGGATTTCGGCGAGATGTCCGGGACATACCAACGCACCAACAATTCGGTAATTCAGAGCGTTAAGGGCGTTTCCTCGAATAGCATGAGGGCATACCCAGCAATAGTGCATAGAGGTCATTGAAATATACAATGAGTGCATCTGGATGTTATATCCATCCATCCAAGCTTTTATTATCAAATATCATGATTCGAGCCAATAACCTCAAGGAGGAATGGACTTTGACAGACTATCTCGGACAACTCGCTGAAGTGGTAGTGAAAGGCAAGATAAAGGAAGCCAAGCCGCTCACGGAACAGGCATTGGCAGCGGGAGTACCCGCTAACGAGATCATTTTCAATGGTCTCTCCGCAGGAATGAAGGTTGTTGGGGATAAGTACGAGAAGAAGGAGTACTATCTGCCCCAAGTGCTTCTGGCGGCACAGACAATGTATGCCTCGCTGGATGTCGCACTTCCGAAGCTGGTTATCGGAAGCGGTGGAGTTCGCGCAAAGATTGTCACATGCGTTGTCGAAGGAGATGTTCACGACATCGGCAAGAACATCGTGAAGGCAATGCTGACCGGAGCCGGCAACACCATGTTTGACCTTGGCCGAGATGTTCCGATCAAGACCATCGTCGATAAGGCAAAGGCTGAGGGAGCCGACATCATCGCAACCTCGACCCTGATGACCCCAACCCTGGCGGGCATGAAGGAAATCGAGCGCATGGTGAGGGAAGCCAACATGAAGCCCAAGTGCAAGACCATGATTGGCGGCGGCGCAACCTCTCAAGAGTTCGCAACCCAGATCGGCGCAGACGCCTGGGGCCCAGATGCAATCGCGGCCGTCGGGATCGCTGCAAAGCTTGCAAAGAAGTAAGCAGTGGCGAACATCGGCCAATATTTCAAACCACTTCCATTTTCTATTATTTTTCTGAGATATTATAATCGTGCATTCCATTGACTCTCAAGTCCATAGCAAAGACTATTAGGTGAAAAGGCAGCTTGAGGTCTAGATGTCCGATGGCAAGACGACTCAGTCGAACGACCAGGCAATCGGTGAACGGTTGGAGCGGATCGAGAATTCCCTGAATAGAATGGAAGGGAGTAGAAGCATGATAGATCTTCCTTCGCCGCGAAGGACGGATATCCTGGAAGTCATGGTTTCCCAGGCTATCGATGATGTCGAAGAAGGCCTGATGCGGAACATGGTCAAGAGATGCGATATGAAAGACCCGTGCCGCGATACTTTCACTGCATTCCTCCAGAAGAACGCCGCTCTACTCGAGAATGAGATCGTGAGAGAAGCAGTGATAATCACGAATCAGGACGAGTTGAATCGATTAAGGGAAACCGCACCTTACGATAAATGCAATCGATGCTTCGACGAGGTAGCGCGATTATTCGGAAAGCAGGTTCGACTGATGCGTTCCATGCGTATTTATCTCACGGCTAGCGATACCAGAGAAGAGATCTCGAAGCTGCCCGAAGACTGGCTGGTAAGTTCAGTTCTTGATCCGATCGCAAGCAAGTATCGTCTTCAGATAATGAAATCGGTCTCCCGTGAAACATGCACTTTCTCCAAGCTGTCCAACCTGACGGGGCTTCGCGGCGGAAACCTGCTGTTCCATATTGAGAAATTGATAGTAAATGGCATGATCGTCCAGCGGCACGATCGCGGCGACTATATGATCACTGAGAAGGGGTTCAAGGTCTTGAAAGGCATTAGCGATGTATACCAAATGTTGGAACATTGACCTTCGGATCGGAAGAGGCCCGATATCGGTGACGAACTGGTCTCGCAATTTCTTATGATTTGAAGAATTGGTGTTGGCGATGAATGGACTTCGCAGCTGCAACCTCGGCTTGGGCATTGATACTGGCGGGACTTACACCGATGCGGTGATCGTGGACATGGAAACAAAGGAGGTCATCGCGAAGAAAAAAGCGTTCACAACCTATCAAGATCTATCCATCGGTCTACTGGAGGCGGTGGATGGCGTGTTGAAGAGCGAGAATTTTTCCATCAACAATATCCATCTGGTTGGAATCTCCACCACTTTGGCCACCAACAGCATCCTGCAAGGTCGCGGCGGATCCGTCAGTCTGATCGGGATCGGATGGAAACCAGAGAATGGCTGGGAATTCGGTGCAAGTAGCTCCATCTTCATCTCAGGAGGGCACGACTCCAGGGGGTGCGAGGTGCATGCTCTCGATTTGAATGAGGTGGAGAACGCGATTGAGCACTCTCTCCGAGAAACGGATGCGATCGTCGTCTCCAGCTTCTTCAGCATACTTAACCCATCCCATGAAGAAAGGGTTCGCGAAGCAATTCGCGCCACCTCATCAATCCCGATCGTGACCGGACATGAGCTCACAGCGGAGTTGGGAATACTTGAAAGGACGACGACAGCAGTCCTCAACGCAAAGTTGCTTCCAATTATCGACGATTTCCTATCTGGTGTAGAAAAATCTCTTGCACTTCGTGAGATTAAAGCGCCAATCATGGTACTCAAGGGAGACGGCTCATTCATGAACCTTGAAAGGGCTAGAATGAGGCCGGTAGAAACCATACTCTCCGGCCCCGCAGCAAGCCTAATGGGAGGGAAACAGTTATCTAGGCTCGACCGGTGCATCGTGCTTGATATCGGGGGCACGAGCACAGACATCGCCTATTTGGACAAGGGGTTCTCCCGCCTGCAGAAGGAGGGTGCAGTGGTCGGCCATTGGAGGACCCGGGTGAAGGCTGTCGATATTTGGACAACAGGCCTCGGGGGAGATTCCCGTCTCGATTTCATCGATGGGCGGATCGTGATCGGTCCAGACCGAGTGCTGCCGATCGAGGCTGCCTGCATGCAGTATCCCACCCTTTTCAATAAGATGAAAGAGCTTCATAAGACAGAATTCCTGATAGCATTTGACAGAGAGACTAGCTTGCTGAATGACGGGGAGCGGCTTGTGTTCGATTGCATTCGCATGAATGGTCCCATCACCTTGGCGGAAGTGATGCAGGCTCTCCCAGATGTATTCCTTGTCCCAGAATATGCGAAGAGATTGACTGCAAAGAATTTCGTCATCGTCACCGGACCGACACCAACTGACGTTTTGCATGTTGCAGGCATCTATCTCAATGGAAGCCTTGAGGGCGCGAGAGAAGCCATCGGCATTCTCGCAGAGAGAGGCAATCAAACGATTGATGAGTTCGTGGCCAATTTCACAGAGCGAATCGGTTCGCGTTTGGCTGAGGAAGTGGTGAAGAAGGCGATCCTCGACGGTTCGGGAGAGATTCCGAGCGACAAAGCCTCGTTACACTTGGTCAAGTTGGCGACGTCGGGTCCCAGCGAATCCAGCATTTCGGTCAGGATAGGCGTCGACCGGCCTATCGTGGGTATAGGAGCGCCTGCACATGTCTATGTCCCTCTCATGAAAAGGTTCCTGGGAACTGAGGTGATAATTCCAAAGGATTTCGATGTTGGAAATGCCGTTGGCGCATTATGCAGCGAAGTATCTGAGTGTGTCGAAGTCCAGATATTGCCGCGGGATTACCGTTTCCATGTCTATGCCCCGAACCATGAACCATCAGACTTCGAGACCATGGAGCAGGCCATCTCCGTCGCAAGAGACGTTGCCGAATTGTTGGCAAGGGATCAGGTGATCGAAGCGGGTGGTGTCGACGTCAGGACGCTGGTCGATGTCGAGATCAAGTGGGTAAATGCAGGAAACAATGGACAAAAGGAGATCGTGAATTGGGTATCGGTCAGGGCAAGGGCCATCGGGAAGCCATATCTGGAAAAAAATGAATGCGAAAGGTTAAAGTAATCTCATCCCTTCTGTAGCCAAGCAATATATAAAGCGCATAAGCGTTTGACTTAACAGCAATTAGGAGGAAGAAGGATGGCAAACATGACCCCAAAGGAGCGGGTATTGGCCGCTCTAGACCGCAAGAAACTTGACAGGCCACCGGTGGTCTGCTTCACCCAGATAGCAACTGTTGATGCTATGGATTTAGTGAAGGTCTACTGGCCAGACGCGCATACGGACCCTCATAAGATGGCGACCCTGGCAGCTGCCCCGAACAAGTTATTCGGTTTTGAATGCGTTAGACTACCGTTCTGCCTGACCGTCGAAGCCGAGGTAGGAGGATGCCGTGTTGATCTAGGGAAGATGGACAGGACTCCGATGGTCAAGTCTCATGTCTATGACGAGAACAACATCCCTGACGACCTGCCTGCGGATTTCATGACGAAGGGACGCATACCCGCCGTCGTCGAAGGAATCAAGATCGCAAAACAGCAATATGGTAAGGACCTGCCAATAGTCGCTGGCACGACCGGACCGCTCACTATTGCCGGTCACTTGGTCGGCACTGAGAATCTTCTTCTATGGATCATTACCAATCCAGAGGCGGTTCATAAGGCGATTAAATTGGCGACGAAGTTGGAGAGAGCATACATCGGAGCATTAGCGAAGGCCGGCTCCGATGTGATCGTCATGAGCGACCCCTCCGCGGGCACCGATATGCTCTCCCCAGAGATGTTCGATGAGTATGCCAAGCCATACATCAAGGAAAGCTTCATGGATGCCGGGGGGGCGAAGAAGGTACTGCACATCTGCGGAGATACCACCGTTCTGCTCGACAACATGATTGCAACAGGCGTCTCGGGTCTGAGCATCGAGGAGAAGGTCAGCCCGGAGAAGGCAGTTGAGATTGTGAACGGCAGAGCCGCTTTGATTGGCAACATCGGCGTTGTTCGTCCATTGCTCCAGGGAACACCTGAGGATGTGTTCAGGGAGGCCACGCGAGTCAAGAAGGCTGGCTTTAACCTCGTAGCCCCCGGATGCGGTCTCGCAGCAAGGGTTCCGAAGGCTAACCTCGAAGCATTGATTAAGGCAGTAAAAGGTTAAACACGAAAGGGAGGCAACTCCCTTCTTTACTTTTTTTCTAATCTCTCAATCAATCATGATGCATGATCGATTCGCATTTCTGGGACTCCCAAACTCAAGAGGTCGGATCATGCTTCCACCGCCGAGATCGCCTGGAATCGGATCAGAAGATCAAACGGATTGATTCCATTAATATCGGCCATACTTATCTGCAGCCCTTGGCAGACACAGGATGTTCTCTACCGGAGTCTTGAAGGGCATTTCGCAACCTGGCGCTATGATTAGTCCCGGTGCCTTGCCCCAGATTTCGATCACCCTCTTTACATCGCCTTCTATCGCTTGTTGCTTCCCTCTGAACATCAACTCCGCATGATCAATCCCTGAGACGACGCAGGTCTTCCCTCTCATCATTTCAAATACCTTTTGAAGATCGACGGCTTTATTGTTGAAGTGAACTGCATTTGGCTTCAATGCGATCTCTTTGTCAAGGAATGGGACGGCAGCGCAATTATGCACCACCGTCTTCAAGTCCAGAGACCGGTATCTTTCCAGGACCATTCCTAGATACTTCATGTCGAAACGATCACAAAGATCTGGGCTGTTCTGTTCTGCCCCTGCGGTCCCATTCTCGATCATGACGCTATCCAGACCGATCTCGTTGACCCTTTCGCCATATGACTTTGAGGATTCTGTGACCTTGGCGATCAATCCGTCGATCAAGTCCGGTTCGAGAACCAGTTTCATATACAGATTCTCTGCCCCATCATCTCCATTGCTATCAGCAGAGGGGAATTAATGCATCCCATGACCTCAACATCACGGCCGATCTTTGACTGCATGATGCTTGCAGCTTTTATTGGCACGGACCAGAACCTATCCTTCAGGGGGTCGATCGGTTCCACTTTATCGACGTCGCTGATTTGCTGGATTGCATATTTGTCCACTCTCGGATAGAAATCGCGCTCTGGGCACTTCCAGATCGTGCCGTGGGCCTGCGCCTCTATCAGGATTTCTCCCCAACCCGCCATAACATTGTCAAAGCCGAACAATTTATGCGATTCCATTGCGATTTCAGCGAAAACAGCTGGGTCATGAAACCCGTCCCTAATTGTCTTTCCACACGATTGCAGGACCCATCTTGCCCCACCAAGGTCTGGTAGAACACCGGGACCCGGTCCGGAACCTCGATGTTCAGGGCGGCCAAGAACCGTTGCTTCGGCGTCATGGCGGATGGATGATTCATTTACACTAAAAAGGGATTGCAGATATCGTTCTTCAGCGGCGTTGGGGTTGCTCGGAATGACGATTATTTGAATAGTGCCAGCATGGTCATTATTAATTCCATCTATTTAAAATACGAGAATACGATTCCGATGCGCGTGATTTCCAATGGCTTTAGGTATCGCTCTTGATTTAGGCACAAGTGGCTACCGTACCCATCTCGTCGATCTATCGAAGAATGGAAAGATCCTTTCCACAGCAATTACCATGAGGCACCCTTTGCCCGGTGCGAACATAATGGATCACCTCCATTTCTGGCTGGAAAATGGTTCTGAGGTCGGTCATAAGATAATCATCGAAACGGTCGACAAATTGATCGAGCTCCATGATGCAGAGCCAAAAGAAATCAAGACCATCGCCATCTGTGGGAATCCAGCCCAGCTGAGCATGTTCGAGAATATCGAGATCCGCGACTTGGCCTTCGCGGGCAATTCGCTTCTCAGAAGATTGAACGTCAAGGTTCCGGAGCGTCGCGCTCATACGATCGCAGCATGCAATCTTGGATTGACTTCGGTCGACTCCGAGGCCGAAGTCCGCATCCCTCCTTCCATCCGGCACGAGATCGGGGCTGATGCGCTGGCGATGATCATCAAATCGCACATGCTCGAGCGCGAGGAAACCTGCATGGTCACTGATTACGGCACCAACGCCGAGATGGGTCTATACCATAACGGCGAGCTCTTCACTGGCTCCGCCGCCGCTGGACCGGCGATGGAGGGGCAGAGCATCGAATATGGCATGCTGGCGGCGCCGATGGCGATATCGGATCTGGAGCAATTGAGCGATGGCAGCTGGCGCAATTATGTCCTGGATGAGCACCTCAAGGCGCAGAAAGGTTCGGCCATCGATCCATCAGATGGCAGCGTGAAAATGGTGGGCAGTGTAAAGGCGCGCGGCATCACCGGGACCGGGGTCGTCGCCGCGGTCGCTCTCGGCCTGGAAACAGGCATAATCAAGCTTCCATCCTTGACCTCATCAGACAAGAAATTGCACCTTCAGGACGGGGTCTTCATCACCGAGCATGATGTGCTCGAGGCGGGCAAGGCCATGGGAGCCATCAGGGCCGGGCACCGCACCCTCATCGAGGAGGTAAACATCGAGGACGAGGACCTGAAATCGATGTACCTGGCCGGAGCGTCGGGGACCTATGTCGACCCGATAAAGGCGCAAGTATGTGGCCTGGTGCCAAGGGTGCTCGAGCGGACATATCAGTGCGGCAATACCTCGCTGATGATGGCCTACGACCTCTTGGTCAAGGACGAGGCGATGGATGAGATGCAGAGCATAGCAGACTCCATCGCAGCCAAGCACATCATGTTCGCGACCTCGAAGGCCTTTGAGGACATATACGTCAATGAGATAGCATACTGGCTAGAGGGAATGCCCTTCGAAATGTTCAATCAGATATTGACCGAGAAGGGCTATCGACCGCTGCCGCCGATAAAGCGGCCGAAGGAGACGCTGCGCATCGTCTCCTCGGACATACCGGTCCTGGGAGATCGAGGCTTGAAGACCCTGGACCATGTCGGCGTTTTCCTGCTCGCAGAATTCCCCGGTTGCACCGGTTGCGGGAAGTGCATGCGCGAATGCCCGGAAAGAGCATTGAGGGTAGAGAAGCTAGACAAGAATCGCTTCCGGCTCCGCATCGCCACCGAGTACTGCCTCGGGACAGCATGCAAGTCTTGCGAGCAGAGCTGCCCGGAGAATGTCATCCGCTTGAGCGGGATGAAGATCGTGGAAAGGGACAAGGAGACAGCATAGATGAGGATCATCACATTGGTTGACAACATCTGTGGCGCCGCATCACCGCCGACCCGCCTAGTGAAGATGCTGAATCGCCCGGACCGTCAGTTCATGGCCGAGCAAGGGCTTTCCATCATCATCGAGATGGAGAACGGCCAAAGGGTGCTTTTCGACACTGGCTCATCCGAACAGGTATTCCTGCACAATCTGCACTTGCTTGGTCTCGAGCCGAAGGATTTCAATGCGGTGGTGATCTCGCATGGCCACTACGATCACGTAGGGGGCCTGGTGCCGCTAATCGAAGCCGGCGTGCCCGTCTTCGCCCATCCGAAGACATTCGTCGGCAAGCGCTATTCGACCGCCGGAGAAACGAAGACGGAGATCTCCGCCCCGCCAAGGGTCATCGAAGCTCTGGCTAAGGCGAAGCTTAATCTCTCGACGCAGAGCGTCGAGGTGATCCCTGGCGTCAGGACCTCGGGAGAGATCGCCCACACTAATGACTTCGAGCAGACGCTCAATTTCATCCGTGAGGACGAGGGGCGCATGATCGAGGACAACATCCATGACGAGCAGGCGATCTACATATCCACGAAGCGGGGTTTGGTTATCATCTCTGGTTGCTCCCATGCTGGTATCGTTAACATCGTCACCCAGGCGAAGAAGCAGACGCCTGGCGTCAGGATACAGATGGTCATAGGCGGCCTGCACATGATGGGGGCGAGCCAGGACCGCATCCGCAAGACCATGGAGATGCTGAAGAACCTGAATGTGGACCGCATCGCGCCGCTACACTGCAGCGGCTTCGAGGCGATGAAGATGATATCGGACCGCTTCGTCGGATTCGAGCTGATGCCCGCTGGGAGCGAGATCGAGCTCCTGTGAGAAGAACTTCGTCGGGCAGACCATTAACCGGCCCACTTCCATGATTCTATACTGCCCGCGGCCCCAACGATAAGAATGGCAATAGGGCTCTCTCCCTCCCCGATTCCATAATCTTCGGGCACCGACGGCCAATTCATCCTGCGTTCCTCCTGTTCTTCGAAAGATAGTCCGCGAAGGCATATCCTTCGCTCCGCATATTTCTTGGCTATGTTCGATGCCCTCGAAGGTTATGCCCTCCCTATGTCTGGCATCCTCGAATCAACTCCATCTAAACTTGTTGGCGTCAATAAGCCAATCCTTAAGTAATTCTTTAAGATTGTTTGAACAGGGGTTGAATTCGATGGATTATGCTGAGATGTCGAAGAAGCTAGTGGATATCTTGGGATTGCAGAACGAGCCTGTGGCTGTGACCATAATCAAGAAAGGAGAAAAGCTGCCAGAGGGTTACACGGAGCCTGAGAAGCCCATCAGACACTGCCAATCTCTCATGAGGGCGAAAAAGGGTGAGATGTTGATCGTCACCGAGGCGAAGGAGGCCTGCCCAGTTGGAGCCTCTGCGCTAGGCATTGTTCCACTGCCCGAAAAAGTGAAGTCGGGGGAATTTCACTTCAATTTGGGCCTCTTCGAGTCGTCGCAGGCCGCTTCAAAGATGATTGAGGAGAGGACCGCTCTGCCAGAGGGCAGCATCCAGGCCGTCGCAGTCTCGCCGCTCTCCAAGGCGAAGGTGACCCCGGACGTCGTGGTTATCACCGGAACGCCCGAGCAAGTCTATTGGCTGATCCCCGCGGCGACCACCTTCAGCATTGGCGGTAGAATCACGGTGGATATGGCTACGGCTCAGGCATCCTGCGTAGACTCGACCATCATCCCATATGTCGCCGGCAGAATCAACTTCTCGCTGGGCTGCTTCGGCTGCAGAAGGTCGACGGACATCAAGCCGGAGGAGATGCTCGTCGGCATTCCTATGAAGAAGTTGCCTGAGATCGTAAGGGCGCTGGAGAAGATGGCTGCAGGCCCGATTCTGAAGTCAAGGACGAAGTGAGGGAACCCCCTTCGCTTTTCCTTTTTCTGTTCTGCATTAGGCGACGGTTGGAGCAGTTTTCGCTCAGCTTTAATTATTGAACCGCACTGAGGGAGCTGATGAGACTCGGTCCGGCACCGAAAGTGTGGACGGAAGACGGGCATAGGACGGTCGACCCGGCCACCACGTTCAAGCGAATCGAGCCCTTGTGCAAGACGGCGGGGATTACCCGGGTCGCGGACATAACCGGCCTCGATCGGGTGGGAATCCCGGTCTTCTCGAGCATCCGTCCAGATGCCAAGTCAGGCGCGATCAGCGTCTATAACGGAAAAGGGGCTTCGATCACCCAAGCAAGGGTATCAGCAATAATGGAAGCGCTGGAGCGATACAGCGGAGAATGGCGCGAAGACGTTCTGGTTCGTCGGATGGTCGATGACATGCTCTCATCGGAGAATGCCGTAGACCCAAGAACCCTGATCTTGCCACAACGAACTCAGATTCACGTGCTGTCACAGCCAGTCGCCTGGGTCAAGGGTCAGGACCTCATCGAGAATGAGGAGGTATGGGTTCCGGCGAGCGCGGCGTTTCATCCTTACTCTTCACCGAAGGACCTTGCGCTCTTCCGCACCAATACCAATGGACTGGCATCTGGCAACACGATGGAGGAGGCGGTGGTGCACGGCCTCTGCGAATTGATCGAAAGGGATGCTTGGTCGATATGCGAAAGCAAGCACAGGGTCGCAGGGGATATCCTGCCACCGAAGGACGGAAGTCTGATCCAGCATATGCTAGACAAGTTCTCGTCCAACGGCATTGAGGTCAGGCTGAAGGACCTCACCTCGGATATCGGCTTGCCAACCTTCGCGGCTACCGCAGACGATGTTCGCCTTCAGGACCCGGCACTGCTTTGCCTTGGCATGGGGACCCATCTCAACCCGAGAATCACGGTAATCCGGGCCTTGACAGAGGTGGCACAATCGAGACTGACGCAAATCCACGGAGCTCGGGAGGACACCGTGAGGGGAAGGGGCGCTCGGCAAGTGGGTTATGAGAGGGTCAAGCGGATGAACCAGATGTGGTTCGCCGATTCCGCAAGGGCTAGGGCATTAACCGAATACCAGAGTTTTGACACCGCCGATCTGTATGACGACCTCAAGGTCATTCTAGCGTCCTTGGTAAAGCGCGGCTTCAAGCGGGCGATCGCGGTCGATCTAACCCGCGAGGAGCTCGGCATTCCCGTAGTGAAGATGATAGTTCCCGGACTGGAGGTCTATGCCATGGACGAGGAACGCGCCGGGATCAGACTTCGCAGGGGGACAGCTTGAAACCAGTTGTCTTCCTAGGCCCCAGTCTGGCGAGATCGGAGGCAAGCCGGATTCTGGACGCAGACCTGAGACCGCCGGTCAAACGAGGAGATCTTCCCGCCCTGGAGGAAGACATCGACGTCATCGCGATAATCGACGGCGTGTTCATGGGGGAGGCCGCGGTCGGCCACAGGGAGATCGTTGACAAGCTGAGAAGCGGAGTCAAGGTGTATGGGTCAAGCAGCATGGGCGCGCTGCGGGCCGCAGAGCTGCAGGACTTCGGAATGATAGGCATAGGCAGGATCTTCGATCGATATTCGAAGGGTGAAATAGAAGGGGATGATGAGGTGGCGCTGATATTCAACCCCGAGACGCTGGAGCCATTATCGGAGCCACTCGTCAATATGAGGCTCAATCTCGAGGAGGCAGCAAAAAGGGGACTGCTGGAGGGAAGAGAGGCGGCTCAAGTGGTCAGTTGCTTGAAGGCGATCTACTTCCCCAAGAGGTCCTTGGAAACACTCCGGTACTGCATGGAGCAGCAATCTGGCTCCGCAAAAGAACAATGACATCGGGGGCTGTTTTCGAGCACGGGTATGTTGATCACAAGAGAGAAGACGCGATAGCCCTCCTTACGACAATCTCGAAGATGCCGCCGCATTAATCGATTCGCAGATTTTTCATATATTTCTTACTAGATTTAATCCCGTTTAATCAAGTTGATGTTAACGGTTTTAAATTTAATATATATAAAATATATAATACAAATCAGGAATATGCTGGACTATATGCACAAGGTAATCAATCGTTTATTATGGATGGACCATCCATCCACAATCAAGCTTATATCATTCTCAACGGCTAATAGGTCCGAGCAAGGGGAACCGATTTTCATTGAGGGAACACTAGATTTGGGGGATTGGTTATGAAACTAGTGATGCCTCGCTGAAAGTCGCGTTTTTCAACAAGGAGGTAAAAAATGGCAAAATACAAGGACAAGGTGGACTTGTA
The DNA here is from genome assembly GCA_963768775.1 of Methanomassiliicoccaceae archaeon. GTDB lineage: Archaea > Thermoplasmatota > Thermoplasmata > Methanomassiliicoccales > UBA472 > FEN-33. The sequence goes on from CAVYIY010000006.1 coordinate 163,195, forward strand.
TGACGACAGGGGCAAGCTTATCGAGAAGGACGTGCCCCTGGAGGCAATCAGTCCTCTGATACAACCCAGCCATAAAGCGAACGGTATCTCTTGCCAAGAGAACAATCGCAGTCGACCTGGCTGGAATTGAGAAGGGTCTCAAGACCGGACGAGTCGGCGGCGGCGTACATCAAGCGGCAAGAGAGATGGACCTCGCGGTTGTGGCAAGACGCTGAGAAGATCGCAAAGATGATCAAGGACATCCTGAAGACTACCAAGGATGATGACACTGAGGTCAGAACCTTGATGGACAGGGAAGAAGATGATCGTCATCGTCCCGACCGTCAGGCTGGACGCTGGTGTAGAGTACACCACCGGATTCACCGCCGCCGCCGCCGCAGTGACGCAGGCAATCATCGACGAGTTCGACGTTGACATGTTCCAGGCGAGCATGGTCAAGGCCGCTGTCTGGGGCAGGTACCCACAGACCATCAACTTCCAGGGCTCGAACCTGAAGTCCATTCTGGATGTTCCGCAGCTGAACGAAGGTGCCGGATACGCCCTCAGGAACATCATGGCCAACCACATCGTTGCCCTATCCGGCAAGAACGCCATGAACGCAGCCGCACTGTCCTCGATATTCGAGCATGACCGCAGCATTCGAGATGGGCGATGCAATCGGCCCGTTCGAGAGGCAGCAGCTGCTTGGCTCTCGCCTACCAGGGACTGAACGCGAACAACATGGTCTACGACGATCGTCAAGGAGAACGGCAAGACCGGAACCGTCGGTACCGTCGTCGAGTCCATCGTTGGACGCGCGATCGAAGACAAGGTCATCAAGGTCAAGGAGAAGTTGCCGTCGGGATTCAAGGTGTACACAACCAACGACTTCCCGCTGTGGAACGCATACGCGGCCGCTGGTATGCTCGCCGCAATCATGGTCAACATCGGTGCTGCCAGGGCATCCCAGGGTATCCCGTCAACCATCCTATACTACAACGACCTGCTCGAGCATGAGACCAGCCTGCCCGGTGTAGACTATGGTCGTGCGATGGGTACGTCCGTCGGTATGTCCTTCTTCAGCCACTCGATCTATGGTGGTGGCGGCCCGGGACTGTTCCACGGTAACCACGTCGTTACCAGGCACTGCGAAGGGCATTCGTCAACCCAGTCATCGCAGCCGGATGCTGCTCTGGATGCTGGAACCCAGATGTTCTCTCCGGAAACACCTCTCCACTGGTGAAGGATGTGTTCGGTGACATACCTGAGTTCAAGACACCGATGAAAGTGGTCGGCAAGGAGGCCAAGAAGATCAAGGACCTGGTGGCCTGAAAATGAGTTCTGCTTCCGCTTCGGAACAAGTTCCGTTACCGGAGATCCTGATCTTCCCGGCCAGGCTGCTTAAAGGCCGAGACCACCGAGAAGACTCCTGAACAGGATCTACTCGATCACGAACGTCAGACACATCACCGTCAGCGGCGAAGATCCTGCCAGCAGTCTTGAACGCAGGTCCTGGCAAGGGACAGCCGGTCAACCACCCCGAACGCAAGATCATCAAGGTCAAGGGGGAAGAGGTCGAGCTCAGGCTGCTCGTTGGCAGGATATTCGTCGAGATCAACGATATCGACAACGTGCCCAAGGCTCTGGAGGATATCGAAGAGGTATGCAAGGAATTGCTGCCTTTCGGATTCAATCTGGAAGTGGGGCGGTACTCAAAATTCAGACCAACAGTCACCGACTACAAGAAGAACAGGTGATTCACATGGCAAAGTACGAAAGACAATTCTATCCAGGTATCACCGTGCCGGCGAAGAACAGGCGCAGGTTCATCGACCCGAGCGAAGAAGCTGGAAAAGCTTCGCGACGTCGCGATGGATGATGTGGTCAAGATCATGGGTCACAGGACGCCCGGTGATCGGACTACAAGATCGATCCACCCGCCACTGGATGAGGGCACCGAGCCCGACTGCCCAATCAGGCAGATGGTCGACGCCGATCGAGGGTGCGAAGAAGGGAGACAGGATCAGGTACGTTCAGTTCACTGACTCCGTCTACTTCGCCCCGATCATCCCGTACGTGCAGGGCCCAGATGTACATGTCCAGGTTCCGAGGAATCGATACCGGTACCCTGTCCGGAAGACAGATCATCGAAATGAGAGAGAGGGACCTCGAAAAGGTCGCCAAGGAGCTCATCGACAACGAGACCTTCGACCCAGCCAGGACTGGTATCAGAGGCGCAACTGTGCACGGACACGCATGCAGGCTGGACGAGAACGGACTGATGTTCGACGCCTGGCAGAGGTACCGCTGGAACGCCAAGAAGGGAGAGGTCGAGTACGTGAAGGACCAGGTCGCTATCCCGTTGGACAAGCCGATCTCTGTCGGAAAGCCGATGGACGAGAAGTGGCTCAAGGCGCACACCACGATGTTCCGCGCCGACGACGTGGACATGAGGGCTGACCAGGAGGTCATGGCCCAGAACCTGAGGATACACACACTGAGGACCCTGTGCGGCTTCAAGCCGTTCGATGTCAAGGGGGAGTAAACAATGGCAAAGGAAAAGGAAAAGCTGTTCATGGCCGCCATGAAGAAGAAGTTCAAGGAGGACCCCACCGAGGTCCACACCAACTACTACTCCTTCGGAGGCTGGAAACAGTCCAAGAGGAAGCGGGAGTGGGTCGAGCAGGCGAACAAGATCGCCAAGGACCGTGGCATCCCCATGATGAACCAGGACATCGGTGTCCCGCTCGGACAGCGTGTCTTGATGCCCTACCAGCTGTCCCACACCGACATCTACGCTGAGGCCGATGACCTGCACTTCGTCAACAACGCCGCTATGCAGCAGGCTGGGACGATATCAGGAGGACCGTAATCTCCGGTCTGGACACCGCCCACAACGTTATCGAGAAGAGGCTGCAGAAGGAAGTCACCCCTGAGACCATCAACCACTACCTGGAGACCGTCAACCACGCAATGCCTGGTGGCGCAGTCGTTCAGGAGCACATGGCCGAGTGTAGCCCCGGCACTGACCGCGGACTGCTACGTGAAGGTCTTCTCCGGCGACGACGAGCTGATCGACGAGATCGACAAGCCGTTCCGGATCGACATCAACAAGGAGTTCCCGGCAGACCAGGCCAAGCAGCTGAAGGAAGCCGTCGGAAAGTCCCTGTGGCAGGTCATCGCGTTGCCCGACCATCGTTGGACGTGTATGCGACGGTGGTACGATGTCCAGGTGGTCTGCCATGCAGATCTCGATGTCCTTCATCAGCAGCTACAGGCTGGCTGCCGGTGAGGCCGCAATCGCAGACTTCGCCTTCGCCGCAAAGCACGCGTCGGTGGTGGAAATGGGTACCATGATGCCCGCAAGGAGGGCCCGTGGCCCGAACGAGCCCGGTGGAATTCCGTTCGGATTCCTGGCCGATATGGTCCAGTCCACAAGGAAGTACCCGGACGACCCCGCCAGGGCAGCACTGGAGACTGTCGCTCTCGGTGCAGTCATCTTCGACCAGATCTACCTCGGATCGTACATGTCCGGCGGTGTCGGTTTCACCCAGTACGCAACCGCAGCCTACACCGACAACATCCTGGAGGACTACACCTACTGGGCCGTTGACCTGATCAAGACCAAGTACGGCGGGCTCTGCAAGAGCAAGCCGACCATGGACCTGATCGAGAAGCTCGGAACCGAGATCAACTCCTACGCACTGGAGATGTACGAGAGGTACCCGGCCGCAATGGAAGCCCACTTCGGTGGGTCCCAGAGAGCGACCGTAGCCGCTGCCGCAACTGGTATCGGTGTCGCAATGGCTACCGCCAACGCCAACGCCGGTGTCAACGCCTGGTATCTGTCCATGCTCCAGCACAGGGAGAGGCTCGGAAGACTCGGATTCTACGGATACGACCTGCAGGATATGTGCGGTGCCGTCCAACTCGCTCTCGTACAGGACCGACGAGGGTCTGCCCGCACGAACTCCGTGGCCCGAACTACCCGAACTACGCCATGAACGTCGGTCACCTGCCCGGATACGCCGGAATCGCCGCCGCCCCGCACGCTGCGCGCGGAGACGCCTTCGCCTGCAACCCGCTGATCAAGATCGCCTTCGCCGACAAGAACCTCCCGTTCGACTTCGCGAACATAACGAAGGAGTTCGGCCGCGGCGCACTGCGCGAGTTCATGCCAGCCGGCGAGAGGACCGCCATCATCCCCCCGATGTGATCCGAATGAATGTCGGAGACTTCGCCAAGTACAAGAACACCGGGACCGTCGGAAAGGTCTTGGAGGTCATGGACAAGCCGGAAAGGCAATGGGTGCTATTGGACACCTATGATCTGTACTATGATGCCATTACTCTGGAGCTGGCCAGTGAATCCGATTACAAGGTGCGGCACCTCGAAGAGCAGTCGTTGGACGAGCAACTGGAGCAAGTGGACCGGCTTAAGCAGCAAGTCGAGGAATCGATGGAAAGCATCAGCCGGATCACGGCGTCAGGAACCTGAAACCCCTTCCATATTCTCTATTTTTTCTTTGACCAGTCGAAGGCTTCGCCTTCAAATTCATGATGGAGTGATAGACTCCCATGGAGCAATCGTTCTCCGACTAGGCGTCGTCATAGCCAAGCAAAATGCTTGCGAGCTTTGGATCATCTGGGAGTCCATGCAGGCTGCGCACGTACATGTCGCCGGGCGGCGAAGGGGAGCAGGAGACGACGTTCTTGGTCCCCGGCATCATTTCGACCTCGGGAAAAGCCACTGGTGGCATGACGAAGTACTCCCGGCTCTTCGGCTTGCGGTCGAGGAAAAGGATGAACTCCTCTGATAGGAAGAGGATCTCTTCCTTATCGACATATTCGTCCTTCTGGTCAGGGAATATTTCCTTGCCGATTATCATGTCATCATCCGCCATCAGTAGAACGGTAGGCTCCGGCGGAGGGCGGAATCGTGAATCTTTTATTATGACGACGATATGCTCGCGAGCTAGGCACTCCATCACTCCTCGGTTGGAGCAGTTGATCCCGAAGGATGCTTTCACGCTTTCCTCTATCTTCAGAAGGGTTTCCTTCGCCTCAGGCATCAGTGGGAAGACATGCCTGCTGCCTTCCATCTTGCAAATTGAATCGACCACTTCATCGACGGTGACCATGTTGAACGCTCCCCTAATGCATGTGGTCATAATCTAGCTTTCTAGGACTCTCCGTTCATCGATTCAAGAATCTATTTCTAACCGCAATGTACCTTATTCTCACCATGAGCCTGGAGGAATTGGCAAAGCACGAGCCATCCACCGTCAATGCCCTTTACCGCTACAAGCACGAGATATTCAAGGATGCGGCGTTGAGCGTCAGGGAGAAGGAACTCATCGCCGTAGCGCTTTCATGCGTCTTGAAGTGCGAAACCTGTCTGGACGTCCATGCGAAGGAGGCGCTGAAGCAGGGAGCGACCAATGAGCAGCTGCGTGAGGCGATGATGGTCGCACTTTATATGTCCGGCCCGACCTCCATCGTCTGGTCCCCGGTGATCGATGACCTGATGAAATGAGTCGAGCCTGGATCAGGATTTGAAGGTGATGTGGATGTCCCTCTTCACTCCCATATCGCCTGCGACCTCCAGGCATTTGAGGACTGCAAGGGGGATGGCGCAGGTGGCATGCTTCAGCGTCTTCCCTCCCTCAAGATAGATTACGTTATCGCAATATGGCATGCGCAAAACCTCCGTCACATCCATGGGATGGAGCCGTTTTCCGAACTCCATCACATGTTTGCATTCGCTGGTGATTTGGACGTTCAGCTTGCCCCCCTCATCCAGCCAGCCTATCACCTCCGAATGGAGACGGCACGCCCCTGGGTCGACGTCCACGAAAACTTTGTTACTCGGATCCATGGAATCGCTCATTGATACCCTATTCATCTCTCTTTCTTGCGGTTCATCAATTCCGACAGAGATCCCTTGGTGACGTCAAAGACCCCGATCACTGCCACGGCTTCGTTCTTGCGCATCACCGGCACGACGACGACTGGAACGCCCCTGTACGGGCCAGAGGTGGACGTTCGACTGATAACCTGGCTCTTCTTCAGCGCCTCCTCCAATATTGGTCCAGAATAGTTGTCGTCGATGATTTCGCCATCTTCGCAACGAACGCCAAATTGGTTTCGAGAGCGCATCGTCAATGGCAGTCTGCCGACGAGCTCATGGATCGCCAATGCCAGGCTTTTCAGTTCCTCCGCCTCGGTCTCCTTCGACAGAAGCGTCGGTCCCTCCGTCCAGCAATTCTTCGCGGCCTCCCCAATGGCCAAGGCCGCGGAGACGGCTCCCTTCTCCGCCGCTTCATACGAGAATCCTGAGCCGATTATGATCACGTCGCCGTCTTCGACCTCGAATATCCTCCGTAATGGTGCAACGACCTCCTGGTCAGGATAATTATTATCGCCTGGAAATACTATTTTACCGTCCTGAGCGATTAGCGTCGAGGCGCCCAAGGCTCCCGCCCTCACGGCCTCGTCCCTCTGTTCGCATCCCAGCTTCACCCGGTCCGCTATTCCTTTTGCGAAGACCGCGCAGTTGTGCTTGCCCAGGGTAATGCCAGTGATCTCCACCGGTGCGGTCAATATACTCGATGTCTCGAATCTCTTGCAGCCTCGCTCCGTCAGCACGGCGCCCCTGCGAGTGTTCTCAACTGAGCCCGCCCGAATCATCTTGTCGAGAATCGTGCGGGTGCTCCCCTCTCCGATTTGAAGTATTTCTGCGAGCGCTTTTCGTCCTATCGGTCCCTGAGTATCGATGACTTGGTAGGCCTTCCAAATGTGAAATGGCGAGAATTTCGGCGTGGGACCTCCTGAGAAATAGGTGCTGAACGACAGAGGCATTGTGGATGGATACATCATCCATCCATTTAAAATGTTTTCCTTTCTTCCAATTCCTCAATGATCTCGAGTTCGCGAGGAAGCATAGCGCCGCATACCCTTTCCCGATCGACATTTCGAAGGAATCGCGAACCCTTCAGAGCGATCAAAACCCGGTGGGTATCCTTAGGAGTCTTAAATATGTTAAGATAGAAGCAAAATTAACAATAATTTAACATCTGGGAAAGGTTTATTATGCGACTAATCGTACGCCGAATGATGCCGGATGAAACCGAGCCCTTGGTCATCATCGACAACGTTACCAAGATTTTCAGTGGCATCCCTGCATTAAGGGATGTCACAGCTACCATCTTCCCAGGCGAGGTGTTGGGGCTCATCGGACGCAGCGGCGCCGGAAAATCCGTTCTAATCAATATGTTGCGCGGCTCTCAGGATTACAGGCCGGACAGGGGTCGGGTGATTTATCGGGTCAATGTCTGCTCGAAATGCGGCTATGTGGATTTCCCGGTCCGCGACGCGAAATGCAAGAAGTGCAACGGCGATACGAGGATGCAGGACATCGATCTGTGGGCGTTGGACGAAAACGATCATCGGCGGTTGATGATCAAGAATCGCATCGCGATCATGCTGCAGCGTACCTTTGCCCTATTCGGCGATATGACCGTCATCGAGAACGTCTTCGAGGCTCTTGGGCAACAACTCTGAGGATAAGGCCAAGGTCGACAAGGCCATCGAGCTCCTGAAGGCAGTGAATCTGACCCATCGCACTACCCATATCGCAAGGGACCTCTCGGGAGGGGAGAAGCAGCGCTGTGTGTTGGCCCGCCAGCTGGCACGGGACCCGCTTCTTTTCCTTGCCGACGAACCGACGGGAACGCTCGATCCCCAGACAGCTGAGATCGTCCATCGGACCCTTGGTCGACTATACGAAGCAAAGCAAGATGTCCATGGTCGTTTCTTCTCACTGGCCCAAGGCGATCAACCGCCTATCGGATAAGGCGATCTGGCTCGAAGCCGGGGAGATGATGAAGATCGGGAATCCGGTGGATGTCACCAAGGAATTCATGATTGGATTCGCTCCAAAGGACCCTGAGCCGATCCCGGTCGGGGGGCCGATTGTGAAGGTGGAGGACGCCAAGAAGTACTACTATTCAATCGTCAGAGGCGTCGTGAAAGCGGTTGACGGTGTGACTTTCGACATAAACGAAAAGGAGATATTCGGCCTCGTGGGACTGAGCGGCGCTGGCAAGACGACCCTCTCCCGAATGATATCGGGAATCACGCCAGGGACCGGAGGGAAGGTGTCGGTGCGCATCGGGGACGATTGGATTGATATGTACGAGGTGGGAGAGATGGGGCGGGGGCGGGCTACGCCTTACATCGGTGTCCTCCACCAGGAGTATTCGCTCTATCCGTTTGACACGGTCCTGCAGAACCTCACCGTCTGCATCGGCATGAAGATGCCTGCAGAGTTCGCCAAGATGAAGGCGATCCAGGTCTTGAGCAGCGTCGGATTCGAGCGCATGGATATCGAGCGCATTCTTTACGCATATCCAGATTCATTGAGCGTCGGCGAGAAGCAGCGTGTCGCCCTGGCGCAGGTATTGATTCGCGAACCGAGGATAGTCATCTTGGACGAGCCGACCGGAACTATGGACCCGATAACTAAGGTTTCGGTGGCAAAATCGGTGCTCAACGCGCGCAAGGAGCTGGCGGAAACGTTCATCATCGTCAGCCACGACATGGACTTCGTTACCGCATGTTGCGACCGTGCTTGCCTCATGAAGGGGGGCAAGGTGGTCGCCCTCGGGGATCCGAAGGTCGTCGTAGACCAAGTGTCCATCGACGAGATAGAGGAAATGAATCGTACCAAGAGCGAGGCCTCAGGGGTAGGATTGTGAAGCAGAGTATCGGCCGCTACACCAAGTTCGTGGAATGTCGCGAGTCCAAGGGTCTGGGGGTCGGGGGTGGACTGGCCCAAAGGGCGACGATATCCGAAAGCGGAAGGGACGTGGTGGCCATCGCCATGGGGCCGGGGAAGCGGCATATCACGAAGCCAGTCTGCGAGATAACCTATGAGCTCCGGGAGATGGGGATCGATACCTCGGTCATCGTCATCAATGCTGGCGCCGGGGTGCCCCACGACGCACCCGACGTCTCGACCGGTTCGACCTTCGGCTTGGACGAGATCGAGATACGCCGGATCGAGCAGTTCAAGCTGGCGATTATCCATCTGGGAAATGTCAAGAACCACATCATATACAAGGCCAGGCTGATCTTGAGGAATGTCGACATCCCTGCGATCGTGGTCTGCCAAGCCCCGGTGGACTTCGAGGACTTCGCCAGGATCGGCGTCAAGACCCGCCTGGTCATGCCCCGGCCGGAGAAGGTCGGCACCAGGGGAACGATCATGGACATCGTGACCGGAGTCATCCGCGGGGTGACATGTCCGCAGACCAAGCTCGATGAAATCGTATCGAAGGTCAAACACAACCTATCCATCAAGGAGAACGAGATTTCGAGCCGCAAGTCCTTATCGAGCGAGGCCTACGGCAGCGGAAGAATGGAAGATGCCCCGATCGATCCACCTTTCTGAATGAGCATCGAGTTAGGATCAGGACTTCTTGATATCAAAGCCGATCAAGTGGGTCCAGTGCTTGCCATTGGCAAAACCCAGCTTGTTGCGAATGTAGTCATCGGCAAGGGTCGATATGCTCCCGGAGGTGACGTTCTCCACCTCCTCGATCTCCTTCAGGTAGGGGAAATCCATCTCCGGCAAGACGAAGAAGGGCTCCCCGACGGGCTTGACATCGGCATAGAGTATGAAATCTGGACTGACGTAACACACGTCATCCCGGCCTTTCATCTCCTTCATCCTTTCCTCGTTGAGCCATTCTCCCACCCTCTGCCCCGACTGATCGGAAATGTAAACAAGGTCGTGATCGTCTCCAAGGACGATTGACGAATTATCGAGGATCATGACGAACTGCTCTTGCCGACGGAAACTCTCCCACACCCCTCGGTTCGTGAAGGGCATCAATCCTCCGCAGGCACCGTTCTTCTCGGCCTCAGTCTCCAGACCGATGATTGCGGACCTCAGCTCAGGGGTCAGCATCTCCACGGCGATGACACCGGAAAGTGACTCCACCCTTCTCTTCACCCTGGTCAGAACCTGCTCTCGTTCCATCCATCCTTGAGTCCTCTGGCGCATACTTAAACAATTCCCAAGAAAGTCAATTGGAGATTGTGCCATCGAATCGACCGGATAGCATTTTGCCATCGGCCGCGACGAATCTAATAGAAAAAGGATTCAATGAGCCAAAAGAGACACCTAAAATATCGCTGGATGAATCGCTCAACTGAAATGCTCGCTTGTCCCATAAACACTTTACCACTCTTACTTTTTTCATTACTATCTTTCTACTCTCCTAACTCGCCACATCATGTCATCGATCAACATCTGGCTAATCCTCAAATTATTGGTGAGTTGATGGTGAAGAGACGGTGAGTTGGTGGTTAGCAAGGGCAATTTCAATCAAATAGGAAAAGTGAGTCGTCTTCGTAAACCCATCCTTTTCCTATTCGACATCTTTCCAAGAAGCTGTCAAGGGCGTAGCTTCATTTGCACAGTCTAGTATTCAAAGATGTGAATGATCCACTCGCGGAAACAAGGAAGAAGCTGGAAGGCGCAAAGTACCATCTGCAACTCATGACAGATGCATATCCCGATAATCGCGATACTCTGGATTGGGAATTGGATGCGTTTCTTGTCAAAGCAAGAAGTTCACTCGATGTCATGCTTGAAGATGCCAATCGATTTTTCCATCTGGGGATTCCTCTAGCGGACAAGATGACACCCAACCTGTTTAGAGATAAAGCGAAGAAAGCGGGTGACGCCAAGGCGCAAGGATTCATAGACTGGTATGAAAAAGAAAAAACGAGCCTTTCTGGGGGGCGCATCTATAGTGTTCTGCTCAAGTACGATGGCATAAGGAATATCTCCGAACACAGGAGGGGCGCAGCGCCAGATAGAGCACAAATATCGATACCCAGTAGTGTGATGCTCGTGGACGCAATAAGCGTCCAAAAACACAATGCAAGTGTCGACAAGATAGACTCAAACGGCAACCTGATAGAAGAGAAACGAGATGTGGCACATATTCCATCGAGAGCCGATCTGCCCCCCTTGGCCACAAAAGACTGGTTCTTTTCGCAACTACCTGGACAGAATGTCATTCAAGTGTGTCAGCAACTATTGGATAGGTTAGTTTCCTTCGTCAAAGATGCCGAGAAGCATTTGTGAACAGCGAATGGCCCCCAAATTTGCACTATGAGGCCTAAGAGACAAGCCTCAAGGTAGATCGACCAGAATCTTTGACTATCCGCAGATATGCTTAGTTGTGGACAAGGTGGGATTTTTGTACAACAAGATGACTAGCTGACCACGGAAAATTTCCTAACTCGGAAATCTGCAACCCCGGGTTATGAATAAATAATCAAACGCTTTCCCTTTCTTTTCTTATGCAATAATTCATAACTGGAGGGATTAATCTTGAGTTGTGTCTGGAGAAGAAGTTTCAATTTTAAAGAGGGTTGAATATGCCTTGTTCCTTATTATCGGATTTATCCTGGTACCGATTGGATTGATATTAATTGCCTATAACCTGATAATTGGGATCGCAACGTAGTTCCAAGGCTTACTCTGTGACGACGCAGCAATGCTGACGTCTTCTTGACCCTAATCCTCCTTCGATTCTTCGTTGTGTCTTTGATCTGGGTTCCAAGATGAAACTGGAAGTCTAAAGAAAAAAGGCTTTCGATATTAAGAAATGAAGATTAAGTGTCAATTCCAGCTAGTTCTCACCTACTTTTGATTACCTAATCATCATGTTCTTAAACTGCTCGAAGAATTGCTTTGGCAGGAAGCATTATGAAATGCCAAGAACCAGGCATTCATGAAAGCGTCCCAGTGGGGGATCAGCGAGATTGGGATTTCTTCCTTTCAGAAGATATTCTTCAAGGAGAAGAAGTGCCGTTCTATCTTCAATGGTCGGGAGAACCCCCTAAAGAAATTTCTTTGATTGCTACTGGCTTCACTTCAATTTCAAGATTGTTCAATACTCAAGGCGTTGAAGTGGGAGAGGATAAGGCAACTATTGAATCAGACAAAATCATAACCAATGGATATCTGGGGGGGCTTCTTACCACGAAAGAAGTCGACGAGCCATTCGCGGAAGCCGCCTTGGAAGTAGCGATAAGAACCAACACGGGTGCAGGGTTCGTTAAGAAGGAAACAAGAATACTTTACTCAACGCGGGTCCAATCGATCGACATCCCGGCCAATGTCTCTCTTCCGATAGCCAAGGGAGTGCTTCCAGTCGAGGTCGTCTTATGTGGGAAGTCAACCGTGTTTGTTTCCATCAATGAGATCGAAGGTTCGAGTGTGGATCTTGTACTTCCGGACAGCGTTCTCACCGCCTTCGAGAAACTCTCCCAAGCGTTTATTGAAGGAATTAAGCCGCTGAAAGAGAAGTATCCTCAACATTCAGAGTTCTTTGAGGCCGTGCTCAATCCTCAGAAGTATCGATCCTTTAAGGAGTTAAATGAGGACGTATCCGAAAAGACGAAAAGCCTGCAGTTTGACGAGAAACTGATGGAGGACATTAAGTTAATATTGATAGCTTCTTTCATCGGTCAGGTTTCCGTTAGGGAAGCTTTGCTTCTTCCCCTCTATGAGTACTTCCAATCGACGGCTGATACAAAGGTGTTCCTAGAATCCCCTTACCTCTGTGCTTCTATCCCCAAAGGAAAATCAACTCTTATCTGCAACCTCGAACTCGTCGATCTCCATAGGCGAAGAAACGGTCAGACTTCCAGAATTGAAGTGAAATTCAGCAATGGGGACGAGCCCCTTATCTTGCCATTAAAAGAATTGATCAAGATCAGGAGGAGCTAGATGACCATTCTGAATAACTCCAAGGACCTCCTCGACCTATCGAAGGAGATTTCCAAAGCGCTTAAAGGAGAGAAAGATGAATGCCTGAGGCTCGAATGCGCGTATGGAGTAGGAACGTATATCGCCACAATCAACATGGAAGGAAAGATAGCGAAACTCGCTAGCAAACTCCGCGCAGAGAAGGTGGCATTGCCAAGTCAGGGAGCATTTCAAGTCAATATCTTTGCGTTGAAACCAACATATCTGAAACTTAACGAAGCCGTGGCTTTAAAGAATGACCAGATATTGGTCGACCTTCCCCTCATCTACAAAAGGGATATCGAGGCATTCAGAATCGAGGTCAAATATCATATGGATAAGGAATGGCTAGATAGACTGGTCCATTGGAGAGCTCCCGCGGAACCCCTCAAGGAAGCTACGAAGTACCATCTTTCCGCTCAATTAGTTGATCCAAATGGTCTTGCAATGGGATTTAGAGAGGTCGACGTCGAAGATTATCCAATAGAGGCAAGAATCCATATCCAGAAGGACATCTCCGCGGGCTTCCCCATCATGGAAGCCCTTGCCAAAATGCAATCACTTAATGACCAGATAAGCAATCTGAGGAACCCCCACGGTTTTAAGGATCTGATGAGACTTCACCAAGAGCAGCTCCGCCTTCAGAAGAAGATCGAACGAGAGGATCCTACCGAGGCGCTGAAGCAGTTTTTATTGCTGCTGAGCCCCCAAAGGTTTCTGGATTACCTATCTACAGATGATAGAGATTTCTTCATTCACAATTGCGAATGGGGAGACTCCTTCATGAAGCACTCAGGGTCGATGGCAATTCCAGAAATGGTGAAAGTCATAACCACCGCAGATCTTAGTCTCAGTAAGTTTGCAGCAAAGGGGGTACTGACTTATGAGTCTGGCAAATTCCTAAATGACATATCGGATATTGCGAGCAAGGAGGAAAAGAAGAAGGCTAAGCGCGGTACTCAACATACCTGAAAACTGTCAAATCAGTTAGATCCGTCAAGATTTAATTTGCCAGATTGGGAATTTTCAAGTAGTGGCTAATATGGCATGGCCTGAACCGACCCTAGGTAACTTCTGATGAGCAGTTACAACAACCTGATACATATTCGCTTGAGGAGTCAGGCGCACGGCCAAAATAATGTTCGTGGCTTCGATCGTAATCATCGCCAGTATTTTCCGGCACCAGCAACTTCTCCTAATGCTGAAATAGGTCCAGAACCAGCACGTTCAAATACGTACTATCAACTTGTCTGGATAATCAGAGGGATTAAGGACGAGTTGCGGTCTATCAAAAGATGAGTTAGATCTTCTCTATTATTTGCTTAGACATGGTTGCCTGTCGGAAAAATCCTCGAAGAGGTATGAAGCGATAGTTCGTGATCTTGGGACCAAAATGGATGTTGATGCGACCCTCTTGTCGCTGTTAAATAGTCATCGCTATTTAAATCGAAAGAAGAAGGAATCATGGAATTATTGGGCGATTACTGGAGAAGCCAAAAGAGTCCTTCTATGGCATGATTATCGGGTACCTAGCGGGGGGAAGGTTCGTCTGTAAGCATCGTAAATTCAATTTGACAGTACTGATAAGAAGAAGCTAAAGGTTTTATAGCACCCTTATGATTGAGATTTTTAGGGGAACTAGTGAAAATGAGCAAGGATGATGAGCCATTCGAGGGCGTTCTCGGCAACACGGTCGAACTGAGATTGCTGGATCATCTCTTGGCAACACCGAAAATGGATTTCAATGTGACTGAACTTGCAAGGGCAGCACGAATATCGCGTCCGTCAGTTGATGAGTCGATTAAAAAGTTCTTGCAATGGGGAATCGCACGCGTTACGGCGAAAAGAGGGAATATGAACTTCTACTCGATTAACGAAGAAAGCCCCATTGTCGATGCGATTTATATCTTTAGCGATGCCATCATCGAAAAGATAAACCCCGAAGCCTTCGAGGAAGTAGACGCAACAATCGAGATTGTCGAAGCATCCTCCTTGTCTGGAGAAGCGATCCAATCAAAGTCATTCTGGACAATGAACTCTTCAGAGGGAATATTTACGACCAGCCAAGCTTGCAAGGCGACCTCTGATGCCATTGGACTGTTGACCAAATATGACTCGACATCTGGAACTATGGGGTGTACTCAATGATTGGGAATTTGAATTGTGATCTAAAGGATTTGCTTGTCAAGGAGTTGGAGAACGTTGTCATGCGAATGAGAGAAACCCCTGATCCCTCTAGAAAGCTTTTCTTCTTCAGCGCAGCCTATGGAGTAACTGACCGTGTGGTTCGCATTCAGTATGACAGCGAACTGCTTGCCATCACTCATGTTCTGAGTACTGTTTACAATCAGTTCATGGCCCGCGGAAGCGCAATTGGTCAAGGTGAACGGGTTGTTCCGATCGAACCCGAAATGATGGTCAAGCTGGCCGATCTTACCGAGCAACTCGCGGAGCATATAAAGAAGGAAACGAGTCCGTATGACACTCTTCAAAGATTTATTGAGCTAAGTTTCAGAACAACCGGTCCAGGATACTATATGCATATTATTGGTAAGTTCTGATTGATACGTAACATATAATGGATTGAAGACATGAATGCAACATTACTGTATCAAATGTTGCATTCTACTCGCCATTTCGTAATTGTTTAAATATGAAATTCTGCTATATGTTGCATAATGCAACATAATAAATACAATATGTTGCATTTATTGAATGGTGGATTAGATTGGGATCTCGCGATGATGCTCTCGGGGAAGAGCAGTACGAACAATTATTGCAAGCAGCCGACCCGAAAAGACCAGAGGAACTCCTCATCCTGTTGTTGGCAGGGGAACTGGGAATGAGAGAGGACGAGATTGCCCACCTTCAACGATCATGGCTTAATTATCAGAAAGGACAAATCATCATCCCCTCCATCAGCAAGGATGGATGGACCCCGAAGACCAGGTGGGGAGCTAGAACCATCTCGGCACTGACGGTGTCCAAGCGATCCTGGGACGCGATCAAAGGATACTTCACGATCTACGAGAAATTGGGGATCCACCGCATCACGGTCTATAGGATCGTGGTAAGAGTGGCAGAACGCTCCGGCCTTAAAGCAAGGGTTTACCCTCACTCCCTGAGAGCGACGGCGGCGACCCGCATCGCCTACAAGGTCAAAAATCCCCAGGTCCTTTGCGACTTTTTCGGCTGGGGACAGCTCAAGGTCGCACAATACTACGTCAGGCGGGCTGGCGGTCTCGCAGAGGAAGAATTGGAGAGGGCATTTGGTGACTGATCGATACGGCATGAGTTTTTCCAATCTTGGAAACGCATTGCTATCATGGGAGAGACTTAATGATCAAATCATTTGTAACAGGAAAGATGTCCTTAACCCGTTGATTGCCTCCTGGATGGGATGGGCTCGCTTCTGGTGGAACTGTTATTTAGTCATTCATCAATTATGAAGGGGAAGCAAGAGAGGAGCATGAACAAGATAAAGTCACTTAACGATTTTAAGGAACTGGTCCAGGCTTCCTTTGACAATAATGAAGAGTCATTATCCAAATTCGGCAGGACGGAAGCCACACAGCTCAAGGGTTATCTTGTTGAAGCTAATTGCAAATGTGGTGCCGACCTCAACTGTCCAGCAGGTCATTGGGAGTTGCTAGAAGGTGCTGAAGGATGGTACGTTAATGATGGTCAGGACCTTGGACCAGATCTCTCCAGGCAATTCTTCCTTGATGCGCAGGATAAACGAGTGTGGAAAGTGTACACAATGCTGCGTGTCAATAATGCCGACAGTTACATTGAGAATTGGATTAGAAAGACCAGAGGTCTGGATAATTGCTGGCTGACACGCCGTCACCTTCTCCAGTGGGAAGGCAAAGCAGGATGGAAATTGAGAGGCGTTGGAATCAGGTTCGACGACGGTCTTGCAGACTCCGAGCACGCGACAAGCTTCAGTCTCAAGGCTTGGCATGGAACGACTGAACGAATCCCGGACCTTTTTGACCTCATCGCAGACGCTCAAGAGAAGTACGCGATACATAGCGTCCGATGGGAACGCAGAAGCGGGGATGGCGTGGCTATTGTTATGGAATGGTACAACAATGGCAAAGTCACCATTAACAGGGCGGCGGACGTTGATGAGGTATTTGCAGCCGTCACCCAGATGTCCTCTAGATACGCTGATGGCCTCGAAGCCGCTACAGAACTCCGTGATAACAAGATGGCAGCATTCGAGTTGGGTTTTGGTCAGCAGATTGATCTGGACGCATTCAAACAGACAGTAGAGCAGGGAAGGGGAAGCATGAGACTCTGGTTGCTTGAAACCGAATCACAGCATGACTTCCGGAGATTCAGGGGTGTCGATCTGCATACTTGGGATCGAATCCTGCTCGACGTTGGAACTGACTTTGCTTACCTCACAGTCCCAGGCAAAGGATGCGTTAATGCGGTACCTAGACTCGCGGCCCTGCAAGGAATCGACAACGCCGGGAAGACCTCGATCCTATTTGATGGGGAGGAGATCTTCGCTTGAGGCCACTATCATGTCAAGGTTGAAGCTTTACCAGAGAGCTATCCAGCTCTTTCATCACTACAAGAGGACAAGGCAAAGAAAGGAGTTTAGGGGACCATTCTACCAAGTTGGACTGCGAAATTATAAGTTGAGCCCACTTTTCTTTGATCATGAAGGCAAAGATTTCAAACCGGACATCGTCGCCTCAAGAACCAACATGTGGATCGCTTTTGAGCTAACCACAAGTCTAAATTCAAAAGAGCCCAAGTTGGCCAAATACCAAAGACTCGATCCAAGCTACCTATCAAACTATGGCCTGACTCTAGTTAACAATCCACCTGATGTGCTATGTGGTCGGTCCAATGAATCCAATGACGGAAGTTTTTGTCAACTGATCCTCTTGGACAACCTTGGAGCAAAAGGACTTGAGCATTTGACTTCTGATGAGCTTCGCAACGCAATTATTGCCGCCATAGGGACAAACCTGGATGCACTACCCGATCTGCCCTTCACCTTAATACCGGGGGAAATGAAAAGAGCAGAGATCCGAGTCGCGCTGGTTGACCAATTAATACAGATGTTCGATGCGGAGGCATTGCCAAAATTGCCAATGGACTTTGTAAACGAAGGATTAGAAAGGCTCGCGGACAAGGTCTCGATGGATGACGTGAAAGGGCTCCGTGATATTGTTGGCAGTGAACTAAAAGGACTTTCAGCTGGAGAGCTGAAGGACTACATAGAATGCAAGGATGGAGCCTTCTGCGGACGAAAAGGGGTATCAGAAAGCCCCCGCTCCAGACAGATTGCGATAAACCGGATAAGAGAATGGGCGGGCCTGGGCACGAGTAAAGTGGCCTACCAGAAGTCTCTGGAAGAATATCCAGTCTTCAGGGATTAGAAGACAATGGAACACAATTCCTCTGCAATTCTTCGATAGGAACACCAGAATGCTAATAGCGTTAAGGCGTTACTTTGTTCAGATCAGAAATGGGCTTTCCTTATTCTTTGACATCAAGAGGAGTTGCCACCCTTGCTCTGTTCAATCTCGGGTTTGTGTGCAGACCTTGACCTCTTCCTCTCATTCTTAATCTGTTGATGGGCAAGGGCATAGGTTACTGCCATTGGAAGATGAAAGGCTCCGAATACAAGCATCATTCTTGCGGACAGCCTATCTAGTTCAGCGTCGAGTTTTGCAGCCGAGAACTTCCTTGAGGTATTTCCAGTTCTATCGGTTAATAAGAAAAAGTCCTTTCCAGTTTGTGAGAAATCGCCATGGGTGATCGCGTTCCTAATGAATCGTTCGTCGCCGTCACTGTGTGCCAACAGTCCGTATTTTCCGTTCAAAGCCGACAACAAATATGGACGTCCTCGAGTCTTCTTCCACTCCAGGTCTCCTGAAGAGATGGCCACCAATGATGCCAGAGCCCTCTCGAGTTTAAGGTAGTTTTCGTGATAGAGACAGAATGCCCGCTTTGCCTTGTGCTTGTTGTCAGAGAAGGACAGCTAACCAGGTCCAAGATCGTCTCGCAATTCCTCAAAGAATTCCATGAAGTTCGCCAATCCTTTTGTGTTCAAGACCGAGCAATAGTGGTAAGGGTCGGCGAAGAAGGCCCGGAAGTTCAACTCCTGGGAAAGGAGATACCAGATCAGAGGGTTTTTACTGGCGTTTTCAGTTCCTTCTACTATCAAAGTGTTGATCGCAACATACTGTTGGAAACTTACTTTATGGCAAGCTAGAGCTGCCCAGTCCGTCTTTAGCGGACCTACGCCGGTTTCCATCAACTCTTGGAGTGCCGAGACATTTCCAGTCATTGCTGTTTCAGTGATTGATTTGATGAAATCCTCTCGTCTTCGCGCTTTCGATGCGTCCTTTCCGCCCGAAGGTGTCTCATCCTTCGCACTCATCGGAGGGTATTACTTCGCATAGGACTAAAAACAGTAGGATTAAGTTGTCGAATTCATCAATCCTCTTTCTCCAAATCGTCATCAACTTCTTCCGCTTCGGCTGTTGGTTTGAGCATTTCGTATGCTCGTGCTATCTCAATCTCCTCATCTTCCGTTATGCCATACGCCTCCGAAACGACATCGTCAATCGCATCGTCCAAGGTACGAAGATCATTCTCGGTGCTTTCTCCACCCGTGGCGATGTCAGCCTTGACTTTCTGCGCCTCTTTGGCCAATTCGACGAGCCTTCTGTGATTATTTTCTTTTCTATTGTATCGGGGGATTCCCAAGTATTCCAAAACGTGGGTTGAGATCTGAGTCTCTATAGTGTATGATGCAACAAGAAGGCGTGAATGGGTTGAATTCATCACAGCGGTGAGGTAGTGGGCTTCGTCGGAATTGTTAGTTGAGACAAACATTAACCTCTCATCCAGTATCGGAATTCCTTCGCCCAAAACCGAGTCATTGATGGGGACAATCATGACCACTCTGAAATCACCCTTCCCTGAGATTTTCCCGCAGACATACTTCCAGGCGACCTTGTATTTCCCCATTGTATAGTCCCCGATGTCGTAGAGTGCATAAAAGGGGTTGCCTTTCCCCCAAAGCCTGTGAAGCGATCTACCCTCTAGTTCCTTCTTAAAACCATGCAGGAATTGGTATGTCTGGGGATAGTCGGTCTTCATCCTTGACTCTCCAATCACACGACCGTCCCTCCCATGTGGAACAATTATGCGCAAGTCATCGCTTTCATAGATCCATCTGTCAACATCTCGACCTCTGACAAGAGGATGCACGAGGTCTTTCTCTATCACGCCCGACCGACTTGTCAGGGCAATCTTCCCGATGCTCGCTTGGTTACTTACCATGATCCCATTTGGCTGAACAGAGTCTATTTTCACCCAGTACACTCCGTTCATGCTCGTGTTCACTCCCTCGTGGGCGTCGTACGAGGACCGCCCGATTATCTTACGGAGCCCTTGTTCTGCCTCAGTCGTGATTGTCATCCATGGCGTCGATGGTTTGGACCGAGTAATTGGCGTCATTACCATGTCATAGTTGTCAGCGAGCTCGTCCAAGTCATCTAATTCGGATGTCTCCAGAACCTTGCAGCCTGGCTTGTTCCTCCAGAGCGTGCATTTGATAGGGAAAGTTGTCTTCCCTTCCTTTTTGGTCACAATCATAGATGCGCGATTTGTTGCATCCTCGAAGGGATACAGCTCAACGAGATCATGGATTTTGACGACCTTGCATTTCACAATGTTGTTTGCGTCGATTGTCTTTCCTTCAGCAAGGAAACGCCGGTACCCAGCGCCAGCAGCGGTCTTGTATGTTGTGAGTGGCGTTAGCAAAGAGCAAGTTCCACCCGCTTTTGTGAATCGGTCAAGACATCTTGCCATAAACAGCATCGCCATGTCTCTCTTCGTCTTTCCTTGGCCGAGCCCAGTGGTGCCTTCACGCAGCCCGTATTGATCCCACAGATTAGAGGTGCTTGTTCTATAGGTCTCTGGGAGTGTTTCCCAGTTAATCCAAGGTGGATTGCCAACAACGTAATCGAATTTGCCAAGGGTGAGGGGAGCAAATGAATTTCTCAAGAGACTTGTCCAGATGTGATTTTTTCCCTTCCTCTCAAGGTCCAGTATCATCCCATAGAGTTCACCGATACCAGTCATCGAGCCTTCATCCATTTCAGGATAGGTCTTGGCAGCTAGGGCGAGGAAGTCGTCTCTTGAGTAGTCGGTTTTGATACAAGTGGCAATCATCCTGAGGATTCCACTGAGCTGGTTACGCTTAATCAAGTCAAAGGGAATTGAGAATTCCCCTTCTGTCGTACTCAGATATACTGTCGAAGTCCCCGAGACGGTCACCCTTCGCCCCCAGAATACCGAGTCGGCTAAGTAGACCGGTATCTCAATTCCTTTTGCGGGGCGAGACTCTAGAAGTTCTGATACTGCAATGATATAATTTGCCTTGGACGCGAGAACAGCCAGCGGATTGAGATCTATACCTTTGATCCTTGAGATCACCCTCAGAAGGATTTCTTGGTCGGATAATCCCTCATTCCTGGCTGACTCTTTTGCTCTCCTGATTGCGATGACTAAGAACGTTCCGGATCCACATGATGGGTCAAGCAGATTGCCGTCAGAGTCTTCTCCATCGTATTCAACTTCGTCAAGTAGCATCTCAGCTAACCAATCAGGGGTGAAGTACTCACCGAGCTTGCGTCGAATCTCTCTCGGAATTAAATCCTGGTAAAGTCTCTTGAAGAGGTCTCTCAAGTTCTCGGGCTTAAGGACGACTGTGGCTGGCTCGTAATCGGTGAGTATCTGAATTACTGCCGATGCCGCATCGTCAATCCCAGAACTCCAGACATCAAGATACCAGGAGAAATAGTCTGCATCCAAGAAGTTGCCAATTCCGACCTGAGAGAATACCCCACCATCCTCGAGTTCTCTGAGCTTCACCAGAAGTTCGCTGGATCCAGATAATCGCGAATCCTCGAGAGTATTTAGGTATGAGCCAAAAATTCCCTCTGCGTAAAGTGACACGATCTCAGATGTAAGCAGTTTCATGACAAATGTGTAGTAAGTGTGGACAGCGAACATTAGTTTCTCTGGATCTGGCTCTGGGACATCTGGAATCGGATAGAACTTCTTGAGTGGGGCGAGCTTCTTTGCGGAGTACGCGCATACTTGAGAGAAGACGCGTTTCCAATCTCCGAAAAGCATTAGTGCTCTTTCGTCGGATGTCTCGGAAAGAGCGAGATAGAAATTGGCCACGGACTTCTTGCTTGCATCACTCTTTGGGCCGAAATCTCTCACCAGGTTCTCCGGATTGATTGCTTTCCGCTTCAGTCCCTTGAGCGCGAGAATAAGTTTAACAAGAGTCTTTTCATTGAGTGGCAGCGGGACTTCTTCTTCCCATCCTCTAGGGGTATACCGAACGAATACAACTGTCTGTCCATCCAGTAAGATTCCAAGATAGAGTCCCAATTTCGACACATCACCCGCTTCCTCAATGAGGTATTCTTCGAGCTGATCTTTTGCATTGGATAATTCCGACTTCTTCCCGAGCAGTCCCGGCGTCTTATATTCGATGACCACCGTTCCGTAGACGGCGTCTAACCTCTTTCCAGTTATTTTGCTACGCTTCTCATAAGAAACCCATTCGATGTCGAGTGCTTCTCGAATCGGCTGAAACAATTGCTCGACGGCAATCTTGAGTTCCTCTTCGTTCTCTGCCTTGTCTGCGGCGCGTCCAATCTTGGACGCCAACTTGGCCACATCCGGCACCTTTAACTCAGGCCTCATTGAAGTCCGTCACCTTTGTGGGGTTAGGAGGTATCGTACAATAACTATTGCGCAGATCTTCTAATGCCGCGGCGAACTCGCTCCATCGCCTGATTTCAAGTTACCAACCGTGGAACAGGCTTCTCACCCTGCAACGCGTTGATACAACGCTTCTTAGATCAAACCCGCTTCCTTAAGACGCCGCTTCACTGTGCAGCCCGAAGCTCCAAAATAAGCCCCAACTTGCTTCCAACTGAAGCCCGCTTTATGCATTTTGATTGCAAGGTTAACCTTGATAGGTATCTTGCCCCGAATTGGCGGCCCCACCTTCGCAACTATGCGGTCGTGCAGCTTCTCTTCGATCCCGTTAATCATGCGAATGTTCTGCGCAGGGACTGCAGGCGGCTTCTGAGCAGGCTTAACAACCGGTTGAAACAGCTTCTGATCGCTCATCGCTCACTTCCCGTGCTTACGTCCGTGCTTACGAGCATCTTGGACAGCTCTCAGGGCGTCCAACATACGTTCATCAAGAGATAAATGAAAATCACACTGAGTCAAGGCTGAGCAACCGTTCGTCCTCGGGTTAGTGCTAAAGTTCTTGCTCACTTTACGGGTATAGGCGAGCACATTCGACCATAGCGCTTTGATGCGAATCCTTGGGGTTCCGACCACTTATCCTCCTTGTTTAGATTACAGTTGCATGCAGGTTGCAATCGAGGCGTTTAATCCGTTGTGCTCTCCTCATCCGCATCGGATTCCTCGCTGCAATGCTCCATCGCGTCGATGATTATTTCCTCGATGGAATCGAGCGCGTCCTCAATGTTTTCGTCGGGCACTCCATATTCTTGAAGTTCGGTCCTTATGCTTACAATGCCGTCGTAGAAATCACGCGGCAGCTTATCTTCGGCTACGGATGCCATGTTGTCCCCTTCTGGGCAAAGAATCTTCGTTCTGTGGTTTGATTCTAATGCCTACTGAAGTAATGCACATACCTGGCTATAAATATATTCCTAATGACGTACGTTGATTCCAGAGCACTTAATTACTTAAGGAAGCTCTATAATTTCTCCGAGAGTGCGAAAATGCCCATTCGAGAATTTACCAAAGAGCAGGTTGTTCTTCTCTACTTCCTTGTTCATGGAAATAATTGGGTCAACGCTGACGCCATCGTACGCTGGGTCAATGGAGAAGAGCCGGGAAAGAGCATCGGCGCTCTGAACGATCGATCCCAAATCCCTTTCACGCTATCGCGAGCAGGGGCGGTGAAGATTTGCAAGCGCCTAGTGCCTGATACTCTGGAATCAATGACAACGACCGGCTATCGCAGCAAAAAGGTGATCCTTTACAGATTGGCAGAGAGCTATAATGGCTATTTCACCATAGTCCAAAGACTGAAACAGAACCCTATTATCTTCATAGAAAGCGAATACGGCAAGCAAGGCGTGGAAAAGTATCTGATTGGCGAGGTCGAGAAGAAGAACGCGGTGGTTTTTGATACCTTAAGGGATAAGGTCGTATGGGCCTTCAGGCACTCTCCGACCGCCTTAATGCTGGGAATCGAAGGTGTTCTTGCTGGGGCTGAGACCTCGAATGGACTGACTCCTGAGCAAAGATTGGACGCTTGCGTGGCCACGTTAGCATGTGCCATAAGGGTGGATTCGGCATTCAAGGATCGGAGGCATTTGCTCCAGGATAGCGGTGAACTCGCTTTCTTTAAATCGGTCCTCCGTTAGGATCGCAATCGAAGCTCCCATGCACGAATCCCCAACTCATATGGCCGATTTGGTCACGGGTTGCTTATCTCTCGAAAGCTCTTCGAGGACGAACTGCCCGATTTGGGCAAATTTCGAATATCTAAAGGATAGGGTAGATTGGGGAATCATGGTCTTCTTCGTTCAGTGCGACCTCAAGGATCTTATCGGTGTAATATTTATCGACGTCGATTAAAATCATAGGCATTGGCATTGGTCTTTTCAATTTATCAATTTCCTCGAAGATATTCATCTTTGGTCGATGCTGGCTCTTTTGATAGATGCTGTGGGCAGCTTTTTCGATTTCCTCTTTATGACCATCGAGAAGGCTTTCTATCGCCTTCTCGAAGAGTGGGCTAGCTTCGTAGGTCAGCTTGACGCATGATTTTGTCCTCTGTGACTTGTCGGCATTGCGCTGGACTCGCCTTTCAGGAGGCTTATTGCCGACCTGTGATTCGGGGAATAATAGCACGATATTGCCGTTGTTGAGAAACTGTTGGTCCTTTGCTGCTTTTACCTTCTTTTTAACGTTTCGGATGGCTCTGAGTCTATAGCGCCCAGATGGCCGTTCCTGATACCTCGGTCTCTCGCATTTCGCGACATTTTGTATTCTCGTGAGTTCGCCGCGACCGGCCATCCTTTGGAGCACTCCATTCAAGTGCTGGGGGCTGATTGGAGGAACAAATTCGAGAGGTCCCATTACTTTCTTGATGAGATCCAATCTGCTGAACTCCTTCGCTTTCTTAGACTCTGCGTTGTTCGTTGTCTTTCTTCTGATGGGTGGATAGGAGTCGAAGAGGTAAAGGAACTCTATTTGGGTCAATCCAGCTCCAAATCCTTCCTCCTGATCGAAAAGATATGCATCGCAATCGAGAACAAGGAAGATCATCCTCTCAATCGGGTTTCTTTTGACATCAGGTGTCTCAAGATCCCACTCCATCCTTTGCACTTTGGCAAAGAATCCGAAATCCTTGAGGAGTTCTTTGGCATGCTGGCTATCCATTTGTAAACACCAATATGCAGTCTATATTTGTCAAATTACTAGATAACATCTCCTGTTAGGAGAGGGTAGTTAGGAGGTTATCATGCGACCAATAACAGTCTATCTCGACGCGAAGGATATTGAAGAGCTGAAGAAACAGGCCAAAGAGCTTGTGCTGCCACCGCACACACTGGCAAGAGCCATTCTAGTACGCGGGCTCCGAAAGGAATCGAACTCTCAAGGCAAAGAAGGAGGCATTCTGAAATGATCGAGAAGCTGGAGGGATGGATCATGCCTCCGGAGTTCAAGTTGCCTCGTCTGTGCGAGGGCGCAGGGGCAAGGTCGCGGAGAAAAGCGGATATGGCGGTACTCGCTAAAAAGCTGAAAGAAATCAGTAACGGCCTCGGATATAAGGCATCAGCGAGAGGCTGTGCTATATCCTCGAAGGGGAGCGGGGGGTTGAAGCTTGTGTTAAAGGAGGAAGGATACTGAATGATTCCTCCAAATATCGACGATTACGAGCCATACATTGAAGATGATGGCAGGGTCGGATTCACCATTGCTAATCCTGGCAGTATAGAGGTCAAGTCGCTAACCGAATGGAAAGCGGAGGATGAGAAGCTAGGAGCGGTGCTTGAACAACGGGCCAAAACGCTCTTCAAGATATTCCCCTTCGCAGACAAGCCCCTGACTGATGATGACGACGAAACGTTACATACTGACCTTGTGCGCCTCTTTGCCGAATCCATCTGGTTTCAGGACGAGCGATTCTACTCGGTCATCGCCAACGTGATAATATGCAGTTACATCAGGGACCAACTGACCACCGCGACCCGGCCAATCTTCTATGCACCGACCAAAACGGGGAAGTCCAGGACGCTGGAGTGCCTCGCGAACCTTTGTTACCGGGGAATGCTCGTGATTGATCCAACCGGCGCAAGCCTTTTCAGATTGATCGAGAAGTATCATCTTACCATCTGCATCGACGAACTCCAAAAGCTCGAAGGGCCGAAGAAGTCGGACGTCGACCTGATTATCAAAGGCGGTTTCGCGGACGGTCCGGGAGTGCCTCGCTGCAATGAGAAAGGAGAGGTTGAGTTCTTCAAGGTCTATGGCTCGATGATATTAGGAAGCAAGCGGCAACCGACGGAGGAGGACGTACTGAACCGGGGACTGCTGATCTGCATGATGCAGAAGCCCTCGAACGCCGTCCTCAAGGATGCTCCTATCAGGCGGAGGCTAGACCATAAGGGCATGGCAGCCCTCCGAGGGCGACTGCTGGCATTCAGGTTGCGCGTTCTTAGTGGCGAGATAGACCTCACCCCGTTCATCGAAAAGGCTGATAAACTGGCCGAAGAGCCAATAATCATCGACGGCAAGGAGATACTGCTCGACGACAGATCGATAGATAAAGTCTCGGAACTGTTAGTCCCTGGGCTGATTTTCAAGGATTACGATTCAACCTTGGAACTACTGGCACAATCTGAGAATGATGCCAACGCGGGGCTTTTGGAAACACTCGAAGCAAGAGTATTCTACGCATTCCAGGCAGTCTATAGTCCTGCCATCTACAAGACTGAGAGGGAACGTATCGATCAGGTGGACAAACTGCGCGATGTTACTACTATATCCACCAGGGACGTCGCGGACCAATTAACGACTGATCTTAACATGATGGGCGAGCAGGACGACCCACCGAACACGCAGACCGTCGGGAGAATATTGAGGCTTTTGGGCTTCCGATTCAGATCGGGGCGTGGCAGGGCGTCGATGTTTGTCTCGGAAGGCTTCGATAAAACTTATGCCGCGAATCTGAGAAAGTACGGATACAGGAAGGGGGATGACGTTGAGAAGTGAACCTCCCCACCAACTCACCATGACAGCTTATCATGCTGGCTACGTCAATTTAACAATCGTTGGTGAGTTGGGTGAGCTGAAATGTGGTACGAAGGAGGGTACAAGCTAGAATGTGTCCGGCCGAAAAGTCTTCGGATGCCCAAGGCGGGGCCTTGCAACTGGACGATAATATTACTATATCACTGGCCAATATACCCAGTGGCCTCGTGGAAGGGAACCACACGAGTCCGGGACACGAAAATGCAACCCGAGACCTCAGCACAACTGGGGCGAAACCCCTCGGGACAGGCGAGCAGCAATCTCTTCCGGACCATCCTAACATCGACATTGATGCTCAGATGGATCTGAAAGAGGTCGAAGAGCGATTCAATAAAGCCACCAGAATGGGCCTGAAGGCACCAACCCAAAGCTTCTATCTAAGCCGGTTCAGGAAGATGGCCAAGAAGGTCCACCTGGAGCAATACACGAAGCGCCAACTCGGTGGGGCAAAGGGGAAAGAACTAATCCTGGATTACATCAGCACGATCCCCAAGCCATCGGTAAGGACCCAGCTGGCAGCCCTGAAGAGGGTCTGGCAGAACGGCATCGGTCTCCCATGGCCTATCTTGGACGTCAAGATGGACATAGGGAAGCTGCCAAAGGTCCAAAGAGAATCGACCCCGCCCAACTCGATAGTGCAGGAGTGGGCCAAAGCCCTAGCAATGGAGAAGGACCCCTACCTCAAGCTAGTCTGGCTATTCACTGCCCAGCATGGATGGAGACCCAGCCATTGCACGGGCATGAGGTGGAGCGATGTGCAGTACGACGCTAATGGGCGTCCCTGCTCTATCATCAGCACCGGAGCGGGAAGTGAGTTCAAGACATTCTCGCCCGTGGCTGTCAACCTAGCGCCCAATGTCGTAGAAGCGCTCGAAAATTGGAGGAAGGTTCATCCTAACCCCAACGGCAACGGCTGGATACTGCCATATAAAGGGCTGACCGAAGCTGGCAAAGTGAATATCGCTAGGCGGATGGATACACCACGTTTCAGGGAGCATTGGAACGGCCTTCGGCTGAAATACAAGCTGCCGAAGCTCAGGCCGAAGGACATGCGCCATTGGGTAGCTACTCAATGCAGGAAGGCCGGACTATCGAAGCCAGCGACCAACTTCATGCAAGGCCATGATGCCGATGCCAGCTCGAACATGCGCGACGTCTACGATAATCCTCCACTTGAGGAGTGGCTACAAGAACAGAAGGACGTCCTGCCCAATGGACCCCTAGGAACGCTGATACCGATCGAGGTGGAGCTGATCGCAGCCATACCTCCGGAAGGTGTGAGCCTTCTGAAAGACTACTTCGATGGGAAGCTAGGAATAATGGGCTTGATGACGTCCTTGGAAGGCTTGAAGATGAAGCTGGACGTCAAAACAACCACACAGAGCCGTTAAGAAGGTGTTTTTAGGTGCCAATTTCGACGCGGGAAAAGGATTTAAAGGCACTGGGTGATGACTTTGGCTGCTGAATGATAATCCATGTAAACAGTGAACCGGTGGAGATCACCGCCGCCTCAGTCCTTTCCGAGGCAATCAAGGGCCAACCCTACCATCCTGGTTCTCTCATAGCATTGATCCGTTCTACCGAATCGATGAAACGAGAGACTGACGAGTTCGATCTGGCCACGCCATACGGTCCGATCAGGCTGAAGCTAAACGGCTCTAAATATGCGGCGCTCTTCCGCGAGATGGTCCGCGAGATTGTGGCGAAAAAGGTCCGCTGGCAGACATCGAAGGTCCTAGCGATCGGCTCCTTCCCCACACAAATTGAGGTCAGCCACGACCTGGCCAAGTACGAGCGCTTCGACTGCTTCTTCGCCCTCGGCGGCTTCGATTCGAGGAGCACCTATCTAATGGTCGCGAAGTCAGACCATGATGGGCAGTACGGAAGCCCAGGGGCAGTGGTTGGGAGGATCACGAGAGGGCGGCACATCCTCGCCATGATGAAGGAGGGCGAAGCCCTGCTAGGCGTTAGTCCGGTGGTGGAGGAATTCCAGGAACGCAACACCATCGCTACCGATGACCTGAAGCACAAACTGGCCGGCTTCGATTCGATCGAGACCTATGTCAAAGTGAAATTGGACAAGGACTCGCCCGTCGCCTGCGAGCATTTCCTGGTCAACACAGAGAAAGGTGTCCTTTCCGTAACTGAGCGAACGCAGACCTATTGCGCGTTCTCAAGCGATCTGGATGTGACCCTGGTCAAGGAGAAGTCCGTCATCCGCGAGCCGGGCGTGGTGACGGTGCGCAACGAGGGCAGCGGAATGGGGCGAATCTACTTCTACCTTACTCGTCGCCAAATCTCAAAGTCGCACAGCGTGGTGGGGACGGTGGTTCAAGGACTGGAACTCCTCCGTTCCGCGCCGGTCAATGCCAAATTGACCCTGGTCGCCGATCCGACCCGGATAATGGTCATCGGCCTGTCCCAGGTCGAAGGGCAGAAGTTGTTGGAGAGCCGGGGAATGAAGCAGAAGCGGACGGGGGAAACCGCGGACGATGCCACAATCGTGGAGCAGGAGCCGGAGCTGACCATGGACGCGCTACACGAGAACGAGATCGAGACACAAGGTGTCCGCAGCGAGCAGATAAACGACCTGATGCTGATTCCCGACAAAGCGCCGCAGACCTATCGCTACTTCCGCAGAATGACCGGATTGGACCACAAGCCCATCGGCACCATGAAGGTCTACTTCACGTTCCCAGATATGCCGTTGGTCAGCTTCGCAGGCAATGTTCGCGACGCGGCGAGCCTACTACCGGAGAATCCGTTCTCCGAGCGATCGACGCCAGGAGAACTCGCGGTCACGAACATGTCCCGGCCCAACCGCGGCTTAATCGGAATACGACTGGAGGAGAGCAACGAGTTCGGCTCGACCGGAGAGGAGCGCTACGGAACCAACGTGGTAGGCAGGATCGTGAGCAGCCTCGACTTGCTCAAGAAGGACCTGGCCGAGGAATCGATCATCTACGTGCGCGAGGTGCCACCTCCCGAACCGAAGAAGGCGTCGAAGAGGAAAAGAGACGAGAGCAGGGGGAAGAGAAATGCCAAAGGAAATTGAAACCAGGATGATAGTCATCGCGCCCTCCTCTTCGGTCACGCCCGACCAGATTACGCGCTTGATACACACATTGAACGCTGAGGTCACGGTGAAGGAGACCTGCTACGGCGCCATGGTCGAGGGCGAGAGAGGGGAGGTCGCCCGAACCTTGGAGGCGGTGCGCAAGCTTGACCCCAATCGCATCTTCACGAAGGTGCGCGGATTCCCCATAGGGGACGCGCGCCGCTGTCGCGCCCATCATGGGTCGAGGCCCGGCTTCACCCAACTGGAAAAGGAATGGGAATGTCTGGCGTTGATCGAGAAGGGCATCAACTGCGCGGAAAGGGGCGAAGCGATACAAGAGCCACCCCGCCGGAAAAAGATCACAATCGAAGAGCTCAAGAGAATCGTGGAGGAAACGAAATGAAGGTATTCATCGTCCCGCCGAATAGCCTGATCCTATATGATCTGGTCGAGCGCTATGGTCACACTCCTCTAAGCTTGATGGGTGCAATAAGCAAACGGGTGCTTAACCCGGAGATCGAATCGCCGCCGATCAACGTGACGCCGAACGATGTCAAGAAGGGACTGAAGTACGCAGGGATCGAGGTCCCATCAGGCATCAGGGGAAGGCTGGCGGTCTGGGGGCCGCTCGTGGACGAGGCCGAGGCGGCGATAATCATGGAGGACGCCCCCTTCGAGTTCGGCTGCGTCGGCTGCCATCGAACCGATGAGATGATCCGTTTCCTGGTGAAGAAGCGTAAGATTCCGCTATTGGAGGTCCGCTACCCCACGAACGAGGAAGAGGCGAAGATCCTGGTATCGAAGATAAAGGCGTTCCTGGAGGGATTGAAATGATCAAGATAGCGCAACTATCCTGCGGGACCGAATACAGCGGCGTCCAGTCAGAGATCGAGAGGGCCGCGACCACCGTGGGGGCGAAGATGGTGTTTCCCGACGTCGAGGCCGCTGAGATCGAGAAGGCGGTGGAGGAGTTCGGTTTCAAGCCGACGAGCGCCCAGCTCAAGCTGATGATCGCCCGGACCATGGCAATCACGCAAGGGCGCTATGACGCAGACGCCATTTTCATCTCCTCCTGCTTCCGTTGCGCGGAAGCGGCGCTGATCCGCAACGAGCTCCGCCGCTATGTCCAGGAGCATTCGCGCCTTCCGGTGGTGACCTATTCGTTCACGGAGCGGACCAAGGCCGGGCAGCTTCTTACTCGCATGGAGGCGCTGGTCACCATCGTGGAGCGCAAGGAGCTTCTGGCCAGGGAGAGGCAGGTAGGACTGACGGCAGGCATCGACTCCGGCTCGTCTACGACCAAAGCGATGATAATGAGGGACAATGAGATAATCGGCAAGTTCTGGCATCCGACCGGAGAGGTGGTCGGCTCCGCCGAGGAGGCGCTGGACAAGGCCTTGGCGGAGGCCGGGGTGAAGCTCGCCGACCTCGAGGCCATAGGGGTGACCGGCTACGGGCGCTACATCATCGGGAAGAAGCTGAACTGCCAGCTGGTCCAGGAAGAACTGACCACCAATTCGAAGGGAGCGGTCTGGCTAGCAGACCGACAGAAGGGCGAGGCCACCATCATCGACATAGGCGGGATGGACAACAAGGCCATCACCGTGAGGGACGGCATCCCGGACAATTTCACCATGGGAGGGATTTGCGCAGGCGCTTCCGGACGCTTCCTGGAGCTCACGGCGAAGCGGCTGAAGGTGGAAATAACGGAATTGGGGGCATTGGCGGACCGGGGAGATGCCAAGAAGGTGCCCATGAACTCCTACTGCTCGATCTTCGGCATCCAGGACCTGGTCACCTCACTGGCGGCAGGCCAGACGATGGAGGACGTCGCCGCGGCCGCCTGCCAAAGCGTCGCCGATCAGGTATATGAGCAGCAGCTGCAGGAGATCGATGTTCGCCAGCCGGTCATTCAAGTGGGGGGCACCTCGCTCATCTCTGGCCTGGTGAAGGCATTGGGCAGCGTGGTCGGTTCGCAGCCCATCGTTCCGCCGAATTCCCAGTACATCGGGTCGGTCGGGGCGGCGCTCCTGTCGTCTGGATTCCTCGAGGGGCACAGATGAACATCACTGTGAAAGGGACAGAGGAATACGGCAACCAGCTCTACGCGGAGCTATTCAAGCGCATCCTGGTGGACCTCGGCTTGGCCAATCGCATCGAGGAGGCACGCATCGTCATCATCCCGGAGAAGCCGCTGTTCCTCGTCAGCGTGAGAACGCGGAAGGCGAGAACGACGGTCAGGCTGGACGAGGTGGCGATCGTCGAGGAGAAGGGGGATAACACTTATCTCAACATCACGAATGAGTCCTACGCCCCGGTGCTGCTGGCCAACCTCTGGAAGCGCTTCGGCCGGGAGCGCATCGAGCAGCTGAGCCGCTTGGAGATCCTCTGCCATGGGATCAAATCGGACCAGGTAAGATCGATCGAGCTGGACCCGGGCCAGGAGCTGAAGAAGGAATTGCTCGACGCCCTTTGGCGGCTCCTGCCTGAAGGGTTCAAAGTGCATCATACCCTCTCATCCGACACGGTAATGACCATTGCCGCCACGGAGCATATTATGACGGACGAGCTCGTCTCCATGGCGAAGCAGCTGCAGGGGGAAATGGAATCCTCTACGGTCTCGGAGGAGGGATCGGAGGGAGAGGAGGAAAGCGAGGAGGAGGATGGCTGATGTACGAGGTTTTGATGTTCGACGGCGGCGTCTACCGCATCAGTGAGCTGTACGAGCTGGTGGAGGACATCGGCGGTTTCGTCATCCAGAAGACGCAATTGCAGGTAGCGATCACCGTTACCATCGCCATTCCTTCGGAGGACCGGCCGATCGTCGAGAACAAGACGAGGGAGCTGGGAGGGAAGCTGGTCGAGGTACCCCTGGCCGGTACCGAGATCGCGGTGGTCGCCCCGACCTTGGGAAGGCATCATATGCCGCACCCGGTCTGCGACATCGCCGAGCACCTGCGTCGCTACGGGGCGATCACGGTCGTCATGGGGCTGGCGCGAGGTAAGGGCAGGGAAACGGGGCAGATCACGGCGGACGAGAAAGCATTCATCGAAGAGTACGACGCGGCCATCTTCGTCCTGGGCAACTTCGCGGACTGCATCATAAAGGAGAAGGTGCACCTGTTCGAAGACATCCAGATCCCGGTGATCGTGGTCTGCGGGCCGGAGATATCCAGCTTACCTAATTGCGAAGGCGTGGTCTGCGGCGTGGGACGGAAGGCTGAGCGAATGCGGCGGGCGGACGAGATCGCGAAGCTCGAGGAAACTGCCACGTCGGTCGAGGCGGCGATCTTCAAGCGCAGGAAGCTCATCGACGAGGACCCGCTATGCGTCCATCCCGCCGAGGTGAAGCAGAGGGTGGACGAACTCGAATCCGTGAAACAGAGCCTTCGCCCGTCCCCGGTCGTCCTCCATTCGGACGGCCTCCGCGTCAAGATTCCATACGAGGAGAGCAAGGAGATGCTGGGGGATATCGACATCTTCGGCAGGAAGCTGAGGGACCTTACGGTCATCACCCCTTCCCGGCTGGGGGGGAGCACGATGATCCGGATTCTGACGACGGCGCAACTGCAGACCCGCGACAGCGCCTCGTCGCCTTAGCGCCTCGGTCCCAACACACCGAGCGAACGTATTAAGCCCGTTGGACGAGTATTCTCGCTCAAGGTGTGAGCAATGCGGGTCCTTGGCATATCTGGAAGCCCTCGGGAGAATGGCAACACGGAGATCATTGTGAAAGAGGCACTCGAGGGAGCTCGACTAGCTGGAGCAACCGTTGAATTCATTGGTTTGAGCGGGAAGTGCATCGAAGGCTGCAGGGCCTGCCCGCAATGCGGCGAGGGAGGCAAATGCTGCATCAATGACGACATGCAGTCTTTCTATCCCAAGCTGACTGCCGCTGATGCCATAATTATCGGTTCTCCGATATATTTCGGTATGATAACCGGGCAGACCAAAACCTTCTTGGATCGGACGTATTTCCTGGCAAAGACCGGGAGGAAGCTGGAGAACAAGGTGGGGGCGGCCATCACCGTTGGAGGGAGAGCTGGCCATGAATTCTCCGCCGCCTATCTGATGGATTTCATGACCTTGCAGGGCATGGTGCTGCCGGGCAAGGCCTTCGTGCAATCATTCTCGCGGGAACTGGGCGCCGTGGCGAAGGAAGAAAAGGCGCTGAAGGAGGCTCGTGCGCTGGGCGAGAGAGTGGTCAAGCTTTCGAGCAAGATGAATGCGCCTTGAGGAAGACTGGTGTATTGCAGACGAAGCTCGGAGCGCGCGCTCAGATGGTGATGAACCGATGAAAGGGGAGCCAGGCTCCTACGTCCTCTTCCTGAGAATGCCCGAAGAGAAGCAGATCGCCGTGGGCAAGCTGGGCATGGTGAGCTTCCCCGCCGGTTTGTACGCGTACGTCGGATCTGCCCTTAACGGTTGGGAAGCGAGGCTCAACCGGCACCTGGCCGGTAGTGGCAAGAGGCACTGGCACATCGATTACCTAAGAGCGGAGGCGCAAGTCGAGGGAGCGATCGTGCTCGAATCGGCAATGAGGCTGGAATGCAAGATCAGCGATCTGATCGCAAAGACCTCATCTGCCGTTGCGCCAGGATTCGGTTCCTCTGATTGCCGCTGCATGAGCCACCTCTATTTGCTGAACAGCGAGCGGCTGGCCCAGTCACATGGCTCCATACCACCAATTCAGAGGGTCTCGCAGAATATTCTTGAACTAGTCGAAACGTTAGGATTAAATCGTCATTGGGCGATATATCATCTGGATTCGGAGTCGTTGAAGGGAGACATATGTTCAGTCCGAATGTTGAGAGATTAGAGAAGAAGCTCAAGGAGCTGAACGCTGTCAAAGGCGAGTATCGATCAGACCTCGATGAGGCGGAAAAAAAGCTCAAGCGCCATGAAATCGACAAGTCCCAGTTCGACCGAGTGAAGCTCAGAAATGAGGAGCACATCGAACGTCTGAACGAGAAGATACGCGATATCCGCAATCAGATGGCGATTCTGAAGAAGTGACCAAAGAGTCATCGTGAACCTTTTTCGAACATTCAAATTGGCTCATGCTAGTGGGCGATATAACGAAGGAACTCTAGACTGGCCCATATGCGATTTCGATCCCGGGACAAATGACGATATCAATGTTAAATTATGACATTATATTATGACAATAATAATGCGCCCCTACGTTCGGTGACAATTTATAAATAATGCGGCCGACACATACTAAAGGTTGCCCGGAGGCGCGAAGGAATCAGGCAAACGCGCAGAGGAACGGAGACGCCTTGGCGTCGCTCGATCTGCGTGGAGTCTATGCACTGCCTTCATGGCGGTGTTTCGCCCTGCCACGATGCTGAATACATCGGGAGGCAATGGGTGGATTCGACCGAACCGCTCCGCGAGAATATCCCGCAGTGGAAATCGGGTACGAAATAGACGACCGGTCGCCCTAGCAACGGACGCCATTTTGAGGAATGGCGCGTTAAGGGTCACCGAGCCGACAACTGATTCCGCACATACTCCGGGCATTTTCTCTCTCAATTGACTCATTGGATAGTCCTTCATTCCCTACGATTCTTCGGAGGGTAACGCTGTGAAGGCAACCTATTTATGACCCGCCACCAATCGATATCATAGCCCGGAGGCGAAATGCATCTGGGGGAAACCAGATAGGATCCTGCGGCGTTTGAGGACGCTGCCAAAGACGTCTGGTCCCATTTGTGGCCTAGAAACCACAATCCAAAGCAACTATCGGGGAACTGCGGTCCCCGAAAAAGGGCGGAGGATTCCGTCGTCGAAACAAACGTTCAACTTGAACGGGCGCTCGATGAGTGAGATGGGATGTCATGGGCCCGAACGATGACGACTGCAGTCACCATCGAATGAGGACATGCCGAAGTACCCCGAGGCGCCGTAAACTCCGGGCGTATCCATTTTTTAACAGTGGTTAATATGAAGAGCCTGGATGCATCTCTCGCCTTGTGCCATTGATTCGATTTCGAAGTAGCATTCATATACGTCATATACAATCCCAAGCCGACTTATTGTCCCGCCCAATGGAGGATGTTTCATGGTAGCCGCTGAAGAGAAGAAAGTTGCGGAAGTTCCCAGTTCTTTGGTTAAGAAGCTCGAGGCCGCGATCGGAAAGGAGAACGTCAAGACCAGCAAAATGGAACGATTGCTTTACAGTCATGACCTGGCCCCTTTGCCGAAGGAGACCCAGCTGGCATTCAAGAACATACCCGATGTTGTGGTCAGGCCAAAGGATACGGCAGATGTCCAAAGAATAGTGCAAATTGCGCATGAAGACGGAATCCCGATCACTCCTCGGGGAGCCTCATCTTGGGGACTGGGTGGGTCCATGCCCATCTTCGGCGGCATATTGATCGATATGGCCGGCAAGATGAACCGGATCCTCAAGGTGGATGTCGATAACCTCTGCATCACCGTCGAGGCGGGTGCAGAGTACAAGAAGATCTACGAGACCTGCCTGGAGAAGGGCATGCTGCTGGGATCCTATCCGAGCAGCTTCCCGAGCGCCACCATCGGAGGCTGGCTGGCCAAGGATGGCGTGGGGATCGGCTCTTACAAGTACGGCGGACCGGGCAACAACCTGCGCAACATGAAGGTGGTCATGCCGGACGGATCGCTGATCGATACCGGCTTCGACCAGGTGGCGGACAACAGCGCCGGGTACAATCTTAACGCCCTGATGATCGGGGCCGAAGGCACTCTGGGCATCATCTGCGAGGTCACGGTGAAGCTTCAGCCTGCACCAGAGGTCCTGAAGAACAATTCGTATTCCTTTGACAAGCTGGAGGCGTTGCAGCAGCCTCTCTGGGAGATATGCCGGGCGCGAATCTCGCCGCTCCACATCGCCTTCTCTGATGGCAGGCATTTCGAATACCTGCGGAAGTCAGGCAGGCATGCGCCTGAGGTGGGCACCATATTGAACGTGACCTTCGAAGGGGCCAAGGAGGAGGTTGCCCGGGAGGAGGCAATCGTCGATGCCATCGTGGCGAAGACCGGCGGCAAGAAGATGAGCGACGAGGTCGGGAAGCACGAGTGGGACGAAAGGTGCTACGAGTTCCGTTCCCGCGAGGTAGGCCTGAGCTCGATTCCAGGCGAGGTCGTGACCCGCCTCAAGGATTTCGGCGAGGTGACCTCGAAATGCTACTCGCTCTTGACGGAATTCAAGATGGAGGGCGCGATCATCGGGATAATGTGTGATCGCAATACGGTCATGTTCATGCCTTACTTCTTCTTCGATCCAGACTCGCTCATTAGCTTGACCAACTACGCCTTCAACAAGAAGCTCTCGGACCTGAGCTTCGAGCACGGAGGCAGGCCCTTGGGATTCGGAGCTTTCTTCGCCGGAAACCTGGAAATCATCCGAGGAAAGGACGGCTCCAAGCAGATGAAGGCCATCAAGAAGGCGCTGGACGAGAAGGAGATAATGAATCCTGGCAAGCTGCTCGGGATGAAGACGCGTTATGGCATCGGCATTCCTTCCAAGCTCTTCGAGATCGGCATGGATGCAATGGGGGTAGGGAAGAAGCTGCTGCCGCGGAAGGATCAATTCGATGAGAAGGCGGAGTCGTACGAGGCCGAGCGCCATGATGTCGAGCACCAGGAGCACAAGCTTTAGGTCGAGCGCCGTCGCTCAATCCATTCCAATGGCTCTTCGATGCATGCACCAGCCCGAGTCATTATGACCATGGTTCGGCACTAGAATCCTTCACCATAATATGGGAGGCGCTGAAAGCGGAATGCGGATCGGCATTCGTTCTTAGGCCTTTGCTCTGATGTAGGCGAATATGCCGTATGCAAGCCAAAGACCGCCGACGATCAGCAATCCCATGGACGCCTGTCCTTTGGCTCCTGGATCGTAGATGTCGAACGAGCTCACGGCGACCAGGATTACGCCGATGCCGATGTAGATGTAGGAGTTGCGGATCGCCTTGCGATTGGGCTTGGCTGGCTCTGCTACTGGCGCGACCGGTTCTGGTTTGGGCTGCTCGGTCACCGTGATTGCGATCTTGCGCGCTTTGGCCTTGCCGTCGGCTGATGATTCGTCCATGCTCTCAGTGCTAACCCCGAACGCTATCCCTATCTAATAGCCTTCGGGCCGCCGGCCTTGATCGCCTACTTCGAGTACTTATCCGGGTCGGAGTCGAACTTCTTCTTGCAGCCAGGTGCGCAGAAGTAGTAGTCCTTGCCCTTGTAGGTCGATTTCCATTTCGCGGTCTTCTCGTCCACTTCCATCTTGCATATCGGATCTATTCGCTGTCATTCATCCTTTCACCTCTTTCTTGCCTTCCCGCTTGATCTCAGGCGTGTACCTCTTCAATAGCGCTGCGTTGCTGACCACCGAGACGGAGCTCATGGCCATCGCCCCTGCGGCGACGATCGGAGGCAGTAGCACATTGAAGAACGGGAAGATCAACCCCGCCGCCAGCGGTATGCCGGCGGTGTTGTAGCCGAAGGCCCAGAATAGGTTCTGGCGTATCTTCTGCATGGTCCGCTTGCTCAGCTGGATCGCCGCCACCACGTCCCTGAGGTCGTTCTTGATCAGCACGATGCTCCCGCTCTCGATCGCCACGTCCGTTCCCGAGCCGATGGCGATGCCCACGTCCGCCATGACCAGGGCCGGCGCGTCATTGACGCCATCGCCGACCATTGCCACGACCTTGCCCTCCGCCTGGAGCTTGGCGATCTCCTTGGCCTTGTCCTCAGGGAGGACCTCCGCCAGCACCCGGTCGATGCCCAATTCCTTGGCGATGACCGCTGCCGTCCTGCGGTTATCGCCGGTCAGCATCGACCACCTCGATGTTCATGCGCTTCAGCTCGGCGATCGCCTCCGCCGAGGTCTGCTTCACCACGTCCGCCACGCCGATGATCCCGATAAGTCTGGAGTCCTTCGCCAGCAGCATTGCGGTCCTTCCGTGCTCCTCGATCGATTGGATTTCCGCTTCCTGATCCTTGGATCTCGATTTGAGACTCCTGCATCAGGGCCCGGTTGCCAAGCAGGACCAGGGATCCGTCGACCATCGCCCTGACCCCCCTGCCAGGAAGGTTCTGGAATTCGCTCGGGTTATCCAGGTCGATCTTCAGATGTTCCGCCTTGCGCACGATCGCCTTGGCCAATGGATGCTCCGAACCCTTCTCCACGCTCGCCGCGAAGAATATGACGTCGTTCTCCGAAGCTCCCACTGTCTTCACGTCGGTGACGTCCGGCTCCCCCTTCGTCAGCGTTCCGGTCTTATCGAACACGATGACTTCCACATTTCCGGCCCGCTCCAATGCCTCGCCGTTCTTGATCAGGATGCCGTTCTCCGCGCCCTTGCCCGTTCCCACCATTATCGCCGTCGGTGTGGCCAGGCCCAGAGCGCAGGGGCAGGCGATGACCAGGACCGAGATGAAGGCGGTGAGCGAGAACACGAATCTGGGCGCCGGCATGCTGGCGAAGAGGTCGTATCCGACGAAGTACCAGAAGAGGAAGGTCGCGATCGCGATGATGATGACCGCAGGAACGAACACCGCCGCCACTCTGTCTGCGAGCCTCTGGACCGGTGCCTTGGACCCTTGGGCCTCCTCCACCAGTCGCACGATCTGAGCCAGGGTGGTGTCCTTGCCGACCTGGGTGGCCCTGACGGTGAGCAGACCGTTCTTGTTGATCGAGCCTCCGATGACCTC
Organism: Methanomassiliicoccaceae archaeon; assembly: GCA_963768775.1. Classification (GTDB taxonomy): domain Archaea; phylum Thermoplasmatota; class Thermoplasmata; order Methanomassiliicoccales; family UBA472; genus FEN-33. The sequence goes on from CAVYIY010000006.1 coordinate 203,123, forward strand.
GGAGCCTTCTGCCTTCTCCACCGGTATGCTCTCGCCGGTCAGCATCGATTCGTCCACGGCCGAAGCCCCTTCCAGGACCGTTCCGTCCGTGGGCACCCTCTCTCCCGGCCTGACGACGAATCGGTCGTTGACGTCCAGCTCTTCGACCGGCACCTCGGTCTCGATGCCCTCGATGATGCGCCTCGCCGTCTTCGCCTGAAGGTCGATGAGCTTGCGGATCGCCTCGGACGTCGCTCCCCTTGGCCTTGGCCTCCAGGTATTTTCCGAACAGTATCAGGGTGATGATCATGGCCGAGCTGTCGAAGTAGGTGTCATGGAACGCCACCGCTCCCGGTAGGAAGACCACTGCCACGCTGTAGAAGTACGCCGCGGAGGTCCCCACCGCGATCAGGGTGTCCATGTTGGTGGTGCGATGCCTTGCGGCCTTGTACGCGTTCACGTAGAAGCGATACCCGGCGATGAACTGCACCGGCGTCGCGAGGATGAGGAGGACGTAGTTGCCATAGTCCATGAAGAATTGGACCTTGCCCAGGTCCGTGAACATCATGGCCAGCGCCAGTCCCAAGGTCGGTACCGACAAGGCGACGCTGAAGAGCAACAGCCTCTTCTTGCGCTGCATCTCCTCCACCCGCGCCTTCTTCTCAGTATCGACCGATTCGGCTTCGATCACCTCGTAGCCTGAATCGCGGATCGCCCTCTTCAGATCGGGGATGCGCACGACCTGCGGGATCGTAAGTGATGGTCACCTTGTCGCTGGCCAGATTGACGGAGGCGGCTTGGACGCCATCTAGCGACATCAGCGCCTCTTCGATGGTGTTGGCGCAGGATGCGCAGCTCATGCCGCCCACGGAAATAGTCACGACGTTGAGGACGACGTCATATCCCGCGTCCCTGACCGACTTCTTTATCTGCTCAATATCCACCTTGCTCGGATCATACGAGATGGTGGCCCTTTCGGTCGCCAAATTCACGTTCGCGCTCTCGATTCCTTGGAGATCCGTCAGGCTGCGTTGAATGGTGTCGACGCACGAAGCGCAGGTCATGCCCGTGACTCCGAAGCTCGTCTTCTTCTTCCCTTTGCTCGGGGGCCCTGATGGAGGTGAGGGTTGCGGCTCTTCTTGCATTCGGTTCATCAAGGCAAACGAGGGTTAATCTAAGTTTGGATGGGATGGCACAGCAATCGGGAGCTTCGCGTTTCCCATGCTGCCTGCGGTCGACCGCTTGGCAGAGGTCGCCGCCGAAGCGAAGGCCACTGAACCTTGTTCTAGAACGTTTCGGCGATCGCGTCGATCATTATCTTTGCCTTGAGTGGCAGCTGGTCAACCTCGGCAATGCTCCTGGCAGGCGGATCCTTCACGAAGTTGTAAGCATAAATGTCATTGACGAGCTTCAGGTCGGCCAGGTCGGTTACGAAGATTGTCGTCTTGACGACACTCCTCGTTGTCAGCCCGATCGAAGCGAGAACATGCTCCAGATTCAGCAAGCATTGCCTGGTCTCCGCCTCCAATCCGCCTTCCACCAGTTTCCCGGTCTTCGGGTCGATCCCTATCTGGCCAGAGCAAAAGACGAACTTGTTTGATATGATGGCCTGAGAATACGGGCCAACCGGTTTCGGCGCATCCAAAGATAGCACGGTCCGCTTCATGCTCGTCTATTGCGACGTTCCGATAATCAATCCATCGCCTCAGCATCAGGAACGATCTCTATTCTTTAGCCATTCTGGCAGGTCGGCCACGCTTTCGATCACTGCCGCGCACCCAGTCTCGCTCCATCCCTCTCTGCTCGTGGAGCCGGTGAGCACCCCGATGAAGGTCGCACCAGAAGCCTTGGCGCATTCCAGGTCCATCGGGTGGTCGCCGATGAACAGGCACTCCTCTGGGCGGCAATCGAGCTTGCTGGCGATGCGGCTCATGGCCAGACGATTCGGTTTCGCCTCCTCCATGGGATAGTCATCCCGGCAAACCAGATGCATGATCTGGCCATCGAATCCGATGCGGCTCAGGACGGTCGTGGCGTAGCTTCTCGAGCCGCGGGTCAGTATCCCCACCTTGAGCCCTTTGCTCTTCAGCGAATCCACCAAGGCAAGCGCACCTTCGACCTCACGCACTTGATCAACCCTCTCCATCTCAATTTCCGTCAGGGCTCTGTCTAGTCTGGCGTTCAATTCCAGCAGGCGCGACGGGCCTGAATGCGCCTCCAGGTACGCCTTGCCCCGGACGAAGTTGTCGACCACTGACTCATCGGCATCAATCAATCGGTCCGGGACTCCCGCGGTGGCAAGTTCTTTCAAGACTGCCGATTTCAGGCGCACATAGTCAATATGGCTCCGCACCAGCGTATTGTCCAGATCGAAAACGACTGCCTTTACCAGATTCAGCGATTTCACTTCCCGCTCACGATGATGATGCGCTGCGAGATATTCCTTTCGCCGGTTAACGCCGATGTTCGGGATGTATTGGGTGTCTCGATGTCCGCTCTGGTGTCGCCGGGATTGCGAGTTCAGATGCACACTGCTGTGGACTCGATCGACGAACCTGCGGCGAGCAATGCTGTCACAGCTGCATCGGTTTGGTTCGCTCTCCTCAAATGTGCTCGAAAAGGTCGCCTTTATCAGAGATGCCAGCAACGGCCATTCGTGGTGTGTTATGGGAGAATGACATATTGCCGCCCTTGTCTAGCACTATGACCCCTCCATACCCTTTCGCCCTTTCCTCCAAGTAATGGATGGCTTCGTTCGCCGCCTCCTCGACGCTCCTTCCGCACTCCACATTCTGACAGACTCGCCTCGCCATGACGCTCTTCATCAACGGTTCTCCCCAGCCCGTGGCCGATACCCCCGCGCATCTGCTGTCTGCATAATTACCGCAACCGATCAGTGAGCTGTCTCCTACCCTTCCCGCCATCTTGTTGGGCGTTCCACCGGTGGAGGTCGCAGCCGAGATCTTGCCCCTGAAATCTATGGCCACTGCCCCCACAGTGCCTCTGGGGGAGTAACGGTCTTGCGCCGGATCGAACAGTTCGCGGTGTTCGAAGGATTGCCCTTTCTTGATCTCCTGCCATCGCTTCATCTCCCTTTCGGTTAGCAGGCATTCCTGTGTAACGGTCGGCATGCCGATGGAGCGTGCGAATTTCAAGGCACCTTCCCCCACCAACATGCAATGCTGCGTCCTTTCCATGATGCTTCGGGCCAAAGTCACCGGGTGCATGATGTGTTGGACGGCCGCGACGGCACCGAACGACAGGTCGTCGCCATCCATGATCGTCGCATCCATCTCCACTTCCCCGTTCGCATTGAGGAACGAACCGCGACCAGCATCGAAGGTCGGGTCGTCCTCCATCGAACTGACGGCGACCTCAACGGCATCGACCGCCGAACCGCCTCTCCGCAGAATCTCCATCCCTTCATGCGCTGCCTTCGAACATCCCTCACGATGCGCTGCCCAGAGGTCCTCTGGTATATCCCAAGCTCCGCCATGGACGATAATGCATGGATCCATCGTTCAGCACCAAGCGAATCGATGACGCGAGAATGGCCTGGCAGGTTAATTCGCTTTCGATGAAAAATGAAAAGGATTGCCGCTTGCGCGGCGAAGGGATTTAGTCGTCCTTCATCTGGCCGCTGAGGTAGCTGGCATATCCAGACATGTCCAGTAGGCCATGACCAGAGAGGTTGAACACAATGGTCTTCTTCTCGTTCTTCTTCTTCGCGTCCAGAGCCAGGTTCATCGCCGCCCTGATGGCGTGCGTTGATTCGGGAGCTGGAATGATGCCTTCGGTTCTCGCGAACATAAGGCCGGCGGAGAACGTGTCCTTCTGCTCTATTGCAACCGGTCTGACCAGTCTCAATTTGACAGCCAGGCTCACCGTCGGCGCCATTCCGTGGTACCTAAGGCCTCCAGCGTGGATCGGAGAGGGCATGAAGTCATGTCCCAGCGTGTACATCTTGAACAGCGGGGTCATCCCGGCCGTGTCCCCGAAGTCATATCGATATTCGCCCGAGGTCAACGACGGAACGCTGACCGGTTCAGCTGCCAGGAACTCTGTTTGGATCTTCCCCTTGATCTTCTGCCCGATCATCGGGAAGGAGAATCCGGCGAAGTTGGACCCGCCGCCTACGCAGCCAATCATGTAGTCAGGTTCGATATCGATCATTTCCAGCTGCTTCATCACTTCCTGTCCGATAACGGTCTGGTGGAGCATCACGTGGTTCGCCACTGAACCCAATGCATACTTGGTGTTCGTTGCTTTGACGCACGTCTCGATCGCCTCGCTTATGGCGATGCCCAGTGATCCGGTGTTGTTCGGATTCTCCTTGAGGAGCTTCTGGCCGAAATCCGTGAGCATGCTTGGCGACGGATGTACCTTTGCGCCATAGGTCTCCATGACGTAGCGGCGGTAGGGCTTCTGATCGTAGGAGACCCTTACCATGAATACCGTGCAATTAAGGCCGAATATGGAGCAGGCAAGGGCGAGCGACGATCCCCATTGGCCGGCTCCCGTCTCCGTAGTAAGGTTCTCCACGCCTGCCTTCATGTTGTAGTAGGCTTGGGCTACCGCGGTATTCGGCTTGTGGCTGCCTGTCGGGCTTAGGTCCTCTCGCTTGAAGAAGATCTTTGCGGGGGTCTTCAGCTCTTTCTCCAAATGTATTGCCCTGACCAAGGGGCTGGGCCGATTCAGCAGGATGAGCGATTCGCGGACCTCTTCGGGAATGTCGATATATCGCTCCTCGGACATCTCCTGCCTTATTATCTCATCCGGGAATATCGCCCGGAAGTCATCGAACGAGGCCGGCTGCTTCGTTCCAGGGTGCAAGGGCGGGGGCAGTTTCTCCGGGAAATCTGCGGCGATGTTGTACCATCTCTTCGGGATGTCCTCGATCCCGAGGGTGACTCTGAGATCAGATTGCTGTTTCATGAAGCAACCGTAATCAATCGTCGATATATAACATTTCTGTCGTGTAGTGAATATTTATGTACATTAAGACCGCAATGACATGCATAAATGCCTCAGTCATGGATTAGAAAAAGAGGGGATTACCGACTTCACACCGGATAATTGAGGGGGAAAGCACCTAACGGAGGGGAAGGTGTATCGTTGGGTGAAGCCGGTTTCCTGAGCAAGAGCACAGGAGATGTCTTCCGATGCTATCGGTCAACATCAAGTACCAATTCTGTTAATTTACCTTATAAATATATTTTTCTGATAATCACGTTTGATTGCATTGATTTCAAGGGATATTTCCACTAGCCACATACCCGCAGGCCTCGCAAACGAACGAGCCGCTTTCGTATCGCAATGAGGAGCCACAATCGGGGCAGACCTTTGCCCCCTCGGCTAGGGTGAGTACCTGTCCCGGCTTCGACCCCTCCCTGTAGATGGTGATGCCCTTGCAGCCTAATCGATGGGCGAGGTCGTAGATCTTCCTCACTTCATTCGGGGTGGAGTCCATCGCTAGATTGATTGTCTTCGAGACAGCATTGTCCACCTCGGTCTGGAAGACCGATTGCATTCTGACATGGTCTTCGGGTGGGATATCGTAGGCGGTGACGAAGATCCGCCTTACGTTCTCTGGGATTGAGGCAAATGAGGCGATCGAGTGAGCCCTGGTTAGCATGTCTTCGAGATCCTCGCTCAACGAATTGCTCCGTTGCAAGAGCTCGAGGAAATAGGGATGCACCTCCCTCAGGTGTGTTCCGTCCATTACGTGCTTGACGTAGGAAATAGCATAGAGGGGCTCGATTCCGCTGGAACAGCCAGCGATCATTGAGATCGTCCCGGTCGGTGCGATGCTTAGGACCGTCGCGTTCCGTCTTCCTTTGCCATAAATGCTCTTTTCTATGTTCGGGAAATCACCGCGGCCTTCGGAGATCCTTGCGGATGTGGCGACTGCCTTGGATTTGATGAGGGTGATCAACTGCTTGGCGTAGGCCAAGCTCTCTTCCGAGCCATACCTGATGTCGAGCTTGAGGAGCGCGTCAGCGAACCCCATGACGCCGAGCCCTATCTTGCGATTGCCTGAGACGATCGCTCGGATCGCGGGCAATGGATAATGTCCGACATCTATGATGTTGTCCAGAAATCTGATGGAGGCATCCACCGTCTTCTCCAGTTTCGCCCAGTCAGTCTTCCACGCCTCCCCCTCTCTCATCAGCATACGGTCCAAATTGATGGAGCCGAGGTTGCATGCTTCGAAGGGGAGCAACGGTACCTCGCCACACGGATTGGTGGATTCCATGGGCCCTAGACCCGGTGTAGGGTTATTACGGTTGATGGAATCGATGAAGACCAGTCCTGGATCGCCACTGCGCCATGCGCTGTTGCATATCTCGTCCAGGATCGAGCTGGCATTCTTTGTACCGACGACCTGACCGGTTCTAGGATTTATGAGGTTGTATTGTTCGTTTCTCCGCGCTGCCTCCATGAATCCGTCCGTCGCCCCCACTGAGATATTGAAGTTCGACAACGTCTTCAGGTCATCCTTGCAATGGATGAACGACATGATGTCTGGGTGATCAACGCGCAATATCCCCATGGAGGCTCCCCGGCGTCGGCCGCCCTGCTTTATGGCGTCCGTTGCCGCATCGAACACCTTCATGAAGGAGACCGGTCCGGAGGCGATGCCCATGGTTGAACGGACTATGTCGCCAGCAGGCCTCAGGTGGGAGAAGGAGAAACCAGTGCCGCCACCGGTTTGATGGATGATTGCCGCCCACTTCACCGCATCGTAGATCCCTTCGATGGAATCCTCGACCGGCAGAACAAAGCAGGCCGCTAACTGCTGAAGCGACGTGCCAGCATTCATCAGGGTCGGCGAATTAGGTAAGAATTCCAGCCCTCTCATCAGGTCAAAGAATTCCTTGGCCTCGACCCTGCTGTCCCGCCCGTCCTTGTAAAGGTCATCGGCGGAGGCGACGTTCTTAGCGACCCGCTCGAACATCATGTCAGGGGTTTCGATCACCTTCCCCTGACCATTGCGAAGCAAGTAGCGCCTTTCCAAAATTACCTGTGCATTGTCACTCAGCCTCGGGTTGGACTTCATCCATGCTTCCATTTGTTCTTCCCATAGATAGGTCTTGCCGCTTAATCAGGTCGACAGGAAGGAAGCGGTCAGCGATAAATATGATGAACGGCAATCCAAAAAGAGGGCTGAACAATATGCGTTACGGAACGAGCACGCGACTGGCGCCGCAGATTGTGCTGCAAAAGGCGGAGGAATACTTTGGACGCCTGGGGCTACAATTGACCTCAAAGGAGGAGAATGGGCTCAGCTGGGAGGGTTCCAAGGGCTACGTCACCCTCCGCATTTATCCTGGAGAGGAGAGCGAGGTCGATATTATTACCTTGGAATGGGATTCTCAGGTCAAGAAGTTCCTTCAAAGGGTTGGTTGAGAGGATGACACAATTCCCGTTCGCGAAGCAGAAGCCGACTGGATTGAGCGAAGGCGATCAGATTAAGGTCAGGATCGAGGATGTCGGAAAACAGGGTGATGGAATAGCCCGCGTCCAAGGATTGGTGATTTTCGTGACCGGCGCCAAACCGGGAGACGAGGTGGAGGTAAAGATCGTCCGATTGGGGAAGAATTGCGCATTCGCGGAGAAGGTCTGATCCTCGTCTGAGGGCACGGCGAAGCGGCAGTGGCACTGCCAGAGGAGCATTTGTGCCAGCCATCCTGCCGCGTGCCTTCCGGGTGTTCGTTAGATCAGAGTGCCGGGCTTTCCGCGTAGCTGGAGATCACCAGGTCAGACGACTTCTCGAGCTCGGTCAGATTGGATTGGTAATGGTTCTTCGGGTCCAATGAGATAATGAGGTTCGTTCCATTGGAATTGACCCTGGTCTTGGCCCTCCTGATGGCGTCGAGCACCGGTCTGAACCCGTTCCACATTTCCAGGACATCGACCCCGTTCAGGACGATAATTCCATTCACTTTCTCGCTCAGGAATTCGTTGACCCGTTCCTCGAAGACCTCGAGGTTCATCGGAGGTATGCAGCTGTCTTCCGGTCTGGGGCTCAACCAGAGGGTTCTGAGCAATTTCGGATCGAAGTCGAACTGGGATCTAAGCTGGTTCGGAGAATGCTTGGAAATATACAATGCCTCTCGACCTTCGGCAAGCTCCTTGCGCAGTATCTGGTGAGTCCTCAATGGAACTCTTTCCTCAAACAAATACACCCTTCCGGTAGTGATTTTCACTCAAGTCCCCCCAAACTCTTACTGATTGTATGCTACCTCAAAATCAGTAGATACCGATTGTCCGTCCATTCATCGGAAGACCGGCCGATTATCCGCAAAAACATCGGTCGTCTTAATCGACGAATTTATTCATCATCTATAATATATTCAACCATGGATGACTTCTCATAGAAAGTGAAAGAGGCCAGGTGAGGGTAGTAGGCCCCCTTCTGTTTCAGGCAGCATTCAACTAAGCACCCTACCCGTCGGTCCTGAGATATCATCCCGACTGTTTGGGCTTGCTCGGGTGGGGAGTCGCCGTTTCACCAAATCCCTGACCAACGTCATCGGCAACCGAATCATCCTCGGTCAGGACTGTGCCGTTTCTGTGCCCTTGCCTGGGTTCTCGCCCAACCACTCGCGTGGTCCACCTTCTCTGTCGAGGGGGGACCTTCCTCAGCTAGGTCAAAGACCTTACCGTCGGCCGCCCTCCCTCTCCTGGCAAATCTTCACATGTCGCCCGGGTATTTATATTTGGCCTCTGGCGCAAGAGAGCGAAAGCAAGCGACTACGAAATCTCTGCAAGAGCACGGGCTAGGACGATTGCAGAAGCACGAAGGAAGCAACGATACCCAAGGGAATCTGTCAGACTTGAATCATTCCCATAAGATCTGCCAGCCGGCCAATATGCAAACCTTAATAACCGACCCCTCCATTCCGAGGCAAGGCAGGGGTAGCCAAGCTTGGCCAAAGGCGCTAGATTGAGGGTCTAGTCCCTAGCGGTCCGTGTGTTCAAATCGCACCCCCTGCACTACCATTCTAAAACGGCTATTGACGTTCTTGCCACGTTTCAGGCCTTCGCGGCCACAGAATGGTCAATGTTTCCCAATTCGGCCAACTCAGCGTTAGTTATGAAGGAAATGTATTAAGTGTCGTGTTTCGTCAACCTTTTTCAAATTGAGCCATTCAATGGGATGGTTTGATGCAATGGCGGAGCTAGCAAAATGTCCTTACGGTCTGGAGAATGAAACCGATGTCTGATTCTACGAGCGAGGGAGCGGCACAGGGATGGCGCGATCGCACCGGCAACCCTGCGCCTTTGGGGCTATGCGCGTTTGGAATGACCACAGTCCTATTGAACATCCACAATGCAGGATTCTTTGCCATCGGCGCGGTAATCCTTGCCATGGGCATGTTCTATGGTGGGATGGCCCAGATAATTGTCGGGCTGATGGAATGGAAGAAGGGTAACAGCTTTGGGACTCTGGCCTTCTTCTCCTATGGGGCTTTCTGGCTGTCGTTCGTCGTGATCGTGCTCTTCCCCGCCTTGGGTCTGGGAAGCGCTGTGGACACAGCCTCGTTCTCCGCTTACCTATTCCTCTGGGGGGTATTCACCTTGGCGCTCTTCCCGATCGCACTTAGATCATCAAAGGCCTTGGGATTCGTCTTCGGAAGCCTGGCTTTGCTGTTCTTCTTGCTTGCATTCGGAAAGGGGTACAGCAGCGGGGACCTGATCACGGTCGCAGGGTACTGGGGCATCATCGTGGGGGCATCAGCGGTCTACACCGGAATCGCCCAGATCTACAACGAATCCCTTGGTCGGATGGCCATGCCCCTCGGCTGCGGCTATCCCAAGGCCCGGCAATTCGTGAAGAAGGACTAGACGAAAACTCGTTCAGGCGAAAGGAACTCGGGAATGCACATGATTCCCGAGTAATCCCGATTTTCTACTTCATTTCCTTTTCCATCATTGAGATCAATCCATCGCCATAGTCCCTCGTCGAGTGATGCCCTCCGATGTCTGACGTCCGGATCCCCTTGCTCAAGATCTTCTTGATTCCGTCCTCGACCAGCTTCGCTTCCGTTGGCATTCCCAGGTACTTCAGTAGCATTGAAGCGGACAGGATGGCAGCAGTGGGGTTTGCGATGCCTCTGCCTGCGATGTCCGGCGCCGACCCGTGGCAGGGCTCGAAGATGGCATATTGATCTCCGATGTTGCCTGCTGGGGCCATGCCCAGGCCGCCGACGAGCGCCGCGGCCTCGTCGGAGAGTATGTCGCCGTAGAGGTTGAGCGTCACGATGCAGCCGAACTCCCTTGGCTTGGTTATCAAGGCCGCCGCCGCCGCATCCACCAACATATCCATGGCTTCCACATTCCTCTGCCTCGCTTCTTCGTAGAATATCCGCCGGAACATGCCATCGGACTTGCGCAGCACGTTGGCCTTGTGCACGCAGGTGATCCGGTCGATCTTCTCACGCCTGCAGAGCTCGAGCGCATGTCGGCATATCCGTCGACTGGCTTTTTCAGTGACCTTTCTTTCCAGGATGACCGCGCCTGCTTGCTCCCTCTCCGCGCCGGTGTACATCCCTTCGGAGTTCTCCCTTACAAGGGTCAAATCCAGGTCGACCAGGCCGATGTCGGGGATAATTCGCTTGGCCGGTCTCACGTTCGCGTAAAGGTCCAGTTCGCAGCGAAGCCTCAAGATCGGCGAGCGATAGGTCATGTCATCTTCTGGAGAGGTGATCGCTCCGAAAAGGCAGGCGTCCGAGTCATGTATCGCATCCAGTGTGGCGTCGGGAAGGTAGCTCCCGCTCATTTGCTTACATCTCAACCCCATCTCGGCCGGCACGAGCTCAAGTTCTGGAGCGACCAATCTCAATGCCCGGACCGCCTGAGGTACCACCTCAGAGCCGATGCCGTCCCCTTCGATCACCACGATTCGCTTCAAGATCAGCCCTCAAGACGAGTGATGACGCTTGCCATGATCAAGGGCAGAGTTATCGTGGCATCACCTTCCACGGTAACCTGGGCCGCATCCTCCTTCACCTTGCCCCATGAAACCGCCTCCCGAACCTGAGCCCCCGAGAGCGAGCCGTCGTATTCCAATGCCGTGGTCAGGTAGACGGCGAAGTCCAGACCGCCCCGGAACTGGTTCCACCAGATGGTGTGGTGCTTGGAGATGCCGCCTCCGATGATGATCGCTCCGGTCTCCTTGGATTCGAACGTTATGTCCGAGAGTCCCTGCTCATCACCGAAAAGGTCCATCCGCAGATCCCGGTGGGTCTGCCAGTACATCCATAGCTGGCTGCCGAATGAGCCGTCGGTGATACCGGGGACGAATATCGGGACCTTGTTGCGGTGGCACCAATGGAGCAGCGAAGACTCGTCATCGATTCGCGCGCCCACGGCATCGATCAACTCGGCCGTTGAGATCGACTTCCGGTCCTTCAGTATATCGCGGAAAATGGGGATGAGCTTCTTCTCCAGCACGATCCCGTACGATGAATCTGGCACTAGCACATTGCCGAGTCGATTGACCCCTTCGTGGTGGAGCTTGGCATCGTCCATATAGAAATCGCCGTGGTAATAGGACTTCCAGGTCCTGGCGATGTCGTGGTCTAAGGTTCCGCAGGTGGTGATGATGACATCGACAAACTTCCGTTTCACCATCTCCACGATCACTCCCCTGGTGCCAGTAGCCATGATGCAGGCCGGGAAGGAGAGGAATTTGGTGCAGTCCCTCTTCTCCATCGTCTCGATGACATCCACCGCATCCGATAGTTTGCGGCCAGTGAATCCCCCGGACTCCTTCATCTGCCTGACCAATTGGTCCGCGGTCATTCCGCTTTCGAGCTTGAGGTCGCGCACCGGTCTCTTCTTAGGCATTTTCCTGACACTCCAAGAGATGGATGACCTTCAAATGATTCTCGTAATTAATATGTTCCCAAGGCGGCCGGTCGAGAAGCGCGAAGTAGGAGCGAAGCCATGACCTGGGCGACTGGATGCGCCCAGGAGATTAATATATCTAGAATCCGCTAAGCGGAATGTGGTCGACCTCAGGCGCTTGGCGATCTACAGCGGTGCTTTCATCGGGCCGCTATCCGGCAACGCCGTCCTGTCATTGGTGCCGGTCCTCAAGGATACCTTCCAAAGCTCGGCGCCAGATGTCATCATTTCAGTAAGCTTCTTCATGCTCCCTTTCGCATTCTTCATGCTCTTCACCGGTTCGATCTCGGAGGTGATGGGCAAGAAATTCGTCCTTTCCGTCGGATTCGTGACCTATGCGTTGGGAGGGATCGGTTCGGGCCTATCTCCCAGCCTGGAGACGTTCTATCTCTTTCGCTTCATTCAGGGCATCGGTTTCGCCTTCGTGCAGCCGACACTGATAGCAATGCTCGGCGAGATCGTCTCGCCAAGAGAGGTGGGACGGGCCATGGGGATCTTCGGTGCGGCTTCGACAGCCGGGATTGCGCTGGGCCCGTTGATTGCCGGATACATATCATTGGTCAATTGGAGGCTGACATTCTTCCTGATCTCGATAACGGCGATCGTCATCTTCCTGATGTTCCTCATCGCGTTCAAGGGGGTGGAGGAACGGAAACTGGTCGGCGGCGTAAAGGCATTCAAGATGTCCCTTGCTGGAGGTTTCCGCGACAGATCCGTCATCTACCTGTCCTTGGCCGGACTGCTCACCTTCTTGTGCTACGGAGGCACGCTCTCCTTCATTTCCGATTCCCTATCCTTGGCTCCCCTTTCCTTCAGCCCGGAGGACATCGGCACGATCATGGCTGGCGCAGGATTGGCTGGAATGTTCATAGCTCCGATCGGCGGAGCGATGGTGGATCGACTGGGGCGGCTTTCGGCAGCGGCGATTGGGATTGCGGTGATGATAGCTGCATTCTTCTTCTTCACCCAGGCTGACTCATTCTTCTCCTATCTCGGTTCGATGGCGGTCCTGGGGGCAGGCTCATCGATCGTCTGGTCTTCGCTCCTCACCCTAACGGTGGAAGTGGTCCCAGAGCGCAAGGGCACGGTCTCCTCGATATTCAACAGCGCTCGGTATTTCGGATATTCGATGGCACCGATCGTCTTTGCGCCGATTTACGTGGCATTCTCCATCGACGCCATCCACATCCTCGGAATGGCGATAGCGGTGATGGCTTTGGCAGCCACCTATCTCTCCGTGAAGAATGCCAGGTTTAGGAGAACCTAGCACCCCAGTCCTCGACGATCTGGATCAATCGGGGAGGCGCCGCTTCGCTGTCCTCGTTGTTCTCGATGACGGTCCAGCCATTGCCAGCCAGCCTCATGAGCTTCTGCCTGATTTTGCACAGGCTCTCGAAACCCTAGAACATCTCCTTGGCCTTATTCCGGCTTTCGATGCGCTCAATGCCACCTTCGGGTCGATGTCGACCAATAGCAGTCGTTTAGGGACCGGGAGGATCTTGGCGAAGAAATCATAGCCGGACTGGATGTATTTCTGCGGGAGGTACGCGGTCGCCATGAGATATCGGACGAAGATGATGGTGTCGTAACGCTGCCTGTCCTTGCGCAAGAAGCACACTTAAACCAGGACATCCCCGATGAATAGAAGGGATGCCATCAGGCGAAGCGTCCTACCCTTGCCTTGAAGGGCTCTGCGGGTCAGCAAGCCAATGAACCTCTCCGAGGGATAGATGCGGAGAGGACAGTCTCACCCAATGACTCGTAATGCTTCTTGATCCAGTGGGCATAGGTCGATTTTCCGGAACCGTCTTCTTTCGCAAGATGCGATGCTTCCTGAACCGCTTCCCGATGAGGCCCCCATGCCATCGCCGTAGGCCATGGAGACAATGGCGATGGAGGCGATCATACGATGATCGAAAAGGAAGAATGCTAGCAATGTCCAGGAGATGGCATAATAGACCAGGCCGAAATCGTGCCCCTCACCAGTCGCGTCGCCGATGAACGACTCCTTCAGCTTCTTGACCGATGAATAGGGCGATGCTAAGCAAGGGGATGAAGGGGGCAGCGGCCAGGAATGCCATTACGTACGATGAGTCGAAAACCCACCAGATGAAAACGATATTTCCAATCATGATGTGAATGAATTTGCGGTGCATCTTCGCGTTTCGGATGAGCTTCCATTTGGCGGCGAGCAGGATGACTATGCCTACGTAAATGTAAACGCCGGCTAACCCTACCAGGTCCCCGTCGGTGAACATGAGTTGCGATGAAAACGGGGTCTGCATATTTACAGTCTATTCAAAGTCGGAGGGACGGTTTCCGAAATGGAAAAAAGCCGGCCACGAGCGATTCCTGGATACGAATCAAATAAGATAACCGGCCGAATAGTATTATATGCGAACGATATGGTTTTTCATCGGAACTGGAATGAATGCAAAGGACGAAATGCAGATGCTGGATATTCTTGATGCTTTTGAGAAGCGCGGCTTCAAAGGTGCCATTATCTTTGACGTGCCAGCGACACAATTCGTCAGAGTGAACCTAATGATGCTCCGCGGCCTATCGCAAGAGCGCGGCCTCCCGGGCATCTTCATTTCAGTGGATAGGCCACACCAGTATATGGTGCATCTCCTTTCGATGCACCAGATTAAAGCGGAGAATCTCATCTTCATCGATGCGATCAGCCGCTTCTCGGCGGACTTCAAGGTCGCCAACGCCAACGTCGGCTTCATGGATGGGCCGTTCCGCATCGACCGCTTGCCGATGGCGATGAACGATTGGATAAAGGGGTGCAATGGTCAGTCATTGAATTTCAGCAACCGCGGCTTCGCGATCATCGACAACCTTTCTGCATTGCTGACCTACAATAGCTTCAATTCCGTTCAGACCTTCCTGCAGAATTTCATCCAGTCACTGCATTCCTCGGGGAACATGATCGTGCCGCTGATGATAGACAGGGAGAAGTCTGGCTTGCTCTATGAGACCGCCAAGTCGCTGTGCAATGTGGAGATCCGGTTGAAGGACATCTTGTCCGACCGACCTCTGGATGCAGGGCCGAAGAAGATTGCAGAGATTAATTGCGCAAAGGGGTAGGAAATGACAGAACGCAAGTTCGAAGAGCGCCAAAAACGGGATGACCTGGTTCGATTGCAGACCGGTATTCCTGGTCTAGATGAGATGATAGAGGGCGGCTTTCCTTTCCCTTCGGTAGTGTTGCTCTCGGGCAGTGCTGGCACGGGAAAGACGACGTTCTGCCTCAAGTATCTGTGCGAGGGGGCGAAGAAGGGGGAGCAAGGGCTCTACTTCACAACGCTTTCGGAACCGACCCAGTGGATGCTCCGCTATGCCTCGCAATTCGATTTCATCAACAAGGACTACTTCGGCGACAAGATCATGTACATGGATCTAGGGAACATGATGCGCGAGATGGATGCCAATCAGTTGCTCGCCGCTATGGAGGAGAAGATAGCCGAGGTGATGCCCCAGCGCATCGTCATCGACCCGATAACCGTTGTAGGGGGCATGCTGAAAGGAGACTATCGAGTCTTCCTCTTCGACCTGTTCAACCGGCTCAAGAACTGGAACGCGACGACGCTGGTCACCGGAGAGGTCAGCCCAGGTGAGCTCTATCCGGCCGAGGTGTCCTACGCCGTCGACGGGATAATACTGGTCATGCTCTCGGAGGAAGCGGGTGCGCGACGGAAGTACCTGGAGGTGCTGAAGATGCGCGGTACTAATCATCAGACAGGGAAACAGTCGATCGACATCACTCGGAATGAGGGCATAGTCGTTCTCAAGGCCCGGTTCTGAGTCGGATGGGCGTGACCCCATCCCGCAGGTGGCCGCGGCCATGACCAATAATCAGGTCGCCGCCGCACAAATGCGCCGAGGGCGAGGACGAGATAATAGATGAGGTTCCATGCTCCCGATTCACCCCATTCGTATCCGATATTGGGATTAATACAGAGTAGATGGCGTATTTTTAGCTGTTTTTCTAATGCACAGGAACGTCGGGTGTCCAGACAATCATCACGATTTCCACAGCTGTGAAAATTCTTATATAGGAATCGTAATTACCGCGTTGAATCCACAGGTAGGTTAGTTAACATGGAATTGAACGCACTGGTCTATATAATACCGGTGGCGGGCATCATTGGCCTGCTCTTCGCGCTGTATCTTACTCGGAGCATCATGAAGAAAGATACGGGCACCCCTGAGATGAGAGAGATTGGGGATGCGATCCGCGAGGGGGCGAATGCTTACCTTGCTCGCCAGTACAAAACTATTGCTATAATCAGCCTGATTCTTGGAGTAGTAATCGCATTGACGATAGAACCAAGGCCATATGTTGGTGTCGGATTTCTCATCGGTGCATTCTGTTCCGCTCTTTCAGGCTACATCGGAATGTATGTTTCGGTCAGATCGAACATAAGAACGGCGAGCGCTGCCCGCCGGACATTGAACGAGGCCCTTCAGACCTCGTTCCGGGGCGGAGCGGTCTCCGGTATCTCAGTGGTCACACTGAGCTTGATCGGCGTTGCCGGGGTCTTCTTCCTGTTCTGGTACGTCATCTTCCCGAACTCCGTTGTTGGTGGGATCGACTATGGCATCCAGACCTCGCTCTTTGCAGCGGTCGGATATGCGTTCGGCGCTTCGTTCGCCGCGCTGTTCGCTCAGCTTGGAGGAGGTATCTACACCAAGGCGGCCGATGTCGGCGCTGACTTGGTCGGGAAGGTAGAGGCAGGTATCCCCGAGGACAGCCCGAAGAACCCTGCAGTCATCGCTGACCTGGTCGGCGACAACGTCGGCGATTGCGCCGGTCGTGGGGCGGATCTTTTCGAGTCCACCGCCGCCGAGAACATCGGCGCGATGATTCTCGGATTCTCTGTATATGCAGCTGTTGGCAACTCCGCCATAGGTTTCGTCTTCTTCCCTCTCATCGTCCGCGCTTTCGGTCTGCTTGCCGGTCTCGTGGGAATAATGACCGTGAAGCTGAGGAACGAGGACGAGAGCCCGATGAAGGCGCTCAACCGCGGCTACTATATAACGGCAATCCTTGCCGCGATCCTGTTCGGCTTTGCAGCCAGTGAATTGCTCGGCCCGAACTGGGGCTATTTCATGGTCTGCGGCATCATCGGGATACTGCTGAGCATCGCGATCGTCTACATAACGCAGTATTACACCGCTGGTGAATATCGACCGGTACGTGATATCGCAAAGGCCTCGGAAACAGGAGCGGCGACCAATATTATCACCGGTTTCTCCGTCGGACTGGAGTCCGCAGCCATGCCGATAATCGTAATCGCTGTCTCGCTCCTTTCATCGTTCGCGCTTGGACAAATGGCCGCGCCGTCCAGCAATTTAAGCTTCATTTACGGCCTATATGGAACCGCTGTCGCAACAATGGGCATGCTGGCTACTTGCGCGTTCATCCTCGCTGAGGACACTTTCGGCCCAATCACCGACAATGCCGGTGGAATCGTCGAAATGTCCGACCAACCGGAAGAGATCCGCATACGGACCGACAGGCTCGATGCGATCGGCAACACCACCAAAGCCCTCACCAAAGGCTATGCCATGGGCTCAGCCGTCCTCGCCGCTTACCTGCTGTTCGGTGCCTACTTCGACCGGGTGTTGGAAATCCTCATCAAGAAGGATCCGACCCTCACAATCGAGAAGATCTTCGTGGTCGACATCGCCAATCCGCCAGTGTTCGTTGGCGCATTGATCGGCGGAATGCTCGTCTTCCTCTTTGCCTCCCTCGCCATCAGAGCGGTGGGCAAAGCGGCAGGCAACATGATCGCAGAGGTGCGCAGGCAGTTCAAAGAGAACCCGAACATTCTGCACGGGAACGATAAGCCGGACTACGCTCGATGCGTCGACATCAGCACGAAGGGAGCGCTAAAGGCCATGATCCTGCCGGGCATATTGCCAGTAGTTGCTCCAGTGAGCCTGGGCATCATCATGCACTTCGCATATTCAGGCAACGTGAACATACCATACCAGTCGGTAGGAGCGATGCTGATGGTCGGGACCATCGTCGGTGTGCTCATGGCCCTGCTCATGAACAATGGGGGAGGCGCCTGGGACAACGGCAAGAAGTTCATTGAGGCGAAGGGACTGAAGAACACCCCCATACATGCTGCGGCCGTTGTCGGCGACACCGTGGGAGATCCGTTCAAGGATACCGCCGGTCCTTCGTTGCATGTGCTGGTCAAACTGCTATCGACCATAACTCTGGTGTTCGCGAGCATTTTCGTGATCGCCTGAGCCTAAACCCCTTTTCTATCCCTATTTTTCTTTCTTATCCAGTACTACCAAGGTCCTTGCCTCGCGTAGTCAAGTTTTATATAAGACTTGAGTCATGCCACAGTCGAAAAGAGGGTAACCTATGTATCTGTTGGCACAGCGAGAGAAGGTTGTCCGTATCCCACCTGACCGTCTGGCGGAGGACCTAGACCAGACCGTGGAACAGCTAGCCCACGAATCGTTCGAGGGCAAGGTGGAAGGCAGCGACTCGCTCACCGTTATGGTCAGTAACATTCATCGCGAGGGTCCAGGCCGCATCGTCCACGGAGACGGAGCGGTGTACCAGAAAGTGACGTTCGAATCACTCATCTTCCGACCGACCCTCCAGGAGGTCGTGGAGGGAAGCGTGGTGGAGATCCTCAAGTTCGGAGCGTTCGTCCGCTTCGGACCTTTGGACGGGCTCCTGCACATCAGCCAAATAATGGACGACCGCATCGACGTGGACGACAGCAACCAGCGCCTTCTGGGCAAGGACACCAAGAGGGATCTGAAGGTCGGGGACAAGGTCCGAGCGCGCATCGTGGCCCTCTCGATCAACGAACGCAGTCCTCGGGAGAGCAAAATCGGGCTTACCATGAGGCAGCCAGGGCTGGGCAAGCTTGAGTGGATCGAGGAAGAGCGCAAGAAGAAGAGTGAGAAGGAGAAGGGAGGCGCGGCATGAAGCTCATGAAGGCCTGCAAGCACTGCGGCTTCATCACCGAGGAAGACACCTGCCCCCTGTGCGGGAACCAGACATCGAAGGACTGGCAGGGCTATGTGATCATCCTGGATCATACCAAGTCAGAGATTGCCAAGAGGATGGGCATAAATGTCAATGGAAAATTCGCCCTTCGCATCCGTTGAACTCCATGTACCGCCTAAAGGTTGGAAAATGCCAGATTGGATGAGGGATCAAAAGATGCCGTTCGGTAAGTTGATGGATGAGAAGACGGCGCTCTCCGCCATGGCCGAGTGCAAGAGCCTCATCACCGTCGGCGACGTTGTTTCGATGAACGCTTTGAAGAACGGGCTCCGACCGAAACTCATGGTCTATGATTTCTGCACCGAACGCCGCGTGATGGACCAATTGAGCAGCATGCTACGGTCGGTTGAAGGCACCCAAGTCCGAATCACCAATCCCGCGGGGCACATCGTGCCGGAGATGGTGCTTGAGGTGCAGCAGGCCTTCAAGCGCGTAGGAACAACCAAAATGCAGGTGGATGGTGAAGAGGATTTGGCAGCGCCGGTCTGCGCCGCTCTCGCACCGCTCGGCGCCTGCTTGGTTTATGGAATGCCAAAGAAAGGCGTCGTCTTCGTCAAGATAGATGAAGATGTCAGAGAGCAAGCGACATCTTTGATAAATTCAATGGAGGAATCGAATTGAAGTTCCAGATTGAGAACAAGAGCGAGAACAAGCTTCTAGAACGTACCGAATTGGTCTTCTCGGCCGAGCACCCTGGCGAGTCGACGCCGACCCGAGATGCGATAAGGTCGACGATCGCCAGCACGATGAACGTCCAGAAGGAGAGGGTCATCGTGGACCAGATGGAAACTGAGTATGGCATCGGGCTGACCAAGGGCTATGCCAAGGTTTACGACTCGCCGGAGACGTTGACAAAGAGTGAGAGGTACCATTTGCTCGTGAGGAACAACCTTGCCGAGAAGAAGGTCAAGGCGGCAACGACCAAGAAGGCCAGACCGGCCCCGAAGGCGAAGTGAGAGTGAACTAGATGGCTGACAAGAAGGCAGAGAAGGGCGGCAAGGCGAAGGCCGGACCAAAGACGGGCAAGAAGGACTACTTCGGGGTTTCCAAAGAGGGGAAGCTGGAGCGCAAGAAGCGCCATTGCCCGAAATGCGGCCCGGGAGTGTTCTTGGCCGAGCATGCGGACCGAGCATCCTGCGGCAAGTGCGGTTATACCGAGTTCAAGAAGAAGTAGAATCAGCGAGCAGATCAAGGAAGGATGAGGGCGGTCTGACTGCCCTTCATCGCACCTTCGATTCGATTCGGAATGATGCGAGGATGTCAAAGCTTTATTCATCCTCGATGTGATAACTCGTCATCGGGCCCGTAGTGTAGCTTGGATATCACAGAGGCCTCCGGCGACCATCCATGGTCGGGGCAAGCCTCAGACCGGGGTTCAAATCCCCGCGGGCTCGCCATATCCCTCATACGACCCTTTGCCAATGAAATCAGCTGCTCCGGTCGAGATAAGCTCACTTCTGGTCGGAGTTCGATTGATGCGATGAACTGGACAATACCGATCAGATTCCTCGGTCTATTCTCAAAAGGGTTTTATCAGACGACTACTTAAAGGACCTTTGATGTTTCTGACGAGGCAGGAAGAGCGAATACTGGCCGGGGAGGAGGGCTCGGGGCGGCAGCGAGCGATGGAGCTGCTAGTCGCCTTGGGGAAGATATACTCGGCGGAGAAGCTGGTCCCGATAGCCTCCGCTCATCTTTCCGGCGTCTCCTACAAGACCATCGGCGACGGCGGCCTAGACTTCCTGACGGAAATGTCGCGCGACGCCAAGGTGAGCGTTAGAACGACGCTCAATCCCGCGGGGATGGACCTTGAACGATGGCGCGAGATGAGGGTAAGCGATGGATTCGCCGAAAAGCAGAGAGCCATCATCGCCGCCTATGGAAGCTTGGGCGTGGAGACGAATTGCACCTGCACTCCTTATTTGACGGGCAATGTGCCCAAGCCGGGGCAGAATGTGGCTTGGGCTGAATCTTCAGCCCTGTCATTCGTGAACTCAATCCTCGGTGCTCGGACGAACCGAGAGGGCGGAGCAGGGGCCCTCGCGGCAGCTATCATCGGCAAGACGCCGCTGTACGGACTTCATCTCGACGAGAATCGCTTGCCGTCGGTCATCGTGGAGGCGGACGTGGGCGACGAGGTCACGGATTTCTCGCTGCTCGGACATGTCGTGGGGCAAAAGGTTGGCATGTCGATCCCTTACTTCAAGGGGATCCGACCGGGTGTGGATGGGCAGAAGACATTGGCGGCGGCGATGGCGGCCGCTGGATCGGTGGCGCTCTTCCACATTGAGGGAATGACTCCAGACGCGAACGGATTCGATCTCAATGGCCTCGAGAAGATCAGCATCGGGAGAAAGGAGATAGCGCGAGCTAAGGACTCTCTTACAACAGGGAAGGATCCGGACCTCATCGCCCTGGGCTGTCCGCACTTATCGGAGACCGAAGTGACCAACCTCGCATCGATGCTCGACGGCAAGAAGAAGAGATCGGATGCGCCCGAGATATGGTTCTGCACCTCTCGGACGGTGAAGACCTGGTGTCCGAAGGAGGTATCGGTGCTGGAGCGGTTCGGCCAGGTTCTGTGCGACACCTGCATGATCGTCGCCCCCATCGAGGGGATCCATACTTGCACGGCGACCAACTCCGCTAAGGCATGCAGCTACCTGCCTGGTCTCTGCTCGCAGAAGGTCGTCTGCGATTCCTCCGAGCATCTACTGGAGGCGGTCCTCTGATATTGAAGGGCAGGGGCATCTCTCGGGGGAAGGCAAGCGGTTCCCTGATATTATTGGAGAAGCCATTCAGCTTCCTGGGCGGGGTCGACCCGCTGACTGGTAGACTGACCGTTGCGTCAGGAGCCGAGGGTAGGGACATAAGGAATGCCGTATTCGCGTTCCCGTTCGGCAGGGGTAGCACGGTCGGTTCGTATACGATCCTGCAGATGAAGAAATTGGGCACGATCCCCGCTGCCATAATCAATCAGAGGGCGGAAACGATCGTCGCCACAGGTGCCGTGATGGCCGGCGTGCCGATGATCGACTCAATCGACCTTGCTTTGCTATGTGACGGTGACGAGGCCGTCGTCGATGGCGAGTCGGGCACGCTTGAGCTGCCGCACGTCAACGAGGTGAACGTGGTGACGTGCATCCTTCGCTTCGGGGAGAAGATACTGATATTGAAGAGGAGCGCGAAGGTCTCGACCAACCAGGGCTTGTGGGCCGGGGTGAGCGGCTACATCGAAGATGGAGAGAAGCCCCTGCAGACTGCGCGCAAGGAGATCAGAGAGGAAACCGGCATCGAAAACGCCAAGCTGATCAGGTCGGGAGAGATGCTGAGAGTGAGGTCTGGACGGCGACTGTGGTGCATTTATCCATTCCTATTCGAGCCGGACAGCCCGGACATCACCATCGATTGGGAGCACACCGAGTACCGCTGGACCGACCCGGATGACATCGACCATAAAACGACCGTGCCCGGTTTCCAGATGGTTTTGAAAAGCATCACCTAGGATCAGATAGTCGCGTCCACTTCCTTCTCCAGCAGGTTCAGCTCGTGGGCGTCCAGGGTGGACGGGTTCAGCGCCAGCATCAGGATGGAGTGGTTGATCGCCACCTGGTCCCTCAGGGACTGCACGAACCTCAGCACGGTCAGGAAGTTGTTGTTGGTGATCAGGTATTCCAGCCCGTCCAACAGGATGACCCCCTTCTCCTGGCCAGGAACTGCTCCAGCGAGAACGCTCAGCTTCTCCAGGTCCTTGGGCCGGATGCTGTTCTCCTTGCCGACGTTGGACAGCCAGAGGATCGGCGTGTCGCCCAGGTTGAACTTCGACTTGATCTTGAGCGGATAGTTGCGGGTGACGCAGAAGCCCTTCATGCCCTTTGCGATGGCCTTCTCGAACAGGTGGTAGGAGCGCTCGGACTTCTCCTCCTTGATCAGGTAGGTGAATGACTGCTCCAGCTCGACCTCGGCCGCCGGCGCGCGTGCGGCGAGTTTGCCGGGCGGTTCGCTCTCTTCCTCCCCTTCGAGGCTTTCGACCCTCAGCTGGGTACCGCAATTCTCGCAGGCCAACTTGTCCGGGGGCACCATCGAGCCGCAGGCCTCGCATTTCATGTTCGTTTCGAAGCCGCCGCGGGCAGCGTATGATACGACCTCGTCGACAGTCTTGCTCCCCAGCCCTTTGACCTTGCGCAGGTCGTCCTTCGACGCCGCCTTTATCTTGTCCAAGGAATCGAATCCAGCTTCTACAAGCATCTCGGCCTTGACCTCGTTCATGCGCGGGATCCGCAGCAGATAGGGCGTCAGCCTCTCCTTGGTCATGGGCGCCTTCGGCTTGGCCTCGACCTCCTTCTTTCCGCAGGCCTTGCATATCCCGTCCTCGGGGAGCTCAGCGCCGCATGTAGGGCATGCAGTCGCTTCGGGGGCTCCCGAGCGCGAAAGGAAATGGACGATCTTCTTCGCATCGGCCTTGGAGAGTCCGCAGGACTCGCTCAGCTGGTCCTCCGAAAGGGACTTCAGGTCGTTGAGGGTCTTGCGGCCGGACTCGATGAGCTTTATTGCCGAGGCCTGCGAAAGACCGGGTATCGCCATCAATTGGTCCAGCGCCTCCTTTATGTGCAAAGAGGTCAGGCCGACCTCGACGTGCTCCCCTTCGACGTCCCAAGTCGCGGTGTGCTCGCCTTCCACTGCATGCACGAAATCCAATTGCCGGCATCGCGTCTCGGACATGATGTGCTCCTTCCAGACCTTGAAGTACTCCTCCAGCTTGGTGGAGGCGTTGACCTCGACCTTGACGAACTCCTCGACGTCCAGCTTCATGTCCTTGCGCGATCTGCTGGATGCGGCGGATGAGCTCCCGGGTGAATCCCTCGGCCTCGATCTCCGGTGTGATCTCGAAGTCCAGGTAGAGCTCGCCGCCGGAGAACTTCGCCCCGATGACGTTCTGCGGCAGGGAGGTGGTGAAGGAGACCATGTTCGGCTCGATCTTGATCATCTGGCCTTCGATGCC
This sequence comes from Methanomassiliicoccaceae archaeon, assembly GCA_963768775.1. Taxonomy (GTDB): domain Archaea; phylum Thermoplasmatota; class Thermoplasmata; order Methanomassiliicoccales; family UBA472; genus FEN-33. Next base: position 227,071 of record CAVYIY010000006.1, read on the forward strand.
CAGCGAGTACGATCCCTTCTCGATGCATTCCTTGATCTGCTTTGCCGGTCGGGACTTCAGCAGGACGGCGATCTTGGAGGACCATTGCCGGTAGACCTTGCCGATGGCGTTGGGGTTGGGGACCGCCGAAAGGACGATCTCCGACCATTCCTGCCCCGGCTGGACGTACTCGATCGATCTTGACGTTGGCCTGGGAAAGGAGTACGCTCTCCAGCGCCTTGAACGAGTCCAGGGCGTCATTGTTGGCGGCCTTGACTGATGATGCGCTTCATCGGCCAGCGGAGCTTGATGTTGCGGGACTGCCGCTCCTTGGTGACGATCTCCACCAGCTCCTGCACCGTCGCCATGGATTGCTCCAGGCGCTCGTCCACCTTGGTCAGGTCGGGCACGGGCCAGTCGAGCATGTGGACCGATCCTTGCTCCCGTCCAGGTACTGGATAGATCTCCTCGGTGATGTGAGGGCAGAACGGCGCCATCACTCAGGTCAGCGATCGATGATGGACTCGTGAAGCACCTTGTACGCGGCCATCTTGTCCAGGTCGCCCTCTTCCTTCCACATGCGGTCCCGGATCAGACGCACGTACCAGCGCGACAGATCGTTCAGGATGAACTCCTCGATGGCCCGGCTGGCCTTGTGCAGCTCGTAGGAGTTGAGGTACTTGGTGACCTCGTTCTTCAGCTTCTCCGTCCTGGAGATCAGCCAGCGGTCCTCGGGGCGCAGATGAGCCTTTCAACGATTCGAAGCTCACCGAGCCGGGATCGAACTTGTCTATGGCTCATGTAGGTGGTGGCGAAGTTGACCACGTTCCAGAGGACGTTCAGCATCTTCCGGGCGTTCTTCACGCCCTCCCATTGGAACGAGATGTCCTCCCAGGGGGCGGATGGTCCTCATGAGGTAGAAACGCAAGGCGTCGGCGCCGTACTCCTTGATGACCTTGCTCCGGCTCGATGACGTTCCCCTTGCTCTTGGACATCGGCTGGCCACTTGGGTCCAGCATCCAGCCGTGCATCAGCACGATTCGTACGGAGCGCGGCCGAAGGCGATGCACCCGGCCGCCAGCTGTGAGTAGAACCATCCACGGGTCTGGTCGTGCGCCTCGGTGATCCACTTGCCCGGCCACCAGCTGTCGAACTCCGACGCGTGACTTGGGGAAGCCCAGTTGCGCCCAGGAGGCCACCGCCGGAATCGAACCAGACATCCAGGACGTCCGGGACGCGCTCCATTCTCTTGCCGCACTTGGGGCATTCGAAGGTGACCGCGTCGATCCAGGGGCGGTGCAGCTCCATGTCGCTTGTGGTAGCCGTCCACCCTTCTCCAGCTCGGCCACCGAACCGATGACCTTCATCTCGCCGCAGGACGCAGAGTCCAGACCGGGAGCGGTATGCCCCAGTATCGCTGGCGGGAGATGCACCAGTCGCGGGCGTTGACCGTCCAGTCATACTTCGCGAGCGAGCCGGCCCAATCAGGGGTCCAGCGAATCTTCTCGATCTCCTCGAGCATGAGGTTCTTGATCGCGGTGATCTTGAGGAACCATTGCGAGGTGTTGCGGAAGATGATCCGGGAGTTGCAGCGCCAGCAGTGGCCGATAGCGGTGCTCGATGGTGCCGCTGAAGACATCAGATTGCCGTTCCTTCAGCTCCTCGATGATATGCTTGTTCGCCTTCTTGACATGCATGCCCGCGTATCTCGGCGGCAGATCGTTGGTGAATCTTCCGGTCTCGTCGACCGGGCAGAACGGCTCCAGACCGAACTCCTTGCCCAGCTCGAAGTCCTCCGGGCCATGGCCGGGAGCGATATGCACCAGGCCGGTGTTCTCCGCCTCGACCGTCTTGGACGGGATGACCTGGTGCACCCATTTGCCGGTCGCCTCGCGTCTGGTAGGTGACCTCGTCTCCAGAACGGCGGTATGTACTCCAGGCCGACCAGGTCGTCCCCTCGATGAGCTCGCAGGATCTCGTACTTCTCCCAGCCGCCCAGCTCGCCCGATCTGCTCCACCAGGCTCTTCAGCACGATGACCGTCTCGGTCTCGCCGCTTGACGATAGCGTGACCTTGGCGTAGCGGAAGTCGGGATGGGCCGCCACCGCCATGTTCGCCGGCAGCGTCCAGGGAGTGGTGGTCCAGATGAGCAGCGAGACATCTTCCTCGTCCTTCAGCGGGAACTTGACGTAGATGGAAGGGTCCTTCTCGTCGCGAGTACTCGATCTCCGCCTCGGCCAGGGCGGTCTCGCAGCGCGGGCACCAGGAGAGCACCCGGTTCGACGGTGACCAGCAGACCCTTGTCGTAGGCCCGCTTCAGCGTCCACCAGGCCGCCTCGATGTAGCTCGAGTTGATGGTCAGGTAGGGATTGTCCCAGTCCATCCAGACGCCCAGTTCCTTGAACTGCTCGTTCATCTTCTTCTGGAAGCTCGAGGGCGAAGTCCTTGCAGGTGGAGACGAAACGGTCGATGCCGTACTCCTCGATCTCCTTCTTGTTCTTCACCCCGATGGACTGCTCGACCTTGACCTCGATGGGCAGTCCGTGCATGTCATAGCCCGGCTGGTCTCGTGACATTGTAAGCGCTGCATCCGCTTGAACCGGATGATAGGTGTCCTTGATGGTCTTGTTCCAGGACGTACCCAGGTGGATGTAACCGGTGGTGTACGGCGGACCGTCCACGAAGTAGTAGTCTGGGCCGCTGAAGCCCGCAGTTCCTTGGTCTTCTTGTAGGCGTTGGTCTTGCTTCCAGAGTTCCCGAACCGCTTTTCTCGAGTTCAGGGGGATTGTAATTTGCCTGGACCTGCTTTATCATCGCCGTCCCTGCCCCTATATATGTCATCCCATTTAAAACCGAATGGTCCTGGCTACGCTATTTGAACAATCTCAAACGTCAAAAAACATCGAGGCTCCTCTGCGTCAATGGAACCGTTTTCGCCTTCGCATTGGGCTTTGATGCGAATCTCTTCAATGCGGCCTCGACCCGGGCAGGGGAGAAGTCGTACTGTTCGCAGAGGAATTCGATCACCTTTGCCTCGTTAGGTTCCTGCCAAGTCAGATGATAATCGTCAGTGCGCTCGAAATCCAGGAAGATGTGCCGTAGCTCCTGATAGTCTTCGATCTCCACCTGGAGCAGTTTGAACGCCCCCTCCAAATCGCCCTGCTCCTGGATGAGCTTCAGTCCCTTCTTCGGCCCTATCCCCATGATCCCATCGTTGAAATCCGTGCCGATGAGGATGCAGAGGTCGATGAGCTGCTCCCGGGTCAATTTCGTTTCCGCCAGGACCCGCCGGAGCTCCACCACTTCCACGTTCACCTCTTTGGTGACATCTCTACCTGGCATCTTCCTCTTCCCGGTCAGGGTCAGGTTGCGCACCAATCGAGGGGCGCCGAAGAGGAGGGAGTCGAAGTCCTGTGAAGAGGCGGCCCATACGTCCCCCTTCATGGCCATGTAAGCCGCCTGGGCCTCGCCCTCCTCGGGGGCTTGGACTACAGGCATGCCAAGATAGGTCAGGAGGATGCGCGAGGATTCCACGATCTCGTTGGTGATCTTGGACGATTGGGTCGCTTTCGCGTATGCCGCCTTGTAGTCGCCCTTGGCAACGGAATCCTCCCAATCCTTCTTGGCCTTGGCCCTTCTTTCGCTCCTCTCCACGATGGTCTTATGCTTCTTCACAGGAGGGACACCGTCGAAGACATATGCCGGCTTGATCCCGAGTTCGATGAAGTTGGCATTTCGGTAGAGAAGGCCGGCAAGGTGGGAGGTGACCCTTCCTCGCTGGTCGCGCAACGGTGTGCCGTCTGGTTGGCGGATCACCGACAGGAATTGATAGATGGCATTGTAGGCATCGATGGCCACCATCCTGCCCCCTAGAGCCTGAAGGTCGGTCTTCTCCGAGGAAACGATGTCTGAGATGTTGACGCCCATACAACCGATTAGGAATGAAGGGTATCAAGAATAAGCCTTTCCCCAACCAGGCGCGGGTTTATCTAGCTGTCCCGGGAATTGTTTGTGCATGATTGAGCATGGACCCAGGGACAGGAAACCGGTGGAAGAAGGGAAGGAATACACGATCACCATCGTCGACATCGGCTCTAGGGGAGATGGCATCGCCAAGGTCGACGGGTTCATCATCTTCGTTCCAGAGACCAAAGTCGGACAGACCGTCAAGGTCCAGGTCACGAGGGTGATGAATAAATCCGCCTTCGCCAAGAAGCTCGAGTGATCAGTCCTTGCTGGCGGTCGGCAGGTACATCATGATGATGGCGATGCCGATCCACACAATTAGGGGCAGAACGATGCATACTCCCGATCCCAGCAATATGGCGGCAGCTAGGAACATAAGTGGGAACACCACAGTGAAAAGGAATATCATCCGCTTTCCAGTCAACTCAACCATTTAGCCACTCTTCCTCGGAATAAGGCCGACCATTTATGAACCTTTGCCACGTCGGGCAGAAGCGAAATCTTTGCGCGGGCGATAATCTCCCGCTAGCCCTTCCATCGGGCTATCTCGGAGCGCATATCCTTGCTGCCGAAGAGGGCATTGCCAGCGGCCAGGACATTCGCGCCGGCTTCCACGCATTTCTTTCCAGTATCGAAATTGATCCCCCCATCGACCTCGATGTCGATTCTGAGTCCGTTCTCGCTCACATATCTGCGTGCTTCTCCTATCTTCGCCAAGCAGTCCGATATGAACTCCTGCCCACCAAATCCGGGGTTGACCGTCATGATCAGGAGCAGGTCCAGATCCTTGATGAAGGGCAAGACCGCCGAGAAAGGGGTTGAGGGATTTATCGAGAGGCCCGCCTTCTTGCCCCGCTTCCGAATCTTCAGCAGAGCACCGCGAACATCCTTAGTCGCCTCGAGATGTATGGTGACGATGTCAGACCCAGCATCGATGAATATATCGATGAACTTCTCCGGGTTCATTATCATAAGGTGGACATCGAAAGGGAGCTTCGTGCACGGCCGAATGCTCCTGATTACGCAAGGACCGATGGTGATATTAGGGACGAAGGTGCTATCCATCACGTCAAGGTGAACCCAGTCGGCACCGAATTCCTCTAGCTTGTTCACCTCAATTCCCAACCGCGCGAAATCCGCGGACAAAATGGAAGGCGCTATCTTGATCATCTGGCAACGCAATCGTTCGCGCGAGTCTTAAGCCTTGCTGAGCATTTTGAGGCGAAAGCAGGAATCGCATCGGTCTGAGGCCAGAGGGGTTCCATTTCGTTTACTATTCGAGAATGTCGAATTGAATGCATGATTCTCCTTCGGTCGCCATTCGAATGGCCGCCTGTCCCCTTCGGAAAGCTTTTTGATGAAGTAGAGGATGGCGGGAATATGGCAGAGAGAAAGAGTGCTGCAACTGAGATGGGCAATTGTGAGATCCTGAATTGCACCAAGCCAGCGGAGCGTTCGGTGAGCGCCGAGAATGCGAAGAGCGCTGGTTTCAAGTTCGCGGAAGGGTTGAAGCGGGTCCACTTGTGCAAGGATCATTATCGCCAGTTCAAGAAGGAAACCAAGCAGGACCGCATCCTGGAGTCGCTTGGGCGCTGACTGGAATACGGATTTCAAGGCGGTATGCAACTTTGGGCGTTGGTTAAGGCTCGCGAATGAAGGCCTCAAACATCCAGATGCTATCCAGTGCGGGGCTTTCGGCCTCGGCGCTGCTCATACCCAATATTGCCCGAGACCAGTTCGGCTCAAGCAATTGGGAGATAGGCCTAGTGGTTGCTGGATACAGCGCCCTGCCTTCATGTCTTCCTACGTTTTCGGCAGGTTCTCTGACTTACACGGCCGCGCGTTCGTGCTGAAACTGGGGATCTTTCTCACTGCCTTGGCAACGTTGCTACAGATACTGGCCAGCGACACATACAGCCTGATGTTGATCCGATTGATCGTCGGGCTGTGCAGCGGAATCTATCCGGCGGCCTTGTTAGCCTATGTCTATGACAAGGACAAGAAGGTCGGCAGGTTCAGCTCGTATGGCAGCCTCGGTTTCGGCTTCGGGGTCTTCGCCGCAGGGGTCATCGGCATCTACTGGGGCATCTTCCTGTTCTCTTCGATCGTGCTATTCGTATCCTATTCGCTCGCATTGTACCTTCCATTTGATGAAGAGGAGCGTCACAAGGTCCCCTTCTTCCCCATTGCCATCATCAAGCATAACATCTCGATCTACCTCAGCATAATGTTCAGGCATACCGGTGCGACGATGATATGGGTGATCTACCCGATCTTCCTGGCTGACCTCGGTGCTGATCCGATATTCATCGGCGCCATCTATGCCATCAACGCGTTCGGCCAATTCGTGTTCATGCAATTCTGTGACCGGTACGCGGGTTTCATGCTGATCATCATAGGCTTCGTCATGTCCATCCTGACGTTCCCATCCTACACCCTTGCCACCGTCTACTATGAGATTGTTCCGGCCCAGATCATGATTGCCCTAGCCTGGTCCACTTTGTATGTCGGGTCGATCAAGTATGTCATGGAAAGGAACGATGAGAAAGGGACCGCAGCCGGATTGCTACAGTCGGCCTTGGCCATCTCCGCCATCATCGGTTCAGTGATGGGCGGGGTGGTCGCACAATTGTATGGCTACCATGGCTGCATGTACGTGGCGACCGTCATCGCCATCATAGGCCTGATTATATTCGTCAGTTATAATCGGCAAAAGATCGGAAAGAGCAAGGATTTAAAGCCAGCTGGCCAATAGGGTCGCGTGCGAGTGATATTTCTCGGGACGGGGGGCAGCCTTCCCTCGCCGAAGCGCAACGTCACCGCTGTGGCCGTCCAGGTCGGCTCCGAGGTGGTCCTTTTCGACTGCGGCGAAGGAACGCAGAGACAATTCATGTTCTCCTCGGCCTCGTTCATGAAGGTATCATCGGTATACATCTCGCATCTCCACGGAGATCATTTCCTTGGCCTGCCCGCTCTAATCCAATCGATGAGCTTCAATGGAAGGGAGAAGCAATTGAGGATATTCGGCCCACGAGGCATGTGCGCAACAGTGAACTCTATCCTCGGCCTGGGCTACTTCGCCCCGAGCTTCGAGATCGTTGTGAGGGACCTGGAAGGCGGCGATGCGGTAAAGGAAGGTGACTTCACGGTCAAAGCCGTAGAAGTGGAGCACACCGTGCACTCGCTTGGGTATGTGATGGAGGGTTCGCCGAAGCCGGGGCGTTTCAACCTTGAGAAAGCGAGAGAGCTGGGAGTCCCGCCCGGTCCACTGTTCGGATCTTTGCAGGAGGGGAAGACAGTAGAAATCAATGGCCGAAGGATCACTCCATCGATGGTATTGGGGGCTCCTCGGCGCGGGCTCAAGTTCGCCATATCAGGCGACACCCGCCCCTGCAAAAGGTTCGAGGAGGCTGTGCATTGCTCGGATGTCCTGGTTCACGAATCCACCGTCACCTCGGAACTCTTGGTCGACGCAAAGGAATATGGACACACCACGGCCAAGCAGGCTGCTGAACTAGCAAAGAGGGCCAATGTGCGTTCATTGTACCTGTATCACATCAGCAGTCGATACGATGATCCTCAGCCCCTGCTGGACGAAGCGAGGGAGATCTTTCCAGCTACTTACGTGGCCGAAGATCTCATGAGCATAGATGTGACCGGGGCCGAGTGTGAGAATTATCCCGAGGACCTCTAGAATAGCTTCAGCACATCGGCGGAAGTAATGATTCCAGTTATCCGGCCTTTCTTACCCACCAGAACCGCTTTCGTAGAGGATAGAAGGCTGGTGACAGTTTCGAGAGGCGTGTCTTCGCTAACGACCGGGAACGCTTCGTTCATGATTGAACGAATGCTTAGTTCTCCTGCCCCCTCCATGCTCGTCCCATCACGCAGGATGGAGAGGATGTCGTTCTCGCTGACGCTGCCGACTGGCTGCAGGCCGTCAAATACCGGCAATTGAGAGTAGCCGGATTGGCGCATCAATTCTGAAGCGCGCTTCACCTTTTCCTTTGCCTGGATGGAGACAACGTTCAAGGTCGATACATCTTTTGCTTTGCGACTCCATCCCTTTTTGTCAGCGTCCAACGACAATGCCTCGAAGAGCCGTCTTACCGTCTCGTAGGAACCGTTAATGCTGCCACTCTCCACTTTGGCGATGGTCGATTGTGGCACCCCCGAAAGGTGACATAATTGGGCCTGAGTCATGTCCAAGGCCTTTCGCATTCGCTTTATTTCGGAGACTTCGGGCAGCTTCACCTCCAGCAAATCAAATTATTCATATTTGAATAATCCTATCAATTAGATTTATAAACATTGAATCATTTTAAGCGAAAACTTGGTTCATCGCGTATGATTTGCTACCAAGTTCTCATCAAAATGGTAAGCGGTGACGATCAATGGCTAAGAACATAATAATCGAGAAGATAGAATATACGCCGATTGAAAAACAATCTGTCGAACTGGTGGAACGCAAGGGAATAGGACATCCCGACAGCATCGCCGATGGGCTTTCGGAATCTGTGAGCAGGGCGCTATGCAAAATGTATCTGGAGCGATTTGACCGGGTGCTCCATCACAACACCGATGAAACCCAGATCGTGGGCGGCCAATCGGCGCCACGCTTTGGCGGCGGGGATGTATTGGAGCCAGTATATATCTTGCTGGTGGGTCGGGCAACGACAGAAGTGAATGGTGAGCGCCTTCCGTACCGCTCAACTGCGGTCAAGTCCGCGTTTGACTATCTTAAGGCTCATTTCCCGAACCTTGACCTTGAGACCGATGTAATGGTGGACTGCCGCATCGGAAAAGGCTCTGTGGATCTTACCGCAGTCTATGAAAACAAGAGGCATCTGTCGAACGACACATCATTCGGCGTCGGCTATGCGCCATATTCTCAGACAGAAATAGTCGTGCTCGAAACGGAAAGGTACATCAATGGGGCCATGAAGCGCAAACTCAAGGAGACCGGAGAGGACGTCAAGGTCATGGCCGCCAGGATGGGCGATACCATCAATCTGACGGTCGCGTGCGCAATGGTCGACCGCTTCATCCCCGATAAGAATCACTACATCAGCACCATCGAGGAGATGAAGAATAGGATATCGGATTATGCTACGAAGTTCACCGACCTCAACGTCAAGGTCGACGTTAACACCGCTGACGATTACAAGCGGGCAGTGTATTATCTGACTGCAACTGGATTGAGCATGGAGAATGGCGATGACGGGTCCGTGGGCCGAGGCAACCGCATGAACGGCCTGATCACGCCTTTCCGCCCAATGAGCATGGAAGCATCCGCTGGCAAGAACCCGATCACGCACGTGGGCAAGCTGTACAACGTCCTCTCGAACTTCATCGCCAATGACATAGCGAAGGCCGCGGGATCCAACCTATGCGAGATTGAGGTCAGGATCCTCTCTCAGATCGGCAAGCCGATAGACAATCCTCAGGTCTGCAGCATTCAGATGCTGCCGGCTGAAGGCTTATCAGCATCGAACTACAAGAAATGGGAGAAGGAAGCGCGTTCCATCGCCGACAATTGGCTCGACAACCTCGATTCGGTCACAAAGAAAATTGTAAATGGCGAGATAACCGTATTCTGAGCTCGATGAGATTCGTCGATCTCCACAAATACGGGCCTCTCCACCGGTTCGCAGATTATCACGTCTACCGAACCCTTCTCCTCCTTTCCGACGGGAAGAGAAGGGGGAGGAAGCAGATATCCGAGGCCGTCAAAGTTGGAGAGGGCAGCATGCGCACGATCATCGAGCATCTGCGCGAAAAGAGGATGATCGATGTCAAGCAGACCGGGGTGAAGATCTCGTCGCGAGGGCTGGACTACATCAAGCAGCTCCCGATCCGACTGGAGCGGCTTGAGCCGTCGGACATATCGATAGCGAAAAGGAATGTGGCGGTCCTCGTCCATGGCAAGGCCAATCGGATCACCCTGGGGATAGAGCAGCGGGATTCGGCCATTAAGGCAGGGGCGGAGGGGGCGACCACCGTCGTCGTGACCGGGAACAGGCTGATCGTGCCTCCCGATTATTGCCTGGACGTTGAGCGGCCTCAGATTTCGCTGGAGCTGCAGGAACGCTCTGGACCCGTCCGAGAGCGACGTGATAATCATCGGCACCGCGACGGATTACGAGCGAGCGGAAGATGGGGCTCTGGCAGCGGCCTTCGAACTGCTCTGACTGTGGCTTGGCCAACTTCTAGACATCAGGACGAGATAGATCTCTTTTCCTCTGCTCCCGCAGCGATGCTAGTTCTCTCTCTAACTCAGCCGAACTACGCATCGGTTCGCATTTATCGTCTGAGCAAAGATAGGCCGACGGTTCAGGCTCCTGGCTCTGAGCAAAGATGCCCGTCTTGATACGCTCGGGGATTTCCTGCGCTTGGTCGAAGCGGATGATCTCCAGGTCAGGGTCGTAATGCCCTTCCGCCACGGCCAAAGTCTCTGAGACAGCGCCCTCGCCTTCTCCGCCTGCGATGGCCAGCAATCGGCCGTGGCTTCTAAGCTTCGAACAAGCGGAGAGCAGATAGGTATAGGCTGCTGGGTTCTCCTCCAGATCGACCGCGAACGCTTCGAAGACCATCTCTGCCGCTTTCTTGTACTTCTTATCGCAAGTGAGGATTCCAAGGGCAACGAGGTTCATGGCCATTGCTGAATTCCCCGAGGGGATGGCTCCATCGTACACCTCCTTCAAGCGGACGATCATTTCCTCTGAGGAATCATCAGTCTGGAAGAACCCACCTTTTGTGTCGGCAAAGTGATTGAGAACCGTTTCTGTCAATTCGATTGCGTGATCAAGATAGCTCTTCTCGTAGCTTGCACGATGGACTTCCAGCAATCCCCAGATGAAATGGGAATAATCATCGAGGAATCCGTCTATCGCCACCTCTCCCCCGATGGAGCGATGATGCAGGCGCCCGCTATGCTGCATCTTCAACCAGACTCCGTCTGCCGCCTTTCGCGCTGTGGCCAAATATCTCGGTTCATTGAAAGCCTGCGCTGCCTGAGCGAATGCCGCAATCATGATCCCGTTCCAGTCGGTGAGCACCTTGTCATCCTTATCTGGATGAACTCTCTTCTCGCGCTCGTCGAACAGTCTCCCCAACGAGCTCTTCATGAGCCTGCTCACCTCGGCCTCCGTCATGTCCGATTCCTTCGCGACCTGAGCCATCGGCATGACGAGGTCCAATAAGTTCGATCCATCGGATCTCTGTGTGGCCTCATCCCTGAAATTGCCCTCCTTCTTGATATCGAACGACTTTTGGATCAGATTGAATTCCCGCGGGCCGAGAATGCCTTGCAACTCGTCGAATGTCCACAAATAGAATTTTCCCTCTTTTCCTTCGCTATCGGCGCTCTCCGCCGAGTAGAACAGCCCTTGGGGGGAGATCAGGTTGCGTTCCGCATAAGCAAGGACCATTTCGGCGGTCTCCCTCATCATCGCATCGCCAGTCACCCTGAATGCTCTTGTGTAGGTGAGGGACATCATCGCTTGGTCGTAGAGCGTCTTCTCGAAATGCGGCAGGTGCCATTCGTCATCCGTCGAGTAGCGGAAGAAGCCGAAGCCAACGTGATCGAAGAGGCCGCTTTCCCGCATGCGGCTGAGAGTGCGCGAAGCCATCTCCAGCGCCATGCTCTCGTCCGTCCGCCCAAAGTGGTCGATCAAGAACAGCAATCGATGCGTAGTGGGAAATTTCGGAGACCTGCCGAAGCCAGTGCGCAATTTGTCATATGAGTTCAGCAGACTCTGATAAGCGAGAGCGATCTCGTCACCCTTCAGTTTCTTCGGTTCGAGGCGGTCGGCGAATTGCATCAAGGCTTGATATACCGCCTCGGCCGTCTTGAGCACCGTGGGGCGGTCGTTCTTCCAGGCATCGGCCAATTGATCCATGAGCTCGATTATTCCGGGCGACCCCTCCCCTCCGTTTCGGGGGATGTAGCTGGCAGCAAAGAACGGCTTCCGCTCAGGCGTCATGACGATGGAAAGAGGCCAGCCTCCTTGGCCAGTCAGCATTTGGCAAGCAGTCATATAGATTGAGTCAATGTCCGGCCTTTCTTCCCTGTCGACTTTGATGCAGACGAAGTCTCGATTTAGGACCTCGGCAACCTCATTGTCTCTGAAAGATTCTCTGGCCATTACATGGCACCAGTGGCAGGCAGAATAGCCGATGGAGAGGAAGATGGGTTTGTCCTCCCGAGATGACTTGGTCAATGCCTCCAACCCCCAGGGGTACCAATCGACTGGATTGCTCGCATGTTGGCGAAGATATAGGCTCCTCTCTCTCGCAAGGTGATTCGGGCTCATTCTATCCTTCCCCTTTTGCTATGAGAGACTTGAACAATTAATCCCTTTGTCGCTGAGCCCGGTCATGCGATCGCAATGAATAAGACGAAATGCGCTCGGATGGCTAGGGATCGTGCTCTCGGTAAACAGAAATCGTTCTCTAGGATTGAGGCGGCGATTCGATCGAAATTCCGTCGTCAGTCCTCAGTAGTAACAGGTCTCTTTCGAATACAGGTCCACGATATCCGAGTAGATACCGAACGCCGTCTCGCGCAGAGTGGGATCGCGCTCCGCGATCACCAGTTCCCCGAACAAGTCCATCGAGAAGATGGCCGCGTTCGTCGCGCCGGTGCAAGAGAACAGCATGTCCTCTGGCTTCAGGACCTCCAATCCCACCCGGAAAACCTTGTTCTGGAAATCGGCCGATGCGACCTGGCGCACCCGGATGCATTTGTCGTTCTTGACCTTGGAGATGATGTCCTTGACCAGCGGCTCGGTGATCGGTTCCATGGTGATGTCGGAGAACTTCAGCTGGCTGCCTGCCAAGCCGTTGCATAGGATTATCAGCTTGGCCGCGGCGTCCATGCCGCTCAGGTCATTGTCCGGATCGGTCTCCGCAACACCCAGGCCCTTGACCTTCTTCATTCCCTGGGTGAAGTTCTTCCCCTCGCGCATGGTGTCGATTATGATGCTGGTGGTCGAGTTGAAGACGCCTCGGATCTTCATCAGCTTCACCGGCGGCAGCGACTTGAACATGGAGAATACTGGCGTCCCGTCCATCACCGTGCTCTCGAACTTGAGGGAGGCATTGGTCCTTGAGGCGGCCTCCTTGAGCTCCCGCATCGCCAGGGCGATCGGGGCCTTGTTGCAGGTGACGACGTCGATGCCCCGCTCCAGGGCGGTCATGATGTACGACAGTGGCTGGTTCGGCCGTCTCGTAGTCTGCAGACGTCAATTCGACCAGGATGTCGAAATCCCCTTCCTTCAGGTATTCCTTGATGGAGGCGACCCTCTGCTCTGGATTGTATGCGCCCTCGTCCCCCTTGTGCGTCGCCAGCTTCTTGTCCACCTTCGCAGGCTGGAAGGTCGCGCAGCTGCGGCGACTCCAATGGATCGCGAGCAGACCGCAGAGAAGAGGAAGCGCTTACCTTCAGGGTCGACATTTGCCAGCATGTCGACCAACGCTTTTCCGACGTTGCCATATCCTACGAGAACGATGCGTCTGCGGTCCAACTATCTCACCCATCCAGGATGAATCTGAATTGCGCGAGACCATATATGATTCTTCCGTGACAGCCATTTTCGCGGTCCTTCTCGGGCTGCCACGTCGGATTGGTGCCAGGGGCATAACCGAATTGCCAAGCGACTACGACACTTTTAAGAGCTGATTCGGAATATAATCGCCAAGGTTGGGTAGCTGATACCATGACAGATATCAGGAATAGGGTGGAAGAAGACCGAGGGATACTCAAGACTATCCAGACATTCGTCCCAGGTTTTCGCGGATACCGGTTGAAAGAGGATCTTCGGGACTCGGACAGAATGCTCCGTTCCCAATTGACCAAACTGCTCGGCCTGCAGCGCCGCGGTCTGGAGGACTGCCGCGCCATAGTAGCACAGAACTTCAATTCCTCACAGTTGGATGCGATCGGCGGGCTGATCAACCACTTCAAGATGGTGGAAGGCCAGGTGCTTCACGCCGAGACTGGCTACTCAGGAATCGCCGCGGACGTCCGGGTGAAGGAGACTGAGTTGAACCGATTGTACGAATACGATACTAGCTTAATTGATAACATCAGCGTCATCTCGAAATCGGTCGAATCTCTCAAGATGTCGCTCAAGGCGAACGATAACCTCCAGAGCGGAGAGGACATCACCACGATCAAGGAGGCAATCACCGAGTTCGAGGATAAATTCGAGCGACAGGATGCGCGTCATCACCAACACGGAGGTTTGAGAATGAGCGTGATCGGAGCGGAGACGTTCAAATGGGAGGACGCGGACAAGCGCGACAACATAATGTTCCGCATGCCGCGCAACATCAAGTACAACGATAACATCGTCGTGCGCGAGGACGAGATCGCGGTCTTCTACCGGGACGGAAAGGTCCTGGACTACATCGACCGACCGGACCGGTACGCCCTCACCTCGCTGAACGCGCCAATCGTCGGGAAGCTGGTCAAATTCCTTTCCGGGGCTACAGCAGCAGGCGGAGGTTATCTATCTCCAGAAGAGGGCGATAGACGGCAAGTTCGGCTCCAAGCAGCCCTACCAGTTCCGGGACAAGGAGTTCGGGATGGTGAACCTGCGGGTCTTCGGCGAGTTCCGGTACAAGATCTCCTCCCCGGAGAACTTCGTCAACCAGTTCGTCGGGACGTTCAATTTCGCCACCTCGACGGAAGTGGAGGAGCGGATCAAGGAGCAGATGGTGATCATTATCTACGACTCCATCGGCGACATGAAGAACCAGGGAATGGGGGTCGCCGACCTGGCGAGCAACCTGACCAACATCGAGCAGGTCGTCCTGTCCAGAACGAAGGACCACTTCAGCCTCTACGGTGTCGGCATCGACAAGCTCTCCGGGCTGTACATCTCGTCTGCCGGAGGAAGTGCAGAAGGCGGTCGACACCCGCGCTTCGATGCAGGTCCTCGGCGCGAACTACATGCAGTACCAGACCGGGCAGGCGATGCGGGAGGCGGCGCAGAATCCATCCGGTGGAGCCGCCGGTGTCGGCGTAGGGGTTGGCGCAGGGATCGGCATGGGGTACACCATGCTCGGCTCGATGCAGCAGGCCAACCAGCAACCCGGGGCGGGGCAGCCCGCGCAGCCGATGATCATATGCCCGAAGTGCGGCGCCCAGAACCCGACCAGCAACAAATTCTGCGCTGAATGCGGAGCCAAGCTGATGCCGAACTTGGTGCCCTGCCCGAAATGCGGGGAGAAGGTTCCGGAGGGGACCAAATTCTGCCCCAATTGCGGGACGTCAATGACCAATGCCAAGAAGTGCGCCAATTGCGGCGCCTCGGTGCCGGCAAACTCTAAGTTCTGCCTCGAGTGCGGAAAGCCGACCTGAGAATCAAGGTAAGGGATGGGAATGGCTTTCACTAACTGCCCGAAATGCAATGCCAGGGTCGAATTCGAGGTGGGCACTAAGTTCACCAAATGCAGCTATTGCTCATCCCAGATCTACATCGATCGCTCCGGGGCGGGGTTCTATTACATCATTCCGTTCTCGGTGCAGGAGAAGGACGCGGTAGGGCTGTTCAGGCGCTGGGCGGCTGGCCCGACCAAGGCGAAGGACCTGGACAAGAGGGCGCAATTGGCGGGCATAAAGCGCCAGTTCTTCCCCGTGTACCAGTTCAAGCGCGACGTTGATGGCAAGGAGGAGATCAGGATCGAGCCAGCGGGTTCAACGACGCTGCCAGGGTTGCACAGCCTTAAGGTACCGGCCGGAGACCTGAAGATCTTCGATGGCAGCTTCAACACCGAAGGGGTGGAACTGATCAAGCCCGACATCGAGATGTCCTCATATCTAAGCCAGCTGCCGGGCAAGCCGAAGGAGCAGGCGCTGGTCTACTTCCCGATCTGGAAGGTCAGACTACGTCTTCGACCAGAAGCGCTACGAGGTCGTGGTCGACGGCTCTTCTGGGGAGGTATTCGCGGCGACCTATCCTGGTCGCGGATCGGCACCCTACGTGGTGGTCGCTGGGGTAGGCTACGTCGCGTTCCTGGCCGAGACGCTGGTGACGACCATCAATCCGGTTTTGGCTGGGATATTGATGGTCGTGACTCTGGTCGGCATCTTCGCTGGCTCGCTCTTCGTCGCCTGGAGGCTGTGAGATGACAGACCTTTCAGTGGGCTTGAACTGCCCCGCTTGCGGCGGAGCGGTGAATGTGCAAGAGGGCGAGAGCATTTTGAATTGCCAATATTGCGGTTCCACGCTCTTCATCGAAGGGGACCAAGGGGTCCAGACGATCGCGTTCAAGAACAAGCTCGCCAAGGACACCGCGATCGCCGCCTCTCAGGCCTGGTGGAAGAAGGGGCTCAAGGCCAGGGACCTCAAGCGCACGGGCAAGATAATCGAGGTCTATCCCATCTACATCCCGTTCTGGTCGACGACGGCCAGGGTGGCGGGATGGGTCTGCGGCTACGAGGAACGGCGCCACAGCGATTCGCAAGGGCAATAGCCAGGTGGAAAGGATACCCAAGGAAGTCATGATCCTGAACGACTATCGATATTCCGAGATAGCCTGCGACCCTGGTGACCTCGGCATCAGGACATTGAAGAATTTCTCAGGCGAACGCTCTTTCGCCGATTTCGAGATGATCCCGACCTTCGAGACGACGACCAGCAAGGACGTTGCGGCGAAGGATGCTCAGACGAAGGCGGAGGAGTGGGGGCGGGGGCAGGCTAACGTCCCCCATGTCACATTCGAGCGGTTGTACGTCATACCCCACAACATGTCGATCATCTACTACCCGGTCTGGGTGGTGCGTTATTCTTACCGGGAGAGGATGTACATGAACACGGTTGATGGCGTCACTGGCATTGTCCTATCCGGCAGGGCGCCGGGCGACCCGCTGTTCCAGAGCCTGGCGATAACCTTCGGCTCGGCGGTCAGCGGGATCGTGAGCGGTGCAGGCCTGCTCATAGCGGCATTCGCGGAGGCAGGCCAGAACGGCATCTATTTCGCCGGCGGTGGGTTCGTCATCGGCGGCATAATCCTGTACGGCACCTATCGCTTCTTCAGACGAGGCTCGGAGATCGTTGAGGGCGAGTTCGCTGACAAGGAAGGAAGCTCCAAGATCAGCCTGGGCGACCTGAAGCAGATATCGCAAACCTTGCAGAATCAGATGGGAGGCCGATATCCATGAAGGTCGTGCAGGTCAGATGCCCGCATTGCAACAGCCCCATCATGATGAAGCAGAAGGACCTGCTCTTCTATTGCGATAGCTGCAAGACGATTCATGTCAGGGATGGCGGTGTGACCATTGTCGACTACGAGATCGGCGACTTCGGTCGGGGGGCGCCACAGGGCGACCGCGTCTACGTGCCATTCTGGCGCCTCTACTGCTCCTTCACGATTCAAAATGTGAGGATCGAGGGCGCAGCGCTATTCAAGTTATCGAGCTGGCTGAAAGGGGGGACGGGCACAAGCGGGGAGATATTCATCTTCGTGCCCGCATCCGATTTCGATCCAGCCACCTTCAAGCGCCTGGCTATCATGCTCACCACTATGCCACCCAAGTATGCCTCACGCACGGACTTCAACAATGTGCCGAGGTTGCCAGCGACGATGAGCCGGGAAGAGGCGATGCAACTGGCTCATTTCGTCGTGATCACCATGGAGGCGGAGAAGCCGGGGACGCTGCAGGAACTCGATTACACCCTCAAGGTGAACGACGCTCGAGCGGTCTACCTGCCTTTCCTGACATCCCCGCAAGGACTGGTCCTCGGTTTGTGAATCGTTCGTGATCAGGATGAGGGGCATCCCCAGGCCTTGATGAACTTCCTAGACCTTGCCGCCAAGCTTCTTGTGGCAGAACCACCAGTCGTAGCAGCCAGCCCCTTTCTTCCGGGCCATGGCGGTCTTCGCGTCCTTCGGGGTGGGCACGATCACATCGTCCCCGATCAGTTCGTTCTTGGGCCATCCCTCGGGCATCGACACCTTCTTCTCGTCGGATATCTGCAACGCGTCGACCGCTCTCAGGACTTCGTCGATGTTCCTGCCCACTTCCTGCGGGTAATATATCATGGCGCGCAGAACGCTCGTCGGATCGACGATGAACACCGCCCGAACGGTGTTACTGCCCTTGCCCGGATGGATCATACCCATTCTGTTTGCCAGGACCCCTTGGTCGGCTATGATCGGGAAAGTGATCTCGACGTCCAGGTTGTCCTTTATCCATTCGATCCACTTGATGTGCGAGAACACCTGATCTACCGATAGCCCGATCAGCTCGCAATTGAGCTTCCTGAAGCGTTCCGCGCGCTTTTGAAAGGCGAAGAATTCTGTCGTGCAAACCGGAGTGAAATCTGCCGGATGGCTGAACAGGACGAACCATTTGCCCTTGAACACCTCGGGCAACTTCATCATTCCCTGGGTGGTCTGAACCTCGATCTCCGGAAATTTATCGCCCAATAGAGGGATTCCGAACCCGCTCTCGTGCATTTCTCCGCTTGTCATCTTCACACCTCGGCAATCATCGAATATTCGATGGATATCAAGTTCAATTCCTGTTATTTCAATTGTTGCTACCCGCGGAATTCCTTCGTTCAGAAACGATTCTCCTTTCCATTGACGTCCTGAGCCAATGGAATAATGAATCAGAACGCAGATGCAACTGGCATAACGAGCATACGTGCGGGTGAGATTATGGACGCGGACAAAGTGATAAGCGAGCTGAGGGGCCATGCAAGTCCGTCCAATGTCGAAGGCATGGGTAGGTATGGCATCCGCACCGATCAGGCGCTGGGCGTGCCGATGCCCTTCATTCGAAGCATGGCAATGAGGATCGGCAGGGATCATGAGCTCGCTCAATCGGTCTGGGACAGCGGACTTCATGAAGCGAGGATTCTAGCTGCCCTGATTGATGACCCCGATAAGGTCACCTTCGGCCAAATGGAATCCTGGATCAGAGAGGTCGATTCGTGGGACATCTGCGACCAATTATGCGCCAGTCTTTTCGACAAGACCATTTACGCTTACCGGGCGGCGAGAATATGGGCGAAAAGGGAAGAGGTCTTCGTGAAACGGGCTGGCTATGTTCTCATGGCCGCGTTGTCGGTACACGACAAGAAGGCTGGGGATGAACCCTTCCTCGAATTCCTGGTCTTGATCCGCGAAGGCAGCTTCGATGATCGCAACTTCGTGAGGAAATCGGTCAACTGGGCGCTCCGGCAAATTGGCAAGAGGAACCTCGCACTTCATGAAGCGGCTGTAGCGATGGCCGAGGTCATCGACAAGGACGGATCGAGCACTGCGCACTGGATTGCAAAAGACGCTCTGAGGGAGCTGAGAAACGAAGCGACGCTGGCGAGACTGAAGAAAAAGGCCGACAGATCGAGAGCGAACGACGGGCAAAAAAGTATCTGAAAAGGCTGTCTGCATCTCGTTCCTGAGATTCACATTGATGGGAGAAAAGCGTCGGCATGCTGTGGGTGACAGTCATAAGGAGAAAAGCTTGCCAATCTGACAAGAATGTTTTCGCATGACCGACACTTTGCTCTTGCCGCGGAAATGATTCAATCATATTTCAATATTCTTATGCCCGGGCCAACATAAACCCTTTAACCATCACCTGCCCTCATGGTTCGTATGCCCAACCTTAGCGTCGCCGTGATCGCGCCAATCGAGTATTCTAAGGACCTTGGCAAGAAGGGGACATCCTCAGACATCACCCTATACGATGCCAAACGGGGGGAAGCCACGGTTTCCTTCATAGAGGCTACCAAATATCCGGAGCGTCTCGCGCCGTTGTATTTCGCTTGCTCCATGGCCGAGTCGGCGCTGATCGTCGTGGACGAGGTCAATGCGCAATTCGGCGAATGCATTCTCATGCTGGACGCGATCGGGATTAAGGATGGTCGCATTATACCGAGGAACTTCATCACCCCGGATCGGATCGCGCCTTTGGTCAAGGGTACGGTGGTCGAGGGCTACAAATACATCGAGGAGGAATTGGGGACGCTCCGCGAGCAGTATCTGGACGTGGCCGAGAGAAAAGCCGTGCCGGATGATAGGGGCGACTTCGGTTCCGTACCGATCGACCATCATTTTAATGTTAAAGGGGTGGGAACCGTTGCCTTGGGCTACGTGGTTGAGGGCAAGATCCTCCGCCACTCAACACTGAAGGCTCTGCCAGGCAAGAAAGAGGTCATCGTTCGTTCAATCCAGAAACATGATGACGATTTCGAAATCGCCTATAGGGGAGATCGGGTCGGGCTGGCCCTGAAGAACATCGATTCAGATGAGCTGGACCGAGGTTCGGTGCTCACCAATGATCCCTCGATCAAACAAGATGCCTCATTCGAAACGACGGCTAGATTGGTCAAGTTCTGGCCGGCTCCATTGAAAGAGGGGATGGTGTTGCACCTTGGACACTGGATGCAGTTCGTGCCAGCCCGGGTCATCAGCGTAACAGACCAAGGCAATTGGAGGGAGCCGCGCGTGAGATTGGAGCTCGAGAAGGAGCTGGTCCACTTGCCAGGCGGCAATGCGGTGCTCTGCTATCTCGAAGGTGGCAAATTGCGAATCGCTGGCACGGTCAAGCTACCTTGATGCAATCGCCGTTGATGCAAAGGCTCGCACTTACCATTTCTATGATTTTCGGCTTGTTCCGGCCCGATGGCTTTTCGAAAAGATATAAGCCCATTTCGGCAATGTAGAGGCTGATGTCTGACCCTATCGGAACTCGAGAGATCTATAATGAGCTTCTAGTCAGAGCGAAGAGCATGGCGGTCATCCGCTCCACAGCACTCGTAATCAATTGGGATTCGGAGACATACATGCCTCCTCGAGGAATAGGAATCCGCAGCGAGCAGCAGGCTTTGCTGGACCTGATTGCACACAGGGAGCTGATGGACCCGAAGTTCGTTGAACTGCTATCGGCGATCGAGTCGGACGAGAAACTTGGAACGTTGAGCTTTGCAGAAAAACGGAACCTGCAATTGCTAAGAAGAGCCTATGACGAGACTGCCCAGGTGCCGGAGAGGCTGGTAATGGAGCTGGCGCGGCAGCAGACATTGGCCGTCGGTTCATGGAAGAAGGCCAAGGCGGCGAAGGATTATTCGATCTTCAAGACCGACCTATCGAAGAATATCGAACTCAAGAAGGAACTGGCGAGCATTCTGATGGTCGTCAAGGGGGTCAAGACTGATTACGATGCATTGATCGACAGCTTCGAGCCTGGTTTGACATCGGAGAGGATCTCGGAGGTCTTCTCCGACATGAAGCTCGGGCTGATCAGGGTGAAGGACAAGATCGAGGCATCGGGAACGAAACCCGACCTGTCGATCCTCCATCGGCACGTCGGCGTGGCGTCACAGAGGAAGATAAGCAAAGCTTTGACCGATTCCATTGGATTCGAAATAACTGGTGAGAATTCTGGGGGGCGCCTCGATGAGTCAGAGCACCCGTTCACCAACGGCTATTACGAGGATGTGAGGATCACCACCCATTACTATCCGGATAGGTTCGCCACCAGCATGTTCAGCGTCCTGCATGAAGGTGGGCATGCATTGTATGAGCAGAACATACCAAGCGGGTGGATCTACCAGCCGGTGGGCGGATCTTCCAGCTATGGCGTCCATGAATCGCAGAGCCGCTTTGTCGAGAACGTCATCGGCAGGAGTCCAGAGTACCTTGCCAGCATTCTGCCCAAATTGAGGAGGCTCACGGGAGGGTCGCTCACCGGGGTGAAATTGCCGGACTTTGTACTTGCTGTGAATAACGTCGAAGCGTCGAAGATCAGGACCGAGGCCGACGAGGTAACGTATGGCCTCCATGTGATAATCAGGTTCGAGATAGAGAAGGCCATATTCGACGGGAAGGCAGAGGTGGACGAGTTGCCCCAGATTTGGAACGAGAAGTACTCTCAGTACCTCGGCGTGGATATCGAGAACGATTCTGAGGGTTTGATGCAGGACATCCATTGGTCTGGAGGAATGTTCGGGTACTTCCCCAGTTACGCTCTGGGCAACATCTACGGGGGCATGTTCCTAGCCAAGCTGAACCAGACCCTTCCAGAGTGGAGGACTAGCATCAGGAAAGGCAAGTTCGGCCCGGTGAAGGACTGGCTCGTCGCGAATGTGCATTCGAAGGGCGATCTCTACGACCCCATCGATCTCGTCAGAGCGGTGACTGGAAAGGATATCTCGATTGAGCCATTCATAGCCTATCTTAACGAGAAGTTTGGGACCATCTACGGGTTCTGAGCCGGCTCAAATCGATTCCATGGTTAATGGTCGAAGGCCTTCGATCAATCGATCCAGGTCAGGTTCGCTCGAACAAGCGATGATACGAACCAGTGGCACGAATGCATGTCACTATTATCTATTTAGATAATACACGAATCGGACAACCGCTGAACATCGATGAGAGCATCTCCGGTCACAATAATCCGGTGACGGCAAGTGTCTACAACGGGGCGCCGCAGGATTCGCATTTGTTGGTGCCAATGTGATTCTGTGAGCCGCAATAGTCGCACTTCGCAGAGGCCACTGCAATCTCCTCTGCTCTTTCCCATTCTCCAATCTGTCTCCTTCTTGCCGCGTAGGCCATGATGAACAGCGAGATGGCTATGGCACAGGTCACCAGGCAAACGATGAGGAATCCCGGCTCCGCGATCGCGGCGACCAGGCCAAAGGAGAGTCCAAAGAACGCCAGCAGGCCGCCGATGCCAGCCATCAGAGTTGCGGCAATAGACGGTTCTGGTTTGGGCGGCATCTCCCGGTTGACCGCGCCGACGCATGAGGAACATGCGCTATGTCCCTGGTCCTGCGGATTACCTCGGTCCTGGGCGCTCGTCAGTCTTTCACCTGTTGAGCCAAAAGTGGACTGGGATTTAGAACATTTCGTCCAGAATATCAAATCTGTGGCCATCTGGCATTCTTAAGCTCAACCTATTGACCCATGGCAGGATCAGTAGCAGAACCATCGTCCGTATGGAATCCGGCAAGCAATCGTCCGAGCCGTCAGATGCACGCGGAAAGACAGCGGGCTGGCGTTCATTGTCGGGACTTCTGAGAACTCCTCAACATGCGGTTTCCAATCCCTTTAATTCCTTCGAAATCAAATGACGAGCGATGCCGATGCTCGACAAGAAGATGGCCCTCGATTTGGTTAGGAAATACGTGAAGAAGGAGAATAATGTCCGGCATATGATCGCCGTCGGGGCGATCATGCGTTCAGTCGCCTCCAAGCTGAATGAGGACACGGATAGATGGGAGATGGTGGGCCTCCTGCATGATATTGATTATGAGATGTGCGCAGGTCCCAGCGACCACACTATCAAAGCGAAGGAGCTGCTAGAAGGCGTCGTCGATGCAGAGACGATCGAGGCAATAATGGCCCACAACTTCGAGAACACCAACGTCCCGGTCGATTCCCGTCTTAAGATGGGATTGGTGGCATGCGATGCCGCCTCTGGACTGGTCATCGCATGCGCCCTGGTGATGCCGTCGAAGAATATCGGCGATGTGAAGCTTGAGTCACTCATGAAGAAGTTTCGTTCCAAGGACTTTGCGAAGGGGGTTTCGAGAGACAGGATTTTGCGTTGCACGGAACTTGGATTGAGTTTGGAGGAATTCCTGGCGCTAGCCCTCAGCGGAATGAACGACGTCGCCAGCGAAATCGGTTCCTGATCGAAGACGATTCATCGCCAGGTCTACTCGCATGGACTTCAATATATCACCGTCGGCGCATCCAGCTGACTCGACTAGAGAATGACTCAATTCGAGAAACCCGAAGTGCCCCGAGAAGGGCCTTCCTATGTCAAGGCAGAAAATGAAGTGGGCCCAAGGAGATTTGGACTCCCGACCTTCCGGTTATCAGCCGGACGCTCCAACCAGGCTAAGCTATGGGCCCGTTGGATTCACCGAATGGCGCTATCCTTCTTAAGACTTGCCATCCAGCATTTCGTAAATAGATCAGTCTAGCAAATGAACTCGAACCTCCGCTTGCGACCTTACGAATCTGGTCGAAGCAAGCGAGCAATTGTTATGTCGGAGGAAGATGCAACTGCCGTGAATGGGTTGCAGATAGCGACGCTGGCGATTGACGGCGGAGTATTCATTCTCATTCTGAAACTGATGGCCTTTCTGGTCTCGGATTCCGTGGCCCTACTTTCTGATGCCATGGAATCGATAATCAACATCGTCGCGTCCGTGATGATGCTGACAGCGCTGATCATCTCTGCCAGGGAAGAGGATGAGAACCATCGATACGGGCACAGAAAAGCAGAGAAAATCTCCGCCTTGGTGGAAGGGGTTCTGATATCATCGCAGCAGTCCTCATCGTCCAGGCAACCATCAGACGATTGTTCAATCCAGTGAGATTCGTCGATATCGACCTGGGATTGATCATCTCATTGTGAGCAACCTCATCGAATGGCATACTGGCGATGATGATGTTTCGAGCTTCGAAGAAGAACCGATCGATGGCTTTGGAAGGGGATGCGAAGCATCTATTCTCAGACGTGATTTCCTCGCTGGGCGTGATCATCGGACTATTTATCGCCAGCGTCACCGGATACTATATCATTGACCCGTTGATCGCCTTGATTATCGCGGTTCTCCTGGTGAGGATGGGCATCGATGTCTTCTGCAAGACGAGCATCGACCTAATGGATTCGAATTGTCCAGAAGAGGAGAGGGCAATTGTTGCCATGTTGGAGAAGACCAGGGATACCTTGAGTACCACGGATTGAAGACCAGGAGGTCCGAGGACAGGGCGTTCATAGAAGTCCATCTCTGCGTCGATGGAGAGGTGACGGTCAGGGAGGCGCACGAGCTGAATGAAGGAATCGAAGAAGCGCTGGAGCCGGCCGTTCCCGGCATGCTATCCACCATCCACATTGAAGATCAGACTCATTGCGAATCACATAAGTCCCATCTGGCCCGGTGATTGGATGTCGAATGCAACTATGTATCAAACAGGCCGACACGTCGGGCGATCTTCCCTCATCGAAAGCCAATCAGATGGGGGTGAGTTGATGAATGGAAGGTGGTGGGCCCAAGGAGATTTGGACTCCCGACCTCCCGGTTATCAGCCGGGCGCTCCAACCAGGCTAAGCTATGGGCCCAATTTAGCTGGAGAACACCAGAGTTCGTTTTAAACCTTTCTCCTTTGAATAAATCCATACAATAGCTGGATTGCTGGCAAGGGTCAAGCTCAATAGCCAGAAACAGGTTTATTCCTGACGAAAATGAATGGCGGCCTGAAGAATCGGGGCAAGATCCGGTCAGATGTCGAGGACCGAAGAAGGCGGTGGAGGAGTACACCGACACGAAGCTTGCATGTGTTTCATCCTATACTTTCGATCCCCTTCTGGCTGAGAAGAACGTCGATCACATGTTCGGGACCGCCTAACTGCCCCTTGGCTTCGTCGGCTCGGTCAAGGACAACGGCGACCACGACAATCGAGAGTTCCTTGTCCCAATGGCGACGACGAGCTTTGGGATAACGTTTCACCACTCGTTGTCGGTTAAGGCTTATTAACCGAGAGTCAGTTACTCAGTCAAATCTATAATGGCTGGTGATGAGAAATGACAAGATCGTCAACGATCTCGGGTTTTTACAAACTCACGCCAAGAGAGCGACTGGCAGTCATTAAGGACTTCGCCAATTTGACCGACGAAGAAGTCCGCTTGCTGGAAAACACAGGCTCCTTGACCATGGAGGTTGCAGACCATATGGTTGAAAACGCCATCGGCGTCCTCCCAGAACCGCTAGGAATCGGTGTAAACTTCCAGATTAATCACAAAGACTATCTAATTCCAATGGCAACCGAGGAACCCAGCGTAATCGCAGCCGCTAGCTATGCCGCCCGGATGGTACGAGACGGCGGAGGCTTCCACACGAGCAGTACTGCGCCTATCATGATTGGACAAATTCAAGTAGTCAAACTAGAAAACGCTGAAGATGCGAAAAAGAAGGTTCTCGATGCCAAAGCAGATGTCCTCAAGAAAGCCAACGATCAGGACCCTGTCCTCAACTCATTCGGAGGAGGGGCCAAAGACCTCGATGCACGTGTCATAGACACATCAATGGGACAAATGCTCATTGTGCACCTGTTTGTGGATTGTCAAGATGCCATGGGAGCAAACGCAGTTAACACGATGGCCGAGGCTGTGGCGCCATTGATTGAGCAGCTCACGGGCGGACGTGTTTATCTTCGCATCATCTCTAACTTGGCGGTGAAACGTCTCGCCAAATCATGGTGCACTGTGCCCAAAGAAGCTGTCGGGGGCGAAGAAGTTGTAGATGGCATCGCTTACGCGTCTGCATTTGCCGCCGCAGACCCCTATCGAGCGGCCACTCACAACAAGGGAGTCATGAACGGCATAATCGCGGTTGTCTTGGCAACGGGCAACGATCACAGAGCGATTGAGGCAGGAGCACACGCGTATGCCGCATTCAACGGGCCTTATACCACAATATCAAATTGGACCAAGACCGACAACGGCGACTTGCAGGGCTCAATAGAGTTGCCCATGGCGGTTGGCCTAATCGGTGGTGCGGTTAAGACCCATCCGATAGCAAGGATATCCATGAAGATTCTGGGGGTCAAATCAGCTAGCGAATTCGGAGAGGTGCTTGCCGCCGTCGGCCTGGCTCAAAACCTAGCAGCCCTTCGCGCATTGGCAAGTGAAGGCATCCAACGCGGCCATATGTCTCTGCATGCGCGAAACATCGCCGTTACCGCAGGCGCTGGTCCCGACCAAATCGACATAGTTGCCGAACGCATGGTCAAAGAGCGCAAAGTACGGGTAGATCGCGCTAAAGAGATCCTTGAAGAGCTGAAGTAGCGATATGAGGATTAAAGCCTTGAAGGCACTCTCCTAAGAGATACGATGAGACGGGGTCTTAAGAATAATCAAAAAAGCAGAGCAGATATGGATGAGCGAAGAGCAGCGGTAGAGGAATTTTCTCACGTCAAGCTCGATACAATAAGCTCCTGTCCATTTGATCCGATTCTCGCAGAGAAGAACCTGGAGAACATGATTGGGTGTGTACATATCCCGCTCGGGTTTGTTGGACCGATAAGGATGAATGGAGAATGGGCCTCTGGTGATTTCATCGTCCCCATGGCTACGACGGAGGGCGCTCTCATTGCAACGGTCAATCGTGGTTGTGCGGTACTCACCGAATCCGGAGGAGCCAACCCGCATGTCGTCAAGGACGAGATGACAAGGGCCCCAGTGTTCCGAGTGAGCAACGTAAGGCATGGCATTGAGGTCGCCGCCTGGGTCGATGCCCACCTGAACGAGCTCAGAGCGCTGGCATCCACCACCACCCGCCACGGCAAGCTGCTCTCCGCCTTCTCATCCGCGAACGGTCGGTCCCTCTACATCAGGTTCGCGTTCGATACCGGGGATGCCATGGGCATGAACATGGTGACGATTGCCTCCGATCGCCTGGCCCGACGCATCGAGCAGGAAACAGGCGCCAAATTGATCTCAGTCTCGGGCAACTTCTGCGTCGACAAGAAGCCATCCGCAGTCAACTTCATATTAGGAAGGGGGAAGCTGGTTCTCGCCGACGCCACCATTCCCCGGGGCATCGTCGAGTCTAAGCTCAAGTTGACGCCGGAGGAGCTGGCGGAAGCAGCGTACCGCAAGAACCTGATGGGCAGCGCGATGTCCCTGGCCTACGGTTTCAACGCTCACGTCGCGAATATGCTGGCAGCGATCTTCATCGCCACCGGGCAGGACCCGGCTCATGTGGTGGAGGGCAGCATGGCGTTCACCACTGCCGAAGTGGTCGAGGGGGACCTGTATGTCTCGTTGAGGCTTCCCTCTCTTGAGGTCGGAACGGTGGGGGGCGGGACGAAGCTGCCCAGCCAGAGCGAAGCGCTTTCAATGATCGGATGCTTGGGAACGGGGAAGGCGCGCAAGTTCGCCGAGATAATCGCCTCCGTGGCATTAGCAGGGGAACTGTCTACTCTGGCGGCACAGGCGACGGGCGAACTGGCGAGCGCGCATCAGGCGTTGGGACGCTGAGGGATGACCGTGCCTTCAAAGCCAAAGGTGCTGGTGACGCGAGATCTGCCGGGCGACGCGATATCAAGGCTTAGGGAGCGCTTCCATGTCGACCTACCCACGCCCAATGAGGAGATCAGTCACGGACGATTGGTCAAGCACCTAGTAGACAAGCAAGGTCTCCTCTGTCTTCTGATGGACCGGATCGATGCCGAGGTCCTCGCCAACGCTCCGCTTCTTAAGGTGATCTCTGTCTATGCCGTCGGCTACAACAACGTCGACGTCAAGGAGGCCACCAGGCGTGGCATACTCGTTACAAACACCCCCGGGGTGCTCAGGGAGACCACGGCGGACCTTGCATGGGCTCTTCTCTTGGCAGCGGCGCGTCGAATTCCCGAGGGAGACAGGATGGTCCGCTCCGGAAGGTTCGCGGGATGGTCTCCCTCGCTGCTCCTCGGCCATGACGTTCACGGCAAGACGCTGGGTATCGTTGGCATGGGTGACATCGGTATGGCCGTAGCGAGGAGGGCAGCTGGCTTTGGAATGCGCATTCTCTATCACAACCGCAACCCTTCCCCCCTGGCCGCCGAGGTCGGAGCGGAGATGGTGAGCTTGGACCACCTTCTAAGAAACGCGGATTTCGTCTCCTTGCACGTTCCCCTCAGCCAATCCACCCGTCATCTTATCGGGAAAAGGGAGCTGGATATGATGAAACTGACAGCTATTCTCATCAACGTCTCCCGAGGAGAGGTGATCGACGAAGCGGCGCTGGTCGAGGCGCTCAAGAAGGGACAGATCGCCGGCGCGGGCCTGGATGTTTTCGAGAACGAGCCGAAGCTGGCGCCAGGACTGGTCGGACTGGCGAACGTGGTCCTCGCGCCCCACATCGGCAGCGCCTCTGTGGAGACCAGACAGCGAATGGCGAGAATTGCGGTCGACAACCTCGCAGACGGATTGGAAGGACGCAGGCCGAAGCATATGGTCAATCCCCAGGTGCTCGGAGATAGATAGCCAGCATCGCTACATCAGCTTGAAATAGTCTCATTCCTATCGCTTCCTCGATGCCAGTAATCACCTTCAATTTCCGCGACCTGGTGTCCTTGACGGGCAAGGAATTGCCGGCGGACGAGGTCGCCTCGTTGATCCCGATGATGGGTGCGGACTTCCATCATTATGACGCCAAGACTGACGAAATGGGCATCGAGTTCTTCCCTGACCGGCCGGACATGTACTCGGTGGAAGGCATCGCTCGCTCCCTCCGCACCTTCATAGGCGTAGAGAAGGGGCTGAAGCGCTACGCCGTCTCGGAATCGGTCATCACAATGAAGGTGGATGCCTCGATCGAGGAAGTGCGGCCCTTCGTCGTCGCTGGGGTGGTGCGCGGGCTCACGATCACCGACACCCTCATCCGCTCGCTGATGGAGGTGCAGGAGAAAATTCACCTCACCGCAGGAAGGAAGCGGCAAAAGGTCTCGATTGGGATTCACGACCTGGACAAGGTCGAGCCGCCCTTCACGTACACCGCGGTCAAGCCCCAAGATGTCTCGTTCGTGCCTCTAGGCAAGACCGAGCCGATGAATCTGCAAGAAATCCTGCAGAGGCATGAGAAGGGAATAGATTACGCTTACATCCTCGAAGGAAAGGAACGATATCCCATAATATTCGACAAAAAAGGTGAGGTACTGTCCTTCCCACCGATAATCAATGGAATATTGACCACAGTCACCGAGCAGACCAAGGACGTCTTCATCGATGTCACTGGCACTGACCTCAATGCGATATCAGGAGTGCTCAATATCGTGGCGACGCTATTGGCCGAGCGGGGAGGCCAAATCCAAAGCGTGAAGCTGACGGGGAGCGTCCACGCCACCACCCCGGACCTGAAGCCGACGAGATGGGAGCTCGATCCCGAATATTGCAATTCCATCCTCGGCCTGAAGCTCACTGACGCGGAGATGGCCTCGTGCCTAGAAAGAATGGGCCACGATGTCAAGATAGGCAAGAATGGCCTCGAGGTGCACTCGCCCGCGACGAGAATGGATCTGCTGCATCCGATCGACCTGGTCGAGGACGTGGCGAAAGGCTACGGGTACGCGAAGTTCGGCAAGGCAAGGCCGAAGGTCCAGGCCATCGGGGCCGAGCGGTCAATCGAGCGCGCCTCGGACCTAGTCCGCCACCTGATGATCGGTTACGACTATTACGAGGTCACGACGCTGACACTTTCGAGCCAGAAGGAGCAATTCGAGGGGATGAGACTGCCGATCGAGGAGGTTGTGGAGATACTGAACCCCATCTCCGAGGACCATACTTGCCTGCGGGTCCATCTTCTGCCGTCATTGCTGGCCGTGCTGCGAAAGAGCAAGCACCGCGACCTGCCCCAGAGGATATTCGAGGTCGGGGACGTCCTCAAGGGCCCGAACCGCCGCAAGCATCTGGCAGCCGTGGCAATCCATCCGAAGGCGTCCTTCACGGAGATGAAGTCGCTGGTCGAAGGCGTGATGCGGGATCTGGTGATTTCGTACACCATCGCTTCCAGCGACAACCCGATGTTCATCGACGGAAGGGCGGGGGACCTGTTGATCGAAGGCCAACCGCTCGGCCACTTCGGCGAGATGCATCCCGAGGTCATCATCAATAACGAGCTGGGTTACCCCGTAATCGGCTTCGAGATCGACCTGGATACAGCGTTGAAGGGCCATTTGCGTCGCCTGGTGTGATCCGGATGGCCGATCATGCCCGAAGGGAACAATTTATTAGGTCAGCAAGGTTGCAGACCTAACCATATCAATCCTGCCGAGGTAGCTAAGCCCGGATTACGGCGCCGGCCTTGAGAGCCGGTGGTGCCCTGCACCGCGGGAGTTCGAATCTCCCCCTCGGCGCTCCCGATACCAGTAACTATATCTATGCCAGACAGATATCAGTGATCGTGCCTCCAAGCCGCGGAAGACCCGATCAGGGCAAGACTGGAACGATAAAGCAGCGTTCGGTCTACATCTACGTCCCAACCGAGATGATGCTGGAGGAGTGGAAGCAGGCCGCAAAGCGCTATCGCATGCCATTATCGAGTTTTTTGGTGGAGGTCGTCGACGATATCCTTCACAAGAACCCTGAGGGAATCAGCCCGAAGGCAGAAATGGAGGCTCGCCTTGCCAAGACAGCAACCGAGTTGGCATCATTGAACAAGGAGAACGAGACCTTACGTTCTCTGGTGAACAAGACCAACGTGGAGATTGCCAACTATCGAACTGCCCTCTCCACGACCGCACAACCAAGCAAGGATGAGGAGATGCTCCGCGGCCTGTTCAGGCTCTTCCATGATCATCTATTCTGGAAAATGCAGGATATACCCCAAGCCATGGGCATCAGTATCGACGACCAAGAGGGAATGAAGCGATTGCAGGAAACATTGAATTGGCTGAGGGAATTGGGAATGATCGAAGGGGACTTCGAGGAGGTGAGGTGTAGAGTTGGAGGACGCAAGCGTGAAAGCATTGCCGCGATGCGCAGAGCAAAGCGGAAGTGCATCAAGGATGGAAAAGGCCATCCAGGCGTTCGTAAGAGATTGCGAGCTAAGGAAGATGACGCCGAGTACGGTTACATCGTACGCGTCGAACCTCCGTGATTTCTTCCGCTACCTCGGTCAGCGATCGATTGATGACGTTCAGGGCATAGACAAGAACGCCATCCGCGATTACCTCCGAGTATTGCAGGAGGAACGGAAGCTCGCCAACGCCACGGTGGAGAACCATCTATCCTGCATCTCATCGTTCCTGGACTACCTGGTCTATGAGGACGAGATCGAATCGAACATGGCGCTGATGGTCAGGAAGCGCTACTTACGTAGATATAAGAACGTCGCTTCGGAAGGGGAGTCTCGCATCGAACCCGTCATCCCCCTCCGCAAAATGTGCAAAGAATCAGCGAAAAAGACGGGTCCTTGCTATCCGACGGAGCCAGATGTTTATCATATCCCGGCTTCTCCGTCCCTCATGCCAAGGAGACGGACTCGACGGGCGGGGACGGGGTCATTTGGTCACCTTTTGGCCCCGTCTCGACCCCGTCCCGATAGCAGACGGGCTGGCGTATACGAATTCGTCAACTTACAATCGAATTCTATCGTCTAGCAGAGCTTATTTGGGCGCCTTAAGCGGTCGCAAGAAAAGGAAGAAGATTTACGATGATCCAATTCCTCCGAATCTCCTTTGCTACCGATTTGACGATCCGGGCTTTATTCCCTTTTCCCATTTCTACCTTTCTCCCTTAATTCCGCTTTCGCTTTCTTCCGACCGCACTCGCATATGCGAAATGCTGCTTTCGTTGAATCAGAATTGATTTCATTTTCGCAGCGGAAAAGGCGTTGCTTCGGTTGGGGGCGGTTCATGGGACAAGGTTCCACCCTTGGAAAATCCGCTTTTCCCCAAGGCGAATTAGTTGCAGAGGATTGCAAGCGGGGTTATTAAGAGACCTGCCTCAGGACCTTGGACAGGTCCTGCATCCTGAATGGCTTGGGTAGCACGCCGACGAAGCCATAGTCCGAGTATTGTGACATCACCGGGTCGTTGCTGTAGCCGCTGCATACTATCGCCCGCACATTGGGGTCGATCGCTCGCAGCTGATTGACCGCCTCCCTTCCCCCTGGGCCGCCGGCGATCATCAGATCGAGGATGACCGCGTCGAAGGGCGTCCCAAGGCGCATCGAGCTCTCGTAGATCCGCAACGCCTCCGAGCAGTTTGACGCGGTCTCCACTTCGAATTCGAGGACCGAGAGCATCTCGCTCCCCAGTCTGAGGATCATCTCCTCATCGTCCATCCATAGGACCCGCTGCCTCCCGATGGCATGGAATACCTCAGTCGTTTCCGCCCCTGCTGCCAATACGTCCGATGCCGGAAGGATGATATTCACCTCTGTCCCGGCGCCTTCCGCGGATTCCAGGGAGATGGAGCCCCCATGTCGATTCACGATCGAGTAGCTGACCGCGAGGCCCAGCCCCCGCCCCTCACCCTTGGTGCTGAAGTATGGATCGAAGACTCTGGGGATCGAATCCTTCGGGACGCCTGCTCCTTGGTCCCTGACTGACAGCCTGACGTATCGTCCCTTATGGAGGAGGGGATGCTCTCCATCATCCACGAATAAGTTCTCAGCATCCACCCCGACCGTGCCGCCCTCAGGCATCGCCTCCTTGGCGTTGATGAGCACGTTGCTCAGCACCTGAGCGATCTGCCCCTCGTCCCCGAATATCGGCCAGAGATCTGGCTTAACATGGAATTCGCTTCTGACATTGGAGCCGGAAAGGGCCAGGCCGCTGACCTCCCTCAGAAGTGGGGACGCGTTAATTGGCTCTTTGACGGGGTCGCCTCCCTTCGAGAAGGTCAACAACTGCTTCGTTAAGCCCCTTGCGCGGGACGCCGCCTTCTCTGCCTCGGCGAGCATGGCCTTCGCCTTCCCGCCGTAGCCCGGCAGCTGGACAAGGGCGACATTGCCCTCCATGACGGTGAGCAGGTTGTTGAAGTCATGGGCGATCCCTCCAGCCAGGAGGCCGATCGAATCGAGCCGGCTGGCGCGCTCCATCTCCTCCATGCTCCTCAGCTGTTGGGTCAAGTCTCGGAAAACGAACACCGTGCCGACGATTGCGCCCTTGCCATCCCTCACGGGGGCGGCGCTGTCCGCGATCGGGACCTTCCTTCCATCCCGAGCCATGAGCAGAACGTTGCTGGCCAGCTCCACGTTCTGGCCCGATGCCAACACCTCGGCCACCGGGTTGACGATCCTATCCCGTCCGCTGCCATCGGCCAGGACGAGCACATCGGCGGCGTCCCTGCCGACGGCTTCCTCTACCTTCCAGCCGGTCAGCGCTTCCGCCACCCGATTCATCAATGTGATCCTCTGGGCGTTATCGGTCGCCAATACCCCATCACCCATGCTCGCCATGGTTATCGCCAATCGCTCCCTCTGTTCCGACAGCGCCGCATTGGCCTTGGTAAGGTCCGCCGTCCTTTCGGCCACCCTATGCTCCAGTTCCGCCTTGGCTTGGGCTAATTGGGTGACAGTCTTTCCTAGCTCGAGGTTCTTCGCCTCCACCTGGCGGCATAATTCCTCGCTGGTTCTGAGGAGCTCAGTTTCGGTCGCGAGCAGGCGATTCGAAGTCCTCTTCGCCGTGAACGAAAGCCAGGCCATCATCCAGATTGCGGCAAGGATGATGGAGCGGTTGGCCTCCGCGATCAGTACGGCGTTCGCGAAGGTCGCGGGCTTGAAGAAGAAAGCGATGATCACCATGAAGGAAAGGACCAGGCAAATGGCCAGGATGGGCCTCGGTCGGCCCATGCGTGACATGATGATCACAGGGAGGATGTAGAGCATGCTCACGCCCAGGCCAAGCGGCGTGACCAAGTCGATCGCGAATATGATTGAGGAACAGGTTACCGCGAAAATTAGAAGCAAGACATCACTTGGATTGGCCGGACTCAATGACGCCTTCGCGTCGGGCGGCTCGTCGCCTTCCCTATTCTTTGGACTTATCATCTCGCCAGCTTGCTCCTATTGCTCGACCAATCCCCATTTCGTGCTCAGGTCGAACCAGATTGCGGCATAGACGTTATGAGAAGAAATCCTGGGCCTGTGCTTAAGAACCATTGTTCTTTGCTATCAGATTTGAGAAAGGCGATGACCTATCAGTCGTTGAAGGCGTCTTGGTCATCTCAAGTCGAAGGTTGTCGGCTTGGGGGGGCGGATCCCTATAAAAAAGACATGTTGTGGGGGTATTCAGAAATGGAGGATGGCTCACCTTCTGGTATAATCCGGCAAATAACGCTCACAGGCTCAAATTCCAGCGGGAGCACCTTCTTGTTCACGACGGTGGCACCGCCTGCCAAAGAAGGGAGAATAAGAGGTTTATTTTTGCGTCACGGTTCGTCGCTAGGCACAGATCTTCCAGCTTCGGCCACCAGCAAGCCCTCCTTCTCCCTCAGCTTATGGCTCTCGTGCTGCGAGTAGATCCACAGTGGGAAGAAGAGAGCCAGGACCCCGAACCCGACCGCCGTTGGCACGATCCCGTACGCCAGGTTGTTGATGTACAGCGCCCCTATCAGCAACAGTGGGATCTGCAGGATTGCCAGGGCCAGCGCGACCCATACCCATCCAGTCGGCGCTCTGTAAGGCCGATCGAGCGCCCGCAGCTCCGGGTCGTGCTTCGCCTTTACATACGCAAGCAGGCCGATGGCAAATGCGAAAACGTAGGCGATGGCGGATGCGGCGAGGATCGCGACCAGGTTGCCGATCAGGATCAGCAGCATGTTAACAATCGCGATCACGAGCACCGCCCGCATCGGCTCTCCCTTGGAGTTCACCTTGCCGAACCAGCGCGGAAGATTACCCTCCAACGCCATCGCGTGCATCGCCCGCGCGGCCGCTGAATACCCAATTTGGATGAGCAGGATGATCGCTCCGATCAGAAAGAGGATGGCGAGCGTCGCGCCCGCGCTTCCGAATGCCAGCTCCGCTACCGGCTGCAGCGGCGAGATCGGTTGCGCCAGAACTCCGTCTACACCGAGCGTTCCAATCACCGACGCCTGAATCAGCACATAAGCGATCAGGCAGAAGATGCCGGTCGCCCATAGCGCCTTTGGCACGTCGGAGCTGGGCTTCTTGTACTCCGGTCCGTACACCGCCACCACCTCCCAGCAGCAGGCGCTCCACTGCGCGATCACCATCAGCCCGAAGATGAGCAGGACGTGGTCCCCGTCCCAAGTCCATTCCGCCGGTACCAGGGCGGAGGTGATGTTCTCGAGATGGAAGTTGCCGGTGACGAACGGCGCCAGCACGATGACCATGATCGGGATGATGGTAAAGATGCCGATGATCAGCCCGAGGGTGGCGCTGTACTTTAGCCCCCTCGAAGAGAGAAGCGCCAATCCGCCGAGAATGATCGCCCCGAGCACAAGGTTCAGGGTTAGCACGTCGATGGCCGCGAACGCCGGGAAGAGCGCCTGCAGGTAGCTGGCGATAAGGATGATGAATATCGCTAGGCCTGGAGCCCAAACGAACCAGTAGGCCCAACCGCAGAACCCTCCGATCAGCTTGCCGCGGTCGTACTTGTGCTTGTCGCTATCCTTGGTCTTGAATATCTCCTGTGAGAACCCCGGGATCCCGGAATGGTTCGGGAAGGCCGTCGCCAGCTCTCCGAACGCCATGTTCTGGAGGAATCCCTGGACGACCGACAACCCCCAGAGCACGATCGAAGCGGCCCATAGGATGGATACCGTGAAACCGAGGGTGGGGAGGATTGCGATCGGGATCCCCAAAGCGATAAGGAACCCCTGTTTCCAGCCGATAGTCCGTTTCAGAGTGCCTTGTTCGTTAGTTTCTGTCATGGTTGATCAACACCTATCTTCCCTCTCGCCACGGGCTTCCGCTTCGTCCGTAGGCGGAGTTTCCGAGGCGAGTTGGATGATACATCCAATTTTGGGAAACTGCCTTCTTTGTATTTTAAACTTCACGGACTGGCATTTGGGAAAGTGGTACGATAGGAATCAGAAGTGTACCGTCATACTGCTTCACAAGGCATAAATACAATCTAGTTGTTCTTGCGAGGAGTTGGATGATACATCCAACTAACTAATTCGGAATAAAGGGGATTCAAATGGATTCAAAGATGAAGATGGTCTCGACGATCATAGTGGTCTGTTTCCTCGCGACGGCTGCCCTCGTCGTGGTGATAGGCAACAAACCAGGGCAGGAGAGTTTCAACGTCACGCTCACCGACGCGCTTGGGCGGCAGGTCAACCTGACGCATGCACCGATGCGTATCGTCTCGGCTGCCCCTGAGATTACCGAGCTCACTTACGCTCTTGGAGTAGGGAACAGGCTGGTCGGCGTCACAGACTACTGCGACTTCCCGGCCGACGTCATTAACAGCAAGGCCAACGGCACGCTGAAGTCGATTGGCGGCTTCTGGAACCCGAGGCTCGAGGACATCGTCAACCTTACCCCTGATCTCGTCTTTGTCGACGGCGGGAACTCAGCTCACATCGAACTCGCCAATCAGCTCGCCTCAATGGGGATCAAGGTTGTGGCGCTCTACGAGGGGACCACCATCGACCAAATCTACAATAACGTCAAGCTCGTCGGGGCGTCTCTGAAGATGAGCGAGAAGGCCGATCAGCTCGTGACCGGGATGCAGGACACTGTTTCGAAGATCCACGCCCGCCTGAACCCCGGACTTGCGAAGCCCCGCGTGATGTTCATCGTTTGGCTCGGCGACCCAATCTACGTCGCTGGCAACAACACGTTCATCAACGAGGTGATCAAGTTCGCCGAAGGTGAGAACGCGGTCAACGCTTCGGGCTGGGCGTCACTCTCCAAGGAGGACGCATATGCCGCCGCTCCTGACGTTGTCTTCATCTCCGGCACAATGGCTATGGAGACTCCTGAGCAGATAATCTCCGATCTCCACAATGACACCATCTGGTCCATGACGAATGCGGTCAAGAACGACAAGATCTTTGTGGTTATGAATCAAGGTGAAAACGTCTTCGTCAGGCAGAGTGTCCGCATCGTGCAGGCCGTTCAGCTCATGGCGGAAGTGCTCCAACCGGAGCAGTTCGGGATGAACGTCCCCTCAGTAATAGGAAACGAATACCAATCATACCTGGTGTCGCTCGATGCCCCCGCGCGCCAAGTCGGATGGTCGGCAGCGTGAGGGATCCACCTGAACACGCAGACCGCCGGCTCCAACGTGGCGAAGAACAAGCGCAGGCTCTGGCTGATCATCACGTTGGGGACGGCGACCCTATTAATTCTCTTCTTTATTTCCCTAGCCCTCGGCTCCGTCGGGATGAGCTTTGGGGAAGCGATGAACGCCCTCTGGGGCTACATCACGAAGCTGGGTGAGCCAAGCCAGCTAACTCCAAACGAGAAGATCGTTGGCTTGGTCCGCCTCCCCAGGACAGTCGCGGTGGTGGGCGTGGGCATCGGGCTGTCGGTCGCCGGGGCGGTGATGCAGGCGCTGATCCGCAACCCGCTCGTCGACCCATACATCACTGGCGTTTCGTCGGGCGCCGGGCTTGGCGCCGCGCTCGTAATGATCTCCGGAGTATCGCTTTTCGGCCTAGGGCTGTTCGCCATACCCATCGCTGCCTTCATCGGCGCGATCGCCGCCTTTGCGTTCACCCTCATGGTGGCGGAGGCATCGGGTGGGAGGGCACTCAATTACGTGCTCGCAGGCATAGTGACCGGGACTGCGCTTTCCTCCGTGATCTGGATGCTGGAGACGTTGAGCGGGAACAAGCTCAACGGTATCGTATTCTGGATGCTGGGCAGCTTCAGCTCCATCACCACGGACAAGGCTTTGCTCATCATCGTCCCCACCCTGCTGCTAGTGCTCATCGTGCTGGTGATGGCGCGCGAGATGAACGTGGTGCTACTCGGAACGGAGCAGGCCTGGCAGCTCGGCATGAACGCCCGCTCGTTCAAGCGCTGGATGATGATCCTGGCCTCGGTCCTCACGGCCGTTGCCGTGGCGTTCTCTGGCATCATCGCGTTCCTTGGGCTCATCGTACCGCACACCGCACGCATCATAGTTGGCGGCGATCACCGGCTCTTGCTCCCGGCGAGCGTCGTATTGGGGGCGAACGTCCTCCTGGCGGCGGACATCGTCTCCAGGATCGCGATGCCAGGAGAGCAGCTGCCGGTCGGAGCGATTATCTCGCTCATCGGAGCCCCGTTCTTCGGATACCTGCTGGTCAGGAGGGGGAAGGAATACGTCGGATGAGGCGATGACGATCCGCGTCGCGGATCTCGAATTCGCGTATGGGGCGGATCGCACCCTGGACAAGGTGTCCTTCGAATGCCACCAGGGCGAGTTCCTCGGCCTGATCGGTCCAAACGGCTCGGGCAAGACAACGCTCCTGCGCTGCATCAATCGTCTTCTGAAGCCAAGTGGGGGTGCAGTCTTCCTGGACGGCAGGCAGGTCAACGAGATGAAGCTCACGGACATCGCTCGGGTCTGCGCGGGCGTGCCGACCGACATACCCGACGATTTCAACATCACCGCGGAGGAGTACGTCTACCTCGGGCGCTACCCCCACGTAGAAGGGCTCTGGTGGGAATCGGAGCGGGACGAGGAAGTGGTCAAGGAAGCGATCGCGCAATTCCAGCTGTCAAAGCTGCTCAAGCGCAAGCTCTTCGAGCTCAGCAGCGGCGAGAAGGAAAGAGTGATGCTAGCGAAGGCGGCAGTACAGCAGCCCAAGGTGCTGCTGGTCGACGAACCATCCGCCCACCTCGACCTCAAGTACAAGCTCCAGGTGATGGAGTTCCTGCATGACCTCTCGCGGAAAGGGATAACGGTCGTTGTCGCCTCTCACGACATCAACCTGCTGGTGCGCTACTGCGACCGGGTGCTCATCCTGAAGGGAGGGAAGGTCGTTACCTGCGGGAAGCCCTTCGACGTAATGACGGAGGAGCTCATTCGGGATGTATACGATGTCGAAGCGGTGGTCGTCCGAACGGATAACGAAGTGTACGCATTGGCGAGGAGGGCGCTTTGATGACGACCAAGAACCTCACCGACCTAATGCGGCCGGAGGTCGCCCTGCTCGCGCGCGCTGCGCATGGAGGGCAGGGCTGGCGTTCTCCCGGCCTCGAGGACTTCAGCGCAAACCTCAACCCGCTGGGAGCACCGAGGGAGCTTGCGGCGATCGTTGCTGGCGCCGTCCTAGATCTGGGGCATTATCCGGACGACTCCTGCACCCGGTTCCGGGGGACGGCGGCCGCCAAGTACGGTCTGAGAGGCGAGAACGTGATTGCCGGAGCTGGCTCCTCCGAGATCATCCGCCTCTTCCCCGAGGTCTTCATTCAGAGGGGGGACAGGGTGCTTATGCCCTGGCCCACCTTCGCAGAGTATGCCGTCGCCTGCCGGCTTATGGGGGCGGAGGTGGTCCAAGCCCCACTCTCGGAATCGGCAAATTTCCGTCCTGATGTGGGCGAGCTGTTTCGTCTCCTTGACCGTAGTTTCAAGGCGGTCTATCTATGCAATCCCAACAACCCCACGGGGATGCTCTGTCGCAAGAAGGAGGTGCAGGAGCTGGTGGAGGAATGCGAGCGCCTGGGCGTTATCGTGTTCCTGGACGAGACTCTTCTGGAGCTATCGGGTCAGGAGAAGGAGCAATCACTCGCCTTCGAGGCCGAGGGGCATTCGAACCTGCTCATCATCCGCTCACTGACGAAATCCTTTGCGATACCTGGCATGAGGCTCGGCTACGGGCTGGGGAGCCAGCAGATGATATCTTGTTTGGATCGCGCCAGGCAGAGCTGGAACCTGGGGCAGATCGAGCAGGAGGTCGGAGCGGCGCTGCTCCTGGATCATCAGGACCACGTCGACAATGGCGCGAAAATATTGGAGCGCGAGGTCGCTTGCGTCCACACTAAGCTCAACGGCTTGGGCGCTCTGAGTATGCAGAAGCCCGACGCCTTCTACTTCTTCCTGGACCTACGCCCGCTCGGCCTGACCGCAGCGGAGGTCGTCGCGCGACTTAGCAAGCAAGGGGTCTTGGTGCGAGACTGCGCATCGTTCGGCAAGCCGTTCGACCGCTTCGTCCGCTTCAGCGTCAAGACACCAGAGAAGAACGAGCGGTTACTGCAAGCGTTCAAGGCAGTACTGGATGCAAAGGAGGGACCGGGTTGAACGAGCTGCTTCTCTATGGAGCGGCGTTTGCTCTCTTCGCGGTCGGCCTTGACCTCGCCTTAGGAGAGCCGCCGTCGGTAGTCCATCCTGTGGTCTGGATCGGTCGCGTAATCGGATTCCTGGACGGGAGGGTCAAAAGGACCGAGAGGGTGGCGAGGGACCGGGCGATGGGAGTGCTAGTCGCGATAGTCCCGATCATCATCTTCGTCGTCGGCTTCACGATCCTCCTTGGGCTGCTGCACAGCGTCCTCGGCCTCTTGGTCTGGGCTATGGCATGTGCGCTGGTCTTCAAGGCAACTTTCGCTATCAAGTCGCTGCAGCAGCACGTCTATCCTGTGATGGAGGCGCTGCAGGCAGGCGATTTAGAGCTCGCGAGGAAGATGGTCTCGATAGTGGTGAGCAGGGATACGAGCAAGCTCGACGCCGGACACGTCGCCTCTTGCGCCGTCGAGACGGTCTCCGAGAACTCCGTTGACTCGATCTTCTCCCCTTTCCTGTTTCTCGGCATCGCGGGCGTGCCTGGTGCTGTGTTCTATAGGACCTCAAACACGCTCGATGCCATGGTAGGGTACATCTCGCCGTGGCATCGCAGCGTCGGCTGGTTTTCAGCGAAGCTCGACGACGTCATGAACTTCCTTGGCGCGCGGGTTTCGCTGGTCTTCATCCTCCTCGCCTTAGTCATCATGGGCAAGGATTGGCGGAACGCCTGGAGGGTGGCCAGGCGGGACCATTCCAAAACTGCCTCGCCGAACAAGGGCTGGCCGATGGCCGCGTTCGCCGGTGGCCTGGGCATAAAGATGGAGAAGATCGGCTACTACACGTTCGGAGATGGCGACCTGCCCGAGGACCCCAGGCACGTGCGGGACGCCATCCGTCTGACCGAGCTCTCGACTTTGCTATTCTTCCTGCTCGCGGCCCTACCGCTGTTCCTAGTGATCGGGCTGCAGGTACAGCTTTGGCTGGAGCAGGTTCTGATCGGACCATTCGGAGTGATAATATGAACAAGGGCATCAAGCTGGAAGTGGAAGTGACAAAGTGCGGGGATTCGAACGTCGCAATCGTGCGCCTACCGAAGAGGATGAGAGTGCTCGCTACGACGCTAGTGAACGGCGGCTTCGTCGAATCGGACACAATGCTCATAATCCAGGTCGGGAAGGGCTACGACAACCGCGAGCCGGACCAGGACATGCGGAGCATGTGCTCCTCGCTCTCGCTGAAGAGTAACACAGTATGCTTCATGACCGCGGCCGACGTACCTAGGGCGATCTCCGTGGCGGAGGAAAGCCACAATGGAGTGCACGCCTCGGTGGTGGCGACCGCCGGGGTGGTGAACTCGGTGGTCGCGGGGGAGCTCGTGCCCGAAAGCGTGATCGCCTCCATTATGAAACCAGGGACGATCAATGTCGTTGTCGCAGTGGACGTTCCTCTCAAGCCTTCTGGGTTGGCGAATGCTATCATCACCGCCACTGAAGCAAAGACAGCTGCCATGATGGACTGTGGCATCAGGGGGACAGGAACGACCAGTGATGCAGTCGCGGTCGCTTGCCCGATTGGCGAGGGAAGCTATTACGCCGGCACGGCCACGGACGTCGGCATCGCGTTGTCACGGGCGGTGAGGAAGGCAGTGGCGGAGAGCATCACGAAGTGGGAGAGATGGAATACCCCTCCTAACCTGCTGGAGCGGCTTGAGGCCGTCGGCGTCACGATGGACGATATGTGGGCCGCGGCCAAGGCCCTTTACTATCCCAACCCGAATTGGTCGGACTCGATGATCGAGGAGCGCTTCCGGGCGCACTTGCGATTGATCAGCGAGGACGTGAACGTGAACGCACTGGTCCATGCCGCTATCCTAATGGAGGATGAGGGCAACCGGGACCGGGTGCATGGACTCGATCGGGGGGAGTTCCAGAAGGACCCGGTACACCTGCTCGCCGACGAGCTGATCGCCATCGCCCTGGTGCAGTACATCTCTGGCACCAGGGGTCTGTTCGAGTACACCCGCTATGATAAGAAGAAGCCGGGCATCCTCGGCATCCTCGGACCGTTCCTGGACGACATCGTTGGCGCTTTGATCGGCGGAACCATGTCGAAGATCCAAACGGACCTGCTCGGGGCAGGACGATGAGCCTCAGCAGCCTCGTCAAAGCGCAGTTCTCGCTCTTTACTATCATACCCGCGAGGGCCAGCGGCGAGGAGATCGAGCAGCTTGCACGCACCTTCTGGACGGTCCCGCTGGTCGGACTATTCTTCGGCGCGGTGGCGGGGGCGACCTTCTTCCTGGCGAACCAGGTCTTCAGCGCCTTCGTCGCGGCGCTACTGGCGATACTGTTCGTGCACGGGTTCAACCGCTTCCTGCACATCGATGGGCTGAGCGACCTCGGCGACGGGCTGATTGCCGGAGGAGGGAAGGAGAAGAAGGTCGCGGCGATGAAAGACTCGCGCTCCGGAGCGGGCGGCGTCGCCTTCCTGTTCTTCTTCGAGGCCCTCGGCATCTTCGCCCTGGCGAGCTTCGCCTCAGAAAGGAGCGCGCTGTGGTTCTTCGCCCCCCTGGCCGCGGAGGTGCTGGCAAAGAATGCGCTCGTTTCCTCCGCCTCCGTCGGCAAGCCGTCACAAGGACTGGGCGGCATTTTTGTGGGCGGTTCGAACGGCACCACCGCCTCGCTCTCCGCGATGCTCTCGTTCGTGATTCTGTTCGCCCTCGCGCTCCTGCTCCTGCCGTTCACTCATTGGAGCTTGCTCCTGGCGCTCATCATCTGCCTCTCGTTGGTGCTCGTGAGCACGGCCGTGGGCTGGGCGATCGCTCGAATCTCGATGCGTAGTTTCGGGATGGTGAACGGGGACGTGCTCGGCGCGACGAACGAAATCGCGCGTCCCGTGGCACTAATGGCCCTGACGGTGGTGATGTTCTGCCTCGCGTGAGCGCGATCGTCACCGCGGGTGGCAGGGGCACACGCATCAAGGAGCTGAACCAGGAGAAGTCGATGATCGAGGTCCTCGGGCGCCCGATGATCGATTATGTGCTGGAATCGGTGGCGGGCTCGAAGGAGGTGTCGGAACTGGTGGTCACGGTGAGCGGGGCGACGCCTCTCACCGAGAACCACGTCGAGAAGCTCGGGCATCGGTTCATCAGGACGCCGGGGGAGGGGTACGTTCAAGACTTACGCTACGCGATGTACCTTTGCACAACCCCCTATGTCCTTGTCGTCCCTGCGGACATGCCGCTGATACGATCGTCGTCGATCGACTCGGTAGTGACCGCCTTCTACCGTTCTAAGAAGTCCTCGATCGTGGTCGGGGTCCCTCTCTCGGTATTCCGGGAGATGAACACAGAGCCGGCCTTCACCATGGAGATGAATGGTCAGACCGCCGTCCCGTGTGGCGTGAGCATCGTGGATCGGGACCTGATGCTGCGCGACGAGTACCTGGACGAGGCGTACAAGCTCACCGAGTTGGAGGATTTCGCGATCAACGTGAACACGGTTGCGAATTTGCGCATGGCGGAGAGCATCCTTCGCCGACGGAAAGGTGGCTAGATTTTCCGAGTCATCAGCTTCTCATATGCCATATCCACTTCGCTCAGGATCATGGCCGCATCGAGCTTGCCCTTCGTTGCGAGCATGGCCGCGATTGACGATCCACCCGCACCAACGCCCTCCTTGACCAGGCCAGTTTCGTAGATTCGCAGCCCTTCGAAGCGCGAGCTTGCGAAGTCTAGGTTCGCGGCCAGCACTGGCACAGGCGCAATATGGCGCACGAGGCCGACTAGGCTCGAGCTCCTGTCATCTGCGATCCAGCGAGTGGTGCCTATTGCGACGTTCCCAAGAACGCTCGCGTCCAT
Source organism: Methanomassiliicoccaceae archaeon (assembly GCA_963768775.1). Lineage (GTDB taxonomy): Archaea > Thermoplasmatota > Thermoplasmata > Methanomassiliicoccales > UBA472 > FEN-33. The sequence continues at coordinate 271,530 of CAVYIY010000006.1, forward strand.
GCCCTTCACGACCCCCAGCACCGCCGCCATCTGGGTCCCCCCTGCCATGATGACGGGGATCTTACGCGCCGCTCCGATTATCGTCGCCGCGGCCGCCGGTATCATCGGGTCGCCAAGGGCCGCCACCGCCTTAAGCGGGTCCGCCCTCATCTCCTCCCTCGAGTAATGGGCGTTCTTGAGACCTTCCCGGACCACCTTGATCTTCAGTTCGTGAGGATTGCCCGGCATGCTGCTGGACACCTTGCCCTCCGCCTCGTACCCCATGGCACAGAGGGTTCCCAGGGCGGTGGTCGTGCCACCCGCTATGGACTCGCCGACCACGAGGTAATCGGAGACCTCTGCCAGGGAATTGCCGACTGCCACCCCCGCATCGAACGCCTTCCTCGGGTCCTCGAGCGCCCATCCCGTCCGGATGTCCTTTCCGGGCTTCCCATCGAGCTCGAAGTACGGCGCGCTCGGGCGCACGTTGACACCGCCGTTGACGGAGAATAGCGGCATAGAACCTAACTTTAGCGCCGCCATCGTTATGAGCCCAGGTGTGGGGATGCCGCTCGGCGTTACTGGCACGCCATTGATGCACTTGCACCAACCGTAATAGAGGAGCTCGACGTCCGCGGCCGGGGTGTAGTCGGTGATCTCGGGATTCGCTCCCGCTGCCGAAAGCCCGGGGATCTTCCCTGTCTCAGAGTTGCCGATGACGCACGCGAAGGTAGGTTTCTTACCCATCAATTTCTGCGCGAACCGTTTCCCCCTCTCTTCCTCGTTGCAGAACAATACGTCCTTGGGCAGGTTTGCAGACATCGTCTTTCACCGGATTCATTAATTATAGTATCCCCGGAAACTTCTTAGTCGTATTTATCAATTAACGATGATTGCGCTATCTGGCTTACCTGAATGTAGTCCAATCGGAATCGTTTTGTGAGCATCATGCCGATTCCCGACCTAAAAGCGTCTCGAGGAGTCGGGGTACCGGAACGAAACCCACGGCAGTCTCACGCCACCTCACCCCTTTCTGATCGTTATTACCAATGCGACCGACCGCGAATGGCACCTTCATGAGCATGTGCTGCCCAGTGACGGAGGAGGTACCATGGTCCACGATGAATGCGATCCTGTATCCCCCAAGTGAGTCGCGGTTCTCCCCCAGAAGCCGGTCGACGTCCTCTATGATCTCGACCTTCCTTTTGGGCATTCGCTTATGGCTGACATCGTCTGTCTCCTCGACGTGCCATATCACGTTTGATGTCCGCAAAGAAGGAACCACCTTCTCAAATCCATCACGGTAACCCTCTGCCGACTTCGTCTCGAGGCCGAAGTAGGCCGCCACCCCAAGCACGGAGGGACTCTTCGATACGATCGTCAGGCCCTTCGTCGACGGCATCGGAGCGCGGTCTGGGTCGTCATCCAGCCTCCCACCGCCCCAGGGCATCGTGACCAGACCGTCGTTCTGCCTCATCATCGCACTCACGAACGGATCTAAGTTCCCAAACACTCCCTCCTCGAGGTGGGCCGGGGCGGGAGGCATAGGTAGGTCTTGAACTATGTCCGACCGGACCTTGAGCAGGCCTTTTCCTTCCCCATAGAAGAACAACCTAGGGTCGAGGTGTCCGATATGACGGATGTTCCATTCCGCCAACTGCCGCAGCCTCTCCAGATCGTCCTCGGAGACCGAGTAGTCCCAATAGGCCCTATGATCCTTGAGCCTCGCCGGCGAGAGCCGGTACGCGACCTCTCCCGGTCCGAGAGCCAGGCCGTTGCCGAGCATCTCGATGACGCCTCGGGGCACGTTCCTCTCCTTCCCCCCCAGGAACTCGAGCGTGAATAGATGGGTGTAGGCGCGGGCATCTGTGCATCCATGGATCCCATTAGCGGCGATCGAATCGATGAACGGCTTGGTTGCACTTGCGAGCGGGGTTTTCCCTCCCAGCTCCCGGACACTCCCTTCCGCAGCGCCATCCAGAAAGATGATTAGAGTGTTAGTTGGATTAATCATCCAGCCCTCAAATATGGGTCATTGCCTTAATTCTTTTCTTCCTTGGCGCCCAGCAACCTAGTGATTCTAATCGATGAGAATATCACTCTGGTAGCTGAACTCCAAAATATCGTGTCTAATCAGATAGTTGTCAATGGACTGAACCTATGTATCACGTCCAGGCGTTGGAGGAATTGGGGGAAATTGTGTCAAACTTGTCCCAAACAATGGGGCTCCTATTCACTTCTCTGCTCATTCTCGCGATTCTAGTCTTTTGATCTGGCTCATGACCCTCTGACGTATCAGCCGCGGCTCCTCTTGATCGAATGTTCGCTTGCCGTGATCGAGCAATTTGATTTCTGCGAGTCGCATCGCGGCACCGCACTGAGGGCAGGGAAAGGCTTTATCCCCTTCAGTGGAGACTTCGAAGCTCAAGCACTTGGGGCATTGATACGCATGTTTGCGGCCGGAGAACTTGCCCCTTTTCGCTACTGGCTTCCCCTCTTTCTCTACAATGTCCAAAGCGAAATCGATGGTCGGCGCATTCGATATGCTTGTTCCAACCCCGAACCCATCAGCTCCAGCCGCAGCTAATGTGGGAATTGCCTTTTCGTCGAGCCCTCCAGATACAAGAATCTTGACATCTCTGAACCCTCGTAGATCCATCTCCCAACGGACCTCCCGGATCAAGTCGGGAAGTGATCCTCGCCTCGAGGCTGGCGTGTCAAGTCTGACTGCTTGAAGGTTCTTGATAGCCTCGCAGAACGACCTCAAGGGTCAGCCATTCACTGGCGCTGCCAGCCAAATCAACGCTGGCGACGCGATTGACTGGAACAAGAGGTTGTTCTTCAACTGCCGCAGCCCGATTCGGGCCAAGGCGGGCGACTACATCATCATCACCCTCAAATCGACAACGCAGTGGGCAACGACCAGCACCATCACCATCCAGGCACTACAACTGGTCAAGCAGTAGTCAAGATAGTCCGCCGCAGGACCATCGCACAAACCCTTTTCCTTTTATCTCTTTCCAATTTTCCAAGGTAGGAAACCGCGAGGCTCGGACCTGACTTCACGGGCCAGCGGGGAGCGCTGGTTTTAGCAGGTCCAAGAGGGACGATGCCGTTAAGACGGGTGAAGCGGGGGCCACTGAGCGGACCAGACGATGCCTGGGAGGACAGCGGGGATGAGAGCAACAGCCCGCCGCCGACCACGGAGGAAGAAATCTCCGCAACGCAACAACTGGAAGAAATCGAGCTGGAAAAGACCCCGCCAAACGATGCCGATGTGGTCCCTGCCGGAGAATCGGACGAAACGATGGGGATGACCCCTGCGCGTCGGCTCAAGGAAGTTTCTCACAAAGCTCCGCCACAAAGAGGTCGGCACGTCGGCGCTGCGGCGCTGGCGCTGGTGTCGCGCATCCCCTTGGTCGGGCTTAGGTATCTGCGGGACTCGCGGGAGTTCGTCATCTACGACGACCAGCCGCCACCGAGCGGCGAGTACGTCGTGCAGACGCTAGGCATCTCCACGTTGGAGTACGACGGGGTGCAGCAGAACCATCTCCTGGTGACGTTCAAAGCGGGACAACTGACTGGCTTCGGGATGGAGGACAACTATTACGCAGTGGAATACGCCCTGGTCGGAGCAAACGTCGATTTTCCGGTCAACGTGCAGACCCTTCTGGGTGGGAGGGACGGGCGCACACTGGTTGTCAATTACAACCGCAACATCAGCATCAAGGTGAACACCGTCACTGCGACCCCGTTTAGCTTGGCGGCGACGCAAAGCCCCTACGTCATCGACCTGGGGCTGAACATCTCCAGCGTGTACATCTCGACCACCAAATCATGCACCGTCCGATTGGAGGCTTGGTGATGGGGAACGTCAGCATCATACTCCCAAGAAGCTCGATGTGCATGGTCTATAACAAGCAACCCAATCACAATTACGATAACACCAGCCCGTACATCGGGGCAATCAACTACGGGACGAACTTCATCTACGCTGGCTTCGTGAACTACGATACGTCGCTAATCCAGTACCTAGCATCGAGCAGAGTGGTCAGCGCCAAGCTCTGGGTCAAGTGGACCTGCGATGTGTTCCTGACATCAATCAACGTGAGCTTGGATGCGGTGCAGAACCCTTGGCTCTCGACCGTGGTGACGTACAACAACCAGCCGCCAGCGTTGCAGAACGTGGCATCTTTCGTGCTCACCTTGGCTGACAACGGGAAATGGGAGTCCTATGATGTCACCAATGTCGTGAAGCAGTGGATAGACAACCCTTTGGGCGAAAACGGCTTCAAATGGAGCAAGCCAGTACCGAGCGGCGACTCTGGCAAGGTGTACCCTGATTTGTATGCGGCCCCCGCTGGTTCTTCCTACATCGAGATTATCTACGACAGTTCGAGCGGCCCTACCAATGTTTGCAATCTGGCGTTCACCAACTTCGATGATGGCTCAAGGCAAGGATGGGGCGCTGGTACGGTGGTGAACGAAACACCCCACTCAAGCCCATACTGCCTCAAGGTCCAGCCTTCTGATACTGGACTGTTCAACTTCGGGCCGACCACCGACTCCTTCAGACTGAGCTTCTTCATCAACCCCAAGGGCATCCCCAACGGTCAGCTTGGGTGCATCTTCGCGGTTGCCGATACGGGTTATGGCCTCTCGCCACGATTGTATGTGGAATGCAATGCTGGCATCTATTATCTGTCATCGTCCTCGTGGACACCATACCAATATGATGTGATTGGGCAACTGGCAATAGCAGAATGGAACCAGGTAGTGCTCGATTTCGATGCCATGCCGAGCAACTTCTTCAGAGCGTACATCAACGGCATAGACTACGGGAAGTTCCCAACCTCCAGGGGAACTCTAGTCCCTCCGTTCACGCACGATTATTACGGCTTGATGCTGAACTATGTTTTCGGCATGGGCTACATCCTCTTGGATGATGTTTGCATCAGGTCGCCAGTACCAGCAATGCCACCAGTAACGCCACCGAGCAAGGCGCTGGAGCAGTTCCCGTCGAGCGTGAGGATTGGGACGCGGTTGAACCAGCGGACCAGGAGGGGGCGAGGAAATGGCTGATTTGACATTCGACCCGACGCAAGGATGCCCGATAGTCAAGAACTTCAACTGCGTTCAGGAGGACCGCGCCTTCTGGGATGCCAACCTCGCTGAGTGCATTTTCTGGGACGAGATGGCAGGACATAACGCTTACAACGAGGTCATCCAGGCTATCGGAGGAGGATTGACCGATGTGCTGGTGGACCTGGGGAAGGTCTACAAGGACGTCACGGTCTTTGTGGACGATGTTTGCTCGCTGAAGTTCCACGATGTCGCCCACGCCCCCGTCGCAATGTCGATAGCGCTGGCTAGGGTAGGGATACCAGTGTACTTCAAGGGAATCAATGCCCGCTATGTGCTGGTGACGACCGTCAACCCCATCAACGTCACCGTGAACGGGAACGGGTGAGCCTGGATGTCCGTGGAGTGGGCGCTCTCAGGCTGGTCAGGGCAGAGCGGACAGAGCGGACTCTCTGGCTGGTCAGGACGCTCAGGGCAGAGGGGTCGTCGCGTTATTCCAGCGCCATGGAGGGGCTGAAAAACTCGCTCACGGAGGCGGGGACTTTCTTCAAGGTGGCGGCGAAGGACGGGTCGGTGCACAAGCTTCACGTGAAGGCGACGGTCACCGAGCAGGAGGAAGGGCGGACCCCGATCGCGACGGCGAAGGATGTCAGCCGATTCGAGGAGATGGAGGCGCGGCTCTGCAGCAGAGAGCAGCTCTTCGCCACCGTCATGGATCAGATGCCGATCGCGGGATCACGAACGCACTAACCGGCGAGATGATCCACGTGAACAAGAAAGCGAGCGAGGTGTTGGGGTTCACGCGCGATGAGATGGTGGGAAGGAGGCCGGACGAGCTCGGGTTCTGGGAGGACGACGAGCTGTCGAGGAGGCTCCCGCCCGGGGGCATGGCTTTCGGAGCGGCCATCGATATCACAACGAGGGAGGGTGGCAAGCAGACGTTCATGGTTAACGTGGCGAAGATCGTGGTTGAGGAGGGACCGTTCATCTTCTTCATGATACTCGGGAAGGCCGGGGAGGAGATGCCACGGATATTCCCGCCATCAATGGACGGACCTCCGGAAAGGATGCCCTTCGAACGCCCGAAAGAGGAAGGGAATCCGGTATCATGGGATGAGGAAGGGAATTAGGGCATGATCGACTTTACCCCTCGATGCTGCCTCTGATTAATGGGATAATCCTTTCTCAACCAACCTCATGATAGCGCTCCGCTGAAGCGCTGTGATCAACGGTGACTGGAAAGACTATGGCCTTACGCTCCCCTTTGACTTCGTGTATCAAGAGCGACCGAACCCGTCGACGATCATCAAAATCTCCACCAGATATCGCTCATCGCTTAGCCTGAACTTGCAATTTGCCGGAGGAGTGCTTGGGTAACGACTGGTTCATGGACGTGGAGGCCGTCGTCATCAGTCTCGGCGACCAATGAATGAAATCTGGTTCTTCCACTAATTGGAAACATCCACTCAATTGCGAAAGGATATGCTCACACATCAATTTGAACTAGATTGAGCAATATGTTCATAGCTCAGCGAAATTCGACAATGATCTTCTTATCTCTAGTGAAATGAGGCGTTAATTCCACTTCATTTGAAATCATGAATTGAATGTCTGGATGGCTGGTGAAGTGAATCCGGACAAGCCCACTACTCTTCTTATCCAGACAATTATGTATTGAATTCAATCCTTTTCGGGGGCAGCTGATTAAGATGGATTTCTATTTCCATCTCCTTTCGATGGTCAGATTGTAGAGGCTGAGCCAAAATGATTCGAGCCCAAGCGCTCTAGCCCTGACAATCGCTGGCCTGCTAGCTACAACATCAGGCAGCTCAGCGCCTTCTTCGCTTCAGCAACCCCCTTTGGAAGCAGACGAGCAATAATATGGTGGCCATGGCGAGGACCAGCGCCACTAGGATGATCGTTCCAGTCGATACGGTGGGCGCTGTGCTCGACACTTGGTTCCCGGTGACGGTAATGTCGCCTCCGGGTATGGTGAAGTTCGGCAGGTCCGGCACGAATGCTAGCGCAGCGTAGACGCTGCCATTCGTCTTCGAAGTGGCGGTGAGCACTACCTGCAACGTCGGATCGGGATTCGCCCTGATCGGGGTGAGGCGCAGTTGGTAGGTCGTCTGACTGCCAGCATTGACACTCAACGTGACATTCTGTCCGTATGTTCCACCGACCGAGCTTACCTCAGCCTGCCATCCCAACGTTGCCAGTTCATCGGCGTTCAACATTTTGACGAGATAACTGTCCACTATATTGCCGGTATTCGACACTACCATATTGAAGGTGTACGAGGAACCGTTGGTCGCCTGCGGCGTGCTCGAATTCAAGCTGACTGAGTATTGAGGGTTTATTGTCACTTTTAATGATACACTGTCAGTCACTGTTGCGACGTTGGTCGATGTGGCCTCGATTGTAACGGTCGAATCGGTGGTCTTGGCGCTGCTCGGCGTGGTGATGGTTACCAACACCAATTGTGAATTGTCGGTCGAGCCGCAATCAACGGTAATATTGGACTGCGAGAATGTGACGCTCCATCCAGAAGGTTTCGAGTACGTTGACAGTTTGTAGGTATCTTCGACGTCCCCATTGTTCTCGACGAGCACGTTGTACGATACCATCTCCCCGGCGTTCACGGTGCGCTTCTCGGTGCTGTCCCAGGTGATGTCTACGAGATAGCTGTCCTCCTGTTGCAGGTTGATGACCTTTGAGATGGGGCACGTCAAATTGATCTCGAACGTGCTGAAGTATTGCACTTTAAGACCCCTTGTCGTTCCATTCCCTGTTGCGTTCACATTATAGTTTCCTGCTGGTAAATAGATCTCAAAGGTGCCATCGGTGGCCGAGATAATCGTCTTACTACCGTATTCGGAAGAGATCCGCACGGATGCCTCGCCCGGGGTCCCTGCCATCAGTGTGAATCCACTGAACCTAAGGCCAGCTTCGAGTGTCACGTTCAGGTAGCTGGAGATGTACGGATCCACAATTACATAGCCCAGGAACGCTCCGGTGCCACCGGTCTCCCGCACATAGACGGTGTAATTACCAGGTGCGATTTCTGTGCTGTAACCGGAAGGCGTGGATGATACTGCAATAGACATCGAGCTTTCAGAATTAGAGACGAACTCCAGTGAAGCGCTAACCGACATACCATCGAATGAAATAATTCCGCTTAACGTGGCATTGTCGTATTCCCGGGCAGTAGCAATTTTTACAACCTTATTGGCCGTCAGATCGAACGTGATGGATCCGGAGTAATACACGTAGCGCTCTTTACTATCATTCGTCTCCGTCGTGCACAAATCTGCGCTGGCAGTGTAATTGCCCTCCGGGAGATAGGTGGTATAACTTCCAGTTGTGGATGTGGTCAATGTCATTATTCCTCCGCCAGAGTTGTTTGTGATCGAGACGGACGAAGCTTGGCGGAGCACGCTCCCTTCGAAGGTCACACTACCTGAGATCAAGTACGCCTGTTCGGTGACTATTGTCACGATAGTCTCCTCTGGTCCAATGGTCTGCAAGAGCAGCTCCGCATATCTGATCCCTAGACGCTCCACGAACGCGTACACATTATAATCGCCTGCTTGTAGGTAGATGCTGAAGCTCGTGGTCGCGCTAATCTGCTTCTCCTCCGGTCCAGTGAAAGTTAGCGTGACCGTGGCGCTGCGATCCGGACTTATGGTACCAGTGACCAATATGCGCTTCTCTGCTACGATGTTCAACGTTGTAGGGTCGGCGTTGACCTCGATGGTAATGCTTTCGGAATATTGGTATTTAGTGACGTTAGAATCGAAGCTGACGTTCTCGTCTATAGTGACTTTATAAAGACCAGGATGCAGTTGCGCGGAGTAAGACCCGTCCATACCTGTGATGACACTGGCATCTATTGCAGCGCCTCCCGCTGACGTGAAGGATATCGTAACGCCCGATAACGGCGTATCAAGATAGGTCAGGGAACCTTCGATGGTCCGGTTGATGGCCAGAAGCTCGACGTTCTCAGTCATGGAAGAGTCGAGGGTCTCATAGGTCTTCGAGTACGACTCATATCCAGGTTCATCCACACTAAGCGTATACGTCCTATCGGCGATGAGCGGGATGCTGTAGCTGCCATCACTACTGGTTGTCACGGAGGCAGTTCGACCATCTAAGTCACTGACTGACACAATGACATTGGCTAATCCCTCCGTTGAAGCGAAAACCCCATAGGCGTTAGTGTCGTACCAAACATTACCAGATATGGTCACACCACTCATCAAAGACAGATCGATCGAGATCGATTGATAGACATACTTTTCGGTCCAGATTACGTATGAGCCAGACATCACGTTGATGAAATAGTTGTCCGAAGGTACCAACACTCGGAACATCCCGGACGAATTGGTGATCGCGGAGATGCTTGCGCCTGTAGTCTCTGACGTTATGGTTACAGTAAGACCGCTCACCGAGCTTGAGCCGCTAAGATAGCCGGTGATGTAATAGCCCGTATGAAGGACTGGATTATAGGAAATTTCGTCGCCGGTGCCTACGATCTTTTGCAAGGAGGTGTACTCCAGATTGTTCAAGATCGCAATGATCTGGATATCGTATGTGCCAACTGGCACCGTCATTGCGAAGTCGCCATTAGCATCGGCGTTCGCCAAATAGACCATGGTCCCGGCGGATATGGTGACGGTTGCATATTGCACTGTTGAGCCACTTGAGGTAACGGCTCGACCGGTCACCGTCATTGCATCTTGCAGGGTTATAGACGCGGTAATATTCTCTCCTTCGGTGAGACAATATCTCTGCTCGCCCAGGGTTATGCCTTCAGTTCCCGATTCAAGAGTATAGTTGCCCGATACCATTTTATTGAAGCTGAAGCAACCAGTTGAGTTTGTGAGAACGGTCGATGAGCTTCCATCGGTAAGGTTGTTTAGAACGATTGGGAAGTTGACCGCCGCGGTTCCATTGGTCAATGTCACCGTTCCGGCGATTTTTCCCGGTTTGATGGCAATGTTTTGAGTTAAAGCAGTACTAGTCGAGACGGTGATATCATAAGTGGTGGTCTTTTGGCCATCGACTATGGCATAAAGCTCAGCATTCATCGGTGGTATGCCGCTAAACGTGAACCCGTTAGCGGTGCTGTTGGTCTCGACATAGAATCCAGTCGTTTCGTTCTCGATTATCACTTTCGCACCGACTATCGGCTCTTCGCTCGTGACGGATGAGGTGGAGCTCGAACTCCAGTATAACTGACCGGACACGCTCGCTCCGGTCAAGTTCACATCGCCATTGAAAACGTAATTCGGAACGTTTCGCATTGCTTGGTCATAGGTAATATTATAGGTCAGTGTCTTTAACGTCGTGCTGGCTATTTGGGTCATATTATCCAGGGTACCGGTCGAAAAGACCACGCTGACTTTACCAAAAGGTGCTATCAGACTGTAATGACCGTCGGCATCCGTTTTCACCGTTTGATGCGGGATGCCATACTGATCGAGCACTGTGACATAAATGCCTGGATATGGATTACCGGTGGTCGAGGTCACATTTCCCTGGATTATTGCACCATCGTAGTACTGTAGGAAGACGACGCCTTGTTCAAAGCCATCTTCGGAAAGATCCACGGTCCCTTCCTCGAGACCAGCTTCGATCTTGACCTCATGGGCAATGGCCTCCTCATAGCTGATGGCCGTCCATGCATCAGTATGATTGGCATAATCCGTAAATGGGTTGTAATAGGCCGTCCTGTAAACGACCTCGAAGTGGGACATGTTCCAGCCCGGCATAGGCGAATCACTGGCCAATGATCCAGAGTAACCGGGGATGCCTTGAGTGGTCTCTCCGACGTCCGAAGGCCCATAGCCCATGAAGGCCCTGTAGAGCATCGTTTTGTAGAACGCGTCCGTATAGACAATTTCATAGCTGGAAATCGTCATTGATGAGGTGATATTCGCAAGGGCAACTGTCTCGTTATCTGAGGTCACCGCATAGATCTGATAATAGGCGATTGGGGCGTTCGATACCGAGTCTATTGTGTGATCGGATAGTTTTGCCGGCGCATAGAATATGTTGTTGCTGGTAGCTGAGAACGGGAACAATCTGGAATCAACTGCGATGTAGCTGATGTCATTACCGGTGATGGTCCTGATGTCATGGTAGAGGTTGACTAGGCTGTCGTAGCCTATCTTGGCGAGTTCGACGCGGGAGGCGATATACTTAGCATTGACTGCGGACATCGAACTATCGAATGAACCATAGATCTCGGGGTGAGCCTGGATCGTCTCAACGTACTTGGATGGATGGACCATTATATCATAGAACGTGGAATAATCCACGCCATGTGTGATCATCGCATTCGCGACCGCTGATCCGGATGTGATGTTCTGATCTTCCACGCATCGGACGATCAGCATGGCTATGGCTTCGGTCTCATTCTCACAGGTGAGATAACATGCTGCGAAGTTATAACCATCCTGGAAATTATCTGCCACGGTAGGATGACCGCCCGCCTGTATAGCTTCGAAACCATAGTCCCACCATGAAAGGAAAGCAGGTCGATCGATGGCCGGTGTGATGTTCTGATCTTTCTCATTGAACCAAGACCAAGCGGCTGGCCAGTATTCTGTTGAGACCGGGAGCGAATATGAGAACGCTCCGAGGTACCAATCAGAACTGTAAGATGATGGCTTTAGGATGTCCGGCATGGCGTTGTAAATCTGTTCATCGGATGCGCTCTTGACATTAGACGGTATACCAGCATCCACTGCGGTCCACACATTGGGCAGGATGACCAGGAAACCCAGGAAGAGTACGCCGGCTACATGCCTTACCTTGAAGGCCTTTCTCATCCAGACAAGGGGGTTGCTGAATATCTTAATGCCAGCGAATCCCTTCGGCACGTCCTCGAACTTTATCAGCTCAATCACGAGGACCAATATCCAACCGGCTGCGATGGCGAACACCGGTGCGGCGTTGAAAACGAACCTGCCTGCCGATGATGCCATATAGATGGCCGCACCGATCCAGGCAGTCACGAATATGAAGTAGGGCGAGGTGTTCTTGGGAATCTTTATCGCTGCCCATACCAGCCCAATGATCGCGAACCAGAACGTGACGACTCCGAACGACATCGCCAGATCAGAGAAGGTTGGAGCCTGGGCTTCAGAAATGGTGGAGTATAGCTTGCTCTTGACCAAATAGCCCTGACCGGTTATGATAGCCTCGAAAATCCTCGGGGCGAAGGCTGCCAGGCCCACTAACGCCACCACCGCGATGATGACGAAGATCGGGATGACCAAAGTCCAAGGATAGTCGCGGGTGACGGTGAAGAATAGGCCGACGATCACCGCGACGATGAACAATACCGCGGGGACGTCAAACCATGTCGCCCAGAATGTCAGCTGCCAATACATCGGGGCCGCCAATATCAATGCCAGGCCCAGCATGAGGGTAACGGATATCACCGCTCCGAAGGAGTCGATGTTCTTGAAGCGGTTGATGAAGATCTGGACTAACAGATAAGCTAGGACGATTATCAGCACGTACATGAAACCCGTCCAGATGAACGCCACGGCGGCGATGCATACACCGCCGAGCAGAGCATAGATGACCGAGGATTGGTTTGTCCGGATATAGAGCGCTAAGCCGTCCTTGATCGCCTTTGGGCTCTTCCAGCTCGCCACCCATTTATCGCCATTGATTGTCTTCAATGATTCTAGAAGGAAGTAGAAGCCGAAGACCACGAAGAAAAGGACCATGGCGTCGTGGTCTGCGTCGGAAAGAACGCTACGCTGGATATGCGCTGGCATGATGGCGATCAGGAAGGCTGCTGCCAGTCCTGCCCTCCTGCCGAAGGCCGATCGCCCGATCATGAATACCGGGATGACTGTCAATGCTCCCCATATCGCCGTGGACAGTACGAGCGAGAGCCCGGTTCCATCCGCCACTGGCGCACCGGTGAGTGATGACCATATCATCCCGGAAACAGCGACCGACCAATCATAGAGCGGTGGTCTGGCATTGATGAGCGACACCGGATAGTTGAGCATCGGGTCGAACGTCAGATGATGACCCGTGGCTACAATATAATCGATAACTCTCTCATGATAATAAGAGTCAGAGCCACCGGAAACGAGATAACCGTTATCCAACGAGAGACCGTAGACGAAGTAGCTTCGAATGAAGAAGGCTAAAAAGACTAAGAATGCGAGGACGACCACTATTTGCCAATTCTTGCCTAGCCAAGATTGGTTCAAGTCGGCTCGGTAAGCTCTTACAAAACCAGGGCGGGTCTTCACATTGGGGTCCGTTGTCCCACCCTCGCTAGGTGACATCAATTATCTCCAGCAGAAACCTCGCTCTCTTCCTCCAGCGCGTCCTTCGCCTTTTCGATGCCCAAGTCGAATCATGGCATAATGCCTCTCAGTTCTCCATGTAGCATAAGCTCAAGATTCTCTATCCACATTACAATCCGGCCCAGTGTCGCATAATAGAACAGCTCGAGTTTAATTCGATTAGTTGACATCTTAATAATCACTCCTTATTGGCTGAAACCTCATTCTCTTTTTCCAGCGCGCCCTTCGCCGTTTCGATGATTCTATTGGCAAGTTCAGCGTCGCCGCCGATCGCATAGGTAAGGTCGTCGGGATCCGCGTTGGCGATGTCCTCAAAGTCAGAGTAGTCTGAATCGAAGAGCTTGGACAACACCTTTCCTGAGATGCCCAGCGTCTCCCTCATAATTCGGCGAGCATCCGACTGCTGTATGTCAAGACCACCGTCCATCTTCGTGGCCAGAACCCCATCCTTGATCCTAATGGTCCTATCGCAGACCCTCGCCGCCTTCTCTGAGTGGGTGACCATGACAACGGTTTTCCCTTTCTCCTTCCTCAATTTATTCAGTAAGTTGATGACCGATTGTCCCGTCTTGGAGTCCAGATTACCAGTTGGCTCGTCAGCTAGAATGATGGCAGGATCGTTGGCCAGAGCTCTCGCTATGGCCACTCTCTGCTGCTCGCCTCCGCTCAGCTTTGAGGGTTTGTGCTCCATGCGATCCCCCATTCCCACATCCTTTAGGAGCTCCACCGCCCTAGCCCGCCGCTCTTCTTTAGGGACATTCGTGACTTCCAAGGGTAATTCTACGTTCTCAAGGGCCGAGAGATTGGGGATGAGGTTGAAAGACTGGAACACGAACCCAACCGTTTTAGCTCTATATTCGGTAAGCTCCGTTTCTGTCATGCTCGTTAAGTCTCGGCCATTGATGGTCACTTTGCCCGAAGTGGGTACATCCAAGGCCCCGAGCATCTGCAGCAGTGTGGTCTTCCCGCTCCCACTGTCGCCCTTGACAGCAATCATCGTTCCCCTATCCACTGCCAAAGTAACGCCCCGAAGAGCATTCACGGGGGCGGTCCGTCCCTTCAAGTTGAAACTTTTCTTTACGTTCTCGCAGACGATTATCTTCGCACAGGCGACTATTGGCTCTTCAGTCATATCTCAACGCCTCCGCTGGTTTGAGCTTTAGCGCCCTGATGATCGGGTAGAGCGAACCAAGGATTCCTACTCCTATGGTTATCAGCAAGCCCACCAAGACTAGCTCTGGGGTCAGATGCAACTGGAGGGCAGCACCGCCAATACCGCCAAAGCCACGAGGCCCAGTTCCCGACGTTCCGCCGGTCGATCCGCCGAACAGGCCGACGATGTACGGGGCGCCCACGAGCGCGATCACCAACCCCACTACAAACCCGATGAGGCCTAGTGACACGGATTCGACCAAGAACTGGGCGATGATCTTTTTATTAGTGAACCCGAGTGCCTTGAGAATCCCCACTTCCTTCATCCTCTCCCTCGTCACCAGGATCATGACGAAGACCATCACGCCCGCCGCCGTTACCAGCGCGATGTCAGCACCGAACTGGCTGTTTGATATCGTGGCATCGATGCTGCTCTGAATGGAACCAGCTCTCTGGCTGGTCTCGGCGGAGAGGGACTGCACGTCGTAATTTGACCCTAGCGCGGTTTTCAAGGAACTGATCAGTGTGTTCATATCGCCGATCGAATCCGCCGCGACGTAGATCTCGTTCATTCCCTGGATGCTATAGGCGACCTTCGCGGTCTCGTACGGGATGATAACCGCATTCCCTCCGAAAGTGGTGCCAGTGGTGAAGATGCCGACGATCTGGAACGAGGTGCCATTGAGGCTGATGTAATCATACAGGCTTACGCCTTTGTCAGTTACATATTGCTGACCGACGATCGCCACGTACTGATCTATGTCACTAGCGGTGAGAGTCCTACCAGATGAGATTGTGACGGTTCCCCCTTGAGTCAAGAAGACCCCTTGGCTGGGGTCCAGAGCCTCGATCATGAGGAAGGACCGGAAGCCTCCGCCGCCCGTTGGATTACCACTCGGGGGAGTCGAAGTCGAATTTCCCATGTCCATCTTCATTATTATCGGGTTTACGGTCTCGACATAGCTCTGGTTCCAAATCGTGGATAGAATGGACTCATTCATGAGATCTTGAGAACCGCCGAACATGCCGTAGCCGCCGGTGCCGGCCGGCTGGACGACGATGGTCGTGTCCATGTCTGCCGAAATCATATTCAAATTTGCGGATGTGCTCGAGCTAATCATCGAAGCAGAGAGGAATACCGCAAGAGCTAACCCAACAACGAATATTACAACGGCAGTCCTGGTCTTGGCCCGGAAAAGGTTTCTTATTCCGCGTGAAACTAATGACATTTGAATCACCTGCTTAGGAAGGACCGTTCGTGAGAATATCGGACGTCCGTTTCGGCGTGAGCAGGAATTCGGAAACAGTCCTTTCGGTCAGGTCCAGTCGCTCTTCCCTCAATCCCTGACATCTGAGTATCTCCTCGGCAGAATCGTGCCGAATCAGCAACAAGTCTCTGCTATAAATAATTGTCACTATCGATGATAGTAACATTTATAGAGCTGCGATGCTATTTTGGTGTTGCGTTACCTATGATAATGGAATGTCGCAGGTGAAAGCATGAATATGACTTCAAGATCCGCGATAACCAGACTGTTGGTGAGAATATGAACTTCCTCCGAACGTTAGATTATCTCATTGGGGGCTTGTGATGGGAGCCCCGGATTCTTCCAGGAAGCCAAGAGTGGTTCGCTCAAAAGTAACCCTAGTTGTAACATTCATCATCTTTTGCAGTTTGTTAGCGGGAGGATTCATCGGTTATTCGCTTAACACCTCTTCCGCTTCAGGTGAAATAATCGACCTCCAAAACCAAGTGAAGTCTCTGCAAGACCAAATCATAGCTCTGGAAACCGCAAACAATTCGCAATATCAAGTGATTCCTGAGAACGTTTCGTTATCTCAACTCTATCAAAACGTCCGAGACTCAGTCGTGGTAATAACGGACCTCATGGTGGAATCGACTGCCTATGGTCAGCAAACAGTCAAAGCTCAGGGTTCTGGTTTCGTCTACAATTTCACTGGGAGCATGGTAATTGTTACAAACTACCATGTAGTCGAGGATGCAACGAACATTAGCGTGACCTTCAGTGACGGAGACGCATACGCAGCGGCTGTTCTGGGTTCCGATGCGTACAGCGATCTTGCGGTGCTCTCATTAAATGCGCCCGCGAATGAATTCGAGCCGCTCCAGATTGCGAGTTCCTCGACGCTCGAGGTCGGGGACTTTGTCGCCGCTGTTGGCAGCCCGTTTGGATTGGAGGGTTCAATGACAACCGGGATAGTGAGTCAGCTCGGGAGGACGATAACTGAATCAGCCGCTGGCAACTATCCTATTGCGGATATGATTCAGACTAGCGCTCCGATCAACTCAGGAAACTCCGGAGGACCCCTGCTCAACGACAAAGGACAGGTCGTGGGTATCACCACTGCCGTTGAAACCGATTCCCAAGGAGTTGGCTTCGCTATTCCTTCGAACGCCATATTACGCGAAATAGCATCTCTGGTCGACACCGGCTCCTACACCCAACACCCGTGGCTAGGTATCGGGATGACAGATATGACCTACGAGATAGCCAACGCAATGGGTCTGAATACCACATATGGAGTGTTAATTGCCCAGATCATCAGCGGTGGACCGGCAGATAAGGCTGGACTCGAGGCAGGCACTCATCAGGCAACGATAAGCGGAAGTGAGGTGACAATCGGAGGGGATGTGATAACAGCTATCAACGGAAATCGAATCATTGACTCTGATAGTCTCTCAACGTATCTTGAAGAGAACACTCGGCCAAACCAGACAGTGACCCTGACGATAGTGAGGAGTGGCCTCACAACGGATGTCTCCATCCTCCTAGGCACCCGGCCATCCTTATCCTAAATTTGTGGAAGTGCTGATGAGTCATGATCGATGCTTGGGTCCCTAATCGATAAAATATCTGTCCGTGATTCTTGCTTGGCACAATGGCTAAATTATTATCGAACCTTTGACCAAGATGATCTGGTTGAGGTCGTTGCCCCTTATCAAATGAGATTATAGTTGATGCACTGGAGCGATCAATGGCATTGGTTGATTCTCCAGGACGTTGGGAGGATTGGTAAGACTAGGAGAAACAAGGACCAGGTCATGAGGTGCCTGATAAGCTTGGGAAGTGCCATAGAGAGGAACGCCGAGATGGAAAGCATTGCCCTCCGGTCCCGCGCTCATCGGATTTAGGCTGCCCATGATCGATTCCTCACGAAAATGTTCTAGACTGATGGTCACCATTCCAGCAGCGACGATCACGAGCAGCGATAAAATGAGACAGGCGGCCAGGGGTAGGGCAGTCGGCTTCTTCCTCGGCTCTTTCCTGATACTCTTTACCCTGTCAGTGACCGATGGGTGAGTGGAAAAGAGTGAGATTCTTTCGGATAGTGATGAAACAAGGAAAAACCCCTGGCCGACTCCGTGCAAGGGCTTACTTCCCGACTTGGACAGAGCGGAAGAGACTTTCTTGATCGCTTTTACCAGCGGGGCCTCGTCTCCCAAGACAACAGACGCCGCATCATCCGCCATTCTTTCCCTCTCACGGCGGGCCATCCTCAACGCCACCAAAGCCAACGGGTTGAAGAAAGAGAGCCAACCCAACGCACAAGCAATCGTTCTAAACCGAGTGTCGCGATGCTTGATATGAGCCAGCTCGTGAGCCACAACTGCCATAACTTCATCGTCATCCAACAACTTGATCAATCCGAGCGAGAGGACGATTACCGGCCTTTTGTTGGTTCCGAATACGAAGGCGTTCGGCCTCAGGTCCTCGACCAGACCGAACCTCGGCCGGGAGATTCTCATGTCCTTCGCTAGCTCTAGAGTGCTTACCTGAAGGTCTGGATAATCATCTGGTCCGAGTTCCACGACTCTGAGCATTCGCCAAGTTAGCTGGCTGCCTAACGTCACGGAAAGCAAAAGCCAAGCGACGCAAAATACCAGACCTGCCAGACATAAAACTCCAGTAATGGATAGAAGGTGGTCAATCGGCAGGGTATTGACAATCATTGGGCCTAATGAAGCCCAGGGAGGATAGAAATGATGGAGGAATGGCAGCTGAAACTGAGGCTGCAGGAACGTGATGGATCCCGATGGCAATAATTTGCTTGGATCAAAGACAGCAATCGATGTGATGGGCGGATACAAGAAGATGATGATAAGAGGGAATACGAATGGAACCAGATACGCGATGCTTTTCAGCCTGCTCCCCAGCATCCCATTGATGTTCGCGAGTAAGCTAATTACGATGAACGAGATAACTGACAAGATGACTGAATAATAGAAGGATGGTTGCAAAACCTGATCAAGAAGGAGAGTCGGGAAGTCCAAGGTGACACCTCAATCGTTCTCCTCCACTTTCTCCAACTGTTTCCTGAGCATTTCGAGACTGTTCTTGTCAGCAGATACCCGTTCTACGAAACAGGAGGTCACCTTCTCCCCGAAATTGCCGATCAGGCTTTCCAAGACCGCTTTTATCTCATACTGTTCGAAGGCTTCCTTTTCCATCTTTGGCCAATAGGCGTAATACAGGCCTCCTTTGCCCTTTTTGATCTTCCGATTTAGGAAACCCTTCTCGTGCAGCCGGTTCATTGTGGTCATCACCGTGGTATACGCAATCTTGGAGTCTTTCGCCATTAGTTGATGGATCTCTCTAACGGTAACCGGCCTCTTATTGCTGGTCCACAACGTCTCCAGTAGACGGGCTTCTAGGGGTCCCAAGAAAGATTCGAGCTTAATACCCTCAAGATGATAATCGGCCATTGAACACCCTTACTGTTATGCTACTATGCATTCCGCTATACTACTATGCACTCTTGGTCTTTAATGGCGTTATCAGGTGCCTAATATTTAACTCGATCCCATAAGGCTTCGAATATGAGCGACAAAAGAGTTACCGAGGTTCTTCCATTCCTGGTCAATATGATGAAGCAAGGAAAAACCCACAATCAACTTTCTTAGTGATCCAATCTCTGAATTCGATCCTGTGGAATCTTATTAGAGCTTTTAATTCAAATAAGCAAAACGGAAGGGTTTCGTCGTTGGAAGACTAAGAGCACATTTTTAATTTTAATAAAGCACTAGAATGAATGTATGGATAATCGATTGCAGTCTCTAGGTGTGCGAATATAATTAGCTACAAATACTGAAATAAGTTGAAAAGGAAATAGAAAAGGGTTTGTTGAGCTGGCTCTGCGGTTTACCATTATAATTGAATTTCTGTTTCATCATCTGGCTTGAGTAATGAGTGGTCTCGGCTGAGCCCACTATCATTCACATATCTCGATAGCGACTTATTCGCCTGTAATAAATCTGGCCTGGACATGCTGATAGATACCAGTAAATTTAACGACAAAATCCCTCCCCACATAATTATGCGTAGTCTGACAAATATTATAAGATCCCCAAAGCGCATCTCATTGGAGACGACACCCCGAACGGTATCTTGGACGGTTCCTTCTTCTCCGTGGAATGAAACTGACGGAGCACCAGGAATGCCACTGCCCAAAGACCTATCGTCAGAACGAGAGACCAAACAGGCAATTCTTCTTGGCGGAATCAGGCCACCTAGTACCAGAATCCCAACATTAAGGGTCAAAGCAAAGCTCATGATAGCCTCTCTCTTTCGCTGTTTGAACCAAACGTCTTGCGTGCCATCCTCTTTCTTTCGATGGATTCGCAGCTCATCTTTAATCCTTGGTCATTGAAAATCAAAGTGATGTCCCAATAGCCGTGCTAAATTGAGTTTCCATTTTTATGAAATTCAACGCAAATATTTATATACAACAGAACGTGACAAAGCACATTCAATAAAATATCAGAGGACCTGCAATGGTACCCGAAAGCGGCAAAACGCCCTCTGAGAGCGATTCAGAAAAGAACAATGCAAGAACGCAAAAGCTGCAGGCTATCTTAAAGTCGATCGAAGATGACCTTGAAAAAGAGGCAGACAAAGCCAGAGCTCTGAAGCTGCCGGATATCCTGAAGTCGAATGAAGCCGACATCAAGAAGATTATTGAACCGGGGCCCAAGCCTAATTCAGAAGAAGACAAGAAACGAGAGCAAGAGTTGTTGATAAGTCTTAAGAAGTTGGAAGATGGGTACACAAAATCCTCAAATTCTCCTCTTAAAGCTTTCTGGAAAATTCTAACAAATCTGCATAGAATAGGTTCCATGGCGGTCCTGAGATCCAGAATCAAACCGTTCCAGTCCTCTTGGGAACAGAAGAAGGCGATGAAGCCGCCGCGGGACGAAGAGGATGTTCGGCTATATGCAACAGTTACGATTTCACTTAAGAAAGCAATAGAGAAACTCGATCAATACGACATTGACATGGCCGGTGCGTACTGGCATCTGGCCAATCGCATGGACCGCTTCATCGATTTGCGCGATACCATTGATGAAACGCACGAAAAGGAGCGGGCCATGCAGGCGGACTTACTGCTGATCCTGGGCAGAAAGACATTGAATGCAACTGACAAAGAGGTCCTGGAAAAGGTACTGACGGATGGGGGCAAGAGAAAGGATAAGGTGTCGACAGACGACCTTGATCTTGTCGGAGAGCTAATCGATCAGGAAAGCGAAGCGGTCCGCTTCAAATTGAACTCCATTCAAGTGCAATTGATTGTCCTTTCCACGGTGGTATTCCTGGCTTCGATCGCCGTTCTGCTCATCCTCAGCTTCACCAATCTGAATTCCAGCTTGAGCAACTTCTGGTTCGTGCTGGCCGTTGCTTTATTCGGGGCGCTGGGCGGTTCGATCAGCGGCATCTTCACATTTGCGAAGATCACGATGAAAGAGGAATTAGACATTCCCATGCAGCGGCTGAGCGCCTGGTTGACCATGATGAGGCCGCTTGTGGGGGCCGCATCTGCCCTTGTAATATCAATATTCGTGCAATCCGGGCTGGTTAATTTCGGAACGGTCTCGGCCTATCAGCTACTGGCAGTCTCCTTCGCCGCTGGATGGTCAGAGAGATTGATAACTGGGGCGGTTGATAAAACCGGCAAGTGAGGAAGATGGTCAAAACACGACTCGGAAGCGAAAATGACTTTCTTGTCGCAACACTTGCGCTGAGATGTATCCTTGCTGGTCTTCGTCTATACAACTATGGCGGCTTGAGCGGAGCGATCGCTGACCCTGGAACAATTGTATACGCGGGCGATGACAATATTAACCATAGGTGCATCGATGATTCCTTCAATTATCAATCATGAATTCACCGGTAACAAACCTGGCCTGGAAAACGTGGTGCACACCAGCAAATTCCTCATTGGAATCTCCCCCTCGGCGCTCCTTTCTTCATCATGTATCGAACTGGTTACATGCTCAATCGGTCGGCCAGCGCTATATTTATATGCTCAACAAATAATATAGGTGTGCCGAAATAAGGCAGGGATGGGACAACAACGTGCAGGTATCGCTATAGGGAGAGCTATTGCGCCCACCGCTCGGTCAATGCCAGGGAGTGCGTCGGCGAGGACAGCTGCCTGGTACTCTTTCCCGAGAAGCGCGGACCCAATCATCGCGCCGAGTGTTCCAAGGAGCAGACCTTCGGCCTTTATTGCTCGAAGTACCAGCGCTTCTACTGCGCCGGCAAGGACAATTGCTCCAGCGTCGAGTCGTACATGGATCATCTCACCAATTTCCGGCAATCCCAGTGGGGGAACTGAGTATGAAGTGCTCGTTCCTTAACGTCGAAGGCAAGTGCAGTGGCCCGTACGCTCCATTCGGCTGCATAAGCGACAAGTGCACCGCCGACAAGAAAGCCTCGTGCGAGTTCAATGAACAGGATTTCTACTGCCGCAAGTTCCAGCGGTTCGAATGCATCGGCAAGGCTAACTGTGGCTCGCTGGAGGACTACATGGTTTTTGTGAACGCGCGCAAGTTCAGGTCTCACAGCTCGAAATAGAGCTCCTTGCGGATGCGCGGCACCATCGCCGCGACGACCGATTGTTCGGTCAGTTCGCCCCGCTTCAGCATTCCGTGAGTGAGGAAGCCGATCGCTCCCTCACCTCGGCCGCCTCTTTCCTGGCCATAGAGCTCGTGGAATATCCTGCCCACGGACTTGCCCTCCCTGAGGCGGTCCTCTACGTTGGGCGGGTAGCGGAAGCCCAATCCGTGGCCGATGGTGAAACGGTTCATTTTATCCAGTACCGCGCAGAACTGCACGTCGTACAGTCCACCGTTGTGCTCGAATATGCCCGCCTCGATCCCCACGCCGAAGTCGAATTGGCCGAGCGACCAGCGCGCCCGTTCCATAGCGCCCTTCTCCACCTCGTCGCCCCAGGGCTCAGCGGGAACGGAGGTGCGCACCTTGGCTGGCGAGACTTCGACGTCCCCATAGACCCGGATCATCACGTTGCGGACGGCGTTGAGCTTGACCGGGTTATCCGACCCGAGGCCGATCCGCATCGACCGCAGCATCTTGCCCGATTCGTCGATCTCGCCGGCGAGCACGCGGGAAGCGCTGATCGGGGTGCAGTCATCGGCAAGGATGTAGCCGATCCGGATGACCCGAAGCGGCTTCATGCCCTTCTCTAGCCGCAGCTTGGCGAGCCGGTCCGCCTCCACATAGGTCTCAGGCGAGGCAACCAATGCCTCGATGGAATCGTCCATGAGCAATCGTGCCTGAGAGCTTTCGATCACGTTTATCGAGTGGGGCTTGCCCTTCTGGGCGAGATACGATTCCAGCGCGTGCATCCGTTCCTGCAGGGGGACCTGCTTGGCTTTGTTCTTCGAGCTGAATTCGTCCGAAGTGATGCCGATGACCACCTCGTCTCCCATCTCGAAGGCCTTGTCCAGAAGGGCGCGGTGACCCCGATGCAGGACGTTGAATGTCCCTCCCACGCCCACCTTCATGTTCATCCCCAGGTCGCCACGAGCGCGAGAATCAGGATTACGAAGGTCACTACGTAAAGGAGCAGAAGCTGGCGCTTCTTCTTTTGCAGGCTCGCGGTATTGGAGGTCCGGCACTCCTCGGAGCAGAATTTATCGTTGCCGACGAAGGCCTTTCCGCAACCACGACAGTGCCTATGCTGCGCGATCTTGTCTGACATGTCGGCGAACTAATCGGATAACTGCAGTTAAACCTTTTCCGGGATATAGGGGGAAGCGGTCGCACTCGCCCCTCTCAGGTCCAGCTCATTGTTGACGATGGTGATGCAGTGGTCCGCGTGATAGCTCCTGGTACCGATGGAGATCAATTCCGGGCCGTACTCGAGCAGCAGACCTTCTTCTTCCTTGGTCAGGTCCTGGTCGTCCCCGAGCACGAAGTTCACGCTGTCATGGAAAGCGAAGCCGCGGATGCCGGTGCCGCTCTCCTTGAGGTAGACCATCTGCTCCCCTTTCGGCAGGTTGGAGAGCACGTCCCGGTAGGAGCGGTTGGAGATGTAGATTCCAGGGGAAGAGCGCTCCTCCGCCTCGACCTTCTGCATCAGGGCGTTGCGGATCAGCGCCGCCGTGCTCCTCTCGTCCGGGTTGAGGTACTTCAGCTCGTTCCCGACCAGGCGGATGGTCTGCGGCGGGTCGGGCGGTCCCTGCAGGACCAGGAAGACCTCCACGTCCCTGCGCAGGTCGTGCGAAAGGAAGAAGGCGGAATTGATGCAGCGGAGCAGGACGTCCATCCGTCCGGCGCCGCCGGCCAGGTCGTCCAGCTTGAAATCGCCGGTGGTGATGGCCTTGTGCCCGACGATGATGAACCGCCTCATTGCTGACCCTCCATCCGCCCTGGCCCGCACTGCTTCATCAGCTGCTTGCGCAGCTTGCGGTTGCCCATGAAGCCCTTGACCGCCTTCTTGGAGTTGTTGTACTGCTGCAGCAGCTCGCGCACGTCCTTGGGGTCGACGTCCCGAACCCCTGGCGATGCGGTTGATGCGCGAGGACTTGATGAGCTTGGGCTCCTCCATCTCCGCGTCGGTCATGGAGTCCATGATGATGCGGTAACGTGGCAGGCGTCTCCTGCGTCTCCTCGACGTTGATCTTGTCCTGCAGGCCGCCATGCCGCATGCCCGGGAGCATGGACATGAGCTTCTTGAGCGGCCCCATGTTGGTGAGCATCTCCATCTGCTCGTACATCTCCTTCAGGGTGAACTTGCCCGGACATGATCTTCTTGGTGGTCTCCATGCGCCTCCTCCTCGCTGATGTTCTCCTTCGCCGTCTCCAGCAGCGATTGGATGTCGCCCATGCCCAGCAGTCGGGAGATGAACCGTGTCGGGGATGAACGGGTCCAGGTCCTCCAGGTGCTCCCCGACGCCGATGAAGACGATCGGGGCCTTGGTCGCGCCACGGCGCTCAGGGCGCCGCCGCCCTTGGCCGTTCCGTCCATCTTGGTGAGGATGACGCAGGTGACGCCGACCGCATCGTGGAACGCCTGCGCCTGCGGACCGGCCTGCTGACCGACGGAGGCGTCGAGAACGAGTATCCGCTCGGTCGGCTTGGCGACGTCGGCGACGTCCTTGATCTCCTGGATCAGGTCGTCCTCGAGGGCGTGCCGCCCGGAGGTATCGATGATGATGACGTCCGATTGCTGGAAGTGCCTTCATGCCGTCCTCGACGATCTTCGACGCGTTCGTCTCCCCCGGGATCGCCGAAGACCGGAACGCCGACCTTGTCGGCCGATCTGCTTCAGCTGGTCGTAGGCGGCCGGACGATGCACGTCGCGCGGCGATCAGGCCGACCTTCAGCCCTTCTTGTGAGAAGTAACGCGCCAAGCTTACCGGTGGTGGTGGTCTTCCCTTGTCCGTAGAGACCGACCATCATGATGGTCTGCTTGGTGAGCGGGAGCGTCCTTCGGCTCGCCCGAGGATCTTCACCAGCTCGTCGTAGATGATCTGATGACATGCTCCCTGGCGACTCTTGCCCGCCGGAGGCTTCTCGGTGAGCGCCCGCCGCTCCACCTCCTTGGTGATCTCCAGGACCAGCTTGACGTTGACGTCCGCCTGGAGCAAGCGCGCGCTGGATGTCCTTGGTGATCTCCTTGACCAGCTTCTCGTCGATGTTGCTGGCGTTGGCTATCTTCTTCAGAACGTCGCGTAGCGATTGGCCCAGATCCTTCGAGCACCATTGGATAGCACCTATCCCGGCATTAACAATGCCACGACTAGATAACCTATTTGCCACCAGTCATCTTGGAGAAGTAGTAAGAAAAAAAGGTTTGGGAAGGGCTAGCCTTGTCAGAAGGGATGGGATGCACTCTGAAAACTAGCCCAGACCTTCCCGAACTCTACTTATCTTTATCAGACTATTTATAACTTTCTCAAAATTCAGACGCTCTTGATAATCAACAATCGATTAACAGAAATTGATTATTGAAAAGGGTTTGATGAAAGATGGTTTCGGCTCAAAGGTAGCCGGACTTCTGGAGGGCCATCAGGTCTTCGGTGCTGAGCTTCTCTCCCTTCTTGAACTTGTCGAAGATGTCCTCAGCTTCCTTCATGGCCTGCGGTCTCTTCCTTCTTCTTGCGCGCCTTGCGTGCCTTCTGCCTCAGGCCGGTGATGATCTTGTCGTAGTCGTGCACCTGCCGGATGTGCTCGATGTGCTTCTTGTGCTCCTCGTCCGCCTTGACCTTGGTCTCGATGAACTTCTCCTGCGCCTCGTCCGCTTCCTTGCGCATGATGTCCGCCTTGCTCGTAGAGCTTGATCATCTCGTCATGCTCGGTCTGCGCCTTCTCGGCCAGTTCGCCGACGGCCTTGTGCTGCGCCTCGGCCTTGTCCTTGGCCTCGCGCAGCTCCTTGATCGCGACCTTGACCTCGTCGTTCTGCTCCAGGTGACTTCTCCCGCTCCTTGGAT
Organism: Methanomassiliicoccaceae archaeon; assembly: GCA_963768775.1. GTDB lineage: Archaea > Thermoplasmatota > Thermoplasmata > Methanomassiliicoccales > UBA472 > FEN-33. The sequence goes on from CAVYIY010000006.1 coordinate 297,840, forward strand.
CTGCATCTGACAGGGCCTTCATCTGCTCGACCAGGTCCTTCTCCTTCTCCATGGTGAGGCACGGAGGTCATCTGTCTGAACTCGAGCGCTTTGAGGTCCTTCTTCAGCTTGCCGACCGGGGGACCCTCTCGTGCGGAAGGTTGTCCTTCTTGAGGTCGGCTGACCTTCTCGTTGAGCTCGTTGACCTTGTTGTTCCACTGGTCCCGGCTTCTCCTTCGCGCTCTTGACCTGTTCGTTCAGGGTGTCACGGGTCTCACGGTGCTTGGCTGCTTCTTCAACCAGTTCACGGACCTTCGCGTTCAGCTCGTCTCTCTTTTGGACCCATTCCTTGGTCTTGTCGTTTAGTTCATCCCGGAGCCGCTTGTGCTTCTCCGCCTCGTTATTGTTGAACTGACGCTTTTGGTCGAGGTCCTCCAACAGTTCAGTCATAAGTTCACGCTCAATAGCCTAAGACACCCAATAAAGCGTCATCGACATTATGGATGCTATTTATAACTCTTTCGCCTGGCCTGGGGAAAACGAGGTTTGCCAGATTGCGCGGCGGAACGTTGATTACATGCTCTTGAGATCGTTCGATTTGAAATCGAGGTCCTTGCCGTCGCCGCCCTTGTCCTTGTTCAAGGGGATCTCGTGCCAATCGGTGCCATATTGGTCCGCGCCGCCCGTCTTCAGCTCGAACTTCACTTTCAGGTGGCCGTTCTCGAAGTACACGAATGCGGATTTCAGCATGCTGAGGTAATAGGACACTCTCTTTCCCTGGCGGGAGAGTTTGCGCTCGGTGCAGACTATGAGCCCTTCCTCTTCGAGATCGCGGATGCGGCGGTAGCAAGCGGCGATGGGAATGCCATAAAGGTCGGAAATCTCCTGGGCGCTCTTGGGGATGCGGATGGTAGCGACGAGAATCTTGACTGAATACTCGTCCGTCAACAACTGGGACGTCTTCAGAAGATCTACCCTTCTTATCCCCCCTTCTCTCGAATGGTATACGTGGTGGGGTAGATGGCATTTACTATTGATATTATCTTCAGCTTCGTTATGCCGGGGGGAGATGCCAAGTGCCATGGTTCGATCAGCCCGTGGTCATGACGCCTTCGACGGAACGCATCGGCGCCGGGGATCTCGGTTCGGAACTGACGGTGAAATGCCCCTTGTTGAAGGTTAGCTGCAGCGAATCCACCGCGCACATGTAGAAGCGGACCTTCTTGCCGCGATATGCCTCGTCCTCGCGCACGCAGCGCACCAGGCCGAGCTCTTCCATCCTACCGACGCGACGGTAGGCAACGGCGATGGGGATGGCGCACTTCTGACTGATCTGCTGAATGGACATCGCCCGATTGTAGGTGACGCTCATTATCTTGCCAGCATACTCATCGGCCATCAGTCGCGTCATCTCTTGTTCGCGATGAATGCCTGCTTCCATGATTTATAGCGAGACGATGTAGATAATAAAGCCCTTAGCTCCTAGATATCGGAAATGATAACTACAATTCCACTAGCCAGATGCGCTCAATCCCTTCAGACCATGGCGATGAGCGCAGGCGCCATCTTCTCCTTCGCCTGCTCGAAGTCTAGGTAGTAGTAAGGCGTGTGCGGCTTCTGCCCGCAGAGCATGACAGTTCCCGCCAGGGACTCGATCTTCATGTGTATCTGCGCCTGATGCGCCAGCTGCCTCAGAGATTTGGACGAGGTGGTCGCCTCCGCGAACACGACGTTGCCGGAGCGCTTCATCCCCTCCAGGTGGACATTGATCTTGGGCAGGACGTCTTCTCCATACAGCGCCTCCAGCGAATCGAAGCCAAGCAGGGAGATATAGGGCTCGACCGCAGCCTTCGACAGCATGAAGCGGAGCGAGTTCATGCGCAGATCCTGAGAGGCATCGCTGCCTTCGATTACCGTGAGGAAATCGTAGCTCTTGTCGGTGGGGGCTTCGTGGTCGAGGACCCTCATGCAGCCCATCACTGCGTCCTTGCCGGCCATCTTGCGCATCTGCTTGTCGAGCGTGTCGTAGTTGACCGCGAACAGGGGGAACCAGATGACGCCGCGCTTCTTGGTGAGGAAATCGGAGACCAGGCCGTACTCGATGGCGCGGACGTATTCCTGCGGCACGTCGTCACCGACCTCGAGCAGCACCAAGGTTCCGCGCTTGATCCCGCCGAAGACGAGGTCCATCGATTCATTGCCGAACGACAGCCGGTTGGCTCCGGGATCGGTGATTGCGGAGTGCTTCTCCAGCTCCTCTGGGATGGTGAACCAGTAGTTCTCGAAGACCCTCAATCGGCCGTCTATCAGCGTGAATGGATACTTCCAACGCTCGATCATTTGGCCGCGCAGTTTCTCGATGACGAGCTCCCTGACCCTTCGCCCATCCATCTGATTATTGTATAAGCGCACGACGCCGTCGCCTAAATAATCGAAGACGTTCTTGTCGGACGTCTCCATGACATAGGTGATGTTGGTGGACGACTGCTCGACCAGGTCCTTCTGCAGGGTGGTCATTATCCTCTGGGAGCTGACGCCGTAATGCTCGGAAAGGGCGTCGATCGAGTCCAGGACCACGAAGGTCTTCGTGGGCAGGTTCGCCTCGGCCATGTCGTAGGCGAGCTCCAGTTCCGGCAGGATCACCCCGATGTCCATGACCAGGCCATCATCGGTCATCTCCTTGCTTAGGGTGTCGGTATCATCCCTCTCTATCTCGCCGGTCTCGATCTGGCCTTCGAGCTTAAGCAGCTCGGAGCGGACCACTGCCCGCTTGTTCTCGGTCTTGCCCAGTGCTCTGAGGAGATCTTTCGCCGCCCGCAGCTGCGGATCGGTCTGGATGTCCTTCGCCGCATGGGAAGGCTGCTTGGTCTTGCTCAGGAAGGTCTTGCCGGCGCGCAGGACGTCGTTCCGCTTGGCCTTCTCTTCCAGCCAGGGGAACTGGCGGTAAAGCGCCTCATCCGATACTCTCGTTGATAGGTAATAGTCAGGCTGCTCGTTGGAAAGCTCCTCGATGAGCTGCAGCGCTAAGGTCGTCTTGCCGGTACCAGCGTCCCCCTTGATCAGAAGGGAGTGGCCCCCGGAAGAGCGGAAGAAATTGATTAGTTCAACTGGTGTGCGACCGCGATAACCTTCCTTCATCTAGGTCCCCTACTTTCCGGAATATAATATTCGTCCCCTCTTAATGATTTTCTGGCGATTATCATCTTAGAATGGATATTCTAGGGGCTTGCCAGCTTTGCCTGGAAGGCAAGTGGGGGCGAGAAATGCATGCTTAACTATAAAAACGGACCATCCATATTCGATGAATGTGAGTCTATGGTAATCTGTCCCCTGGACTATCGCTATGGGCGAGACGAGATGAAGGGCATCCTCAGCGAGGACAATCGCCTGCGCATGCAGCTCAGGGTGGAGGCCGCGCTGGCCCTAGCTCATGCAAAGGCAGGGGACTTCACGGCCGCGGATGCTAAGTTGATCGCCTCGGCCTGCGAGCCGGGGCGGGTGAGCCTCGACCGGGTCAAGGAGATCGAGCTCGAGACCAAGCACGATGTCATGGCCATGGTCAAAGCAATCACGGAGAAGGCGGGCAAGGCTGGCAAGTACGTTCACTTGGGTGCCACATCGAACGACATCGTTGACACCGCCACCGCCCTGCAGATCAAATCGGCCCTCGACCTACTGGAAGATGACATCGATGCTTTGATCCTCACATTGGCAAAGCTTGCGAAGAAGCACAGGAGCACGATAATGGTCGCCAGGACGCACGGCCAATTCGCCATCCCTACTACTTTCGGGTTCAAGATCGCTGGCTATGTGATGGAGATGCTCCGCCACAAGGAGCGGTTGAGAGAGGTGCGCCGCAGGGCGGCGGTGGGGAAGATGTCCGGAGCGGTGGGAACAGGAGCGGCGTTCGGGGGCAGCTTCAATCAGATCCAGGTGGAGGTCATGAGACAGCTAGACCTAGGATACGAGGAGGCGGCGACGCAGATCGTCTGCCGCGACCGATATGCAGAGGTGGTCAACCTGCTGGCGCTGATCTGCACCTCATGCGAAAGGTATGCCACCGAGATCAGGAACCTGCAGCGGTCGGAGGTGCAGGAGGTGGCAGAGGCGTTCGACAGCGAGAAGCAGGTCGGCTCATCGACCATGGCCCAGAAGAAGAACCCCATCACCTCGGAGAACGTCTGCGGATTGGCCCGGATAGCGAGGGGATTCGTCTATCCGGCATTGGAGAACATGATCCTTTGGCACGAGCGCGATCTGTCCAATTCCTCGGCGGAGCGTTTCATCATCCCTCATGCCTTCGTTCTCACCGACGACATCTTGACCAAGACCGAGGAGGTGTTCTCCAATCTCTCGGTGCGGCCGGAGAACATGAAGAAGAATCTGGATTCGGCGAAGGGACTGGTGATGGCGGAGGCAGTGATGATCGCTCTGGTGGGAAAAGGCATCGGTCGGCAGGATGCGCACGCCATCGTCCGCAAGGCCAGCCTGGACGCGGAGAAGAAGGGCGCGAACCTGATGGAGACGCTGCTCGCCACGAAGGCGATCAAGAAGGTCATGAGCGAGAAGGAATTGGCGAAGGTAATGGATCCCGGCAATTATGTTGGAGCGGCGCCGAAGATGGTGGAAGAAATCGTCCGATTGGCGGAGAAGAATGCCAAGCGGGAGAGCTCATCCTCCATCGACATGAAAATGGAGCGAAATGCGGCGCCTTTGATTCATTCCAGGCGTGGCATCTAGCGCTCGTGGCGGAAAAGGATTATAAGCTCATCCCGTATTCCATGACGCCGAAGGGCAAGTAGATCAGCTGGAAGATCGCCGCCTTCGCAAGGCGGAGGCCGTGGGTTCAAATCCCACCTTGTCCACTCTTTTCCTGGCTAAATCGGTATTAACGGCGTTTTTTCCAAGGTTGTTCGCCGGCTTGCAAGATATCATTAAGAGGGATTTGTTGCATTCGGCATTGACGGGGGGATCCTCATCAAGATCGAGCTATATCACGCCTCGAAGTTCGGAAACGGAGCGATGGTCGCCGAGGAGTTGCGGCGGGTCATGGAGACCAAGGGCCACCAGGTGAACGTGCATCATATCGACGAGTCGAAGCCCAAGGAGCTGCCCCCCGCCGACCTGTACGTCTTTGGATCACCCACGCGATTCGGCGGGCCAATAGGGAGCATGCGCCGTTTCATCAAGAAGGTCTCACTGCCGTCGGGAACAAGGTATGCCATATTCGCGACCCACGGTGACGCGGTGCCTGATAAGAAGACCGGGCGGATGCCGACGGAGGAAGAACTCAACCGCTGGAGGAAGACCATACCCACCCTGGATGAGATCCTGAGGGAGAAGGGGCTGGTGAAAGTTGCCGACAAGATATTCCTTGTCTCAGGGGAGACGTTGAAGGGGACGCTGAAGGAAGGCTGGCAGGGAAAGGTAGAGGAGTTCGCCACCACTTTCTCTGAGCATCTCTGAGTTCATAGGGGATGCCATAGCGCTGTTTGGAAATAAGACACTGGAGGCCGCCAGAGCAATTGTTGCAATGCGAGCGAGAAGGATTCTCGGCTTATATGTCAGCAAATCAGTCTGGTTGCGATAGGTTGGAAGAGTGAAAGAATCAGAGGGTTTGTGTATCTTTCATAAGCTTCTCGAGGATCATTTGCCGGACATCGAGCAATTCGACAATCAGCCGTTCAACTTGATGGGTAGGTAACCCACTTTGGCCCTTTTTCCTGGCTCACTTGGAAATACCCTCTGGACAAATCATGGCTGGCATGATGCTCGCGAAAGGGTCTTCGGAAAGCCGTGCGGCATGCTTGGTGCGAGTCGGCTTTATCTAGTGGCTGTTCCAAACGCACACTCATGAATGGAATGGCCCTAGAGTGACCCGGACATTGATTCCTATCTTGCTGATCGCTGCCTTCGTCATCTTCATCATCTTGGTGGTAATCATCCTGGGATCAGGTTCCGTCCCTCTTTGGGCAGTTGGCATACTCTTTGCCGTCCTTATCGTCCTTGTGATCGTCCGAATTATTGCATACGCTGGCCAAGGATATCCGAGGTATGATTTCTCCCGACAATACTTGCAGAATAGAGAATGGAAAGAAAAGAAAAAGTAAGGAAAAGGCGAGAGGGTTGTGAGGTCGTTTCTCTAATGGTCGTGGACCCAGTTCATTGCCTTCCCCGTTGACACTTTATAGACCCAGAAATCCTTGCCCTCGCATTTCACGACATCATACTTCGATCGTGGGTCTCCCCATGCGTAGTAAGGCGGATTCAGGGGGTATGGTTTTGTCACAAGGAGATCGTTTTCCTTCTCCCCTGCATATCTCTTCTTCAGATCGGCAATGATCGAATCAGGAACGCCGAACTTCAGTTCTATTTCTACCATGTCGTTATCTCCTCCTTGGCGTGAATTAAACGCCCTTATGTTATCGTCTAAACATACCTTAAAGGAGACGGTAGGGTCTCAGCTTTCCTTTCAGAGCCCGAAACCATACTTTTGACCTATCTTGACAATGGTCATTGGTTAGATTGGCTGCGCATTAGGATCAGAGTATCCGGGAATATTCATTCATGCCAGCAAGTCTGATTCATTACATGGGTTAGATAGGTTAGAACAAAAGAAGGCAATGGGATTGATTGTCTTTCATATTGCTCTCCGATGATGATTTGTCCTACTACGGGCATTTTCGGGCAGTAACCAGTTAGGATTATGGATGAGAATACCGTCTTGCGCCTCATTCTCTATTCTTTCCATCGTTTCGGTTCATTTTATTTCTATAATAGATATAATATATTAGAATCGCACCCACCGCAATCACGACGATTATGACCAAGATGTCAAAATACGAATTCAAGCTCTCATAATTCTTCCCGAGATAATATCCGACGTAGGTCAGGGCGTAGCACCAAATCAGAGATCCCAAGAAAGTCAACACTACGAAGCTCGGGAATTTCATCTTGGCTATGCCAGCGGGTATGGAGATGAATGTTCGTACCACAGGCAGAAGTCGACTACCGAAGACCGCCCATTGACCATACTTCTTGAACCAGGCTTCGGCCTCATTCACGCTTGATTCCTTGAGAAGAATATACTTGCCATACTTCTTGATGAAGGCACGCCCTCCATATTCCCCAGCCTTATAAGCTATTATCGATCCAGCAACGCATCCTAATGTCCCTGCCATGCTCACCCAGAAGACATCGAGGTCGCCGCTGTAGGCTAGCCAACCTCCGAAGGTCAAAATGACCTCGCTCGGGACCGGTAAAGCCATGCTCTCCAGGGTCATCAGGAAGAAGATGCCTAGGTAGCCGATGGCGTCGATGAAGTCCTTGATGTATTGGACGGCCATGGATATGAGGTCCATTGTTCAGGGTAGAGCATGATACCATTTATGCTTATTCGGTCAAGGGATTGAATCGGGAGAAGACGGCTTTCCTATTCAACCCGTCAATGGCCATTGTTTTGTTGGCCATATCATGGGTTATTCTAATTCCGTGCTACTCGCTCGTGGGATATAAAGCAAGAATTATTATTAATAAACATATTAATTAATAGACGATTGCGTGTCTTACTTTAATGAATGAGCAGGATGATATAGTATTCTTTAATAATGTGCAATTTATTCCTTTCTCTGTGGGCCGGGACCCTTGTCAACCCCATACCCCCTCCTAAGGTATGGACCCCCTACCTCACGTAGCCAAGCTTCCCGGCCCGCCATCTCGCCTCGTAAGCTCCGACGTTCATTGCATTGGAAAATGGATCTGTGCCGCTAATTGAGTGTAATAAAAGAAGCATGCGCGACTTGCTCATGAGTTTCATCATATAAAGGATAGTCCAAAGCCTGCCTTTTTTCCAAATTCGGGGACATCCTTATGGTTCTAGCAGACCCCTTAGTAATTGGAGGTGAAAAGTACCATGGACTTCGCCCACGAGACAAAGAGGAAAAGGAAGGAACTGATGGCAGAAGAGACGCAGAAAGCGAAGAAGGAAGCGAGGCATGGATACCCTTACCGCAGCTTCTGGGACCTATTGAGCCAGTGCGACTCCATCCATCCGTTGCTTCGCAAAATCGAATACCCCTAGGAATGGTATAATAGATGGGCTTTTCCCTGACATCGATCAGGGAGACGACCCATCCAATTCTATTAAAATCCTCGATGGCAGAAAGAGTATGGCTGCCAATACGAATTGCAGGGGAGGGATCTCCTCCCTGCGATTGTTGGGGTTTTGGGTTTACATGTGCTCGCCCATGTGGCTCTTTACCAACTCTGATACCTCGTCTTCATCCACGCCGACAATTAAGGCGCCGTCTACCGGGCATCTCACCTTGATGGTCTCCTGAGGTCCTGTAGATCCCTTCTTTTTCCTCTCCTCGAGGTGTTTCTTGCCGTGAATCTCTGCTCCGTAGGCACCCTCGACCTTCGCGCCTTCTATCGTCTTTGATGCGCCGTATGCCAAATCTCCCTTCCCGGTCGAGGATTTCTCAAATTTCATCTTATGCGTCATCACCAGATGATTCTTGAATTCACCGCTCAAGCTCGGTTCGTCTTTTCCCATTAGCCTTTCGTTACATATCGGACAGCGGATAGATCCCATGGATACACCCGGTATGGATTACTTCAGCACGCCGGATATAAACCTTTCATTCAGGAAAAGCGCCGCTTTGCCTGACTTATCGCTATTCGCTCATTCGAGAAAAATCAAATGGCAGATAACGCAGTCATGATCTCCAGCGCCTCCTGCCGACCCATGACAAGCCCATGCCGAATCGGTGGCTAACTGCATTTCGGCTCGATGTGCGATTTCACGCGCAGGATTACCGCTTCCAATTCCTTCAAACCAATGGGCTTGATGATGTAGTCTGCGATATTGTATCTTCGAGCCTTCTCGATGTCCCTTTCCGATGTGGACCCAGTCAGGATGATCACGGGAATCTGCGGGTCTCTCATCTTGATGTGCACGAGCACCTCGTGCCCGTTGATCCGTGGGAGATTGAGGTCTAAGAAAACGATGTCAGGTGAATTCGGTTTCGACCAAAGCTCTACTGCGTCTATTGCCTTCTCACCGTCTTCTGCAACGGTGATTATTGCTTCCGGATATGCAGCGAGAATGATCTCTCTGGCCAATAGTTGGTCCGCTGGATTGTCTTCAACCAAGAAGACATTGATCGACTTCATTCCCATCCCCATTTCTTCATTTCCTTCGCAGTTGAACCGGTTTGATGTGGCGCCAAGCCAACGATGATGCTTCTGCAATTCTATAACCATGTGTTTCGGGTCTCGGAACCTATGCGCTCTTGATCCAAAGCTGATCTCGATTCTTCTGCGTTGTTAGCATAATGCGCAAGCTGAAACCATATACCTATTCCGCAGGTTTCAGCGGAAAAGACTTCAATGGGTTGAGATAACAGCGCCTTTCAAGACTGCGTGGAGTAGAATGGCCCGTTGTTCCTGCCATCGAAGCTGACCTTCCTCCACTTCTTCATGGACAGGCCCCGCTTGCGCTTGCCTGGCTTTTACAAACGAGGCTTCAATGGGAGGCGATCGGTCGTCTGGCATCAAGGATTGCTTCAATTCTCTAGGGCCAGTTCCCGGACCTTCCTTATCGATTCCTCAACATGCTTCTTTGGCTGTATCTGCGAGGAGAATACCATTCTGATGACCCCTTTCTTGTCGACGACGAATGTCACCCGTGCCAACGTGTGGCCGATCCCGAACGCGCCGAACATCCCCCTGACCTTGTTATTCTCGTCGCTAAGCAACCGGAAGGGCAGCTCATGCTCCACTGCGAACCTCTTGTGAGACTCGATGCTGTCGCTGCTTATCCCATAAACCTCTGCCCCCTCTTTCTGGAACGCCTCGTACATTTCGCGAAACGCATGGGCCTCCATAGTGCAGCCAGATGTGAAATCCTTGGGATAGAAATAGATCACCAATGGTTGCTTGCCAATCCTCTCTGCCAAATCGACCTCTTTGCCATCTTGGTCCGGCAGTGTGAACTCCGGCGCCCTGTCGCCCTCTTTCAATTGAGCCATGGTTTCGGAGAATAATGACTGACCGATGGGGATTTAAGAGATTGCTATCATCGTTGAATGATGCTCCGTTACTTCTTCTCATGTTTTGCGCGCAGCTTCGAAATGGAGTCCAGTTTGCGAAGCGCAATGGACTGGCTCTTAGTCAATGACATGAAGGCGCCCATCATGATGGACTCGAGAATCTCGTCCTTGCTGGCTCCCGCGTTGAAAGCAGCTTCAATGTGGACGTTCAAGCAATGCTCGCTAGCGATCGCGCTTCCTGCCGCCACCGCTGCCAGCTCCGAGGTCTTCCGGTCCAAATGGTCCGGCTTGAGCATTACCTTCTTGGAGAGGTCGTGATACGGGATAAAAATATCCGGGCGGGTCGATAGAAATTGGGGGACGAAAGGTACTGTCCCAAACAGGTCCTTGGTTTCCTTCAGCCGTCTTTCCACCTCTGATTCGATTTCTCCGTTTGGTCCTTGCTTCGGTCCACTCTTGCCCGCCATAGTCCTTCGCCCTTGTTCAGCGAAGTGCATGGCCCTCCTGATAGATATCAATTGTCAAGAGACGCCACTAACATTTCCTCAGTTCCGCTGTGATATAAGATCGATGAGTTTTATCATCTGAGAATTTCGTCGACTTCAGCACGGGATCGATCGAGAGTGCTTCATAACCGGCGAAGAGATCGAGTATCTCATCCTCGCGGAAGTAATGATTAATCACTCCATTCCCTCTCAGATACGTGCTCTGCTCGATCTGTTCTCCCTTCCCGGAACGCATGTCATCCACGGAGAAGAAACGGCCGACGACGATGCCCCCTGCCCTGAGCACTCTGTCAATCTCGCTCACGGCCCTGCGCCTGTCCGATAAGATGAGGTGATCGAGGAAATGCACCGAGGTCACTGAGTCAAAGGCGCCCTCATTGAAGGGCAAGTCGAGGGCGTCTGCCTGAATCAGATCGAGCTTTCCCGAATCGATTCTCTTCCCTAACGTCAATAACGCTGTCCTGGACAAGTCCAGGCCCACGACGCTCAACCCTGCTTCCACCATGGCGATCGCGGTCTTGCCGTCCCCGCAGCCGAGCTCCAGCACTCTGCCCTTGAGGTTGTCCAGGTTGAGGTCGGATGGGCCACGCCAGCGCGGATGCTCTTGGTGGTACATCCTCTCCCAGACCTCTCTCAGTTCTGATTTGGTCGATCGAAGGGCCCCTTCGTCAAGTTCTCTCATTTGCACGCTTCTCCAAGCGGATGCGCACCGACTCGGAATGGGCTTGCAGGCCTTCTGCCTCGGCCAGCGACATCGTGACCGGCCCTATTCTCTCCAGCCCTTTTCTGCTTATCTCCTGCACCGATACGCTCTTGCAGAAGTGCCTGACATCAAGCCCGGAATAGGTCTTGGAGTATCCCGCAGTCGGGAGAACATGATTGGTGCCAGAGGAGTAATCGCCACAGGCGACGGGAGAGAATGGGCCGATGAAGACTGCGCCCGCGTTCCGGACCTTATCCATTATCGATCGGGGATTCCTGATCTGGATCGACAGGTGCTCCGGAGCGATCTCATTGATCGCATCGATAGCCTCGTCCTTATCCTTAGCCAGCACATAGCCGCAATTGGGGAGCGAGCGAGAAAGGATCTCGCGACGCGTGGCCTTCGCCGCCAATTCCTCCATGCTCCTGCCCACACTTTCCGCGACTGCTCTATTAGTCGTTATCAGGACGCATGCTGCCTCGGGATCGTGCTCGGCTTGGGCAATGATATCCATTGCAATGAAATCCGGGTCAGCGGCTTCATCCGCCACCACCGCCAGCTCGCTCGGCCCTGCGGGGAAATCGATATCCACGCGGTCTTTTAATTGCATCTTGGCGGCGGTGACGTAGACGTTGCCCGGGCCGACGATCTTCTGGACCGGGTCTATCGTGCTCGTTCCCAGTGCCATGGCGGCAATGGCCTGCGCGCCCCCGATGGAGAATATCTCGTCTGCCCCGGCCAAGTCCATGGCGACCAGGATCAAGGGGTTGACTGGGGGCGGAGTGCAACACACGACCTTCCTCACGCCGGCGATCTTAGCCGGGATGATGCACATCAAGGCCGTCGATGGATATGAGGCCCGGCCGCCCGGAATGTACGCACCCACCCTCTCCATCGGCATGGTGCACATTCCCAGCCTGATGCCAGGCTCGACCTCCTCCTCCCAATTCAGCGCCTTCTTCTGAAGAGCGTGGAACCTTTCAATTCTCTTTTTGGATTGCCTCAAATCCTCAAGCAACCCTTGGTCGACCTCTGAATAGGCCGCCGCTGTCTGATCTGCTCCCACCTTCAAGCTCGTAAGGCGGATCCTATCATAGCTTTCGGTGAGCTCGAAGAGCGCCTGATCGCCTTGGTCCTTCACCTGCGCGATGATCTTGGAGACAGGCTCTCGGACGTCCTGCAGGTCCGCGCATCTTCTCTTCACCCAATCCTTAGCGTCGAATTGGCGCCACATCGCTCTTCAAACAGCTCGCCATTACTTCTAGGTTTTTGTCCGAGGATTGAATGCGATGCCTTGCACAAAAAGGTCTATAACCCGCGATTGCGGTCGGGGCAGGCATGGCAACCAAAGTCAATTGCTCTCATATCCTGGTCAGTACCGAAAGCGAGGCAAAGCAACTAATGCAGCGGATCAAGGCGGGCGAGAACTTCGCCGACCTGGCGAAAAAGGTCTCCAAGTGCCCCTCAGGCAAGAAGGGCGGCGAATTGGGATGGTTCGGGAAGGGGCAGATGGTCCCAGAGTTCGAGAAGGCGGCCTTCGAGAGCGAGAAGGGCAAGATCGTCGGCCCGGTGAAGACGCAATTCGGTTGGCACATCATCAAGATCGTAGATACCCGCTGAATCCGGCTATTGAGGCGAATGCCCACGCGGCTCAAACCTCTTTCATTCTTCCCTTCGCACAAATGGCCAGGAAGTTTGATAAACCAACCTGACCGATATCGAAACGAATCTCATCTGTCGGGAGGAATGTACCGTGACCGATCAAAACCAGTCGACCCGTATGTGTCCAGGATGTGGAAGGGAGATATCGACCGTTCATGCTTTCTGCCCTTATTGCGGAAAACCCAGAGGACCAGCCGTCTATGGTGACACCGGGAGTTCCTCCGTGCCAATGGGCGAACGTCTATGCCCCGGTTGCGGCCGGCAGATTCCTGAGGGATTGAGATTCTGCCCCTATTGCGGGAGACCGGGACCTTCAGGTCCGCCCATCGTTGGGTCTTCGGCTCAGCAGAAGAGATTATGTCCTGGATGCGGCAGGGAGATACCAGAGGGCCTTGCCTTCTGCCCTTACTGCGGCAGACCGGGACCGAGCGGCCCGGTCCCGATGATGAGCGATGCCGCCACGTCTGGCCCGCAACCGGTCGCATCTCCAGCGCAGTCTTCATTCTCATCGAGCACAACAGTCACCTGCGTTGCCTGCGGAAAAGTCGTCCCCGACCGGCTCAACTTCTGCCCCATGTGCGGAAAAGCATCGCCATATGCCCGAACCTCGCCTGGGGAAACGAGCGAAGCTGGCCAAGGCATGGGCAAATGCTTTGGTTGCGGGCGAGATATTCCGACTGGGTTGAAGTTCTGCCCCTATTGCGGCCGCCCCGACACGGCGCAGGCATCCTCAGGAACGACCACCGCTGCACCACCAGCCGCAGAACCACAGAAGGGAAGTATGCTGTGCATCGGCTGCGGAAGGGAGATCAGAGAGGGATTGGCGTTTTGTCCCTACTGCGGGAGACCAGCGCCATCAAGTTCAACTTCCCAGACCGCATCGAGGGCTGAGCCAGGCGCGGTCCAAGCTGGCGACAAGTTAAGATGCATGGGGTGTGGTCGAGAATTCCCCGGGAACCTCAACTTCTGCCCCTATTGCGGACGAGTGAACATTGCGGGTTCAGTTGCGACGCCCCCGCCCACGGTCGCTTCACCCGAGAAGGGCCCCGAAGCTGCCATCAAACAACAACCGGCAACGAAGCTCTGCGTGGGATGCGGAAAGCAAATACCAGAGGGTCTAAAGTTCTGTCCCTACTGCGGAACTCCGGGCCCGACCGGTCCAGCTCCAGCCGGGGCAACGATGGTCCAGCAACCAGAGACAAGGACATGCCCAGGATGCGGAAGGGAGTATCTCCACGTCGCACAAATTCTGTCCGGAATGCGGCAGGGCTAGGGATTAGGAGAGGATAGGCCGAAGATATTGGGTTCTATCTCGGTCATCCAGGGCTCCTGGCCATTTCGAACGGTGCCAACAATCTTAAGTACAGATAGACTCTATATCGTTGAAATCAGCCTGGGTCAGTGATGGCTGCAGGCAAAGCTTAGGAGGGAAAACGAATGGACCAACAGACACGTATGTGTACAGGGTGTGGTCGCCAGATACCGGTCGAATACAACGTTTGCCCACACTGCGGACGGCCGCAAAACGTGCCACAATACGGACCCGCACCGGGACAACAACCGTATGGACAGCCTTATGCACCACCGCAAGAGCCGCTCGGCGCGCTGAAGTATATCCTATATATAATCTCGTTCTTCAGCATCCTGATCGGGTTCATAATGTTCCTTGTTTGGAACAACGACCCGAACCCGGAGAAGAGGCGTGTTGGAAAGAATTGCCTGCTCCTGTCGATCGCTGCAATCGTGCTGGCCGTTCTGTGCTGGGTCGTTGTCATCATTGCCAGAATCACGATGATGTAGTAGTTTGATACCTTGGCCGACATCTCGATGATATAAACCTCTTATTTTTATCTCCTTTCTCCATTGGCTATTCTGATGGGACCCCCTCCCGACGTTCTTGGCCAGGCATTGTGGGCCATCGGTTCCGCATTCTGCCATCAGATCCCGGAGCGATCGCTTTTCCTTGGCGGATACCAGCTACCGGTTTGCGCAAGGGATTTAGGCACGTACTTGGGGTTCTTCGCCATGTCATTATATTACCTGGTTGGAAGGCGGTACCGGCGTGTTGGGCTTCCTGATCGTCCCATGCTCATTCTCGCGATGATGGGTGTCGGGCTCTTCCTTTTCGACGGTATATCATCGTACCTTGGATTGAGGGATACCAGCAATACTCTGCGATTGGGTAGCGGGCTGGCATTCGGGGCTGGGACGTCGATGCTCCTGCTCAGCGTCACTTCCGTGCAGCTCTTCCACGGCAAGGCGGCTACGGCCACCTTTTGTTGGAGGGATGGATTGATCATCTATCCCCTGCTTGCCCTCGTCGGCCTCGGGCTCCTGACGTTAGATGGAGCTGGCGATGTATTACGTCACTGCCGTAATCGCGGAGATGGGGCTCTTCGTCATCCTGTTCCTCTTGGCTGCCACGCTCCTTTCTGTTCTAATCCCGAGGTTGGGATTGGAGACCAGGAGAGTCGCACTTGCGTTCCTCAGTGCGGGACTGGTCATCGTCTTCTTTGCGACGCTATTCGTGCTCCGCTCCCTGGTTTCCATTCCGTTCGCGGATTGACCTCAGCTGGTTTTTAACCTCAGAGGCCGATTCTGTAACTCATGGTCACGAGGGCAGGTCAATCATACTTGAGGGGAAGAAGGTCGATGCTGCGTTCGCGGTCCTGTTCATCGTGATGGCATTCGCTTCCGTGCGCTGGGCAGCAATTGCGGAAGATTGGCTGGCTCGGATAGTGTTGCTATGGTCCGTTCCCGTCGATGCACTCGCGCCTATTCCTTTCTGGTGCGGAAGCCGGCCATGATGCCTACATTGACCAGTGAGGTGCTCGTGCCCTTCCTTTCCTTCTTCAGCCCCATCTTGATTCTTAATTCGGTGCTTCTGTTCCCGGCTACATATTCGATCCCGTATGGCGCGTTGATCGCTGCACCAGGCGTAGCTTTGTCCATTTGCTCTCTTGCGTATCTCAAACGCTCATTCGCAATTCTGCCGGCGGTGCGCGATGTCGTTTCGGGTGGCCCATATCGTTTCGTGAGGCATCCTTTGTACCTGGGTGAGACAATGTACCTGCTAGGCATGATGCTCATCCTTTTCAGCTTGGTCTCGGTCATACTCTTCGTCGCCTCCCTGGTATTGTTGGCGCAACGCATCAGCATGGAGGAGAGGAAGCTGATGGCCTGTCCGTCCTACAAGAACTATGCCAAAAGAGTGCGCCATCGACTGATACCATTGGTCTACTAAGGACTGAGGTTCATGGATCTTCCAAGAAGCTCATCAGGTCATATTTTCGACTTGGAGAACTTCACCGCGACCTTGAAGGCGTTCAGCATGCAAGGCTCGGCGTAGAAGTCCTTACGCTCCCTTAATTGAGCATACATTTCGATAGCGTCACGACCAGCAAGGTCATCAGTCGATCTGATGCCAAGGAGGTACAGGCCCTCGGCGGCCTTCTCCGAGACGCCAGGCAATTTGTGAAGCTCAGCGATCACTGACTCCTTATCCATTCCCTCATCCTCCGCTATCTTTTTTGCAGGTGCCGCCCGGCTAATTAACTTTCCTTATTGTTCTCTTCGGCTTCGAGACTTTGACGTTGGGGTGCAGCATCTGCCTAGGGTCCAAGGCAGCCTCAGCCTCTTCCTTGCTCATAATCTTGCTCTCGATGACGAGGTCGGCTATGCTCCGACCGCTTCTCATCGCCTCTTTGGCGATCTCCGCCGCCCGCAAATAGCCGATGCGAGGTGCGAGGTTGGTGATGAGGATCGGATTCCCCTCCAACCACATGGAGCAGCGCTCCTGGTTTGCCGTGATGCCCCGCAGGCAGCGTTCCTCGAACGATGGCAGATAGTTGTTCAGCAAGGAAAGGGAATCGAGCAGCTTGCTGGTGATCAACGGGGTCATTACGTTCAGCTCCAGCTGTCCCGCCTGCGCGGCCATCGTGACGGTCAGGTCGTTGCCCATTATCTCATAGCAAACCATGTTCAGGCACTCGGCCATAACGGGATTGGACTTGCCGGGCATGATGGAGGAACCCGGTTGCACCTCGGGCAGGACTATCTCCCCCAGCCCGGTCATGGGACCCGAAGCCATCAGCCTAAGATCGTTGGCAATCCTGCCCAGCTCGACCGCAAGCTCCTTGAGCGCCCCCGAGACGCCCAACAACGGGGAACGGGATTGCAGCCCCATCGGCTTGTCCCTCATCTCCCTCAGGGGAAGTCTTGTTACCTTCGCAAGTTCCTTGATCGCCAGGGGAGCGAAGTCCTGATGGGCATTCACTCCCGTTCCAACAGCGGTGCCGCCCAGCGGGACGGGCATCAGGGCGTCATATCTCTGCTTGAGCCTCTGCCTTGATGCGGCTATGGTGCTTGCATAAGCGTGGAATTCCTGCCCGAGGGTGATAGGTAAGGCGTCCATCAGGTGGGTTCGACCGCTCTTCAGCACATCTTGGAAGTCTCGAGATTTTCCATTCAGTGTCCGCTCCAGGCCGTTCAATCGCTCGAGAAGGACATCGAGCATCCAAGCCGCGGCGATCTGGGAGGCGGTGGAGAAGGTGTCATTGGTCGATTGCGCGCGGTTCACGTGGTCGTTGGGGCCGAGGTAGGCGTAGTCGCCCTTCTTCTTGCCCAGCGCCTCCAATGCGATGTTGGCGATGACCTCGTTGACGTTCATGTTGAGCGAGGTCCCGGCTCCAGCCTGGAAGACGTCTATGGGGAACTGGTCGGAGAATTCGCCCCGGATCACCCTGTGCGCCGCCTTCTCGATCGCCCTGCCCCGCTGTGCGTCCAGGACCACCAATTTGACGTTGGCGCGTGCCGCCGCCCACTTGATCATGGCATAGGCGCGGACCAGCTCCGGCCTCTCCCTTCTGCCGCTCACCGGGAAGTTCTCCAGCGCCCGCGCCGTCTGCACTCCGTAATATGCCTCATCTGGAACGCTCTTCCTGCCCAATGAATCCCGCTCTAGTCTCATTCTCTTCCCTCTCCTGCTGTTCCGCCCTTTCCTTTGAGCATCTTCCTGGCTTTGCCAATGGCATAGTTCGGCGGCACGCCCTTAGGGCAGACCACCGCGCAGTTCGCGTGGAAGCGGCACTCCCACCAACCTGTCGGGCTGTCCGCGCTTCTCAGTCTTCTCGCCCCTTGCGCATCCCTCGGATCGATGATGAATCGGTAAAGTTTCGCCAGAGCCGCCGGCCCGAGATAATTCGGATCAGAGCCGTTGATCGGACAGGAAGCGTAGCAAACGGCGCAGAGCACGCAGTTAGTGAACCGCTCCAGCTCCTTGACCGTCTCTTGCTTCATCAGGTGGTCCGCGCTCCCCATCTCATGCAGGAAGGGGGAGATTTCCGTGTAGGCCTTGAAGAACGGCCCCATGTCCACCATCAGATCCCTCTGCCTTTCTAGGTTCGGGAGCGGCTCGATGATGATTTCTTTTCCGGCCTCATACCCCCCCTCGGGAATGGAGACAGACGGAACCAGGTGATTGCGCTCCGGGAGCATCAGTGAGGTCAACTGGGTTCGGCAGGCCAATCGCGGCACCCGATTGATTAGCATCCCGCAGCTACCGCATACCGCCCCACGGCAAGAATACCGGAAGCAGAGGGTGTCGTCAAGGTTGTCGTGCACGTAAAGCAGGGCTTCGAGCACGGTCAATCCCGATCTCTCAGGCACTTCGTAGACCTGGTAGGCCGAACCACTTCCAGATCCCCTCGCCACCCGAAGTCTCATCAGTACCGCCTCTCCTCTACGGGCCAGCGGTCGTGGAGCACGTTGCTGTAGCTCAAACGGAGCTTCCCGTCGATCATGGTGATATCCGTGTGCTTCAAGAATCGCGAGTCGTCCCTACTGGGATAGTCGGTCCTGTAGTGGGAGCCGCGGCTCTCCTCCCTGGCCAGGGCACTCATGCAGACGGGGACGGCTATGCTGCACATGTTCTCGAACTCCAACGCTCCGACCAGCGCCTGGTTGTACTCCTTGCCCTTGTCGCCCATTCCGATCCTTTCCGCACGGTTGGCCAGGCCGTTCACGATCACCATCCCTTCCTTCATCCGTGGGGCGTCACGGAAGACGCCGAAGTCCAGGAACATCGTGTGCTTCAGCTTCTCCCTCAATTGCGACATCTGCATGCTTTTCGGCGCGCTTCTGATATCGTCCAGCCTGAGTTGCTGGGAATTGGCCAATACTTTGACGGAACTGTCATCGAAAGGAATCGCGGCTGAGTCCCGGGCCATGTTCTCCCCCGCCCTTCTCCCGAACACCAAGGTCTCCAACAGCGAGTTCCCTCCCAGCCGGTTGGCTCCATGGACGCTCATGCAAGATGCCTCCCCTGCGGTGTACAGGCCGGCCAGAGCGGTCCTGCAGTCGACGTCGCAGGCTATCCCTCCCATAGAGTAATGCTGCCCTGGCTGGACCGGTATCGGGGCCATGATCGGATCGACGCCGGCGAAGTCCATGGCGATCTGCCTGATCCCCGGCAGCCGCTCCATGATCCTCTCCTTCCCTAGATCGCGAAGGTCGAGGTTCACGTATCCGCCGTCTAGCCCTCTGCCCTCGTCTATCTCCCGTTGGATCGATCGGGCGACGATATCGCGCGGCGCCAGCTCCATGGCTTTCGCAGCGTATCTTGACATGAAACGCTCTCCTTTGGCATTCAGGAGGGTGCCGCCCTCGCCCCTCGCCGCTTCGGAGATCAGGATGTTGGTGCCGAAGAGCGTGGTGGGGTGGAACTGCACGAACTCCAGGTCCCGGAGCGCGACGCCTGCGTTCAGCGCCAGGGCCAGGCCGTCCCCGGTGTTGATGTAGGAATTGGTGGAGCGGGAGAATATGCGGCCGTAGCCGCCGGTGGCCAGGAGCAGTGACTTGCAGGCGAATGCCTCGACCTCGCCTGATGCCATGTCCAGCGCCACCAGGCCGCGGCATCGGCCCCCTTCGACGGCCAGAGAGAGGACGAATCTCTCTTCCAAGACCTCGATGCCCGCCTGCACTGCCTTCTCGTAGAGAGTGTGGATGAGATTGTGCCCGGTTCGGTCGGCGGCGTAGCAGGTGCGCGGGAAGCCCGCCCCGCCGAAGGGGCGCTGCGCGATCCTGCCATCGCCGTCGCGAGAGAACGTCGTCCCCCAGGACTCCATTTCCATGACCGCTCTCGACGCATCCTGGCACATGAATGCGACCGCGTCCTGGTCCGCTAGATAATCAGACCCCTTAACGGTGTCGTAGGCATGCGCCTCCCAGCTGTCGTCGCCTTGGCTCTTGTTGAAGCCCAATGAAGCGTTGATGCCGCCTTGCGCCGCCACCGAATGCGACCGAAGCGGATGGACCTTCGACAGCAAGGCGACGTCCCCTCCGGCGCTGCTTGCCGCCAAGGCCGCCCTCAGACCAGCAAGCCCGCCCCCAACTATGATCACGTCATGGTGACGCACATCGGTGATATTGACGAGCAAGCTTGACCCCGAAGGATACTTTGCATCCTGGCTCTAATATATCTTTGCAGGCCGAGCTCAAGCGAGCAGGTGCACCAGATTGGGCAGCAACATCGCCTGGTGTATCTGCATCCAATTGAATGCCCCGTTGAGGATGTATTCGATTGCCATGGCCGCAATCAGCAGGCCAATGATCTTGGAGAAGATCTCTATCACGTTCGGCCCGACCTTCCTCACTATGAGAACGGAGTTGCGCAGGAGGCCCCAGGTGATCGCCAGGGCGATGACGCCAGCTATTAGCGTTATCCAGACCCCCACCGCGCTCACCAGCAGGATGGAAGTGGTTATCACTCCCGGCCCGGTCAAGATGGGCGTGGCGACGATGACCCAGGCGACGTCGGTCGACCCCTGCCGGGTCAGGCTGAAGCCGAAAATGATCTCGATCGCCATGAGGATGAGGACCAGTCCACCGGCGATGCGGAATGCATCGATACTGACGCCGAAAACGGCCAGCAGGTTTGTGCCTATGAGAGTGAAGATGATGAAGAGGATCGCTGCGACGATTATCGCTCGGTTGGCGGAACGCATCTTCTCCTTGTCGTCGGAGTTCTTCGTCAGGCATATGAAAATCGGCAGGCTGGCGAATGGATCGAAGATGAAGAACAGCAGACCTACCGCATACAGCAACGTATCAACGTCCGACATCGGCCTGCCCTCGGCCGCAGAAGCAGGCCGGTCCATTTAATCCTTACGGAACTGACAGGAGCGCGCACCGGCGACTTGCCAACGACATCAGGCGGTCGTTCCTCTGGGTAAAATACAAATATCATGTCGCAACCTAGCAACAGCTGTTGACCATGGCATTGGTAAAGAAGAGATTCTGGCGTTGCCATATCTGCAATGACATCCATTATGGCGATAAGCCACCTGAGACCTGCCCGACCTGCGGAGCGAAGAACGCTTTTGTATTGTGCGACCGCAACGAAGCGATGCAGGTCATGGCTGCGACGGACTACTCCATCTCATCCTCCGAGGATGTAATCAAGGCCTGGACCGATCTGACCGCAAAGAGCGAGTTCCATCTGTGGGAGGACTCGGAATCGGTCAAGACGCTGTCCGAAGGGGTTTTGGAGAACAATCGGAACAAAGGCCTGAAGTATTGCCCCTGCCGCATCACCACTGGCGATAAAGAGAAGGACCTCAACCTCATATGCCCATGCAATTTCAAGATCCAAAAGACCTGGAAAGAGTATGGGGAGTGCTGGTGCGGTCTCTTTGTAAGGAGGAAATGAAATGGCAGATGATAACAACAGACTGATCTGGTTCTTCGGCCGCGAATGCCCGCATTGCAGGCAGCTGCATCCGGTGGTGGACAAGTTCATGGAGGACACGGGCATCAAGATCGTCAAGCTGGAAGTCTGGCATGACGACAAGAACGCCCAGCTGATGCGCTCGCATGGCGATGTCATTGCGGACGCCTGCGGCGGTTCTCTGGGCGTTCCCTCGTTCTACAACGAGAAAACGGGGAAGGCGCTCTGCGGTACTCGCATCGATGCGGATAAGCTGCAGAAATGGGCGACCGGACAATGAGACTGTGACGCGACCACGATGCCCACGCTCGTCATCGAAAGGAAGGTGAAAGGAGGCAAGCTGTTCCGGCTCCGCATCACCAGCTCCGACGAGGCACAGTCCGTTCAACTGACCGGGGATTTCTTCCTGGAACCAGAAGAGGGCATCGACCTGATCGAGCGGTGCCTGTCCGATTGCCTAGCCCTCTCTGACGAACGACAAGCGGAACGCGTGTTGTCGGAGAAGATCGCCGAGGTGCACATTCGGATATCCGGGATTCGAGGTCAGGGACATCATCGGCGCGCTCTGGGAGGCCAAGTCATGACCTGGAGATTGGTCCGTTTCGAATATCACGATGCGGCCACGAACATGGCATTGGATGAGGCGGTCTCCGAATGGCATCCGGCGATCGACAAGCCCGCCGACGATAAGGTTCTATGGCTGGAGGCCGAGCGCCGTCTCCATCGGCCGATTCCAGAGCCTGAGAGATGAGGTCGACCTCGAACGCTGCAGGGAGCTCGGCGTGGACGTGGTGCGCCGCCGCTACCGGCGGAGGGGCGGTGTACCATGATTCAGAGGGCGAGGTCACCTACAGCCTGATCGCGCCCGAGAGCATGATGCCTCAGGACATCAACGCCGCATATCAGGAGATCTGCGGCCACATCGTTTCGGCGCTTGCCTCCCTCGGGGTGCGAAGCGCAATTCGCTCCGATCAACGACATCCTGGTCGCTGGCAAGAAGATATCGGGCAGCGCCCAGTCGCGCCGGAACTCGGTGTTCCTGCAGCACGGGACCCTGCTTTTGCGACCTGGATCTGGAGAGGATGTTCGGCGTGCTGAAGATAAGCGATGCGAAGAATGCTGGAAGGAACATCATCCTCGGCGAGGGAGAGGGTGACAAGCCTGGCGAGCATTCGGAGGCGAGGCAAGCAAGAGATCCTATTGGCTCTGGAGGCAGCATTCGTTGCCGGAAAGGAGTACCATCAGGGAGGATGGTCCGCGGCAGAGCTCGAGGAGGCGAAAAGGCTGGTCTCTTCGCGCTACGGCACGATGGAATGGAACGGCGAGCGCTAGTGCATGGCCATGATTATCTCCGGGTTCTCCAGGTAGCGCACCAGCTCGTTCATGAAACTGGCCGCCTGCGCGCCGTCCAGTATCCGATGGTCCCAGGTCAGGGAGAGCGGCAGCATCTTCCTGATCTCGATCTTGCCGTCCCTGACCCAGGGCATCTCCCTGATCCTCCCGACGCCCAGTATCGCCACCTCGGGGTAGTTGACGATCGGCGTGCCGTACGTCCCGCTCAGCGTCCCCTAGTTGGTGATGGTGAACGTCCCGCCCTTGAGGTCGGCCAGGTCGATCTTGCGCTCCTTGGCCTTCTCGGCCATGTCGGCTATCTCCACGGCCAGGTCCATGAACTCCTTCTGGTCCGCCTCTTTGATCACCGGCACGATCAGGCCGTCCTCGATGGCGACGGCGATGCCGATGTTGTAGTACTTCTTGATGAGGATCTCCTCGGTCTCCTCGTCTATCGATGAGTTGAGGTACTTGTTGTTCTTCAGCGCCATCGTCACCGCCTTGATGATGAACGGCAGGTAGGTCAGCTTGACCTTGCGCTGCTCCAGTGCCATGGCCTTCAGCCTCTCCCTCAGGGCGACCAGCTCGGTGACGTCGGCGTCCTCCATGATCGTCACCTGCGCGGCCTTGAGCGTGGCCTCCATCATCTGCTTGGCGGTGGAGCGGCGGATGCCCTTGAGCGGCTCCCGGTCGACGAAGCCGTAGAGGTCGAACTTGGCGACCCTTTTCGGCTTTGCGACTGTCTTGCCGGCGGCCGCGCACATCCTCCTCGGTGATCCGCCCGTTCGGCCCGGTGCCCTTGATGCCAGCGAGATCGACGTTCAAGTCCTTGGCCAGCTGGCGCACCGCCGGCGTCGCCTGCACCGCTGCTGCTTCGGTCACGATCGCGCCGCTCGGTCGCGCTGGAGACCACCGCCTCGCTCTCAGGGCAGCTCTCCGACCACCGAGACCGAGGGCCTCCTCGCCAGCTCGGCCGGCTCGGCCGCTGATGGACCGCCGGCCTCGACCTTCTCCCCTTCGTCCCCGATGATGGCCAGCACCTCGCCCACCTTGACCACCTCCCCTTCCTTGTGATAGAGCTTCAGGACCTTGCCGGCCACCGGCGACGGCATCTCCACCACGGCCTTGTCGGTCTCCACCTCCGCGATTGACTGGTCCTGTTTCACTTGATCGCCCTCCTTCACCAGCCATTTCTTTATCTCTCCCTCGGTCACTCCCTCGCCCAGGTCCGGGAACTTGAAGTCAGTTGCCATTTTCTCTCACCTTAGAAGCTCATCGTTCGCTTGATCGCCTTTCGTATCCTCTCCGGATTCACGTAATAGTAATCCTCGCCCTTGGGCAAGGGCAGGACGATGTCCGGAGCGGTCACCCTCTCCACCGGGGCCTTCAGCGAGAGCAGCAATTCCTCGTCGATGCGGGCCACAATCTCCGCCCCGACCCCGCAGGTCTTGGGCGCCTCCTGCACCACCACCGCCCTGCCGGTTCGCTTGACCGATTCGATGACGCCGTTCCAGTCCATGGGGGAAAGGGTCCTCAGGTCGATCACCTCGCACGATGCCCCTTCCGTCTCTGCCGCCTCGACCGCCTTCTGTATCGCTGGGATCATGGCGCCCCAGCCGATGACCGTGACGTCTCTGCCCTCCTTGACCGTGCGCGGCTTTGCCCAGCGGGATGACGTACTCGCCCTCCGGCACCTCTTCCTTGAAGCATGCGGTAGGAGCGCGTCGGCTCCAGGAATATCACCGGGTCCGGGTCCCGGATCGCCGCGGTGAGGAGCCCTTTGGCCTCCAGGGGCGTAGAGGGCACGACCACCTTGAGTCCCGGTATCTGGCAGAATAGTGACTCGGTGCTCTCGGAGTGATGCTCCAATGCCTTCACCCCCGCTCCGTAGGGCGTGCGCATGACCATGGGCACGGTGAGGCGCCCCCGGGTGCGGTTGCGCATCCTCGCCGCGTGGGAGATCATCTGGTTCAACGCAGGATAGAAGAAGCCCATGAACTGGATCTCCGCCACCGGGCGCAGGCCGTTCATGGCCATGCCGATGGCCACGCCGACGATGCCGCTCTCCGCCAGGGGCGTGTCGATGACCCTCGCCCTGCCGAACTTCTGGTACAGCCCTTCGGTCACCCGGAACACTCCGCCGTCCACGCCCACGTCCTCGCCCAGCAGTATGACGTTCTGGTCCCGCTCCATCTCCTCGTGCAGCGCCAGGTTGATGGCCTGCACCATGTTCATGAGCGCCAGGTTCATCCCTCCTTCCCGTCGAGGTCGCGTCGGTGGCGTTCCAGCTGCGACTGCAGATCGTCCGGCATGACTGGCATAGGTGTGGCGGAAGACATCCTCCAAGGACGGCGGAGGGATAGCTCTCTGCCTTCTTTACCTCCTCCTCCACGAACTGTGCCAGCTCGGCCAGACAAGGCCTTCTCCTTTGCATCGTCCCAGAGCCCCTTCCCGACCAGGTAGGTGCTGAAGCGGGCGATCGGGTCGCGCTCCGTCCAGTACTTCAGTTCCTGCTCCGTGCGGTAGCGGGTGGCGTCATCGGAGGTGGTATGGTCGCTCATCCGGTAGGTGTACGATTCTATGAGCGTCGGTCCCTCGCCCGCCTGCGCCCGCTCCACCGCCTCCTTGGTCGCCGCGTAGAGCGCCAGGACGTCGTTGCCGTCGACCAGTATCCCGGGGAATCCGTAGGCGACGGCCTTCTGCGCGATCGTTTTCGAGGCGGTCTGCAGCTCCCGCGGGCAGCGATATGGCCCACTGGTTGTTCTGGCAGACGAACACCGTTGGGGTCTTCATCACCCCGGCGAAGTTCAGGCCCTCGTGGAAGTCGCCTTCGGACGTGCCCCCGTCGCCGAAGAAGCACAGCGCGACGCTCTTCTCCTTGCGGTACATCGACGCGTAGGATATGCCCACTGCGTGGGGTATCTGCGAGCCCACTGGCACGACGGAGGGCGTGATCCGGACCCCTTCGCCGATAGCTGCTGACCCTTCCTCGTTGCCCATCCAGTAAAGATCGTGCCTCCACAGCGGGACGCCATGCATAAGCAGCGCGCCGAGCTCCCGGAAGGCCCAGACCAGCCAATCGTCATCGCCCATGGCCATCGCCGGACCGATCTGGCTGGCCTCCTGACCTTTGCTCGGCGGATACGCTCCGAGGCGGCCCTGCCTCTGCAGCTCGCACCGCCTTGTCGTCCGCGATCCGGGTCAGCACCATGGTCCGGTAGGCCTCGAGCAGGCGTTTCCCATCGATCGCTGGCTCCAGCCTCTTATCGACGTTGCCGTCCTTGTCCAGTATCTGTAACATCTTTCCTTTCAAGGGATCGAAATCGTCCACGAGCATCTCCTCAACCTCTTGCGATGGAATTGAATGCCGCTTCCGCGCGGTAAGACGATCGGACCAAGGGCCCGGATTCGACATGGGCGAAGCCCAGCGATTCCGCTTCTGCCTTCAGCTCACTGAACTCCTCGGGGGTGACGTAGCGCGACACCGGCAGCGCCCCGCCCTTCGGTCGGAGATATTGGCCGAGGGTCAGCAGGTCCACTTGCGACTGGCGCAGGTCGCGCATGCATTGGAGCACTTCCTCCCGCTTCTCGCCCAGGCCGAGCATGAGCGAGCTCTTGGTTATCATCCCCCAGTCGAAAATCTTTATCTGGCGCAGTAATGATAAGGACCTTTGATAGTCCGCTCTCGGATCCCTGACCGATCGTTGCAAGGAGCGGACCACTTCGATGTTGTGCCCGATGACCTCAGGTCCGGCGCGGACCACCTGCTCTAGCGCCTCCCAGTTGCCTCGGAGGTCGGGGATGAGGAGCTCGATGCGGGTCAGGGGAGACAGCCGATCGATAGCCTGGACCGTTCGGGCGAATGCCGATGCCCCGCCATCGCTCAGGTCGTCGCGCGTTACTGACGTCAGCACTATGTACCTAAGATTCAGAGCTCTCACGGCCCGGGCGACCTTCTCAGCCTCGTCCTTGTCGACCGGTCCTTCCGGTCTGCCATGCGCCACGGAGCAGAAGGAGCAGTGTCGGGTGCACACATCGCCTAGTATCATCATGGTGGCATTGCCATTCCCCCAGCACTCCCCTAGGTTGGGGCATTGGGAGGAATCGCACACGGTGCGCAGTCCTTCTCGGCTAAGTATGCCGCGAACTCCCGCCACCGATGATACGCTATGATAGCGCACCTTCAGCCACTCCGGCTTCTCTAGATCGGTCATATGGCCTGCCATTTGGATCCGGCCGATTCATTGGAGTCAGGGGTTATACTACCTTTCTATCCCATGCTGAAGAATGCCGACCACTTAAGCAACGGCGATCGTCGCCATCAACAGCCAGCTGGCCGCATTCGACATAGATATAAATAGGGCGGCAACTTAATTGGGGCCGCTAGGCTAGACCGGGACGTTCGGCGTGTCCTTATACACCGAAATCGTCGACAACGGGGGTGACAGCAGGGGACGTCGTAACTGGAACCTTGCATGCCCAGTCATCGACAATGAGGCCCTGTCCTGCGGGGCTGGTGGCGGTCTCGTGGCGCAGCTGGAGGGTTGCGCCCCTGGCCCTGATCACGGGGACCGGGTCAGGCCCTGACGGGAGCAGCCTAACCGTGGACTACCGGCGCTCGAAGGGGAGCGGGGCTGAGAAGGTGGTTGGATCACATGCTTGGGACCAGGCGGCAACCTCTGTGGCCTAGCACTTCCATTTCAATCGGCGCAGCGCAGGCAATCGTTCTTGCACCCGTGGAGCGGCTTGCATCCGGTGATGATCTCCTTGGTGAAGTCGAACAGCGTCCTTTGCTCATCGCCCTGTTTCAGCACAAGCTTGCGGGAGGCGTCGACCTTCCCCACCACTGAGCCGGTCACCCCAACGCTTCCGAAGAGTTCGATCACCTTCTGCGACCATTCCGGCTTCGCCGTGACCACGAACCCGCAGCCCTGGTAGCTCTTCACGAACTGCACGAAGTCGACCCCCTGCGGCCTCGGTATGAGGTCGACGTCCACCGTTCCCCCTTTCTCGCTGGTCTCGAGGAGCATCCCTAGTGTACCGATTGAGCCGGGATTGCTCATGTCCTTGCCGGCGCTTACCAGGTGCCTCCTTCCGATCTCGTTCATGATCAGCATCTGCCTGCGGCACAGCTCGTCGTCCTTCTTGCTCGTCGTGTCCCAGGCGAATTCGAGCTTCTCGGGGAAGAAGCCATCCAGGTCCATGGCGAAGATGATGTCGTCGCCCGCTTTCGCAGTATGGCTGTAGATCACCGCATGCCGGTCCGCGGTACCGAGGATCGCCACGTCAATGGCGTTGTATTGGCAGTCGGGATGGGTATGCCCGCCTACGACGGGGACGCCGAACTTACGCACTGCCCGCTCCATCCCCTTCATCACCTGTCCGCATACCTTCTCGTCCTTCATCGACAGTACGTCGACCATGGCCAAGGGCTTCCCGCCCATTGCCGATATATCGTTGATGTTGACCAGAACTGAGTAGTAGCCGGCAAAGAAGGGGTTGGCCTTCACTAGCGACTCCATTATCCCATCGGCGGCGAGGAGCAGGACGGAATCGCCATACGCTAGGACGGCCGCGTCTTCGCCGTAGGAGGCGAGCACCTCACCGCCCGAGACATCCGGGAAGAAGTTGATCACCTCGGAGATGAGCCGCTTCCTCGTCACCCCGGGGTGGGAGCGTATCTCCTTTACCAGTTCATCGAGATTCATGCGTCACTCTTAAACTCGTTCTCCAGATAAAAAGCTAAGCACAAGTTGCTCGCGAATGGGCTCAGAAGTTCAATCTGGTCTGCTTTGTCTCCTTCACAAGGACTCCGGCATCGAAGGCCTCGACGAGGATCCGGGCGAGAAGCTCAAAGTACTCTTCCTTCAGGCCTTCCTCTTCGCTGACATAGGCCTTGGAACTGTCGGGTATCCTGTATCCAGACTTGGTGAGCGCCTGCTTCGCCTCCTGCCTCTCCTCTTTGGTGGCTTCTCTCCCCGCTGGCGTCTTTGCCCCCGCCTTGATCAATTCGTCGAAAAAGACCGGGCGCCTGAATAGCCGGTTCAGCGTGTAGAGTATGACGGCGTCCGAATGCTCATCCTCCCCGAACATCTCGCGCGATTTGCTGCCGATCATCTCGTAGATATCGCGTTCCTTCCCCTTGACTGGCGCGTAGATTTTCGAGGGCGGGACCTCTCTTTCCCTGAGGACGTTCAGATCGGTCATGGCCCGCAGGTATCCAGTAAGGATGAGCCGGTGCAGGTCGAACCCTCTCCCCTTCAGCTCGCGAGAGATGGCGCTTATCGATTTACCATCTTCTTTGAGCAAATCAAGAATTACGGACCTTAAATCGCGCTCTGGGTGGAACATCTGCTAACAGATGTGGTAACAAATATGGTAATATTAAGCTATCTTAACCCCGTTATTGATATCAGGTATGAGTCAATTGTAGTTCCAAAAAAACCTTTATGTCGACCGCACAATGCGTTCCTTTGCCTGCCTTGAAATGGGATGGGGATCCTAGAGAATAAGTCTGCTATTAGCCCTTATTGATTTCAAGTCCAGCTTGATAAGGTGATTAGGATGAGAATGACGGAGTCTTCGCCGGATTCGAAAAATGGCAATGAACCGGGACTGATATGGTCCGATGACAAGGAGTCGACAGAGCTATCGCTCTTCGTTCGCACTTCTGATGAGGAGATCAAGAAATGGGACCGCAGCCGGATCTTTGACGCATTGATGAGGGAGACCACAATCAGCGAGGATGCCGCTTCGATCGTAGCAAGGGAAGTCGAGAAGCTGATAATGGAACTAGAATTGGACTTCGTCACCGCTCCGCTCATCCGAGAACTGACAAACGCCAAGCTCGTCGAATACGGCCTCGCGAAGGTGAGAAGGCAGCATACCCGCCTCGGCGTGCCGCTATACGATGCGCGCCAAATCATCATGAACCCGAACAAGGAGAATGCCAACGTCCCGCACGGACCGGAAGCGACCAATCTCACGCTATCGGAGCGCATCAAGAAAGAATTCGCCTTGCTCGAGGTCTTCTCCCAAGATCTCGCAGACTCTCATATGAGGGGTGACATCCACCTGCACGACCTCGGCATGATCGACCGGCCCTATTGCTCGGGCCAGTCGATCGAGTACGTCAAGAAGTTCGGCCTGAACTTGCCCAACGCCATCTCGATCGCAAAGCCGGCGAAGCACCCGGAGGTGCTCATCGAGCAGATCATCAAGTTCTCCGCCGCACTGCAGGGCCATTTCGCAGGTGCTATCGGCTGGGATGCGTTCAACCTGTTCCTCGCCCCCTACTTGGTCGGGGTGGACGACGAGCGCATGAAGCAGCTGGCTCAGATACTCATCTTCGAATTCGCGCAGCAGGCAGTGGCTCGCGGCGGACAGTCGATCTTCAGCGACCTGAACCTCTACTGGGAGGTCCCGGACCATTTCGTGGGCGTCCCTGCGATCGGCCCGAAGGGGCTGTTCACCGGCAACAATTACGAAGACTATATCGATGAATCGCAGCGTTTCGTCTCCGCGCTCTTCGACGTGTACATGGAAGGCGATGCCATGGGCCGGCCTTTCTTCTTCCCCAAGCCCAACGTGCACATGACGGAGAAGTTCTTCAAGACCGACGGCCACCAGGAGTTCCTGGAGAAGATCTCCGCCGTGGCGAGCGAGAAGGGCAACACCTACTTCGTGTTCGATCGGGGCAACACCGCGAAGATCAGCGAGTGTTGCCGCCTCACCTTCAAGCTAGAGCAGAATGACCTGGACGATGCGAAGACCCCTTGGAAGATGCGGTACTCAGCCATGCAGAACGTCACCATCAACCTGCCCCGCATAGCCTACGAGGCGCACCAGGACGATAACCGGCTCATCGACATCCTACGCGAGCGCATCGATATCGTGGCCCAAGCACATATCCAGAAGAAGGAGTTCATCAGCAAGCTCCTGGCCATGGGGAAGGGCGGGCCGCTTTCGCTGCTAACCATGG
The DNA here is from genome assembly GCA_963768775.1 of Methanomassiliicoccaceae archaeon. Taxonomy (GTDB): domain Archaea; phylum Thermoplasmatota; class Thermoplasmata; order Methanomassiliicoccales; family UBA472; genus FEN-33. The sequence goes on from CAVYIY010000006.1 coordinate 328,780, forward strand.
AGCTTGACGGGGAGCCCTATTACCGCTTGAACAAGGCCTCCTTCCTGATCGGGATGGTCGGCCTGAATGAATTGGTGGCGTATCATACCGGACATCAGATGCACGAGTCAAAGGATTCGCTGAAGTTTGGCCTCAAGGTCATAGCGGAGATGAAGAAGGAGTCCGAGGCACTGGGTGAGCAGTACGGCATCAAGATGCCCTTGGAGCAGACCCCGGCGGAATCGACAGCATACCGCTTCGCGCGCTTGGACATGAAGTACTACCCGCTGCAGGCGCCGACCGTGATACGGGGCAACAAGGGCAACGGGGAGGTTTACTATACCAACTCCACCTATCTGAACGTGGGAGCGCCAGTGAGCGCCATCGAGAGGACGAAGCAGGAAGGGCTCTTCCACCCCCTGATAGATGCTGGATCCCTGACCCACATTTGGCTGGGAGAGCATAAGCCTCCCGCCGAGAGCATCGCCGCGTTCGTCAAGAAGACCTTCGAGACCACCCAGAACGCCCAGATCGCCTTCAGCCCCGAGTTCACCTCGTGCATCTCCTGCGGCAGGACTACGCGCGGGCTGAGAGACACCTGCATGTACTGCGGCTCTCCGAACGTCGAGGGAATAACCAGGGTCACCGGCTTCTTTTCCAAAACCAACAGTTGGAACAAGGGGAAGCTCGGAGAGCTGAGGGACCGGCACAGGAACAATGAGATCTGACCCTTCGGCGTCAAACCCCTTCCTTCCCTTTATCATCCAGATATCGCTTCTCGATCACGACAGGACATGCGCAGAGGCATATGAAGAACCTATAAATAGCGGCCCCTGGGAATGCTATGGGCGAATGAGGCGGTGAAATGACGCGGGTCAGGGTCGGAACTCACATCCTTCTCAATCTCAGCCGCAGGACCTTATGCGATAACTGCATCGCCGATGTCTGCGTGGTGGAGAAGTCCGAAAGAGTCCTGGAATGCGAACATTATCGCTCCCCTTTCCTCGCCTTCAAGCGATGCGAGATATGCGGAGAGTTATACGAGGTCCATACCAACCTGAAGGGCTTGAACGCAGAGTTCTGTCCGCTCTGCAATCAGAGCGAGAAGTAGCCTTCCGGTTCTGAATCGCAACCGCGTAGCAGCGTCTTTATCCCCTTCCAGATCAGAAAAGCCTGGGGCCGATCAGCTGCCAGACGATGAGAAAGAGCACCGCAATCGCCAAGATGTAGGTTATCATCGCCACATACTTCTGGCGGACCGCCTCGGTGGCATTGTTCTTGAGCTTCTGGATCACCACATCCAAGGCGTCGCGGAATAGGAACCCGCCGTCCAAGGGGATGGCCGGCAGCACGTTGGTCATGCCCACCATGAGGTTGATCCAGAAGATCCAGTAGAAGCAGTTGCCCAGGAACCAGAAGACGTTCGCCGGAAGGCCTGAGAGCACGCCTGATGGCGTGAACAGGTCGGACAGGGGGACTCGATAGGAGCCAGGCCCTGAAATGGCAGGGCGATATATAGCAAAGTGGAGCTTACGAAAGTCGATGGGTCACTCACACCGGCGAGCGGATTGGCAAGGCGCTGCATGATCCGGTCCGGAGTGGTGGTCACCGCGCCCAGATAAGCGGAATTGATGCCGAGGAAGCCTATGTCCTTGAACGAAGCGTTCACCAGGTCGGGACTCACTTTGAGGTAATAGTCCCGCTTGCTGCTCAGTTCGATTGAGCTTATGCCCGAATCCTGATACACACCGGTGGCAGCATTGTATTCGAGTACGGTGATGTTCACCGTCTGCAGCGGATGGGTCAGCACCAACGTCTGCTGCAGATCGGTCTGGTTGCGGATCACCGAGTCGTTCAGCGAAGCGATGATCATTCCGGGCGTGATTCCGGCCATCTCCGCCGCAAGATCTCGGGTGGTCTCCATGACCACGAGACCCGAGGTCACGTTAGAGGAGGCGAGCTGTCCTTTATAGTAATAATGAACAGTGATGTTCGTGCCCGGGTCCGCGGCCACCTGGTCAAGGTCCTGGATGGTATGGACGGTAATGTTGTCGATCGCAACGATCTGCATGCCATAGAGAAGGTCGCCATGCTGCGCCGGGGTGTTCACTCCGACGCTCATGATCACCGGGTTATCGCGAACTGGTACCGCTGAGGCCATGAGCAGCGAAGAGAAGATGAAGGCGCAAAGCAGCGCTATCAGCACGTTCGTGGCCGGGCCGACCGCATAGACCGAGGAGCGGCGCTTCCTGTCCGCCTTCGTGAGTTCGCTCTCGTCCGGCTCCACGAATGCTCCCAATGGAATGACGAAGAAGAATAGCCCCAGTGCCCTCAGGGACATCTTGCCGACCCGGGTGAGGATGCCGTGGGCGAACTCATGCACCACCATCGCCACTATCAGGCCGACTATGCCGTAGATGATCGGGATGACCGGGTTGATTCCCGGTATGCCCAGCATCATCTCGAGAGAAGGCGCCTTGTCCGCAGGGATGCGGTTTACGATTGTCGCTTCCCAGATCAAGAGCGCCATGATGAAAATGCCTACAAGCAGGCAGATGACTTTCGCCAGAGTGGCGTAGGCCTTCCAGAACCGCTCCGGTTTGGCAAGGCGGTCGATAAAACGTTTCCCCGCCTGCGTCTTCCACATGATGAATATGCCGGAGGCGACCACGCCTCGTTTGGCGAGGAAGCCCTTCTTCTTGACCAGATAGACTATGGCGAAATAGACCACTAGTATCGCGAGAAGGATTACGTAGGGGGTCAAATCAGCCATATGCTCGTCCGGTCCAGTCTAATGATAGCTTGCTATTTAAAATACTATCCTAGCAGCCGGAGCGATCGGACGCTACTTTCGACCGCTCCACATCTCCTCTGACATGTCGTCGTAAACCGCTGAGTTGTCATCCTTCTTCAGCGGCACCGCGTCCTGACGTTTGGCCAACCTCAGTATCTGATCCTTCTTCAGGATCCAATAATGAATGCGCCACAACTTCCCCTTCTTGAGGTGGACCTCTTCCTGAGTGGTGGTGAGGAAGCCTTCCTCCTCGAGCATATAGAACACATCGCGGTCCTCGGATGTCAGCCGGTTGTCGATCACCTCGTCGGTGTAGCCGAAGAAGCTCATCAGATACTCAGCGAGCTTTCGGATGTCGCCGTCGGACATCCCCTTCTTCCCCAAGGTGTTATGGAGGGCCGTAACCACGTCCTCCATACTGACAACGGTCATGCAATCCCTCGGCCGGAATTACATTCCAAGCTAAATAATGTATGCTAACTTCGTGAAAAAGGCATACTCTAATCCCAATCTGGCAATCGCCCTTGTCATCTTTTAGACGCTGAGGAATAACGCGAGCGGATCGGCAGGATATTCACTAGCTCGGCCGATAAAGAATATTGGCATTTGCGGGAATTCGACCGTTAGTCCGGGTCTATTTCCGGCCGCATCTCTGGTACGGACCGACAATTCATAATTATGCAAAATGATAAGCGATGCTGAACAGAGGCGGTTCCAACGGTCGAAATCATCCTTGAACGCATGAGCCATGCCGAATACGAGGCTTTCAAAGCGCAAACCATCAGGCAGTATGCCGAGGAGAATATCAAGGCCGGCTACTGGCTCAGCTCTGAGGCATTGGCTCGCTCGATCGAGGCGCATCAGAAATTGCTGCCCAAAGGGGTTTCGACCGAAGGACAGCACTTGCTCACGGCCAGGGATGCCCATTCCAGAATTGCCGTAGGCTATATCTGGCTCAGCGTGGAGAAGAACGCATCCATCCCGAGCGGTTTCATATTCGCCCTGCTCATCCATGAGCAGTTCCGAGGCAGAGGATACGGGACGAAAATGATGAAAGCGACAGAGACGAAGGCGGCCGAGCTAGGACTTAAGAGACTTATGCTTCACGTATTCGCGCAAAATAGAGTCGCAATCCATCTTTATGAAGAAGCCGGCTATCGTACTACTAGCCTCAATATGATGAGGGAGATATCCGAACGACTCTAAGGACCGATTTGCCCGCTATTCAAGTTCAGTCAACGTTCGCAATGAATTCTCCAATGGTCAGGAAATTGGCCTAACAATCTACATCTTCACCTTTCTATATTCTCTTATTCATTGCTCAGTTCAATTCCATATGCAAGGCTATCGATGGCTTTGAATGACCACTAGACCGCTTCATAAAAAGCAATAGATAATTAACCAAGCCTTAATTTTAATATTTGAAATCAGCTTAATTCCAATTTGGGGAAAGAAGAAGATATCTTCATTTCTCTGAAATCAGGACCCCATTCTTGCCCCATAAGTGGGTGTAGATATAGACTTCAAATGGTATCACGAAGGCTGGGAAGATGGCGAACACCAACACTCCCGACCCGGAGATCACATCCAACACCTCCAGGACGACCAATACATCGATAGTCAATGCTATAGATACGAACCAATAGCGAGCGAGATCTTCCTTGAGCCATTCCTTCCAACTTGTGTCAAGGTTCTTACTGTTAAGCTCCCCCTCTACCTCCTCCTCATTATGGCCCAAATCGTAAACACCAATTCTACGTTTCTCCGCCATAACCCCTCATCGGAAGTGACATGCGACAAGGTGCTCGTTGCCGACATCCTTTAGTGGTGGTACGGATTCCTCGCATATTTGCTCTCGGTAGCGGCAACGAGTGTGGAACCTGCAACCACTTGGCGGCTTAGCCGGACTGGGCACGTCGCCAGTTAGCACAATTCTTTCCCTTCTAAGATCTGGGTCCGGGACAGGTATGACAGAAAGCAATGCTTCAGTATATGGGTGCAGTGGACGAGCAAACAGATCCTCCTTGAGGGCTGATTCTACCACTTTGCCAAGGTACATTACAGTCACTCGATCACACATATGTCGAATTGTGCTCAAGTCATGTGAAATAAAAAGATAAGTCAGGCCAAACTCATCCTGGAGATCGTTCAACATGTTGAGTATTTGCGCTTGCACTGAGACATCAAGAGCGGAAGTCGGTTCATCAAGAACAACGAAGTTCGGGTTAAGGGCCAACGCCCTTGCCACCCCGATGCGTTGTCTTTGCCCGCCCGAGAATTCATGCGGATACCTATAGAGATGTTCGGGATTAAGTCCGACACGTTCCATGATGGTGTTGACTCTCTCTCTCAATTCCTCTCCCTTAGCGATTCCGTGCACCAGCATTGGCTCTCCAATAATATCGCGGATAAGCAAGCGAGGGTTTAGGGATGAGAATGGATCTTGGAATACGATTTGCATTTCCTGCCTCATTCTTCTAAGGGTCTCAGCATCCTTCTTGTTGAGCGCCCAGTCATCGCGAATTGCCTCAATCTCATCCAAAATCTTCTTCGGGACTTCTCGCTCAGCGTTCTTCGCCTGGGCGATTACCTCTTCCAGCTCGAGCAAGTGGTCCCGGATGGTGGATGGCATATTATAGTAGATGTCTCCTGCTGTTGGCTTGGCCAAAAGCAACAAACAGCGACCAACTGTGGTTTTGCCGCAGCCACTTTCGCCGACGAGACCAAGAGTTTCACCTCGTTTGATCATGATATCGATTCCGTCAACAGCCTTGACCGCGCCCATCTCTCTCTTTAGCAGACCACCGCGGATTGGGAAGTGCTTCTTCAGATCTCTGGCTTCGATAAGGATATCGGTTATTGACTCACCCCTTTGTAAAGATGACAAGATGTGAAGTGACCTGGGGTCACCTCAACCATTGGTGGCTTTTCGACCTTGCACAACGGCATCACAAAGGGGCAACGTGGGTGGAACCGGCAACCTTCTGGCGGCTTTATTAGGTTAGGAACGGTACCCTCTATTACCTCCAGGTGGCTTGCCTTTGAAGTAAGCTTAAGGACCGAGCCGATCAAGCCTTGGGTATAGGGATGCATCGGTTCCTTGAATACCTGCTCGACTGAGCCAATCTCAGCCATGACTCCCGCATACATTACTCCCACACGATCGCAGGTCTCCGCAACAACGCCCAAGTTATGTGTTATAAGCAGAATAGAAGTACCGGTTTCGAGTTGCAAGTCCTTCATGAGCTTCAGTATTTGGGCCTGAATAGTGACATCTAGCGCTGTCGTTGGCTCATCTGCTATTAGCAGCATTGGTTTGCACGCCAAGGCCATTGCAATCATGACTCGCTGTTGCATTCCTCCACTTAGCTCGTGCGGATAGGAGCGAATTACGTTCTTTGGGTCAGGTATCCTGACTAAACGAAGCATTCGCTCTGCTCTTTCTAAACCTTCTTCTTTGATGAACCTCTCATAACGGCGTATGATTGGTATCCTTGACATCAGCTTGAGCGAATAGATGTCCGGGTCTCTCGACATGGTCCGGTAGAACCTCATATTGAACTTGATTCTTGCTTTTTCCATGCCTCGGAACGGCTTGCCAACGAATGATCCTCCACACTGAGGGCAGCTGTCTAGTTCTTCCGCCATTACCGCTTTACAGTTCTCGCATTCCAATTCGTTCTTAATGGTCATCTTGCGTTTCACACGGAAGAAGGAGTCGATTTCTTTGACACGAAGATTTCCCTTCTTTAGAACAGCCTGAGCTAATTCCTTTCGCTCATGCGTTAATAGTACTTCTGATATCTGGTCACCAGCCTGAAAGACTGGGTTCAGGGCGCTCATCGGTTCCTGGTATATCATGGAAATATATTTACCACGAATCTTGCGCATAAAGGGCAAGCTCTTATGGAGGAGATCGTAATCGTTGTATATTTTGGAGAGGTCATTTTCAATCGAAGCGAGCTCCTTTTCTCCGTCATTGTTGTTTTGAGATAGCTTCGCCATTTGCGCTGTCAACTCATTTTTCTTCTTCATAACGTCTTGCGGCATCAAAAAAAGTATATGACCTTTCTCAATTTTACCTGGCGGAGAAGGAATCAGGCGCAATATACAGTTAGCGGTCACACTCTTACCGCATCCAGTTTCCCCAACGAGACCAAAAGTCTCTCCTTTTATAATGCTGAAGCTTATGCCGTCAAGCGCTTTTACAACACCTTGGTATGTGTAGAAATTGGTATAAAGGTCCTCCACCTGCAATAGAATCTCGTCATCAGGAATGAAATCACCTCCTCAGCCGAGGATCGAGAACGTCCCTGAGACCATCTCCAAGCAAGCTGAAGCCCATTACGAAAATGAAGATAAATATCGCCGGGAATACCCAAATCCAATATGGATTGTAGCCTACTCCTTGCCAAGTTATGGTACTAGTAAAGAAGTTCTCTGCATCGGAGATCATACTCCCCCATTCCGCATAACCTGGTTGCACTCCGAATCCAATGAAACTTAGGCCGGCGGCCACCAGCACCACAGACCCTATGTCTAGCGTAGCGTTAATGATGATAGGGGACAATGAATTCGGCACGATATGACGGAAAAGGATTCGTGACTGCTTTGCACCGACAGCGCGTGCCGCCTCGACATAGGTGTTCTCCTTAATTGTAAGCACTTGACCGCGGATTAGTCTAGCATACGGCGGCCACCATATAATAATAAGTGCGAGCATGATGTTGTCCAAACCACGGCCAAGTACTACGCAAACGGCCATGCACAAAATAAGCGCTGGTATGCTCAGGAAGATGTCAGTAATCCTCATCAGCATTTCATCGACTAACCCCCCCTTGTATCCGGCGAAAGCCCCTAGCATAAGACCTATAATAATAGAGATGAAAACGACATAGAGCGAGGTTACAATCGAGGTCCTGGAACCCCAGATGACGCCGTAATAGATGTCATCCCCTATGCTTCCCGTTCCCATTACATGACCATCCGCACCTGGAGGCTTTATTAACTGAATCTTATTATCTATGGGCATTTCCATCGGGTTGCTCGAAGCGGGCGGGGCGAGTACAGGAGCAAAGATAGCAATCCCGACCACAAAACTGACCAAGATTATGCCCATTATCGCCAATGGGCTTTTCCTCATTAGGCGAAGCGAGAAGCGCCACTCTCTTATCCGAGGCTTGAGCGACCTCTTCAGTGAGGCGATAGTCCCCTGCTGGGCATCTTTGATGGTTTGTTTCCATTTTACCATGAAATCACTCTAACCTCACCCTCGGATCAAGATAAGCGTACATGATATCCACGATGAGATTTGCAAGAACGAATATTATCGCGGTGAGCAGAACGAACCCCATTATTGACCCCGTATCGTCACTGAGCAAAGCTGATGCAGACCAACGTCCGAGGCCAGGCCAGCCAAAGATTGTCTCTGTTAGAACCGCTCCTCCCAATAGGCCCCCGACGGACAAGCCCACCACGGTCGTTGTTGGAATGAGTGCGTTACGCCTAGCATGCTTCTTTATTACAACCTTTTCAGACAAACCTTTCGACCGCGCAGTCTTGACATAATCCTGGTTCAGGACCTCTAGCATACTGCCTCTCATGATCCTGGTGATGACCGCAATCGTACCGAATGCTAGTGTGATGGCGGGAAGAATGATGTGCTGTAATGCATCTATGAAACGCGTCCAGTCTCCATGAATTAAAGTGTCCAAGACAAGCATTCCGGTCGGACTAGATAAGCCCGAAGATTGAATCCAATATGGAGCGTTTGCAAGATAGAGACCCTGGATGTTTCTGTCGCCAGTAATTGGAAGCCAACCTAATTTATACGCAATTATATACTGAAGGATCAATCCCAGCACGAATATGGGCAATGAAACACCCGATAGAGCCATCACCCTTGTTGCATGATCGATCGGTGTATCTCGTCGCACGGCGGATACAGTGCCCGTGCTGATGCCGAAGATAACTGCGATGATCATGGACACCAAGGCCAATTCCGCCGTTGCGGGAAAGTATGTCTCCATGGCGGTGAGAACAGGAAGACCAGAGACCTGGGAATAACCCAAATTGCCATGAATGACCGCGTCCAACCAGTAATAGTACTGTTCATAGATTGGTGAGTTCAGGTGGAGTTGCTGCTTGATGGCTTCGATCTGTGCGGGGGTCATCCGGGCGGTCTCGTATGCGGCGGCCGGATTGCCAGCGATCCTCGTCAAAAGGAATACAAATAATGAGACGCCTATAAGAACGGGGATGAGAAGTAGGAGTCTCCTGGCGATGAAGGTTCTCATCTTCAAAACGAGGTCACCCAGCATTCGAGAACATATTGCTGCTATAAAGAATTATTCCATTCGTACAGATTGAGAGAGTCTGTCCAGAAGTGGTGATTTCGAAAAAGGTATGAGTTTTAGAAATCGCCAAAAGAGTGGAAAAATAAGACTCGCGATTATAGCTGAACTTAATATTGGAAAAATAGAAAAATGAAAAAGGAAAAGGTTTGCTGCTTTCAGTTAGTACTTTGTGTACTGACTGAAAATTAGACCCGCGAAAGCTTCGTTGTACTCGTAGCCGTGTACCCAGCTGCGCTGCACGTGGAATGTTGTTGGTTGATCCGTCCAGATGTAGTAAGCATTGTCGTACATAGCTTGCGTAATCTCGTGGTAGAGCTGTACCCTAAGGGTCGAGTTCAGCGAGGCGGCTGCAACTGATGTCCAATTCGTTATGGTCGCGTTATCAATTCCAGCAAAATACGCGTATACTCCATTTGCACTGCAGAACGGGGTGGCAAAGTCATCCGGATCCGGATAATCCATGAGCCATCCTAGAGAGAATATTGGTAGTTCCTTGTTCTCCCAATCGTTCAGATATGTCGGCCAATCCAAAGTCGCGATGGAAACGCTTATGCTTCCATTTATGAGATGGTTCGTTTTCAGCGACTCAAGGGCAGTCTTCATCATCTGGCATTGCAAGTATCTATCCTGGTTCCCTGCGTTGTAGTAGAGCACGATGCTGAACCCAGTGTCGGCATATGACTCTCCCGGTTGTGATGGGTTCATCGCGAGTTTCAGGTAGGCCGCAGTCATCGACAGATTGTAGGTTTGGTTTACACCAGTTGGGTCGTAACCAAGGAATCCTAGGGGAATTGGCCCATTCGGTTGTATCGCTGAACCATGCAAGACGACCGTTAGATAATTCTGGTAGTCGAACGCATGGACGAACGCCTGGCGAACATTGATATCAGAGAAGAATGTGGCTGGTATGTTGCCGATGTCCAACCCTTGCGATATGTTCTCGGTCATTCCGATGAAGTCGATATCCGCGGTAGTCTGCCCCTGGACGATGGTTACACCCGGCTGCCCGATAACATCTGCCATATTCTGGCGGGGTATGTAGACAGAATCGGCCTGGCCAGTTAGGAGCATCTCTTCCCTCGATCCAACGTTCTGCACCTTCTGGATAACAACGAATTGCATAGATGGCTTCTGTCCCCAGTACCCATCCCACCTTTGCAGTAGGATGTATTGATTCGGGGCCCAGGTCTTGAGCGCGAATGGTCCTGTACCCATGACATTACGGTCGATGTAACCATTCCCACCACCCTGAACATATTGCTGGTCACCAGTATGCTCTTGTACCCACGCCTTCTCTGTGATAGATGAACCCTGGAACGCCATGATGTCGAGCCATGCTGGACAGGGCGAGACAAGGTGGAACGTAACGGTTGTATCAGTGCTTGTAATGGCGTTATTGATGTAGTTGAGCATAGTCTGGTTTTGAGTATAATCAATACCAACCTTCCACTTGGCGGCGCTCGGAATCAAGAATTGCGTGTACATCCAATTCGGCCCTTCAGGAGAATTCATGAGAAGCATCCTTTCGAACGAGTAAACAACATCATTCGCAGTCATGACGTTCCCGTCTTGGAACTCCACACCCTGCCTGATGTTGAAGGTGTAGTTCATGCCGTCCGCGGAGATGCCACCGTTCGCCTGACTAGGTACCTGTGTGGCTAGAACCGGCACTAGGTCCGTTGTGCTGCTGCCGTTGTAGAACACAAGCGTCTGATAGCAGTTCTGGAGTACCTCTCCGCCGGATGTTTCATAATCCCAGGCCGGATCAAGAGTCTGTGGCTCACCGATGGTGGCTTCTGTGAAGGTCGTTGGATTCTTGACGTTTCCGATTGAAGTAGCTGGTGGTAAAACCACAATTGTGATGTAATATGTGGATGTCACAGTGTGATTGGTTGTTACATCGGCTACTGTCACCTTATAATCGCTGGTAACATTCAGCCAAGCAACGTAAACATTTCCATCTCCTGTGTAAGTATGGTTTTGTAATCCAGCGACGGCTAGTGTTCCGCTCACATCTGCGCTTCCATCACCGAAATGCCAGAGAACAGAGCTGATGAGGGACGGATCACCCGCGGGGGTGCTCACATTGTACCCAAGAGACCCATTTCCAGTGAAAGTGACAGCCGTGCCATTTTCAATGGTTTGCGCGCTCACCGTCGTAATCGGGGTTGGAGGAGTAACGTCCGTTGTGGTCGATGGAACTGGTCCTACCACGACTTGTACTACAGATGGGTTAGCGAAATCTGTTATTGACTTCTTTTTACTCAAATTCCCATTTACATCGAATACCACTTTTACAGTAATCTGGTACATGCCTGGTTCAGCAGTGTAAGTATGTGTGGTTGTATTAGTTGTAGTATTCCCTTTCTGTCCGTCCCCGAAGTTCCATAAATACCATAGAACGGTATCGTTGGAGGGATCTGGATTTGCGATTGACGACGCGCTGAAACTAACCTCAGTAGTATCATTTACTAATGTGATCCAGTTCGTCGTTTCCGCAGGAACAATTGGCACCAAAACTTGCACCGACGATGGCGTGGCCCAGCTTGTCGCGGACATACCGTTACTATCGACAACGGTCACGACTGGCTGATATAGACCGGGCTTACCAGAATAAGTATGCGTAACTGTAGATGTTGTTGTGTTCAATATTGGGCTACCATCGCCGAAGTTCCACAGATAGTATTGGATGGTTGCTCCATTCTGCCCCTGGCTTGCTGATGCGTTGAACATGACCGAAGTGGTATCGTTCGCCACTGCGGGTGAGGCAATCAAGCTTGCCGTTGGGGCCACATTTGTTGTTTTCCCTCCCATGAGTAGTAGAGCCCCGCCGATTGCGGCAATGATCAAGATTACAACCACCACTATTGCAATGGTCCTTGTCATGCCCTTTTTTTGAGGGGCCTTTTCCTCGGGAAGGGCCTTATTTCCTTGGCCTTCCATTTGCTTTCCTCCTTAATCCTTGCGTAATGCAGGGAAACTGGAAGTTGATACTCATGGTTGCTATAAATAATTTGTCTGATGCCAGATATCAATCCATATTGACAAATGAACATGCCACTATATTTTTTATGACATTGCGAATTAATATTAAGAACTACGAATTTCGAAATGGGTTTGATAAGTGACTCGATATCCTGTAGCATGCAGCTCTTCTTGATCAATGTATTGAACATTAGCCGCCAACTAAATCAGGAAAGAGTCTAGAACCTGATTATTCAGGGGTGGAAGGAATCCAGAGAATGACATCTCCAGGATTCAGATGGAAGATCAATCGCTTTGCCCAAAACAATTTCCTTTTCTTGACATCGATATCTCTGCGAAATTTTGGCACGGGATTTTCGAAATCAAAACCGAGCAATCTGATCCTAGTTGCACCGAAGTGCCTCGCCAGCGACACCGCCCTATCGCCATCGGTGAAGCCCCCATAATTCCGTACTATGCCCACTTCGCAACCCTGAGTTGTCCCGGCAATCAATCCATTGAAGTGAGGAACATTTTCCTTCAATTCGGGAATGTTATCGCCATGCGCGTGCACAGCGACCACCGCGCCTTCTTCATTCGCCATGATCTGCTCGCTCACGTTGCCATCGAGATCGGTGACAATCAGGTCGGGCAACGACCCCCTATCAAGCAGGATCGAAGTGGCGTTGTCCGCGGCGATCAAGGTCCCTTCGGCGCCATATTCATCGAGCTGCGCCTGCAGGTTCGAGGCTCCGCCACAAACGGTGACCTCCTTGCCGATGCAGCTCCGGAGGCATGCCTCATCGCAGATGCGTTTGTTGGCGAGGAGCGCATTCAGGATCTTCGCCGCCCTTGCATCCTCCTGTCTTGAATAGCCGAAGTCCTCGATTATCTCCCGATAGAGCGGCTCCCAGTCTTCCCAAAGCAAATTACCACCTAGTTCGACGGTTCGACCGTTTTCTCCGCCTCTGCTTGGCCAGCCCTCATCTGATCTTGGTTGCGCAATGCGGTGTTCAGCAATCCGCCGAACAGTGCCAGCATGAACCCGGTCAATATCTCCAGGAAGACGAAGAGGTCGTTGAATGTCCGATATCCTAGGAAGTACATGGTCGCGTCCAATGCCCCTTGCAGGATGAATGCGATCGCGAATACCGAGAGTGTGACCACCAGGTAGCTGTAATGGATCTTGCTGGTCGATAGCCAGAGATTGAAGAACTTGCCAGTGGACCAGGATAGGCCTGCGAAGGTCCAGAGCCATATCGTCCCGCTGGCGAAGAGGATCGCCTGCAGCACGTAGTCGTTGTTGACGACATGCGATGCGGCATCGAAGCCGTAGGACACTCCTGCGATCAGGAATATCATGGTCAGCGCGGCGAACGGTATCATCCAGCTTCCGGAGCGGACCGCCCGTGCCAATCCCAAGGCCGAGTTCTCGACCTTCTCGCCAACCTTGTACGCGTAGAATATCAGGTACAGGCCAAGCACGACCGATATGATGCCGACCCCCATTTCCGATATGAGCCCGGGCGTTGGCGTGCCACTGTATTCTATCAGTTTTGGCACTACCGCGAAGATGCCCAATACCAGGAGGACGAGCCCGATCGGGGGCAGGACCCGCTTGCGCACCTTATCGTCCTGGAGCATCTTCATCAGGATGTAATAGGTGCCTTCCACTGTGGGCGCCTGCTTTACGAAGACCCGACGAACCGAATCGACCTTGACCCTGGAGGCCACCATGGGAAAGATGTACTCGTCCTCCGCGCCATCGCTGACCAGGACTACCCTTTCCGGCTTGATGACCTCAAGCACGTTCTCCAATTGCGTAGCGAGGACCAGGTCCGATTCGTAGCCTACCTTCGCGTCTCCGCAGATGGTCGCGATCTCCGCCTCGATGCCCTTCTTCAGCATCTCCTCGTAGATGCTTATCGCGGCGAGGGTGGTGTTGATGTCTGAGTCCTCGGGATCCTTGAGGCCCAATGCGAGGGCGGCATCGATGTTCTCCTGGCGCCCGATGAAGGGACTGTTCAGTCCGGTCTTGACGCCGAAATCGTCGTCCCTGTCCACGCTGAGAACCAGTACCTTCATCATCTCTCACTATCCAGATTTATTCTATTAGTAGTTTTTGCAATAATGGCTGGGGAAGACAGAATCAACATCTTTGGCGATTCCCCCGAGGATTCATGGTTAGTCGTTTTTAGGTTCGCTTCCCAATGCTCTGTCGTAATCCGAAAACGAATCTGGAGCAAAAAGGATTATAACGAAGTATGCGACTTAACGAGTGGTCAAATGGAGAGGAAGTCAGGATTCAAAGAATGTCCTAGATGCGGACTCAGAAACAAACCATCTGCGGTCCAATGCGACTTCTGCGGCTGGGAATTCCAAGACGTCTCTGACGAGTGGATCTCGCATGTCCAGGTATTGGAGAAGCTGAACAAACAGACCGAATCGATCCTTCTGGACGACGAGGTCTCCAAGCGGATTGAGTCCACCATCGTACGATCGAGCAGGGAGCTGAAGCCCGCTCCGCCCTCACCACCTCTGCAGATCCCCCACGCTGAGGAAGACAGGCCGGTGGAAAGAGAGCTCAAGGCGAAAGGCAAGGACTGGGCAGCTTCCCGCATGCAGACCCCCTCGATGCCTTCGCCCGAGGCGAAGGAGGTCAAGGCTTTCGTCGATACCATGATCGGCGAGCCGACCAAGGTAGACGATTCTGCAGAGATCGAGATATCCGATTCCAGCGCCTTAGGGGTGGCCATGGCGCCAATGAGCCCGGTAAACGAGCTCGGCAGACCCCCGGCACCGGCGACGTTTGGGACGAAAACCCCCCTGATATCCTATGGCCTGATCGCCTCCGGCGTCAGCATTTATCTAGTCACATTGATAATATTTGCGCTCTCTATCGTTCCATTGCTGCTTGGCTGGAGCTTGGCGATCATTGGGGCGATGCTGATCACATTCGGCGTTTCGTACGCGTATGATCGCAGCGCCTTCGGGAGGAGGCGGGCCGCTTCCGCAGGCGAGAACGTCCCGATCGAGAAGGAGAAGCTTGTCCTCATCTGCCCAACCTGCAACGAGGAGGTCGGGGCCAATGATCGCAACTGCCCCGCTTGCGGTGCGAGATTCGCCAAATGAAAGGAAGGCGGGTGTGAAAATGAAAATTGTCTGGCATGGTCATTCCTGTTTTGAGATCGCGGACAAGTTGACCGTGGCTGTCGACCCGCATGATGGGAAGTCGCTCGGGCTGCGCACCCCCGTCATCAAGGCCGACGTCGTCCTCATCAGCCACGATCACTTCGACCACAACGCCGCGAGGATAGTCAAGGGCGACTTCGCCATCGTTCGCGAACCCGGCGAAAGGACGGTCAAGGGGATCAAGATATCGGGCTTGGAGGCGCATCATGACGAGGTAAAGGGGAGCAAGCGCGGCCGGGTAGTAATCTTCTCCTTCACTCTTGACGGCATCCGCTTCTGCCACTGCGGGGACCTGGGCGAGATGTTGGACCAATCACGGATAGACGCTCTCGGTCCGGTGGACGTCCTCTTCGTTCCGGTTGGCGGGGTGTTCACGATAGACGGTCCGCAGGCTCTCCAGCTGATCGGAGCGATAAGGCCGAAGATAGCGATTCCGATGCATTTCCGCGTAGGCGGCCTTTCCCTGTCGATCCAGACCATCGACCGGTTCTTGGAGGGCATCCCCAAGGCCAAGCTCCGCCACGTAGGCAATTCGGCCGAGTTCGAAAAGGACGACCTGCCGGAAAGCACGGAGTACTGGGTCTTTTCTCCTTAAGAAAAATGGAATGGAATTTTCAATCCGTCAGATCAGGTCGAGCGCGTCCTCGACCCGGCCGAGCTCGATGGGCGTGCTCTTGTACCCGACGACCGCTCCCTTGCTGTTGGCGAGCATGCAGGCGCCTACCATTGGCGCGCCATAGTTCAGCGTACCGATGGCCGCTGGCACCTTCAGTGTGCGCCTGATCAGCTCCATCTCTTCGGGACGGGTGGCGGGATGGCACAGCACGCCCTTATTGGTGGCCACGCAGACGCTTCCCACGGTGCTGTGCTCCGCGATGGCCGATTGGACCACTTGCACTCGTAGCGTTTCTTCGATCGCCCTCACCGTCTTCTTGCCCAGTTCGGGGTTGGCGATCGCCCCGTTGTCATTGACCAGGATATTGTTCCCCGAGGCGTTCACCTTATCCTGGATTCTGTACACCGGCAGATACTCCGACAAATGCTCCACCTCAGTGTCAGTGGTCATATTGGAGACCACCGCTCCGAACGAGTTCATCGACAGCAGCGAGCCGATCAGGTTCGTGCTTGCGATGTTGCCTCTCACGATCTGAACGCCCAAGGCCAGCTTGACGTCGTTCACCAGATTCTCAGAAGCGTCGCGCGGGACGATGGCCAGGTCCTCGTTGACCGCGCAATAGACGCCAACGTAAGGATTGCCGTTGTAGTGAGATAGCCGCATCATGTCAGGCTGCGCTCACTCTTGCGGCAGGGATACTTCGACCAACCCGTCCTCGAACTTGATCGCCTTGATGCGTATCCTGGGAACGGGCTTCTTGATGCCGCGCTCCCAGATCTTCTGATTGAGTTCCTGGTCGATCCAAACATCCTCTGGCTTGGACTTCATGTGCTTCGCCACATGGTCCCTGATCTCCTTGATCGCCTTCGACGCCTTCTTGCTGCGAGGGGAGGCCTTGGTGGTAAGCAATGGTATTGTCATCATCTTCTCTTCATCAGCCATTTGTGCTCACTCCTTCAACTTGTTGTGTCTCCAGCTTCGCCTCTTCGGATGGCGGAGGAAGGTGCGGTTCGTTCGCATCATGACCCAAGCGGGAACCCTTCGGTTCTGCTTGACGTGCTTTAGTAATCGTGTCTTCATTGCGGTGGGCTTGTTCCTTGTCATTGGAATCACTTCCTTTCGATATTGATCTCGCGCTTCTGCGGCGCGATCTTACGGAGGATCTGCTTCAGCATGGCATCGTCGACCTGCTGGTTGATCCGCCCGCTTTGTACCAGGGCGATGAGTTGGTCCTCCACTGAGCGGGCGATTTCGGGGTAGGCCATCTTCAAAGTGGCCAAGCGGTCCCTTGCCTCTGGAGTCAGGATCTGGCGCATGATCATCTGCTTCTGCGCGTCGATCTGCTTCTGCTGCTCCTCGACCATCGCATGCTGCTGTTGCTGGCGCTGCAGGTCCGCCATCTTGCGGCGGCGCAGTTCGTCTAGCTCAGCGTCGTCCACTTCCTCACCTTCAGATTCACTTCTTTTCCGCGTCGGCGACTTCCTTTGCCGCCGCGTCCAATAGCTTCTGCCCTTTCGCGGTCACAACTCTGCCTTTGTTCTTGTTCTTCGCCACCAGACCGCTGGCTTCCAATTGCATTATGCACTTCCGTGCGATGTTCCTCGAGCCCTTGACCGCCCTGTTCGGCCTCGAGCCACGGTCGGCAAAGCCGCCGTACTCCTCGGCCAATCTGGAAGTACCGATGGGGCCCTTCATGTAGACCTTCCTCAGGATGGAGGCGGCACGGGTGTGCCACCAATCCTTCTGGGTCGGTGCCTTCTCGGTATGTCTTCCAGTCTTAGCGAACTCAGCCCATTCCGGCGCCTTGATCGTTTCAATTTCCCGCAGCTTTGCTGCCACCTTCTCGATGAGCTTTTCTGCGGGGATATCATATGACGTAACCATTCGAATCTACCTCAAACGTTGGGCGTAACTCTCACTCAACGCAGGACAACTGAGGCGCTAAAGTGAGTGCTTATATAAAAGCGTTTTGCAGAATCAGGACCTTCTGGGGCATGCGCGCAGACGCCCATTTTTGCCATCCTGCTCGCGGCCGCTCCCTCGCCTTTCAGCCGATTCGATGTGAGACAGGTTGAAATAGTGAATCCGGAATCTTTCGCTTGTGAGGCTCGTCATCGGCATCGGCGGCGCTTCCGGGGTCATCTACGGCGCGCGCTTGATGGAGGCGCTGGAAGCGGACATCGTCTTGGTTATGTCCAAGACGGCGAAGGAGATCCTGCGGCACGAGACGGACCTCTCGGTCGAATCGATCTACACCATGGCCGACGAGGTCTTCGAAGATGAAGATATGTTCGCATCGATCGCCTCAGGAAGCAATCGTTTCGACGCCATGGTGATCGCCCCCTGCTCCGAGAGCACCGTCGCCAAGATCGCCAACGGGATAGCGGACACGTTGATCACCCGGGCGGCCGCAGTCTGCCTGAAGGAGAAGCGACACCTGATAATCGTGCCCAGGGAGACCCCGATAAGCGCGATCATGCTGGAGAACGAGCTGAAGCTGGCAAGGCTCGGCGTCGCCATAGTGCCGGCAAGCCCGGGCTTCTATCCTAGGCCGAAGACCGTGGAGGAGATGGTCGACTTCGTGGTCGGAAGGATCCTCGATCAGCTGGGCCTGCCGAACGAAATGTTCGACCGCTGGCGCTGACCATTCTATTTGGTGGCTGCGCCGAATGCCTCAATCCTTCTTCTTAGAATCTCGTAGGCGCAGCTTCTCCTCTCTGCCGACCCTCTGTAGTCGGCCCAGCGCCCACCAGTTCCATTTCCCCAGCAGGGAGACGATTGCAGGCACGAGATAGATGCGCACTATCGTGGCATCGAGGAGGATGGCGAACATCAGGGCGAAGCCGAACTCCCGGAGCAGCGAGCCCTGGGAGAGCAGGAGCGTCCGAAGGCTCCGGCCATTATGATGCCACAGGCGGTTATGACCCCTCCGATATTGCGCATTGCATTGATGATCGCGTCCTTCGTCTCCCGCCCCTCCGCGCCTCCTCCCGGATGCGCGTGGTGATGAAGATGTCGTAGTCCATGCCCAGGCCTAGGAGAGGTCTGGTTGATCGCGATCCAGTTCGCGGCATGGGCCGATGCCAAGCCATAGAGCGTGAAGGCGCTCGCGTTCACCTCATACCAGAGCGACTGGTACTGCAGCGGCAGGCCGAACAGCATAAATCCGGTCAGGTTGGTGAGGTTCTGGGCTACCTGGTAGCCGGAATGGATCTGCACCAGGAAAGAGAGGATGTAGCTCTGCAGCGTCGAGTACAGCGAATCCACCCTGACTGTCACATTGCCCGAGGTGTCTATCGGCCCGCCAGGATAGGACTTGTTGAGCACCAGCTCGTTACTGATTTCGTTGACCACCTGCTTGGTATGGTTGTCGAGTGCGTCGGCCGAGGTCAGGACGATCAGCGTCGTGGCCTGGTCGCTGCTTCCGGGAAAATGGGCATCGATGAATTTCTGGGCGACCTCGGACTCGAGATCGCTCGGCACCATTTGCGTTTACTCATAGCTGACGACATTCGCCGCTTGCGGTGCGAAATAGAGAGCCGGAATCAACAACAGGATCCAGAGGACGATAATCGCTTTGTATCTCCTCGATACGAGCCCAGCTAAGCCTTTGAACATTACCTTCACCACAAGGCAGTTGTTCGTTTCCGGAAAACGAACGCCGGTCCGAAGGACATTAGGGGGCGTCCAACAGGCCGACGTTCGAATCCGTTAAGCGGGCTGATGCACGTACCGAGATAAAATAGTTTGACACAGTTATGCGATGAGGCCTGCGCTCATTCGACATATATGGCTGGTCGCCTCGGTTGGGCGGCACGCGCCTTGTTGTATGGGTCGGGCAATCCCGCGTCATCAGCCGAGTAAACGGCAATCTTGCAGCCGATCTCCTGGGCCATGAACGGTGCCGCATTATTCAGGAATTCGCTCTCCTCCAGCCGCACGTTCAGTCTATCCAGCTCCGGCGCGGACCGCTTCATCAGCTCCTCGGCTATTTTCCGCGCAAAATCCGATGCCTCCTTTCCCTTGGGCCGAATCTCTGGGTCCGTCATGACCGATTTCGTCAATGCCGGCACGGTCAGTTGCTTCTGCTTCGCCATCGAAATGGCCTTCTCCCAAACAGAGAGCTTCCAGGCCGAGGAGGTGTAGAGCGACAGCTTCTTGGGCGTTATGCCAGTGACCTTGAGGATCTCGTTCACGTCCTCCAGGACGCCCTTGAGGTATTCCTCCGCTTGCTCAGCGTGAGAGTCAATCTCCTCGCTGCGAGAGCTGGGGAATTCGGCGGCGGATACCAGGTCGCCATGCCCCATCTGGGCCCAGAGCTCCTCCGCGATGTGCGGGGTGATCGGCGCCATCATGCGCACCCAGACGTCGATCGCCCGTTTCGCCACGGAACCGTTACACCCGCCCCGCCTTCCATACCAACGCACATCGTTGAGCATCTCGAAGTAGACCTCGCAGGCCAGAGTCCTCAGGTCGTACTGCTCCATCGCCTGCTTCGCTGCATCGATCCTGGAGTTCACCCGGGAAAGCAGCCAGCGGTCGATGGTCTCCATGCTTTCCTTGCGCTCGAAGGCGTTGAGGTCGAGGAAGGATTTCATCAACCGATCCAGCCTGCCCCGGTAGCCATCGATCGCGTCCTCGTCCCATTCCACGTCCGCGAATGGCGAAGCAATGTGAGCGTAATACAGACGCAGCGAGTCGACGCCGAAGTGCTCCGCCGCACCAGGGATGGGCTGCGCGCCACCTTTGGACTTGGAGATCTTGCCGCCGCGGCCGATCACGTACCAATTGACGAAGATCCCCTT
This sequence comes from Methanomassiliicoccaceae archaeon, assembly GCA_963768775.1. Lineage (GTDB taxonomy): Archaea > Thermoplasmatota > Thermoplasmata > Methanomassiliicoccales > UBA472 > FEN-33. The sequence goes on from CAVYIY010000006.1 coordinate 349,486, forward strand.
CGGCCAGAACTCCTTCGGCAAGATAGCGACATGGTTCTTCAGGAACGCGGGGAAGTGCACGGTCATGTGCTCCTTTCCTCCGAGGTTTATGTCCAGGGGATAGAAGTACTCCACCTCACGCCTCATCGACCTCAAGATGTTGCTGGGCACTCCCGAATCTCTGCCTATCTGGTCCGAATCGCCCTTGCCCAGGAAAACGTAATCCAGCAATGCCTCGGTCAGCTGATCCTCCTTGACCCGACCATCCCGTACGTAATGGGAGATGAGGTAGAACAACGGATAGAGCGTGGAATCGGATATCGCCTCGATGATCCACTTGTCGTCGAAGGGGAACTTGGTCCCTAGCCAGTTGCCCTGCCGGACGCAAGCGCGCTCCCGGAACCAATCCAACACTCCGGATATGTTCGAATAATATTCGGCAGGCAGGATATTCATCGTCTTGGCCTGCTCCTTGCACTGAGCGGTCAAGGGCGCATTGGCATAGTCGATGAACCACTGGTCCGGCACCTTCTTGATGACGACCTTGCCGCCACATCGGCAGACGACCTCCTCGGAAAGGTCGTAGAATGTGTCCGCCTCTCCATTGGCTATCATGAACGCCTTGATCTCGTCCTTAGCTTTCTCAACCGGCATGCCAGCATACGGACCGCAATTGGCGTTCATTCTGCCGGTATGGAATCCGGCCTTGTAAATCTCCTTCTTTGCGTCCAGCAGACGGGGGTCACCGCTCTTCTTTATGCCCATCTTATCGATGATCTCCACAGCTGGCATCGGACCCCAGCCCTTAGTGTCGATTATCGCGATCGGTAGGATGGACCTGACCTCTTCCGCATTCAGGCCGAACCGGGCCATCTCCGCCGGGTCGTCCTGAAGGTTCTTCAGCGCGATCCAGTCATCTGGCGCGTCCGAGGGAACGCTGGTCACCAGCCCCGTGCCCACATTCGGGTCGCAGAACCCTGCGGGCAGGACCAGGATCTCGCGGTGGATCACCGGGGCAACGCATTTTCTCCCGACGAGCTCGCTCCCATTGACAGTGCCTGCCAGCTCTAAGCCATCCTTCTGGTAGCGCATCTTCTCCAGCGATTCCTTGGAGATGACCCAGGTCTCCGGACCAAATCTGACCTTGGCGTACTCCACCTCTGGATTGATCCAGAAGTTCGTTTGCCCATAAACGGTCTCGGGACGGAGCGTCGCAGCCACAAGGTAGAAATCGCCACAGCGGAACTTGAGCAGGGTGTATTCGTTAGTCTCCGCCCGGCCTCCCTTCTGCAGGTCGGTCTCGGAGGCGTCGATTGCCACCGGGCCGCAGTTCACGCACACCGGCGCGAAATATGGCTTCTGGATCAGCAGCCCCTTGCCCATGAGCTTGCGGAACTGCCATTGGATGAATCTGCCGTACTCGGGATAGATGGTGCAGGTGAATCGCCTCCAATCGGCCAGGAAGCCGAATCGCTTCCAGTAGTCGTTCACGTACACATCGTTGAAGAAATCCACCACTCCATTCGGGGTCTTCAATTGCTCCAGCCCCTCTCTTGAGCAGCCGTTGCTTAGCAGGTAATCGACGGTATTCTGGTCGCCTCTGCGCACCCGATTGGCCAGGCTTATCGCTCCGTTGCCAGTGGCATGCGTTCCCACGGGAAAGAGGACGTTATACCCCAGCATCCTCTTGTATCGGGAGATCGCGTCCACGTAGGAGAAGCCCCTCATGTGCCCGACATGAAGATAGCCAGTCACACCAGGATACGCGAAAATGATCATGAATTTAGGGCGGTCGTCCGGGTTGGCCTCGTTGATCTTGGCTGAGTACCAGCGTTCCTGCCATTTTCTTTCCATTTCAGCCGACCCATCGGTCATCATAGCGCCTCTGGGGCGTTATGCCAATCAGTTCTAAATAGCGTTTCGGTCAGTCCGTTTCGCACTCCTCCTTGATTTCCCCCCCTCCTGACTGGACAACTTTTATTCTCGTTGCATGATGCTTGTATGACAAAGTGTGACTTAGCGGCAAATCTTTAAATATAATGGTAAGACATTCATATGACAGTCTGCGATGTAGACATCGGTGTAGAACGTATGGATGGCGAAAGGATAACTCTGAGACTCGAACCCGAGATACTAGAGCTGATCGACGACTTCGTCGAGAAGCGTCCGGAATTCTCGAACCGGTCTCATTTGGCCCGTGTAGCTCTCCGCGCGTTCATCGAAGGGGCACAGGAGACGCCGATGTCGGAGGATAAGGGGAATCGCGTGACGATCGAGGTGCCGACGGCCCTCCTTCATGTGATGAGGACGATGGTGAAGGAGGAAGGTCTCTACAACTCGATCACGGACGTGATATTGGAGACGCTCCGCAGCGAGTTCGTTTCCAAGCAGTACCTCGAAGAGGCGAAGAAGCGCGCCCTCGAGACACGGCATGACGCAATGCAGATCCTCTGAACGAAGGGCGGACGCGAGGCTGTCGCTCGGGAAGTCGACGGAAGGGATGGGGTGCACGGTTTCAAAGAGCCGATAGGTCACCTGCTCCAAACTGTAGACCGGGAGGCCTGAACAATATGGACAAGACGATGAGAGCTGAGCAAGTCGTGGCGATGCTCAGCAAGGGAATGATCGAACCAAAGATAACGGTGGTTGGCTGCGGCGGCGCGGGCAACAACATAGTGCAGAGCATCTACTCTGGATGCCGTAGCAACGTCGAGACTGTGGCAGTGAATACCGACGAGCGGAAGCTCGCCGAGATCGGGGCGCACAAGAAGGTGTTGATCGGGAAGGACATCACCGAGGGAAAGGGCGCGAACGGGTTCCCCGAGGTGGGAGAGTACTGCGCCGAGTGCGCCCGACCGACTTTCAAGAAGATGCTGAGCGGGAGCGATATCGTAATCGTAGTCGCAGGCATGGGCGGCGGCACCGGTACCGGCGTGGCGCCAATCGTCGCTGAGGTGTCCAGGGAATTGGACGCGATCACATTCGCGATAGCCATCAATCCGTTCTCCTTCGAGACTGAGCGGGTGAAGAAGGCAAGCGAGGGCGTCAAGAGGCTGCAGGCCGTCACGAACAACACCATCGTCTTCAACAACGATCGCCTGCTGGAGCTGGCAGGGGACTCCCCCGTGAGCGAGTCATTCGCCATCGTTGAGAGGAGCATAATGCGAATCATCGATTCGTTGTGCGCCCAGATCTCCGAATCGTTCCTCAGTTCGATAGCGCCGGAGGTCGAGGAGATATTCCAGAGCATCGAGGAAGAACCGGAGCAGGTCGCTCCGATGATGGTCCCGACGGCGGAGCTGATGCAGGCCTCAGCTCCCGGAATGGGCCCGAAGATGCCGGAGATCGGCAACACATTGATGGTTCGCTGAACGCATTGGCCTCCCGAGGCGAACCAGTACACGGAGGGCGAACGCCCTCCGCGAAACGTTCTTTTCCGAAAACGATTCTATCCTTGCTTCCATCGTGACCTGATATCGAAGGATACTTACTTGCGAGAGGTCTCACAAACCGCGTGAAGATAGGCATCTTCCTCAATCCCATCGCCGGGATGGGCGGATCAGTGGGGCTGAAAGGCACTGACGGTGAAGCGATTCTAAAGGAAGCTCTGCGGCGCGGAGCCGTTCCGACCGCCGGCTCGAGATTGGAGGAAGCCCTGGCTTCGATGGATCTCGATGGCGTTGAGGTCCTCTGCGCTGGCGATGGGATGGGAGCGGCGATCCTGGATAGGTTGGGCATCAAGCATACGGTCGTCTGCCGGGCAGAAGCGCCGACGAATTCGGCGAACAGTAAGGCCGCCTGCCGAGCCTTCCTCGGGGCCAAGGTGGACCTTATCGTGTTCGGAGGAGGGGATGGAACCGCCCGAGATGTCATGGACGTCGTGGACGAAGCCGTCCCCGTCATCGGCATTCCAGCAGGCGTGAAGATGCATTCGGCGGTGTTCACAACCACGCCCATGACGGCCGCAAGCCTCATCTCCCATTTCATCCGCGGAGATGTCCCGACGAAGCGGGCTGAGGTGATGGACATCGACGAGGAGAGCTATCGCAAAGGTAGATTGTCCTCGAGGCTGTACGGCTACCTCAGGATACCTTACGAGCCGTCGCTGGTGCAGCCGATCAAAGGGGATTATGAGGGGACATCGGTGGAGCAGGAGAAGGAGGACATCGTTGAATACGTTGCCGAAGAGATGAGGCCAGATACCCTTTATCTTCTCGGGCCGGGGACGACTCTCCAGTCGTTGGCGAACCGCTTGGGCCTCACCAAGACCCTGCTCGGAGTGGACGCCGTCAAAGGGGGGAGACTGATCCTCAGCGATGCGGGAGAGAAGGAGCTTCTTGAGCTCGTCAATGGAAGCCCGACCTCTGAGATAGTCGTCACCCCCATCGGAGCCCAGGGATTCATATTCGGCCGCGGAAACCAACAGATATCGTCCCTGGTCATTCGGAAGGTCGGGCTGAAGCATATCCGAGTTCTCGCCACTCCAACGAAGCTCGCAGATACGCGGGTGCTGCGGGTCGACACCGGAGATGCCGACCTGGACCTGCTGCTCAGGGGCTACATCAAGGTCGTGGTGGGCAACAGGCGGGAAAGGGTGGTTCGAGTCGAATAGGAACTCATCTCTTACTTCTTGCTTCCTCAGCGCCAAGCTCGAACGCCTTCCGGTTCATTTCCCGATGTTTCGCCGGGACCGTATCGATGAGGGCGGCCAACAGGCTCTCCTTGCTGAGGGGGAGCGCTCCCGTTTCCGCGACAGCCCCCAGCAATACGGAATTTCCGACCATGGGGCTGCCGGCCTGCTTCGCCAATGCCGTCGCGTCGAACGCCAGTACGCTCAGGCCTGCTTTTTGCGCCGACACGATCAGGTCTTCGATTGAAGGATATTCAGCTCCGCCGGACGTGACCGACATAGGTATGACACGGGAAGTGTCGCTGACGATCTTCGTCGAGGCATGTGCGAACGGCAGGGCGCGATACATCTCTGCCGGCTCGAACGCGATGATCGTGTCCGCCCCTCCCAGGGGGATGAGCGGGCTGAGGACCTCGTCGCCGAACCTGACGATGGCCGACACCGATCCGCCCCGCTGCGCCATGCCATGGACCTCGGACATCACTACCTGATGACCCTGGCGCATGGCGCATTCGCCAATGACCCGCGCCGCAAGAAGCACGCCTTGGCCCCCAACGCCGACCAAGAGGACGTTGCATTTCATCCGATCACCCCGATCGCCTGCTTGGGGCACACCTGGGAACAGCAGCCGCATCCTGAGCACGCCTCGGCCAATATCCTCACCTTCTTGCCGTCGAAGGCAAGGGCGGGGCAGGTGAACTGGACGATGCAGGTCTTGCAGCCTACGCACTTCTCCTGATCGACCTCGTAAGCAGCAAGCTTGGTCGCCCCCTTCTTCTTGTTCGCCAACGGGCAGACCCGCCGGGATATGACGACGGAAAGGGAATCGGAGGCAAGTACCTCGGAGAAGACGGCTCTCGCTGCATTGATGTCATAAGGGTCGACGGTGCGCACGTCCTCCACGCCGCAGCCTCGAACAACAGCCTCGATGTCGATGCACTTGCAGGGAATCTCCTGGGAACGGCCAGTCCCGGGCGTAGGCTGATGGCCGGTCATCGCTGTCGTCCCATTGTCCAGTATCACCAGCAGGAAGCGATGGTCGTTGAAGACGGCATTCACGATGCCCGGAATCCCGGAATGGAAAAGGGTCGAGTCGCCGATATAGGCGATGACCTTGTCGTCGATGGACTGGGAGAACCCGGAGGCCGCGCCGACGCTCGATCCCATGCAGAGCAGATAATCGGCCATGTTCATAGGCGGGTTCAGTCCGAGGGTGTAGCAACCGATGTCGGTGCTGAAGACCGCCCTTCGATTGCCTAGCGCCTTGCGGACGGCGTAGAAAGTAGAACGGTGAGGGCAGCCAGCGCAAAGGACCGGAGGGCGAGGGGGAAGCTTGATCTCTCCGAACTCGATCGACTTCTCTGGAAGATCGGTCTCGACCACTGCCCTCAGCCCGCGCAATGTGTCAGGCGAATACTCGAACGCCAGAGGCAGATGACCGGACAGCTTCCCTATGACCTTGAGTTCAGGATTCACCGACCTTGCCAGGCGCATGACCTCGAGTTCGAGAAGCGGGCTCAGCTCTTCGGCGATGATCACCGTATCGAGCAGGGCGATGAACCGCTCGATCATCCGCTCAGGAAGGGGATAGCTGAATCCCAGCTTGAGCACCTTGACACCTTTCAGATGCTCTCGCACGTAAGTATATGCGACTCCCGAGGCGATAACGCCGACTCGGCCCTCGCCCGCAACGAAATTCAATTGGCTGTCCTCGACCATCGCGCTTGCAACCTTCATCCGGTCCAGCTGCTGCAGCCGCTCCCGGCGTGCGTTCGCCGGAACCAGGACGAATCGGGATGGGTCCTTCTCGAAGCTGCCCTTCTGCTTCGCTGGCTTCACCTCTCCCACTTCGACGATCCCCCGGGCATGGTTCACCCGGGTGGAGGTGCGCACGATGACCGGAACTTCCAGTTTCTCCGAGAGCTCGAAAGCCTGCTTGACCATCGCGTGAGCTTCCGCCGGGGTGGAAGGCTCGAACATCGGGAGCAATGCCAATCGGGCGTAGTATCGAGAATCCTGCTCATTCTGGCTGCTATGCAAGGAGGGATCGTCCGCGGTGAGCACGACCATTCCTGCCCTCACCCCATTGTATCCCAGGCTGACGAACGGGTCGCTGGCGACGTTCAGGCCGACATGCTTAAAGAACACCATAGAGCGGAGCCCGGAGACGGCAGCTGCCGCGGCGACCTCCAATGCGACCTTCTCGTTCGTGGAGATCTCGAAATAGAGGCCGGTCTCATGCTTCCTCGCCTCGAAGGCAGCCCCGATCTCGGACGATGGCGTTCCCGGATAAGTGGTTGCGACAGAGACCCCAGCTTCAAGGCACGCTTGCGCGATGGCCTCGTTCCCCAACATCAAGCGTCTTCCTTCACGGACGGATTCGGCGCGGATGAGATGCCCCCTGTAGCAATTCATCATCAACGCGTGCGCCAATAACAAATCCCCTCCCCAGGAGACGAACGCTCACCGCGCGGATGAGTTCAATCCCCTGATGGTCTCGGGCTTCTTAATCTTGGCGACAAAGCACTCTTGGCGATTGGTTGACTGAGGGCGCTCAGGGAAGCATCCTGCGCCTCCTCTCATATTCTATTCAGGGAAAATCATAAGTGCGAAGTCTTTGTATATTGGGCGATGACCCTGCATTATCTGAGCTTCCGAGCATTCTGCCAAGCCACCGAAGACGAAGCGAAGGTCATGTCGGCAATCGAACTCGTCTCGGGAACCGATGAAATCTCAGTCACAAGATCGCAAGGATTTCACGGAAACCCGATATTGATTCTCGAAGCGACGGTCAAATCGAAGAAGCGGATCGACTCGGTCTTCCAGAGCCTGGGGGAGCAGCAGCTCCGAGAACTGCGCGATACCCTAGATTCGAGGCTGGACGACGATAGCAACTTCTTCTTCCGCCTCGACAAGCAAGCGGCATACGAAGGGAAGGTCATCCTCACCGCTCAGGACGATGTGATAGCGGTCAAGGGCAAGGTGAAGGCCTATCCCAACAACCGAGATAACGCAATGAGAGTGATGACCGACTACTTGGATGAATTGCTCGCATCATAGAGCATCAAGAAGCCTCAGTCGATTGGAATTGGATAAGCGGTTTCAATGAAATCGAGTTCCCGACTGACACCGTCCTAGGAGAATCGAATATCCACAGGCATCAAGTTTTAATTAGACCACGAGATATCAGCCGCTTAGGCAGGGGTAGCCAAGCTTGGCCAACGGCGTAGGACTTAGGATCCTATCCTTAGTGGTCCGTGCGTTCAAATCGCACCCCCTGCACCATGCTTTTGACCTACTGGCTATAGGGAAAAGCGGTTTCTATTATCTAAATGGTTTAGATAATTGTAACAATTCGGACCAACTTTCGTTAGGACCTAGCATATCGAATTGATGGAGTCTCAATGATTGTTCGAGAATCATTTGTCGCGAGCTTCCCTCTTGCCAATTCCTCGTGCTGTCACTGAGAACAACACAAAGGCAATCAGAATTACAGCGATGGGAATCAGGACAATGTAGAATGTTTCGGCACCTCCCGCGATTCCGAAGGCGAACCCCAGTTCAAATCCGATTGAAACGCCGATTATGAACAAATAGGTCATTGGGCCGTACCTGTCCCATTTTGACTGGCTAGTGCTCATTTTGTCACACTTCCTCTGGTCCTGGGCAGGCCATGTAAGCAATTGATATATGAGGCTATTCTTCATATAGCGTCTGGATTTGAGGCTGCCCTATGAAGGCTAAGTGCCCAAATTGCGGTGTGGTCTTTGAGTATCCTTGGCATCCGACACTGGTCCATGTGGGATCAACCAAGCTGCTGAAATGCCCGGCATGCGGGAAGAGAAGCATTATGCGTACGGGGATAGAAGATCCGGTGACATGGCCCAAGAAGTGAGGTACGGAACCATCATCAAGCAGTCATGTCTGCCGTTCACTAACGTCGAGGACTCATCCTCCCCTTTTGCTTCCCAGAATCTCGCGGATGCGCGTTGTCTCGAGTTCCTGTATCTCCTCGACCGTCAGCCTGCCGCCGGACTTTCTTATCTTCACGACCTCGCTTGATGGATTGACGAAGACGAATAGGCTGATGTTCTTCGATGTGCCGTCCTTGAACTTATACCTGTACGATATCGGCAGCCTGTGCGATTGTATGAACTCGCTTATGCTGATATCTTGATCGATGTCCTGCCCTTCGAAGACATCTAGGCATATCTCCAACGCGAATTTCCCGAAGGCGACGACATTGAGTTCGCCCCTCCCTAACAAACGCATTTCGGAGATGAAATGCTCCTTGCATCTCGTGGCCGCTCTCCGCCATTCCTTGTTGATATCCCTGTCGCTTGTACTGGGAATGCACTTGAGAGCATGCGACAAGTAGATCCTCTCGTTGGTGGGGTCGAAATTGCCGAAAATCTGGATGACTTTGCTCAATGGGTTCGCCAGCCTGCACTCAGCGCTGCCTGAGCTGCTCTCCTTACATATCTTCCCCAGCCTGCGCTCCGCTGCCTCCCCCGATACCGATGATGACCGAAGCCAGTATCCTGGTTCCTGAGAGAGGGCGAGAAAATCGGCCATCGATGGCGGTTTGTGCCTGGCGAACATCAAGGTGATCCCGGATGAAGCCCTCGGGCATCCGCTGCATCGACCATTCACCTTCGCCCTGACCTCTTCCCAGGAATCGTCGGTAGCGTTCACCATGAAGGCGTATCAGGAAAGCGCCATAAAACGGTTTCAACCCGATCTCAGGAGGCAGGCCCCCGCCCCGTCGACTAGGCCACCTTCTCCGCATGACAGTCAGACTTGAGTATCTTCTCTGCATGGCAATTCTCATTGCTTTGGGACATCTCGAAGCCACGCATCTTCAGGATATGGATCATGGCACAGTTCTCGGTCATTATCTCGGCATAAACCCTTCTGAGCCCCTTCTTCCTCGCGATCTCGAGGACATAGTCAGTCAGCTTGTTGCCCAGGCCCTTATTCTGATACTCATCCGCCACGAGAATGGCGAATTCCGCGGAATCGTTGTAGGGGTCCGCGATGATCCTGACCACCCCGGCCATCTTCTCCTTGCCCTTTTCGTTCAGCTCGGCTATGATCGCCATCTCCCTGTCGTAGTCGATCTGCGTGTACCTGATCATCAGCTCGTGAGTGATGTCCTTCAGGGGCTGGAAGAATCTGAGCCTGGACGTTCTTTCGGTCAGTCCCTTGATCATTTCTGACTCGATCGGTTCGTCCTCTGGCCGGATCGGCCTGAGGCTCACATCGGTCCCATCCGACATGGTGAAGTGCGTCATGTATTCCGTGGGATAGGGTGAGATCACCATGTGCGAATAGGGCTTCACGGACTTGCCGATGAGCCCCTCGTCCAGGACGATTTTGGCGTCGAGGACGACCCCACCGTTCTCATCCACCGCGAACGGATTGATGTCGATTTCTTTGATCTCCGGGAAGTCCATCACGAGGTAGGCGAATTTGTACAAGAGGAATTGGATGGAGCTGATGTCCACCCCCTTCATTCCCCTGTAGCCCTTCAGCAATTTGAATATCTTGGTGTCCTCGATGAGCCTCATGGCAAGGGCCATGTTCAGAGGGGGCAGCCCCACGTTGGTGTCCTTGAACACCTCCACCGCCACTCCGCCCATCCCGAAGACGATTACTGGCCCGAAAATCGGGTCCTTCTTGGAGCCGATGAGCAGCTCGTACCTCTTCTGCTGCATCGACTCGACGAGTATGCCCTCAATCCTCGCATTGGGCATCTTCTGATTGACCGAAGTCATGATCTCCTTGAATGCGTTCTTGACATCCTCATTCGAGTTCAGCTTCAGCTTGACCCCGCCGACATCGGTCTTGTGCATGATGTCAGGAGAGACGATCTTCATGACCACTGGATATCCCAAATCCGAGGCGGCTTTCACTGCCTCTGGCGGGGTCTTGACCACGAAGTTCTTGGCTATCGGAATGTCATAGTTCGCTAGAACGGCCTTGGACTCTTTTTCGGTGAGAACACATCTGCCAGTCTTCATTATCTCGCCGATCAGCTTCTTGTTCTCCTTCGTCTTCGGGACGAACTTGCTCGGTATGGTTGAAGGGGTTTCGTAGAGAAGTTCGAGATTCCGCGAGTACTGGTACATCGACATGAAGCATCTCTCGGCGTCCTCTGGAGTCCGGTATGTGGGGATGTTCCCCTTCTCCAGGATCTCTCTCCCCTCCTTCACCGCGTCTTCCCCCATCCATGAGGTCAAGATTGTCTTGTACCTCGGCAGGGTTACGATTTCCTTCGCGATCGCGGACGAGTCCGTAACCCCTTGCGGGGTGAGGATGACCAATAAGCCATCGGCGCCTTCGTCGTTCAGGCACAGCCCGGCCGCGTCCTTGTATCGTTGAGGGTTCGCGTCCCCTAGGACATCGACGGGGTTAGATTTGCTCCACATGGCAGGAAGGCTTTTGTTCAGCTTGCTGAGGGTATCTTCGGATAGCACCGCAAGCTGGCCGTTGTTCGTCAGCAAATAGTCGGCAGCGATGACGCCCGGACCACCTGCGTTCGTAATTATCGCCAATCGGTTGCCGTGCGGGATTCTCTGCATCGAAAGCGTCTTGGCGCTGTCGAACAGCTCCCCGATCTCATTCACTCGTATGACGCCTGCGCGCTTGAACGCGGCATCGAACACCCTGTCATCGCCAGCCAAACTTCCTGTGTGCGACAGGGCAGCAGAAGCGCCTCCTGAGGTCTTCCCTGCCTTCAGTATGATGATCGGCTTGGTCCTGGAGAATGCCCTCGCCGCGCTCAGGAACCTTCTGGCATCGGAGAGCGATTCCATGTAGATGAGTATGCTGTTTGTTCCCGGGTCCGTCCCGAAGTAGTCTATCAGGTCGTGGAAGCCGATGTCGACCATCTCTCCAATGGAGACGAAATGGCTGAACCCCACGTTCTGCTTAACCGCCCAATCAAGGACAGACGTGCACAGCGCTCCGCTCTGAGAGATGAAAGCGATCTTCCCGCGAAGCGGCATCTTGCCGGCAAAGCTGGCGTTCAAATTTATGGACGGCTTGATGAACCCTAGGCAGTTGGGCCCCATTACCCTGATGCCATACTTATTGGCGGTCTCCGATATTAAGTTGTAAAGGTCCGTTCCCTCCTTGCCAGCTTCTTTGAAGCCTGACGAAACGATGACCACGCCGCTGACTCCTGCCTTCCCGCATTCCTCCATGAGCGTCGGGACGGTGACCGCCGGGGTGGCAATGATCGCCAAATCGACCTTGTCGGGAACGCTTCCGACCGTGGGATAGCTCTTGACCCCCTGCACGCTGGTCCTCTTCAGGTTTACGGGATACACTATCCCCTCGTATCCGCTGCCAATAAGATTGCTGAATATGGAATAGCCGACGCTCTTCTTGTCGCTGTTGGCCCCTATGACCGCAATCGTTTTCGGATTGAAAAGGATCTCAAGCTTCCCCATGCTCATCTTTGTTACCCCACCCAATTTGAAAATGCCATATCGATATTATATCACTGCTGGACCGCATAGTCGGCTTTTTGGATTTCTCACAATATGAATGAACCTCTATTAAATAAGCTATGTTCATATCTGGACTGAGGAATTTCTACTGGTAAATCTACCTCCCTGCTATAAACTACGACAATCGCAGAATCGCACTTCTGCGGAAAAACGGCGAAAGTCTCCGTGATCATGACGAATGAGCGGTCAATACTTGTGGACAATCAGCCGACAAGAGGGACAACGTTCGGCCTTAATGTGAACGATGCCCCACATGTTGGACTCATAGATCCGCTCACCCCCGATGCCAATGCGGCTTAGGGACGTGATCTCCTTGCGCCATTTCACCCCGGAAACCAGGCTCTCTGTCTCCAAGATCCCGTCCTCCATCGGCGTCCCGCAGCTTGGGCAGTTCATCTAAAAGGCAATCGGCTTACAGAATATAAACTCTGATTGCCATTATCTGCGCCGGAATTGCGTTCATGAATTACACAAATAGGCCAAATGCTACCAATTATTGCAGGAGCGGCTAGCCAATGCTTATATCGCGCCCGACCAGATAGCTATCGAGGAAGAGATGATTCATGGGTTAGAACCGATGGGTTTGCATGAACCTATTTATAGATGTGCGGACAGACTATCGATGGAGAAAATGAAAACAGAATTTGACACATCTAGATATGAAATGCTCTTGCGGGCCATCTCCAGGAAAGTCGGGGTCGACGACGAGATTGCGGCACAGATTACCTTGCGGGTCCTGAATTACTTTGGTTTCGAGGATGACATCATTGACAATGCTTTGGACCAGGACGATCGCAGACTGTTCTATTTCCTGCAGGACGTCGCCATACTGAAGACTGATTGGGAAGAGGCAGTCCTGCCCAGCGGCAGAACCTGGCGTATATTCTATTGGTCATTGAACAACGAGAACATCGCCTCGATGGCCATGGACATCGAAGTGGTCAAGGCTCAGCAAGGTGTCTATGAAACCCTGCCGGCGGACATCTGGTCCCGTGACCCATTGACCCAGGAAACCTAGCCATCGGTGGACTTTTAGCACCATTCACCGATATGCCGTTGGTAATATGCCTGAGACAAGAAAGATCTTGATTGTCGTGATGGACGGCCTAGGTGACAGGGCGGTCAAGCAATTGCATTGGAAGACGCCACTGCAGGCGGCGGTCCGGCCGAACCTGAACTGGTTCGCCGAGCACGGTTCATCGGGCATAGTGGACATTATTGGACCGGGAATTCGCCCGGGAAGTGACACTTCGCATCTCTCGATACTGGGCTATGACCCATACCAAGTTTACACCGGTCGCGGCCCGATCGAAGCGGCGGGCATTGGCCTGGTGGGCAAGAAAGGTGATGTGGCTTTCCGATGCAATTTCGCCACGGTCGACGAGAAGATGGTGGTAACCGACCGCAGAGCGGGGAGAATCAAGGAGCCAGACACCACAGAATTGGTGAAACCGCTGAACGGAATGGTCATTGACGGAGTCAACGTCGTTGTGAAGGAGGCCACCGAACATCGTGCCGTGCTTCTCCTCAGCGGACCGGGCCTATCGGCCAAGGTTTCAGATGCCGACCCTCATGGCTTCGCGCAGGTCCACGAGGTCCAGCCCCTTGAGCCGGAAGCAAAGAAGACCGCGAAGATCGTCAACGCTTTCGTCAAGAAATCCTACAGCATATTGAACGAACACCCAGTGAATCGACGTCGCGCGGCGGAGAAGCTGCAGGTCGCGAACATACTGCTGCCCCGCGGTGCCGGAATGTTCCCCGAGATCGAACCTTTCGAGGACAAATGGGATATGACAGGGTCTTGCATCGCTGGCGTATCATTGATCAAAGGGATCGGCAGGATTTGCGGGCTGGACATCATCGACGTCCCCGGTGCGACCGGCGGATTGGACACGGACATGATCGCCAAGGCGAAGGCGGCGACGCATGAGTTGGAATCGAAGGACTTCGTCCTGGTGAACATCAAGGCGGCAGATATCGCGTCCCACGATGGCGATCCGACGAAGAAAGTGGAGGTAATCGAGCGCTTGGACGATATGGCCGGATTCTTGCGTCATAATCTTCCCGGAGACGTGGTGGTCGCCTTCGTGGCAGACCATTGCACCCCGATCGAGATGCAGGATCATTCCGGCGATCCCGTGCCGCTCACGATCTATTGCGAAGGAATGGTCCGGGATACTGGGGCGACGTTCGACGAGGCCGCCGCTTCCCAAGGCGGATTGGGGAGGATAAGGGGGCGGGACATCCTGCCAATCCTGTATGATAAGGCGGGACGTTCGGAGAAGTTTGGCGCCTGAATCGAATTGCCGCGCGCGATTCTCTCGTCACTGTTCCCATTGGTCACATGCTGGTCGGAATCCAGTCGCGCGCATCGCAAAATCATTTTAGCGAAGATGCCCATGAAGGGGTGTGAAGTATTGCTACTGCCCCGATTGCGATAGCCTACGGCCGCGCAATTGGCATGCCAGACGCGATTGCGAAATCTGCGGGAAGGAATGCATCTCGATCGCCGTCAAGCGCACCATCTTTGGGCAGCTGATGTATCTCCTTGACGCTATCGCGCTGGTGCTTATCGTCCTCTATGCCACCTATTACCAGTTCAATTTCGGATGGGCGTCGTTCTTCTCCGCCATCTCATCAGATGTTGCCGTGATCCTGATCTTCGTCTTCATCATCCTATCGTTCGTTTTCGCATATGTCGATCTGGCCAAGACGACGGCAATCGCGCAGCAGAAGGTGGAAACCATCCATCGGGAGCGGCCAGCTCATAAGATCCAAAGGTAAAGGACCGAGCGGATTGCCTGGCCCTCATGCTTCATATCTATCGCTGATGCCATGATGTCGCAAGATTTGGGAACGCTGCTTTCCCCGATGGAGATCTCCTCATTTGCTCCAGATACGACCCATCGATAATGATACGGGGCTTCAATCAGTGGGTCGGAAATCGATCCCAAGCGAGCGGACAACCTGCTAACCAACGCCTGGTCACCTGAACCCAATGCCTCGCAAAGTAGTTCGGAAACCTGAGCTTCGGAACTGTTCTCTCCATCTCTGTCGACATCATTCATCGCAATCGTGCTATGGACCAGGACTGAGTGGACCATCGAGGACCGATCAAAGCTCTCGCTTTGCACCACACTGCTCTGCGAATCGAGGATCAGCAGCGCTATCACGGCGATTATGCAGACGAATACAAGCGAATCGATGACCGCTGCAATGCCATGTCTTCCTACCACTTTCTTCATGTCCGCACCGTCACCTCGAGTATGCCCACGTGGACCAGGGAGGGTGCCATTTCCACATCCACAGGGAGCCTAACCTTAGTTATCTGGCCCAGGCTGATAGCGGGAACTTTCTGAGCTAGCAGTACGGTTCGCGGGGACTCCAGGTCGACGATTAGCGTGACCGAATAACAGGGAAAGGCGGACATCGCATCCTCGACGATCTCGCCCCAAAGGAAAGAATTGCACAAGAGGATGACGAAAGGAGGCCGAACGATCCGTTGGTCGCCAAGCAGTCCTAGGCAAATCTCTCGAATCTCACATTCTGTCTCGGTGCCGACATCAAGCCCGTGGTCGCCTTGAGCCACGTTGACCGAGACCAATAGGATAGTGAATCCAGAGGTCACAATCATGACGGCCAGTATTGCCTCGAAGAACCCGCCGACGCCCTGCCTGTCATCTCTGATCGCTCTACAGTGCCCATGCACGATCCTTCTACGAAGGAATGGACGCTTCACCGCACCGATTACAATCAGGCAACGGTCAGGATACGCCCTTCAAGAAATGCCCATGAGTGATGTTCCCGCATTTCCGCTTGATCGCGGACTTCTTCGTGACGTCCCTATCCCTGAAGGCCCCCACGACCATCGCCGCCAGCTCCGGGTGCTTCCTTCTCAAGTCAAGGCCAACCGACTCGATCCCGATGCGTTCGAACTCATCCAGGTAATCCAGCAAGAGCAGGTCTGCATTATTGAGTATGTGAGAATAGCCGTAATCATCCCGGTACACAGGGAATTTGCGTCCCGCCTCATCGACTATACGACCCTCCTCGATCGCAGCATCCTTGATCACCATCAGTTCCGTCCTGCCAAACCCCATGACCTCGAGGCGACCGGCGTACCTGGCGGCGACCGCCTGGATTTCCTGGCGGGACAGCTCCACGGAGAGCGTCGATTGATACAATTCTGGTTGGCAGTAGGAATTGAAGAAGTTCATCCCATAATGCCCGAACAATCTCCTATCTCCGTACCGGTGGGCCTGGTCCACATTGCAGACCATCAGCTGCTCGGCGTCGATGTCGGGGATCTCCGGGCTGACCCGGGGCAGAAGGACCGCGAAATCCACCCCTGCCGCCTCCGCCAAATTCCTCGCTTCCTGCCAATCCCCAGAAAGCTCGAAGTACGCCCGGTCGATGAAGGGCAGAACCGCTTCCAGCGACTTCAGCGAAGAGACGTACGCCGAAAGCTCTGGAGGATGAGATCCCCGGTTAGAATCCTTGCGCGGGAGCCTGAAGTCGGCTCGGGACACGGTCCCGATGCGGAATGGGACCGAGCAGATCATATTCTCGATGGTCGAGAAGCTTGCATCTCTCGTCTTGTAGACCTCGTATTCCCCGTTCTGGATCGCGAACGGCACACGATGCCCGAAAGGCCCCATTGGCTGCTTGACCTCGAAGCCCCCGACCTTTTCACCATCCCGATAGAGGGTCAGTCCGTCACCGATACCAGGCATTTGGTCCTTGATGATGATGTGATTGTTAGAGACCATTGCGCGCTCGATGAAGAGGCCGCGGGAATCGGCATATTCTCGATGGCCAATCGACTCGCCTAGCAAATGGCCTCCGGTGAATCCCCTGCTGAAGGCAACGGCGAGCAGCCTCCTCTCCTTTTGCGTTAGAAGCTCTTCTTCCCCGGCCTCAGCTCGCCTGACCGCCTGTTTGTACAACTTCGTTACTAGATGCACATAGATGGGATTGCGCACCCGGCCCTCGATCTTCAGCGCCTCGACCCCGATATGGATCAGTTGACTGATGGCATTGGCGCCGCACAGGTCGGCCGTGCTCAGCAAGAATCCGTTCGAATGGGATTGGGAATACCACTTGCGGCAAGGCTGGGCGCACATGCCCCGGTTCCCGCTGCGCCCGCCGGCGAAACTGGAGAAGAGGCATTGTCCCGAGAAGGAGATGCAGAGGGCGCCATGGACGAATACCTCGATGCCGATGCCAGATTCCCGTTTCACCTCCTCGATCTGCTTCAGGCTCAGTTCCCGCGCCAGTATGGCCCTCTCCACCCCCTGTTCCTTCGCCCAGACAGCTCCGTCCGCAGTGTGGATGCCCATTTGGGTGGAGGCGTGCACGGAGATCCCCAGATTCTCCTTGATCAATGTGAGGAGCCCGCGGTCCTGAACGATCACCGCGTCAGCACCCATTTTCTCCAGCCGGGCGACATAATCTAGCGCTTCCTTCAACTCCGTTTCTTTTATCAGAGTGTTCACGGTCACATAGACCCTGGCCGAACGGGAATGGGAAAGCTTGATCGCGCCGGCGAGTTCCGCATCCGAGAAGTTGGGCGCAAAGTGCCTGGCGCCAAATCGCTTGCCACCAAGATAGACAGCATCCGCTCCGGCGGACAGAGCTGCCTTGAGCGAGTCCACGGTCCCGGCGGGGGCAAGCACTTCCATGGGGGCATCCATGCACCGACCAATAGATGCGCCTTCCGGTCTTTCGCGTATATTACATCTAGCTGCAACGGAGATGACGGCCGACCTGAATCTGACCTGGGGACCATGAAGGCAGGATTGTCGATCCAAGGATTGCTATTCAGAGACTCGTCCAGACGGCCGCATCCGTTCGCCTGCCCAAGCAGGAAGGCGAATGATTACCTCACCATCGACTGCTCAGGGTGCGACGGTCCGCAGGACCTGGGGCAGCTGCGGTGCCTGCGAGGGTGCGTCCGAGCGGTCGCGGAGGCGGGCGAGGTCGACCACATCGCATTGGCAAGGGACGTGGTCGTCGAGTACCGGGGGAGAAGTGTGGTCGCGCTGCAGAGGATGGCCTCGCCACTTTCCGGATGCCGAGCTGCCAAGCGAAGCTTGTCGAGAAGGTGCTCGAAATGCCCGATCGAGCCATCCAGATTAATCGAGCGCCTCTATGAGGACTGGCCGCCAATGCCCCAGGAGGCCCACTTCAACGTGCCATTCCATCAGGGCGGGGGGCCGCAATGTGCCTCCTGCCGAAATCGGACGTTGGCGAGCATGGAGGGGGCGAAGCGGGACCTCTCTGCCCTCAGCCTGCAACTGAATCAACTGGCGGTGAGAGTTTTGGGGGGAAGCCGTTGAGGAGGATGGCGCAGAAATGCATCGCCCAGCCTCAATCCCCATGGCAAACGCTCTCCCCCAGCCTTCAACGACTTTTCGTCAACGGACGGAGGTCCCGACCGAGCTTCTCGCAGTGCTGGATCTCCTCTGAAATGCCGTTCAACCATAAGGTTCTAGAGGAATATCAGGTCAACGATGCGCGCATCCTGCTCATCAGCAGCGATGACGAGGTCGGCGTCCGGTACCACATCCGGCCCCTGGAGTACGATTTGCCCCAGGGGCAAATCCTCGCCTTGAACCGGGTGATCGGCAACATCCTGGAGAATCCACCTTCGGAGCTGGACCTCGACATGGACGCGATGCGCAGGAGCGTCACCCGACTGGCGCGAGCGGAACTCGCCAAGCTCAAGAACGAATGCGGCTCCGATAAGATGACGGGCGAGAGGCTGGAATCGCTCGCGGCCATTGTGGCGCGCTATACCGTCGGCCTCGGCCTATTCGAGATCCTGCTCTCCGACGATCACGTCGAGGACATCTACATCGATGCACCGGCCGACTCGAACCCGGTGCACGTGGCGCTGAACCAGGTGGGATGCGCAGGCATACTGCGCTGTCGCACGAACATCATCGCCTCGACCCCGGAGGTCAAGTGCCTCGTCGCCCGAATCAGGTATTTCAGCGGCCGGCCGCTTTCCGAATCCTGCCCGGTCCTGGAAACGGACATCCTCAATGGACGGGCCAGGGCTACGGCGATATCCCCTCCCCTCAGTCCCGAGGGACCGGCGATTGCCTTCCGCCGGCATTCCCGCAATCCCTGGACGCTCCTGAAGCTGGTGCGCGAGGGCTCGCTGGACTGCTTGACCGCGGCCTTGATCTCATTCCTCATCGACGGCCGGAGCACCATCCTCATCTGCGGCCCGCGCGGTGCCGGGAAGTCCTCTCTGTTGGCGGCGAGCCTCTTCGAATTCCCCCGGACCCAGCGCATCCTCACCATCGAGGACACGCCCGAGCTTCCGGTGAGGCAGATGCAGTCCCTCGGATTCAAGGTGCAGTCGCTGGTGGTGGAACAGCGCTCCGGCGAAACAAGGGAGAACAAGACGGTGGAGGCGCTGAGAGTCTCGTTGCGCCTGGGCGAGTCGGCGATCGTCCTGGGAGAGGTGCGAGGTAAGGAGGCCCAGGTATTGTACGAGAGCATGAGAACGGGGAAGGCCGGCTCGAGCGTCCTCGGCACCATCCATGGCGATTCCGCCCGTTCCGTCTACGAGAGAGCGGTCCACGACCTTGGCATCCATCCAGAGGCATTCATGTCAACCGATGTGGTCATGAGCCTGGGGCTGAACCGCCCCTTCGGCACTCAGCAGCCGGTCCGCCGCCTTCTCGAGCTGGTGGAATCGAATAAGAAGTCTCCAGGCGAATTCAGTGAGCTGGTCCGGTATAGCGCCGAGGGCGATCGGTTCGCGTGTAGCCTGCAATCAGGTTCGGAGGCGATAGCCAGGATCGCGGCCTCATGGGGCATCTCGCATGAGGATGCGATCCGGGACATAAACGCCAGGGCGGAGATGCGCAGGATCCTACTGGAGCGGTCGAAGGTGGATGCTGCCTGCCTCGGTCCCGATTGGACGGCCCGTTCCAACAACTTCCTCTGGCGGGCGAAGGAGAAGGGGGAGAGGGACTATGAGAAGATCGTGGAGGGCTTCCGCGCCCTTGTCGTGGGGGATGCCCGATGAATGGCTACCCGCTAGCTTCGTTCGGTCTCTCCACTCGGACGGAACGGTCCGGACCGCCGAAGGCCTTCAGGAAGATGGTCGCGGCCGGAAGGTCGGACGACGCACGCGATTGGATGATGCGGAACTCCATTTCCCTGGCCGAAGTGGAGAGCGCTGCCTGGCGGACCTTCCTGAGTTCCCTGCTGATTATCGCCATCCTGGTGGTCCTGCTGTCCCTCGTCTTCGGAACGAGGACGCTGGTCTACACCCTTCTTCCAGCGCTGCTCATTCCCCTGCTCCTCGCCAACCGGGTCGCCAACAACCCATCGAGGCAGGCGAAGAGGGAGCAGCGGGCATACTTGCGTGAATCGCCGGGGACGATCGGCACTTTAGTCATGAACATGCGCATCCAGTCCTCATTGGAATGGGCCATGGGCAGGGTGTCGCAGACCTGTTCCGGCGAACTGGCGAAGCGGTTCGTCCGCCTGGGCTGGGAGGTCCTGACCCGGAGGTCGGACAGCCTGGACCAAGCGCTCCTGGCCTTCATCCCTAGGCTCTCGGCGGATAACGACGCCGTAGGCCGCTCCCTGCACCTGATCCTCGCCTCGACCTACGAATCCGATGCGGAGTCGCGCGACCGGGTGCTGGATCGGGCGAACCGCACCGCCATCGAAGGAGTGAAGGAGGCGGCGGACCGCTACGTGGCATCGCTCTCCAACCCCGCCCTCATCATCTTCGCCCTGGGCATCATGCTGCCGGTCATGCTTTTCTCCATCGCTCCCCTGCTCAGTCTGGGGTCGATCAGCGGGACTGGTGGAGGAAGCACGAGCTCTACATTCGAGGGTGGTTGGCTGTTCTTCCTTCTGTTGATCGTGGTACCGAGCGGCTGTCTGCTCTTTGCGAACGGGGCGCTGAGCCGCAACCCGATGGCAGAGGTGCCTAGACTGGCATTCCCCGGTTGGAGCCCGATGCTCATGCCGATCGGGCTTTCGGCGCTCCTCTCGATCCTCTCCGCGCTCCTTGTCGCGGGCGAGCTGCTGCCCTACTGCCTTGCCTTGGCGCTCGTCCTCCCGCTCTGCCTTGTCATCGGGGCGAAGGCCCGCCATTGGCGGACCGCTCACCATGATGGAGAGCGCGCTGGCTTCATCTCGGCATTATTCCAGATGGGCAGCCGGATGGCCGGGGGCGCCTCTTTCGAGAAGGCGCTCGAGGAGATAGCGCTCACCGGGAAGGGGACGCCCTTCGGAGGTTGCGCTTCGAGGGCGTTGAAACGGGCGCGACTGGACCGGGCCGAGCTGAGTGAGATACTGGAGCGCGAGCTCTCTGCCGTGTGCGGCAAGGACCTCGCGCAGGCGTTCGCCGTAGTCGCCCGGGCCGCCGAGAAGGACCCGCAGTACGCAGGCAAGCTGGCGCTCAACCTGGCGCACAACTTCAGCGACATCCGTGTGGCGGAGCTGAAGATCGAGGAGAACCTGCATGGCGTGGTGGACATGATGCGCTCGACCGGCATGGTCTTCGCCCCGATAGTGCTGGGGGTGACCAGCAGCCTTATGGCCATCACCGTCAGTATTGGCTCGGCAAGCTCCGGCTCGGTTGACGTCCAGATCATGCTGGCGATGTTCTATCTCGCCGAGCTGGTCTTCTGCGTCTGCTATTTTACTAACTTCCTGCGCCGCGACCGGACCTGGGCGTGTCTTGCTCGCGATTTCGCGGTTCGCTGCCCCATCGCCCTCCTGGTCTTCACCGCAGTTTCACTGTTCGCTCGAACGGGGTTGTCTCAACTGATGTGATGCTGAAAAGGGCCGCCTCCGCTTCGCCCAGCAGCCCCAGCGCCATCAATTCCTCCACGTCCCGGGTGCAGGTCGTCTCGATGCGCTGCCGCGCGTCGTCGTGCAGCTTGATCTCGACCAGTTCCTTGTCGTTCACGAAATGGGCCTTCGCTTCGTCCTTCTCCTGGACCGAGATGTTCCCTTTTCCGAGCGTGCAAGAGGAGGAGAACTGGATGCCATCGATGATGCAGGACAGGGGAACCTTGGAGCCGGTGAAGACGATGGCCTCCATCTTGCCCTCCAGCTTCTTCCTGGCTATCGCTCCCATCCGATACCCGATCACCACGAAGGGGCCAAGGTGACCGTGGAACCTCTTCAGCTGCTTCAGCTCTTCAGGTAAATCGACCATCGCCATCAATATCCCACTCCGCCTTTTTGTTCTTTGCCGACGATCCGGCGCGGACTTTCAGGCACATGCACCAAAAGTGTTATCTCGAAGGTACGCCTGAGAAAGCCGGATGTGGAAGGATCTGCCGCCAAGGCGCCGGGCGGAAGCGACGCTGCTGTGCGTCTTCGGGATCTGGCTAGCGCTGGTGTTCATAGCGCCTTTGACACTGCCGAGCGGAAGCGTCCCCGACCTTTCGGGATCGGTCGGAACGATCGATAATTGGCAGGAAATCGAGCATATGAACCCCCTGGCTGGGGCGGTCTACCTCATCGGAGACTCCGAGTGCCATCAGCTACTAGTGCGCTCCTTCACCATCAACGGCAACCAGATGCCCTTCTGCACCCGCGACCTGGGGATATTCATCGGCCTGGTGGTGGGAATAGGGATAGCTTTCTCTGGCAGGCTGAGAATCGGACCGAAACTCTCATTGCTCCTCCTAATCCCCATGGCGCTGGATGGCGGGGCGCAATTGATCAGCAGCTATGAATCCTCGAACATCATCCGGATGGTCACCGGTATGGTAGCGGGGATAGGGGTTGCATTCCTTCTCGATTGGTTCGCTGCAAGGGTACTTGAACCAACGGCAAAGGTCGAATCGAGCAAGAGCGATGATGCCAGAGGCAGCGGATAACGCCTTCAGCGAAGCGGATATTTGGAAATGTATATATAGCCCCAGCTTTATCAGAGTGATTGCCTAGTAATCCATCTTTTAGCATGCTTTCTAAGGGAGTGATGGAATGGTTACAGATCAGCAATTGAAAACAGGAACAACCACAATCGGCATCGTCTACAAGGACGGCGTGATCCTTGCCTCAGAGCACCGGGCGACCATGGGCAATATTATTGCTCACAAGGAAGTCCAGAAGGTCTTCAAGATCGACGACAACCTGGGATTGACCACCGCCGGACTGGTGGGGGACGCCCAGCTCCTCGCCCGCTACATCAAGGCCGAGGTGGAGCTCTACCGCCTCAAGCGACAGGCGCAAATGAGCGTGAAGGCCGCCTCAACCCTGCTGTCGAACATCCTCCACCGTGGGGGTGGAGCAGCGGGATACTACTACGTCGGCCTGATAATGGGAGGCTTCGACAGGGAAGGCGGTCATGTTTATGGCATTGATGCGGCCGGCGGATCGATCCGGGATAACTACGTTTCCGTCGGATCGGGGTCGCTCTTCGCATACGGTGTGCTTGAAGACAACTACAAGAAAGGGATGAGCGCCGACGACGCCGTCGACATCACCATCCGGTCGCTCAACGCCGCCATGAAGCGCGACTCCGCGAGCGGGGACGGAATGGCCATAATCACCATCTCCAAGGACGGGTACAAGGAACTCACCGAGGACGATGTGCGCAAGCGCGCCACCAAGCTCGGCATCGACTACCCCAAGTCCCGGTAAACCCCTTCCCTTATCGAATTTCCAGAATTGTGCATTTCCCACCCTTATGGGATCAAATTAAACTGAAAGTGTGAACGGTTCATGAGCGCAGAGAAAATACTAGAAGAGGCGAGAGAGCAGGTCCGCAAGATCGTGCCCTCGACCATCAACATCACCGAGATCGATTTCGAGGGACCGGTGGTGGTGGTCTACACCCGGGACATGGAAGCCTTCGCGAACAATAACGACATCGTCCGCCAGCTGGCCCAGGGACTAAGGCGCCGCGTAGCCATTCGTCCGGACCCGACGATGCTCGCCGACCCGGAATCCGTGGAGAAGCGCATCCGGGAGATCATCCCGCCCGAGGCGGAAATCACCGACATCTATTTCGAGCACGATACCGGGGAAGTCACCATCGAGGCGCTGGCACCTGGCCTGGTCATCGGAAAGCAGGGTGCAGTGCTCAACGAGATCAAGAAGGAGGTCGGCTGGGCTCCGAAGGTCGTGCGCGCGCCGCCGATCCCATCCAAGACCGTCTCGGAGATACGCGATTACCTGCGCCACGTGCAAGACGAGCGCAAGGACTTCCTGAAGAAGGTGGGGCGGCGCCTGGCACGGCAGAAGCTCGAGGGCGACACCTGGTTGAGGTTGACCGCGCTCGGGGGCTTCCGCGAGGTGGGAAGGAGCTGCTCCATGCTCTCCACCAAGGAGAGCAAGGTCCTGATCGATATCGGCATCCACCCTTCCGATTTCGACCTCAGGCCGTTCACCAACGCCCCGGAGGTGCAACCGCTCGATTCCATTGACGCAGTGGTGATCACCCATGCGCACCTGGACCATTGCGGCCTGCTGCCAGCCTTGTACAAGCTGAAATATGACGGACCGGTCTACTGCACCGCTCCGACCAGGGATCTAATGTCGCTGATGCTCATCGATGCGCTCAAGGTCTCCGGGGGCGAGAACAAGAAGGTCCCCTACGAATCGTCGCACGTGCGGGAGATGGTCAAGCACTGCATCACCCTGAAGTATGGCGAGACCACGGACATCGCGCCGGACATGCGACTGACATTCCAGAATGCTGGCCACATCCTCGGCTCGGCGGTCTGCCACTTCCACGTCGGCGACGGCCTCTATAACATCGCATTCACCAGCGACATGAAGTTCGAGAGGACCTGGCTGTTCAACGCCACCGTGAACAAGTTCCCTCGCCTGGAAACGCTGGTGATGGAATCAACTTACGGCGGATACCGCGACATCCAGCCGAGTCGGACCGATGCCGCGAACCAGCTGAAGGGGATCATCGAGCGCAGCCTGGCCAAGAAAGGGAAGATCGTCATCCCGGTATTCGCCGTCGGGCGGTCGCAGGAAGTAATGCTCGTTCTCGAAGAACTGATGCGCACCGGCAAGGTCGAGACCGTCCCGGTATATCTGGACGGCATGATCTGGGAGGCCACGGCTATCCATACCGCCTACCCGGAGTACCTGAACAGCCAACTGCGCACCCAGATATTCCAGATGGGGCAGAATCCCTTCCTATCCATCATCTTCAAGCGGGTCGATTCCAGCGAGATGAGGGAGAAGATCTGCCATGACAACGAGCCGCTGATCGTCCTTGCCACTAGCGGCATGATGAACGGCGGCCCGGTGATGGAGTACGTCAAGGCCTGGGCGGACGACAGCAATTCCACCCTGATCTTCGTCGGATACCAGGCGGAGGGAACGCTAGGAAGGCGCATCCAGCGCGGGGTGAGCGACATCACCCTGATGGACAAGGGCAAGCCGATAACCATCCAGTTCAAGATGGCGGTGGAGATCGTCGACGGCTTCTCCGGACACTCGGACAGAAGGCAGCTGATCAACTACATCGCCACCTTGGAGCCGAAGCCGGAGCGAATAATCGTTGGGCACGGCGAGGAGCACAAGTGCACCGACTTGGCATCCGCGATCTACAAGAAGTTCAACATCGAGACCAGGGCCCCGATGAACCTCGAGACAATCCGGATGAAGTGACTTGCGTGGCTAGATGGAAATCAAACGATCAGAGCAGCAGCTCCGTCTTCTCATTCCTGTCGCCCAGGAGGACCACTCTGCTATCGGCTTTCTCCTTCAGTAGCTCGATACCCAGGAGACCGGCCAGTTTCAGGCCGAATTCCTCCACTCGCGCGTGGGATGGCATGTTGTCTATGCTCATCCGCTTCCTCGAATCGCCGACGAAGACGAATCCCTTGGGCTCGATGAACGTCGGATCGGCGATCCGGTCCAACATGGCATACTCCTCCTCCCATCCCAGGTTCAGCTCCTGCACCAGGGTATGCCGGATGACCGTCCTCGTGTCCAGCGATGGCAATACCTCGAGCGTGCGCATCAGCGATTCCCAGCCGTCGGAGACCCGGGGCTGGCAGGCGTCGAGGTAGACCTGCTTGTTCGGTGCCGCCACGGTGACGTATAGCTGGGTGGGCAGCGGGTCGAGATCTACTAGCACCTGGGGGAACGTGCCATTGGTCACCAGGAATGTGGTCATCCCCCGCCGGTGGCATCGTTCGATGAACGCCCCCAGATGAGGGTACATGGTCGGCTCCCCCGCCAGCGAGATGGCTACGTGCCTGGGCTCCCTCGCCTCCTCGTACATCGATCTCTGGCAGCGGTCGTCGCCCTTGAAGCCCGTGACCATCTTCCTCTGTTCCGCCAGCAGCTCGTCGAGCATCACCTCTGGATCCTTCCAGCGCCGCTCTTCGCCCTCGAAGCCCCGGATCCGCCAGCAGAAGACGCATTCATGGGTGCAGTCGTGCACCACCGGCGTCATCTGCAGGCAGCGGTGCGAGCTCATTCCGTAGAACGCCTGCTTGTAGCAGTGCCGCTCGTGCAGCATCGACTGCTTCATCCAGTGGCAGAGCTTGACCGCAGCGTGGTCGCCGCTGAAGTGGTATTGCTGCTTCTCCAGTCTCTTCCTGAGCTCCTCTCTCATGTCCGGCACCTAATACTCGAACAGGCTCTTCTGCTTCGTCTCCTCGGCCGATCGTTCGACCTTCTGAGCCTGCGGCAGCGCTTCCAGCTTCACCGGCTTCAGGTCATGCTCGTCCGACTCCCCGCTCCTCTTCTTGTTTATATCCTGGATGAGGTGCTTGACCGCGCTTGAGTCCACTTTCGTGTCCAATAGGAAGGCGGCCTCCTCCTGCTCCAGGCGGAGGTCCTCGGTCGTCGCCAGCCGGAAGTCCTTGTTCTTCTGGTAAAGCCATTTGAAATAGGGAAGGATGTCGTGCGTCGCCTGCCTCATCGAGGTGTGGCAGCTGGAACCGAGCTTGAGCGAGACCGAGGAGCGTACCAGCTTGTTCGCCTTATTGCGCGACATCTTCATGAGGTACATCGGGAACTGGTAGCGGACGTAGTCGTTGTACGGGCGGCTCTTCACCGCGCACACGCCGAAGCACATGAGGTCCGAGGCATAGGCCCAGAAGCGGAAGTATTGCCTCCTGGAGACCCGGGCGAGGAAGATGTCCGCCCGGGCCAGCAGGTCGAACCCCCGCTTCAGGTCCTCCGGCTCGTGATAGGCGTGGGGGAGGTTCTCCTCTATCCAGAGCAGGTTGTGCCCTGGGTCCTCCTGCATGTCCCGCATGGTGTTCTTCGCCTTCATCGGGTTCGTGCCGTGAAATATCTCGCCCATTAAGTCGTAGTTGCTCTTCGCCGTGAGCCGATTGTCGAGCATCAGCGCCTGCTCCTCCTTGATCTCCGGATTTCCCATCCCGATGGCCTGGAGGTCGTGGATCGCCGCCCTGAGGTCGCCGTTGCTGTTATTCGCCAGGAGCTCCAGCACTCTATCTGAGACCGAAAGGCCCTGGTCGGCCGAGACCCGGCGCAGGACTACCTTCACCGTCGCCGGCTGGATCTTGTTGAATCTGATCTGCAGAGTCCGTTCCTTTATAACCGAGCTCTTGCGGCTCAAGGCATAGAAATCGTTGACGATCAGGACCAATGGCTGCTTGGTCTTGCTCACGATCTCGGAAAGCGCTGGCACGCCGCCGTAGTCATCCTTTCCGAAGATGTTGTCCGCCTCGTCCATGACGATGAGCTTCTTGCGCCCCTCCTTCGTGGAGAGGAACTCGCCCTCGCTGGTGAACGTGTCGCTGATCGATGCCCTGCCGGCGATCTGGCGGATGCTGTCGCCGTCACGATGCTCCGAGGCGTTCATCTCGACGAGGCCCCAGCTCATGTCGTTGGCCAGGGCGATCGCGGAGCTGGTCTTCCCCACTCCCGGCGGGCCGAGCAGGACCACCGCTCGTTTGAACGGTATGCCAGATTCCCAAGAGACCCCCCACTCCTTCAGCTCCTTGACGGCTTTCGGATTCCCGACCACATCTATGAGCGACTTCGGGCGGTAGAGCTCTGTCCAATCAGCGGACATCGTTGAACCAATCATACTATAGGTAATAAATGTGCTTCAGGGAATCCCGAAGGAAGTGCCGGATAATGTGTGGTAAGTGCAGCCTGCTCAACCCCAAGACCGCGGAATGGGTCTCGAAGCGGGCAGGGAGCGATGCTGACCGAGTCGGCTCCTCGGGACTGGTGATTCTATGCGATTTCGATGGCACCATCACCAGCTTCGATACGGCGGACTACGTGCTTCGCCGATTCGCCGAGGGCGATTGGGAACAATACGACCGGTTGCTGGGCGAAGGGAAGATATCGCTGGAGCAGTGCATGGTCCGCCAATTCAATCTGGTCCACGTGCCCGAAGCAACGATCATCGAAGAACTGGAGAGGGTGGCTTGCGTCAGGCAGGATTTCCCGGAGCTGGTCCACTTCTGTCATGATAATGGCGTACCCTTCTACATCGTCTCCGCTGGCCTGGACTTCGTGATCTATCATTACCTGGACAAGCTGGGACTGCGCCCCCTGATCAAGATGCATTCTGGCACGTCGTTCTATGATGGGCGGAAGATCAACTTCAGCTTTCCCCGGATTGTCAACCTCGAATCGAAGAGCTTCAAGGACGATCTGGTCAGGAGCTTTCAACAACGTGGAGTAAAAGTGGCCTACATCGGAGACGGTCTCTCTGACCTGGACGCCGCAAAGCTTGCCGACGTTAGATTCGCAGTGTCGGGGATGAGGCTGGAAAGGACGCTCAGAGAAGAGGGGTTCGCTTTCGAACCATTCGAAGGCTTCGCCGACGTGAAGCGAGGACTGAAGGCAATTCTGAATTGCCCTTAGTCTGCCTCCCCTTCACCTACTGGCATCCATGATCCAGATTCACGGAAACGGACCGAACAATGGCATCATCTTTTCGCGCCACCCTTGATGCAGAAATAATCTCCCTTGAGATCGTATTTCGCGTAAACGGGGCATGTAGAGCATTTGCATCCCCTCTCTCGCGTCACGCAACGGATCTTCGTTGAAAAACAAAAGACCATGGCCGCTTGGTCGTTGCCACAAGGAGGGTAACTCGGACAGGAGGGGCAGAGGCAGACGGAACGTTCTTTCAATGCAATTTCAGATGTGCCTACGAGCACCGTACAAATGGTTGCGAGACTAAGCGCTTTCATCGAGAATCTCCTCAAGATGCAACAGAGGGAGTGGTACATATTTCCTCGGCCCGTTCATTCGTCTATTGCGAAGCTAGCCGCACATTGGGACCTGTGGACGTTGACTTCTAATAAGAAGGAAAAAATATGGAGATACGAGCCCTTGCGGGCCCGTTTGAAGTTTCTATTTCTTCCTGCGCATCATCAATACGACGGCGACGCCGATTATTGCCACAACCGCAATGGTGCCGATGATGATTAGGGTCGTGTCATCGGCTACTGGGGTTGCCGATACCGTCGATGTCAATGCGCCCTCACCAACATTGTTCACAGCTCTCACGGCGTAGAAATAGGTCTTGCCATTCTCGAGGCCAGTATCCTTATAGCTGGTCGCCGAGGCGGATGCGTTCGCAAGGAATGTCAGGTTCGCCGCGTCCGTTCCCCGGAAGATGTGGTATTCAATGATGGCACTTCCGCCATTCGCTGGCGTTGTCCAGCTTAGTTCGACCGCATTGTTGACTCCCTTTGCCTGAACCGACAACGGAGCATCAGGTATGGTTGCAGGCACGACGCTGATTGAGGATGTTTCCAATCCGATGCCCTCGCTGTTCACAGCGGAGACACTGTACCAATACTGGACTCCGTTCACAACGTCAGTGTCATTCAGTGCATAAGTCCCGGCGATGACAGTAGTGAATAGTGACAAGTTGTCCGCATGATCACCCTTGAAGATCTTGTAGCCAGTTATCGTCTGGCCGCCGTTGTTCGTCGGTAGTAGCCAAGTCAAGTTCACTTGCGCGTTGCCGCGTTCCACGGCAAAGCTGGTCGGTTCGGATGGCAGGTTTATCGAGACCACGTGCATCAGGCTATTCGTAGTGGTATCGAAGTAGCTGACGTGCGCCCTTCCGAAGGAATCGAGCGCCAACGAGCCGAACCCCGCGTTATCTGGAGTCCTTATCGTTGTCTTCATCCAGACTCCTTGCATGTTGACCAGATAGTTCTCTTTTTCTGCGGAAGAGTCGGAGTATAGAATATGTAACCCATCGTTCGAATCAATTCTGAGAACACTTCTCTGTCCAACGCTTCCTTCACGGTCAATCGCACCATAGACCCAGCTTCCAGTTGCATTAGTGGCATATTTCAATGCCTCCAAGGTCGGGTCATAATAGGAGATATGGATGCGATCGTGCGAATCAATTGCCATCGAATTCCAGGATCCCAGGACGACCGAGGAACCATCGACAACCGTTTTGTCCCAGATCGTGCCATTCAGCGATCTTAGTACCAGCTGGTCAGTAATGTTTGTTTCGATATACGCCACATGTGGAATGCCCATTCGGTCAAGAGCTATTGAGACGCCAGCACTCTTCACGAATCCTGAGGTATCGATAAATGAAGTTGTGAAGCCGCTGATCATATTATTGGCATATTTCAGCGTGTGTCCTGTCGAGTCGACATATGCAATATAGGCCTTGTCATTTGAATCAATAGCTATTGCATTCCAAAACCCGACATTACTCGAACCGTCGACAGTAACATTGACCCATGCACCATTGACGTTGTCGGCATATTTTAATGACTGAGTGTTGGAGTCATAGTAAGCCACATGGACTTTATTATGCTGGTCTACAGCAATCGACGCGCTTTGTCCTACGTTCATGGCGTTATCCACGATTTCAGTTTGCCATCCCAGCCTCTCTGATGCTTTGTAAGCGTGCATCAATTTGCCTGTTGTAAGATTATAATAGACAATATGGACCACGCCATTCGAATCTACAGCCATATCATTCCAGACTCCGGCTCCTGGACCGTTATCAACAGTTTGAATAATCCATCTCGCTCCTGCATTCGTTGCGACCTTCAATCTGTCATGTGTCGAATCGACATAAGCGATGAATGGTTTGTTATTCAAATCAACCGCGATTGAATTCCACATTCCAACGTTATTGTAAGAATCCACCGTATCTAAAATCCAGATGCCTGATTCATTGCTTGCATATCTTAGATCGTTATTGGCATCATCGTGATATGCAATGTGCAACTTATCATTGGAATCAATAGCAAGGGAGACTTGATCACTTATCGACGTCGAAGAATCGATTGTCAAGAACGACCATTCATTTCCATTATTCATGACGACCTTCAATTGGCCAGATAATCCACCAAGGTATGCAATATAAGGCCTTGATAGCGAATCTGTTGCAATCGAGAAGAATTGGCTCGCGTCACCTGCCACAACCGTCTCATTAGTCCAATTTCCCAAAACGTTGCTTGCATACTTTATCTTTGATCCCTCAGAATCAAAATAGGCGATGTGGACCTTGTTATTCTTATCCACTGCAATATGGATGAACGTATAGCCAGCATTGGTCGTTGTGTCAATAGTGCTATTGACCCAAGAACCGCCAGAATCAGTGGCATATTTTAATGCGCGATTTGTGTAATCATAGTAGGCGATGTGAACTTTTCCATTGGAATCCACAGCAATTGAAGAATATTCCCCAACCACACCTTCCCTATCGATTGTTTTATTGACCCAAGAACCGCCAGAATTTGTTGCGTACTTGAGATTTTCATTCGTGCTATCATAGTAGCTGATATGGACAAATCCCTTGCCATCGACAGCTATGGAATTATAGAAGCCTGTCGCCCCAGCATTATCGATAGTAATTGAAGTCCATACCCCTCCAGAGTTCGTAGCATACTTCAAATCAAGATTGGATGAATCTTGATAGCTGACATGAACAAATCCTCTCGAATCGACCGCGATCGAATCATAATTCACAACGGTCGTTGAGCCATCAATTGTGCCAGTATACCATCCGGATACAATCGGTGAGGGAATGGCGGCACCTTGGACAGGACTGCCTAATAATGCAACCATGAAAATGGCTGGAAGCAGTACAGCCCAAGCTAAAACTAGAGCTTTAAGTTTATTTCCCATCTCTTCTGCCCCCCAGTATTCGTACTGAGTGATACGAGTATTATCCAGAGTCATATTTAAACAATTCACTGGCCATGATTTGATAACGAAGTCCAGTCACGACTTTCGCGCGGAAAGAAGTATTGTCATGGTCGAATTGATTTTGAGTTCTAAAAGAATCATTGAATATTACATTAAATAATATTGCTGTTTTAGCAATCATCTCATTAATTTAATTATATAGCATTCATAAATATATTTTCCTCTTCCGATATTAATTTGATGAACTGCTCGCCTTTCAAACAATATTGAATCGATCTTAGTAAATTATATGATTAGAAATATAACATGATCCAAATGATGAAAACTATGCGCTCTGAATTAACGCAAGGTCCATCCATTTGCAACCCAGAACCCAATTGAATACGGATTCATCTGGCCGCCGGATAGTGAAATATAATCGCAAAGAGACCCAATCTTCTCTCTTTTTTTCATAAATTCAGTACTGCCAAAGTGGCCTCGCTGAAATAGTCAAGATAGGTCGAATTTGCTAAATTGACATACTATTTATTTGAATAACGATACTAGATTAATAAATATATGTTTGCATTTTATTAGGACTTTCGACGCCAAGACACCAATCCAAGAATCTATTCCTTATTCTCTGATTCATACAGATCGCACAGTTCATTCAAGAATTGATCGTATGTCCTTCGAAATTTCAATTTGTACAATCGGTCCCTAGTCACAGGCGTAACTTGAATCGTTGTCTTTTTGTCTTTCATCGGCAACCACCTTTCGTCTCTAACTATATGTGTTAGATAATACTATAATAGCAATAGTTATGATATAATTATTTGCAATGATAGTTTAGATTGTAATATTGTTTCTATTTTCATTATGCAAATCAATATTAGGCATAATTATAGTTATTATGCGTATAGAACTGTACATCCAAGTCAACGACGGTCTCCCGAATATCAACTTGGAATAGGGTAAAAAGGCCTGCAACTCATAGGAAAATGAGTCAAAAGGGCGTTTCGCAGGAATCCCTCCCGAAAACGAGCATCAAGGTGCGGGAGATCTGCCTTGAACCTTGAGACGCTGCAGATATTCAAGCCTTCTTTGAACGTACGCTGCTGCATTGGGGCCGAATGGGACATACTCCGCGACTTTCCACCCTTTCTTAGCAAGATCGAGCTTGGTCGCATCCGAGAGACCTTTCAGCATCCCTATCTCCATCTTCGCTCTCATTCGATCCATATCTATTGCCCACGAGAGAATCTCCGGGTCATGGGTTCCCAATGCGTAACTGTCGCCGCTTTCAGACAAGACATTTGCGAGCTCGATGAATCGTTTCTGGATTTCGCGAAAGTCCTTTGCATCTCCGGCATAGGCCCCTTTCACGAGCCTAACCTTGACCTCGTTTTCGATCATAGCGTCCAAGTCTCTTCCAGTTCGATCGAGATAGGCCTGAAGGGCGACTGTAACTTTCAGACCATTCTCCGAGCACGCGCGGGCGGCGTTCAATGTGAAATCGACCATCGACCTACCTTCCATATCAATCTCATACCCGACTCCTTTGTCTTTCGCGGCAACCCCTATCTCGAGAACATTCCGAAGGCATAACTCGCGGTCCAGGAGGTAGCCCAGCGAAGTGATCTTGACGGTGACTGCTGCCTCCAGCTTTTCTGCCGAGATATTCTTCACTAGTTCCTGGTACGCTTTGACTGATTCCTGGATCTCCTCCGCCTTCCTCGAGAATTCTCCCAGAATGTCCAGGGTTACCTTAATCCCCAGGCTATTGCGAACTTTACTCCATGAGCATGCGCTCGCCCAATCAGGAAGCACCCATCGGTCTTTCGGATCGGCCACGAAGATGCAACGTAGGGCATATGATATAGGAATTGCGTTTCGAGCTGCCCCTCTGGAAGCGAGATGAGCAGAATTGGAAGAGAAGAGAAAAAGATGGAAAATGAAAGGGTTTGATGCTGCATTCCGTCTACTTCGAAATCAGCAATGGCAGCAATGGCTTGCCCTTGACAACTAATACCGATATCGCAGCAGCCATGTAGGTCGCGAAGAGCGATGTCAATATTGCAAAGACACCGACCAGCACCCTCCAGTCGCTGTTGAAGACGGTCTTAGTCGAGCTGCCAAGGTCTGTCCACCATAGGGCCAGCATGAAGAACATGATGGCGGCTACGAGAAGCAGAACAGGCAACATCTTGACCGGCTGCATTATCGATACCAGGCAAGCAATCAGCAGTGCCAGGCCCACAAAGGCCAGGGCGACCGCGCCTGCGGCTGGTGCTCCGCTCAACCCTAGCAACGGAGTCAATCCATCGCTCGCTATTGCCGGGAATGCCAAACAGAAGAATGCCAGCGGACCAAATATCGCCGTCAGGAGCAGGTTCTCGTTCAGGTATGCGATTACCAAAGCGACAATCAACCCCCAACCAGCAAATGGAATCACTGCCAGTATTACTCCCAGGTCTTCATACGACTTGAAGCCAAAAAAGGCTATCAAGGCGGTGATCCAACCGATCATCAGAAGACCCAGCACCTCGGCCATAGCCACTTTCGTGTGCACGTTTCTTTCTTCAGCCATTATACATCTCTCCTAATTTGAGAGACACTCAGAAAGAATGGTACCCGGATTCCCAGATCGGCATAGCAAATCCTCGCATGCAATCTAGGATGAATCCTGCATCCCCTCATATGTGTCCCCTCCTAAGCCATGACGGCTTTCCTCACGAACTGCACTTGCAGTTCCCCAAAGCCGTATTCCGAATGTTGTCTATTATAAACTTTATGCTTAATCAGCGTTAATTGACGCATTTATTGGTAGCAACCAAATAAGTACATTTCTTTGAAAAATCGGCGCCTTTTTTACCAAATATATAAGTATTAAATTTCTGCTAATACGTTACTTCACAGATATCCCGTCCGAAGATTGATTCTCCCTTCATGCAGGAATAGGGGCTTCGGCGTTTCTAGACGCTAATTCTGTGGCGTGCCGATGACGCGGGTCTTTGACATTCGCAGAGATCATCGACTGGACTTGGTTGAATTCCTCCAGCGAGATTATCGGGGCATGAGTGCTCGGAACCAGGATTTTATCCCAGCGCCTGAAGCCAGCATACGCGGGGTTGTGCAGCAAATGGCTTATCGACCATTTGGTCCAAGGGCACCCGCGACGGGTCAGGATCTCGGCAGAATTCATTGACATGGCGATGTTGCTCATCCGCTCTCCGACCGCATAGCGAGCGAATATCTGGCGGACCGTCACTGCCTCCTCTGGCACGATGGCTAGATCATTTTCCTCGATGCAATAGCCGAAGGGCGGGTTGAAGCCGAGCAGGCCGGGCGCGTTCTCCGCCTTGTGCGCCATGCCCATGTACGTCCTTTCGCCGATCTGCTCGCTCTCCAGCTGCGCGATCCGTTGGATGATGTCGACGACGAACCGGCCGACGGCGGTCGAGGTGTCCAGCGACTCGTTCATGCTGGTGAACTTCTTGCCCCACTTCTCCAAGTTCTCCATCATGATCATGAAGTTCTTGCTGTTGCGGTGGATACGGTCCATCTTCATTACCAGGATCACGTCCCACCTCGCCCTCTCTTCCATCATCCTTTGGTAGGCTGGCCTGCGAGTGTTCCGGCCCGAGTGGCCGTTCTCCTCGTAGAACTCGGCCATTTCCCAACCTTGAGCCTCGCAATAGGCAAGCAAGCCGCTCCTTCTGGGCATCAAGAGAATAACCTTCCCTTGCCTGGTCCTCGGTGGAGACACGAGTGTAAACGGCGACCCTAACCATAGGAGGTGGCCTCCAGCCTTGTGCAAGCTTGAGCTGCTAGTCGGCGACCTGATGCGTTCCTGCATCTTCGCCTGAACATCGTTGTGAAGGTCGATCGAGATTATCGGGACATGGTGGCCCTTTCGAAGGATCCCGTCCCATCGAACGATAGCCGCAATATAGAGGATTGTGAAGGATATTCGATATCGCTTCCTTGCTCCAGCCAGTACCCTTCTTGCTGCTTACATTATTCGCATTGAGGTGATTCGCGATGTCCTGCATCGAGAGTCCGCCAATATAGAGGGAATGGATGTTCTGGACCACCTCGGCCTCCGACTCGATCACGCAGAGCGTACGATCCTGGTAGAGATATCCGAACGGCTGCCCGAATCCAAGGTATCCAGCTCCTTTCTTCGCCTTTTGGGCCATGCCGACCTTGACCCGCTCCCCGATCTGCTCGCTCTCGAGCTGGGCGATGCGCTGGATGGTGTCCATTACGAATCGGCCTATGGCCGTCGTTGTGTCGAATGCCTCCTGCATGGAGTTGAACTCCTTCTTCCAGGCGTTCAAGGAGTCCATCATCTGGGCGAAATTCCTGCTGTTGCGATGGATTCGGTCCATCTTCAGAACGACCAGCACATCCCATTTATCCTTCTCTTCCATCATTCGCTGGTAAGCCGGTCTTTTTACGTCGCGGCCGCTGAAACCCTCGTCGACGTACTGTGAGACGCTCTGCCAGTTGCGTGCCTTGCAGTAGGCATTCAGGCGCTTCAGCTGCGCTGGTATGCTGAATCCTTCCTTGGCCTGGTCTTCAGTGGACACCCGTGCGTAGAGGGCGGCGCGCATGGCAAAGCCTTACCTATTCTGGCCTGTCCAGCTTAGGTTCCCATCCCTGGCTGACAGCTGTCTGACATATTCTGTCGTGCCATATAAAAACGTATTGGTTTGAAAGCCGTCCAACACTGCGTAAGGCTTGCATCTAAATTAATTTATACAGAAGCGTATCATACTTCAATAATTAACATTTGTGTTAATCCTCAGGTTTATCCATGTTTAGGATATGTTTCCGTAGGCATGTGCCGCGAGGAACTGGAATCCAAGATCTCCGAATTGCGAAAGGAATTCGGCGGCCTGTTGGATGATGAAGTCCTGAGGCGCATCGCATTAGATGAAAGAGGATTTGCAATGCCAGCTCCAAAAAAGACCGTCGCGGAGCTAAAGGACCGCGAAGAGATAACCATTGAACTTGAAGTCACAAAGATCGCCGATATCAAGGAGTTCGAAAAGCGCACCGGCGGACGAGGAAGGGTGCGCAACCTCAACGTGAGGGATGAGACAGGCAGTTGCCGCTTGGCTCTATGGGATGATGATGTAGACCTGGTGGAGAAGATGGAGATCCAGGTCGGCACCAAGCTGTCATGCTCTGACTGTTTCGTCAAGAAGACAGATTTCGGCACTGACATCACTAAGGGCAAGAATGGCAAGATCGATAAACTTTAAACCTATTATTAGATTAGCTGCTAATGCAAACAGCTAATCTTATTCCGCATTTTTCTAATATCAAGATTTTGCCACTATCCCTCATAGGATTTGCATCAGAAATAATCCATAGAGGGAGACCACTCATGCTGGCAGGCTCAATGTATCCTCTGCTTCCGATGGAAGAATGAGCCTTTGGAGGAAAACGAAAAGGTTTACTAAAAATTTATTTCTTCTTCCTCTTGACCATGATTATTGCGACGATCGCGGCCACGATCACGATACCAGCTATCAGGCCGACGATCGGCAGTATGCCGAGCAGACCGCCAAGACCGTTTCCGTTGGAATTGCTTGCCTGTCCGGAAAGGTCAGACTGGTAGGCGGAGATAGTGTCGATGTTCTGCTGTGCCTCCTGGATCGTCACCGGTTCCATCGTCACGTTCGCTTCGGGCAATTGGATTCCGCCCAAATCGACTGGGAGATTGAGCCCCTCCAGCGACGATTCCGCTCTGGTGAGGAAATGGATGTCGTCGGAGTAGTAGAACTTCTCGGAGCCGCCGTTCACGGCGATCTCGTATATCGCCACCTCGCCGTAGATCGGCAGGGTCACTAGGTCAACGCCGGTGCATTCCATTGTCGCGTTCACATACTGATTGACCGGCCCGAGGGTCCCGTTGACGATCTTCGGCTCGTCCTCGGTCGATAGCTTGCTGAAATCGATGGGGAAGCCCGTGATTCCTGCATTCCGAAGCGTGTCATTGTCGAACATCGCTGCCTGGTCGGATGCGGACAGGCCCTTGATATCGAGGAAGCCGGTCATGCTTCCGCTAATGCTAGCCAGAGAGCTGACGTTCCAGGTGTCTCCCACTGAAAGCGGGAACTCTATCAGATTGAGCGCCGGGGCGAACGTCGCCCCAACATTCAATTCCAAGTTGAAATCCAGGCTGTATTCGACGTTTCTATAGGAATACGTGATTCCGGACACGTTGAGTCTTGGGTACCTCTGGAAGGTTCAAGAAGTTGATCGAGGCGACGGCGCTCGCCTTGTTGGTGGCGTTGATGCTCTTTACCGCCATGGTGGACTTCTCGAAGACCACTGTCATCTCCGCGACATATGCTATATCTATCGAAGCCTCCAGGGAGAAGGTCATCGAGACATTGGGATAATTGCTGTCATCCCAGGCCCTAGTGCCGGCCGCTGGCATCTCGCCGGTCATCTGCACGTTCGCCCCGGCAGTGAATTTCATGGCCAATTGGCCTTGGACCACGTATTCCGTGTCGGTGGCGCTGGTGACATCGACTATCATCCAGGCGCTTGCCATCGCCTGCACCTGGAACTGGTCCAGGTTGCCCATGCCGATCATGGTTTCCAGCGATTGCTGCATCTGGTCCAATTGCTGAGAGAACTCAGCGTCCAGGTCGACCGATTTTCCCATCGCCCATGAGTCGCCTTGGCTCCAGGTCGGCGTATTGACGACTGGCTCGACAGCGCAGGCCATGGAGGCGGACAGGGCACAGAACATCAAGGTCGCCACGATTGCGACCGCAGTTGTGATACCGGTCTTCAAATCATCCCTCCCAAGTAGTGATAAAAATCGGATACTGGGTTATAGAGGTTACCTTCTGGATATCGATAATGAGTTGATTTTGAAAGAAGAAAAGGAAGGAATTGGAGAAGGGGTTTGTTTGGCGAGCTGACCGATCGCTTACATCATTCCGGTGGCATGCCGCCCATTCCTGGCGGCATTCCACCCTGTCCGCCTGGCGGATCGGGGGTGCCTTCCTGGAGGCGATGACGTCGTCGATCCTCAGGATCATGTTGGCGACCTCGAGGCCGACTTCACTGCCTGGGTCTTGACGCGGAGCGGCTCGATGACGTTGAGCTTCAGCATGTCGATCCGGCTTGCCGGTGTCCAGGTTGATGCCCATGTTCTTGCCGTTCTTCTTCTCGTGCGCGCTCTTCAGCTGGATGACCACATCGATGGCGTCCAGTCCGGCGTTCTCCGCGAGGGCCCATGGGATTACTTCCATGGCGTTGGCGAAGGCCTCGATGGCCAGCTGCTCCCTTCCTCCGACGGTGGAGGCGTAGGATGCGAGCCTGAGGGACAGCTCGATCTCCGGTGCTCCGCCGCCCGGAACCGACCTTGCCGTCCTCGAGGGCGATTCCGACCACGCGGAGCGAGTCGTGCATTGCCCGCTCGACCTCGTCGATGACGTGCTCGGTGCCGCCGCGGATGATCACGGAGACGGCCTTCGGGTTCTTGCAGCCGGTGATGAAGGTCATCTCGTCCTCGCCGATCTTCTTCTCCTCGACCATGCCAGCGAATCCCAGGTCTGCGGCGGTCAGCTCGTCGATGTTGCCGACGATCGTTGGCCCCGGTGGCCTTGGAGATCTTTTCCATGTCGGACTCCTTGAGGCGCCTGGCGGCGAAGATGTCCTGCTTGGCCAGATAGTGCTGGACCAGGTCGTCGATGCCCTTCTGGCAGAAGACGACGTTGGCTCCGGTCTGCCTTGATCTTGTCGACCATTCTCTTCAGGGTGGCCTCTTCCTCGTCGAGGAAGCGCTGCATCTGGAAGCGGGTCGCGGATCTGGATCTTGGCCTCGACCTCGGTCTTCTTGATCTCGAGGGCGGCGGAGAGCAGCGCGATCTTGGCGTTCTTGACCTGCTTGGCCATCCTCGGGTGGACGCGCTCCTTGTCGAGCACGATGCCCTTGATGATCTCGGTGTCGGCGATCGATGCCGCCGGTCTTCTTCTCGACCTTGATGTTGTCGACGTCGACGGTCCACTTGCCGTGTCGTTCTTCTCGGCGATGGCCTTGATGGCCTTGACGGCCAGGTCGGCGAGGAAGTCCCTCTGTCCGCCCACGCTCTTGCCGGTCATGGCGGTCATGGCCACCTTGGTCAGCATCTCGATCGTCCTCGGCGGTGACCGGGACGGCGATGGTGTCCAGTACCTTCAATGCCTCGGCGGCGGCCATCTTGTACCCGTTCGCGATGATCGTCGGGTGGATGTTCTGCTCGATGAGGCTCTCGGCCTTCTTCAGGAGCTCGCCGGCGATGATGACCGACGATGTCGTCCCATCCCCGCACTCGCTGTCCTGGGTCTTTGCGACCTCGACGACCATCTTGGCCGCGGGGTGCTGTACGTCGATCTCCTTCAGGATCGTTACGCCATCGTTCGTGATGACGACGTCTCCCATGGAATCGACGAGCATCTTGTCCATGCCCTTCGGTCCCAAGGTCGATCTTACTGCATCAGCGACGGCGCGGGCGGCAGCGATGTTGTTCGTCTGCGCGTCCCTGTTCTTCGATCTCTCGGTGCCTTCCCTGAGCACGATGATCGGCTGTTGACCATTACCCATTCCGTATGCCATTAGAAATCCTCCGTGTGCCGGCGGTATTTTAGTGCTTCTATATAAGCACTGCGGTCGATGAGGTCGCTGAAAAGTCCGCCTGGTCCTTGCCTACTGCTAGAATGCGCTCTCGACGGCGATGCCGCATCCCCGCAGTGCCTTGGCTAGCTCCTTCTCGGCGGCGAGGCAGTCATCGCGATCCGAGACCCGTTCGAGGAACCGCTTCCCCGCTGGCATGCGCAGACTCTGCAGCCCGGACAGGTATTCGAGCATGCCTGGCCTGAGCCTCAAACGGTCCAGCATCGCCCTCTTTACCCCTGTTTCCGAGATCGCCGAAGCAAACCCTCCGACGTCCGCGTCGGT
Source organism: Methanomassiliicoccaceae archaeon (assembly GCA_963768775.1). GTDB lineage: Archaea > Thermoplasmatota > Thermoplasmata > Methanomassiliicoccales > UBA472 > FEN-33. The sequence goes on from CAVYIY010000006.1 coordinate 390,659, forward strand.
GACTGTCGGTATTATCGGACCAATCAGCACGTAGGTCCTGACGCCCCCTTGCACCAGACCCTTCAAGGTATTCAGCCGGGCAGAGGGTGGGGGAGCGAAAGGCTCGAAGGTCCTGGCGAGCACCTCATCGACGGTAGTCAGGGTGATGCCCACCTCCGGATCGGGAAGGCGCTCCAGGATGTCCAGGTCGCGCAGCACCAGGTCCGATTTGGTATGGATGGAGACGCTTGCGCCCTTGCCCTGGGCGAGCTCCAGGCACCGTCGAGTAAGCTTGAGCCCCGCCTCCGCCGGCTGGTACGGGTCCGTCACGGTCCCGATGCCGATGGTGCCCGAAACGCTGCGGATCTCGGAGCGCAGCAGCCGGGGCATGTTGGTGCGGGCGCTTATTGGCATGCGCCATTGCTCCCTGGCTTTTTTCAGGAGGAAGGGGGCGTAGCAGTAGATGCAGTCGTGGGCGCAGCCGACATACGGGTTTAGGGCGTAGTCCAAGCCGGGCAGCTTCGATCTCGACAGGGCATGCTTGCACTCGACCGCCAGAACGTCCTCGGTCAGGGCCGGCGAGGCAGCCGTGCTGCCAAAGGACTCGAGATCACGAGTAATCATCTATCCTCCTCTGCCGGATGAAGTCGGTGAGCACGCCGCTCTGCCTGATCCAGCGCGGGACCGGGATCTCCATGCGGGTGCCGACATGCGCCATCGCCTGGTCCAGGGTGTTGAACTTCTCCGGCTTCTGCTTCAGGGCCATGCGCACGTTCTCCCTCACGTTCCACACCCCGACGGGCATGATGTAGCCGGGATGCGCCTCGCGCATGATGACCACCCCCGCCTGGCGCCGCTCCGCCGTGAGCAGCTCGTTGACCGCCAATCTCGCTGCGTAGTAGCAGCCGCCGATCTCAGCGTAGTCCTTCCTGCCCTCGTAGAACTCGTGGCTGGAGATGATGTCGATCTGCTTCCCCATCGGGTTCCAGACGGTGTTGGGGTACCAGGCCTCGATCAGCTCGTAGCGCCAGGAGGTGGGCATGAACAGGACCGACCAGCGGTTGTCGAGCTGCGTCCAATCGTAGACTCGGAACTCGTCGATGGTCGGGGCGACCTTGGTCCGCTGCAGCAGGTTCTTCCCGAGCATGTCGTCGACGGCGGTGATGCTCCAGCGGGTCGGTACCAGCTTCCGGTTCTTCCCGATGCCGAAGGCACCGACGCTGAAGGCCTTCTGTATCTTCGATATCATCACCCCGTTCTTGTAGAGGTCCTTCACCGCCTCGAGCCGCCTTCAGGTCCGTGTCGTTGTAGGCCTTCTCGACCTTGTGATCGTACTTCGGATTGCCGATGTCCATGGCCGTCACCCGGCCGGACGGACCGAACGGCTGGATCTCGTCGTCGAGGACAATGCGCCCGACCGGCCGCTTGGCGAAGCTCATCTCCACGTCTAGCGGATTGACGGCCAGCGCCAGCTCCCTGGTGTAGTCGACGATCTTTCCTCCTTTCTGGAAGTCCTTCACGTCCACTCGGTACTTTCCCCGGACCAGGCGGAAGCGGAAGTCGATGATCTCCTCGATGCTCTTCCCCATCCAATGCTCGGGCGTGTCCATGATCGCCGTGTCGCCGTACTCCGGCGGCACCAATGGCCCGATGTCGACCTTGGGGTAGCCGAATCGACCGATGAAAACTCCCGGGGGTGAGCTTCCTGCCAGATCCAGGGAATCGATGAGCCTCTGCGTCCTGGTTTGCGAATAGAACTTGACCATGAGCGGGCAGCGGGACTTGCCGCAGAGCATCTTCGAGCCCTTGCAGATCGAGCACGGGCTGTTGCCCGAACGAGGCAGGACGAAGGCCCCGGGGTCCTCAAAAGCGGCATTGCTCGCTGGATATGGTTCGTTCATGTTCCGCTAATCCTACTTGGGACTAGCTATAAGGGATTTTCTGGGAACGCTTCGAAAGTGCTATCCGGCCCAGGCAGCCATGATGTATCCCTCGTTCTCGCAGAAATCAGGTCCCTTGATCATCCTCATGTTCGAGCCTTCGAGGACGTATTGCCGCTTCAGCATGTTCTCGTAGAGCAGCGGTGAGACGGTGAAGCGTGCGAATATCCTCCTCCGGTTCAGGCGGTAGGAATGGTTCTCCACCGCGCGCATGAGCCGGTCGAAATGGTCGGCACCGTCCGTTTGGAGGGGGTCGACCAGCAGCAGTCTCACCGCGGAATGATCCGATTCCTCGATCGGATGGAACGCGTGCAGCAGGGCGAAGCCGGCGAGCCGATCCTGGGAGCGGGTCACGAACAGCGCCCCCAGGTCCGCCCTCACCGCCATCTCCACCTCCCTTGCCAGGTCCAGGTCAGGATGGTAGAGGCGGCTCAGCCTGGAGACTTCATTGAGAACGGCAGGGAGGTCTCGTTCCTCCATCCGTTCCACCCCTACCGTCCGCCCCTGTGCATTGACCAAGTCCTTCCTCATTATGCAAGTGAACTGCTGCGGACGGTAGCCAGCTCGCAAATAGAAATGGACATTCTTCATGATGTAGGGCATCGTCTCCAGGCCGAGATGCACGCAACCCGACTGGACGAGATAGTTCTCGCAGCCACCGAGCAGCGCTTTCCCCACTCCCGTTCCTTGCATCTCGGGCAGCACCTCGAAAGGACCGAACCACCCTACTTTGCCCCATACGTGGCAGTGGGCGCTGGCGATCACTTCCCCGGCTTCCTCCACCACCAGGCAGCCCTTGGGCTCCTTCCAGAGATAGCCATTGATTATCTTCCTGGGCCTGAAGGGATACTTCACCTTGTGCCCGAGCTCGGCGGAAGCGACGTCGGACCAGGCCTTCTGGCCGACGTTGCGCACCTGCTCCAGGTCGTCCGGTCTCATCTGTCGCACTAGCATTTCCGCCCCCGAGCGAAATCTATTGCCTTGAAAGCAAGATCGTTCTGGGCCATGGCGCACTACTCCTTGCCCTTGCAGCGCAGCTGGTGGCAGCGCCGGCTGATCAGCGCCGCCGTCGTACCGGCCGCGATGGCATTGTCGATGTTGACCACCACGAGCCCAGGCGAGCAAGATTGCAGCATGCCCATCAGTGCTGCCTCTCCTTTGCCGCCCATCCCGTAGCCCACCGAGGTGGGCACGCCGATGACCGGAACGTCGGCCAGACTGGATATGACCGTGGCAAGCGCCCCTTCCATCCCCGCCACTACCACAAGCACGTCGACCTCCGCCTTCAGCATCTGCAGCAGCGGCTCCATGAATCGGTGCATGCCGGCAATGCCGACGTCGTAGGCGATGAGGGCTTCGCAGCCCATGGTCTCTGCCACGAGCCTGACCTCCTCAGCCACGTTCATATCGGAGGTGCCGCCGCTGAGTATGCCGATTCTGCCTTGCTTCCTGCGCTTCCTGCGCCGGTCGACGACGATCAGTCGGGAATTCTCATACAGGCTCACCCCTCTCTTTCCAAGCCTTTTCACCAGGACCTCGTACTGCTCGCTTGAGGCGCGTGAGATTAGCAGCGCCTCCTTATCCTCCAAGGCCTTTTCGGCGATCTCGACCACCTGCTGCGGCGTCTTGCCTTCCCCGAAGATCACCTCCGGGATGCCCTTCCTCGCCTCCCTGGAATGATCGAACATCGTGTGCTCGCCCACCTTCTCGATGAAGTCAAGGCGGAGAAGCCGTTCGGCTTTTGCCGCTTCCATCTCCCCCTTCTTGTAAAGCTCAAGAACCTCGCGGATGTCCATATGCGCCCTCGAAATGATGCTCGATGAAGAAGAAAGGATGCTATCCTGGCAGATAACATTATCGCGTCCCTCTCTGCCTCGTCTGGCGATGCAGATCGGCGTTTAGGAGAAGACGGGTCCTCACTCCCCAACCTCGGTTGCCGGTGAAGCCAGTTCGAATAAGGGGAAAAAGCATTATGGTGCGCAACGATTCCATGCCGTGGAAGGGCTCGATAAGAAGCTGAGGGAGCTGGAGGGAAACCTCAGGTCGATGGGGAGGATCGGCGTCGCCTTCTCGGCAGGTGTGGACAGCACCTTGTTGCTCGCGATAGCGAAGAACGTGCTGAACGGGAATGTCATGGCGCTGACCGTTTCCACGGAACTGCAGCCGCCCCATGAGATCGAAATGGCGAAGGAAATCGCTCAAGGGCTTGGCGCGAAGCATCTCATCATCCATATCCAGCTGCTCAACAATCCTGAGATCAGCAAGAATCCCCAGGACCGCTGCTATCTCTGCAAGAGGAGCGTGCTCGCGGCCATCCTCCGCTCTGCCAGGGAGAAAGGATTTCAGATTGTGGTGGACGGCACCAATGCCGATGATGCGCGCTCGGCCCGGCCAGGCTTGAAAGCCCTGACCGAGCTTGGAGTGCGAAGCCCCTTGGCCGAAGCGCGCATGACCAAGGACGATGTCCGCGCCGCATCGGCGATGCTCGACCTGCCCACCAAGGACAAGCCGAGCAACCCCTGCCTGGCGACAAGGATACCGTTCGATTCCCCGCTGACCACGGAGAAACTGCGGATGGTGGCTGAGGCGGAGGCGGGGCTATTGGAATTGGGCTTCACTGATTCACGCGTCAGGCATCATGGGACGATCGCGAGGATTGAGGTCCCCGTCGCGAGATTCAATGACATAATTAAGGAAAGGGAGCAAATCGTCGAGTTGATCAAGCGGGTCGGATTCATCTATGCAGTGCTCGATCTGCAGGGATATCGTGCGGGGAGCCTGGAGGAGGCCGTTCAATCGAGTGCCCCTCCAAGAGAGAATGCCCCATAGGCTATCATTGAAGAGGCTGTGAATCCTCTTCCGCTTTGATCATCGCGCCTGAGAGCTGCTTTCCTGGCACTCAAAATGAGGCGAGCTTGCCTTCGTGGAAAGGAATACATATCTCGAGATGCCTAGTACGATTCGCGATGCGCGTATCTGTTACCTTGCTCCAATACGAACATGGCGTCATCCGGCAGGTGATCGACGTTCTAGGGGAAATGGTGAAGCACAATTCTATGAAGAAGCACCGTAACCAGATGAAGCACATCGTGAAGTTCCTCGACGAATACCTGGACAAGTATCATCACGGCAAGGAGGAGAAGCTGCTCTTCCCCATGGCCGCCAAGAGGGTCAGGGATCTGATTCCCGAGATCGCTAGGCTGGTAACCGAGCACGCGGAGGCGAGGGCGAACATCGCGAAGATGAAAGCGATGATCGCGACCGAGAGCGCGTACTCCGATGGCTCCCTGGCCGTGGTGAGCAAGGAGCTGGTGGACAGCATGATCCGCCACATCCGCCACGAGGAGGACGTGGTCTATCCCAAGATCGAGGACGCCCTTTCATTGGACGACGACCTCGAGCTCATCAAGAAGTACGAGCGCTTCAACGCCGACTTCGGCCCGGACTTCGCCCGATTGGGGGAAGAGTTCGCGGTAAGAGTGCAGGACGAAGTGCTCGGGCCGGGCTTCTTCACCGGCATCAGTTGAATCCCGAGCATCCTGGCGTCTTCTAGTTGCATTTTCAGGTAGAGCCGGTATCAGACCGATAAGCTTCGCTGAGAGGTCAAAAATAGAAGAAGGATAAGAGGTTTAAAAAGGGGGGGGTCAGTAGACCCACGCGTTTACGGCTTCTTGACTGCTGGCTTACGCCTCATCAGGTAGACAGCGACCAATACGATCGCCAGCACAACGATGACGCCGACAATGAGCAGGGTGTAGTCCGGGTTAGGGGTCATTGCCATGGCGCCAAGGGAGTTGGTCTGGTCAACGCCAAAGGCCTTGTCGTTCTGCACGAGGTCCTGGAATCCGCTAGCGGATACGGTCAGGTTGTAAGTGCCCACGCCGTCGACAATCAGGGCGAAGTGTCCATTCGCGTCAGTTACGCCTTCGACCACCGTCACTCCGCCTTGGGAAATCGTGACTGTGGCGTTGACGATCGGGTTGCCCTTATCGTCGTTTATTGTTCCAGTTACCTGCGTCTTCACCGTGAAGCTCCAGCTCTGGGATACTGCGTTGCCCGCAAGGTCCTTGCCGGATACCCCGACATTATAGACTGTGGCAAAAGTCAAGTTCGCGTGGGTCAGAGTTACCTCGTTCCCAGCAGCGTTCCAGGCCATTGTCCCAGAGATGCCAGTGAATGCCACTGACGACTGGTTCATAGGCTCGCTGAAGTTGACCTTCACGACTACGTCCGGTAACACAAATGCTCCCGATGCTGGGGAGTGCGATACCACGGTCGGAGGCGTCCTGTCTACGGTGAAGGATACGTTAGTCGTGCCATTATTGTTGGCCGAATCCCATGCCCTCACATAGATTATGTGGTTGCCTTCAAGAACGCCAGCGAACAGTTGCGAGGTGTTCAGTCCAACATCCACATACAGGCCATCATCGATGGCGACCTCGATCTTGACGACCGGGGAGATGTCATCCATAAACACCCAGGTGGCGTTGATCACTGTGTCGTTCAGGTGCTGACCTTCAAGTGGGTAGGTGATAAAGACATCTGGTGCGGTCAGATCCACCAAGATCGAAACCATCTTCTCTTGCGAGTTGCCAACCATGTCCCAGGCTTTCACGTGAATTACGTGCGGGCCCTCAGATAGGCCGGTGACGGTGTAGTTGAGATTGGTCACGTTGACCGGGGTCCCATCGTCCACCCATACCTGAACTAGCTCCACGCCGGTGGTGTTGTCCGTCACTGTCCACTCCACAAAGGTGGAGTTGACGTTGAATATCGCGTCGTTGGCCGGGGTCACGATGACCACGTATGGCGAGGTGATATCGGTTGTGAAGGATACATTCATTACAGCGCTGTTACCAACGTTATCCGTGGCCTTAACCAGTACTTCGTGCGCACCGTCCGATAGGTCCGTGAACAGATAGCTGTTGTTGGTGCTCGGAACTACGATCCAGGTGCCGTTGATGTTCACGGCGTACTCGGCAATGCCTGACATTGGGTCGTTGGCGGTCCAACTGACGAGCACGTCCGAGGCGCCGATCAATGCACCATCAACTGGGGCATCTATGCTTAGCGTCGGGGCGGTCAGATCCACCATTATAGATGTCGTGGCAATGATAGATGGGTTACCGGCTTTGTCGAAGGCCTGCACCATAAAGGTGTAGTTCCCCTCGGGCAGGGTGAAGCTGATATTGTTCCCTGCGTAAATGACCCATGTTCCGTTCAGGTTGTACCTATAGTGGTCCACTCCCGAACCAAGGAGGTCGACGCCGATCCATGTGAACTCCACGACTGGATTATTGGTCATGGTGCCATCGATCGGCGTTTGAATTGCGATGGTCGGAGCCTCGGTGTCTACGGTGAAGTTGGTCTCAGCCATTGCGGAATTGCCGGCGCTGTCAAAGACCTCCACGGTCATCCGATACACGCCATCAGGGAGTACGGCGCCCCAAACACTGCTCATGTTGGTGGTGTTTGTGATGCCTGTGATCTCCTTGGACTTGTTCACGGTTCCGTAGATGGTCACATTGCTAGATGCTATGGCGCTCCCGGTTCCATTGGCGGTCCACTGGGCAACGAAGTTATTGTCGTTCCAGTAAGTGCCGTTCAGTGGAGCGTCGATGACGATCGTCGGCTTCGTGACATCCACGGTCACATTTGTCGAGTTCTGCGCGGTGTTGCCACCTAGGTCGGTCACAACGACCTTCAGCTTATACAAGCCGTTGACTAGTGGGACTCCCCAGAAGTCGTTGAGGCTGGTGGTGTTGGTCGTCCCGGCTATCGAGATCGACTTCGAACCGGCTGTGGTCATATTGTAGAGTGTCACAACACTTCCCGTAATCGGAGAACCAGTACCGGAAGCAGTCCATCGGATGGCAGCGCTAGCGTTGCTGGTGTATGTTCCATTCACCGGGCTGGCCCAAGAGACTGTCGGCGGGATTGTGTCCACCACAAAGGTCACATTGTTGCTTGAGGTGTTGAGGGCCATGTCGGTCACGTTCACAAATAGCTTGTATGTTTTGCCGTTGACCAACAGTGCCTTTCCAGCGGTGATGTTCGTGATCCATATTTGTGGTGTGGTCACATTCTTCGATAGACCAGCTGCCTTGCTGTTCGTTACATTGTAGAGGTAGGCAGTGTAGTTCTTTATCGCGACTCCGGGCATCAGATGTGGAGTCCAGGTCGCCGTGAAATTCAATGTATTCACGCCCGCTCCCGGATTGGTAATCACCACATAGGGTCCGATGGTGAAGTTGCTGTAGACGATCTTTGAATTGCCTGCTGCATCTGTCGCGGTAAGCTTCAGAGACCATTCTCCCACCGTCAGACTGGCCCAATCGTAGAACTTTGTGATGGGGGCAGTGGTCGCGGAGGTGGCCAGGTTCACGGTGGTTCCAGTGGACGCCCCAGTGACGTTCGTAAGGGCACCTGTGAAGGTTGCCAGAGGTGAGCCAGTTGACCCATTGCTGGCACTGAATTGGGCCGTGAAGTTGGTAAAGTTGTACCTACCGCCATTTGTTGGCGTGGTTATAGTAACAGTAGGTATTACCTTGTCCACGGTGAACGTGCAGGTATTCTCTGATGTGTTCTGGAAAGCTCCTTCGGTGGAGTTCCAGAAGTGTCCTCTGACTTTGAGGATATACACACCATCTGTCAATCCGATAAGCTTGCGAACATTGAGCTTTGAATCGTTTTTCCAAGTGAGTTCTTCCCAAGTTCCAGTTACATTCAAGAGCTTGGTTTGATTCCAGATCGCACTCCATGGCGCCGAGTTGTTCTGGACCGTCCACTTGACATAGACGGTTCCGGTGTTATTGTAGGTACCAGTAAGGTTCGCGGAGACCGCGGAGACTTTAGGTCCAATATATGTTGCCCCCGGGGCCGAAACGTTCGATCCAGAATCAGCTAATACTGCTACGCCGCTGACTAGCAGCGACATAACCATCATCAGCGCAAACGCTGACGCAATAAGCCGATTCCTATTCTTCATAGTGTTCTCATCCCTTTCCTTGTGGAAATCGTCCATTATAATGAACGCATCCCCATAGTGCAGCAGATTTTACTAGGTATATATAAACTATCGTCCACCCATATCATTTTGCTTCGGCGTCAGAACCAGCTGGCACTTCATTTTCATTCCATTTTCAGCAAGATATTGGATCTTATCAGAAAAAAGGGAAATGGCGCCGAGGGAGAGATTTGAACTCCCGAGGCGGTGACGCCAGTAGCTTGCTCTTGGCGCTGCACGCCGTTCGAGGCTACCGCCTTTCCGGGCTAGGCTACCTCGGCTTCGCCATGCCAACAGCGTTCTCCTATTTTTAGGTTTTACCTCTCGAGCGGAGCATTATGGTTTATGCCGAGGTCCGACTATCAACGGATAATGATCCGCGTGAACATAAAGCGAAAGGGAAAGGCGAACACGATCGAGCTAAAGGATGACGTTAGCGTTGAGGACCTTCTTCGTACACTTGGTTTGCCTCTCGATGCTCACCTAGTCACCATAGATGGCCGTCCAGTACCTATCACCCGAGGCCTTGCCGATGGAGAAACCGTCGTCATCATCCAAGTCGCGTCCGGCGGTTAACCCGTCCGTCAGCGGATCCCGAGAGAACTCGTGGAATCAAGCTCGGCGCAATCCATGAGAACACCGTCAGGGTCTTCGCTCAGGCCGGCCAAGCACAAGTCGTCTCAACAGCTCATGATGCAAGCCAACCGAAGGCGCCGAAGACGAATAGCGCCACCATCAACATCGACCCGAATGCGGCTTGCCCGATCGCATGAATCCGATGACAGCCCACAGAGCTACCGGGAATTGTCGCGAAAGGCCCAACGGAACGGTCAAAGAGAAGTCGATGAGCAGCAAGGGCAATATCGACAGGTATGTGGCGAACATGCGGACCGCGAACAGGACTTTCGTTTTGTACTCAAGGATCACAACAATCGTTCTCTTTCCTACGAGCTGATTCGCATCCCGGTCAGGCCAATGCACTCCCAATAGGTTGATATATACTCCCAGAGTCAAGGGATGCAGAAGAGGACGGCGATCACATCGAGCTCGGCCACCTGCGGCAGATGTCCCATAAGCGTCATGCCGAACCCGCCTAAAATCGCGCCCTCCACCTCGCCCCAAGGCGACCTGAGGCGAAGGCTATCAGTCCCGCCACGACCACCACGGGCCGGCCCATCCGCACCACCGCGACCGCCTTCGCCCTGTCGAGCATCTGGTTCATAGCCATGCAACTCGCGATGATATTATGCTAGCTGATGGCAATCGGGCGAAGCCGCTTCATTGCTGAGCCTTGCACCGAAAGATATTTATTGGGAAACGGGCTGTAATGGAGCGGAAAAACACTTCGGGCCAAGGCCTGACCAGTGTATAATCATGATCACTATCACCCATTCATCCTATCCAGACAGAGGATATCTAGAGGGCTGGTTTGAGCATGCGACCTCCCTGAAAGCCAGGGGTTCGTACGGACCATTAGTTGGCGCCTGAGCGCTTCCGGACTGTTTTTCCAGAAAAAAAGAAATCAGAAGGCATATCAATGAACATTGATCCTAGCACTACCAAGTACTTAATCAAGGCAAGACTGAACGCAGACGGAATAGTAGAAAAACCAGATGTCGTGGGCGCCATCTTCGGGCAGACCGAGGGCCTGCTCGGGGATGAACTCGACCTGCGCGACCTGCAGAAGAGCGGTCGCATTGGCAGGATCGAGGTCGACGTCCACTCCAAGCAGGGCAAGTCGGAGGGCGACGTGCTCATACCCTCTTCCCTGGACCAAGTTGAGACAGTTATCCTCGCCTCCGCTCTGGAGACCATAGACCGGGTAGGCCCATGCAAGGCCAAGATCGCGGTCGAATCGATCGAGGACGTGCGGGTCTCGAAGCGCACCAAGATCATCGAGCGCGCCAGGGAGCTGCTGTCCGACCTGATAAAGCAGTCAAAGACCTCGGGCATCGACCTCACTGAGAGCGTGAGGCAATCGGTGCAGATCGAGGAGGTCATCTACTTCGGGAAGGAGCGGATGCCGGCCGGGCCGAACGTGCCCGACAGCGATGCGATCATCATCGTCGAAGGAAGATCGGACGTGCTCAACCTGCTCAAGTCCGGCATCAAGAACGCTATCGCGGTCGAGGGGACGAACATCCCTAAGAGCATTAGCGAGCTTTCGAAGGAGCGCGTAATAACCGCCTTCGTCGACGGCGACCGCGGCGGAGAGCTGATCCTGCGTGAGTTGTTCCAGGTGGCGGAGGTCGATTTCGTTGCCCGCGCGCCCCGTGGACACGAGGTAGAGGAGCTGACGCAGAAGCAGATCATGAAGTGCCTGAGGAACAAGATCCCGGGCGAGCAATTCATCGAGATGTTCGGCCTGGAAGGAGACCAGGTCATGTCCCGCAACGGCGAGAAGGCGGCCATAAAGCAGGCGGACGTCGGCGAGAAGGCCGAGCGTGCCGACCGCGCGGAGCGCTTCGAGCGTGGCGAGAAGCCCGAGCGACAGGAGAGGCCGGAACGGCAAGAGAGGCAGGAACGCCAGGAGAAGCCTGAGCGGCAGGAAAGGCAAGAGCGTCAGGAGAAACCCGAGCGGCAGGAACGCCAGGAGAGGCCGGAACGGCAAGAGAGGCAGGAGCGCCAAGAGAGACCTGAACGCCAAGAGAGAGTGGAAAGGCAGGAGCGCACCGAGCTGATCGAACGACCGGCCGCCAAGGTCGAACTGCTCGCCGAACCGGGCGAGATCGCAGAGGAGAAGCGCGCCCCGGCCAAGAAGCTCAACGCCGCCCAAGAGAAGTTCAAAGGCATCATCAACGAGCTCTCCACCACCTCCAAGGCGAGGCTGTTCGGAGCCAACGGCGCGGTGATCAAGGAGATGCCGGTCAAGGAGCTGGTCAGCTCGCTGAAGGAGGGCACGGAAGGCGTGACCGCGGTCGTCTTCGACGGCATCGTCACGCAGCGCATCCTTGATATCGCGGCAGAGAAGAATATAGGCACCATCGTCGGCACGAAGATGGGCAACATCACCAAGCAGCCCGCCAATGTCGACATTTGGACCAAGGAAGACCTGAACTGAGATGACCGAGCGAAGCAAGGGCGGACTGCCAGATTTCGCCTCAATGGATTCCACAGCGGACATCGAGATACCGAAGGACCCATTGATCCGCGTCATCGGGCAGGACGAGGCGGTCAAGCTGGCGCGCATCGCTGCCCGCCAGCGCCGCCATCTCTTGCTGGTCGGGCCTCCGGGCACCGGCAAATCCATGATCGCCCAGGCGCTCTCCCTTTACCTGGAGAGGCCGAAGGAGGAGATCCGGGTAGTGCACAACCCGGAGAATCCGGAGAGGCCGTTCATCGAAGTCAAGCGGTCCGAGGAGGTGCAGAAGGAGTTCGCCTCCCGGGAGTTCGCCTCTGGCGACATGATCGACCCCAAGAACGCGCCCATCAACGTGGCCGAGCGGCTCGGCTACCGCTGCCGCAATTGCGGCACCTACTCACCTTATATTGAACGCTACTGCCCCAAATGCCAGAAGCCGAAGACCAACGATACCGGCGCGAGCGGCAATCCGTTCGGGGACCTGATGACCGGCCTGCTAGAGGCGTCGATGCCTGGAGCCAGCCTGCCGGGCATGGCTACCGGCAAGGAGCGGGTCACCACCACACGGAATCGGTTCGGCAAGGAGGAAGTGGTCGTCTTCGAACGCAATGGCGAGATGATCCGGGTCCTGGACCAGGAGGCGCTGGAGAAGCGCAGGGAGTTGGAGAAGATCTCCCCGCGCAAGGTCCTGGTGCCATTGGAGCGCAACTCGTTCATTTTGGCCACGGGAGCGAGCGAGGTCGAGCTCCTGGGCGACGTCCGGCATGACCCTTATGGAGGGCATCCCCAGCTGGGAACGCAGCCTTACAATCGAGTCGTGGCGGGAGCGATCCACGAGGCCCATGAGGGCATTCTTTTCATCGACGAGCTGTCCCACTTGGGGCACCTGCAGCGCTTCATCCTCACCGCGATGCAGGAACGCCGCTTCCCCATAAGCGGGCGGAATCCGCAGGGATCCGGGGCATCGGTCCGCGTGGACAACGTCCCCTGCGCGTTCATCTTCGTAGGCGCATGCAACATCCAGGACCTCGAGCAGGTGCTCTCGCCGTTGCGCTCGCGCATCAATGGCAATGGGTACGAGGTGCTGGTGAACACCACCATGGAGGACAACCCGACCAACCGAGCGAAGCTCGCCCAATTCGTCGCCCAAGAGATATCCATGGACGGGAAGATCCCGCATGCCTCCATACCCGCGGTCGAGGAGATCATCAAGGAAGCCCATCGCCGGGGCAAGATATTGGACGGGCAGAGCAATGCCCTCACCCTCAGGCTGAGGGAGCTGGGCGGCCTGATAAGGGCGGCGGGAGACATGGCAGCGGCGGAGGGAGACCCGCTCATCGAGCCGAAGCACATTGCCGTGGCGATAAAGCGCAACAAGAGCGTCGAGGAGCAGATCCAGGACCGCTACGGCTCTTACTCGAAAGGATTGGGCAAGGACATCAGCCCGTCGCAGAAGGAACGATCGCCGTACTATTTCTGGAACGAGCACGGCGGCGGCGACCAGATGTTCTCCTAATCAAAGGAAGAGCTGCATGCGGAAGGCGTCCTCGCCGTTGGAATAGTACGTGGGTATGCGGCCCACCAGCTGGAAGCCCATCTTCTCGTAGAAGCGGATCGCCACCAGGTTGCTCACTCGGACCTCGAGGGCGATCGAGCGCATCCCCTTGACGGCGCACTGGCGCTGCATCTCGCGGTAGAGGGTGCCGCCGTAGCCCTTGCCCCGGTACCTCTGGTCGATCGCCAGCATGAGGATGCGCGCCTCGGTCCGCGACATCATGATGCCGAAGATGAACCCGATGATCTGGCCGTCCTCCTCGGCGATGATGAAGCCCTCGGGCCAGTAGTTGTACAGGTCCAGGAAGAGCGTGGGATTGTAGTTCTCGCTGAGCGAGCTGCAGGCTAGCTCGTAGACCCGCGCCAGGTCCCTTGGCCCGAAGCACCTCAGCTGCATGGAGCTTCAAATCGCTTAATGCCTCTTAATCCTTACCAGCACTCTCCACGCAGTGATAATTGAGCCGGCCGCGAATGCCACCACGACCCATTCCTGACCGCCCGCCGCGGTTCTCGGGACGATGTGGACGCTCAGCAGCTGCGAAGCGCTGTTGTTGAAGCCGTCGAAGACGGTAAGGAGCAGACGAGTAGTCGCCAGCTTCGAGCTCCGCCTTGTACAGTCTCCCGGTCAGCTCCGACCGTGCCGTCAGCGAGGAGGTCCCATTCCACCCGGGATATGCCGGACTCGTCACTGCAATTGCCTGCGCTGATGTAGATGGGCTCTCCTTCCAAGGCCTCAATCACCGATTCGTCAATCCGGATCGTCGGAGGATCGGGGTCTTCCATCCAGTCCTTCTCGAAGGCCTGCGCGAAGAAGTCTGCGACCGGGGCGGATTCAACTAGGAGGCCGCATTCGCGGTTCTCCAGCAAGGCCGCCAGGTTCCAGTTGATGCTCGAGACCAACGCCGCGTCGTCGATCACCATCCCCTTGTTGTGCAACGTCCCGAACCTCTGATAGCGCGAGACGAGCTTGGCATGCAGCGGCAGCCCGAGCCGGTCGCCTTCGTGCTCGATCAGCTCTACCGCCAAGGTGTTGTTCTTCGTCCCCATCTGATTGTACCATTCATTGTCCAAGGAGGATGCGTACGTCCACCCCGCGGCCTGCGGCTTCGGCCAAGAGCGGGCAGGAGATTGGTCGCGCAGCAGCGCTTCTTCGAAATACAGCTGTTCCACGAGTATGCGATCCGTTGGCCGCCGAGATGAAACGCAGCAAAGACGACAGCGACCAATCCGGCGAGATCACAGCGCTGACGCTCGCACTGGCCCTGACCACTCCCTCCAGATGCGAACTCGCTCTCGTTGTAGAGCGGAGACGAAAGGCTTGCCCGCCGGGCGATACTGTTGAATGTCTGGTCGCTTAGCCAGGGAGTCGGAATCGAACATTCTTGCAAAGTAGGCGGCAAGCTCATTTGATTCGACCACCACGCCCCATCCCCGATTCTCATCCAGCGAGCTGGGCACCAGGTTCTCCGACATCACCACAAGCCGGCGTTCATCGATGACGATGTACTTGCAGTGGAGATAGGCGAACCTCTTGTATCCATGATATGACTTTATCAGAGACACGCTCGCTCCCGAAGCCTGCAGCGCATCCAACGCCCCATTCTCCGCATTTGCTCCTGCCTCCGACGGGATCAGACTCGACCAGCAGGCTGACGGCGACCCCTCGGCTGGAGCAGTTCAGCAGACCGCCAACCACGTATTGGTCGGAGATCTCGTAGATCGCCACCCGGACCGTTGATTGAGCATGGGCCAACTCCCGCAGAATCCGCTCCCTCCCCTGCTCGGGGAAAGTGAAAGGTTCCGCGAGTGCTGACGCTGAGAATCGGCTCAATCTCCGCGCGGCCGGGCACGGTGATGCTCCAATCGCCGGAGCGATTGCTGTCCTTCGACATCGAGCCGAGTCAATGCTTCGCCCATGCCAGGCTTGGGGCACGGGTCTCCCTGCCATCCCGCCCCGATGTAATCGGAAGCGCCATAGGCGAGCATGTCGAGGACCGTCGAGTTCCGGTCGATCAGAAGCACCTCGTCCCCGGCATCCGCCAAGATGAAGCGCCCCTTCTTCGTCAGGGATGGATCGTCGAAGGCAATGGCCAGGTGCGCGTCATGGATGCGCTCGAACAGGCCGAGGTCTCCGCAGACCACCTGCTCTTCGCCCGGCGGGAGGATGCGATGCCCGAATGAGATGGAGCCTTCGCCGTCGCTCAGCTTCATACCGGCCAGATCGATCGGGGATGATGCCAGATTCCGGATGATCACGTACTCTATCTCGAACGCCGGCATGATCTCCCATATAAAGCAATCCCTGGGCGGGGACGTTCTGCGACTTCTGCATTTCTTGAATGGAGGCGACGCCGGGAGAAGCCTCCAGGACTACCGTGGATGAGAGGCCGTACTGGATGGTGGGGAGGACCAGGATGAAGAACAATGCCAGGCTGGGCCATCTCATCGATTCTGGAGCGACCGTTCTAGGCTTTTCTCAGACGGTTACAATCAGGATAATGCTCAGATGAAGCGGATCAGGTCCCGCAGCGCCTGCCTTTGGTCCTTTGCCTTTACCACGCCCGATGCCAGCAGGACGCCTTTCGCTCCAAGCTCGATCGCCCTCTTCACGTCCTGCCCGTTCTTGACCCCGGCGCCGCAGAGGACCGGAATCGATGGGTCGACTTGGTGCACTGCCCGTACGGCCTCGACCACGACCTCCGGCTTGGCATTGGTGACGCTCACGTCCCCGCCGATGAGCTCCGGAGGCTCCACCGCCACCATGTCCGGACCGAAAAGAGCAACCTCACCGGAGGAATTGGCGCTTTCCGCACAGATGCAGGTCCGCAGGCCAGCCTTCTTGCACGCCGAGACCACACTGCGAATGTCGTCGAGGCTGAGGCGATGTTCGGAATGGTTGACCAGCGTGCCGATCGCACCGGCCCGCTGCACCATCTCCGCGGTGATCCAGCCCGTGGCCGATCCTGGAGAACGCGTATCGACGTGCTGCGCCATGACCGGGACTTTCACCGAAGACGCAACCCTGCTCAATTCCACCGTCGGAGGGCAGGCGACGATGCTCACGCCCGATGCCTCGGCGACGTCTGCGCAAGCCCTGGCGAGCGACAATGCGCCCTCACCCTCGACCTCGGGATACGCCTTGAAGTTCACGATGATGAGTGGAAACCTGAGCTCACTCAATGTCTTCCATCCTCTTGGTCAGCTTCTCGAGGACCGCGGGACGGGTGGTGTACTCCATCTCTTCCGGCCCCAGGATCGAGGGCATGAACGGTCCGTGCTGGCGCATGTAGATCGACGCCCTGATCGCCTTCCTCCGGGCCTCGTCCCATACACTGCCGGCGAAGAAGTCGACCGGCTTGTGCACGCCCACCGGCGAGCCCGGGTCCTCGCATCCCTGCAGCTTGCCGTTACTGATCTGGAAGCCCAAGGCAGACGATGCGTGGCGGCCCGTCGAAGTAGGTCGGGTCCGAGTCATCCACCGAGCAAGGATATAAAGCCCCGTAGTGAGAGCCGCGCATCCATCCGGCCACGAGCGCCGGGAACATGAAAGGCTGCAGCACCTCGCCCACCGCAGGGAAGCCGCTCTGGCAGCGCACCAGCGCCACTGGGTCGTCCTTGCCGACGTACTTCCCGGCGCAGAGGTTCAGCTTCTCCGTGCTCACCACCGCCCCGACGTCCAGGGCGGGGTCCTTGGAGAAGACCCGCTTGATGGCATACCTGGTGGTGTCGCCTAGCAGGCTGAGGATGTCATAGCTCTCCTCGGGAGCGGACATCACGATCTTCTTGCACTTGAAAACGTCAACGATCTCGAACTTGTATCCTTCGTGGGCGCGAGGATCGATCACCAATCCAGTGGTGGTGAAGGGGTCCATGAAGATGCGACACAATGGCATGGAATAGGCCGACGGCTCGGTCTTGTCTGCCATGAAGAAGAGCACCGGCTCCGAACCTCGTTCGGCTATCTCCATCTCCGCCGCTCCGGGTCCGGCTCCGCGCACGTTGCCCGAGAACGCGTCCTTAAGGATGTCCTGCCCCGCCGCGTAGAGCTTCATGTCCTTGGCCATCTTGGCGGCGCTCTTGAACGCCTCCCAGGCAAGGCCGTGGACGTCCTTGTGGTTCTCGCCCTTGAAGTGGGTCATATACAGGTTTATGTCGTCTCCCACCCGGGTCACGTAGAAGTCGTTAATCGTGCCGGCCTTCACGCCGTCCCGCATGATCTCCTCGCACCTCGCCATCATCTTTGGGTGGGGGCGGGAGTGCCCGACTACGGATCCGACGTCAGCCTTGATGACAGAAACGGTTACCTTGTTCGACATGTGGCCACTTCCCTCTTCTAATCAGTTTCAGGAATGAAATGGCTATATAAATTACTTCGCCAACGCCTGAGCGCAGCGGGATCGCCCTGGACGCCGGCGGCCCCTACGTTCATCGACGTTGCCCCGAATATGGAGCCGGTCGAGATTCATGAAAGATGATCAGCTACTGGCTGAATGATTGACCAATCACTATCACCGATAATTTGGGCCAGTCGGGACGCTTAACCAACGACTATCGCGTTGACCGGGCAGGCCTCAGCAGCCAGCTAGAGCGCAAGCCTTCTTGTCGTCTGGTATCTCTCCCTTGTCGATTCCGCCATTCTGGAATTCTTTCTTCACGTTGGAGTTGCCATCGCTGCCCTCTTCGAAAACATCAGGGCATTCGTCGTTGTAGCATAATCCGCATGCGGTGCACGCATCCTCATCAATGGTTACTTTGACCGACATAGATGGCCTGTATTGAAAACGCCATATTATAAGGTTGTTGGATTTCCATGAGGCCGAGTTCAAGAACCGTTAACGGCATTCCAGCAATCATGGCGCTTCCCATCGACTTAAATATGCACCCAACATTTCCGAAATGAGGCTTCAAGCTATGTCCGCAGAGGCGCCGGTCCGTGACTCCAAGACCATCACCCCAGCCGATTTCGAGAAAACGATCGAGATCGATGGTTGGGTCCAAGAGATCAGAGCGCTTGGGCGGAATAGCCTTCTTAATAGTGCGCGACCGCCATGGCACGATACAGGTGGCGCTGCCGAAGAAGAAGGTGCCAGCCGAGCTATTCGCCGCCGCCACCGCCCTTTCCCGCGAATCGGTGGTTCGGATCCAAGGGACGGTCAAGCAGAGCACGCAGGCGAGGAACGGCTACGAGATCATCCCCTCGGCGATCGAAGTCCTCTCCGCCGCCCGCTCGCCCCTGCCTATGGGGGTGGTCGACAAGGTGAACGTGGAGATGGACACCAGGCTGAACAACCGCTACATGGACTTGCGCAAGCCTGAGGTCCGTGCGGTCTTCGAGATCAAGTCGATGGTCCTGCAGCTGATCGACGAATACCTGGTGGACCATGATTTCGTGGAGGTCTTCACCCCGAAGATCGTCGCATCGGGCGCCGAGGGCGGCTCGACCCTGTTCAAGATCGACTACTTCGGGCAGCCGGCCTACCTGGCACAAAGCCCGCAGCTGTACAAGCAGATGCTCATGTCCACCGGGCTCGACCGCATCTTCGAGATCGGCCCGGCCTTCCGGGCGGAGCCGTCGGACACCATCCGGCATGTGAGCGAGTTCATCAGCTTCGACGGCGAAATGGCGCACATCCGCAGCATGCGGGACGTCCTCGACGTCCTGGAAGGCTGCGTCCAATACGCGGTGGAAGGAGTGGCGAAGAACGGATCGGAGCTGGCGTCGAGATTGGGGGTCGAGGTGAAGCTGCCCAAGACCCCGTACCCGGTGATAACGTACGCAGACGCCCTGGATATGGTCGCCTCCGAGGGGACGTCGCTGAATATGGGGGACGACCTGGGGACCGAGGGGGAGAAGGTCCTGGGGAACATCATGGCGGTGAAAGGATACGACGTTTACTGGATAGTGGAATATCCCGAGGAAGCAAAACCATTCTACATCATGGAGAAGGACGGCACCCCGTTCTCCTACTCTTTCGACCTGGACTATCGCGGGCAAGAGATCGCCTCCGGAGGCCAAAGGGAGCATCGCTACGACCGTCTGGTCCAGAGGATGATCAAGAAGGGGCTGGAGCCGGAGTCATTCGATTTCTACCTGGCATCATTCGCTTACGGCATGCCGCCCCACGGAGGCTGGGGGCTGGGGGTGGAGCGTTTGGTGCAGAAGATGCTCAACTTGCCTAATGTGCGGGAAACGATCATCTTCCCCCGAGACCGCAATCGGCTCAGCCCCTAGAGGGGTAGCGTCATCCTATGGCAAAGGATTGAATCCTGCTGAGACCAATACCCCGGATGAGATGGGATGGAAGACGAATACGAGCGCAGCCCGGTCGAGGACATCGTCGTGCACGACGAGGACGACAACCTGATCCATTTCTTCGTTGGGGGAGAGCCGCAGCCCAAGGGGAGCACGCGCGCCTTCTACGTCAAGAAGCTGGACAGGGTTGTCACCACCAACAGCAACCGCAACACCAAGCAGTGGCAGCTGCGCATCGCCATGGAGGCGCAGCGCGCCAACGAATGCCGCAAGGTGTCGTTCTACTCGCCCGACAAATGCTACGGCTACGAGGTTGACGCGGTCTTCGTCTTCCAGCGCCCCAAGAGCCTGCCCAAGCAGCTGCGCCTCAACACCAAGCGTCCGGATCTGGACAAGCTCCTCCGTGCAGTGCTCGATGGGCTGGCGAACATCATCATTCCTGACGATGCGCAGGTCATCTCCATCAGCTCGAAGAAGCGGTACGGAGACGGCGCGGAGATGCCCGGGGCGGAGATATGCGTGCGGCGGGTGCTCTCCAAAAAGAAATGAGATTGCGGCGATCTGGCAGTCTGCACTCATAGGGTTCATCATCTCCTCGCGGATCAGCTGACCCTCTTCTCTTCATCCTGCCAAAATCGCCAGGGACGCTCCCGTCCCGTTCCAGATTATCATTTGAGGCCATTTCAAATTAACGTCTTCATCAGAAACAAGGAATAATATGTAGGGACGAAGGTTGTTGTTCCTGAGACCGATGCCAAGCGCGATAGTGCTCATCAACGCCGAGATCGGCAAGGAGAACGAGATCCTGCAGGAGCTCTGCAAGATGCCAGAAGTGGAGAGAGCTTTGCTTGTCTATGGCGTCTATGACCTCGTGGCGAACCTCCAAGCGCCGACCATGGAGAAGCTGGAGGATGCCATCACCCTGAAGATCCGCCGGGTCCCTGGCATCCGTTCCACCCTCACCTTGATCGTCAGCCGGCAATGCAAATAGTTCATCTATCCCTATGTGATTGCGACGGAAGTTCAGATGGATAGATCGCTTTTCCCGCAGACGCCCAAGCGCAAGGTCGAGGGGCAGTATGCATACGAGAAGGACCTGGATATTCTCATCGCCAGCATGATGGCCGACATGCCAGAAGTCCTCAAGCCGAAGTTGACGGCGCTCGAGGACCGCTTGAAGATCCTGCGTGATAAGAACCTGCTCAAGGTCAATCACTCGGTGCTCGAGCTGGTGGTGGCGAAGCACCTGATCATCAACGGCTACGAGGTGGAATTGGAGCACGAGCTCGAATCCGGCCTCACCTGCGACGTCTGGGCGCGGAAGGGGTTGGGCACCTGCATCGTGGAGGTGGAGACCGGCTACGTGCCGCCATCCCACGCCCTGGACCCGGTCGACTATATCAAGGCGCGCATCGCCAGCAAGATCGCCCGCTACTCCGGCTACTGCCAGAAGTTCATCCTCGGGGCGCCGCCGCACTACATCATGCCCATCCCGCGCATGCTCGCCACCCCCGCCCGCTTCCGCACCGAAGAGGAGATCTTCGAGGTGCAGCGCTACTGTGACATGTACTACTCCAATCCGCAGGTGTCCCGCGAGGAGATCCTGAACGCGCACATCCACAGCGTGATGGTAATCGACGTCGACCAGGTGAAGCTGCGCGAGATCGATCCGATGGAGTACATCGATCGAGTTGACCTTTGGTACATGTGATTCCCCGGCCCCCGCCGGGGCGGCCTCTGTAAGAATTTATAATATGGTCCGCTTTAGGCAGGAACGTGAGCGGGAGCGAGGACGTCCTGTTGTTCCTGGGCATGGTGGCCTTCGTTTCGCTGTCGGGGGTGATGGCACCAGGGCCGATGTTCGCCACCACCATAGCCAAGGGCTATAACGACCTCCGGGCGGGCCTGAAGATCTCCGTCGGTCACGCGGTCATCGAGATCCCGTTGATCGTTGCCATCTTCCTCGGCTTCGACACCGTCCTGAAGAACGACCAGGTGTTCATCGCCATCGGGCTGGTGGGCGGAGTCATACTGCTGATATTGGGAGCGGACCAGATCCGCACGCGCAACACCAAGGTGATCGAAAAGGATAATGGTCATTCATCCTTCATATCCGGCATCGTCATGACCGCGGCCAATCCTTACTTCATCTTGTGGTGGGCGACGGTGGGCGCGACGCTGATCGCGGGGGCGGTGCAGTTCGGGCTGATCATCCTGCCAATCTTCGCTGCCGTGCACCTGTCCGTTGACTTCGCCTGGAACTATCTGCTCTCGTTCTCGGTCTACAAGTCCAAGGCGATCTGGAACGAGCGCTGGCACCGATACCTGTTCGTGGCGTCGGGAGGCATCATGCTCTTCTTCGGCCTCTACTTCCTGGCGAGCTCGGTCCAGAGCCTGCTGGCCTGAAATTGACAACTATTAGTACGACGACAGGGGCGACTTCCTGCCTAAATCGAATGACGGACAGCTGAATCTGCTCGGTGCTGGGCGGTTATATCTATCCCATGGGGGCGAACGTCATCCACGACCCTTCCTTCTTCGGCGAGGCCTTCCAGATGGACATCAGGGACTGACAGTACTGATGGCCCTGCTCGTGGTCGGCTTGGTAGTAGTCGGAGCGGGCATGGTCATCGTCCTGACGGTCATCCGCCGTTCAAACAAGAAGGGCAGGCAGAAGTGCGATTATCGAACTGCGCCAGAATACCGTGGCTCCTAGTATCGAAGCCCCTCCTTCATTTTATTATACCTTCCTCGTTCAGCGCTGAAGCTCGATGTAATGCACGCGTTAAGAACGGGCTCCGGAGATGATCGCCCTAATCGCCCCGACCCACGGCCATCATCCGCTCCAACGGCAAACGGGCGCGCTTCAAGATGTCCTCGGGTATGATGATCTCATGCTGCATCTTCTCCAGGGCGTTGACGACCGAGCGCAGATCGGTCCGCTTCATGTTCGGGCAGGTCACGCCAGGCAAGGAGTAGAACCTCTTGGTCGGTAGAAGCTTGTGCAAGCGGTAGGTCATCTCCCCCTCGGTGGCGATGATGAATTCGTCCGCCTCTGAGTCCTTGGCGAAGTTGATCATGCCTTCGGTGGAGCGGACCGCGTCCGCCATGTCCAAGACCGGAGGACGGCACTCGGGGTGGGCGAGGACGACCGCCTTCGGATGCAGCCGCTTCTGGGCCGCTATCATTTCTGGGGTTATGGAATCGTGAGTGGGGCAGAACCCGGGCCAGAGGATGAGCTTCTTCTGCTTCTCCGTCCGCTGGACCCAATAGCCAAGGTTCGCGTCCGGAACGAAGATGACCTCCTTGGCGGTCAAAGAGGCCACCACCTTGATGGCGTTCGAGGACGTGCAACAGATGTCGACCTCGGCCTTCGTTGCCGCGCTGGTATTGACGTAGGCGACCGATTCTGCCTTCGGATGCTGGCGCTTCATCTCCACCAACGCCGCGCTGTCGATCATGGCGGACATCGGGCACGTCGCGAGCAGCTCGGGCAGGAGCACGGTCTTCTGGGGGCTTAGTATCTTGGCGCTCTCGGCCATGAAGTCTACGCCGCAGAAAACGATGACATCCGCATCGGTCTTGGCTGCTTGTTGGGACAGGCCAAGCGAATCTCCGACGAAATCGGCGATGTCCTGCACTTCTGGCATTTGATAATTGTGCGCCAGGATGATCGCGTTACGCTTCTTCTTCAGCCTCTGGACCTCGTCCCTGAGGGACATGGGGCGTCCATCTATAGCCAGGTATAAATAAATTGGCCGCCGGGAAGGGTAAACCAATGTTAGAAGAGGGAGGAATGCGAATCATCCTGACCGAAGAAGGGTTAGAATGAAGTTCTCCCAAGGCAAGGAAGGAAGGATCTTCATCGTTCGCCTCGAGGATGGCGAGGTGATCCACAAGACGCTCGAGCTTTTCGCCGCCGAGCATCATATCTCCGCGGCGACCGTCTCCATCGTCGGAGCGGTCGACGAAGGGAGCAAACTGGTGGTGGGACCGGAGAAGCGCGAGGCAATGCCCCCGATCCCCATGGAGCATACGCTTACCGAGGTCCACGAGATGACCGGCGTGGGGACCATCTTCCCCAGCGAGAACGGTGCGCCGACCCTGCACATGCACATCGCCTGCGGAAGGCAGGACGACGCCGTTGCTGGCTGTGTCAGAAGAGGCGTGCGCGTTTGGAAGACGGCCGAGGTGGTCATCCGCGAGATCGTCGGCACCAGCGCCAGGCGGGAGGTCGATCCGGCCACAGGGTTCGAGCTGCTCCATCCGCGCCGCTCGACGGTGACAGACCTGTCCCGGAACAACAACGAGCGGTGACTTACCGATGGGATCGAGGATTCGAAGCTGATGATAAACAGAAATCCGACCGGGCGGCCAGGTCCCTATGCCGATTGAGCGGACCTTGCCTCGGGCAATGAGATCACGAACGTCGCTCCGTGAGGTGTGCTGTCCTCGACCCATACCTCGCCGCCGTATCTCTCGACCGCCTTGCTCACCAGATAGAGGCCCAATCCCGTGCCTCCGTTCACACCGTGGCTGAAACCTTCCTGGAATACCTTGTCCTTCAGTTCGTCCGGAATCCCGATGCCGTTGTCGGCGATGCGCATGAGGCATTTTCCATCCTGTCTCTCGATCATAACATCGATGCGGTCCGCCTTGCCATGGATGGTGGCGTTCCTCACGATATTGTCGATCGCCGAACCGATGGCATCGTCCGCCAGGACGTCGCATGACCCTTCGACCTTGAAATCAATCATGTAGCCCTTGCATACGCTGTCCGCGACCTTGGCCAGATTGACCGTCTTGAGCGGCCCCCCGCTTAAGGCGATCTTCTCCAGCTCTTTCATCCGCTTGATCATCTCCATGGAGCGGTTCACCGCCCTGGTGGCGCCAGTGAGGAACTTCTCGCTCTGGGTCCGCTTGTACATTTCCAGGGAGCCGTTGAGCACAGTGAGTTCGTTCAGGGTGTCATGCCTGAGGATGCCGTTGATCAGTCTGAGCACCTCATTGAGCTGGATCAGGCGCTCCTCCATGTGCTTCCTCTCGGTGATGTCGGATGCCACCACGATGATGCTTCCCGTCTTTCCGCCCTGGTCGATTATCGGGGCGGTCGAAATGGAGATGACCTTCATCATCCCGTCGGGCAGGCGCTTCTTCACCTCCACGTCGACCATCTGTTCTCCTCGGAGCATCCTCTGTTTTATGGCCAGGATGCCCTCGTCCAAACCGTCTGGCAGGAAAGCGAAGGGCCGGGCGCTGTCGATCTCCTCCCAGCCGAAGATGCGCTCCGCTGCTGGATTCCAGGTGGATATGGCCCCGTCCAGATCGATGGAGAGGATTGCCAGCGGGGAGGTGTGGATGATAGCCTTGAGCTTGCTTCCAGTCTCCCAGACCTTCTCCTCGATTAGTTGGCGCTTATTGATATCCCGGATGCTTCCGACAATACCTTGGACCTCGTCTTCTCGATCAAGGACGAAGCGGCCAACGAATTCGACCCATGGGAAAGATAGGCTGGACCGAGCTCTGAATTTGATGGTAAAGGGACTTCGATTCCTTCCCAGGGCATTGACGGAATCGAGGAAAGCCCGAAGGTCGTCGGGATAGACGAAGTCCTTCAGGTTCTTGCCCATTACCTCCTCGGGGGGATAATTGAGGATGTCCCCCGCCGCAGAGTTGACGTATCTTATGTTCCATTCTGGATCCAGTTCGATGATTATGTCCAGGACATTGTCGGCGAGAAGGCGCAATCTGGCCTCGTTCTCCATCGACGTCGCGGCCGCAGTGATTTCTTCGGCGGCGATTGTCGCCGGTGCAGGCTGAGCCATTGGCTGCCTCGCCTCGAGCGAGTTGAGGGAATAGGATAGGTTCGACGCCAGATTGGAAAAGAGGTCCACCTCGTCGCTGTCGAAGGCGTCCTTGTACGTCGAATAGATGTGCATAACACCGCTCACCGCCTCGTCGATGAACAGCGGCAGGGAGAGGCTGGAACGGATCTCCAGGCGCTCCACCTCATCCCGCCAAGGGGACATCGACGGATCGGTGAACAGATCGCGCAGGACCACCGGGGCTCGAGTCTTGTGCACTCGACCGCTCGGTCCTTGCTCTGTCTTCGAATCATCGTAGCGGATGGCAATTCCCAGAGGATTCCTATGGTCGGGGCCAGAGTGAACCAATTCGGTCACCAGCCCATCGTCGTCATACCTTCCGATCCAGGCGAGAGGATAGCCTTCCTCATTGGTCACCACCTCGCATACGCCTTGCAGCATCTCCAGCTCATTCTTCGCAATGCCGATGTGGCGTCCGGTGAGGACTATCATGCGCAGCGCCCGATTGATGCGCTCTGTCTGTGCTTCGACCTTCACTTTATCGCTGATGTCATGAACGATGGCATACCCTCTGTTTACTCCCTTTACACGTAGCATCCCGGAATAGAGCTCGACGTGGCGGACCTCCCCGTTCGCCAGCCGATGCTTCATCGCATGGGTGGCGGCCTTTCCATTCGGCTCGTGACTCGATTTCGCTGGATTGGCTGCTTCGGGCGCCACGGCCAGGTCGTCGATCTTCAGCTTGAGAAGCTCGTCCCTTGAGAAGCCGTAGAAGGCGCAGGCGGCGTGGTTCGCGTCGACGATGCTCCCGTCCGCCGGGTCCAGCAGGATCATCGATTCCACGTTGTCCTTGAAGAGCTTCTCGTAGATTTCCTCGGACTCGCGCAATTGCTCTATGGCCTGACGCTGGGAGACCGAGCGCTTGATGATGTTGGCGAGCTCCATGAACTGAGTCTTCGGGTCCCCGCCCTTCTGCAGGTAGAAGTCGGCGCCATTGTTCAGCGCGTCGATGACCACGTCCTCTCGCCCCTTGCCTGTGAAGAGGATGAAGGGCGTGGTCCGCCCTTGGATGCGGATCGATTTGAGGAACTGAATGCCATCGATCTTGGGCATCTGATAGTCGCAAACGATGACGTCGAAGTGGTTGGTCTCGAGCATCACCATGGCATCCATGGCCGAGGTAGAGGGCTCTACCACTATCTCCCCGTCCCGCTCCAAGAAGTTCTTGGATATGTCCAGCAAGGCGGGGTCATCATCGATACAGAGCGCCCTGATCATCGGTACCCTTGTCCTGGCAGATTCAAAATGAATGCGTTTCGTATTTCATTCTATGCTGGTAATTCCCCAAATGGATAATGTGAATGGACATGCGGAGACAATGTTTCGGCGCGAATGCCGCCCAGCGGCTCAAGAACAATTAATTAAGCTGCGATGGCCTTCGCTCATTGATGCGGTGATTACCTGGCAACGGCAATACGCTGGGTGGGGACGGGGGGACAGGGAATTGTCTTCGCTGGAATGGTCTTGGCGAGAGCGGCCGCTCTATACGAGAAGCGTAGTGGCCAAGGGCTCTTCGTCAACCAGACCCAGTCCTACGGGCCAGCGGTGAGGGGGGACGTGATCAAATGCGATGTCGTGATCTCGGAGGCCAGCGCCTTCTACCCCTTCGTCGAGGTGCCTGACTACCTGGTGGTGATGTCCCAGAGCGCCTATGACAAGTTCATCGAGCAGACCGGCCTGGGCACGATAATCATACTGGACGAGGATGCGGTGGAATCGAGGCCGGGCCAACCCCACTTCGACATTCCGGCGATGCGCCGGGCCGAGGAGATGGGCAGGAATGGCTCGGCTAACATGATCATGCTCGGTGCGCTGATCGGGACATCAGGCATGCTTGGCGAGGAGTCAGTGCTACAGGCCATCGCCAAGGCGAGTCCTTCGAGCACCGGAGTGATGAATGCGAAGGCCTTCACCGAAGGCATGAGCATCGGCCGCGCCATTCTTGCGGCCAAGGGTAAGGGGGGATCTGACTGACGAGCAAGAGGGAAGCGGCGGCATCATCCTATTTCAACTGCACATTGCGCGAGCGAGCGGTATTCGAAGCGGGCATCAAGCTCGGCACCATCTATCACCAGTTCGTGGGAACGCCGCTGTGCGCAGCGAACGTGGACATCCTGGAGCGGGCGATCGAGGACGGGGTCAGGGTTCAGCCCTTCGTGAAGGAGGTCGACGTGCACATCGACCGCTCCACCCTGCGCAAGAAGAAGCGCGACGAGTTCGATTACCAGACACTGCACGGGAACATGCTCAAGGTCAAGCTGAAGATCCAGATGGAGAACGTCACCGTGCAGGCGGAGATGCGGTTCATCGACGAGCTCCGCTATCCGCTCATGTTCGTCAGCGAGATAACCGAGTCCTGAGTGCTGAGGCGACGCATCCTCCGTTTCGCAAGGTCGGCGAGCGAATCGGTTACGAATCAGTTTTTTCAGCGCGGCAATGGCCCGGGAATCGCCTGGGGACCGCCTGGAGCGGAGCAAGTTAGTTAAACATGAAAAACAATATCGGAAGTCCATTAGCAAGGGAGAATAGTATTCTTGTCATTGGTTCGAATCATCGGTGAAATAGAATGAACAACATCAAGATCGGCATCACTGGCTTGCCGGGAGCGGGCAAGACCCATGCCTTGATCAAGGTGATCGAGATGTTGGAGGCGGAGGAGCTCACCGTCGGCGGCATGATCACCGAGCCGATCGTGGAGGACAATCACCGGGTCGGCTTCTCGATCATCGACTGGAAGACCAAGGAGAAGGCGGTGCTGGCCCATTTGGACATCCAAAGCAAGTTCATGGTCGGCCGGTTCGGGGTCGACCTCTCCGTGCTGGAGAACATCGGCGTCAACGCGCTCACCAAGGCCTGCGAGGAGTCCGACGTCATCGTCATCGACGAGGTGGGCAAGATGGAGGTCGAATCGGAGCGATTCGTGAACGCGGTGAAGTCGGCGTTGGACGTGGAGAAGCCGATGCTGCTGACCCTGCACAAGAAGTCACGCAACCCGCTGCTCCAGGACATCAGGAGGCGGGACGACGTGCGCATCCTCGAGGTCACCCCGATCAACCGGAACCTGCTGCCCTACAAGATCATGAAGCTGATGAAGGGAGAGCTGTTGTGATAGCTCCGCCCGGTGCTGTCCAACTAAAGGAAGGCGCAACCACTCTTCTCGTGCCAGAGGTGCATTCGGTCAAGGGACCGGGCAAGCGCATCGGCCGGGTGTTCTACAACCAGCAGATGGCCTTCAACCGGGACATTTCGGTCCTGTTCTTCCAGGCGGCCTGCATGGACTGCGGGAACGCTTTCGACGCCATGTCGGCCACGGGCGCGCGCGGCATCCGCATCCTCAACGAAAGCGGGACCAAGGCGCAGTTCGTGATGAACGACAAGGACGCCGAGGCGGTACGCTTCATCCAGGCGAACATCGAACTGAACGGTCTGGAGGGGGCATGCGCCAGCAACGACGATCTGCGCAGCCACCTGGCCAAGCATGTCTACGACTACGTGGACCTGGACCCGTTCGGGACGCCCGCTCCATTCGTGCAGGCGGTGTTCCAGGGGTGCAAGAGGAACGCCATCGTGGCGATCACCGCGACCGACACGGCGCCGCTGGCCGGGACGCATGCCAAGAAGTGCGTG
The DNA here is from genome assembly GCA_963768775.1 of Methanomassiliicoccaceae archaeon. Lineage (GTDB taxonomy): Archaea > Thermoplasmatota > Thermoplasmata > Methanomassiliicoccales > UBA472 > FEN-33. The sequence goes on from CAVYIY010000006.1 coordinate 419,985, forward strand.
CGCCGCTACATGGCGAAGCCGCTGCGCTGCGTGTTCGGCCACGAGGTCGGACTGCGCATCCTCATCGGGTACCTGGCCAGGGAGGCGGCGAAGCTGGACAAGGGCATCGAGCCGCTGCTCAGCTTCTACGCGGACCATTACTTCCGCATCTACCTGAGGCTGAGGGAGAATGCCGCTGCCGCGGACCATTCCCTGGCCCAGCTGGGTTATCTGACCTTCGACCGGGAGACGCTCGTTCGCGAGGTGAGCCATGAATTCAGCCCGAATGCGGCCGGTCCGCTCTGGACCTCGCCCCTGACCGAACGGACCCTGTTGGACAACATGACAAAATTCGATTCGCTGCAGCAGCCGGCGCGCTGCGCCAAGTACCTCAACACCTGGAGGCAGGAACTCGACGTGCCCTACTTCTACGAGAACAACGAGCTCTCCTCCTTCCTGCATAGCTCCCCGCCGGTATTGGAGCGGCTGCTCGACCGCGTCCGGCAGAACGGGAAGGCCTCGCGCACCCACTTCTCCCCGAGCGGTTTCAAGACCGACCTGCCCCTGAAGGAGCTCCTCGCCCTCTATCCAGAGGTAAGCTGAACCAAACAGTTTATCTAGGCGCTGGCGGATGCAAAGCCGGTGAAGGGTTGACCACTGTTGCTGTCATGGGCACGCAATGGGGCGATGAGGGGAAGGGGAAGATCACTGATTTTGTGGCGGAGGACGCGGATCTGGTGGTCCGATTCCAAGGCGGCGCGAACGCCGGCCATACTATCGAGATCGGGAAGGAGGTTTTCGCTTTGCACCTGCTGCCCTCGGGCATCCTGAGGCCGGGGGTGATCAACGTCATCGGCAACGGCATGGTGCTCGACCCGGAGGCGCTGGAGCAGGAGGTCAAGAAGGTCGAATCGACCGGCCGCAGCATCGAGGGGCTGCGCATCTCCGACCGAGCCAACATCGTGATGAGATGGCATCGCCTGATCGACGGGGCGGAGGAGAAGCAGCGCGGCGCCAAGGGGGTCGGCACTACGGGACGCGGAATCGGACCCTGCTACTCGGACAAGATCGGCCGCAGCGGTATCCGGGTCTGCGACCTCCTGGACGAGCAGGCGCTGAGGGAGAGGGTCGATCTCATCTACCCGTTCAAGGAGAGGCTGCTCTCCGCGCTCAAGGGCGAACCATTGCCTCCGAAGGAGGAGATGATCCGTTCGCTGCTATCGTTCGGCGAGCGCTTCCGAGAACATATCTGCGATACATCGGTGCTGGTCAACGACGCGGTCAAGCAGGGCAAGCGCGTCCTCTTCGAGGGGGCGCAGGGGACCATGCTGGACATCGACCATGGCACCTATCCTTACGTCACTTCTTCCAATTGCATCGCCGGCGGCATCTGCACCGGGGTCGGCATCGGCCCGCAGGCGATCAACGAGGTCATCGGCATCACGAAGGCTTACACCACCCGCGTGGGTGCCGGACCGTTCCCCACCGAGCTCAAGGACGAGCTGGGCAAATACCTGATGACCAAGGGGGGCGAGTATGGGGCGACGACGGGGCGGGCCAGGCGATGCGGCTGGCTGGACCTGGTCGTGGTCAGGCACTCGTTGCGCTTGAACGGTATCACCTCGCTCGCAGTGACCAAGCTGGACGTACTGAACGGAATGAGGTCCATCAAGGTCGCCACCGCCTACGAGATCGACGGCAAGAAGGTTACGAACTTCCCCGCGAGCATCAGCCAGCTGTCACGCGCCAAGCCGGTCTATGAGGAATTGAAAGGCTGGCCGGACTGGGGCGAAGGGCAATCGGCGGATGTGGCGAAGCGGGGCTATCAGGCGCTGCCCTCTGGCATGCGCGACTACCTCGACTTCATCTCCCAGAATGTCGGCGTCCCGGTGAGCATCATCGGCATCGGCAAGGAGCGACGCGAGACCATCGACCTGCGCCATTGAGCTCTATCGCAAGGGTCAGGGAAGCTCGGCCCGATCGAAGCCAGTCTCGCCCAGGGGCTTGGTGGCATCGATGCCGACCTTGGAAGTGGTGCCGGAAGCGCTCGGGTCCAATGACGAACCGGCGGCATTGTTCACCACCAGCAGTCCTCGACCGCCCTGGAAGCGCGTCGCCACGGCCCATTCCACCTGTCGGTCATCGTTGATATCGATGTCCGCGTCCACCACCGTCACCATCTTCATCGACGGATGACCGGTGAATGCGGCCATGATGGCATTCATGCCATCTCCCTCCTTGTTCTTGGTTATCGAGACGACGCCGTGAAGCCAGCAGCAGCCGCCTTCGGTGAGGCGAACGCCGTGGACCCGGGGGACGGCTTGGCCGACGGTCCGGAATATCATCGGCTCCCGGGGCAGCCCCATCAGCAGATAGTGCTCCAGCCCACCCGGCAGAACGATGTGGAATATCGGGTCGCGGCGCATGTAGACCCGGTCGACCTTGAACACTGGCTGGCGGCGCACATCGTCGTAGGTGCCGGTGATATCGACGAACGGACCCTCATCCACGAGTTCCTGGGTGAGCCTTCCCTCGATGACGAATTCGGAATGCGCTGGAACATGGATGCCGCTCTTCAGCTTTGCCACCTCGAGCGACGATCCGCTGCACTCGAAACGCAAGGCTGATGCGATCTCCAGCTCGTCCTTGCCGTAATCGGTGGATGTCGCGGCGGCGAGAAGCACCTCGGGCATGACGCCGACGCAGAACGCGACGGGCAGATCCTTCCCCTTCGCCGAGGCCGTCTTCCACATGGTGTAGAGGTGCCTCGGCACCAGGCGGATAGCGAAGCTGTCTTTGTCCGTCAGCATCAGGCGATGGAAAGAGAGGTTGCGCTTGCCTTCGAACTCGGCGACCGCCACCCCGGCCGTCAGATATCTCCCGCCGTCGCGGTGATAGAACTTGGGGATCGGCAGTAGCTTGAGGTCGTAGTCCTCAACCACCCTGTCGCGGAACTCCGGGCTCTTGACCTCCACCGTCGGCCGGGGATGGTCGTTGGCAAGGAGCATCTTACCCAGCAGCTCCTCCTTCTCGATGCCCAGGGCGGAAGCGATCGAGGCTCGGGTGGAGAACAGGTTGCCCACCGCCTCGAAGCCATTCAGGTCGGCGAACTTGACCGGCCGGTCCTGGTTCTCGGCCAGGATGCGTGTGGCCTCATAATCGACGGATACCTTCTCCTTGACCGCGAGGGCATTGTTCGCGCTAGCCAAGAGGGCGCGCAGAGACATGACCGGATATCTGGAATGGCAATATATTAACTATCTCAAGTCAGGGCCAGATGAGCCTCCACTCATCGGTTTGCCATGATTGGGACAACTATTTTCCAGAGTTGAAACAACTGGGCAGAGTCTGCTGGATGATGAAGCCTTGAACCGCGATGCTCATCCTTGTCGGGATGTGTGAGGTTCGGGCTCCAATAAGATATGCTGAAACGATCCCCTTTCAATTGGCCTGTTAATTCTTCTTGATTATCTTGTATGGATACTTGCTATAGGTCAGTGATCTGCTCACTCTTTCTTCAAAAAATTCCAATTCACCGTCTTGTTTTGGATGACAAATGATCATTATCACAGATTGGAAATTCTCTAAATGGCGATGAATCTGACCGAAAGCCCTATGGAACTCAGATAACTTTGGCTCTATTGCTATCATGATTGGATATTTATCGTCCACAAGAACGTCGAAGGTTGAGTCGCCTTTTCTTATTGTGGTATGATGGCCTCTTGACCACAACCAAGGATTGAGGTCGTCTCTGTAACCGTCTTCGCTAATGTAATTACTCTTTGGCAACCATTCTTCAATGTCTCTTACGATTTCTTCAAAACTCGAATTAGTCCTGCTTGGGGGGCTCATAGCCTTACTTTCTTGTTTTGTAAGGAATCGCATGTCTGGTTCATTCTGAGCTTTCTTGATTAAATTGGGTAATTCTATTTGCTTCTTTGATTGATCATTTTCGAATTTTGGATCATCTCTATCAATAACTCTTGAACCAATTTTCTTCATCATTTGTTCCTTTGTGTCGCTGAAAAATGGCCAATCTTGTTCTATTCCCTTTGCCATACAAATCCTCATCAACACTTCGCTTGAAAACAAGGAAAGAACTTCTTTGACAGACTTTCCTTCTGTGCCATTTAGCACCTTTTCAAATATCTCAATTTTAGAGCCGGAGTGATCCAAATTCAAATTGTCAAGAACCTCTCTCAGGTCGCTTTCTGTTAGATATTCTTCAATCAGTTCCTGCAATTTCATTAAGAAAGCGATTAAGATGTTGCGGTCATAATTCTTTCGGCCAGATAATTAATCCTATGCTGCTTCTTGAACCTTGCCTCCATCTTCTTCAACATTGCCAACAAGTATGCGGTGAAGTTCGGGCTCTGAGCAATGGGCTAACACTTCACGTGCCAGCATTATTATTTGTGTAATGACCAGGCTAGCCTCAAACTATTTTATCGTGCCAATCAATGGCCGGGCGATGTCCAACGAGGAAATCGAGAAGACCGTCAGGAAGTACGCGCTCCAGAACGCCGTGTTCTATGGCGGCAAGGCGAACCCCAAGGCCGTATCAGGCAAGGTGCTGGCCGAAGAGCCAGAACTGAGACCGAAGGCCAAGGAGATTATCCCGCTCATCAACGATATCGTCGAGAAAGTGAATCTGCTGCCGGTGGAGGAGCAACGCCGGTTACTTGAGGCTATCGACGCCTCGCTCACGAAGAGGGAGGTTAAGGAACGAGTGCACGGCCTGCCCGACCTGCCAGGAGCGGTCCAAGGCAAGGTAGTGATGCGCTTCGCGCCCGGCCCATCCGGCCCGCTTCACCTCGGTCACACTCGAGTCGCGATTATCAACGACGAGTACTGCCGCCGCTACGACGGCACCTTCATCAACCGCATCGAAGACACCAACCCGGACAAGATCGACCCCGGTGCGTACCAGATGATCGAGGAGGACCTGAAATGGCTCGGTGTCAGGGTCGACAAGACAATCGTGCAGAGCGACCGGTTCGAGATCTATTACGACCTCGCTAGGCAACTGATCAATATGGGCAAGGCCTACGTCTGCACCTGCCCGATGGAGAAATGGCGCAAGCTGAAGGAGGAGAGGATGCCTTGCCCCCACCGCGATCTCGATCCTGCGGTCCATCTAGAGCTGTTCGAGAAGATGCTTGCGCGGGGATTCGAGGAGGAGAAGGCGGTAGTCGTTATCAAAACCGAGCTCAACCACCCCAACCCGGCGATCCGCGATTACGTGGCGTTGCGCATCGTCACCTCAACGCCGCATCCTCGAACTGGAGACAAGTACTGCGTCTACCCGATGATGAACTTCAGCGTGGCCGTCGACGACCACCTGCTCGGGCTCACCCATGTCATAAGGGGCAAGGACCACCTAAACAACACCCACCGCCAGGAGTACATCTTCCGCTACTTCGGCTGGAAGTCGCCCTGGTACCATCACTACGGCCTTGTCTCGATTCCGGAGACTATTCTGAAGACGTCCACCGTCTGCAAAGGCATCAAGGAAGGGGAATACTCGGGCTGGGACGACGTGCGCCTGGGCACCATCCGGGCGATGGCCAAGAGGGGCATCCTGCCCGATGCTATCCGCGCCTACTGGATCGACTGCGGCATAAAGGACGTGGACGTGGAGTTCACCTGGGATTCGCTCTTCGCTTACAACCGCGACCTGGTGGAGAAGAACGCCGACCGGCTGTTCTTCGTTTGGGATCCAGTACCGATCGACATCTACGGCGTGGAGCGCCTGGAGTCCTACGCTCCCCTCCATCCAGAGTTCCCGGAGAGAGGGGTGCGCCGGCAGGTTATGGAAGGAGAGCCAATCCGGGTCTACGTGGTCAAGGACGACCTGAACCTGCTGCTGGATCGGGGCAAGGTGCGCTTGAAGGACCTGTGCAACCTGGAGATGAGAGACGGCAGGGCGACCTACATCGGCAACGACCTGGGCATCCTCAAGGAGAAGGTGCGCATCATCCACTGGGTGCCGGAGAACTCGACCCCGGGCGAGGTGCTCATGCCCGACGGCTGCACCAGGACGGGCCTGGTAGAACCGATCCACAAGAGCGAGGATGGCAAGCTAGTCCAGTTCGAACGGTTCGGCTTCGCGCGCATCGCTCAATCGTCTCCCAAGCTCATCGCTTACTACGCGCATCCTTGATCAATAGCCGAACGCACTCAGCACTAAATTGATCAGTCCGCCGAGCAGGAAGGCGAGGGAGATCGATGCCAAGGTCACCTTCAACGTGTCCTTCCAGCCGAACTCCTTGCGCATCACGGCGAAGGCGGAGAGGCAGGGCATGTATGTGGCCATTATCAGCGCGAAGATGAACAGCTGCTTCGGACTCATGACCGCGGCCAGGTTCGCGGTGCCGAAGAGCACCACCAGCAGCTGCATCGACATCTCCTTGCGCAGGATGCCGAATATCAGCGCGACCAGGATCACCGCCGGCAGCCCGAGGAATGCCACGGTGAAGGGCGAGAAGGGATCGACGAGCTGGCCGAGGAGCCCGTAGCTCATCAGCAGCTCGAGCACCAAGCTGCCGACCAGCAGCAGGGGGAACGCCACCACGAAGAAGTCCTTGGCGCGCGTCCCCGTCTTCCAGAGCACGTTCTTCCAGCGGGGCAGGGTCAGGTCCGGGATCTCGATCGCCAGGCTGGTCGGCTCGAACTTGAGCGCCCGATGCAGCAGCCTCCCCAGCATCACCAGGATGAGGAAGAGGATGACGTAGATGGCGATGGCGTACCCTATTCCAGCGAAGGTGCCCACTGTGCCCAGGATGACCGCGGTCTGCGCCGAGCAGGGCACGGCCATGACCGTGATTATCGTCAGGATCAGACGCTCTCGCCTTGATTCCAGCACTCGGGTAGCCAGGATGGCCGGGACGTTGCAGCCCATGCCCACGATCATGGGGATGATGGCGCGGCCGTGCAGGCCGATGCGGTGCATCACCCCGTCGAGCAGGATGACCACCCGGGGAAGATAACCCGTGTCCTCCAGCACGCCGAGCATCAGATAGAACGTGACGATGTAGGGAATGACGATGGAGATGATCGCCTGCAGGCTCAGGTCCAGCCCTCTCGCCAGAGCCTCTCCGATCTGCCCTCCGATCGCTCCCTCCAGGCTGATGAAGAAGTCGCCCAGGAGCGCCTTGTAGCGCTCCGATCAGCACCGACTCCAAAGCACCGCCGACGAAGACGATGCCGAGCAGGAGCGCGGTCAAGACCCCGAAGAGGATCGGTATGCCGGTGATCGGCCGCAGCGTCAGGTCGGAGATGCGGTCGGAGCGGCTGCGCGGTGCGATCTTCTTGCTGATGACCTCATGCGCGATCCTCCCCGCCTCCCCGAACCGATCGCGGCTGATGTGGACCTCCACCTCTTCCGCATGGTCCGCCTTGAATATCCTTCGGGCGTGCTCCGTTCGCTGCTTCAGGTCTCCGGAGAACTTCTCCGTGAAGTAGCTGTTCCCTTCCAGCAGCTTGAGGAGCGCCCCTCGGGTGGCGAACCCTGATGCCTGGCTCGATGCCTCGTCGGACATCTCCTCCAAAATCTCTTCGATGTGGCGGTCGTAGGGGACCTTGAAATCGGTGGCACGCGCCTTTCCTTCCACCAGGACGTCCACCAGGTCATCCACGCCCTCGCCAGTGATGGCGACCATTGGCACGACCGGTATGCCAAGCAGCTGCTGCAATCGCTCGGCGTCGAGAGCGAAGCGCTTCCGCGCCACGTCCATGAAGTTCAGCGCCAGGACCACCTTGTAGCCCAGTTCCATTATCTGGAAGGCGAGGACCAGGCCCGATTCCAGCCGGGTGGCGTCCGTCACCACCACGACGCAATCCAGCTTCTTCTCGGCCAGAAGGCGAGTGGCGACCACCTCGTCCTCGGAGATGCCGGTGAGCGAATACGTGCCAGGCAGATCGTGGAAATTGAGCCTCACCCCGCCCTTGACCACGGAGCCCTCCTGGAATTCAACCGTCGTTCCGGGATAATTCGAGCTGATCGCGCCTATGCCAGTCAGCCGACTGAATAGCACTGACTTCCCCACGTTGGGCTGGCCGATGAGACCGATCTCCATGGTGCCCCCGATCAGCCCGGGCTCTTGCTTCTGCGAATGGCCTTCGCCTTCCGCTCGTCCTTGTCGATGAGGACGAGGTCCGCGTATTCCTTCGCCAAAGCGATGCGCGAGTCTTGCAGCTTGACCAGTATCGGCCCTCCGATGGGGGTATGCTCTTCCACGAGCACGTCCCTCCCGGGCACGAAGCCCATGGAGATCAGCCGGCGGATGTTGGTCGGCTCCTCGCATTTCAGGAATGCGATCCGCCCTCCCTCCCCCTCTTTCAGGTCCTTGAGGCTTATCGGCGGCTTGCTGATGCAGCTGGGGCAGTCCTGCTCCTCGCACACTGGGATCGGATCCCCGTCGGGGCAGAACTTGGGATTGTTCGTCATCTGGCAGATCATGCATTCCGAGTCGTCCGAGATCACATGCTCCAGCCGGCAGGCTTCTTCGTGGCCGCTCGGCTGCTTCACGCCCACCACATCGACCAGGAAGCGCTCCAGGAGCCTATGCCTCCGCTTGATCTTCTTCGCGATCTTGAGCCCCTTGCTGGTGAGGGTGACCCCCTGGTACTTCTCATAGACCAGGTAATGCTCGGCGGCCAGCCTCTGCACCATCTCGGTGGCGCTGGCGGGAGCGATCTTCAAAGCGACCGCGATGTCCGATGTCTTGGCCGGCTCGCCTTTCAAGGTGAGGTCGAAGATGCATTCCAGATATTCCTCGGAGATCTCGCTGAGCGTGATGACTATCCCTCCTTTGGATGATGATATTAGGCAAACCGAAATGCGCTATTTAATATTTAGGTTGACCGAAATCGATGCCCGCGAAGGATCACCATGGCACGTGGAATCTCGCAGAATCTCACGGGTCAAGAATCAGATGTCGCGGAACGGCACGATGTCGCAGCAGCCACAGCTATGGCACATGGTCTGGAATGTCAATGTGCTCAGCTTGTGCTCCTCCAGGATGCGCTTCTGTTCCTTCGCCAGACGGATCAGTCTCTCTTCGCTGATCGGCTCTATCTTGCCCAGTGCCGCCTCAAGCGAGGTGCGGTTGAGGTCGTTCACCCGCAATGGACGCAGCGTGGCGACGACGCCGATGGCGGCGAGGGCCCGCACACCTTCCAGAGCGTTCCCGTCGCTCTCCCCCATCCCGATGATGATGTTGGAGCAGACCTTCCCCCTGCCGAATACCTTGACCGCGTGAGCGAGCGCCTTCATGATCCAGTCGAGGTCCAGTTCTCCGCAGACCTTCTTGAAGATCTCCTGGTCGAACGTCTCCAGGTTCAGCTTGAACTCGTTGGCGCCCGCCTGCTTCAGGCGGTCGATCTGCTCCAGCGAGTCCACGTAGGGCTCCACCCCGATGGGAATGTCCGGTCCAAGGGCCTTCCTCACCTCGGTCACGATGTAGATCATCTTCTCCACGGTGAGCTCGGGCGTCTTCACCACGGCGCTGGTCAGCGCCACCGCCTTGAAATCGGGCCGCTTGGAGGAGTCGATGATCATCTTCACGATCTTCTCCGGGGTGAGGTTCTTGGTGATCTTCTTCTCCAGCTTGCGCGAGGTGCAGAACTTGCAGTCGTAGATGCACTCCGTCTCCACGTTGAAGAAGGCCTGCTCCGGCGAGTGGAACAGCGTCGGCTGCACCTCCACCGTCTCCAGGAAGGGCCGGTCGTGATAGGTCAGTTCGTATCCTTTCTCCGTCTCCACTAATTCGAAATCCCCTTCGTCGGGAGAGATCGTCTTCTTAACGCGATGCCCGCCGAAGGCGATGACGATGCCGATCGTGCCCGCCCCCGGCCCGGCGGTCGAACGGCTCGGCGCGAATGGCAAGTGGACTTTTGGAGGACATCTTGACGGCTCCGCTGGTCAGCAGCTTCGCCTTCTTCGCCGCGAGCTTCAGACCTTCTTCCATTTGGCGCCCTCTGCCGTATCCTCGAGCTGGATGCCGACTGCGACCAGCCTGTCCCGGATCATGTCCGCCAGATCATAGGCCTTGCGCTTGCGCAGCTCCTTCCTCACTTCGATCATGATCTGTATGATCCCGTCCAGGTCCTGCTGCCTACCTAGCGCAGAAGGAAGGATGCCCAGCACCTGGTCCGCTTCCTGCAGGAATGAGAGAACTCTCTTGACCCCGTTCGCGCTCAGCTTGCCCTCGGCCAATAGCCGGTTCGTCTCCCGGACCAGGTCGAAGATGACGGCGATCGCCGCCCGGCTGTTGAAGTCGTCGTCCATCTCGATGATGAAGTCCGCCCTCGCCTTCTCGACCAGATCCTGCGCCTCGTCGGTGCCGGAAGCGGTCGACTTCGCCGCCTCCAGAGCAGCGTAGGTATTGTGCAGCCGCTTCAGGCTTGCAGCCGCCTCATGCAACGCCGCATCGCTGTAGCCGATCGGCCCGCGGTAGTGAGTGTTGAGGAAATAGAAGCGGACCTCCTCCTTGGTGTGGACATCGAGAACCTGGCGCACGGTGAAGAAGTTCTTCAGCGACTTGGACATCTTCGCCTCTTGCACCTCCAGCATCCCGTTGTGCAGCCAGTAGTTGGCGAGCTTTTTGCCCGTGACCGCCCAAGACTGAAGGATCTCGTTCTCGTGATGCGGGAAGATCAGGTCGTTCCCGCCGCCATGGATGTCGAGCGTATCGCCGAACAGCTCGCGGCACATGGCCGAGCACTCGATGTGCCAGCCCGGCCGGCCGTTGCCCCAGGGCGAGGGCCAGGAGATCTCGCCCGGCTTGGCGCTCTTCCACAGGGCGAAATCGGCGGGGTTGCGCTTGCTCTCGTCCGCTTCCACCCTCGTCCCGGCCATCATCTCGTCGATCTTCATGCCGGAAAGCTGGCCGTATTCCTTCACCTTGTCCATGGCGAAGTACACGCTGCCGTCATCGGCCCGGTAGGCGTAGCCCGCCTTCATGATGCTCTTGATCATCTCCACGATCTGGGGGATGAACTCGCTCGCCTTCGGGTAGCGGTCGGCGCGCTTCACGCCCAACGCATCCGCCTCACGGAAGTAGCGGTCGATGTACATGGCGGAGAGCTGCAGCGGCGGCACTCCCGCCTCGTTCGCCCGGTTGATTATCTTGTCGTCCACGTCGGTGAAGTTGGTGGCGTGGGTGACCTGGTATCCCTTGAATCGCAGGTAGCGCACGATCATGTCGAAGACGATCATGTGCCGGGCATGCCCCATGTGGATGTCGTCGTAGACGGTGATGCCGCAGACGTACATGCTCACCTTGCCGTCGTCGATCGGCTTGAATTCCTCCTTCTGCTTGGTCAAGGTGTTGTACATTCTGAGGGTCATGGTAGCATCCTCGATAACCTGTCATCTGGATTTATTTCTTGCTTCGCAGCTCCTCTTCAAGGGCTGCGATCCGCTTCTCCATCTCGATGAGGTGGTGATTGATGTCAATGAAGGCGTCCACCAGCGGGTCTGGCAACAGGTCGTGGCGCAGGTCGACCTTGACCGGCACGCCTTCGCGCTTGACGACCTTGCCGGGGATGCCGACGACGGTCGAATCGGGCGGGACGTCCTTGTTGACCACCGATCCGGCACCGATCCTGGTGTTGTCGCCGATGTGTGATGTTGCCCAGGACGACCGCATGCGCCCCGATGGTGACGTTGTTCCCGATGGTGGGATGCCGCTTCCCCTTCTCCGCGCTGACCCCGGCCAACGATACTCCCTGGAATATGGATACGTTCTCGCCGATGATGCTGGTCTCGCCGATGACCACGCCGGTGGCATGGTCGATGAAGAACCCCTTGCCGATCGTCGCCCCGGGATGGATGTCGGCGCCGGTGAGCACCCTCGCCCAGTAGTTGACCATCCGCGCCATGAAGAAGTTGCCCTTGAGATAGGCGCGGTGGGAGGCACGATGCAGGATGATGGCATGAAGGCCTTGGCTGAAGAACAGCGCTTCGTTGAACGATTTGACGGCGGGATCCCGCTCCATCACCGTCCTGACGTCCTCCTTCCAGCTCATGCCAAACCTCTTTCAGGAAAAAGGTATGTGCTCAAATACCTTGCTATGCTGCCAAGTCTGGCCAAATGCGTTTCTCCGAACAGACCGTCCGTTATTCAAGGCCGGTCAGATTCGCTAATGGACATTGAGCGTGGCATACTTCTCGTCGAACAACTTCCCGTAGTGATCTATCAAGAAACTCAAATCGAATTGCTGCATCGCGTAGAGCATGTCCTCTTTTTCTGTTTCGCTAAGGGATTTCATGACCGACTGGAAAAAGGGACCGTCCTCCTTGACCACATGCCGGGTGTAAATGTCCACGATCTCTCCGAGCTCCTGCGAAATCGTTGCGGCTGACTCCTTGTCCCCTTCGGTGAACCATTGGAACGCATTCTGGATCGTCCTGAGGTGCTTCCTGATCAAGGCATGCTCTTTCATCAAGTTCGAGGTTATCTCGTCGAATTCATATGACTGGCTCTTCCCTCTCAAAGCAGGGAACAAGATGGTCTCTTCTTTCCCGTGATGCGACTTGTCTGCGAAAACGGTTATGAATTCCACCAAGGACCGGACGACTTCGATGTCAATCTTCCCGTCCTCCATCCTCTGCTTCTCCAGGGTCATGAGCTTCAGGCTCTTCTCGATCACCCTGTGCTCCATCATCAGCGTATCGATCGGAATCCAAACACCATCTAATCATCGATTCCTCGATTATAAAAAGAGCCGAGCCGACAGTCTCAGGAATACAAATCAGTTGACAGATACCTCTCGCCGAAATCTGGTACCATCGCGACCACGGTCTTGCCATTCCCCAGTTCCCGGGCTATCTGCAAAGCGGCGTAGACGGCAGCTCCTGACGAGAATCCAGCAAAGATTCCTTCCTTTCTCGCCAGCGCCCGCGCCGTCGACTTCGCATCCTCGTCCGTCACCGGTATCACTCTGTCGATTACGCTACGATCCAGTATTGAGGGTATGAAGTTCGCCCCGAGCCCCTGAAGAGCATGCGCTCCCGCCTTGCCCCCTGACAGCAAGGGCGAAGACGCCGGCTCGACCGCGACTATCATCGTCTTCAGATTGCGCGCACGAAGCGCCCTCCCGACCCCCGTGATCGTGCCCCCCGTGCCCACTCCAGCCACGAACGCGTCCGGATTCGGGACCTCGCATAGGATCTCCAGAGCCGTCGTTTCCATATGCAGCCTTCGGATTGGCCGGATTATCGAACTGCTGGGGCATGAAGGCGTTCGGCCGTTCCTTGCAGATGCCTTTGGCGCGATCGACCGCCCCCTGCATTCCCTCCGGACCGGACGTGAGCACCAGTTCCGCCCCAAGAGCACTGAGCAGCTTCCTCCGTTCCAGGCTGAAGCTCTCCGGCATCGTCAGGATCAGCTTGTAGCCCTTGACCGCGCATACCATAGCAAGACCGATCCCGGTGTTGCCGGAGGTCGGCTCGACGACCACCACCTCCATCCCCGGCTTGAGCTTGCCGCTGCGCTTCCGCATCCTCGATCATAGCCAGGGCGACGCGGTCCTTGATGGAGCCCATCGGATTGAACGATTCCAGCTTGCAGTATACCGTCGCCGATCCGGCCAGAGGAAGTCGGTTGAGCCTCACCAATGGCGTCCTGCCGATGGTCTCGAGGATGTTATTGTACGGCATCAGTAATCCACCTAGACCTCCAGTGATTGTGCTTCATTGCTCATTCACTTTGCGTTGCCTTTTCGTCGATTCACCGCCCCATTGAAATGAAATGATTCAGCTATCAGGTGCTCTCATCAGTGGAGGGCAATAGGATTAATAGGCTCCTGTGCCAGTTTGCATACCATGGCAGAAAAGAAGGCGCAGGCAGAGAAGGCGGTTAAAGAGCTCAGCAGGAAGATGTGCGGTTTCACCCCGGCGACGCTGGACCACATCAAGCATCACAATCCCGATCTTGCCGTACTCATCCAGGACATGGACAAGATCGTGGTGGAGGATGGCGCCCTTGACAAGAAGACGAAGCGGCTGATTGCGCTGGCATGCGTGGCGGTGAGGATGTGCGAAGACTGCATTTACCCTCAGGCCAAGGTCGCCAAGAACTACGGAGCGACGAAAGAGGAGATCGTGGAGGCACTGCAGGTCGCGGTCCTCACCGGCGGCGTGCCGACGTGGTCAGTGGCAAAGAAGGGCATCACCAAGCTGTTCGAGGAGTGGGACGAGGAGAAACCCAACTGCCCGAAGAAATGATTGCTGAATGGTGAGCGGGCTGCGCGGAAGGCATAGATCACGACGCTATCGTATCTGCCATGAATTAGGCAAGCTGAATCATCACTCAAATGTAAGAAGGATTTGGAGCCGGGACCGCGATTTGAACACGGGTATGCGGATATCCGCCAAATGGGCTGCAGTCCGCCACATGGCCGCTCTGTCATCCCGGCTTACGGCCGGAACAACAAAATCGGGATATATCTAGTTTTGCGCCTGTCATCAAAGCCGCCAGAATCCAGAATGAAACCGAAAAAACTAACATCACGGCGTTAATTAGGAGCCGATGCTGCCCGACCATTGCAAGGATGTCTCCGTGCGCGAGGTCGATTTCGAACTGACCGAGGACGAGATCGCCAGGCACACCGTGGGAAAGAAGGCCTACACCAGGACGGAGTTCATCATCCTGAAGCACGGAGGCAATTACGCGATAGTGCGGGTGTTCAAGGAGGGTGGCGTAGACCTCTTCCGTCCCATTTCCGCTCATAAGGTGATCGCCTTGCCGGACGACGTCGTTTTCATACAGGATGAGGCGATCGACGTCCTCAACCGCCCTCGTATGGCAGGGATCTCCCAGCGATATCCGGGCAAGACCGTGATCGTCCAGGGGCTCTTCAATCACGTTTCGTTCGTCCAAGCATCCGAGGTGCTCTCCCTGCATGTCTTTGACGTCGTGCCACCCTACCCGGCCAAGCTCTCTTATTTGGTAGCGAAGGCGCTCGATGCTGGTCTGGTCGACCTGCCGATCGTGGTCACGCAGGAGACGGTCGACCTAAATGACCTTGAACGTCAGGTGAAGACCCCTATGGAGGTCTTCCCTTGTCGCGCGTCCGGCCTGACCTCCGAGAAGACGGTGTACTTCCTGGATGAGACCCCCAAGATCGAAGGGAAGTTGACATTGGTGGGCTGCGATCTGTCCTTGCGGATATTCCAGTCGATCTATCACAAGAAGCCGGAGTTCATATCCATGTGCCCCCAGGAGCTTGCGCCCAGGGACGGGAAGAAGCGCATCGTCAAGTGCTGCAGGGTGAAGGAAGGCTTCGAGCTCGAAGGGGACCTTGCAATCGTCCCCTGGGGCGCGACTGTGAGCGACGTGGCGCAGGCGATCCGGGCTCTATTCAAGGAGCAATTGGCCCCTTAGGCCTAGCGGACCGGGAGCGCGCCAGAGACTTGAATCCCTCCTCCGCCTTTCCCAGGCGCATGAGAATGACGCCCCGTAGATGCCAGGCGTCGGAATCGTCCTGATGCTGCCGAAGATGCTTGTCGAGCATCTGCAATGCCTCGGTCGGGCGCCCGTCCTCGAACGACGTCCGAGCAATCTCCACCGGCCCCGACTCCATCTCGATGAGCGATAGCATGGTCTCCCTCGCCTCCCTGAAGATCACCTGGACGGCGTTCTCGCTCAGCCAGGGATAGCGAGCGCGCAACTCCCTTCCCAAGCGCTCCGCCTCGCTGCTGACTATCTCGGCCCGCTTCCCCCGGAACAGCGTCCGAGGAACGTTGATCAGCATCCGGCCATGGCGCACCTGGATGAAGTTGGGGTTACCGTCAGAACCGACCTCGATGCTCACGAACACGGATTGGAAGCCCTCTGTGATAAACTGCTCGGGTGCAGGGAAAAGTTAATTCATCCCGCGGGCTTAACTCGAAACCATGGAGCGCTACGCCCTCAGCCCTTTCAATCCCAAGCTGGAGCTTCAGGACATCACCATCTACGACTCCACCCTGCGCGACGGGGAGCAGATGCCCGGCGTCGCCTTCGACCTGGAGCAGAAGGTGGCAATCGCCCGGAAGCTCGATGCCATCCACGTTCCGCAGATAGAGGCAGGTTTCGCGGCCGTCTCGGAGAGCGAGATGCGCTCAATCCGCACCATCAGCAAGCTCGGCCTGGACGCAGAGATCCTCGGACTGTCGAGGGTGCTGAAGGGCGACATCGACGCTTCGGTCGACGCAGGCGTGGACATGGTCCTGCTCTTCGTCGCCACGTCCGACATCCACCTCCGTTACAAGTTCAACATGACGAGGGAGAGGGTGATCGAGATGGCCGGCGACGCACTGGACTATTGCAAGACGCGCGGGGTCAAGGCGGCGCTCAGCTGCGAAGACTGCACCAGGACCGAGTTCGATTTCATGTTCCAGGTGTTCGACCGCGCGCAGGAGGCTGGGGCGGTTCGACTGGGCATCACCGATACGGTTGGCTGCGCCTCGCCGGAGGCGATAAGCACCATCGTCTCAGCGGTCAAGTCCCGTTATCGGTTGCCGATCTCGGTGCACCTGCACAACGACTTCGGGCTGGCGCTGGCGAACGCCATAGCCAGCGTCAAGGTGGGGGCGCAGGCGGTGACCACCACCGTCAACGGCATCGGGGAAAGAGCAGGCAATGTCCCGCTGGAAGAGTTCGTATCTGCGATGAAGTTCCTTTACGGTAAGGACCTGGGCATCGACATGAGCGAGCTGAAGGAGCTGTCGGAAATGGTCGCTTCGTTCTCGCACGTTCCACTGGGCCGCAACCATCCTTTGGTCGGCGACAACGTGTTTTCGCATGAATCAGGCATCCATGTCGCCGCCGTCCTCAACTGCCCCCAGACCTACGAATCGATCCCGCCAGAAGAGGTCGGCAACCGCCGGCATCTTTTGCTGGGCAAGCATTCTGGTGCAACATACATCAAGAAGCGACTGGACGACCTCAAGGTGAAAGCCACCGAGGAGCAGGTGGCGCAGATCCTCAACAAGGTGAAGGCATTGGGAGAGATCAAAGGCCGGGTCAGCGACGCGGATTTCGAGGAACTGGTCAAAGAGGTCATGCACCCGGAGCTTCACTTCAAAGCTTGACCGAGCAGCCGCACTCGTCCCGCTTGCTCGAGCCGAACTCCTTCATCTTCCTGAGTTCGGCGGAGGAGAACACCGGCCCTTCCTTGCAGACCCGGATCCCATCGATCACGCAGGACCCACAGAGGCCGGCACCGCACTTTATGTACCTCTCAAGCGAAAGCTGGCATTCCACCTTGGCGTCGTCGCAGACCTTGAGCAGGGCGGAGA
The DNA here is from genome assembly GCA_963768775.1 of Methanomassiliicoccaceae archaeon. GTDB lineage: Archaea > Thermoplasmatota > Thermoplasmata > Methanomassiliicoccales > UBA472 > FEN-33. Next base: position 437,254 of record CAVYIY010000006.1, read on the forward strand.
GCATGCGCTCCGGCCCGCAGCCTAAGACCATGTCATAATGCTTCACCGCCAGGTGCTCCTGGACCATGTCAACAACGGTCCCCTTCTTCCCCATGCTGCCATCGTCGGTGGAGACGTGCACCTCGTTCGATGACTTTCTAGCCCTTTCCAGAAGAAGCATCTCGCTTGCCGTCCTTGCGCCGATGAGCACGTCCACTCGTCCTGGGTCAGCGATGTCCTCAGCGGCAGGCAGTAGCGAAGCTGTTCCTGTTCCCCCGCCAGCTATCAGGACAGTTCCTTGAGGGATCCGATATCCGCGCCCATATGGTCCTCTGATTCCGATGCGATCACAGACTTTGAGCTTCCCCAGGGCCCTGGTCGCCTCTCCAACCTCTTTGACAGTGATACCCTTCTCTGCCGATATGTACGAGACGGACATCGGGACCTCGTCGATCCTCGGCAGCCAGATCATATAGAATTGTCCAGGTTTGGCCTCACGCTCATCGTGGAATCGAAGGGTGGTGATGCCCAAAGACTCCTTCGTCACCGATGTGATCGTGGCGATGCGCTGCTTATTCATGCGCCACCCCCACCATCTCGGTGATCGATTTGAAGCCCTCGCGACTCATGAAATCCTTCATTCCAGAGCAGATCACCTCGAACACCTGGAGACCTTTCCTGCCCAACCCGCTGCCCACTTGGACCGCGGAGGCCCCGGCCATTATGTACTCCACTGCGTCCCTCCAATCCTCCACTCCTCCCACACCTATGATCGGGATGTTCACTTCCGAGTGGAGATCGTAAACACAGCGCAGGCCGATCGGCTTGATCGCCGGCCCGGAAAGACCGCCACCCTTGTTGCTCAGGATCGGTCGCCTCATCTCCACCGATATCGCAATTGCCCTCAAGGCGTTGATGGCAACGATCGCGTCCGCTCCGGCCGTCTCGGCGGCCTTGGCCACATCCAGCAGATGATTGGTGTTCGGGGTCAGCTTGGCGAAGATCGGTATGGAGCAGACTGACTTTACTTCGTGGACCACCGCCGACACCATTTCCGAATCCACACCGATCTCCATTCCATAGCCTTTTGCATGGGGGCAGCTCAGGTTGAGCTCGACCGCCGCCGCGCCGTAATCCTGCATTTTCGATGCCAAGAAGGAGAACTCCTTGGGCGACGATCCGAAGACGCTGCCAATCACTGGCACCGGGCAGGAGCGCGCCTCGTGCATCTCAGTCGCGAAAGCCTCGATGCCTGGATTGGGTAATCCCATGGCATTGATGTAGCCTTCGTCCAGCTCGACCAGTGTGGGATTGGCATAGCCCTTCCTCGGCTCGGAGCCGATGGACTTGGTGACCACGGCCCCAGCGCCAGCACGGGCCACGTTCAAAAGGGAACCAGCAGTCTCGTCCATCACGCCCGAAGCAAGTATCGTCGGATTACGTAGGGTTAATTTCCCAATGACTGCCTCGAGGGAGCTCATTCTTTCGCTAGGTAAACCCCGTTCTTCCTTAATGAAGCCTCTTCCCCTGGCGATAATCGGCGACCGCTTCCCTGAACGCCTCGGGGGCGAGTATCGAGCATTCAACCTTGTTGGCCGGCATGCCTTCCAGAGCTTCGGCCACCATCTGCTTGTCGATTTTTAACGCCTCCTCGATGCTCTTGCCCTTGACCATCTCCGTGAACATGCTGCTGGAGGCGATCGCCGCGGCGCAACCGAAGGTCTGGAAGCTGACCTCCCGAATGACTTCGTCTCTGATCTTCAGATAGATTACCACAAGATCTCCATCGACGGTGTTGCTCGCCTTCCCCACGCCATCTGCGTCCTTCATTTCGCCAACGTTCCGAGGCTGCGTGAAATGCTCCATTACCTTGCGGGTATAGGGCATTGCTCAGGCACCCCCTTTCTGCCTCGCCAGCATGGCAACCGGAGAGATGGCTCTAAGCCTGGTGACGATTTCCTCGATCGTCTCCAAGTAACGTTCAGCCTCAGCCATACTGCTCATCTTGGAGAGCGTGATGCGAAGCGAGCCTCTGGCACTCTCGCCTTCGACGCCAATGGCTTTCAAGACGTGAGAGGTCTCCGTGCTCCTGGCCGAGCAGGCGGATCCCGTGGACGCCGCGATCCCCTTGACGTCCAAATTGAGCACCAGCGCCTCTCCATCAATGTAATCAAACCCGAAATTGACGTTGTTGCACAACCTCCGATGCCTGTCGCCGTTAAGGTGGCATCCTTTCACTCCGGCCAGCGTGCCCTCAATTATGCGCTCCCGAATCGAGGTCATCCGAGAAATGTTCTCCTCCATCTCCAGCTTGCTCAGCTCAATTGCCTTGCCCAGCCCGACGATCCCCGGGACGTTCTCGGTAGAGGACCGTAGTCCTCGCTCTTGCCCTCCGCCATGGACGAGGGGACGCAGCCGCGTTCCATTCCTCACGAATAAGGCGCCTACACCCTTTGGGCCATGGAACTTATGGGCTGACAATGCGAGCAGGTCAATGTTGTCCTTGTCGATATCCAGAGGCAATTTGCCAATGGCCTGCACCGCGTCCGTGTGGAAGAGCGATCCATTGTCGTGGACGATTCCCCCGATCTCTCGGACTTCCTGGATTGCACCGATCTCATTGTTCGCGGCCATGATGCTGACCAGTATGGTCCTCTTTGTCATTGCTGCCTTGACCGCTTCAGGGTCGACCAGCCCTCCGCTGCTCACCGGAAGATAGCTGATTCGAAAACCTTGGCTCTCAAGAAAATGGCAGGTGTTGAGGACGGCGTGGTGCTCGATGGCACATGTTATTATGTGGTCCCCCACATCGCGGTTGGCGAATGCAGCCCCTTGAATAGCCAGATTGTCGGATTCCGTGCCGCCTGAAGTGAAAACGATTTCTTCGGTTTTGGCTCCGAGGGCTCGGGCCGTTCTTTCTCTGGCTTCTTCAAGCCCGTTGGATGCCTCCCTGCCGAAGGAATGAAGACTGGATGCGTTGCCATACCATCTGTTGAAGTAGGGCAGCATGGCCTCCGTGACCCGCGGATCAAGGCGGGTCGTCGCGCTGTTGTCGAAGTAGATGCGCTCCATTGTCCTCACTTTAACGATTGATGAATTCTTCACTTGATATATTAATGTGACCGAACAAGCGTCGATTACAGTGATGCGTTTCGATGAAATAGCTTGTCGCCGCTAAAAAACCTGAAATAGGCGCTAGCGGTTCGTTTCCGCCTGAGACCATGGACGTGGAGCAGATCCGCAAGGACTTTCCTCTCTATTCTGGCGAGGACAAGAACGTCATCTATCTGGACAACGCTTGCCAGACGCTGCGGCCAAGAGCGGTCATGCAGGCGATGGACGAGTACTATTCCCAATATCCGGCTTGCGGAGGAAGAAGCGTGCACCGCATGGCTACTACCGTTTCGATCAAGGTGGAGGAGGCGAGGGAGAAGATCGGCTTCTTCCTGGGTGTACCAAGGGGCGGTAGCATCATCTTCACAAAGAACTGCACCGAAGCGATCAACCTGGTGGCGAAGGGGCTCGAGCTGAAGCGCGGCGACGTCGTGGTCACATCGGACGTGGAGCATAACAGCAATCACATCCCCTGGATGCAGGTCCAGAAGATCAAGGGGATCAAGCGCCGCTTCCTCTTGACGCCTCCCTCGGGCGAGTTCGACATCGAAGCGTTCAAATCACTAATCACAAAAGAGGTGCGTGTCGTCAGCTTGGCGCAGACCAACAATGTGACAGGAGCGAGCATCCCGTCCAAGGACGTGGTTGAGATCTCCCATGACAAAGGAGCGATCGTCATGCTCGACGGCGCCCAGTCTGCTCCGCATCAACGCGTGGACGTCAAGAAGCTGGACGTCGACCTCTATCCCATATCCCTGCACAAGATGCTCGGTCCCTCGGGCGTCGGAGCACTCTACGGCAAGAACGACATCCTGGAGAACATGGAACCGCTAATAACCGGCGGGGGCGCCGTGAGCCTCACCGATCTCAATCATGCCGAGTTCCTCCCGCCGCCCGAGCGCTTCGAGGGCGGCCTGTTGAACTATGCCGGGGTGATCGGCAGCAAGGCGGCGTTGGATTACCTGGAAGGAGTGGGGATGGAGCAGGTGGAGGAGCAGAACCGCCTGATCAACGCCCGAGCGACGAAGGGCCTTGCCTCGATCGACAAGGTCGACATTCTGGCGCCGACCGATTCCGCCAAGAGAGGGAGCATCCTCCCCTTCAACATCAAAGGGATGAGTTCGCACGATGTGGCGATGATCCTGGACGAGATCGGGTCGGTGATGATCCGGTCGGGTATGCATTGCGCCCATCCGTACTTCCAATCCCGCAAGATCGACGGATGCGCCAGAGCGAGCTTCTATTTCTACAACACTATCGAAGAGGTCGACCGGTTCATCAAGGCGGTTGAGAAAGTGGCATCGACCTTCTCGATGTAGACGATCGTCACCAAGGTACCATCGACGTAAGCCCGATCGATCGTCAGGAAGTCGCTCCGGGTTACCTCGATCGCCGTCCTCTCCAAACCCGTTTCGTCGAGCACCTTCATTTGCATATCAGCGGGCAGACTGGCTGCCGAGACTTGGCCATCGTGGAGCAGCATTATCAATCCATTTCCAATCCGGAGCAGCGATTCCGAGCCAAGATACTCCCTCATATCCAATCGGACCTTGGATTCCGATCCGCTGGCATCTGCTTGAATCAGCAAGTTCGCGACCTGCTGCAGCGAGGCATCCATATCTCCGTTCTCTTGCACGGAGTAGAACGAGGATATCATCGATCCGGCGGCGACAAGCACGGCCAAGCTGAAAACTATCAAGACCGTCTTGGAGAGGATGAACTCGAGCATTCAGGCCACTTCCACGAGAACGTAAATGCTTTCAGCCTCGACCACACAGCTCAGCCGCAGCTCCTTGCAGCTTGGATCGATCTCGAGCCTCATCGAGTCCACGCTGACCAGTTGGATCAACGGATCAGAGAGGAAATGCTGGCCCGAGACCTCTCCGTTCACGATGATGTCCAGTCTGCTGGAAAGGAGCGAACCGACCGGGCCGGCAAGCCTCAGCCTCGGTGCCTGGCCTTCCTGGCTTTCCGGCCAATCCAGCTTGACGACCCGGACGTTCCCCTCCCCACCGGTGTAGGCCGATGTGGCGGCCGAACCGATCTGCTCGGCAAGGAGCATCCCGGCCCGTACCTGCGCCTGTTCCTGGAAGCCCTGGAGCGTTCCCAACGCTATTGGCAGGGTGAGCGAGATCAGCAGAGCCACTACCATCAATCGCAATGGCAGCCCTTCGATCCCGTTCCGGTCGCTCAGCCGCATCGGCTCACTCGCAGATCACCGGTATGCTGGTTGAACCGGAATATGCCATTCCGCTCTTGACCACCGTCACCGTGATCAGGCCCATTCCCCGGCTGGACCGCTGGGCGCTCAAACCATCGAATGAGGCTTGCCCGTTCGCGTCCGTGGTCCGATGGGGCATGTGGTCACCATCACTGATGCTCGAGCCATCCAATGTCACGGAGGCGCCGACCACGGCATTCCCGTCCTGGTCCGAGACGGTGATCACCATTCCAATGTTGTCTGATTCGTAGATGCCGTCACCATCTCCATCGCTCAGTACGATCTCCGACGGGTCGGCGATCACCGCAGAAATGGTCTGGGGAGCACTCAGGCCTCCCATCCACCCAATGATTATGGCCGACCCGATGCCGGCCACCATCACCATGATCATCAGCTGCAGCGGCAATCCCTCGATGCCGCCGTCCCGGTCCCGTGCTAACTTCTTCCACCACCTTCTCATTGTCATCGCAGGTGATTTCTACCTTGGGAAGATTATGGAAAGTGCCTACTAGTAGCCTAACAGCGTTACGGCCTTCGGGGTTCGAGGGCATAATCCAAACTACCAAAAGGTTAAGAACCAAGGCCATCATACCGAGTGAAACCGTACCATGACACGTCATGTCAATTGAGGGGAGTCAGTGTTCAACAAGATATTGATCGCCAACCGAGGAGAGATCGCCATTCGGGTGATGCGCACCTGCAAGCGGCTCAACATCCCCACCGTGGCCATTTACACCCCCAATGACCAGCATTGCAAGCACGTCATGTATGCGGACAAGGCGGTCGAGTTCCAATCGGACAAGAACATGATAGGCTATCTGGACATGGACGCCATCTTGGATGTCGCCGACAGGATGAAGGTCGATGCCATCCACCCTGGGTACGGCTTCCTCTCCGAGAGGGCCGAGTTCTCCCGCAAATGCGAGGAGGAAGGGATCACTTTCATAGGGCCTGGGTACAAGGCGATGTCGCTGCTGGGCAGCAAGCTCGACGCGCGCGCCTTCATGGAGAAGCAGGGCATCCATACCACACCGGGCACGCTCAGCCCGCTCAAGGACGCCGAGGAGGCGAAGCGGGAGGCGAGCCGCATCGGCTATCCGGTGATGCTGAAGGCCGCCGGCGGAGGGGGCGGACGGGGAATGCGCGTGGTCGAATCGGAAGGGGAGATCGAGCAGGCGTTCGAGTCGGCCCAGACCGAGGCGGACAAGGCGTTCAAGGACCCGAACATCTTCATGGAGCGGCGGGTGCTCAAGCCCCACCACATCGAGTTCCAGATGGTGGGGGACAGCAAGGGCCACGGCTATTGCCTGGGAGAGCGGGAATGCTCGGTGCAGCGCAGGAACCAGAAGCTGATCGAGGAGACGCCCTCGCCCTCCGTGACCGATGAGATGCGCAGCGAGCTGTTCCCCCGGGTCGCCGCCTCCCTGGAGAAATCAGGGTACATGAGCTTATGCACCTTCGAGTTCCTCATGAGCGACGCGGGCGAGCTGTTCTTCATGGAGGCGAACACCCGCATCCAGGTGGAGCATCCGGTCACCGAGATGGTCACCGGGCTGGACCTGGTCGAGGTGCAGCTCAAGATCGCCGCGGACAAGAAGGTCTCCGAGGAGCTTATGAGCGCCAAGCCGAGCGGGGCGGCGATCGAGTTCCGGGTGAATGCCGAGAATCCGTTCAACAACTTCTTCCCGGCGCCGGGGCGCATCGAGAAATATATCGAGCCATCTGGCGAGGGTGTGAGGGTTGACTCTTGCGCTTACGAAGGATACATGGTTCCGACCGAATTCGACCCGATGCTGGCGAAGCTTATCGTTCATGCCAGGGACCGGCCGCAGGCGCTGCACAAGGCGATAGACGCGCTGGACCACTACACGCTGACCGGGATCAAGACCACGATACCGTACCATCGACTGGTGGTGAGGACGTACGCCTTCCGCTCCGGTCACTACAGCACTGATTTCGTGAAGGACCATCCGCCGGCTGAGCTGCTCAAGCATGAGAGCTTCTCGATGTTCGAGAGCATCATCGATCGGCCAGTGGCGAAGTGAGCACGGTGGTGTAGGCCGGGCCTCGAGGGCCGAGGACGCTCTTCTTGAGCATGATGCGGTTCACGTCGACGGAGCCGAACTCGCTCGCCGCATACTTCTCCGCCAGCCTGATGACGGCGCTGGATGCCCGGGGGTCCTTCACCCTCGCCAGGGTCAGGTGCGGCTTGAACGGCCTTCCCTCTGGCTCGAAGCCGAGCGGCTGCAACGAGGCCTCCAGGCGGGAGGCGATCGATCCCAGCGGCTCGGCGCCCTCCAGGCCGACCCAAACCACCCTGGCGCTGCCCTTCGGAGGGAACGTCCCCGCGCCCCGAAGTCGGATGATAAATGGCGCAATCCCCTCGGTGGCCGAGCGCATGATCTCCTCCAGCTTCGGCACCAGGCTTTCTTCAGTGTCGCCCAGGAACTTCAGCGTAATATGGAGGTGGCCGAGGTCGACCGCCTTCGCACCTGGCTCCAGGCTCTTCAGCTCCGCATGGAACTGTGCCAGCTGCGGAAGCTCGCCCATCTCCACTGCTATGAATGCTCGGAATTTCATTGATGCCACCGGCCTGCATGAGCAGCAAGAAATGAGCTCGGAGAATAAACAATGCTCGGAATTACGGGTTTGAAGAGGCGCCGTAGCCTCAGCACAATAGAGATTACTTTGGCACGATGATGGCGGAATTGGGGCATTCATCCACGCAGGTGCCGCAATCCGTGCAGTCCGCCTCATTGATGATCGCGATCTCCTCGACCTTTATCGCTCCGGACGGGCACGCGTCCTCGCACACCCCGCAGCCGACACAATCCTCTGTCTTCACTTTAGCAACCATTACTAGACCTCTGGGCTGGGAAATAGCTTGCCATATAAAACCCTTGTTATTAATGGATGGAGGGTTTTGAATATGCCCTCCGCGAATGCCGTTAGTCGATGCGCTACGTTTCCGGTCAGGTCCTCACGCCCGACGGCTTCATCGATGGCCACATTGGGTTCGAGGACGGGGTAATCCACGAGATGGGCAAGGGCGGCTGCAAGGCGCCGGTGGCCCAAGGCATCATCGTCCCCACGCTCATCAATTCCCACACGCACATCGCCGATTATATCGTTCCTCTAGACCTGCACGAATCGCTGGAGAAGCTGGTCGCGCCGCCGGACGGATTCAAGCACCGCGTCCTGGAGGCGGCTAGCGAAAAGAACCTGAAACGGGCGATGGTCTCCATGGCCGCCTTCATGCGCTGCCGTGGGGTCACGCGCTTCGTCGACTTCCGCGAAGGCGGCTACGAGGGTTCGAGGCTGCTCTCCAGCATGCGCGGCGGCTATCCCCGCCCGCTCATCCTGGGAAGGCCGAAGCGGCTGCAGTTCGACTGGGAGGAGGTCGACCAGATACTGAGCACGTGCGAGGGCATCGGGGTCTCGAGCATCAGCGACTGGGACTATGGCGTCCTGGCGGACCTCTCGGCCTATGTCCGGTCGAAGGGGAAGGTATTCGCGCTGCATGCCAGCGAGAGGGTGCGCGAGGACATCGACAAGGTGCTCGACCTGAAGCCGAGCTTCCTGGTGCACATGACCACCGCGACCGGATCGGACATCGAGGCCTGCGCCGCCGCGGATGTGGCGATCGTGGTCTGCGCCCGCTCCAACCTCTTCTTCGGCCGGGAGCCGCCCCTGGCGGACATGGTGCGCTCCGGCGCGACCGTTGCCCTGGGCACTGACAACGCCATGATCAGCCTCCCCGACATCCTGGTGGAGATGGAGTTCGCCGGCCGACTGCTGAGGAAGCAGGGCCTCGCTGACCTCGGACCGGTGTTCGACATGGCGATGAAAAACGGTCGCAAGTTATTAAATGAAAAAAGTCCAATAGCTATAGGCGGAATCGAGCCAGGTCAGCCATGCGATTTCATGGTGATCCGGTCCCACGGCGGCAACCCGATCACTGACCTGGTTCTGCGCAGCAGTTCGACCGACCCCTTGCTGGTTTGCATGGGCCGAGAAGCATGGAGAGGACCGCAATGAAGCCGTTCAGCAAGATACTCATCCCGACCGATGGAAGCGACTACACCAAGGAAGCGATCAAGAAAGGACTGGAGCTGGCGAAGGTCTTGGACGCTGAGGTGACTGCGCTCTACGTGGTCGATCAGACATCGTTCATAAACTTCCCCATGGACTCCACCATCGTGAGCGTGTACTCCCTACTGGAGAAGGAGGGGAAGGACGCGGTCGGATATGTCAAGGCGGAAGGGGCGAAGCTCGGTCTCGATGTGATCGAGAAGATCGAGGAGGGCTCCCCGCCCAGGAAGATCATGGAGATATCGAAGCAGTACGATCTCATCGTCATGGGCACGCTGGGAAGGACCGGCGTATCCAAGCTGCTCTTGGGAAGCGTGGCGGAGAAGGTAGTGAGGTTCGCTGACTGTCCCGTGCTCGTGGTCCGGGCCAAGGGGGAGAAGCAATGACCACCGTCGGCGACGTTATGACCCAGAACCCCATCGTGGCCCAGGTCCCAGGCAGCCGCACCGAGGTGCTCCGCACCATGGTGAAGCACAACCTCACCGGTCTGCCGGTGATCAAGCGCACCGACGGCTCGCTCGCCGGCATCATCACCAGGCAGGACATATTCAACAAGCCGGACGAGGACCAGCTGGCCCTGCTGATGCAGCGCGACCCGCCCACCATCAGCACCAAGGACACGGTGGAGGAGGCGGCCCGCATCTTCGTCAAGAACAGCCTGCATCACCTGGCGGTCGTGGACAAGAACCGCCTGGTCGGGATCCTGACCCCGACGGACCTGCTCGCGGTCGTGGAGAAGAAGAACCTGAAGGACCCGGTGGAGAAGCTACATCAAGTCCACCTGCGTCCCGATCTACCAGGAGGCGCCGCTCGCCGTGGCGCTCGTCAGCCTGAAGGTGAGCAAGACCGCCGCACTGGCGGTGCTGGACGAAACCGGGCACCTGTCTGGCATCATCACCGACCGCGACATCTTCAACAGCTCCTACGTCAACGGAAGGGCGGTGGCCAGGGACCTGAAGATCGGAGACGAGGACGAATGGACCTGGGAGGGGCTGCGCAACGTCATGAAGCTGTGGTACGAGGTGTCCAAGAACGAGCTTCCGGGCGTGCCGGTCCGGGAGATCATGGTCAAATCCCCAGTGACCGTCTTCAGCAAGACGACGGTGTCCGAGGCCGCACGGATCATGCGAAAGAACGACTTCGGGCAGCTACCGGTCCGGGACTCCAAGGACAACCTCCTTGCGATGATCTACGACCTCGACGTCATATCGGCGTTATCCGGTGACAAGGAATGAACTCTGCGGACGTGCTCTCCCTCTGCAAGCGGAGAGGTTTCATCTGGCCTGCCTATGAGATCTACGGCGGCATCGCCGGCCTGTACGACTACGGGCCGCTGGGCGCCGCCATGAAGAACAACATCATCCAGATCTGGAGGAAAGCCTACACCCTGGGCGAGGGCTTCGTCGAGATCGACGCGGACACCATCGGCCCGGAGATCGTGTTCAAGGCCTCCGGCCACGTGGACCAGTTCTCCGACGCGCTGGTCATCATGCACCAAGTGCAAGACGCCCTACCGGGCGGACCACCTGCTCAAGGAGCATCACCCCAACCCCGCCAGCCTGAGCCACAGCGAGATGGACGACCTCATCCAGAAGGTGGGCGTGGTCTGCATGGAGTGCGGGGGCGAGCTCTCCAAGGTGGAGGACTTCAACCTGATGTTCAAGACCAACATCGGCCCGGGAGCGGCCGGCCGGGTCGGCTACCTGCGCCCGGAGACCGCCCAGGGCATCTTCGTCAACTTCAATTCGCTGTACCGCCACATGCGGGAGAAGCTTCCCTTCGGCGTCATCCAGATCGGGCGCGGCTACCGCAACGAGATCTCGCCCCGGCAGGGCGTGATCCGGTTGCGCGAGTTCAACATGATGGAGGCGGAGCTCTTCGTCGACCCCAAGGACAAGAGCTGGCCGCGCTTCGACGCCATCAAGGGCGACAAGATCAGGCTGGTGCCCAATGAGCCAGGCGACGCGGAAATCACCGTCACTTTGGAGGAGGCGCTGCGCAAAGGCATCATCGCCAACCAGACGCTCGCCTACTTCGTCGGATTCACCCAGAGATTCCTGGTAACGGTGGGCGTGGACCCGGAGCGGCTGCGCTTCCGCCAGCACCTGAAGACCGAGATGGCGCACTACGCCGCCGACTGCTGGGACGCGGAGGCGCTGCTCTCCTTCGGCTGGACCGAGATCGTCGGCATCGCCGACCGGGGCTGCTGGGACCTGTCCCGGCACATCGAGTTCTCCAACGTGGAGATGAACGGCTTCCAGCGCTACGACGAGCCGGTGGAAGTCGAGAAGGACGTGCTCAAGCCGAAGTACGGCATGCTCGGTCCGGAGTTCAAGGCGAGATCGTCCGCGGTGGGGAAGGCGCTGGAGGCGGCGGACCCCAAGCTGATCAAGGATGGCACGATCACCGTCCAGGTGGACGGCGCGTCGATGACCATCGAGTCCAAGTATTTCGACATTGCCAGGGTCAAGGAGAAGGTGTCCGGCGAGAAGTTCGTGCCCCACGTCATCGAGCCCTCCCACGGCCTCGACCGCATCATGTACACCTGCCTGGAGCACGCCTACACCGAGAAGGAGGACAAGGAGGGCAAGTACCTGGTCATGCGACTAGCGCCGCTCTCAGCGCCGATCAAGTTGGGCATGTTCCCGCTCATGGGGAAGGACGAGCTGACCCGGCCGGCGCTGGAGCTCGACCAAGAGTTCCGGGCGAACGAGGTCGCGACCAGCTACGACGATTCTGGCTCCATCGGCCGGAGGTACGCCCGCATGGACGAGGTGGGGACACCCTACTGCGTCACGGTCGACTACCAGACGCTGGAGGACGACACGGTCACCATCCGCGACCGCGACAGCACCGCGCAGGTCCGGGTCAAGCGCCCGGTCCTGCTGAAGACCGTCGTCGACCTGCTGAACGGCAGGAAGTCGTTCGCGGACCTGAAGGGCTGAGGCCGGGCCGAGGACGGCATCCAACGGCGTAAACCTATTAACTGAAGAGCTACGTCGAGGCATTGGGCCGAGCGGAAAGGGACGGCCAATCGTTGCGATCAAGATGACCGATTCAACAAAAGGAGATTGACAAATGACGGGAGAGAATATCGAGGCAATGAAGAACCGGGAGCTTCTGCGATCCCAGATCGATTCCATCAAGCTGGAGACGCTAATGGAGAAGGAGTACAGCAGCGTCGACCCAGAGATGGGCATCACCGACGTGGTGGCGATGATGAGGGCCGAGGACATCCACGAGATCCCGGTCATCGAGAAGAAGAAGCTGGTCGGAGTGGTCAGCTTCGGCTCGATCATCCGCCGCAAGAACATGATCGCCGGGATGAAGGCGCGCGCGGTAATGGAGCCGGCGCCGCCGCTGACCCTGGACACGCCGACGACGACGTTGGCGGAAAACTTCCTCTCCACCGGCTATCGCCAGCTGCCGATCCTCAAGGGGAGCAGCCTTATCGGCATCGTGCCGCGGGCCAACATGATCACCATCATTCCCAAGATCAAGGAGCTGAAGGTGATCAAGGTCAGAGGGATAATGACCACCAGCGTGCAGACGGTCACCGAGGACGATCCGCTGCAGCTGGCGCTGGAGCTCATGCGCAAGCTCGAGATCCGCACTCTGCCAGTCGTGGACAAGAATGGCGCATTGACCGGAATCATCGGGATCAAGGATATCGTCAACCACACCTGGGGGCAGCAACGCCGCGAGACCCGGGGCGAGTACAAGGGGGAGAAGGACCCGATCGACATGAAGGTCCGCTCGCTTACAGTCGATGCAGTCATCACCATCGGGCCGGAGAGCGACCTGAAGACGGTGGTCGGCATCATGAAGAGCAAGAAGGTCTCCGCGCTGCCGGTGGTCGAGGGCGACAAGCTGCTGGGCATAATCACCATGTACGACCTGGTGCAGCTGTTGGCCTCGTTCGCTCATCGGGACATGGTCTACACGCAGATCACCGGGCTGGAGGAGGAGGACCGCTTCTCCATGGACATGATGGACCGGGAGATCCAGAGCGGCCTGGCCAAGATCTCCAAGATCGACCGGCCGACATTGTTCACCATGCATGTGGCCAAGCACCACGGCAACGGCAACAACCCGAAGTACTCGCTGCACGCGCGGATGTACACCGAGCACAACGCCTATGTGGCGCACTCCGAGGACTGGAACCTGATGAAGGCGACCATGGACCTGATGGACCGCTTGGACGGGAAGATCACCGAGACCAAGGAAGAGAGGATCTCCACCAAGAGGAAGAGCCGGAAGGAGAGCTGAGCGCCTCCTAGCCAAACTTTTTTACTATCACCGCCTTTCACCTTTCTGGCTATGTGTGCATACGAGAACGTCCCGACGGAGCGGAAATGGCAGCAGAAGTGGAAGGAATGGAAGATCTACCAGTTCGATTTCGATTCTGACAAGCCGGTCTATTGCATCGACAATCCGCCGCGCTACACCTCCGGCTCGCTGCACCTCGGGCACGCCACCGGCTATTCGCTGATCGATTTCGCCGCCCGCTACCACCGCATGCGCGGCTACAACGTCATGTTCCCGCTCTGCTTCGACGTCAACGGGACGCCGATCGAGGTCAAGGTGGAGAAGAAGTACAACATCACCAAGCTGACCATCCCCCGCCAGGAGTACATCAAGCTGTGCTCGGAGTTCGCCAACTCCTTCATCGCCGAGATGACCGGGCAGTTCGAGATCCTGGGCGAGTGCATGGACCCGACGATCTACTATCAGACGGACGCGCCGTACTACCGCCGCATCACCCAGATCACGTTCCTGAAGATGCTGGAGAAGGGGCTGGCGTACAAGGGCACCGTACCCGGTCAACTGGTGCCCCCGCTGCATCACCGCCCTGGCGGACGCGGAGGTGGAGTACGAGGACAACGTCACCAAGCTGAACTACATCAAGTTCCGCGTCGCGAATGCGGACGAGACATATCTCATCGCCACCACCCGGCCGGAGCTGCATCTGCACCTGCCAGCTCGATCGCCGTTCATCCGAAGGACGAGCGCTACAAGGACCTGGTGGGCAAGAGGCTCCTGACCCCGATCTTCGGCAAGGAGGTCAAGGTCATCGCCGACGACAAGGTCGACCCGGCGTTCGGCACCGGCATCGTCATGATCTGCACCATCGGCGACAAGACCGACCTGGAATGGGTGCATGAAGTACAACGCTGCCGCTGGAGCAAGGGCATCGACGAGCAGGGCAGGATGACCGAGCTGGCCGGCAAGTTCGCAGGGAATGAAGGTCAAGGAGGCGCGCGCAGGCGATCATCGAGCAGCTGAAGACGGCGGGGCTGATCATCAAGCAGGAGGACCAGCCGCAGAACGTCTCGCATCTGCTGGCGCTGCCACGAGCCGATCGAGTTCCTGCAGGTGGCAGCAGTGGTTCATCAGCACCATGGACTTCAAGAAGGAGGTGCTGGAGATGGCGGACGAGATCGACTGGTTCCCCGAGTTCATGAAGGTGCGCCTGCAGGACTGGGTCAACTCGCTGCAGTGGGACTGGGTCGTCTCCCGGCAGCGCTACTTCGCCACGCCCATCCCGGTGTGGGAGTGCGAGGACTGCGAGCACGTCGTGCCGGCCAGGGAGGAGGACTGCTACATCGATCCGACGGTCACGCAAGCCGCCTGTTGCGACAAGTGCCCGAAGTGCGGCGGGAAGCTCGAGCGGCTGCCAGGACGTGTTCGACACCTGGATGGACTCGTCCATATCGCCGCTGTACAACACCTTCTGGATGCGGGACGAGGAGCAAGTTCAAGAAGCTCTACCCCATGTCCATGCGGCCGCAGTCGCACGACATCATCCGCACCTGGGCGTTCTACACCATCCTGCGGGAGTATCTCATCACCGGGCAGAGGCCGTGGAACGACATCATGATCCACGGGTTCATCATGGCGCCGGACGGCACGCCGATGCACACCTCGCTCGGCAACGTCATCGACCCGATGCCGATGCTTGCGAGACGTACGGTGCGGACGCGATGCGCTACTACGCCTGCACCTGCGCCCTGGGCGAGGACAACGCCTTCCGGGAGAAGGACGTCGTGCACGGCAAGAAGCTGGTCACCAAGCTGTGGAACCTGGGCAAGTTCGTGGCGATGGTCGTCAAGGCGAAGCCGGAGATGAAGCGGCTGCACGTCATCGACCGCTGGATCTTGAGCTCAGTTCAGCCGAAGACGGTGCAAGCAGGTCACCGATTACTACGACAACTACCAGTTCGACCAGGCCATGAAGGAGGTGGAGCAGTTCGCCTGGCACGAGTTCGCCGACCACTACGTGGAGATGGTCAAGCACCGCACCCAGCGACCCGGAGGACGAGGGCGTGCGCTACACGCTCTACACCATCTACCTGGGCATCATGAAGATGATCGCGCCGATGATGCCCCACGTGACCGAGGACGTCTACCAGGAATGCTTCAAGGAGCTGGACGGGGCGATCAGCATCCACGTGAGCGAATGGCCGCACCCGGTCCTGGAGGACGGCTTCGCCGAGGCGCAGGGCGAGTCGATCAAGGAGGTTATCGGCGCGGTGCGCAACTGGAAGAGCGAGCAGAAGATGCCGCTGAACCAGGAGATCGCCTCCATCGAGATCATCGGGCCGGCGGCGAACTTGCTGCGCGGCAACGAAGCGGACATCGGAGAAACGGCCAAGGCCAAGGAGGTCAAGGTGTCGCTGGAGGGGGCGCTGCAGGAGCGGGTGGTCGGAATCAAGCCGGTGCCGTCGCGCATCGGGCCGACCTTCAAGGCGCGGGCGAAGGAGGTCACGGATGCGCTGAGAGCCCTGGACCCGGCGCAGGTGTCCGCCCATCTGGCGTCGGGGAAGATGATTGAGATCGCGCTCTCCGACGGCAGCAAGGCCGAGCTGGACAAGCACTTCATGGAATTGCAGAAGGAGCTTACCCTGCACGGGAAGGCGGTCAACGTGGTGCAGCTGAAGGACCTGGTCGTGGCGATCGAGAAGTGAGACGCTCATCGGCTCGAAGCTCGCGAGCGGGCAGCTCCGTGAGGCGCAGAATGCGCGCCACTGCCGCTGCTGGCGTCCGATGAATCGTCTTTGCCAGCAATTGTAAAGTTTTATAAAACCCTAGCACATTCGGGCAGATGCTCAAGCGGGCGTAGTGTAGCTGGTTATCACATAAGCTTGCCAAGCTTATAACTCGGGTCCGAATCCCGACGCCCGCACCACTATCCATATCCAGACAGCCAAGAATTTTTCTCAGAAGGGGTACGCTTCGGTTCTGGCCGTCTGGCCAATTCTTGGGGCCTGCTCGCATTTGCATATATTCTTTGAGCCTCAAGGATCGCCGAGACGTTCGTTATCCGAAAGTAGTATTTCTCAGTGGTCTTAGTGCTGGAGTGCCCCGACATGCGAGATACCGCGTCTAGGGGAACGCCCCAATCGATATTCTTCTGCTCTTTCAGCTCCTTACTCAACTCCTTCTCCTTTTCTTCCCTGGTTTTATGTTCCGGTATTGTCGCTTCAAGAGCGATCAGGTTTATTCTGAACCAATTTACGTGGCCGAAGGACTCTCGGAACTTCTGATCGATGACCTCAGCCTCCTCTGCCTCTAGGACCAAGCGAACCATCATCAGATCTTCAGCGAGGAGGATATCCGGCAGTCAATCCACATGCTGATCCTTGAGAATTTCCTCCGCCCTAATCGCGCCGCTGATCGGCACAATGATCTCGACCAACCTGAGCGCCATTCCGCCCCCCCAGTGTATGATTCAACATCTCTGGAGATAACCTTTCCTGTCGCAATACTCAACATATTATCAGTCTTGATGAAGCCGCGTGTCACACAAGGATTACCTAGCGAGTGACAACGATTACCAGCAGAGACGTAGAGCGGAAAGCCGATGAAAAATAGACTCACAAAACTCCCTGCTTTTCTCGGCGACGTTGCCATCGACCTGGTCCTACGGAAGCGCTGTTAATGCAGCAGGCTAGTCTTCCATTCTGTCAGGTACAAACCCAAACAGAAGGGTTCGTTTTTCTCATTAATAGCGAGAACTCCTCGAATTGGAAGGCCTATAATTCCATCTGGGCTAATAATCATGCGAAGATCGCCAATCCGTTGCTCATAGGAGCTTCTATTTTCATGAAACAGCTTCGTTGTTATCTGATATGTTCCGAGCCTTGCTATGTTTGAGTTTCTTGACGTATTGGATTGGCTAAGAATTTCATTTCATTGCCCCCTCTCCTCTCGCTTGGAACGTCCTCTTCTCTGGACATGACTGATGTCGGCGGCTGTCGATGTATAATCTTATCCATTATCTATATGCACTCTCATTGCACTCTCATCACAAGAACGGGGCAGGAGGCGAACCTGACAACTTTCTCGGCAACTCCTCCGAGTAGATGCTCTGCCAGTCCGGTGTGGCCTAAGTGATTCATGACAATCAGGTCGAAGTCTTTGGATGCTTCGATTATTTCCTTGGCCGCAGATCCCTTTTTTACTACGGTCTTCACCAGGACGCCCATCTTCTTCCCCTGTTCACAAATCCGTTCGACCGCAGCCACCGCCTCTTGCTCGATGTACCTCTCTAAGTCGCCCAAGTTCGGACCAGCAGCTGAGTGGGCCAGTTGGCCAACATCTGCAACGCTGATTACCGTGACTTCCGCCATCATCAGTTTGGCCAGCTCCAAGCCTTTGGCGGAGGCTGCTTCGGCCCTTTTACTTCCATCTACTGGAATCAGTATCTTATTGAATAGGCTCATGGGGAAATGCTATTCTTCACTTGTCGATATACATTTTTTGGTCATACTCCAAAAGTTCCTGACCGCCGGGGCAACGATGTGGTATGATCCGATGATTCACATGAGTTGTGGTTTTGTTGATTCTAAGGCACCGAGATCCTTTGCCATTCTTAGGTTAGCAAGACGAAAAGAGTACGGTTCCCGACGATTATTAAAGGGGGCGAGGGATCCGCATCTGATTTTCCTGCGTTGTCGCTTTTATTCCTCGGCTAAGAGTTCCTCTATGCTAGCATGGTAGGCTTTCCCGATGTCCTCCCTTGCAATAATTCCCACAATCGCTCTTCTCGTCTTCGACTCTAACACAGGCATCCTGCCTATCTTGTTGTTCGCCATCTTCTCCAGAACGAAACCCAGGTTCTCGTCAGGATATGAAAAAATCACATCCTTTGACATTACATCGCTGACCTTCACGACCTCTCTTCTCTCAGGCGGCACCCTGAGCACGTTCTCGAGCATGATCATCCCGACCACCATGCTCTGGGCGTCCAAAACCGGCATTCCGTGGATTTTCCTTTCGTCCATCTTACGGCCCGCTTCGAAAATGGTGGCGTCGGCCACCGTGGTCACTACATCCCTAGTCATCGCGTCCTTGACCTTGATCCCTCGGAGCACTTCGATCGAATACTCTCCCTTGTGAACTGGCGAATCCGCCTTTGACAATAACTGGCTACGGTAGATCGTGTTCTTGCCGGAAATGATATACGCGATGGCTGTCGCAATCATAGCTGGCACCAACAGCGCATAGGAACCGGTCATCTCCGTTACCATCAAGATAACAGCGATCGGCACCTTCCCCGCCGCCCCAAAGAAGGCCAACATGCCAACTATGACAAACGGCGCTGCTGGCAGCGCAAAGCCGGGAATTAAGGCGCTGCACCCCATCCACGACCCAGCGCCTACCATGCCGCCGATGAACAGAGCGGGACCGAACACACCACCACTTCCTCCAGACCCAATCGTCAAGGACGTAGCGATAATCTTAGCCACAATGAGCGCGACGATGACGAGGAATGTCAGAGTTGTAAAATCTCCATTGATGGCAATCTGAAGCCAACCATAGCCCGTTCCCAGTACTTCTGGAAGGGCGATTGCTATCAGACCGACTAACAATCCACCGACGGCCGGCTTGATATAATTGGGGATTCTCCAGCGATGGAATACTTCCCTAATCCGATAGAAGCTTCGGACGTAGATTATCGCTATGACGCCGCACAGGATTCCAAGAAGGGCATATAGGAGCAAATAGACCGGGTCGTTGTAGGAATACTGACTGACGCTCCCGAATATCGGCGTCCAGCCATTTACCGAAGCATAGATGCTGTATCCTATTGTTGACGATATGAGAGCGGGAGGGAGCACCGCCACCTCGAAGTCCCCCAGGTAGAGAATCTCCGCGGCCAACACCGCTCCACCGAACGGTGCCTTGAAGATGGCACCGATGCCAGTCCCGATTCCTATGGCAACGGCGAAGCTCCTATCCTTCGGGTGCAGGTGCATTAGCCTTCCGAGGTAGGAGCCGAATCCCGCGCCTATCTGGGCTGAAGGGCCCTCCCTTCCTGCGCTTCCTCCAGAACCAATCGTAATGGCGGATGCAATGAGCTTGACGAGCGGGACCCGTCCCCTGATTTCCCCCTTCTTGTTGTGGAAAGCATCTATGGCAGCATCCGTACCGTGACCCTCCGCCTCGGGCGCGAGCTTGAAAACGATAATGCCACTGAGAAGCCCGCCCATCGTGGTAATAATCGGGATTAAGAAGGCCGTGGGCGAGAATACAAATGCAACGCTTCCCTCGCCCGAGGGGGAGGGCGGGGTGTATCCCGCCCCATTTACCAAGAACAGCGTCGTGAATTCGTTAATCGCGTATGTGAATACAATTGCCCCTATCCCTGCAATTATTCCGATTAGTATTGCGATGGGTACCCATTTATTGAGGTACCCGATCTCGTCTTTAAGATGCAGGTCGATCTTCTTCATGAGCTGACCAAGTATGATTTCTCGAGTCACCGGCCGATTCTGACATTGCGCATGGAAGGGGTACTAGATATCAATTCCGAACCGATTAAGAACCGGGTTCAGTTAATCATTAATGATCATCAAAGGTCAAAATCATGCTGGATACTAATCCGCTTCGAGACCCTATCTCACACTCTCGACATACCAACCGTGTATGTTTAAAAGGAGCGTCATTACATTATGTCAAAGGTGGAACCTCGAGGCGGCCATAGTTAATAAGAGAAAACCGAGAATATGAACATTCTATGTGGCAAGGAGCCAATCTTGATGAATCGCGTTGATGTCATTCTCGCCAATGGCCCAAGAAGGCAGAGAATCAGAAAGGGAAGCCGCAGGTTCAGATTCAGGTTCTATGAATCACTCTACGGTCCAAAGATACTCATCAGGGCAATCTATCCTCAGATCATTCTACTGTCATTGATGTTCATTGGCGGAGCAGTAATTTTTGCTTATTTTGACCATCTTCCTTTCATCAGCGCGCTTCTTGCCTCTGTCTCAACCATCACGACCATTGGGTTGTATGTTCCAAATGGCGGCAATTTCTTCACCATAAACCCCACCGAAGCTGTACTCTTAATTATAATGATAATCGTATCTGTCGGTGCGGCGGCATCATTGTTGCAAAGCAGCGTTAGCACAGTGGTCAACGGCGATCTTGCCAAAGGCGCAGCAGACAAGCAGCTTATAAAGAAGCTGAAACGACAGGCTGTCGTGTTCGGCTATAGCAATCTTGGCAGATACGTCGCCGAGAAATTGGACGAACTGGAATACGACTATGTCGTCATAACGAAAGATCCGCATGTCTATAACGAATTGCTGACTAAGAACATCTTCGCCGTGCTTGAGCACGAGACCCAGCCAATTAAGGCTTTGACGGCTGCAGGGATAGACAAAGCATCGATGATTGTCGCGGCACATGAAAAGGACTCCGACAACATGTTGCTCATTCTAAGTGCAAGAAAAATGCGCCCAGACATCAGAATTATCAGCGTGGTTCATGACCAAGACTTGATGGAGACCGTTAAGAGCGCTGGTGCTGACTTGGTCGTTCCATCCTCCATTACTGTGGGACATTTACTGGCACTTTCAGCCGTGACAAAGAACCTGGTTGGCGTGGTATTTTCCGAGAAGATAGGGACGAAGGAGATAGCAGAATTTTCGATCTTCAAGTCATCGATACTCATCGGCAAAGGATTGCAAGAGGTCTCAAATTATGCAGCTGTCATCGGATTGGTGCGTGACAACAAAGTGATAACGAACCTTTTTGATCCATCGATCGCCCTAGAGGAAGATGACACGCTGCTAGTCCTGGGTGATCAGAAAAGACTTCGAGCCCTTGAGGAAGAAGCAAAGGCACTCTGAATACTGTGTGATTGACTAGCCAGCTTCTTTCATGATCATCAGCCGGAGGAAATGTGTGCATTGAGTTGAAGTTGCCCTGTCCGACTTGAAGTATCACACTTTTTCGGCTCGTCGAGATTTCTGGTATGGCCCACTTAATCGATTGATGACTCGAAAAGCTCTTAAGGGTCGAGTTGGAATCAAGGGCACTCGTGGTTAAAATCGGAGAGGGACCGGGGGACAACATAGGAGAGATGAATCGATATCGAGGTTGCATTGATGCAACCCGCTCTCCTCGGCGACCAAACCCGATTGCATATCTCAGCGGTACGTTCATGGAGCGACCATGGCTGGATCGGATATGAGCATGGGTTGTCGGCGTCCCGCTTTTTCATATTGTTGGTTGGGCAGGGGTTCTTCGTTATCTAGACACTATACGGAGCGGATGGAGTACTGGGATGCAAGGCAATGACTGATAATAATTCCGAATCGATGAAGCAAGCCAAAGCGGACATCGCATCGACCAGCGCCGCCGAGCTGTTCGAACAACTAGCCAGCAGCGAAAGAGGCCTTAGCTCCGATGAGGCTGAGGTTCGCCAGCAGAAGTACGGCCTCAACGAGATCACTGAGAAAAAGGTAAACCCGATAGTTAAGTTCCTCCGGTACTTCTATGGACCTATCCCGTTTATGATCGAAGTGGCGGTGGTGCTCTCTGCCATCATCGGTCATTGGGAAGACTTCTTCATCATCATCGCCTTGCTGTTCTCCAACGCCATTGTGGGCTTTTACCAGGAGAATAAGGCTGGGAATGCCATCGAATTGCTGAAGCAGAAGCTCGCCCTCACCGCTAAAGTGCTACGCGACGGAAAGTGGGACGAAGTGGCTGCCCGAGAACTCGTTCCTGGCGATGTGGTGCGAGTGCGCCTTGGGGACATCGTTCCGGCAGATCTGAAGTTGATTGAGGGTCAATATCTGGAGGTCGATCAGTCCGCGCTCACCGGCGAGTCGCTGCCAGCAGAGAAGGCTTTGAACGATGTAGCATATTCTGGCTCGATCGTCCGGAAAGGGGAGATGAACGGCCTTGTTGCGACAACGGGCATGCAAACCTATTTTGGCAAGACCACTAAGCTGGTGGAGGAAGCTAGCAACATCAGCCACTTCCAGAAGAACATAACCAAGATAGCCAATTTCCTGATAGTCATAGCTGTGGCCCTGGTGGCCATGGTATTCATCGTCGCTATCTTGGAGCACCAGAGCCTCCTGGATACTTTGCAGTTCGCGTTGGTCCTCACGATCGCTGGCATCCCAGTCGCGCTGCCTGCTGTACTCTCGGTGACAATGGCCGTCGGGGCCACCGCCCTGGCGAAGAAAGAGGCTCTGGTGAGCAAGCTCACCTCCATCGAGGAGCTTGCAGGCATGGACATCCTGTGCAGCGACAAGACTGGTACCATCACAAAGAACAAACTCTCTGTGGCGAAGGTGGCTGTCTATGGTGAAGCGAAGCAAGCAGACGTGCTTATCGCAGCTGCTCAGGCTTCGCGAGCGGAGGACAAGGATCCCATTGACAACGCTGTCCTGGAAAAGGCCAAGACGATTCCAGAAGCGGACAAACTTCTGGTCAGTTTCAAGATTAAGCGCTTCACACCTTTTGATCCAGTGGTCAAACGGACCGAAGCTCTTGTGCAAGGCGACAAGGGCGACTTCCAGGTGGCCAAGGGGGCTCCCCAGGTGGTCTTGGAGATGGCTGAAAACAAGGATGCTATCAAGGATCAGGTTAACAAGGATGTTGAAGAGATGGCAGGTCTTGGCTACCGCGCTCTGGGTGTGGTAAGAAAGGATACCGCCGGATGGATGTTCCTTGGGATCCTAGGGCTCCAGGACTCGCCACGGGATGATTCTGCTGAGACCATCAAGCAAGCGAAACAAATGGGTGTCAATGTCAAAATGGTGACAGGGGATCATACCGCCATTGCCAAAGAGGTTTCAAAGCAGGTCGGGCTGGGAACAAACATCATTTCTGCAAAAGGTCTGATGGATGCGCCGGACCAACAGGCAGAGGAGATGGTCGAGAAAGCGGATGGATTCGCGGAGGTGTTCCCGGAGCATAAGTACCGCATTGTAGACCTGTTGCAGAAAAAAGGTCACATCGTTGGCATGACCGGAGACGGCGTGAACGACGCTCCTGCCTTAAAGAAAGCGGATGCTGGCATTGCTGTTGAGGGCGCGACAGATGCAGCCAAGTCTGCAGCTGATATCGTTCTTACGAGGCCTGGGCTGTCGGTCATCATCGATTCTATCGTTGAGAGCCGCAAGATCTTCCAACGCATGATCAACTACTCCACCTACCGTATCTCTGAGACCATCCGCTTGCTGTTCTTCGTGAGCCTTTCCATCGTAATATTCCAATTCTATCCAATTACCGCGTTGATGATCGTGCTCCTGGCGCTCCTGAACGATCTGCCGATACTGACGATCTCATATGATAATGTCCGCTACTCGGCCAAGCCGGAGAAATGGGACCTTAGGACCGTAATAATAGTAGCAACCTTCCTGGGATTCATAGGGGTGGTGGTCTCATTCGCGACGCTTTATCTCGGCCTGGACGTCTTCCATCTTGACCAAGTGACGATCCTTTCGTTCGTATATCTGAAACTCTCAGTGGGAGGGCACTTGGTCCTGCTTGTCGCAAGGACGAAGGGGCCGTTCTGGTCGGTGAAGCCTGCCCGTTCACTTCTGATTGCCATCATTCTGACTCAGGCGATAGCCACCGCATTGGTGTCCTTCGGTATCCTATTGCCTAAACTGGGATTACAGTATGTGGCTTTCATTTGGGCGGAGATGCTGATAGTGTTCGTCATCACCGATTTCCTGAAGGTGAGGCTCTACAACTACCTTATAGGAAAAGGCGAAGTGGCAAGGGGAATATCTTCGCAGAAAGAGCTCACGGGTGAATCGAGCAGCGGATGAACATATTTGGCTATCCAGGTGCCTCCCGCTATCTTCTGAACACAAAGATATCGGGTATTCGGCGGACCTGGTAATTAATGATATGGATATTAAAACACGATAATCCAGTATTATGGTATTGGACAAATGTTTAAGTATTGCTTAATCCGAGGGAGATTAGAGGATTTTTAGGAAAACCCCTCTGTAATTAAATCTTTAGAAGGAATTTAAATGGCAAAAGAAAGAAATGAAACTGCAAAATCGCAGAAATTGCGAATGGTAGAAGGAAGTCGTGAAGCGAATATAGAAAATACAAATGACATTTTTAACTTATGGGCAGAGGGGTTCAGCAAGATATCGAAGATATGGCAGGAATCCTTTTCCAACCTTTTCAAACCGTGGATGGACTCCGACGGGGATTTCTTTGAAAGGATGATAAACCCCGCTCTGCCAACTGATCCGAAAAAGTCCATGGAATTCTATCAGACCTGGGTTAAAATCTATGAGGATACCTGGGGAGCGTTCTTCCCTCAGCTATCCAAGAATGTCGGAAAAGAGGATGTGCAAAGGATGGTGGACGGAGCTCAGGAGCTCAACAAACTTGTTGAGTCATGGAGCACTGAGCTGAAAAGCGACATGGACAAGACGAAAAAGATGATGGAGGATGAACTCTCGCAGGAGAACCTAATGGAAGTCTACAAGATGTGGTGCAAGTCGTATGAGAGGATCTTCAACGATATAGTTTACCTACCTGCATCTGAGAACCTACAAACAGTCTTCGGAGAATCGGCAATGATTCCCAGTCCATATTCGAAGACAATGATGGAATTCGCGAAGCTGTGGAAGGCGTCGTACGAAGAGTTGTATTCCCCCTTGGCAGATGAGATGTTGGACCTCCACCTCCAGTCATTGGGGTTATTGGGCAAAGATGTGAGCTCAGAAGCGTACAATGAGTTCTATCAGAAATGGATGAGTGCGTATCATAAGGCCTTCCAAAGGATGTTCAGATCCCCCATGCCATCCACCGAGATGATGGAGAATCTGATGGAGAGCACCAATCTGTTCTCAGAGATGTATAAGTCATGGCAGGGCGCGCTGGAGCAAATGTCAAGTAGGATTGGAGGCCTCCTCAAGCAGCCGATGAGCCCAGAGACGTATCAGTCGTTCTACGAGACCTGGACAAAGGCTTATGATAAAGCATTCGCTGACCTTTTTGAGCACATGCCGACGATCGGGCCGATGAAGGAAATGATGGAGCCAATGAAAGATGCGTTCAAGACATATATGGATACCTTGACAAAAATGTCCCAATCCTGGATGAAGATGAGCAAGACTGAGGGAAGGAAGGAGGGCTAGTCGTGGAGGAACCCCAGCTGGGAACAATCCAGGATTTCATGGGTCTCTGGATGAAAACCTACCAGGCGACCTATGGACGGTTGGTGGAGATGCCACCAGTCGGTCCACTCCGCGAGAGGTACAAAACCGATCTGAACAACATAAACACCTCAATGAACCTTTATAATTCCTGGATGGAGATGATGGCTAATTTCCAGGTCGTCTTTGTGGAGGGAATGCGCAGATTAAGAATCAAGATGGACGAGATCGATAACGGGGTGGAGGTCGATAACTTATACGATGAGATATACAAATTGTGGATCGAAACCCTCAGTGAGACCTTCCAAGAGTTCCTTAAGACCGAACATTTCTCCACTGAGATGGGTAAGTTCATGTCGCTCTTCATAGACTTCCAGAAAGCCAATCAGGACTGGTTGGAGCAGAACTTATTGAAGCCTATGAATTTGCCCACCAGAACGGAGATGAATGAAGCGAACAAACGAATCTACAATCTGAAGAAGGAGATAAAGAAGCTCACATTAAAGCTGGAAAGCAAGGCGGAAAAATAGCCTTATCGGTCATGGAGGCAAAACGATGAAAGATACCGAGATGATCGATAAGTATGTTAAATTCGTAAAGGGCCTGGACATTCTCCTGGAACCACAGGAAATAGACGTTGGGACAACACCTTCTGAGGTGATCCATGAGGATGGGCCTATGAGGCTCCTCCATTTCATTCCGATCAAGACGAAGCTATTTCCGTTCCCAGTATTGGTCGTATATGCACTAGTCAACCGCTACTACATCCTAGACCTTCAACCTGACAAAAGCGTAATCCGCAAACTTCTCGATTCGGGACTGGATGTATATGTAATAGACTGGGGATACCCCTCTCAAGCGGACCGCTATCTCACCCTCGACGACTACGTGAACGATTTCATGGACAGTGCCATCGACATCGTCCGTAAGCGTTCAGCAATTGACAAAGTGACGCTGATAGGCGTATGCCAGGGTGGGACATTCTCAGTCATGTATGCTTCCCTTCATCAGGACAAGCTGAAGAATCTCGTCACGGTAGTGACTCCAGTTGATTTCGATACTGACAAAGGTCTTCTACACGTCTGGGCCAAGAAATTGGATGTGGATAAGATCGTGGACTACTATGGCAACGTGCCTGGGGATGTGCTTAACGCATCGTTCCTGCTGACCGATCCCTTCAGAACTCTGATAGACAAGTACGTCGGCCTGTTCGAACAGCTTCATGATGCGAGCGAGGATGGGAGGATCCATCAAGAGAACGAGGAAGCCGTCAAGTTCTTCCTGCGGATGGAGAAATGGATCTATGACTCGCCCGATCAGGCCGGAGAAGCCTACAGACAG
The DNA here is from genome assembly GCA_963768775.1 of Methanomassiliicoccaceae archaeon. GTDB lineage: Archaea > Thermoplasmatota > Thermoplasmata > Methanomassiliicoccales > UBA472 > FEN-33. Next base: position 464,439 of record CAVYIY010000006.1, read on the forward strand.
TTCATAAAGGATCTTTATCAGAAGAACCTACTCATCAAGAACGAGCTAGAACTAGACGGGAAGCGCATCGATCTCCGAAAGATATCCATTCCGATGATGATGGCCATGGCAAAGTACGATCATCTCGTTCCCAATGAGGCAACGATCCCCCTCATGAATGCTGTATCCAGCTCCGATAAGGATATGGTGGTCTTTCCGACCGGGCACATAGGCCTCTTCGTGGGCCGCAAATCACACGGGGAGGGGTGGCCCAAGGTCATAGACTGGATAACTGCACGGTCAGTACTAAACACACAAAACGAAGTCGAGCCTGGACTCGAGGAGAAGGAAGAGAGAAGAGAGCCCCCCAAACCGGCTATAGCATCGAAGACAGGTTCTCGAAGTCGCAAGAGTTCTGGCTCGAAGAGGAAGAGCTGATTTACATATGATATGAGATTGAAAAAAGGAGAGGAATCGAATGAGATTGAAAGACAAGGTAGCGATAATCACTGGAGCGGGAAGCGGAATCGGATGGGCCACAGCCGTGCTCTTCGCACGCGAGGGGGCAAAAGTTGTGCTGAACGACATCGTCCTCGATAAGATAGAGGAGCTGCGCAAGAACATCGTTAAGGACGGAGGTACTGCGATTGTAACGCATGGCGATGTCGGGAAGATAAGAGACATGCAAAAAGTGGTCAATGAGGCCGTCGCAAAGTTCGGACGGATCGATATACTTATCAACAACGCGGGGATCACGCACGACTCTCTGATCACAAAAATGACCGAGGAAGATTGGGACCACGTCCTTGGCACAGACCTAAGGGGCGCATTCAACACGATCCGCTCTGTGTCAGATATCATGATAAAGCAAGGGAGTGGAGTGATCCTGAACGCCTCTTCGATATCTGGAATCTATGGCAACATTGGCCAGGCAAACTATTCGGCGGCCAAGGCGGGACTGATTGGCCTGACTAAGACATTGTCTAAGGAGCTCGGAAGGAAAGGGATCCGAGTCAACGCTGTGGCTCCAGGCTTCATCAGGACGCCAATGACCGCAAAAGTGCCTGAGAAGTTCCTAACGGCGTTCAAGGAGAGGACCCCTCTCGGTAGACTTGGAGAACCAGAGGATATCGCGCATGCATACCTCTTCCTCGCCTCAGATGAAGCCAGTTTCGTAAACGGTGCGGTGCTCGATGTCACGGGAGGACTCGTTCTCTGACCTTCAGGAGGAATGAAAATTGGAGGAAGTGATAATCGCCTCGGCGACCCGGACCGCGATAGGAAAGTTCGGTGGAACATTAAAGGACATTCCTCCTGGAAGATTGGGGGCCGAGGTGCTTAAGGACGCCATCAGCAGGGCAAGAGTGGATGCGAAGGATGTGAACGAGGTGATAATGGGGAATGTCATCTCAGGCGGTCAGGGAATGAACATCAGCCGCCAGAGTTCCATTTGGGCTGGTCTGCCCGTCAGTGTTCCCGCATTCACGGTCAACAAAGTGTGTGGTTCTGGTTTGAAATCAGTTGCACTTGGAGCCCAGTCTATTATGTCAGGTGAGAACAAGATTGTCCTTGCGGGCGGAACGGAATCGATGTCCACGTCAATGTTCGCCATTCCCAATGCGAGATGGGGGATGAAGATGGGCAATGGCGTGACGATCGACACCATGATATCGGACGGACTCTGGGACGTGTTCAACCAAATCCACATGGGCGTGACCGCCGAGAATCTGGCAGAGAAATACGGCATCTCAAGGGAGGAACAGGATCGTTTCGCCGTGCTAAGCCAAAATAAAACTGAAAAGGCCATCAAATCGAACCGATTCAAGGATGAGATAATCCCAATAAATGTTCCAAAGTCGAAGGGCGACACCGTTGTTTTTGATACGGATGAGTATCCACGCTTTGGAACTAACATGGAAGGGCTCTCCAAGCTTAAGCCCGCGTTCAAGATGGGGGGAACCGTCACCGCGGGGAACTCATCAGGGATAAATGACGGAGCAGCTGCCGTCCTGATGATGTCTCGGGAATCGGCTGAGAGCATGGGGGTAAGACCGATGGCGACCATCGTGGGATTCGGATCCTGCGCTCTAGAGCCAGCAATCATGGGAATTGGAGCGGTCTGCGCCACAAGGACCGCACTAAGCCGAACCAGGTTGAAAATGGGTGATTTCGATTTGATTGAAGAAAATGAAGCGTTCGCAGCGCAATCCATCGCAGTGAATCGGGAGCTAGGATGGAATACCGATAAGATCAATGTGAACGGCGGGGCCTTGGCACTCGGGCATCCTATTGGTGCCAGCGGAACAAGGATACTCGTAACCCTCCTGTTCGAGATGAAGAAGAGAGGCGCGAAACACGGACTAGCAACGCTCTGTATCGGAGGCGGACAGGGAATGGCAATGATTGTGAGAAGGCAATAGGATGAAGAAAGGTGGATCGCTGGAAGGCCATGTCGCCCTTGTTACTGGATCTTCGAGAGGGATAGGCAAGGCGATTGCTCTTCGACTGGCAAGAGAAGGGGCCGATGTTGGCATTAACTGCCAGTATACAAAGAAGCAGGCCGAGAAGGTTGCACGGCTCATCGACGAATTGGGCGAGATAAAGAAGATCGAGCGTCTGGCATCAATGATAGAACGCATGGACACAATGGAGAACGCAATGGAAATGCAGGGCATGATCGAAGGCATGGGAAGAAGCTCGTGCGTTTGCCAGGCGAACGTCGGTGACCCCGCCCAGGTCGACGCGATGGTTAAGAAAGTTAAGGAGAGCATCGGGGAGATCGACATCCTGATAAACAACGCGGGCATAGTGCGCGACAAATCTTTCACCAAGATGACCACTGAAATGTGGAGGGAGGTCCTCTCCATCAACCTCGATGGCACATTTTACTGCACTAAGGCTGTGATAAGTGGGATGATCGAGGCGGGATTTGGCAGGATCGTCAACATCTCATCTGTTGTGGGAAGGACGGGCAACTTCGGACAGGCCAATTATGCAGCCTCGAAGGCAGGAATGATTGGATTAACGATGACATTGGCCAGGGAATTCGCGCGAAAGGGCATCACCGTTAATGCGGTTGCTCCAGGCTTCATTGAGACCGAAATGCTTTTGAGAATGCCAAAAGAGGCCGCTGGAAGTCTGATCACAACCATTCCTATGGGAAGACTGGGCAAACCCCATGAAGTAGCCGGAGTGGTCGCTTTCTTGGTTTCCGAGGATGCATCCTACATCACAGGGCAGGTTCTGAACGTGAACGGCGGTCTGTACATCTAATAATCGAGGAAACTAAATGGCGAATGTTATTTTGATATCCCATACAACTTTTGGCAAAATCATATTTTTGAGAAAGATAGTCAGCTAAGATGATTCGGAGGGATAAGAATGAGCCGTAGATTGCTAGGCGAGTCTGAAGCATATGAACTGCTTCGTAGAAGTGGGGTACCGGTACCAGAGAATAAGATCGTAAAAGACGCCGAGTCGGCCATGAAGATAGCAGAGGGAATCGGGTATCCATTGGTGATGAAGATCGTCTCCCCAAAGGTCATACACAAAAGTGATGTCGGAGGCGTGATCGCAGGCATCAAGAGTAAGGAGGATGTCGCGAAGGCCTTCCAGAAGATTCTAGACAATGTGAGCGGAGCAGTCTCCAGAGACGATATCGAAGGGGCAATAGTAGAGAAGCAAATGCCATCGGGACTGGAACTCATCATCGGGGGTAAGGTCGATGCGTCCTTCGGGAAGGTACTAACGTTTGGACTCGGAGGGACACTGGTAGAACTGTTAAAGGATGTATCAATTGGCATTCTTCCTTTGAAGGATGAGGAGATCGGGAAGTTGATCCATCATATCAAAGGCTATCCGCTGATCGCAGGATTCAGGAACGAACCCCGCAGGGACGAGGATGCCCTGGTTAAGATTATAGGCGAAATATCGGGACTGTTTGCGAATAATCCCCAGATGGTCGAGTTCGACATCAACCCATTGATCCTTTATGAGAAAGGCGCATGCGCAGTGGATGCCAGGATCTATTGGGACGAGGAAGTCTCTTTTAAAAGGTCAGAGGCGATTGCCACGGTCTCCCCCGAAATCTTCTATCCCACGTCCATTGCAGTGGTCGGAGCCTCCGCAAATCAGGAGAAAATTGGCTACGCAATCCTCAGGAACCTACTAAACTTCAAAGGCGAACTGTATGGGGTCAATCCTCATGATGATAAGATACTCGGCAAGCCGACCTATCCGTCCCTCGAATCGATACCAGGAAGAGTGGACATGGCTATCCTGGTAGTTCCGAGCGCCATGGTCCCGCAGGTGATGGAGGACGCCGGGAAAAAGGGAGTGAAACTGGCGGTAGTGATCTCAGCGGGCTTCAAGGAAATCGGCCAGGAGGGAGTAGATCTTGAAAGAGAAGCGCTCGAGATCGCCAGGAAAAATGGGGTGAGGATGATAGGCCCCAATTGTCTGGGCATAAATATCCCTAAGCTCTGTCTCAACGCAACCTTCGATCCGGCTTCCCCCAAGCCCGGGCAGTTAGCTCTGATCTCGCAGAGCGGCGCCACTATTACAACAGTGGTAGACTGGAGCATGGCAGAAAACCGGGGATTCTCGTTCATAATCAGCGTCGGAAACCAGGCTGATTTGGGTTTCGCTGACTTCCTGCGTTTCGTGGAACACGACGAAGAGACAAAATCCGCCATTCTGTATATAGAAGAAATCAAGAATGGAGCCGATTTCTTGCAGGTGGCGAACGAAGTCGCCGCAAAGAAACCATTAGTCGCCATCAAATCCGGGTCTTCGAAGAGGGGGCAGAAAGCAGCTGCTTCCCATACCGGTTCCCTAGCCGGAAGCTATGAAGTGTATAGGGCTGCCTTCATGCAAGCTGGGGTTATACCTTCCGATTCATTGATGGAGGCTTTCCAGATCGCAGAGCTCCTTTCTTCAGAAGGATACCCACACGGGAACCGTGCTATCGTAATAACCAATGGCGGAGGGTTCGCCGTTCTGGCATCGGATTATGCCGAGAGGTATGGCGTTGAATTGGTGGAGCTGCCCGGAGTATTGCTTGACCGGCTCAATTCCTTCTTAACGAATGAGTGGAGCCATGAGAACCCAGTGGATGTTGTGGGTGATGCGGCCTCGGATCGATTCGCAAAGGTATTCGATGCTTTGATCGATAACCAGCAGTTCTGGGATATTGCAGTGATTGTGGCAGTCCCTTCCACAGCGCTCGATTCTAGGCATATGGGCAGCGAGGTCATCAGATTCTCCAAGAGCACGAAGAAGATGATTGCTTGTTGCCTGCTAGGAGGGGAAAGCATGAGCGGCGGGGTAAGCGTTCTTAAATCGGCCTCAGTCCCCAACTTTGTGGAACTCGAGGAGGCCTTCAGATCTATAGGCAAGTCCCTTAATTGCAAATATTCGAGGCCACGATGAGGCGGATAATTGCGGTCTGAACCATCCAGTTAATAATCACTAGCATCGATAATCATAATCGTTATATGCTTCTCGCTCGATAACGCGATTGAATGTGGTATACGAAGAAGAGACTAGCTATAGTAATCGTAGTGATTATTGTCGTCACGGCATCCATCGCTATCCTGAAGCAATTATCCTGATTGAAAAACAGGGTGTTGCCATGCCGTAGTACTTTTGGGGCACTTTTACAACTTTGAATATATCGTCCAAAATAGGTCAGGCTTCGAGTCTGCACTTCAAGAAGTGTGGAGACATTTTTAGGGTCAGATCAGAGTAAAGTGAAAGCTTAATGGCGATTAATGTTAAAGAAGAGAAACGGGTTCAGTCAATACCAGCGATTAATGCGGTAGGCCTCCTTTGAGCTGACCATTAACGCTTCAGCTGCCTGATTGACGACGTCCTCCACCATCGATGCTGGAGGCGTATATGCATTCTCGAATGAGGTTACGAACTCTTCCACCGTCACTTCTTTCAGAATCGCGCCTGTCAACCAGTTGATGCGGCCAGCTACATCTTCTCCTCCAACGATTTGGGCTCCGAGGAGTCGATGTGTATCGCTGTCCGCAATAATCTTTACGGTAATAGTCTTGCCATCAGGATAGTATCGTGCCCTGGTGAGACCGACTGCCTTCCCTTCGACGATACTGATGCCAAAATAATCGGCCAACCCTTTCGATAAACCCGTCCCCGCAATTTGCATCTCGCCTATATATGCAATCCAGGGAGACGATACGCCAGGATACGATGCGTAGCCACCAGCGGCATTGATGCCGGCCACTCGTCCTTGCCTGACAGCACTCGAGCCAAGTTGGCTCATGGTTGGACCGGGAGTTACCGCACTTTGGCACATGATTACGTCTCCGGCCAAGTAGACACCTTTCACCAGGCGCCCCTTCTTGTAGGGCTGTAGTGTGGTGCTGACCCGCACCGCACCCAGCGGACCAATCTCAAGGCCCATGACATTCGGCAATTCCAAATTTGCTCGCACGCCAGTCGCCATTATCATCATCTGGCAAGGATATTCACTTCCTCCAACCTTAACTGATTCCACCTTGCCATTTCCTTTGATCGATTCTATTTGGGCATTCATTACGAAACGGATACCCATTGACTCGCAATGCTGTTGCACTATCGCAGCCATATCATCGTCGATGATGCGTGGGATTACATTCGGGAACATTTCAATTACAGTCACCTGTTTCCCAAGGTTTTTAGCAGCGATGGCCATCATCAAACCAATCACGCCTGCACCAGCAATTACGATGGATTTTGAAGTCTGGAGCTCTTTTTGGATAACTTTACCATCATTCAACGTCTTTATCGTAAAGACGCCAGGGAGACTCGCTCCTTCGATTGGAGGTACAAATGCCTTGCTACCAGTCGCAATCACCAAAGCATCAAAGTGCATGGTGGCCCCGTCAGCAATTGTCATCATCTTCTTCTCCGCGTCAACGGTCGCAACCTTGGTTTTCGTATGTACTGAGATGTTGCGTTTCTCCTTATAGAACTCCGGGGTATGCATGACTAACGATTCGAAGTCCTTGATTTTGCCCTCTATGGCAAAAATGATGCCGCAAGGCGAGTAGGCAATCCGATCATCTTCCGTGAACACATCGATTTCGGCTTCTGGGTTCTGTTCTCTAGCAGAAGAAGCTGCGGTTAGAGCGGCGGCTCCTGATCCGATGACGATTATCTTCCTGGCCATGAATAATCACTCTCTAAATAAGGTTGCCAACCATTTAAAAAGAATTTGTTCTGATAATTAGGTCCACCGTTGAATTTTGCCTATTGCTAATGCGCTTCTACCAATAAGAATTAGTTCGCTCGAATTCAACTCATGGCTAGACAGCTTCTTGTTTTAATTTCAGTGCTTCATAGGAACGGAAAAAGATTGGTATGAATAGCTTCCGGTCATTTTGTCATTTTCAAAGCCCGGACCTGGACCATGACTTTCGGAGCACAGCTCATACTTGGGGTCAGGAAGTCCGGTTCCGCTTCGTTTTCGTGCATTCGTGAATGATTACTGTTGGGGATTGCAGGCTGCAATCTTCGTCGATAGTTCGTTGGTCTGAACGACCAAGTTCTTCGATTTCGCTTCTCTCCAAACCTTCTCTTGATAACCGCATTATTCGCCTCAACGCGAGACCGATTTTAATAACACTCCTCCTTCTTTCAGGGAAAGATTTTTTATCTTGTGACTCTAAGGAAAAGGCGAGGTGAGGTAATGTTCGTTCTGGAAGAGATCATCGGGGACGAAGTCGTCAGCGCCGACGCCAAGTTAATCAGAGAAATCGATGGGATCGCGATCGATATCAACACCTGGCGAGCGCCAGTGGTCAGGATTTGCTTGAACAGGGGCGTTGATGTGTCGCTGGGCATCAAGAAACCGCTATTCGGTGCGGCCTGCTTTACATCGAGCGTTGTATGTGGATCACGTGTCAGACCTCGTGACCCTATCAAAGAAACTCGGAGATCTGAAAAATTTCTTGGTCGATCCATCGCAAGTATCGCTTATGGCAGGCAACATCGTTGGCAAGAGGGTCGCTGGCCGCAAAGGCCGCGAGATTGGGACAGTGGAATCGATTATTTTTGATACTAAGGCCACGTGGATGGTCAACGCTCTCAAAGTCCGCTTGGAAAGGGGAGTCGTTGGCGATCTGAAGGTGAAGAAGCCGCTGCTAACCACGCCGTTGATCAGCATCGCGACCAAGGATATCCGGACCGTTGGCGATTTGGTGATGCTAGCGATCGATATAGACCAGCTCAAGGAGTTACACGAGAAAGGTTAAATGAAATCTGATATTGACCATCAGTCATATCGCATCCCTGATCAGGTCAGGTTACGATTTATGCGCCCGGATCACCAAGACGGGGCAGGAAGCGAACCTGATGACTTTCTCCGTAACGCTGCCCATGAGCAGATGGGAGAGACCCGTTAGCCCATGCCCCATTGTTCCCATGACTATCAGATCGTAGTCCTTTGAGGCCACGATGATCTCTTGGGCCGGAACACCTTTCCCCACGATTTTCTTGACGGCTACGCCCATTCCTTCACCTTCCTTGCGGACCTGTTCGACAGCGGCGCTCGCCACTTGCTCCAGGTAAGGATAGCTGTCCACAGCCGCTCTTGACAAACCTCGATTGGCAAAGACTGGCCCAATGTCCACTATGCTTATCGCTGTCACATCAGCATCTAAGAGCTTGGCCAGCACCAGGCCTTTAGCCGCCGCTTCGTTTGCGTCATCGCTTCCGTCGGTCGCGATAAGTATCTTCTCGAACGGTTTCATAATCACATACTATTTCCACTAGTCAATAATCCAGTTTTCGGTCATGTTCAAAGTTTAGGTGGGTTTCAGTTCATCTTTCAGGGCCCGAACCTCATGCATCCGAACGGGTTTTGGACTCAATGAGTCATTCGAAAAAAGCTGAAATCGACATTATTACGGTCAATTCGTCATTTTTTAGGCTTGTCCGCAGATTTGAGGAGAATCGTGAAACTAGACATAGTCATCATTCAGGAAAAAGAACTCGCAATTAAATATGCAAAATGAGAACATATTTAGCTTCCAGATGATTCAGTATGCCCAAGAATGAAGCACACGGAGTGTAAAATGACGAAGCAAGAACAGAAGGTAATGATCACAAAAGATGGCCCCTACTTGCTTTCGGGAAATCTGCCTATTGATAAACAAATCATAACAATGGGAAAGAATGGCGAGCCTGAGAAATGGGCCAAAGGCAGGTGCTTACCCTCCAATCAGCCCTGCGCGCTCTGCCGCTGCGGGGAATCAAAAAACAAGCCATTCTGCGATGGTGCACATGCAAGAGTCGGCTTTAATGGAGCGGAAACCGCCAGTAAGAAACCATTTGACCAGCAAGCAAAGGTGAGAGACGGGGCGACATTGATTCTTAAGGATGTGTCAACCTTGTGTTCCGCTGCAAGATTCTGCCATATGAGCGGAGGAACGAGGGGACTCACCCACCGTTCTAATGACCCCAAAGCCAGAGAATTGGCCATTGAGGAAGCCTGCAACTGCCCATCTGGAAGGCTGGTCGAGTACCAAAAGAAGACTGGAAAGGCAATAGAAAAAGAGTTTGGCAAATCAATAAGTCTGGTAGAGGACCCACAGAACAAAGTGAGCGGCCCAATATGGGTTAAGGGAGGGGTCCCAATCGAATCTTCCGATGGAAGCATCTACGAGATTCGAAATCGGGTCACACTATGTCGGTGCGGACACTCCAAGAATAAACCCTTCTGCGATGGTTCGCACATCGAAGAGGGCTTTGATGACGGCGACGAGTCCTTAAGATGAATTCGACACAAATGGGAGAACCGATGGTAGATATTCAAGATTCTAAGATTGCGTTGAGGAAGTTGAAAGGGGTTTAGTGGAATAGGCCAGCATGGCTCTCAGAGCCCGAACCTCACCGCATCCCAACTTCCTCCCTGGCTCACCCTCATTAAATCGGATCTCCAAGCCATTAGTATTAAGCGCAAAACGTTCAGGCCGGATGGGATGGGGATTGAGAGGCAAGGAAGCTCCGGGGAGACGGATATATTGAGTTCAAAAATTAAGTCTGATTTATTCAATCCTGTGAACAACTTGGAAAATGGTTAGATTTATATAATGGAGGGTTGAAGTAAAACAAGGTCTGTATTTGACTAAGGCTTCAGCTAAATGGACAAAATAAAAAGATAAAATAAACGAGGGGAAAAATGCCAGAAGATGATGCAAAGAAAAATATTGTTACCGATGGTGGAACGACGAACCGAGACTGGTGGCCTAACCAGTTGCGGCTCAATATCCTGCATCAGCATTCTTCCAAGTCAAATCCGATGGGCGATGATTTCAATTACGCCGAAGAGTTCAAGAGCCTCGACCTGGCGGCAGTGAAGAAGGATCTGCTGGCGCTGATGACCGACTCGCAGGACTGGTGGCCGGCGGACTTCGGCCACTACGGGCCTTTGTTCATTCGCATGGCATGGCACAGCGCCGGCACGTACCGCACCGGTGACGGTCGCGGCGGCGCCGGTGCCGGCCAGCAGCGCTTTGCACCTCTCAACAGTTGGCCCGACAACGCGAACCTCGATAAGGCGCGCCGGCTGCTCTGGCCGATCAAGCAGAAGTATGGCAGGAAGATCTCATGGGCCGACCTCATGATTCTTGCGGGCAACGTCGCCCTCGAGTCGATGGGATTCAAGACCTTCGGCTTCGGCGGCGGACGCGAGGACGTCTGGGAGCCGGAAGAGGACGTCTACTGGGGTTCTGAAACGAACATGGCTAGGTGAAAAACGCTATTCAGGGAAGAGGGATCTCGAGAATCCGCTCGCTGCCGTGCAGATGGGGCTGATCTATGTCAATCCGGAAGGCCCGAACGGCAACCCGGATCCAATCGCGGCGGCCAAGGATATCCGTGAGGTCTTCGCTCGCATGGCGATGAACGACGAGGAGACGGTGGCCCTCATCGCGGGAGGCCACGCATTCGGCAAGACCCACGGCGCCGGTGACGCGAAGCATGTCGGGCCTGAGCCCGAAGCGGCAAGCATCGAGGAGCAGGGTCTTGGCTGGAAGAGCAGCTTTGGCACGGGAAAAGGCGCTGACGCGATCACCAGCGGCCTGGAAGTCACCTGGACCAGCACGCCAACGAGGTGGAGCAACGATTTCTTCGAGAACCTGTTTGGCTATGAATGGGAACTGACGAAGAGTCCGGCCGGTGCCAACCAGTGGAAGCCGAAAGGTGGCGCGGGCGCCGGTACTGTGCCGGATGCACACGATCCGTCCAAGCGTCGCGCACCATCCATGCTGACTACGGACCTTGCCCTGCGGTTCGATCCTATTTACGAAAGAATATCGAGGCGCTTCCTCGAGAACCCGGATCAGTTAGCGGATGCGTTTGCCCGGGCATGGTTCAAGCTGACCCACCGCGACATGGGCCCCCGCTCACGCTATCTCGGCCCGGAGGTCCCCGCGGAAGAGCTTATCTGGCAAGATCCTATCCCCGCGGTCAATCATGAATTGATCGACAAGAAGGATATCGCTTCTCTCAAGGGCAAGATTAAGGCTTCAGGTCTATCTATCTCGGAACTGGTTTCGACCGCCTGGGCGTCGGCGTCCACCTTCCGCGGTTCTGACAAGCGCGGCGGTGCCAATGGTGCCCGCCTTCGTCTGGCACCGCAGAAGGATTGGGCAGTCAACCAGCCCGACCAACTGGCCAAAGTGCTGAAGACCATTGAGGGCATCCAAAGCGAGTTCGACAGAGCCCAATCAAGCGGCAAGAGGATATCGCTCGCCGACCTGATCGTTCTGGGCGGATGTGCAGGCGTCGAGCAAGCGGTGAAGAATGCCGGTCACCAGATGACGGTTCCCTTCACACCTGGACGCATGGACGCCTCGCAGGAGCAAACCGATACAGCCTCCTTCGCCGTGCTCGAACCAGTCGCTGACGGCTTCCGCAATTACCAGAAGAATCGATACTCTGTTTCGGCCGAGGAGTTATTGGTCGATAAGGCGCAATTGTTGACGTTGACGGCACCAGAAATGACAGTGCTCCTTGGCGGTATGCGCGTCTTGAATGCTAACTTCGGACGTTCCCAGCACGGTGTCTTCACCAAGCGGCCAGAGACGCTCACCAATGACTTCTTTGTGAATCTGCTCGACATGGAGCACGACTTGGAACGCAACCTCGGAAGACCAGGACGTATTCGAAGGTCGTGATCGGGCAACAGGCGAGCTCAAGTGGACCGGCACGCGTGTCGATCTGATCTTCGGCTCCAATTCCCAGCTCCGGGCTCTGGCAGAGGTCTACGCAAGTTCGGACGCACGGATGAAGTTTGTCCATGACTTCATAACAGCCTGGAACAAGGTGATGAACCTTGATCGCTTCGACCTAGCCAGATCATAGCATTGAACGTTCTCGCGGCTTATGATTCGAGCGCATTGGGATGATGTACCCGATGGGGGGGCGGCTGTCCGGGCCTTATGGGCCTTATGTTAGAAGCGTTCCCAACCTGAATGCTATTCCTCCGGTGAGTATGGCTAGACCAATCTCTGTTGCCGCGATCGTAACCGCGTTCTTCCATCCATACTCCTTCACCAATCCTGGGGCGCTTTATTATCATTTCTCCTGGATCTCACCGTACTCAATTGATGGTGAAGGCTTTTTTTCAAAGCTTCGTAATGCGTATATTCTTTGACAAAGATTGAAAATTGCGTCATGTGTTCCATACATTTGTTGAAACAATCGTTAAATAGCGGACAATTATCAGTTGATTGGTAAAATATTGTCGTAATGTCACATTATCTCGTCATATTTGCTAACATCAATTGGTTCTTATATTGGAGCCTGTGAACTGATAAAATAGCGGACCGGGGAGCGTGAAAGACCACTTCGGCTTGAAAGGGGAATCAATACGTTAGGACGATGCATGAAGTATGAGAAGGTTAGGCGGTTCGATGAAGATAATGAAACGCGATGATTTTAATGCATTTATCAATGCGCTGATAAAAGATAGTGGTTTGGACATCGAGGGCGTGAAGGCGAAGGGAGAGAAATTCGCATTCGGGCCTCTCGAATCTGCCGACGACCTGAGATTGGATTACGATGTCACATTGCTCCCCCCGAAGAAGTACTTCCTGCCGCAATACGAGCAGATTTTGAAGTTTGATCTCTCAAGCCCTTTCCATATCGAGATGGCCGAACTCCCACGGAAAAGGGTCGTCATTGGGATACACCCGTACGATATAATCGCCATCAGGCAGATGGATGGTTATTTCCTCGACACCGATATCTGTTTGACTTACCTTCGGCGTAGGCAGAACACGCTCATGATCGGATGCGACGTGATGAAAGTTCAAGAGAAAGCGTTCTTCGGGGAGATGGGTACGGGATCGGTCCAATCGGGCTTCGACCTCTTCTTGACTGATCTTGGAGATAGAATTGCCATAGAGGTCGGCTCTGAGGAGGGGGGCAATCTCCTGCGGTATGCGGAGAACTTAGAGGAAGCATCGCCCGTGGACGTCCAGAAGGTAGGGGCCATGCGCGAGGCGATAGCGCAGAAGGCCTCGCGCGGACTCGTGATCAAGCCGACTGGATGGTATGATCTCCTCGAGAAGAATTACGAATGCGACGTATGGAAGGAGCAATCCGATAAGTGCCTGGGGTGCGGCACGTGCACGATGGTATGCCCGACATGCTTCTGCTATGATATCGAGGACGACCTCAACCTCGATCTCAAGACCGGCGAACGACTCAGGACCTGGGACGGCTGCCTTCTGCGCAAGTTCACGGAGATCGGCTCGGGGGAAATATTCTGGGAGGATATTCTGACAAGGTACAGGCATAGGTTCAATAGGAAGGGACGTTACCTGCCGGACAGGCTCGGTTTCGTCGCATGCGTAGGTTGCGGGCGCTGCTCAAGCCAGTGCATTCCGGATATCGCTGATCCGGTGAACCTCATCAACATGCTCTTTGAGGCATCACCTTATCCGGTGCATGATTCTCCATCGGATCCGCAAACCGTGAAAACAGATCTTCTGGTCCTTCGTTCCAACCAGAAGTTCAAGATGCTTCTCATGCCTTTGGCCGCGACCATCAAGAGAATAGAAAAGCTCACGGAAAAAGAAACTCTTTTCGAGATTGCTCTTGACAGCGGAATGCCGCTGGGGCATGTGCCGGGACAGTTTGTTGAGGTTTCGTTAATGGGAATCGGTGAGGCGCCCCTATCAGTTTCATCCGCTCCCAAGGGCAAAACGTTCGAAATCGTAGTTAGGAAGGTCGGTGACGTCACAAACAAGTTGCATGCGTTGAAAGTAGGCGACAGGATAGGCATCCGCGGGCCATTCGGTAAGGGCTTCGATGTCGAGGGTCTGAAGGGTCGCAACCTCCTGTTCATCGGCGGCGGTATCGGCATCATACCAATGCGCTCTTTCATAAATTACGTTCTAGACCATCGTAGAGAATATGGCGAAGTAACGGTCCTGTACGGGTGCAAGGAACCGAGTGCGATGCTATTCGCCAAGGAAATCGCAGCCTGGAGCCAACGGAATGATATCCAGCAAAGGATAACCGTTGACAAATGCCCTGCGAATGAGCGCTGGGAAGGCGACCTAGGTGTCATTACTACGCTCATATCAAAGGTCAAGTTTGACCCCAAGAACACCGTAGCCATTGTTGTTGGTCCGCCAATAATGTATAGATTCGTCATAGGGGACCTCCTTAAGTTCGGCGTACTCGAAGAGGACATCATTGTTTCACTTGAGAGGCGCATGAAATGCGGGGTCGGAAAATGCGGCCATTGCCAGATAAATGGAGTATATGTGTGCAAGGATGGTCCTGTGTTCAATTACAAGGACGTCAAGAACTTGCCGGAGGCGTTCAAATGAAGGCAAAGGTCGGAATATTCGATTTCTCCAGCTGCGAAGGTTGCGAACTGCAGATAGCGAACCTGGAGGAGGCCATTATCGATATCACTAAGCTCGTCGACATCGTCGAGTTCAGGGAGGTGATGAAAGAGCAGGCCGAAGAGTATGATATAGCAATCGTGGAAGGCTCTATAGCACGCCCAATGGATGAAGAGAGGCTGAAGAAGATACGATCGAAGTCCAAAATATTGATTGCATTGGGGGCGTGCGCCCATCTCGGTTGCGTGCAGAGAATGGGGAATAGGTATTCGGCGCAGGAAAATAAGGATGAGGTATATCCTATGGCTCGGCCAGAGGACATCACGGACGGCAACCGGTACTTCGAGAACCCGAGACACAGGGCGCTGGACGAGATAGTAAAGGTTGATTATATTATCCCGGGATGCCCAATTGACCGGGTCGAGTTCGTGAAGGTGCTTATCGCACTACTGATTGGCAAGACACCGCCAATACCAGACTATCCAGTCTGCGTTGAGTGCAAGAAACGGGAAAACATCTGCCTCTTCACCATTGGCGGATTCTGCATGGGTCCAGTCGCCCGGGCCGGATGCAACGCCATATGCCCCACATACGGCAGCGAGTGCGAGGCATGCAGGGGTTACGTAAGCCATCCGCATGATCAGGCGCAGCAGGACGTGTTGATCAAGTACGGCTTGACGGCGGAGGAGATTATGAACAGAAGGACGATGTTCACTTCGCGCTACACCGAGAAGAAGGAAGGCGATTGAATGGGCAAAATAAGGATCGACCTCGAGCACCTGACGAGGGTCGAGGGGCACGGAAACATCATCCTCGACGCAAATAACGGAAAGGTCGAGAAGGTTCAGTGGCAGGTTTCGGAGGCCCCTCGCTTCTTCGAGTCGTTCGTTAGGGGCAGGCCCTGGAATGAGCTCTCCCATATCACGTCTCGCATTTGCGGCATCTGCTCCATCGGCCACACTCTCACTTCGCTGAAGGCCACCGAGGCCGCAATGGGCATCGAGATATCAGAACAGACCATCATGCTCCGGAAACTCGCGCTTCATGCTGAGAACATGCAGAGCCACATACTGCACGTTGGGTATCTCGTGACGCCGGACTTACTCGGGGTGGGTAGCGTGCTTCCTCTGATTGGTACGCAGCCAAACACCATTCTGAAGATAGTCAAGCTTCATAGGCTCGCGAACGAGTTCTCGGACCTCCTTTGCGGCAGGACCACGCATCCGATCACCATGGTCCCGGGCGGTTTTACCTGGATACCTTCCGAGAAAGATCTAAAAGAGCTGAGGAATAGGCTCGCCGAGGCCGTGGACGCCACGAACGACGTGGCCGAAATAGTCCTTGCTAATGTCGGCGCCCTGCCGGATTTCACAAGGGAGACCGAATACATAGGACTTGTATCAGACGAAGAGTACGCGCTTTATGATGGCCTAATCGGTTCAACTGACACTGGCAAGCATCCGGTCGAAGACTACCTCAAGATAACCAATGAGTTCGTGGTGCCTCAATCAACGGCCAAGTTCTGCAGGCACAACCGCGAGTCGTATATGGTCGGAGCGCTCGCCAGATATAATCTGAACTCGAACCATCTCAGCCCTCAGTCTAAGCACTGGGCGAGCAAGTTCCAACTCAAGCCAGTCTGTTACAACCCCTTCATGAATAGTATAGCACAACTCGTGGAGTTCGTGTACAACGTTGAGGATTCGATATCCATCATTGACAAGCTGCTTGTAAA
Organism: Methanomassiliicoccaceae archaeon; assembly: GCA_963768775.1. Taxonomy (GTDB): domain Archaea; phylum Thermoplasmatota; class Thermoplasmata; order Methanomassiliicoccales; family UBA472; genus FEN-33. Next base: position 481,026 of record CAVYIY010000006.1, read on the forward strand.
AGGCATGAATAAACAGGAGATGCCGAAGGTCAAGCCAAAGGCGGGCAGGGGCATCGGCGCAGTCGAGGTTCCGAGAGGGCTCCTCTTCCATGACTATACCTACGACGAGAAGGGCATTTGCAGGAAGGCGAACTGCATAATACCAACAAACCAGAATCACAACAACATCCAGAAGGACATGGAGGCGTTCGCGCCCACTCTCCTGGACAAGCCGGAAAAGGAGATAAAGCTGAATATGGAGATGCTAGTGCGCGCTTATGACCCGTGCATCTCGTGTTCGACGCACTAATTGAAGTCACGATTAGAGGGTTAGAATTATTCATCCCGCAGATTTCGACTACAGCACTCTGCAGCCATGTTTGCTCGTTGTCCGCATCACGGAAAAGAAAATGAGTCGTTTCGCTTGCAGCGAGACTAATAAGTTACCCGAGCGGAACCTGCGCGTATCTGTTGAAATTGAATGCTCTTCTTGATTATCTGGCTAGAGAGATGTGTGGTCCCGGCTGAGCTAACGGTGTCAATATAGACCTTAGCATTGTTCCATGGCGACTCAAAATTCATTGCACAAATCCGCCATGGCCAGCTTTTATTATTTGTAAATCCTATGAATAAACCTCAATGGAAATATCATTTGCAATTTGATTAACCATGATGAGTTCTCCTGCTAATGTCCTTAGACGCAAGCAAGCCCTCAATCTATTATCGACTAATTGCAATATTTTAAAAAAGAAAAAGAGTAGGAAAGTGTTTGAGTCGAATTTTCGACTTCTGAGATTTTTTCTTGACCATCTGGTTAGGACTGGTGGCAAATCCCGACGCCCGCACTTTCGCTTCCCTATCCAGATAGCCTATTTCTGAGAAATCAATTTTCGCGTTTTTGGTACTTTGAGGCCTCGGTGCGCTCCATAGCGCCTGAGCCTCCCTGATCGCCACGTCCTGCCGCTTCAGGCAATAATAGCTCTCCGTGGTCTTCGATGTGGCATGCCCGAGGAGCAGCGAGACCGTCTCGATCGGCAGCCCCTCGACGGTTGGTAATCGTGAGCTCTTGATAGTTATCATTTATGAGAACCGCCTCGATGGGCTATAAAAGGAAAACTGTCTTAATTATTGTCCATGGAATCATGCGAAAAGACGCTGGTTCTAATGGTCGATGACGAGCCGGATCTGCTCGACGTGTCCAAGTCATTCCTTGAAGAGGATGGCCATTTCAAAGTCGACACCTCAGAATCTGCGGTGGAGGCGCTCCAGATAAAGCACATCCTAAGATACGATGTCATAGTCTCCGATTATAAGATGCCTCAGATGGATGGAATCGAGTTTTTGAAGCAACTGCGGAAGAATGGCAATAACGTTCCCTTTATCCTGTACACCGGAAAAGGCCGGGAAGAGGTGGCCATCGACGCCCTAAATGCCGGGGCGGACTTCTATCTCAGAAAGGGGATGGACGTGAAGGCGCAATATGCCGAGCTCGTCAACTTTATCCAGCATGCCGTAACTCAGAACCGGGCAATGGCCGCCATTGAGCAAAACTGCAGGCGATTCCAGAAGCTAGTGGAGAGCGCATCAGAGATGATCGAGGTCGTGGACTCAGACCGCGTGATCCGTTATGTCAATCCTGCGGTTGAGCACTACATCGGCAGGAAGCCCGATGAGATCATTGCCACCAAGGTACTTTCCACTCTCCCTAAACAAGAGAAACTTGAGGCCATCCTAAGCTCGCTGCTGGCAGGAAGGTTGGAAAACGTGAAGGTGCTAATAACGGCCAAGCATGTCAACGGGTCCGTCCGTTTGCTGAGCGCCACCATTACCAGACTTGAGAATGGGCGGTTCGGGTCGGAGCTGATCATCAATGCGAAGGAGGTTCCAATGAAGTGCCCGGCAAGGAGCCAGACATTACTGAATGGCGACCTCCGAGTCAATGCCGAGCAGAAGCCGACCGACGGTGAATTGAAACGAGAGCCCGATAACGGAGTCAGCTGAGCCGAAAGCGATATTGGAGAGAGACAATGAAGGGACCGAAAGCCACGAAGGACATGAGCAACGATGAACTTGCCAAAAGAATGATGGATGCCCTATGCGACCGAGACCTAACACACGACGAGATCATCGCCCTCGGCGACGATCCGCATCATACCGCAATGGTCTTAGAAGCCCTTCAAGCGACCGGGGTCATCGAGGCATATTGCGGGCCGATCCAGCCATCAACATGCAAATACAAGCTAGCAGGGAGAATGTAGAGAAGGAGAGTTGGAGATCGAGGTTAATTCCATAATATATAGGAGCCGCTGATAGCCTTTAACGCATTGAACCCAGTCTGATTGACAATGAAGAAGTTCTTGAACCTTTCTGTTTGGCTTCTTCGATTGCCAAGGAGAGATCTCCAAGGGCTTTCACTTCATAATGAGCATCTCTTCCAAGAAGCAGGTGCGAAGCTGGGCGAAAATGATAATAGCAGGGGCCAACCCGACGAGGCCCACATCGAGAAGGTGTGGAGCTTCGCGAGTGACACGTTCAGCCGCATGGCCTAGACCGACCCAGACAGGCATAGATATTCTTATACTCCTGAGCAGAATGTAATCCTGAGAGAGATGAAAAGAGCAGTAAAGGAGGCAATCTCCGGAATTGCCCTCATTAGTTCCTTCATCGCCATGATTGTATTGAACCATCTGGCAAGCCATTCATACAGCGATGCCTATGGCATAGCTATCCTGCTCTCTGTAGTGGTGTGCATCGTCAGCATGATCGCACTCGTCACCTACTCCAAAACGGGGTGGAGCGTCGTGGGTTCGAGGGGCGAGTGGAACCTCGCAATCGGCATGAATCCAGGTGGCCTAGTGCCCTGGAACAGGAACTACAAGGAGCAGGTGGAGAAGAACGAGTGCAAGGACCGGGCAAGAGATGAGGAATACTACAGAAACAGGCCCTATTGATTCGGTTCATCGATCTTGATTCAATGTCGATCCATCTTATTACGCTTCGGCATTGAATCATTGGCGACCGATGGTTCCAGGCCGGTCAACGGAATCTTCTCCACACCAGCTTATTGAGCTGAAGTATCGATTCTCCAGGCGTGTCTTCCTTGGCATCATGCCGCAATATATTGACATGATGTGCGGCTTATGGATTCTGGATTTTGGCGGTTGAGGGTCGGCCTAAAACATATTTAGGTGATGAAGTTCCCGGAAGAACGCGGTAACGCCGTTACATGATTAGACAAATAGCTATTATTTACTCAATATTTCGTTGATATGAGCATTGTTAAAGAGGAATAATTGCTATTTCTCTCATACTTTTTCGGAATTAATATTAACTTGTACATGCTAATATGGTGGTAGGGATGTCCATGGATGACGACGAAAACAGTATCAACATGATGGTGGCAACTCAACCAACGAGACTGCAAGAGTTTGATGACAAGACAAAGCCGACGGTGTTTATACGAGGTCCGGCTGTAGATATGATAGATTTCGTGCATGGTTCCTTCGATTTCGCGGCCATATCTCATAGGCTTCGTCGAAGACGTTGACTGTATTCATGAACATCTGACCGCGATCAAATCTGCTGAGAACAGAGACAGCTGATTCCGTTTAGTCACTGAAGTGGCAAGAAAGCGACATCGAATGCAGAAGCCCTGGTCATCTCCTTCCTGCTCCCAATCATGGCGTTAATCTACGGCGCCTCGATAATCAGGAACGAGATCGATGACCGGAGCATCACCAATATCATCACCTCGCGGTGGACCGGAGGGTCAGCTACCTTAACCATTGCCTCGCCCCGTTGATCGTGCTCTGCCTTTTGCTGCTGATCTTCGGCGCCTGGACCTTCCGGGAGAATGAGGTCTTGCAGCGGCATTCATCGGCTGACGTTCGGTATCAATTGGCTGAACCGCATCCAATATATCCCTAGGCCGGCTCTATAGGAATAGCTCATATCGAGGTGAATGAATGAACAAGGGACTGCGCGAACCCCCGGTTGTGGATTCCCCTTCGCATTCGCAGCTGATACTGAAGAAATTGTCCGAGGAAGACCCGAACGGCATGGACAAGGACGAATTCAAAAGGTGGGCGAAGGAGAGCGGAATCGGCGAGGCAGATCTCGATATTGCCCTCAAACCGCTCCTTGCCTACGCCAACATCTACTTCAATGTCAACACCCAGAAATATCACTACATGTGGTCATCTTCCATCCAATACGAGTAGGTGAATAAGCTTCAAGCTCTCAGGTCGATTGGGCCGTGCTCAAGGAATAGCTGAGCGCCAGCTCAATGAGGGTCAATCGCGGCCAAGGACAAGAAAGCCTCTTGACGCCAGGCATCTTGCTGAATTAATGTCGATCCCTTGCCTGACCAAAGAATCAATGGTGTTTGATAATGCCCATGGTGAAAGTCAACGACATCAACATGCATTACGAGGTGCAGGGGGAAGGCGATCCGATTCTATTGATCGCAGGCCTAGGGACCGATCTGGCCTCTTACAGAGAGATCATTCGCTTGCTCTCGAAGGACCACAGGGTCCTGGCGTTCGACAACCGAGGAGAAGGGCTGACCGACAAACCGAACATCCCCTATTCGATGGAATTGATGGCTGAGGACACCGCTGGCCTGCTCAAAGCCTTGGAGATCTCAAGGGCGAACGTGATCCGCATATCCATGGGAGGGCGGATAGCCATGCAATTGGCATTGCAGCATCCCGAGCTGGTGAAGAGCCTTATCCTCACCTCCACTTTCGCCAGAAGAACAAGGAACGCAAGGCTGCCGCTGCGATTCAGGGTTAGGAAGTTTGCCAGTAGCCGCCGGAGGTCGAGCAAACCCACGCAGCCCTATTATGCCTTCGCCCGGCAGCTCAAAGCGGCGCGCAGCTATGATTGCAGCGACAAGCTCGACAGGATAAGCGTGCCGACGCTCGTCCTCCACGGCAAGAAGGACAACGCCGTCCCCTACGAATTAGGCCAAGAGCTCCATGCCGGAATTAAGGGCTCGAAGATGATCTCTTTCGACGGCGGCCATCGATTCAGCTTCTGGGAGAGCGAACGATATGCAAAAGCAATCCTGGAGTTCCTAGGCCAGATCGATGACAAGGTCCAGTCACAGACATTCGGCCATGACCTTGATTGATGGCTCGTTGCGATCGCCGATTGCTTTGCCTTACATCAACAATACGACGCAGTCCTCTTCGCTCGTCAGCATTCCCTCGTATGCTTCCTCAACCTTGGTTGCGGTCTCTTCATCGGGGATGCCCAGGAAGATGCCTATGGCGGAATTGAATTCTTGACGCATCCAGAGCATTCTGGTGATGAACTCATCGATGTCTTGTTCGGATTGATAGTGCAGCATATCTATCGGGTATTGCTTGTCCACGATCACCGCGGGGATGCAAGATCTGACGCAGCTGTAATCCTTCTCCTCCAGCAATAATAGAATCTCGTTCACCAGAAGCCGGCGCAGGGCGAGAGGGTCGCTGGGATGCCAGTTTTGGAGCAAAGCGGTCAGATCCACGAAGCTGCGATGCTTCTGCTTCTTGTTCGTCTTCTTGGAAGAAGACAATCTTTGATCTGAGATTTGAGCCTCAGATGTCGAATTGACTTCGAACATTTTTCCTACCGATAATCTTCTTATCGGTCCTCTGCGGACAAAATTATAGCCGAAGATTATAAAAAGGCGCCTTTCGATATCATCGATGATATTATCGGCCAGTCACTTTTTGGCACGACCAGCTCGAAACTCGCTGACCATCCTTTCCAGGCACGTTACCCAGCATCGTGGTCAAAACGGAGTTGTTGACGATCGCTTCTATCCGGACGGTTTGGTGCGCCAAGCGCCAGGTGGGACCAGCATCTCGAACCGCACTCCTTTGCCTGCTTGGCCCCTCTCTTCGATGGTGATGCCTGTGATCGCCAATATCTCACGAATGAGGAATAGACCATAACCAGTGTTCTTGCCGAAGCCCTTCTCGAACAACCGCGTCTTATCCACCAGGCTTATGCCTGCGCCGTCATCTTCGTAAGCGATCGACAGCGAATCCCCAACTCTCTCGGAGCTGAGCTTGATGCAGGTGACGTGCCCCCCATGGCGGATGGAATTGTCTATCAGGTTGTAGAAAACCTTCCCCACCATCGGATCTGCTAGGATCTCCATACCGTTCGTCTTGTCCTCGAGCACTACCCCTGTGAAATGCAATTGGTTGAAAGCCTCGGTGATTCGGCGACCGGCGCAAGACCAAGTCGGCACGTGGATCCCCAATTCCTGATAGTCCTTGGTGAAGCCGATCTGCTCCTGCACGTAGGCGGCTGCATGGGACATCTTGTCAAGGTACTTGGATAGATCTGGGTCTTTCTCCCGCGACTTGCACAGTTCCAGGAAGCCGTTGACGATCATCATCTGGTTGTTGATGTCGTGCCTGGTGATAGTGCTGAGGATACCAAGTTTGTTATTGGCCTGCCGCAGCGCATTCTCGATCCGCTTGCGTCCAGTGATGTGACCGACTCGCTCAGCAATGGCATCGATGAGTCTCCTTTCCTCCTTCATGAAAGGCCCTATGTCGAGTTCTGCTCTCTCCTCAAGATAGCCAACTTCGATCCTCCCCGCAATCAAGCCATTCACCTTGATCGGCGTGGTCAGTCTCCATTCAGATTCCGCGAAATTCTCCGTATGGAACTCTCTGCTATCAATCACTATTTTGGCGCAAGTAATCTCAGGATACTGCCAGCTTTTCGGCAGCACATTTGTGAGTTCCTGATACAAATCATCCAATGCCATATCCTCCCTTTCTGCCATCTCGGCCAGGCTGTAGAAGGCCCTTAGCTCCTTCATCCGTTCCTTGATTTGGTGATCAAGCTTCTTGCGCTCTGTGATATTCTCAAAGACCGCAACGAAGTGACCCCTTTCAGGACTGAATACTGAGATGCGCAGCCAAATGCCCAGGGGCTTGATGTGGGTCTCGAACTCCTCCGATTTGCCGGTCAGCGCCACTCGGCCATAGACCTCGAACAGCTCCGGTGACGATTCCTTTATTCCCGGAATGACCTCGGTGACCCTCCTCCCCACCGCGTATCTGAGGCCCGTTAACGATTCGAACGCGCTATTGACATCGAGGTAGACGAAGTCCGCCGGTCGGCCCTGGTCATCATACTCCATCCGACAATAGGCAAGACCATCTAGCATGTGCTCGAAAAGCGACCTGAACTTCTGCTCGCTCTCAAGCAGCGCTTCCTCGGCCCGCTTGCGCTCGGTGATGTCCGTGAGGAAGTTGAGAGTGCCGGGGCGTTCCTCCCAATCGATCCCGACCGCGTTGATCTCCACCCATTTCGTGCTCCCGTCCTTTGAAAGCAGCCGGAATGCGTAACGGCTGGGGATGTCTTCGCCCTTCGAGCGCCTCTGATAGCGCTCAACCACCATTGCCCGATCGTCTGGATGGATCAAGGATGGAAAGGGCTTCGACAGCAATTCCTTTTCCGAGAAGCCAGTCACGGCGACCGCCATGGGATTCACCAGACGGAGCATGCCATCCTGCGCCACCACTATTGCTTCACTAGCGCTCTCCACCAACTGGCGATACTCCTTCTCGCTCTTCCGCAACGCGACATTCGCATTCTTGCGCTCGGTGATGTCCCTTATCGATTCTATGGTCCCCACCCGGTTCCCCTTCTCGTCGAAGAGGGAGGTGGCGGTCGCCCAGACTTGGGCGCCCTTGCCCTTGTTGAGGGCGCTGCAGAAGGCCTCCGCGAAGAGGGTGCTCCCCTTCCTGATCACGTTGTCGTGCCTGGTCTTGATCACTTTGTCGTCAGGAGCCAGACGATCCACCAGCATGTTGCGCCGATATCCATAGAAGGGGATGGAGTAGGCCTTGTTCCCTCGACCGATCATGCCCTGCTTGCTAACCCCGGTCATCTTCTCGATGGCTTTGTTCCAGGCGACCACCTTCCCTTCCAGGTCGACCACGAAGGTGGCGTCAGGAAGGAAGTCTATGATGTCCGCCAGCTCCTTCTTCGAGGTTTGCAGCTCGATCTCGGCTTTCTTGCGCTCGGTGATGTCCATGTACGTCCCGAGAACGCCAATGATCTCGCCCTTGGCGTCGTGCAGAGGCATCTTGCTCGTCAGGAGAGTGATGACGCCCCCATCCGGGGTGCTCTGAGGTTCCTCGATCAATGACTTGGAGCGGCCGCTCTCGATGACATGGTGGTCATCGCTTCGATACTGTTCCGCCTGTTCCCGCCACACCATCTGGTAATCGTCCTTTCCGATGACTTCCTTTGGATCGGTGAATCCCGCATCGCGTGCGAATATCGAATTGCAGCCCATGTAAACGAGGTTCTTGTCCTTCCAGAACACCCGCACCGGTATCGCGTTGATGATCCCCTCGATGATCTGCTGCGATGCGCGCAATGCTTCTTCCGTCCGCTTCCGCTCTGTGATGTCTATGTCGCTTCCCCGATAGCCTCGCAGCGTTCCATCGGCATTCAGCATGGGGATGCCATTGGTGGAGACCCATATGACCCGGCCATCCTTGGTAATCATCGGGTTCTCCAGGTTCACGAATCGTTCCTTGCGCTTCATCTTCTCGAAGGCCACCACCCTGAACGACTCCCGGTCCGATTCGGGAGTCAGTTCATAGAAGTACCTCTTGCCTACCAGCTCCTCCGGCCGGTATCCTCCCCATACTGCATCGGAGGCACCGCTGACATAGGTGAATAGGCCATCCGCGTCGATATCCCAGATTACGATGCCTCCATATTCGGTCAGCTGCTCGAACCGGGCCTCGCTCTCCAACAATGCCTCCATGGCGCGATGACGCTGCACCGCCCCCAATATCGCATTTTCGAGCTCCGCATACTGGGGCAAAGCCTTGCCGCCTTTCTGCAAGTAGGAGTCGGCGCCACTGTTCAGCGCCTCGATGACTACTTCCTCTCGTCCTTTCCCGGTGAATAGAATGAATGGCGTTCCGTCGCGTGCAGCCCGCAACGATTTCAGGAATTGGATGCCGTCCGTTCCTGGCATCTGGTAGTCGGACACGATGACATCGTAGCGCTTCCTGGAGAGCGCGGCCATTGCCTCCGCTGCCGAGCAAACGGTGTCCACCTCCAACTCCTTGGACATCTCCAGGAAATGTTTTGTCAAAATGCAGACTTCGGACTCATCATCGACAACCAGAACCCGGATCGGAGGTTGGATCATGCTGACCTTACAATTCGGGACTTGCCTATATATAACGCCATCATCTGAATACCCCTTCCGATTCTCAGACCGTGGCGGAACTGAATCCAATATGATGGATGGTCATATGGATAGCATGAGGAGCGTTTGGCTAAGGCGATGGGACGTTCCGCTTCATTGCGCTTTCCATCTCACATGCCGACCCATTCCAAGCTCTCGTTCTTCGCCAGCTTGTTGAAGCTGTCTGAGTAGACCTCAGTGGAAATGAAGAATAGGAGCGTTAGGAGCCCTACCATCGTAATGGAAACGAGGACCATAATCTTCGTTCGGATGCTTCGCTTAATGGAAGGAGTCATATTCGAATCCAGAACCGAGTCTGGATGCTCAAGTCGTGTCCAGTACCTCAGCAGGAGGTTAAATACCTATTGAGGCCAGTATTATCATGAATGATCTCCGGTCGCCCCTCAAACATACCGCGAGGACCAATTCGTTTTTGCAACCCTAAAACCGCATTCCACGAGGCCATTGGTGGAACAGTTCCTTATCCGTCGTCGATGGAAAGATTTATGAAATAACAACTGGAAGACATCATAGGAGCGGAGGTGAGAAGTCTTGGGCGACGCGGATTATCATATGGCCCTTTACCTTTGCCGCGAGATCAGAAGGCGCCTTGAGGAGCTGAGAGAGGAGCGGAACGCAAAGGCCCCAGGCAAACGCGAATTTGCCCATGACCTCGAGCTCCACCTGGGCATGGGATTGGAGCAGATGATAGTCAATCTGAAAGAGCTGGAGGAATCGCTAGATGCTCAGGATTCGGAGTCGATTCTGGAACGTGAGCCCCTGATCGACTCGCTGGTCGACTTCTTGGACCGAACGGTCGACGTGGCCGAGAGGAGCGGCTCCTCCAGGCCGCACGGAATGAGGATCCAGGAGCTCAAGGCGTGGAGAGAATCGACTGGCAGACTGGCCCAAATATTGTGCCAATCGATCGAATGAACGGTGGCACCGTAAGCATTAATTCCCACCCCCTCCAACTAATGAAGCTGGTGAATTATGAAAGCCATTTGGAGCGGATCCCTGTCATTCGGGCTCGTGAATATACCAATCAAGCTGTACTCAGCGGTCGATCAGAGACCGGTCACTTTCCATCTCCTACATGAGACGGACAAGTCGCCGATCGAGTACCGGCGCTGGTGCTCCAAGGGCGACCACGAAGTGCCCTGGAACGAGGTGGTGAAAGGCGTCGACATGGGGGATGGGACCTACTACGTCTTCTCGAAGAGCGAGCTCGGCCTGCTCAAGCCCAAGAAGAGCGACACCTTCGAGGTCGTCGAGTTCGTGGACGGGAGCAGCATCGCCCGCATCCTCATGGACCGGCACTACTACCTCGGGCCGGACAAGAAAGGTTTGAAATCGTACTTCCTGCTGCACGAGACGCTGCGCAGGTCGGGAAAGGTCGCGATCGGTTCATTCGTGATGAGGGAGCGCGAGTACGCGGGCGTAATCGAGCCCTATGGGCCGGCCATGCTGCTGACCACCCTAAACTACGAGGACGAGGTCCGTTCCGTCGAGGAGATCGAAGGGCTGAAGGAAGCGCCATCGCTGAAGAAAAACGAGCTCGATCTAGCCGAGCAATTGATCCAGAAGATGACCGAGAAGCGCCTGGACATATCCAAGTTCCACGACACCTTCTCGGAGAAGCTGAAGGTGGCCTTGGAGAAGAAGGACCTGATGCACCTGGTTGCAGTGGAGGAAGAGGTCAAGCCCACGACCGAGGAAAACCTGATGGACGCTTTGAAGGCGAGCCTGGAGGGGTGACTTGCGCCGGCCGATGCTGGCCTTCCAGGGCAGCAAATCGGATCTGACCAGAAAAGGATTCATCTTCGAGCCGAAACTGGATGGCACTAGGGCACTCTGCTACAAGGACGGGCAGCAGCTACGCTTCATCAATCGGCGGGATCACGAGATGACCCCCCGATACCCGGAATTCGACTTCGCCGGCCTCATCGGAGCGCGCACCTGCGTCCTGGACGGGGAGGTGGTGGTCTTCGACGGGCAGGGGAACCCCAGCTTCCGCCTACTGCAGAAGCGGGAGCAGGCAGCCCCGGGAATTTACGCCCTGCGCTCGGGCCAGCATCCGGCCAACTACATCGTCTTCGACATACTGGAGATCGACGGCCGGGACGTCACTGGCCAGCCGCTGACGGAGCGGAAGAGGCTGCTGGAGGCAACGGTGCAGGAAAACGCCAATCTCCGGCGGATCGTCTACACCGCCGATGGCCAGAAGCTTTGGGACCTGATCTACCCGAAGGGCATCGAGGGAGTGATGGCCAAGAGGATCGACGGCACCTACGAAGAAGGAAAGAGGTCCCCGAGCTGGTTGAAGATCAAGACGGTGATAACCATCGATTGCGTGATCGTCGGCTTCACCCACGAGCACCGGGCGATATCGTCCCTTGCCCTAGGTGTCTACGTGGGCAAGGATCTGAGGTTCGTCGGCAGAGTCGGGACTGGTTTCACCGAGGAATTCTTGGAAAAGCTGCGCGAGGCGCTGGACAAGATCAGGGTGCCCGGCCCGTCGGTGGTCAACCCGCCAGAGGGCGAAACGGAATGGGTCCAGCCGGAATTGGTCTGCGAGGTCGAGTACCTCGAGCTCACCTCGAACTATCATCTGCGAGCGCCGGTGTTCCGCAGATTGCGCGATGACAAGCTGCCGCAGGAATGCACCCTGGACGTGGCATTGAGGCAAAGCGAGTGATCGCCGCTTCCTTTTCCGATTTCGGCCTGAGCTATCTTAATTAGTCAGTTAGTAATAATTGCTCACGGAATCAACAACCGAATATCTTTCATCACGAAACGGATACAATCCCGAAGGCGTGAATGATAAAGATCCTGCTAGTGGACGATGAGCTCCAATTGTTGGAGATAACCAAGGCGTTCCTAGAGAATCTCACAGAGATAGATGCTGAGACCGCTCTGTCGGCGGTGGAAGCTATACAGATGATGCAGACGGTCAGATATGACGCCGTCGTCTCGGACTATCAGATGCCGGAGATGGATGGGATCGAACTCCTGCGCTGGATACGCACCAATCAGAACCAGATACCTTTCATCCTCTTCACCGGGAAGGGCCGTGAAGAGGTCGTGATCGAGGCATTGAACGCCGGCGCGGATTTCTATCTTCAGAAGGGCGGGGATCCCAGGTCGCAGTTCGCCGAGCTCTCGAACATGATCGAGAAGGCGATCCAAAGACGCCGGATGGAGGAGGAACTGATCGAGAACGAGGAGAAGTTCAAGAACATCTTCAATTCCGCCAATGACGCGATCTACATACTCGACCTTGATGGCCGATTCCTCGAGATCAACGACGTCGGATGCATGAGATTGGGCTTTTCCAGAGAAGATATGCTCAGAAAGAGAGTGAGTGATGTTGATTCAGATCAATATGCAGCTCACGCCCTGGAACGGATCAATGACGTGATGGAAAAAGGATTCGCGCTGTTCGAGGTGGAATGGGTGACGAAGAGCGGGGCATTGACCCCCTCCGAGATCAGCGCCCGAAAGATTAATTATGCCGGTCGGCCGGCGATACTGAGCGTTGCGCGCGACATCACCGAACGAAAGAGGAACCAGGAGATACTCCTGGAGAAGGAGATCAAGTTCTCCACCGTGGCGGATTTCACCTATGATTGGGAATATTGGGTCGCACCCGAGGGCAGCATCATCTATTGCTCTCCCTCGTGCAAAAGGATCTCCGGCTATTCTTCGGATGAATTGAGCAGCGACCCCCGCCTCATCCTCGATATGGTTCACCCGGAGGACAGGCACCTGTTGCTCGACCATTATCAGAGAGAAAATAAGGCGGAGCCTTCGCATTTCGATTTCAGGATAATAACCCGGAAGGGTGAGACGCGCTGGATCGCCCACAATTGCCAAGCGGTCCACGATGAGGATGGAAAGTATCTGGGAAGGCGGGTCAGCAACCGCGACATCACCGAGCGCAAGCAGGCCGAGGAGGAATTGTGGGAGAACGAGAAGAAGCTCAGCCTCATCATGGACAACATGACGGACACGGTGTGGCTGTTCGACCTGCAATTCAAATTCGTCTGGATGTCCCCCTCGGTCACCCGGGGCAGCGGCTACACGCTGGAAGAATTCAACAGCATCCCGATCGACCGACAGATGGAGCCTCATTCCTTCCGGAAGGTCCAGTCTGCAATCGGCACCCTACTGACCCCGGAGAACCTCAGCGACCCGAATGGGCAGGCCAACTTCACCGCGGAGCTGGAGTTCTATAAAAAGGGCGGGGGAACCCAATGGATCGATGTGGTCTCCAACCTGCTCAGGGACGAGCAAGGGCGACCAACTGGCATCCTGATGGTGGGAAGGGACGTCACCGACCGGGTTCGAGAGGCGAACGCCCATCGCATGAGTGAGACCAGATTCCGCGAACTCTTCGACAACATCGACAGTGGCATCGTCATCTACGAAGCGACGCCTGATGGCAGCGACTTCATCATCAGGGACTTCAACGCCAAGGCGGAGAAGATCGAGGGGGTGAGGAAGCAGGACGTTGTCGGGAAGGCGGTGACGAAGTCATTCCCTGGCGCCGTTTCCATGGGGATTGTGGAGGCGCTCCGTTCGGTATGGAAGACCGGAAGGAAGGAGCGCCTTTCTGGCGCGATATACACTGACGCTGGCAAGGGAAGCTCCTACCGGGAGAACTTGATATTCAAACTGCCCAACGGCGAGCTGGTCGCGATCTACGGGGACGTGACCGAGCAGAGGAAGATCGAGGACGAGCTACGCCTGACCAGGGGCCTGTTCAATGAATCCATTGCGGCCATGGGAATGTCGGATGAAAAGGGGATCATGACCGACGTCAACGAATCATTCCTGAAGTATCTCGGCTACTCAAGCAAGGAGGAGATCCTCGGAAGGCCGACGAGCGACTTCATGAGCAGCCATAAAGAACTGGTCAATATCATGAAGGCGATCGACGCCCAAGGCAAATGGCAGGGGGAGTATCATGCCAAGAGGAAGGACGGGTCGACCGTCCTGATCTATGGCCTCGCCACCGCGCTGAAGGATGAGACGGGCAAGACGATCGGCTACCATTCCACCGCGATCGACATCACGGAACATAAGTCGGCCCAGGATACCAGCTCGGCCACCAATGTCAAGCTGAACCTCCTTTCCAACATCACGGTCCACGACATCCAGAACCAGGTCGTCGTCCTCAATGGCCTGGTATACAAGGCCAAGCATGCCAACAGCCCAGTGCAGGTCAAGGAGTACCTGGGCCGGATTCAGGGGGTCGCCGACAAGATTCAGTCGCACGTCGCCTTCGCCCGGGAATACCAGAACTTGGGCAAAGCACCACCGTCCTGGATCCGATTGGACAATGGCATCCAGGACCTGACCTCGAAGTTCGATTCGAAATGGGTGCAGTTCGAGGTGGACCTGGGCTCCCTGGAGGTCTTCTCCGATGCCATGTTGAATCGGGCCTTCTACAATCTGATCGACGATACGCTCAAGCATGGCCAGAAGGCAACCAGGGTCAGGTTCTCGGCGAAGCCTCGGGGAGAGGACCTGGTCCTGCTGTACGAGGATAACGGCGTCGGAGTGCCGATCGAGCGCAAGAGGAGCATATTCGAGAAGTCATCCAGCGCGCAGAAGGTGCACGGCCTGGTGCTGGTGCGGGAGATCCTGGGCATCACCGGCATGACCATCGTGGAGAACGGCGAGCCAGGCAAGGGCGCTCGCTTCGAGATTGTGGTGCCCAAGGGCAACTTCCGCTATGCTGGAAGCGACAAAACGAAGCCGTAATCCCGCTTCTTGGCGATGGATATTCCAGCGAACCGCGGGATGAGAGCTGCCAGTAGGAAGGCATAAATCGATTGAGCTGTGCTAATTGCATCGAATGAAGCTGATCAACCGTTGGAGCATCGTCGCCCTCGTGGCATTGATGGTTATCATCGCAAGTGCGTTCATCGGTCTGACGGTCCGCTCCAACCAGGAGATCACCCCTAATGACCAGTTCTTCAAAGTGTCCATCGGCCCCACTCCGCAGATCAATATCAGCGCCTTCACCCTCAGAATAGATGGCCTGGTGCAGCACCCCTTCACGCTCAACTACTCGCAGATCAGGTCAATGGCCAGCATCTCGGAGATCGTGACATTGGATTGCGTCACCGGCCCGAGCGGCACGGCGAACTGGACCGGGATAGGCCTCGGAGGCCTGCTGGACCTGGCGCAGGTCAACGGCACCGCCATCAAAGTGGTGTTCTTCTGCGCCGACGGCTATTCCACCAGCCTGACGGTCGCCGAGGCGAACGGCTCCGGAGTGATCCTGGCCTACGACATGAACGGGGTTACCCTCCCAGCGGATCAAGGCTTCCCGTCGCGACTGGTGGTTCCGAACAACTGGGGCTATAAATGGGCCAAATGGGTAACGCACATCCAGCTGGTCGACAGCGATTTCAAGGGCTACTGGGAGAAGGCGGGCTGGGCCGACAACGCCACCATCACCCCCATTTCCGATTGGCGAGTGCACGCTGTGCTGCTCAGCTTCACCGCCATGCTCGGCGGGTTCTCGGCGCTCTCCGGCCTGCGGAACGCGGAGAACGCCCAGAGGGCGAAGAGGTTGCCCCGGTTCTTCTCCAGCAAGTACCATCGGTACGTCAGCCTGGCCTATTACGTGCTGCTGTTCGGCACCTTCCTCTTCTGGTCGACGCAGACGTTCGAGCTCAGGGGCGCCTTGTTCTATTCGCTCCACGGAAGGCTGGCCCTCCTGACCATAATCTTCTCGGTCGTAGGCATCGCCTCCGGGATACCCATGCTCTCCCGCCCCCCGAAGTGGAGAATGCTGCACTGGGTCAGCAACATGACCGCATACCTCCTCCTGCTGGTGACCATCTTCCTCGGAGTGCTCCGGCTGTTCAGCTGAGCAGCGGGACTTCTGATGTCTGGTCAGATCACTTGGGCCGGGCGGATGCCTTGAGCTGGTGATTAATTCCGCCTCCGACCCGTTCTTCCGCCTTGAAAACGTTCCCCGCCGGCCATCAGCGACCGCGTCCAGATGCTTTGGCCTTTGGAGCAATGTGTTCATATATCTGGTTTGGTCATTCAGTCTCAATTAATCTTCTCAAGGAGGGATTCGGTTTGAGCCGTGAGAAACTGGATGCGACTGATAAAGAACTTTTGCTCGTTCTAGCGAACAATCCAGAATGGACCTACGAGGAAATTGCAGATCATATGGGAATGACCAGCCGATCGGTCGGTTATCGGATCGAACGCCTTCGCGAGATGAAGGTCATCCAGAAGGCGCATCTGATCTACTACGATCGCTTAGGAGACCTGATCTATTCCGTGGTCCTGACCCTCGACACTGGCATCAGCAGTCAGGAACAGGAGAAGATTGTGAACGAAATGAAGGAGAACCAGGCCACCATCCAAGTCTTCAGCGCCATCGGATCGTTCAGCTTCATCCTGCTGTTCCACGCGGAGAACCCCCGGGATGCGCAGAAGCTGCTCCGAGAGCTGGTGGTCTCGAAGAAGTACTTCCTGAAGTATGAGATCTCGCAAATCACCGACATCTACAGCATCTACCGCCATTACGTCTGAGAGCTGAACCGATGCCTACCATCCGCTTCGAACCACTAGGCAAGACCATTGCCACCGAGGAGGATGACGAAACGGTCCTGCAGGTGGCAACCCGGGTCGGCATCCCCATCGAATCGGTCTGCGGCGGAAGAGGCAAATGCGGCCGCTGTCTGGTCCAGGTGCGGTCCGGAACGGCCGAGGTGATGCCGGACGACCGAGCGCACATCTCCCCCGCCGACTTAGAAAGGGGCATGCGCCTTGCCTGCAGGCTGGTGGCCCGCACTGATCTGGTGGTCGAAATCTCTGAGCAGTATGCCAAGGCGGAGCAGGTCATTTTGGAAGAGGCGGTGGGCGAGGTGAAGGTCGACCCGCTGGTCCATGCCTTGCAGATTACGGTGGAGGCACCGACGCTGGCGAACCCGTCCAGCGACCACCTCCGGCTGGAGAAGGCGATTGAGAAAGCGCTCTCCGCCAGCGGATTCGAGATGAGCGTCCCGCTTTCCGTCCTAATCGGGCTGCCGAAGCAGCTGGCCAAGGGCGGCCTACTGCATGCGGTCATGCGCGAGGACGAGGTGCTTGACCTGGACGCCCGGGATATCGTGCCCTATGGGGTGGCGATTGATGTCGGGTCCACGACCGTGGTCGCGTACCTCATGGACCTGAGGACCGGGGAAGAGCTTACTGTCGAATCCGAGCTTAACCCGCAGATAAGGTACGGCGATGACGTGGTCTCACGCATCACCTATGCCATGGGCAATCCCGCAGGAACGGCCATGCTGCAGAAGCTCATCATCGACTGCCTGAACAACCTGGTCGAGCGCTGCTGCTCGGCGAGCAAGGTCCCGCTAGAGAACGTCTACGAGGTCATGGCCGTGGGAAACACGGCAATGCACCATTTCATGTTCGGATTGGAGTCGCGCAGCCTTGCCCTGGCTCCGTATAATCCTGTCACCGCGCTTCCTCTGAGCTTCAAGTCCAGCGCCACCGGGCTGAACATCGCCAAGGAGGGCTACCATTCATCCCTGCCCAACGTGGCCGGCTTCGTCGGGGCGGACCACATCGCTGTCCTACTGGCAGCGAACGTCCTGGAGATGGATGACAAGCGCCTCATCATCGATATCGGCACCAATGGGGAGCTGTCGGTGGGCGACCGCAACGGCATCGCCTCGGCGTCGGTCGCCGCCGGGCCGGCGTTCGAAGGGGCGAATTTGCGCTGCGGCATGCGCGGTACGGCTGGCGCGATAGACCACGTGCAGATCTCCGAGGACATCGATGTCACGTTCACGACTATCAACGAGAGCGTGCCCCGGGGCCTCTGCGGCTCCGGCGTGATCGACCTGGTGGCGGAGATGTACCTTTCCGGGGTCATGGACCGCACCGGAAGGATCCGCAAGGAGCTGGGGCATCCGCGCGTCCGGACCATCGACGGGGAGGCTTGCTTCGTCGTGGCGACCGAAGCGGAGAGCGGCAGCGGAAAGCCAGTGGTGGTGTCGCAGAACGACATCATCCAGATCCAGTATGCCAAGGCGGCGATGTACGCCGGCGCAGAGATCCTCATGGAGAAGATGCAGGTCGACCGCTCGGGCATCAAGGAGATACTGCTCGCCGGCGCGTTCGGCAACTACGCCAGCCCCGGGAGCGCCCGCGCCATCGGACTGTTCCCCGAGGTGCCGCTGGAGCATATCGTCGGCATCGGCAATGCGGCCGGATCCGGAGCGAAGATCTCATTGGTCAGCCGCTCGGCCAGGGAGATGGCGAAGCGCATCGCCAAGAGGGTGGACTATGTCGAGCTGGCGGCGATGCCGGAGTTCGAGGAGAAGTTCTATGCGGCGATGTACTTCCCACATAGCGACGAGAGCAAGTTCCCCGAGGTCACCGCTTCATTGGGGAAACTGGCACGGAACATTTGATCTAGGGCTTTCCGCATCGGTCGGATCCGATCGCTTTTGGTCTTAGAGCAAGGATTGCTTACGATATCGACAAGATGCTCTTCCAGCGCTCCAGCTCAGCAGTCAAAAAGGGAAAAATGAAAAGAAGTTTGGATTAAGGGGTTTACTTCGTTGCCAGCTTTATCTGCTCGTCCACGATGTCCATGGCGATGTCGATGTCTGGCTGCTGCACGTTGAGCGCAGGGATGATGCGGATCGAGGACACACCGCAGAACAGGACCAACAGGCCCTTCTTCATGCAGTTCATGACGATCTTGTTCCTCAGGTCCATGTCGACGGCCTTGGACTTCTTGTCCTTGACGATCTCGATGGCGGTCATCAGACCGACGCCGCGGACGTCGCCGACGCACTCGTACTTGTCCTTCAGCTCGGCCTCGCGCTTCAGCAGGTACTTGCCTTGCTTGGCGGCGTTGGCGCACAGGTTCTTGTCGTGCATCTCCTTGATGGTCGCCAATGCCGCGGCGCTCGTGACCAGGTTCCCACCGAAGGTGGTTGCCTGGGCTCCGGGCTGCTTGATGTCGTACTTCTCGTTGAAGACGCAAGCGGACATCGGCATTCCGGAGGCAATGGCCTTCGCCATGCAGATCACGTCTGGGACGACGTCGAAGGTCTCGATCGCGAACCACTTGCCTGAGCGGCAGAACCCGCTCTGCACTTCATCCGCGACTTCGAGTATGCCATACTTGTCGCACATCTTGCGCAGTTCCTGATGCCACTGCTTCGGCGGAACGATGTATCCGCCTTCGCCCTGTATCGGCTCCACGAAAATTGCTGCGACTTCCTCTGGCGGGATCACGTGATCGAGGATGGTCTCGTCGATGAACTTCATGCAGTACACGTCACAAGAGGGGTATTCCATCTTGTACGGGCATCTGTAGCAGTAGGCGTAGGGCACGTGGGTGACGCCCGGCATCTCAGGGAAGAATCCCTTGCGGTAGGCGTTCTTGGAGCAAGTCAGGGATAGAGCTCCGATCGACTTCCCATGGAAGGCGCCCTGGAAGGCGATATTCCTCGGTCTCTTGGTGGCCCAGCGGGACACCTTGATGCCGATGTCGATCGCGTCCGCACCGGTGCAGGAGAAGTAGGCCTTCTTTTTGAAATTGCCGGGAACGATCTTGTTCAGTTCCTCTGCTAGCTGACCTTCGAGGCTCTGGGACAATAGAATGCCAGGGAAGTGGATCAACGTCGCTGCTTGGTCCTGGATTGCCTTTACCACTGTTGGCGGGCAATGTCCCAGGCCGTTGACTGCGATGCCGGACAGGAAGTCCAGGTACACGTTGCCATCAACGTCCTCGACGTAAAGGCCCTTTCCGCGCTTTCCCACGACGGGCATAACCTTGTTCATTGTGGCCAATACCGCCTTGTCACGCTCAATGATCTTCTGGGCCTCCGGTCCCGGCGGCTCGACCTTCATTGAGATCTTGTTTAGCTCGTTTGCCATTTTTCCAACTCCTGTGTTTACTTCCTCTTGCCGTACTGTTCGGCGGCTTCCATCATCGCCCTGATCTTGGCGAAATCGGTGTTTGGCGAGATTTCACAGCCCGGCGCGATGATCAGGCCGGTGCCGTCGGTGAAGCCCTGTTGGATGGTGTCCTTTACCTCGTTCTTGATCTCATCCATGCTTCCAATCATCAGAGTAGTGGTTTGGTCCATACCGGCGACCAGACAGGTCTTCTTGCCCCACTTCTGCTTCGCTTCCTTGATCTTCAGGTTGCTGCCCCGGTCCCACCAGTTTATGCCTCCGGTGTAGGGAAGGGAGGAAAGCAGCTCGAAGAACGGTTCCACTCCGCAGACGTGCTGGATGTTGTACCCATCATGGTTGTTCAGGTGGGAGAGCACATGCCGGTCGAGCGGTTCCGCGAACTCCTTGTACTGATCAATGGTCACGATCTCAGCCGAGGCGCGGGTCGTCGCATAGAGCAGCCCGTCCGCGCCAGCTTCGTACAACTTGTTGGCATATTCGATCGTGGTGTCAGCGATGATCTTCAGTCCCTTCTTCAATGGGTCAGGGTTTACTATGATGTCGACCAAGACCTCTTCCATCGCCCGGACGTGCGTGGCGCTGGTCAGCGGGCTGGGGATGTAGGGCATGAGCGATGTAACCTTTCCCTTGGGGTCCTTGCGCATTAGCGATATGGCCTTTATGGGAACGATCATGCGCCCGTCCTTCATCGGATCGAGCACCCGCATCTTCTCCCAGTCCTCCGGTTCCTTCACGGCGAATGACTCGAGCATCGGGGCGAGGCCCTCGGTGTAGCGCATCACAGTGCCCCATCCGGAGGCCATCTGGCCGACATCGGACATCGGGTGCAGCATGTCCACCCCGGTCTTCTCCAGGAAGGCCAGCTGCCCCTTCGCCATGTTCTCTCCGCTGGTGGCATAGGCTTTGGTGCCTATGTTACCCGAGCGGGCGCCGATGAACCAGGCCATGGCGCTGACCGGCACGCGGTCCACTGGCTGGTGCTTGATGGCCGCATGACATCTTTCGATAGGACTCATGTTATTCTTCATCTGAAACCCGCCTCAGCTCACTTCTTGTCTTGCATGGCGGCCATAAAGCTCTGCTCGCCCTTCATCAGATGGTTGGCCATCTCGACGGCCAGGATGGCATCCGCCGCATATCCGTCGGCGCCGATGTGCTTGGCATAGGTCGTGGTCAGAGGCGCTCCGCCTACGGCGAACTTCACCCTTGGGTGCAGTCCCTCTTCCTTCATCATGGCGAGAACCTCTGACAGCTCGGGCATGGTGGCAGTCAGGAGAGTCCCGCAACCGATGATGTTGGCGTTGTTCTTCTTCGCCTCGGTGACGAACTTCTCCAACGGCACATCCTTGCCCAGGTCGATGACCTTGTAGTTATAGACGGTGAGCATGGATACCACCAGGTTCTTCCCGATATCGTGGATATCGTTCTTTGCGGTCCCGATGACCACGATGCCACTGTTGCCTCGGGCATCGGCGGCATAGGGGGCCAGGATCTTCTTGAAGCAATGCGTTGCCAGGATCAACTGGGGAAGGGCGATCTCGCGTTCGCGGTACCGGTGACCGACAAGGTTCATGGCATCGATCAAGACCTTACCAACGTCTTGCACGCTGATGCCTGCCGCCCTCATATCCTCTCCGATCTTGAGGGCCTCTGCCGCCTTGCCGTTCACTACACAATCAAATATTCGCTTGTACTCGTCTTCTTTCATTTTCTTCACCTGAGTTTAAACGATTAGGTCTGATTTCTCCTAATACTTGCCGTACTTCCGTCCGGCCTTTACCATCATTTCCATGTTCTCTTTCGGTGACTTCGGGTTTATGTCGCAGCCGCCCGCAAGTATGAATCCACTGCCCTTCATAGCGGTCTTGCACGCGTCCGCTACTTCCTTCTCTACCTCCGCCGGTGTTCCGGTGGCGAGGGTGTTGGTGTGGTCAACACCGCACATCAAGGTGAGCACATCCCCGTACTTCGCCTTCGCATCCTTCAGGTTCGGCTGGGCACCGCGGTCCCACCAGCTGATGCCCCTGCAGTTCTTGGTCTTCTTGGCGTACTCGGAGATGATCTCGAACATCGGTTCGACGCCACATACGTGACAGATATGGTACATGCCCGGCGTCTTGCTGAACGTCTCCATGTCATAGGGCACGCCGAACTCCCGGTACTGCTCCATCGTGGTGATCTCCTTGGACGCCCGAGTGGTCAGGTAGCAGGAATAGAACGCGCCTTCCTTGTTGCATGCGTTCAAAAAGTCCGTGACAGTCGAGCAGATCGTTCTCAGCCCCTTCTTCAGGGCGTCCTGCTCTGTCAGCATGTGGATCATGACGGTCTCCATCGGAGCCACGTGCGTGGCGGTGGTGATCGTTGATGGGACATCCACGCCGATGGGGACCTTGCCCTTGTACTCCGCGTACAACGCCTTGGCGGCATCCAAGTAGGTGGGCATGCGACCATCGATCATCGGGTCGAGGACGTCAAGCTTCTCCCAGTCGCCTGGCTCGTTGACGGCGAACTTGCCCAGAGCCATGTGGATGTCCGGCACGTCGGCAAGCTTCATGCGCACGCCCCAACCCTGGACGATCTCTCCCACATCAGATAGAATGTAAAGGGTATCTCCGCCGACGACCTTGTGGAAGTGGGAGGTGGCCCGCGCCATATAATCCCCGTTCCGGCCGTATTCCACTGTGTCTTGCCAGACCAACGGGTCCTTCATCCAATGCAGCTGATAGATGCCAGTGAAGTAGGATATGGGCACCATGTCAGGCGTCTCATGCTTCAAAGCCGCTTCGAACCTTTGTGTGCTAGTCATCTCTTTCATGTTACCGCCCTCACGTTAAAGGTTTCACCTTTTGAATAGGCATCAAATGTAAGACATAAGCCAACTTAAGTAATATCGCTTCCAATAGGACGTATAATAGCGTAAAAAAGGAAATGTGGCCCTGGATTTCGTGGGACGAACGATGTGACGGGGTTTAAGTACGCTAACCCAGCATAATCCGCGCGTCGGCGACCTTGATTCCCCTCGAATTGCCGAAAATCGGGTTGAGGTCCATTTCCGCGATGTTGGAGAAATCGGAGAGAAGCTGCGAAACGCTTACCACTGCCTTGGTCAGCGCTTCCACGTCGACCTTCTCCTTGCCCCGGAAGCCTTCGAGCATCTTCTTCCCCTTGAGCTCGGCGATCATGTCCCTAACGTCGATGGGCTCCACCGGCGCCAGTCGGTAGCTGACGTCCTTGTATATCTCCACGAAAATGCCACCCAGGCCGAGCATCACCAGCGGCCCGAACTGCTTGTCTCTTAAC
Organism: Methanomassiliicoccaceae archaeon; assembly: GCA_963768775.1. Lineage (GTDB taxonomy): Archaea > Thermoplasmatota > Thermoplasmata > Methanomassiliicoccales > UBA472 > FEN-33. The sequence goes on from CAVYIY010000006.1 coordinate 504,511, forward strand.
GAACCGATGATGAACTCGGTGCCGGTCGCTGTCTCGGCGACCAGGATGCCGTTCACCTGGAAGCGGGAGTTCTTCGCCCGCTCCATCAGGTCACTGTAGACCGCCCTGACCTCGGCGGCGTTCCTCAGGTTCAGCTTCACGGCGTTGAACTCGGTCTTATGCACAACTTGGGGTGAGACTAGCTTCAGCACCACCGGGTAGCCGATCGATTCCGCCGCCCTCACTGCCTCATCGGAGCTGTGGCAGACCAGGTCCCGGGTGACTTCCACGCCGTAGGCCTTCAGCACCGCCTTCGCCTCCGGCTCGGTGACGAACTTGCGGCCCTCTCCCGCAACGCGGTCCAGAATCTGCTTGGCCTCTTCCCCCGTTTCCCTCACCTCTTTGATATATCGACGCCCCGGGACTTAAGGTAGTCCGAATAGTGGGCGATTCCCGCAACTGCGCGGGCGGTCCGCTCCGGCCAATCGAAGCAGGGGACATGCTTCTTCTGCAGTATGTCCATATTCGATACCGCGTTCCGCGTGGACACCCAGCAGACGTAGGTGGGGACCTTGCTCCCCTCCGAGAGCAGAGCGTTCACGGCATCGGCCAGGGCGGTGCAGACCTCGACCATGTAGGCGGCCCGCTGCAGCACCAGTACCAGAACGATGTCCACCTCTCCCGATTCGTGCAAGATGCGGGTGAGCTTGGGATAGAGCTCCTCGAACCTCCGCCAGATAGTGGTCATGTCCACCGGATTGCGCGGGCTGGCGAATGAGGGGATGATCGCAGCGATCTTCGCCTGCGTTTCTTTCGAGAGCTCCGGGACGACCAGGCCATTCTCCTCACAAAGATCCGTGAGCTCGACGCCCGTTCCTCCAGAATTGGTGATGATGCCCACGCGCTTGCCGCGGGGCAACGGTTGCCAGTCGATCCCCTTGGCGATGTTCACCATGTCCATGCCGTTCCGGGCGAAGATGATCCCGGTCTGCTTGAACATGGCGTCGTAGGCGGTGAACGTGCCGGCGATGGCGGCGGTGTGCGACATGGCGGCCCGCACCGCCCCTTCCGTTCGCCCGGTCTTCGTCGCTATTATCGGCTTGACCAGGGCGACCTTCTTCGCTTCCTCGAAGAACTCCCTGCCCTTGTTGATCGACTCGAGGAAGAGGCAGATGACCTTGGTGTCGGCGTCCTCTCCGAAGTACTGGAGCACCTCGTAGTCCTCGATGCCGGCCTTGTTGCCATGTGCCATGATCTTCGCGAACTTCATGCAGTGATCCATGGCAAAAGTGAAGATCGCCATGCCGTAGGCGCCGGATTGCGTCAGGAACGATATGTCCCCGCCGACCTCCGGCGCCCCGATGCCCATGGAGGCGTTCAGGCCGATGTTGCAGTTGTAGATGCCGAAGCAGTTGGGGCCGACGACCTTCATGCCGATCTTCCGGGCCTCGACCATCATCTCCTCTTCGAGCGCCTTGCCCTCCGGGCCGGCCTCGCTGAAGCCGGCGGTGATGACCACCGCCGCCTTGCAGTTCTTGGCCACCAGGTCCCTCATAGCCGCCGGTACTGCCTTCCCCGGAATGACGATGACCGCCAGGTCGATGTCCTCCGGGACGTCGAGGATGCTGCGATAGGCCGCATGCCCCAGGATCTCGCCGCCCTTGGGGTTGATCATGAAGATCTTCCCCTTGTAGCCGCTGGCTAGATTCCGGGCGAACACGTAGCCCATCTTCCCCTTCTCGCCAGATGCCCCGACCAGGGCCACCGTCTTCGGGTTGAATATGGCGTCTATTTTGGGATCGACCATCTAGTGCCCCTAGATGACGAACTCCCTCTTTAGCTCCTTCTCGGGGAACTCGTTAGCGTGCGCGCGAAGCGGGTCGATCTTCCTGATGAGCTCGATATCAGCCCTCGTGGGCATATCCATCACCCTGACGTCTGGATGGATCACCGGCTTGAACTCGGTGTTGTCCAGGACCATTTGCACCGTCGTATCGGGATAGAGATACCTGAGCCGCAGGATCTTGCTCTCCGGATCGAAATCGAACACTCCCAGTTCGGTGATCAGCCAGTCCGGCCCGTTGCCGACGAGCCTCAGCTGCTGCCTCGTTCCGAATGGCGTCACGTGGCCGACGTTGGTGACGAAGTCACATTTGTCCACCAGGGTGTACATCTTCTTGTCGCCCTTGACCCTTGCTCGATGGTTAGGCGTCCAGATGGTGTAGTTGACGCAATCGCCCGATAGATTGCATCCGCCTGCCCCGCCGGGCAGCTTGATCTTGACTTTACCAGGCCGGCCGATCATGGTCACATTCTGGTTGCCGTACTTGTCGACCTGCGCCCCACTGAAGAACGAGCGGTCGAGCTCTCCCCTCGCGGCCATATCGAATAGCTTGTCGATGGTGATCATTGCGGTCCGTCCTTGCATCATCGTCCAGTCGTTCGTCGACGTGGGGAAGAATGGCGGGTTGGGGTCGATGGCGCTGGTGACTCCTCCGACGTACACAGCGTCCTTCGCATGGGTCAGCTTGGCGAAGTACATGGCGACCGCCGGGCCCGGGGATGAGACGCCATGGAACATCACTGTTTTGTCCTTAATCGTCTTCGCGATGTTGTAGACGAACAGTTCATCGATCGTCGCTTTGAATTCACTCATATTTGAACAACTCCATCCATGCTTCTTTGCTGTCCTTCCAAGAGGCCAGTCTCTTCTTCTTGTTCGCTCCACCGATCTTCTCGATGTACTCGTCGTTCGACTTCACGCCGAAGACGTACTTGTCCAGATATGCCTTGAAAGCTTCCTCGCCCTGCTGGGTGAGCTTGTAGTATTCGGAGATATGCTCGCGGTCGTAGGCGTAGTATGGATAGCAGCTGGTCGGATGCGCGCCCATGGGCACGTGAACGATATGCTCGACCTCATAGTAAGGCATGGTCGGCCCGATCTTCTTCATCTCCTCTTCCGAGACTAGCTCCTCGCACGTAACGATCACATGCTTGGCCGCCCGGGTCATGAGGACGTCCGCGACGTACGGTTGCTCGATCTTGACGTTGCCGTGGATATCGGCCTTCTGCACATGGCAGATGCAGACATCCGGGATCAATGCTGGCACTAGGAGCAGGTCGTTCCCGGTGAAGGGACAGATCATGTGCCTGAACTCGGGGTGCAGCATAGTCTCTTCGCTACCCTTGGCGCTTAAGATCGGCATGAACGGAAGGCCATAGGCGGCTGCGCGGAACTGCTGGATGATGGTGTTGCAGCAGTTCTCGTTGATCTTGACTTTGCCGGATTCGCATGCGCGTCTATAGTTCAAGGCAAGGCCGAAATCCTGCTCGAAGCTCACATGCGTGTCCTGCGCGGCGCCGACGATCCCGGCACCGCAGGCGAAGTCCATGTCAAAACCATGTGCGGTACCGACGATATGCAGGTTCCTCTTCCCCTGCCTCGTCAGCTCGCGTAACATGGCGATCGGTTCTCTCAGGCAAAGCCCGCCTCCGATGGCCACCATGTCCCCATCGTTGACAGTGGAAGCGGCCTTCTCGAGGCTGATCAGCTTATTTCTTTCCAAGAACTTACCCATTGAATCACTACCGTTGTACCAGGCACCAAATCACGACGTTTAATATGTTTCCTTCCTAAACGACGCTAACGTGGCCGAATTGAGAAACTATTCCGCATTCCTCGGAGAAATCAACGCGAATTGCCGTTGCGGAACGGAACCGCTGCCATTCGTGTTTTTGGCGAACCTTTATATAAGGCGTTAATTCTGACTAGCCACTGGAGTAATCAATTTGGCTGGCTATAGAGGCAAAGGGCGGAGAAGGTTCGAACCGAAGTTCCGCCCCAAAGAGGTGCCGCGCACCGTTATGTTGAACATTCACCGCCTGGGCGTCTTCCGCTACGATATCCGCGAGATATTGGTGGACGCGAAGGTGGACCCGGCCCTGTCTTCTGCCGTTGTCGCTAACGTCATGGCGAAGGCGTCGAGGGTGTCGATCGAAGACGCGAAGAACTACGTGCATGAGGTCGAGCAGTCCGGCGGACTTGACTCGGAAGCCTCGGAATGCATCTGCATCCTTTTGGACCGCTACAGCCGCTACCGCTAGAATCACTTGCGCCTCATCGGGGTGAGCTCCACCTTCTTGCCTTTGAGCTCCGCCCCCTTAATCGCGTTTATCACTTTCAGCGCGACGTCCTTGTGCACTTCGACCACGCTCTCCTTTTCCTCGACATCGATATTGCCGACCATGAACTCGCTGATGCGGGCGCGCTTCATGATCAGGTTGGCGATCTCCGTGCTGGTGGCCTTGTCCGCCTTCCCCAGGTTGATGCCGAAGCGGACCATGCCGAACACGTCCGCCAGCTCGTCGAAGTCCCAGACCTTCCGCACCGTCTCGCGCTGCTGACCGCCTTCCCCGCCGGGCACTTGGCTCTCCTTGACCCCGGCGCCGCTGAAGTCGGTGATGTTCTTGAGCAGGTGCTCCTCTTGATTTGTGACGAACGTTATCGCCTTCCCTTCCTTCCCCGCCCGCCCGGTGCGGCCGATGCGGTGCACGTAGATCTCCGGATCCTCCGGGATATCGTAGTTGATGACGTGCGTCACGCCCTCGATGTCGAGCCCGCGGGCGGCGACATCCGTGGCGATGAGCACCTTGATCTTGTCGGCGCGGAAATCGCCGAGCACCTTCTCCCTTCTCGGCTGAGTCAGATCACCGTGCAACGCCGCTACCGGATAGCCGTACGATGCCAAGGCCTTGGCCAGAATGTCGACCATGCGCTTGGTCTGGCAGAAGACGATCGCCTTTGGCTTCTCCGCGTCGAGGATGCGGCAGAGCGCCCAGATCTTGTTCTTGCGCCCGACGTTCAAATAGACCTGGTCCGTGGTCGGCAGGACGAGCACGTCCTCCGAGACGGTGACTGATCTCCGGCTCGTGCATGTAGTTGTTCGCGATCTCTCGGACGCCTTGAGGGATCGTGGCGCTGAACAGCATGGTGTTCCGTTGCTTCGGCGTCTTGGACAGGATGAAGCGGATATCGTCGATGAACCCCATGTCCAACATGCGGTCCGCCTCATCGAGCACCAGGAACTTGATCTCCCGGAGGTCTAGAGTTCCACGCTTGATGTGGTCGATGATGCGGCCGGGAGTTCCCACGACGATCTCGACGCCCTTGCGCAGCGACTCGATCTGCGCGTCTATCGACGTCCCGCCGTACACGGGAAGGACGCGAAGGCCGATGAACTCCCCCAGCCGGGTGAGCTCTCCGGAGACTTGGACGCACAGCTCCCTCGTCGGAACGAGGATCAGCCCGTGCGGCTTGTTGCTCTTCTTGATCTTCTGAAGGAGGGGGATGCCGAAGGCGGCGGTCTTGCCGGTGCCGGTCTGCGCCTGGGCCATGACGTCCCTGCCGGCCATGAGCAAGGGGATGGTGGCGGTCTGCACTGGCGTCGGCTCGATGAAGCCCATCTTCACGATCGCCCGCATGATCCTCTCGTCAATCCGTAATGAAGTGAATCCGTTCGTCATATCGATCCGGTCTGAAACTGAGTGCATATCGCAACGGTTTTATAAAGCTGTCATCGCCGCTACGCATCTCGACATCGCTTATTTCGCGGGAATCATTGGCAGGAAGCGAGCGCACCAGCTCCGCTCGAAGTTGAAATTGATGGACGAAGGCGCATCGCGCCCCGCCGATGAACGATTAAACGCCGTTCACTTCTTCCGGACCACCGGTTTCTTCCCTTCCTTGGCGCTGGTGAAGAAGTCGTGGTGCTCTTCCTCTTCCACGAGTATCTCGCGGAAGATGAACGCGGTCGTCGTGTCGCCCTCGCCCTCGGCGACGTTGATGATCGTCTTATACATGTCGATTGCCTCGATCTCGGCCTTGATATCGTTGTCGATCATCGCCCACAGCTCGCCGCCGACGGTGATGGTGGCCGGCTTGGTCGTCGGCACGCCGCCCAGGTACCAGAGCCTCTCGGCGATCTTCTCGGCATGCTTCATCTCCTGCACTGCGATGGACTTGAACTCGTCGTTGACAGCATAGTGCTCCACCCCGGACCACTGGACATGCTGCCACATGTATTGAACGGTGACCTGCAGCTCCCGCGCGATGGCCTTGTTCAGCCAATCCAACAACTTCTGTGATGTCATGATGCAATCCCTCCGTGTCCCTCGCGGCTCACGGCATTTTTATCATTCGATGGGCATCCTAATATAGATTGCGTCTGGTTGGATCCGGAAAAAAAACGAATGGCTGGCTCACTTGCGCTTTCGTTGCTGCGGCATCCTATCCTCCGCTGCCAGGGATGAGGTGTCCGAGGCGGTCTTGGGCATGATAATCTTCTTCTGCACCCACCAGAATGCGAGCATGGTGGCGTTGATGGTCGCCACGACGGTGATGGCCGAGTACCAGATCAGGTTCTTGTCGTCCAGCCCTTGGATCGAGCCGTAGAAGGTGGCGATGGTGTTCGGGACGAGCAGCGCCGTGCCCAGGATGGTGAGCCATGCCACCGCCAGGGTCATGCGGTTGTTCAGCGTCTGCAACTGATTGTTGTAAAGCGACTGCAGCACCTCGAGGCCCGAAGCGAGGACGTCCGAAGTATGCTCCGCCGTGCTGATCTGCCGGTTCACGTCGTCGGCCAGCAGGCCGATCTTCACCAGCACCTTGTTGTTATCTGTAATCGTATCCGCATCCCCATGCCTCAAGGAGTTGAGCACGTCCAGCGTTCGCCAGAGGGCGTTGAGGTAGGATATCAGGGAATGCTTCATCCCGTAGATCTGGGTGCCGAGCATCTCCCTGGGCGTCCTGGGATCGGACAGCTTCTTGCTGAGCGAGTCCGCCTGCTCCTCGATCTCCCGCAGCTGCTCGAAGTTGCGGTTGTTGTTCTCGTCCAAGATGCGGATGAGCATGTTGGTGAGCTTGTCGTCCATGGGCATGCTTTCCGGGAATTTTCGCATGTAAGTGTCCGCGTACCTCGATAGCTGGACCACCCGGGTCACCTTCTCGCTGTGCATGGAGAGGATGAGGTTCCGCCTGACCAGGATGATGAGGTCGTAGGAAATGACCTCCAGGCCGATGATCTTGACCGCCGGGACCTTGATGCCGAGCTCGATCTCGCGGTCTTCGTAATTGGAATGATAGTTGCCTAACAGAGAGGGCACCAATGAGTCGCTGAAGCCGAGCTTCGCCGAAACATCCGTCCCGTCCTTCTCCAAGTCGGAAAGAGAGAAATTAATCCAGGCGAAGGTGGAACTTTGCAGCAACGGAAGGAAGTCGCTCGGGTTGTCGCCCATCAGCTTGATCGGCTTCCCGCCCTTCGGGAGTGCCACGCAGATCCCCCGGGGCTTGACGGCCGCCCCGTTCGGAGGGCAGCTCTGTGCATGAGCGATAGCAGGATCCTGAGGGTCCAAGGCCGCATCATTCTTCTTGTTTCCTTCCACGCGCAATCTCCTTTGAACGGCACTTAGCTAGGACCGGTATGGCACAAGCCACTTAATACTTCGCTATTGAGCGATCGAGTCCATCCGCAAGGGAATGGCGAAGGTAAACCATTAAGATGCCGCGGTCCAGATATCATTCGGTTATGTTCGAAAAACATCGTGGCCGGCCCTACCTCGAGATAATGGCCGGGCTCGTGGGCATGATCCTGTTTGCTATCTTCTGGTCGGCAGCGGTGGCGGTGGACGGCCACTGGGTATTCGGGGTGAACGCGCTCAGCGACCTGGGCGCCGATCGGCCGGGAAGGCTGTGGTTCAATTCCGGCGTAATCATCGCCGGTATAATGCTTACGATATATTCCTTCGGACTGCATCACGTGCTTGCGAAGGGTCAATTGTCGAGCGGAGGCTGCCTGCTGATGTTCTTCTCGTCCCTGGCACTGATCGGTATCGGCATCTTCCCCGAGACGTCGGGAGAGATCCATCTTTACCTCAGCTGGGCGTTCTTCATCCTAGCCATGATCGGCCTGCTCGTTCTGGCCAGGCCGATGCTCGGGAGCCCCGCCTTCAGTCGGATCGCCAGAGCGATGACGATCATCGCCCCGTTGGGGTCGATAGCCACCTTGCTGTTGATCATGAGCATCCCCTTCGCCGAGGCGATAGCCGTCATCCTGCTCATGATCTGGGGTGCGGTGACGTCGATCTCCGCTCTGATCAGCGTGAACGCTGGATTTGCCAGAGGTCTTTGACCAAAATCTATCTGACCGGATCATTTCGGGCGATAGCGATAGGCGATGTTGCAGCTGCCTTCCCGGCTGACCATGCACGGCCCCATCGGCCGCTTCGGGCTGCATTCTCCTCCGAAGGCGGGGCATTCCTCGGAATTGATCATTCCTCTCAGCACCTCCCCGCAGCGGCATCCTTTGTTCTCCTCCTTCACGATGGGGGCTTTGGCTAGGATGTCCTCGTGGACCAATCGGGCATTAAGATCGTCGAACTCCGACCGAAGTTCGAGGGCGCTCTTGGGGATGACCGGGAATCCCCTCCAGTTGCGGTCGACCGGCTCGAAGACCTTCTCCAGCATCTCCATGGCCCGGGGATTCCCCTCCGGCCTCACCACGCGGGAGTACTCGTTCTCCAGCTCGTGCCTTCCCTCCGCCAGCTGCCGCGTCATCATCAGCACCGACACCAGAAGGTCCAGCGGCTCGAAGCCGGCGACGACCTGCGGTATCTTCCGGTCGATGGAGAAGCGGCGGAACGGCTCCAGGCCGATGATGGTCGCCACATGCCCCGGCTGTATCAGCCCATCTATCCTCACCTCGCCCAGGCTGAACAACGCCTCCAATGCCGGAGGCAGGATCCGATGGCAGCTGAGGACCGAGAGATTGGATGGAAGGCCGTGGAGGACGGCCGAGGCCGTGGTCGGGCTGGTGGTCTCGAAGCCTATGGCCATGAAGACGACCTTCTCGACGTGAGGGGCGACGCGAAGAGCATCATCGACCGAATAGACGACGCGGACATCCGCCCCTTCCGCCTTCACGTCCGCCAGGGAGCCGATTGGCGTGGGCACCAGCATCATGTCCCCGAAGACGGTGATGGTGACCCCCGCCTTTGCAAGGGTGATCGCCTCCACCACCTCCTTGGTCGTTGTCACGCATACCGGGCATCCGGGGCCTTGGCGGATCTCGATGCCGGCATCGGCGAGCATCTCCTGGATCCCGAATCTGACCAGTGTATCCTGATGCGTCCCGCAGACGTGCATGAACCTCGCCTTGATTCCGAGGTCTGCGATCGATTGGATCACCCTTTTGGCCGTATCCTCGTCTCTGAAGCGGAACATCAGCTTTCCACCACCTCGATCGAGCTTACCGCAGCGCTCTTGCCCTTCAGGATCTCCACGTTGCCCCCGCACTTGGGGCAGGTGAGGTCAGGATGCGAATAGTGATCACCTTGATGAATGTAGTTGACCGGACCGGCGTAGCCGCATGATATGCATTTGACCTCGATCTTCTCCGGGATGATGTTCAGCTTGCTGCCTTCGAGGATCGTGTCCCGGGTGATGATCTCGTAGGCGAACTGGAGCTGGTCCTCTCCGAGGAAGGTGAGCTCGCCGACCACCATGTCGACCGACTCCACCTTTTCGATGTCGTGTTTCTCCAGCTCCTGGAGCACCGCCTCCACGATGCTGGACATGACCGATACCTCGTGCACGCTCTCAGATTGCCGACGCCGTATATATCCTGTTCCCGGTTCTCTTGGTCTCAGCAAGCCTTCTACTGATCAGAAATAAATGACATCGAGCTGGACAGATAACCTCAACCCTTCTCCAGCATCTCCTTGAGCTGCTCCGTCTCGATGGCCAGCATGACCAGGTCTCCAACGGTCCGAACGTCCTTGGTGGCGATGGAGATCAGCGGGGTCTTGAGCAGCGGCTTCTTCAGCTTCAGGTCGTCGACGACCCCCTTTTCCAAACGGACCTTGAAGTACGGCACCATCCACGTGGTCTTGGTGTCGAACATTATCGTTTCCACTGCCCCGATCTCCCGGCCCTTGCGGCAAACGACCCTCTTGCCGACGATATCTCCAGCCATAAGAGGGATCTGCGACTGCTCGACCGAGAAGTTCTTCAAGTCGCCAAGCTTCTTCGAAAGCGTCACCAGGTCGGAAACGTGGTCGACGTAAAGGGACTCGATGTAGAATCGGGCGGCCCCGAACAACGGCTTCTTGATGCCCAGAGACGTCTCCACGCCCTTGTTCAGGCCGATGCGGACGACCGGTGCCCGCCAGGTGTTGATGTCGATTGCGACTCCCTCGACCTCGCCGATCAACTTGGCGTCAGCAGTCACCACTTCGTCCCCGATGATGTCCTCCAGAGCGATCGTTCCCCTCACCTTGCCGTGTCATTAGGCGTCGTGAGATAAAGAACCTTTTTCCTCGGCTCACTTTTTCCGAATTCGAATGACGTAGAGGGCCATCACCCCAATCGCCGCCACGATGAAACCCGCCCCAATGACAATGTCTGTGAGATCGGTCGGACCGGACAATGCGAATGTCCGGCTCGCATTGTTGTTAGCCCTCGTCGACTCGGTGATATTGGAGTTTGGATCGATCGAGACCTGGAACGTGTGATCCCCTTCGTTCGCGAACCAGGTGAAGGAGACGGTGATATTGGTATGTGCGGGGAAATAGGGGATGATCTTGTTCTGCCCTACCTGCAGCCCGTCCATCCTTCCCACGATGAGTACGTTCTCGGCACTGCCATTGCCCAGGTTCTGCACCGTGACGTTGATGTAGACGACGTTCCCCATCGTCGGATTCGCCGGGCTCATGGTGATGTTGGATTGGCTGACGGCCAGGTCGGCGATCAAGAATACAATGGGGGTGACCGTGAAGGACTGCGAAGCGACATTGTTGCTGGTATTCCTTTCCTGGACCAGATGATGGGGATCGATCGCGATGCTCAGCTCATGGGATCCCAGGACGGCAAGCCACGTCACCGATGTCCCGACGGTCTCGCTCGGATTGACCTGGGAGATCGAGCGATAGGCGATCACCTCCCCGTCCAAATAGAAGGTGACGTTCACGTTTGTCGCATTGGCATTGCCGATGTTCGAGATCGTCGCTGTGAAGGTAACGTTCTGCCCCGCCATCGGCTCGCTTGGGCTGATGAGCTGCGTGCCATTGGCGACGATCAGGTCGGCCATCGGTCGTTGGATAGCCTCCACCTCGAACGCCTTTTCCGCGGCATTGTTTGCGAAGTTGGCGTCGTCCAATGACCGGGTCGGATCGGCGTTTACCTCAAGGACATGAGGTCCTCCAATGGCAGTCCAAATGGCGGTGACCGTGACCGAATGATGAGGAAGGAGCTCGTTGATCAATCTGGTCGAGATCGATGTGCCGTTCACGCTGAAGACGACATCGAAGTTCGACGCAACCTTCTCCCCTTGGTTGATGATCGCAGCACTGAAATTGACGGCGTCACCGGAATAGATCTGGTCGGGCGATATCGTGATGCCAGAAGTCATGACCAAGACGTCCGGTCTTGCCGGCTCGACGTGGATATTCTTCGATGCGGTATTGTTGGTCTTGTTGTCCTCGGCGATCGCGTTCAATGGATCGACCTGGACGATGATAGTCACATTACCCTGAAAAGCGGTCCAATTGATTGAGGCGGTGGCTTGGTCCCCCGATGATACATTCGCGAGAGTCTGCTCGCCGATGGTCTCCGGTGTAGAATCGTTCAGCCAGGAGAAGCGAACCAGGACGTCGGTCGCATTCTTGGTGCCGATATTGTAGACCTCGGCGGTGATGGTGACATTCTGAAGTGCCATAGGGTCATTCGGGAAGAATTGGACGCGGTCAGGCGTCAAGGTCAGCTCAACGTAAGGTAGTCGGGTGTTATCGAATGTCACGTTGACTATTGCCGCTGAGGAATAGACCAACCCATCGAACGACCGCGCAGCGACCCGGTAATTTCCATTTGCGAAGTGGGAAGAATTGATGCTGGTTAGCCAAGAGCCATCTACCAAGGAGATGTTGGACCATGGGGTCAGGTTGGCGCCTGCCGGGTTCTGCAATTGCATCTCCACACTTAATTGAGGGGATCCCTCCGGATCAGATGCCACACCTGCAATTGGAAACTGCCCGCTTCTCCCGGCTCCTTCGACCGGCGAAGTAATCCTGACCAGCGGGGCGAGGTTGGGGGAGAATTTGAAATAGACTTCGCTGGATCCAGTGCGATCGTCGCTCCATGCAATGAACAATGAACCGTTATCCGATGCGGCAATGTCTGGGCTGAAGCAGCTTGTGGCTACGGGGGCATCATCGACCCGCTTCGATGTCCCATAATGGATTCCATCGAAAGACGTGGTTCTGAAGATATGATATCCGATCAATGATCCACTCAAGGGGCGATTATCACGCCAGGTGACTGAAACGAAACCCCTAGAATCGATTGCGAGCCTCGGGTCCGATTGGTCCCGGTTCGATGGCCCGTCCGAGATGAGGAATGAAGCTGAGAAGGAAGTGCTGCCGGTGGAAACGGCCCCCCGCACGTCATAATCTCCGGAGCGCCTATCTTGCCAGATGACCAAGATTCGGCCGTCGTCGAGATATACCACATCAGGGCGGGACTGCTCTGTGTTGTTCGCGCCATCAGATATCAGTATGTCTCCGGTCGGACCGAACGTCTGGCCTTGGTCATGCGAGACCGCTCCGTAAATGTTGAAGTACGGGTCATCTCTGGCATCGTGCCAAACCACGCATACATCATCACCCCTGGCGGCGACCTCGGGGAATCCTTGGACGGAAATTGCGGAACCAGTGTGGTCCACTCTGACAGGAACGCCAAAGGATTGACTGTTGTCGAGCGACCTTGCTAGGAATATCGCATTGCCATTCTTGCTGGGGACAAAGCCAGTCCAGACCACATAGATGACGCCACTGGCCACGGCGATCTTGGGTCCGGTTTGATTTCCGATTGCGGCATCAGTTATCAGCATCGGCGTGGAGAAGCTTCCGCCTTGATCCGAGGACCTGGAGAGGAATACGCGAGAGATCCCGAGGAATGTCTGGCTCCAAACGACGAGGATGTCGCCATTCGGGGCGATGGCGATAGCTGGGTCTTTGCTTTGGGCGAATATCGAGTCATTAGTGTCGACTCGCATGAACGAAGAGAAGGTGGCGTCAGTGAAGTCCGCATTTGAGAACAGAACTGTCGCCTTCGTTTGATTGGCGCCCAAGATTGCGGCCGAGACCCCGGAGCCATAAGCGACGATCCTAGGAGTGTAATGGCCCTGCGGTTGCCCGGCAAGAACGCTGCCAGCTTGTCCATAGGGTATGATCTGGACTAAGAAGACTAAGGCAATCATCATTGCGACATATCTTGCGAGTCGCTGGGAGACCATTTCGCTCATTCCTGAAATGATGTGACCCTATGTAAAAACATCTCCAAAAGCACAAGATCAATGTCAATCGCTGCAAAAGCTGACTAGAAGCGACAATATCTTGCCATCGAATTGTTGAACGCCCCAAAGGCAGCCTGGTCTTCAGTTCCTTGTGCCGGCGTGGCCTAAGCATTTCCATCTTGATTCATGGTTTGATTGATATCCGTCATAAAATAATTAGAATATTCACCGAGTCATTTAATTAGGATTTCAGCTAATCGCATTCAATATCATGTCAGATTCCATCATGGACATCGATCAATCAAATTCAAGCGAAGCAAGAGGTGCATTGATCAGCGTTGTTATCACCGTTTATAATAGGCTAGAATTATTGCCACGCACCATGAGGAGCGTACTGAATCAGACCTATGGAAATCTGGAGATTATCGTTGTTGACGATGGATCCAGCGAGGACGTCAAGAGCGTTTTGGATAAGATTGACGATAATCGGATTTGTTACATTAGACACAATATGAATAGAGGAGTGGCCGCTGCTCGGAATACTGCTATCAAAGCAGCACATGGAAAATACGTCACGTTCCTGGATAGCGACGACGAATGGTCCGAAAAGAAGATTGAGAGACAGATTGTCGATTTAAGCGAACATGGCACGGAGAAAAGAGTATCCTATTGTCTAAGTGAGATTTACCTGGATAGCGAGTCAAAGGTCTTGAAGCAACGGACTTTCAGCCTTGAGGGCGACATCCTCCACCAGCTATTATGTGGCTGTGTCATTGGTTTGAATTCTATTATGTTACCAAGGGAGTTTATGCCCGAGGTAGGCGAGTTTGATGAGAGATTGAAGATGCATTCGGATTGGGAATTCCTCATAAGACTTTCATCGCATTTTCGTTTCTCCTGTGTCAGGGAGATTCTGAACCGGGATCACTGGCATGAGCTTCCCCAAATCACAAAGACCTATTCCCTCGCCCCGATATACGACCAAATGATCTATGACCGAAACCGAGCATTGTTCGAAGCAGATAAGGAAGCCAATGGGAATTTTTTCTTGAACCTCGCATTCTACGCAGGAGTCAGTGGAAAAAAGAAGGAAGCAGTGAAATTGATAGCCAGGTCAATCTCCATAAACCCCATTACTCGCAAGCCCTATCTCGCATTGGCTTTGCTGGCCACGAATCGACTTAAGAAACCGACAATAATCCGATGATGTCTTGAATATCCATTCTAGGACAACCGCGATAGTCCTGGCATCAGATGCGAATACGCAGAGTCGATATTGACGCTGATGGCTAAGGCGGCTCTCTAAAGCGATGATAACCTACCGGAAACGAATCTCGGTTCAAATTGGAGCAAGGCAGGACATTTATCTAAGCCGTAGCTGATGAGGTCGACATAATGGCAGTCAAGACCGTATTAGTAACTGGCGGAGCAGGCTTCATCGGATCCAATCTTTGCCATGAGCTTATCGCCAGAGGATATGAAGTGGTCGCCCTGGATAACCTTTCATCGGGCAAAGAGACGAATATATCAGGTCTCGAAGGCAACAAATCCTTCAAATTCGTCAAGGGTGACATCCTTGACGCGGACCTGCTCTCGGAGGAAATGAATGGAGTGGACGCGATCTTTCATGAGGCGGCGGTTCCCTCGGTGCAGAGATCGATCGATAACCCGCACCGAACCAGCCAGGTCAACATTACTGGAACACTTGAGGTGCTCATTGCAGCGAAGAACGCAGGGATCAAGAAAGTGGTCCATGCCTCGTCCTCCTCGGTTTATGGTGATACCCTTGTGCTGCCAAAACGGGAAGACATGACGCCAAATCCTAAGTCCATTTATGCTGCATCCAAACTGACTGGTGAGCATTACAGCATGATTTTCAAGGACATCTATGGGATGAATAACGTTTGTCTACGCTACTTCAATGTCTATGGCCCGAAGCAAGATCCCATGTCAGATTATGCTGCGGTCGTTCCTCGTTTCATTTCCCAGGCATTGGATGGCTTGCCATTGACGGTCTTCGGCACAGGCATGCAAACGAGGGACTTCACATATGTCAAAGACGTTGTCCAAGCAAACTTGCGAGCCTTGGAACCTAATGTAAGTGGCATCTTCAATATCGGTTCGGGGGCAAGAATCTCCATAATCGAGCTTGCTGGACTTGTCGGTCGCATCATCGGCAAGAAATCGAGCTTGATCCATTCTGAGGCAAGAGCGGGGGATGTCAAGGATTCGTTGGCAGATATTTGTAAGGCGAAAGGAGAGTTCGGATACCAGCCACAATATGACATCGAAAGTGGGCTAAGGGAGACAATAGAATGGTTCAGAAAGCAGGGATGAAGTCTGACGATGTCCACACCATATGTGTGGTCGGTCTAGGGTACGTTGGCTACCCTTTAGCGAAGGCTTTGGCTGAACATTACGATGTCATCGGGTTCGACCTGAGCCTCTCAAGGTTGAAGCAACTGGCAAATGAGAAATCATGCATTAGACTCACCTCGGACCCTGGATCAATTCGCGAGGCAGATGTGGTAATCATTTGCGTGCCGACGCCGGTTACCAGGACGAAGGAGCCGGATCTGAGCCCGATAAGAATGGCGGCAGCTGCAATCGGGGGCAACCTCAAGAAGGGAGCGACGGTGGTCCTCGAATCGACGGTTTATCCTGGACTGACCGAAGAGTACCTTGTCCCTCTGCTGGAGGAACATTCGGGCACGAAGTGTGGCATTGATTTCAAGGTGGGCTATTCGCCAGAGAGGGTGAACCCAGGCGATAATGAACATATCTTGAGAAATATCATTAAGATTGTGGCAGGTATGGATGAGGAGACAACATCGAGACTGGAAAGCATTTATGGCAAAATCTCGAACACATACCGAGTGAGCTCTATCAGGACCGCCGAGGCGGCGAAGGTGATAGAGAACATCCAAAGGGATCTGAACATCGCCCTGGTGAACGAACTTACAATAATCATGCGGAAAATGGGGCTCGACACCAAAGAGGTGCTCGATGCAGCGGCGACGAAGTGGAACTTTGCACGCTTTGATCCAGGTATGGTGGGGGGACATTGTATTCCAGTTGATCCTTATTACCTGGTGTACAAAGCAAAAGAGCTTGGCTATCACCCACAAGTGATTCTGGCTGGACGCGCAATCAATGATTCGATGCCAGAGTACATCGCGAATATGGCCATAAAAGGATTGAATGAGTCGGGAAGGGTCATCAGGGACTCGAAGATCCTTGTGCTTGGCCTAACGTATAAATCGAATGTATCTGACATCAGGGAGACGCCCGCTAAGGGGGTGATCGCGAAGTTGAGGGAATTCAAACCAACAATCTATGGTTTCGATCCGCTCCTAGAAGAGAATGTGATTAAGGAACTCGGGTGCATACCGCTCCCCAAAGGAGCAAGAGTGGATTGCGCCATAATCACAGTGGCCCATGCCGAATTCAAACGAATTGACCTGGATGCGATGCTTCGACCCCATGGAGTGATCATTGATGTCAAAAGATGCTTTGATGGCAAGAAACTCATTGAGCTAGGTCATCTTTATCATACCCTCTGAGCCTTGGAAGCGAGCATTGAAGCATGCTTTGATCGGACGAGTTATCCTGTGCCGGACCCAGATCCGGCAACAATTCTGCATTCCATCCCAGGAATCTTCGCAGAGGAGTGTAGGGCCAAAGGCGCTAGCAGGTCACATGGAGCACCGCGACTGCCTTCTCCTCGCACGTGGCGAGCTTCGCCAGGGCATCCGGTGTCCTGCCGATGAAATAAATGTAGTCGTCCAGGAACCTCTCGGCCTTGGGCGTTAAGGGCATTGAACCGCTGTGCCCCGTCCCGACGATGATCATGGTTGGAGCTTCCCTTCCCAGTACTTTCAGCTCCTTGCTGGTCAAGGGAGTGTGGCCGTACTTCTCCTTTTTCTTCTTGGAAAGACCTTTTTCTCTTTTCGTCACGGAACCGTCCACATGTACGATGATATCGAAATCGTATCTCTTGCCATGAAGCTCGACCCAGCCGAAACTGGAATCGACCTCGTTGGCCTTCTTGGCAGGCTCTCCCTTTTCAGGCAGCGCCTCTTTGGCTAGAGGCCCCTCTATCTTGCTGCCTGTCCCTTTGGCGGGAGCTGTCTTTGAAGCATGTGATGACCTGGAGATCTTTGGCTCGGGCTCATTCTTCTTTTCATCAGCATCTTTTGTCATTGGAATGCCATTGCCATCATCTGCATTAGTCGACGATGACCCGTCCCAGGGCAGCTGCTTCTTGTTGGACTTTCCCTTCCCTGTTTTCTCGCTGACTTTGACCATTTAATGCCCCAATAACTCTGATTCAGGATGCTCCTTCCTTATATTCATTTGGAACAATCAGCGACTGTTTCAGCCGCAAGCATTCTTTCACGCTTTTGACAATGAGGCCATCGGCAAACCTACTTATCGCGCTTCTGACATTACCGTGGATTCGGGCCTCGAAGGGATGGGACCTAGGAGGTGAAACCACGGCAAGTAAGAAGACTACTGGCAAGAAGACTGGAAGGTCTAAGCCGAAAGCGGCAACCAAGGAGAAAATAGCTCCTCTTAATATCCAGGAAGCGATTGTGCCGTTTGAGCCAGTCGGTGTACCAGCGGAGGTCAGGCCGATGCCGATTCAAACAGCCACACAGCCAATTAAGGTTGAGGTTCCT
This sequence comes from Methanomassiliicoccaceae archaeon, assembly GCA_963768775.1. Lineage (GTDB taxonomy): Archaea > Thermoplasmatota > Thermoplasmata > Methanomassiliicoccales > UBA472 > FEN-33. The sequence continues at coordinate 522,515 of CAVYIY010000006.1, forward strand.
GCATCAGACCAGCCAGCCCAGCAAGGAGTACCCGTAGAGACAGCGGTCATAGATCCGGTCACCGGCAAAAATACTTCGTGAGCATGCTCTTCACCAAAGAAGGACGCAGGCCTTTTCTGCGCCTCTTCAGCCCTTTTGCCCTGAATATTCGCATGAGTTGAGGGGCGGCTCGATTCAGGCAGCCCCATTTGTTCCTAACCTCTCACAGGTCCAGACCGAAGGCTTCGGCGAACTGCTCCATTTTGCGAAACTCCGTCAGGAAGGTCTCCCCCTGTTTGGTGATCGAGTAGGTCAGCCTATCCCCATCGTTGTGTCTTTCGATCAGACTGGATGATTCCAGCTGGCCGAGGTATTTGACAAGGCGCTCATGGGACAGGTTCGCTTCGTAGAGTATATGCGTGACCTTTGCCTGACCGTCGCGCTGCACCGCTCGTAATATATCGGCGAAGATGCGCCCTTTCGATCGGTATCTCTGGCTAGGCTCGGTCATTTCGCCCCTCGCAAGCGGTAGAGCACCAGGAGTAGCGATACAAAGGCCGTCAATTGTATGATCGCGCCGATCATGAAGAGGAGATCGCTGGCCCGGCTGAACATCAAGAATACGTGGCTGAGAAGCAATAAACCGAAGCTCATCGTCACGACCTCGGCATTGAACGTTCTCTTAACCATCAGGTGCATCAGCTGGGCGATCAGGATTATCAGCAGCAGGATCACGCTGATCAGCTCGAAGAAAGGGCTGATCAAAAGCAGGGTCAGGCCCGCTGTTGCCATTGCAACGCTCTGCGCGGTCAATTTCTTGGAGTAAGCGTAAACGAGAATCGCGTAGGCCGCGATGCTCAGGATATAGTAGGCCCAGAAGCCGATGTCCAGCACGCCCACCAAGGTCCCATTCTCGGCGTAGTTGACGCCATATCCCCAGGCATAACCCAAGGCCAGCCCTTTCACGAAGAATCCGAGCGCCAGTAAAAGGAAGGCGAGGATGAGCCCACGTAAGGTCCGATCCTGGGTCCACTTGTATCCTCGGTAGGCGTACAAGCCCACCGCTAACGCTATCACTGCGGTCAAGATCTGGATTATCGTGTCGTACGGAAGGAACCAGCGGGGCGGAAGCATCTGAGCACCGTATCGATCAGTGGCCGGAAGAGCCTCTAGATTTATGAATGATTCGTCCAGACGATGTATTCCTAAGTCGGATATAAGCACTCGAGCTTAAACTGAATCGAGGCATAGAAATGAAACATTCCTCGTGGATGATGACTGGGGCCTTAACCACCATAGCGATCCTGCTTATCGCAGGATTAGCATTGGCGGTGATCACGCCTGGCGCGCAGGCCAACGATCAGACCCCCCAGGTGAGCATCAGTGATCAGGCTGCTTCACCTTCGAACGGATCGATCCCATTGAACGAAAGTTCGGCGATGCACAACTTCACGGTGACCGTCGGCGCCAACGTCGAAGGGGATAGGATCCCGATCGAGGGTGCACTTGTGCTCGTCTACTCCGTCAATGTGACCAAGCTGGAAAACACCACGACCATAGTGCTGGAGAAGGTGGCGGAGCAACGTACAGACGCTAACGGTCAGGTTGAGTTTCAGCTCACCCAGGGCAGGTACATCGTGATCGCACACTACCATGGCCTGAACGGCTTTGGAAGGGTGAACCTCACGGAAGACTTGGGGCACAAGGTGATGCTCCACAACTGGGGAGGCGAATTCCTCAACAAGCTGGAGACCTCCAAGATGATCAGCATCACCTTTGAGAATTGAGCATGTCAAACCTTTTCCCTCCTTCTTATTATGATTAAAGTTCTTCTATGATTGCTTTCCACTTCGGAACCAGATAAAATGATGGCATCAGTGGACGAGCCGGAATGGTTTATTGGTCATTGCTGTTGACCTTGAAGAGGCCAGGATTAATCGAGGTAGATCCCCATTTCGGATCGATGTGCGTTTTCATGTGGTCTTGTGAATCCGCGAGGAATTCTAGCTTCCATCGATTCTTATCTTGCGCACCATCTGTTCACCTTGGACCGGATTCTTCTTCTTGTTCCTCGAATGGAAGCCCGATATTGCGGTGAGAAATCCGACTGCGATGATCACGATGCCGAACAATAGTATGATCACGTCCAATGTCGCCTCAGGATAGGCAACAATGGCTAATCCCATGAGGATGGCAAAGATGCCAGCGATCACCGCGAACCACCTTCCTTTGTGGCCATATACGTGCAATTGCATATCCTCTGCCCCGGTGAAGGCGGCCGCCAGCTCGAACATCCCCCAGAGGATGGCCCAGGCGGCAATGAGATAGATTGCAACGAGAAGAGTGACATCGGGCAATAGGAACGCCAAAAGGCCGATTGCCAGGCTCAAGAAGCCTCTGAGCACAAAGAGCCACTTGTGCGGGCTGCCCTTCGGGGTATGGATCCCGAACAGAATCTCGAAGATTCCTAGTAAGAGCATGAACAGCCCGAACAGCTGAATGAGGATCAGGATGGTGATCCCGGTGTATGTCAGGAGCAATACGCCCAGGACCACGAGGATGAGACCAGATATCAATCTCCAGACCCAATTATCTTCCATCATCCGCCATCTGCCTCTTTACCATCTCTCGACACTACCAAGCAATCGCACCAATGAACGCGCATCATATGTACCTTTGCTCAGACGACGATCCTAAATACTGAATTCATTCAGCCCAAGGCAGCAGCAAAACCTCATGTAGAGGAGCGTTCATCCCGATTGAATCCTGGGGGCTCGCTTTCCTGCATTTGGTGGATCTGATTACCCCATGCTAGGCAGGCAGATGAGGGCATCCCTACCTAGGTGGACGAATGTCGGCAAGTGAAACGTTACCAAAGGACGAAGCTAAGACGGGCAATCCGAGAAAGGAGATTGGGTACGAGTGGGTCGTCCTCTCGGTGACCACCGTGGGAGTGCTCTTGGCATCCATTCAGGAGTCGGCGCTGCTCATTTCGCTACCGGACATGATGAACGCCCTGCACATGAGCTTCTTGACGGTGATGTGGGTCCTGTTATCGTACCTGCTAATCACCACGGTCATGGTGCCGATCTTCGGCCGCCTCTCGGACATGTTCGGCCGCAAGCGGTTCTACGTGCTCGGATTCGCCCTCTTCACCCTCGGTTCGCTGCTCGGAAGCCTAGCCCAGCCCCAGTTCAATGGTTGGGACCTAGTGGGGTATCGCATCATTCAGGCCATGGGCGGGGCACTGCTGTTCGCCAACGGCACGGCGATGGTGGCCGACGCCTTCGAGGCGAGACGCCTAGGCTTCGGCCTGGGGGTCAACATGGTGGCTGCCGGGGCGGGAATCGTGCTCGGCCCGGTGGTCGGCGGCATCCTATCCCCGCTGGGATGGCAGTGGATATTCCTGTTCAACGTGCCCTTCGGTGTCGCCGGAACGATATGGGCGATAGTCCGCCTGAAGGAGCCGTCGAGGGTGCCTAAGGCCCATAGCTTCGATTGGCCAGGGAGCGCCACGTTCCTGGTCGGCCTACTAGGTCTGCTGCTCGGGGTCTCCCTGTATGCATTCCCATTGGTGAGCCCGGACGTGGTCGACGCCCTGTTCGTCATCGGCGTCGTGGGAATCATCGCGTTCCTAGTCGTCGAAAGAAGGGCGAAATCGCCGATGATGGACCTCGGCCTGTTCCGGAGCCGGGAGTACGCGGTGGGCAACTTCACCAACATGCTCAACGGCCTGTGCCGGGGAGCGGCACTCTTCCTGCTGATCTTCTTCTTGCAAGGCCCCTATGGGGAAGATCCCCTCACCGCCGGCCTCAGCCTCATCCCGTTCGGGGTCACGTTCATCGTGGTCGGCCCGTTGTCCGGCCGGGCGTCCGATCGATATGGACCTCGGAATCTGACCATCCTCGGGCTCGCGCTCACCGCCGTCGCCCTGCTTGGGTTGGCGTTCATCGACCATACCACCCCGTACTGGTGGCTCGTCCTTTTCATGGTCATGATGGGCGTGGGGGGAGGCCTCTACAGCTCGCCCAACAGCAGCTCGGTGATGAATGCCGTGCCGCCGGAGCGCCGGGGGACGGCGGCCGGTACCAGGATGATGCTCATGAACACTGGCCAGATGTTCAGCCTGGCCCTTGCCTTCCCCCTGGTGCTGAGCGGGATCTCGACGGCAGACATGATGCGGCTCTTCCTGTACGGCGGAGGCATAAGCCCGCAGGCCATGGTGGTGTTCGAAGGAGGCCTCCACACGGCCTTCCTGCTGTTCTTCGCCATCGCGCTGGTGGCGGTGGTGGTCGGGACCTTCCGGCCTCGGCGTAGGGCAGCCGTGCCATGATGACAAGCTCCTCTTAAAATCGCCGCATTCAAAGGGGTCCATCAAACCCAGCTCGACCCGAACCGCCAGGATCGTAGCACGAATTCAACCTAGCTCGCGCAATATCTCCTCGGTGCTCCTTGCTCTGCCGATCCGCTTGAAGATGAAGTTGACCGCTGCGTTATGCTGCTCATCGGACCTCGAGGCCATGGCTCCTCAGCGAATATCTGTTGGTAGCCGTATTCGTAGGCGAACCTGGCCTTGCTCTCCACGCCGTAGTCGGTGGAGACGCCGCACAGCCGATGATGTCGATGCCCCCTCCTCCTCAGCTGGAGGCCCTTCAGGGTTTTCATTTTCAATATCGAAGGACAAGGCAAAATCGGCTTTCAATTCCGACTTAATGACTCTATTCGAAATCAAAGAGAGCCCATAATCTTGCGAATACTTCGTTCACGTCTTGAAATCCAAATCTGCAGGCAATTGTCCGCATCTAGCCCAATGCTCATTTGATTGATGCCTATTCTTCTGCGGTCGAGATCAAGACGGGCTTCCTGTAGCTCCAGGTGCCACCAGCAGAATCTTGTTCCTCTGGAAAATGGAGCCTTCTTTCTTGTTACTATGGAATTTACTATCCTAAGTGCACCCTCTCCGCACTTCCATCGTTCCTTTACATCCAGCCACATCTTCTCGTTCGCTATGGATGCTCTGGCTTCTTTCATTCCATTGCCTTCGAAAGAAAAAGAAAAGGGGGGGCTAAGGGGTTTATGCCTAGACGGTATTTCCCGTCAATGTCACCGATACTATGTATGATGCAGCGTGGGCGTAGACGATCGTGACGATGCAGGGGTTTGTTGCTCCGGCAGCCTGGGTAGTTGCCAAATAGCTGGCATGGATATGAGTTGAATCGACTACGGTGAAGGTCCCAAAGGATACCGGCGCCGCTGTACCGATCTTAATCGTTGCACTGGTAATATTGCCTACCAATATGCCAACTGCACTGATGTTAACCGTCCATGTGGCTCCTGATGTCAAAGCGCTCGCGACATTAGCATTGAGATTGTAAATAGCGGGGTCTCCAACAGCGACGCTGGTTGTATCCGACCCTGTATCAGTAAGTGCAATGCTAGCTGGGTTGACAGTCGTCCCACCAAATGTCAGAGTATTGGATGTCACCAAAACAGCACTCACAATAACTGCTGCGAAACACACTACTCCGAGTATCGTTAGCAGATTTGCACCCGCTATAGCTTTTCCTTTGTATTTCATTCAATCACCGCTTGTAAGAGTAGTCCCATCCCAGGGTTCTGCTCGCCAGCCATATTCTAGTGAGAGAATATAAAATATTAGTCGTAGAAATCAATGAAAAAACATTGTTCTGGTATGTCTAAAAATGAACATTATTATCCTTTTCGATAATGGTGGAATCATGTTAGCCTCCTCAACCAAGGTATATCCCTTCCTTCCTTGGGAATAAGTCGTCAGATTCCATCCAATTACAGCCAGCGGCCTATATGCTCAATTCATTTTCCTGAGATAAGCCGTGGAATAGGGGAAATTGTTCGCAAAGATGATGAAGAATAGGCAGGTCAACTCTTCGTCGGTCACATTGACCCGGATTAGACCGCGAGGAACGCCGGGGGCAGCAACAATAGAATGAATAGAATAGCGGCGACGAAGGGGGTCGACCTGTGAAGAGACGATTTCCTTTCGTTCAGCTCATACGATACCATTGAAAGGACGCCCAATGTGAACAGCATCAATCCCGTGCTAACCATTATGGTTGAGGTGGTACCTGAAACAATGAACCCACTGAGATTGATAGCCACTAATCCCTCAATGCCCAAGATCAGGCCGAAGCCGAATAATGCAATCGATGCATGCTTGAAGTGGCCCCTGAAACGTCCGTCAATATCGGTCAGACTGACCCAAGAAAAGATTCCGATGATGGAAGAGAGGACTACGATTTGAAGCAGGATCAGGGAGACTCGTTCCTCTCGGTAGAGCACCGAGGCTCACGAAGCTCGCCGGCAAGATCTGGGTCATTAAGAAGAGGCCTTCGAACGCTACTACAATACTGGCTATCAATGCCATGATTCTTGGTAATGCCCTTGGCTTCTTGATTGATACAAAGTTGGCTGCTTCTTGCTCCATTCTGAGAACTGTAACAGCCGCGCAGGATAAATTCTTATGTCGCATAGTACCAAAAGCTCTACAGCATGAGAAGAGTCATTCCGCGACTTCGAAGCGCAATGCATGGATGCCTTTTTGAGTCAGCAAAGTGCGGACTAATCTAGCATGGAACGATTAGAAGCGGAATTGGGCTCTTTCTTACGACCTCCTCAGTCGTAGTACCCAATGTCATTCCCCTGAGATACGAAGACTTCTTCGTTCCAATGACAACAATGCTCGGATCGACCTCGCGGATGGTCTCCATTATGTTATACGCCGTCGTGCCATAATGTATGTGCGTCGCTATCCGACAGGGAGAATCGATTTGAGCTTTCATTTCATCCAGCATCTTCTTAACATATGCGAACCGGTCGTCGTCCCCGATCTTATATTTTGCAGAATCGATAATATGCAGCAATGTAGCTTCCTTTAGGCCTCTTTCGCATAGCACCTTGAAGATAATTCCCAGGTTCGTCGAACATGCAGGAATGTCCACGGAAACGAGAGCATGCCTGAAAAGATGCTGACCTAGCCTGCATTCCCTTTTCTTCCCGTCGACATTCGCAACCGGGAATTTCTCCAATAAGATCGGTTTTGGAGAGCGACGGATCACTCCCATCGAAACGCTTCCGACCAGCAACTCCTCAGCCTTGCCTTTGCCCGCCGAAGCCATAGTGATGACGTCCACGTGTTCAGAGTCCGCCTCTTCGAGTATGATCGTGCAGGGGTCTCCCTCACGGATAACGGAAGAGGCGTCAAATCCGGCATCATGTAGCCTGTCAACCAGCGATTCCAGCTTCAGCTTGTCATTGACTGGAAGTTGCCTTCCACGTTGCTTGACATGGAGTAGAGTGATTCTCTTCGAACCCAACTCCTTCAGATCCAAGGCGCAATCGAACATCATCATCGATTGCTCGGAGAAATCGATCGGCAATAATACACGGTCGAGCATTCGTCTTCGCTCGTGCCAATGCATTAGATTGATTTGTTCTTTCCTATCGATGTTACCATTTTCATGAACTTGTTTTTTGACGTTCGTTCAGTATTACTGAAATCGGTTGCGATTCGAGACGATCCATTCTTGTATCTATTCTGCTCGCTAAGGAATCAAGAGGGTGAAACCGTTCCGTCAGAGAGAACTCGAACCGATCGACTGCCGTAGGAGGCAGTGTAACCATCCCCGTTTTCGAAGAGAACTATCCCGTCCAAGAACGTCAATAGTCCGTTCGTCTTGTAATCGTAATCGAAGAAGTATGCCAGTGGAGGCGTCAAGATCATGTCGTGGGTGACGAACACCCCGACCCCGCCGTTCATCCTCTTGATCCGTTCGATCGCATAGGAGAATAGCATCTTGGTGCCTTCGCTGCAGGGCAGGACGATCTTCCTATCCAAAGAATCGTGGACGTAGGCATCGACGAAGCCTATCAGGCCCAGCTCATGCATTTTCATGTATGCGGCCGGCGGATCGACCATGAACGGCGAGGTCATCCCCAGGAATTCCGTGCTCTCCACCTCTATCTCCTTGCCGAAGCCCTTGGAGATGTTCTGGCAGGTGTCGACGCATCTTCCCACCGGACTGGAATAGGCTGTCAGGTCAGTGAAGTGGGAGAGCATCTTGCCGAACCGCTTCGAACGACGCATCCCGATCTCGTTCAGGCCTTCCCGCTCGTGCACCGGCTTCGCTAAAGAACCGTTCCTGTCGCCATGCCGGATGAGCAGGGCGCAATTGGTGCCAGCAGGGACTTTCGAGAGGTCGGCGGATATGCGGAAGCCGTCGTTCATGCTTTATCTCCGATTGGAACCATGGGAATGGAGTTAAGGGTTTGCTTGGATCGTTCGATGAGAGCCTGAGATGCCGCTCTGCCGCGGCCGTCTCAGAGCACGACGGTCTGGGTCTGCTCCCTCATGAACTGCTGCAGGTAGTAGAGCCCGCCCGTCCCCTTGCCAGTGGAGCCGGAAGCCTTCCAGCCGACGAACGACTGGGCACCGACCATGGCACCGGTGCAGCCGCCGCGGCGCCGGTTCGAGTACACCACGCCCGATTGGATGTGGTCGAAGTAGTAGTCGATCTCCACCTCGTCGTCGCTGAATATGCCGCCCGTGAGCCCGTATGCCGAAGCGTTCGCCTTGTCGACCGCCTCCTCTAGGGTCTTGAAGCCCTGGGTGCAGAGGATGGGCATGAACAGCTCCTTCTTCATCAGCTCGTGGCCGTCCGGCAGTCCGGTGATGATCGTCGGCGAGAGGTAGTTGCCATTCGCCAGCTTGCCCTTCTTCACCTGGGTGCCGCCGCAGAGCACCTTCCCGTCCTTCTTGCCTTGGGCAACGGACGGCAAGATATTCCTTCACCTTCGCACTCCTCGATTATCGGACCAAGGTCGCAGCCCTTCTCCGTCGGATCGGAGACCACGAGCTTATTGGCCTTTTCGGCCAGCAGCGACTCGAACTCCTTCCTCATCTCCGCGGCAACGATCAGCCGGGAGCAGGCGGAGCACTTCTGCCCGCTGTAGCCGAAGGCGGACTTGATGACCCCGTCAACAGCCTTCTCGATGTTCGCATTGGCGGTCACGATGACCGCGTTCTTCGAGCCCATCTCCGCTATCACCGGCTTTGGATACCCCCGGACGGAATTGCGGATGATGCTGAAGCCCACGTCCTTCGAGCCGGTGAAGACCACGCCCTCCACGTCCGGATGCGTCACCAGGGAGTCGCCGACCTCGCCCCCCGGGCCGGTGATCAGGTTCGCCACGCCGGGCGGCAGGCCAGCCTCCTCCAGCAGCTGGAATGCCTTGGTTGAACGCGAACGGCGTCAGGCTGGAGGGCTTGATGACCACGGTGTTGCCGGTGATCATCGCCGCGGAGGCCATCCCCATGCTGATGGCGATGGGGAAGTTGAACGGGCATACCACCGCCCAGACACCGTACGGCCGCAGGATCGACATCGACCGCTCGTTTTCGTAGGCCGGAGGCAGCTTCGTCCGGTAGCCGTCGTTCGCCTTCACTTGGTCCGAGTAATAGGACATGAAGTCGATCGCTTCGTCCACGTCCGCCACCGCCTCGTCGCGGTTCTTGCCGTTGTCCAGGGTCACGGCGGCGGCGAGCTCGTACTTATGCTCGCGGAACAGCTTCACGATCCTCTGGAAGACGGCGACCCTGGCGGTATGGTCCCACTTGGACCATTCGGGGAATGCCTCCCAGGCGGCCTTGACCGCCGCATTGACGTCCGCTGCGGAGCCAAGAGGGAACTTGCCGAGCAGCATGGTCCGGTCGTTGGGGCTGAACTTGTCGAAGGTCTTCTTGGCCTTGACCTCCTTCCCGCCGATGATGTTTGGATAGGTCTGAGGCTTCTTCAGTTCCTGCAGCTGCTCCTCCACCGCCTTCTCGTATTTGGAGTGGAATAACCCTTCCTTCTTCTCCTGGATCGCCCGCAGATGCGTGAGCTCGTTGGTGAATGTCATGGTCTTACCATATAGACCACGAACCCGGGTCTAGATAATGCTGTCGTGCGAGGAGATGACAATCCAGTTCTCAGCGAAATCATCGGCAGCCTAAGATGCAGCGAACCTCATGGCAAAACGTTTCTAATAATTGGTCGCAATGAGGGGAGGATGTGGGAACGCCGTCGCAAGCTGCTGGCCATAGCTATCCTGCTGGCTCTCGCCGCGGCTTTGCTGACCGCATTGCTTTTCGTCCCTGGCGTCGTGAGCGCGGACCGGCAGGCGTTCCAGAGCCTGAACAGCGTTCAGTCCCCGGGCCTGACGGACTTCTTCTGGATGCTCACCGCCCTCGGCTCGCTGGAATTCGGCCTGCTCTGGGTCGGGGGGATGTGGCTGATGAAGCGGAGCGACCTGGCAGCATATTTGCTCGTGGCAATAGTCATGGAGATCCTCATCATCACCTTCATGAAGGAGGCGATCATGCGCCCCCGTCCTTACGATACGATCGCCGACACCGGCTGGCTGTACTCTCTGGACCGCTGGTCGTTCCCTTCCGGCCACGCGGCCGTTGCGTTCACCCTGGCGACGGTCATCGGGCTCAAGGTGAGGAAGATGCTGCCGCTCATGGCCGTGATCGCGTTGCTGGTGGCGTTCTCCCGCGTCTACCTCGGCGTGCACTTCCCGCTGGACGTGATCGCCGGCTCGCTGATCGGCATCCTCATCGGGCTGTTCGCGGTCAACCTGGACCTCAAGCGCCTCGAATCGTATCTGGACCGCGGGCGCAGCTACCTCGCCAACAAGCTAGCTCCGAATAAGAATTGAACGCCGATAAGAAGCGAGCCATGCCTTTCTTCGGCCTGGAAGGACGACGAAGCCTATTAATGGGAATCGGGCTATCGCTCACCGACTAACGTGATCGGTCGCCGTTCCTTGCTTGTATTGATCGGTCGTGCCGCCACAGCGCTCCTCGGCTACGCCGGCCTAATCTTCATGCTCAACGTTCCGGGGGTCTACGGCAACATCGCCTTCACTCTCGCCTTGTTGGCCACCTTCAACTCGCTTTCGGACCTGGGCGTCAGCAGCGCTCACGTGAAGAAGGTCTCCGAAGGCGGGGACATCGGCGACTGCCTGAGCACCTTCGCGGTCATCAAGCTCCTGCTCAATGGAGCAATGGCGGTCATCGCCGTCTCCGGCATCTACATCTGGTCGCTCCTCGGGCCATCCGCTGACCGCGGATACCTGGACGCTGCTGCTGCTCTTCCTGCTCTACTACATCATGTACAACGTCGCCTCCATCGTCACCTCGCACTATGCGGCCACGATGGAGCAGGCCAAGGCGCAGATCGTGACCCTCTTCGACCCGATCGTTCGCGTCCCTCTGATCTTCTTCATCGCCCTTGGCAGCGGGAGCGCATTGGACTTCGCTTATGCATACGTCGCAGCGGCGCTGTCCATCATGATCATCGCGCTCATCTTCATCTACCGCGACCACATTCACTGGAAAAGACCGACCCTCTACCGGGCATACTTCAAGTTCGCCGCCCCGCTGATGCTCGTCGGCGTGGTGGCGACCCTCGCAGGCACAATGGACAAGGTGATCCTCGGCCTCGGCGGAGATGCCGTAGCATTTCACGCCGTCGAGGTGTTCTCCTCCAGCCAAGTGGTGCTGGGGGTGCTGGCAATCGTCAGCGCCTCCGTGGCCACCATGACCTTCCCCTCGTTCTCCAAGCTGCATTCGGACGGCAACATCAAGGAGATCTGCAAGCTGACCTTTCAGGCGGAGCGCTACATCTCCATCTTAGCTATGCCGATCATCACGGTCATCGTCATCTTCCCCACGGAGTGCGCCAAGGTCCTGCTCAACAGCACGTTGGGCGATGCCGCGGACCCGATGCGCTTCCTGGCAATTGCCACGCTGCTCAGCATGCTGAACACCGTGCATTCGTCGCAGATCCTGGCCGTCAACCGGCCGGACACGTCGGCGAAGCTGACGCTGCTCAACTTCCTGGTGTACGGCGGCCTGCTGCTCGTCCTCGTCCCGGTGAACATCGTCGGCATCCGGATGCTGGGGATGTCCTTCACTGGCGCGGCTATCGCGAACCTGATCGCCGTCGTCGTCCTTCTGCTCTTCACCCGCTACACCGTTTACAAGCTCACCGGGACCAGCGCCAATCCTCGACTGAGCTTGCACGTGGTAGCTGCGGCAGCCTCGGCCATCTGGATCACGCTCCTCTCCGATTTCATCACCATCTCCAGCTGGCCGACAATAATATTCTATGGGCTCACCTCCAGCTTCGTCTTCGTCGTCGTGCTCTACTTCCTCGGGGAGTTCAAGCGCGTCGACATCGACTACTTCCTCGACCTGCTCAGCGTGCGCAAAATGCTCTCCTACATCTCCAAGGAACTGAGGCAAAAGGATCACTGATCGAGGAAGGCACTTTCGCTTCTCCAGGCTAGCTGTCAACCGAAACACTATAAGCAGAGGGCGCATTCCCGCCAAAGCGTACGTATGGCTATGGACAAGCATGCAAGGAATGAATTCAACGGCGTGGCGCTGACGCTGCTGGCGACGCTGCTCTTCGGCTCCTCGTACGTCGTCGTCAAGCTCGGCGTGAGCGAGATCGACCCGCTGCTCTTCTCCACCGTCGTCTTTGTCATCGGCGCGGTGCTCATCTCCAGCTATACCCTCATCCGCGGAACGTTCAAGCTGGAGATCTTCCGGCACTGGGAGGCCTGGACGGCGCCGTTGGTCACGTTCGCCCTGGTGACCATGCAGTATGTCGGGCTGAGCCACACCACCGCTTCCACCGGGGCGCTCATCATCGGCGCGAACGTGCTGCTCGTCGCCCCGATGGCGGCGCTGATCTTCCATGAGCGCTTGGGCAGGCTGCGCGTCCTCGGACTGCTGGTCGGCGTCCTCGGCCTCTTCATCCTCACCACCAAGCTCAACGTCGGCGGCATGTCCTCCGATACCTGGCTGGGGGACCTGCTGCTCGTCGGCACCAGCTCCTGCATCGCCTTGACGTTCATACTCAGCCGCTTCGCGATGCGGCACATGGGCTTCGACCAGTGGACCCTGTGCATCCACCTCCTTACCCCGTTCCTGCTCTTCGGCGCCTGGATGGTGCTGGGAAAGCAGACGAACGTCACCGGCGACATGCTGCCGATCATCCTCTATGTGGGTCTGCTCTGCACCGTCCTGCCCACCATGCTCTGGATGCGCGCCCTGGAGTGGATCAGCGTGGTCACGTCCTCGACCATCACTCTATCGGAGAGCACCTTCGCGGTCATCCTCAGCATCGTCTTCCTCAACGAATCGATCGACATCTTCGTGATCGTCGGCGCTGCCCTGGTCTTCAGCGCCATCTACATGGTGGTGCGGGGCGAGGTCGCGATCAAGAGCGCGGGCTAGCGAGCAATTCGTTCAGAAAGAATCGATCGAATGGAAGAGATTTCTGCGGCGATGACTTGATATCATCTGGGCCGAGCCGCCATCGGTCATCTGAAGCAGGCTCACTTCTTCTTCGTCTTTACCGGAGCCTTCTTCTTCTCTACCGCCTTGGCCGACTTCTTCGGGGCGCACTTGCCGCATGACATCGTTCTGAACCTCCACGGGGATTTTATCCCGGCGCTGATATGTTTGTCCTGGATATTAAATTCTATCAACTCCAGCGACAATCTGCAAGACGAGCGATTCGGTCAAATCCCGTCGTATCGAACTCCGCCATCGATCTATTCTCAGAAACGACGACGCTCTTCGGTGGAAATTGCACAACTTGCTTATATAAGGGTATATAAATAGGCTGATTGGGTTTTACCATTTCGAAATACAAGATCGAGAACGTCGTGGCTTCCGCATCATTGGGCACTGAGCTTGACCTCCCGGCCATAGCCGCCTCGCTGGAGGGGGCCGAGTACGAGCCTGAGCGGTTCCCTGGCCTGATATACCGACTGAAGGAGCCGAAGACCGCCACCCTCCTGTTCCGCAGCGGAAAGGTGGTCTGCACCGGCGCGAAGAGCGTGGAACAGGTCAAGGTGGCCATCGACAAGGTGGTCAAGGAGCTGGGGAAGGTCGGGATCCACATCAAGACCGAACCGAAGATCGAGGTGCAGAACATCGTCGCCTCGTCCGACCTGGGGCAGAGCATCAACCTCAACTCCATCGCCATAACCTTGGGACTGGAGAGAGTGGAGTACGAGCCAGAGCAGTTCCCCGGCCTCGTGTATCGCCTGGAAACGCCGAAGGTCGTGCTATTGCTCTTCGGGTCGGGCAAGCTGGTCTGCACTGGTGCGCGAAAGCCGCAGGACGTCGAGGACGCGGTCGACAAGATCACCATAGAATTGCGCGGGGCCGGCCAATTGCGCTGATCCGGGACGATCGTCCAATGGGGAATGACTCCTCGGACGCGCCTATCTCGAGATCGCGCGAACGGCCAGTCAGGTCCTCAGAACAGCGAGGCCATGCCCTGGTCCAGTGACAATTTCGGCTCGAAGTCGAGCATCTTCCTCGCCTTGACGATGTCGCCGACGCTGTGCCTGATGTCCCCGACTCTCGGCGCCACGTGCACGATCTCGACCTGGTTCGGCGAGGCGCGCAGCACCGCCTTCGCCAGCTCGTTGATGCTCGTGCCCTTGCCGGAAGCGCAGTTGAACGTCTCGTTCTTGACGTCCGAGGTGGCGGCCTTGCACACCATCGCCGCGACGTCCGAGGCGTGGATGAAGTCGCGCGTCTGGAGGCCGTCCCCTTCGACCGTGATCGGCCTGTTGGACAATGCCATCTGCACGAACTTGGTTATCACCCCGGAATAGGGGCTCTTCGGGTCCGCCCGGCGGGAGTAGAAGTTGAACGGTCTAATGATGACGTGGTCCAATCCCTTGGTCTCGGTGAACACGCGGACGTACTCTTCGGCAGAGGATTTGCTCACGCCGTAGAACGACTTCGGCTGCTTGGGGTGCGATTCGCCTATCGGCACGTGCAACGGGTCGCCGTACACCGCCGCTGTGGAAATATAGACGAACTTGCCGACGCCCATCTCCTTGCAAGCCTGCAGCAGGCACACCGTTCCCCGGACGTTGGTGTCCATGTCCGCCAATGGATCCTTGATGCTGTTCTCCACGCTGACCTGCGCGGCGCAATGCACCACCACGTCGACGCCCTTCAGCCAATCCGTCAATGTCAGCGCTGTACGGATGTCTGCCCGGTGCACCAGGTCCTGGTGTTCGGCATGATGCGTCTCCAGGATGTCGATGCCGATCACCTCGTGCTTTCCCACCAGCTCGTCGAGAAGATACGAACCCAATTGCCCCGATGCACCGGTAATAGCGAACTTCATCGTATTGCGAACGATTCTCCTCAGGTTAAAGCTTATCCCAGTTAATCAGCGAGGGGTGGAAGAAACAAGCGAGAATCCCTCTTCCGGTTCGCCCCGCCTCCCACTCCATTGCCGGCCCTCCCGCCCAATCAAATCTCGATCGGATTACATCGAGAAACCCTTTTAATCCAGATAACGCCTTATTCGTTTCGGGATGCTCAAATGGGACTATCTTTCAGTTGCGACGAGGATAAGAAGGTCATCACCAAGGACGGAAGGGAGCTCGGAATGCTAGCGGGCGCGATGCTCGACACGAAGACCTGGACGGTGAACTATCTCCAGGTCCGAGTGCCGAAGGAGCTGTTGTTAGAGCTGGGGAAGAAGAAGCCTTTCGGCAAGCCGGGCACGATCTCCTTCGCGACGAGCGTCGTCGCCGTGGTCGGCGACGTCATCCATTGAACGTCGACATGAAGGATCTGCCGGACCACCTGCACGCCTGATACAGCTGGGCGGACCGAGCCGAAGCGCGGGCGACTGGCATTTCCAGCACTTGCTTCCATTTGTCCAGGTTGAGCGCTCCGCATTCGGCGCAGCGCCAGGTGCCGGCCTTGCTCACCGCGGCGCAGGTCTCGCAGGTTATCTTCTCGCAGCGTGCTTGTCTTCCATGTTCTCCTTTCCAATGCCGCAGGGCGGGGCGATCGGCCTCATGCCCTTCGCCTGGGCCATCATGTTGACCGCCCGGATCAGGTCCACCGGGTCACTATGCCGACCATGGCGCCGTTGTCCATCACCACTTCCATGACCACCAGCCGGCCGATGTCGCGGCGTGGACATCAGCTGCAGCGCGTCCATCGCCTCCGCGGCCGCGGGAATGGATACGAGCCGCGGGGACATCACGTCCTTGACGAAGGTGAGGCTGCGCTTGTCCTCCGGCACCTTGGTCACGTCCTCGAGCGTGATCATGCCGACGACCTTGCCGTGGTCCTCCACCGGGTAGCCGATGTGGCGCTCGGTCATCATCTTCTGCACGACGTCGCTCACCGGCGTCATCACGTCGATCGAGGACACGTCCTTGGTCATGATGTCCTTGACCTTGAGGCCGCGGAGCGCCTCGGAGACCCGAGTGCCGTCCAGCTCCTCGCCCGCGCCCATGTAGATGAAGATGGCGATGAGGATGAACCAGATGCTGATAGAAGAAGCCGATTATGGCCATGATGACCGCTGCCGCCCGTCCCACGTTGACGGCGGTCTCGGTGGCCTTCAGGTAGCCCATCCTCTTGGCCAGGCTGGCGCGGAGCACCCTTCCCCCGTCCATGGGGAACGCGGGGATCAGGTTGAAGGCGCCGAGCAGCAGGTTGTAGAAGGCGGTGGCGCTGAGCGTGATGGCAATCGCCTGGTATCGCGACCGATGTGCCCAGGCTGTCGACCAGCAGGAAGATCGGCGTGAACACCGCCCCGATGACGATGCTCGATGCCGGTCCGACGAACGCCATGAACGCCTCGCCCGGAGCGCGGTCCGGGGTCTTCCCGATCTGCGATACCCCGCCGAAGATGAACAGGGTGATGCCGGTGATGGTATACCCTTCCTCAGCGCGACGTAGCTGTGCGCCAGCTCGTGCACCAATATCGAGACGAACAGGATCACGGCCGCCAGCGTCCCCAAGGAGCAGTTGACCGGTGAGGTCTATGGGCAGGTCGCCGAACCCGATCTTGAATATCCAGATCGAGCCGCCGGTGACGGCGAAGCTGTAGGCGAACAGCGGTAGAATCAGCAGCAGCGTGACGTGCAGATAGATGGGGATGCCGAATATCCTGGCAACCTTCAGCGAGGCTCTCATGCAGGTTCAATTCGAGCGTCCCTGATTT
Source organism: Methanomassiliicoccaceae archaeon (assembly GCA_963768775.1). Classification (GTDB taxonomy): domain Archaea; phylum Thermoplasmatota; class Thermoplasmata; order Methanomassiliicoccales; family UBA472; genus FEN-33. The sequence continues at coordinate 539,587 of CAVYIY010000006.1, forward strand.
AAAACCATTTCCTTCCCATTCAGCCCCGCCCTCGTCGTCCTTAACGCATCGCTCTCGTTCTGGCTTGACCGCTTTCTCTGGATTCCAAGAATAAAGAAAGAAGGAAGAGGGAAGGGGTTTGTCCGGTCCGCGCCTACTTCTTGCCCTTGCTCCTGCGCCAAACGAACAGGATCACGGCCAAGACGAGGAGGATCAGGATCAACGCCACCAATATCAGCGTGATGTCGCCGCTGGTCGTGTTAGGCGGGGGTACGATGGCTGAGGTCGCAGTGCTCTTTGCTCCCTCCCCTGCGGCATTCACAGCGCTGACCTTGTACCAGTAGGTCTGACCCTGGGAAACGCCGGAGTCGGTGTAGTTCAGCGCCGTAGGCGAGGCGATCAGCGCATAGGTCCCGTTCTCGCTGTCGCTGCGATAAAGCTTGTAGCCGGTGATGGGGCTGCTGCCGTTGCTGTTGGCGGTCCAGCTCAAGGTGACCTGCGACCCACTGACCTCCGCCGTCAGGCTCGGGGCGCTGGGGGTGGTGTAGGGCTTGGCGCTCAATGCTGCGGCCTTGGCGCCTTCCCCGGCCGCGTTGATCGCCGTGACTGAGACGTAATAAGTCGTCCCGTTCGTCAGGCCGGTCAACTCGACGGAGAACACGGTCGGCCCGCTCTCCCTTAGGTTCGCCACCGGCGGGTTGGCGGTGTCCCAGTAGAGCTTGTAGCCTGTGATCGGGCTACCGCCATCGTTCGTCGGCGCCGTCCAGTTCAGGGTGAGCGACCCATGCCCGGCAACAATGCTGATCAAGACCGGAGCGCCAGGGACCCCGAAGGGCGTCGCGTTGGCGACGTTCGATGGGGCGCTTGGTCCGGCGAGGTTGTGCGCCGCGACCGTGAAGGAATAGTTTACACCGACGCTCAGCTCGGTGACGACGATCGTGAGGCCAGTGGGGTGATCGAACAGCGCGATCCCATCCTGATAGACGACGTAGTACTCGATCGCGCTCCCTTCGTCTGATACGGGGGCGGTCCAGTTCAGCGTGACGTTGGCATTGCCGGCCACGGCCGTCAGCGCGGTCGGGGCGTCGGGAACGCCATACGGTGTCGCATTAGCGGCATTCGATCGGACGCTCAGCCCCACGGCATTGTGCGCCGCGACCGTGAACGAGTACAATTGCCCGTTCGTCAGTCCGCCGATGACGGTCGTCAACCCGGTCTGATGTTCGGGCAGCGCGACGTCATCCTGATAGATGACATAGTAATCGATCGCTTCCCCGCCGTCAAAGGCTGGAGCGGTCCAGTTCAGGGCGACCTTGGCGCTGCTGCCGATTAAGGCGAACAGACCGGTCGGGGCATCCGGCACTGTAGTGAACGGTGTCGCCGAGGCCGCATCGGATTCAGCTCCCAGTCCGGCGAGGTTGTGCGCCGCGACTGTGAACGAGTACAACTGCCCGTTGGTCAGTCCGGTGATCACGGTCATCAGGTCGGTCAGATTCCCTGGTAGGGCGACGCTATCCTGGTAGACGACGTAATAATCGATCAATCGTCCGCCGTCGAATGCCGGGGCGGTCCAATTCAAGGTGACCTGGAACGTCCCAGCTGTAGCGTTCAACCCCGTGGGCGCGTCAGGAACGGTGTAGGGCGTCGATGTGACTGTATTGGATTGCGCGCCTAGTCCGGCGAGGTTGTGCGCCGCGACCATAAACGAGTACGATTGTCCGTTCGTCAGCCCGATGATCGTGGTCGTCAAGCCGGTCGGATTGCCCGGCAATGCGACGCCGTCCTGATAGACGACGTAATAGTCGATCGCGTGCCCGCCGTTGAATGTCGGGGCGGTCCAGTTCAGCGTGACGTTGGCATTGCCGGCCACGGCCGTCAGCCCGGTCGGCGCGTCTGGGATCATTATGGGCGTCGATGAGACAGCATCGGATAAGTCGCCTAGTCCGGCTAGGTTGTGAGCGGCTACGGCGAAGATGTAGTCCTGCCCGATATTCAGCCCAGTAATGACGGTCATCAATCCGGTCTGATGATCTGGCAATGCGACGCTATCCTGGTAGACGACGTAATAATCGATCGCTCGTCCGCCATCGAATGCCGGCGCGGTCCAGTTCAAGGTCACTTTGGCGCTCCCCGCTATGGCCCTCAGGCCTGTCGGGGCGTCCGGGACCGTGTAAGGTGTCGATGAGGCCGCATTCGACTGTGCGCCTGTTCCGGCGAGGTTGTGCGCGGCGACGGTGAACGAGTAGGAGTGCCCGTTGATCAGCCCGATGATCGTGGTCGTCAAGCCGGTCGGATGAGCGGATAGCGCGACGCTGTCCTGGTAGACGATGTAGTAATCGATCGCATTCCCGCCATCGGAGGCCGGGGCGGTCCAGTTCAGGGCGACTTGGGCGTCGCCCGCGATGGCCGTCAACCCGGTCGGCGCGTCCGGAACCATATTGGGAGTGGCCGAGGCAGAATTGGATTGAGCCCCAATCCCGGCGAGGTTGTGCGCGGCGACGGTGAAGGAATAAGATACGCCGTTCGTCAGCCCATTGATGACCGTCGTCAGGCCAGTCGGATGACTGGGCAGAGCGACGCTATTCTGGTAGACGACGTAATAATCGATCGCTCGTCCCCCGCTGATGGCCGGGGCGGTCCAGTTTAAATTGACCTTAGCATTCCCGGCGACGGCCACCAGCCCGGTCGGAGAGTTCGGAACGGTATAGGGTATCGCGGACAGGGCTGCGGTCTTCGCTCCTTCTCCGAGGGCGTTGACGGCGCTGACCTTGTACCAGTAGATCTGGCCATTGGTCAGATCGTTGTCGCTATAGTAGAGCTCTAAGGTCGTGCCGATCAAGGAATATGTGCCGGTCTCGGTCGCGGAGCGATATGCCCTGTATCCGGTAATGTCAAGGCTGCCGTTGTCCGCTGGCGCTGTCCAGGTCAGGAGGACATGGACGTTGCCTGGGATGGCGAAGAAGGTGGTCGGGGCGCTAGGAACGACAGGTATTACCGCGCCCATTATCAGTCCATGGAAATTGCTTCCGGGCGCTGGGAAGTTCGAAGCGGCGTAGGCATGGCCCTTCAGTCCCGATGGAGTTCCGTTGACCCATCCCACACCAAGATTGGTGGGGGCGATCAGCCCGTAGAACGTTATTGAGGTCAGGGACCTGCAGTTGTAGAATGAATGGTTCTCGAAGGAAGCGACGTTGCCTCTTATGATCACGGACGTGAGGGCGGAGCAATATGCGAACGCCTCGGTCCCGACCAGGGTGACGTTGCTGGGTATGGTTATCGAGCTCAATGAGACACAGAAGGCGAATATAGCATCACCTAAATAGGTAACACTCTGGGGGATCTCGACTGAGACCAGCGAAGCGCAATCGCGGAACGCGGCGTCCTGGATGATAGTGACACTGTTGGGAATCGTGACCGAGATCAAGGACGTGCAGTGAGAGAACAACGAGTACTCGATGGTGGTGAGCCTGTTCGGCAGAATCACAGAAATGAGCGACTTGCAATAGGAGAATGCCCCATCCCCGATGAAAGTGACATCGTTGGGGATTGACACAGAAGTCATGTTTGTGCAATTCTCGAAGGCATAAATGCCAATTCCAGTAACGCTGCTTGGGATCGTCACCGAGGTCACATTTGTGCAATTGCTGAAAGCGCGGTCACCTATGGTCCGCACGGGATACCCGCCCATTGTGGCTGGGATCGTTATGGCCACGCCTGCCCCGATGTATCCTGTGACCGTGGCATTGCCATTGTTCACCGTATAGGTATAATCGCCATCCTGCGCTGCGACTACCGTGCCCGGGACAACGACGGAGAATGCCCCTAGGATCAATAGCAGCACCAAGGCGATAGATGTAGTCTGACTTCCCGATCTCTTCCTCATTGAACCACCTAACCCGATATCTCGGCCCAGTTTAAAAAAGAATGAGGTTTAATTATTGGAATTCTCTTGCCATCGAAAAGCTTAACTGACCCGATTTGAAAGCCCCTTCCTTCCATGGAATGTCCTTCATGTCCTATAGGGCCAAAAAACACCTTCCCTGCCCATATTCCTTTGGAAGACCCTGATGTAGGCGGAATAGTGCCATCGGATCTCGATTCGACCGAGAACGAAAAATCGAATAGCGATGACCTTTGGAGGATCAAATTTCCTAGAAGCCATACAAAAGATTTATCATCTGGAATCAAATGAATGCCCACTTAAATGACTGACTCTTCTGATCGAATGGCACGGGATTGGGATTTCGCCGGCATTTTCAAAATTCACTCTGATAATGATTATCCCTTCCTCCAGACGGAATGGCAATCCTGGAAGGGAAAGCCAACAGAGTATGATATTCGAATCGCCAACGGCGATGTTTCGAACGAATGCGTCCTGCTCGATGCTGATATGGCGTTTTGTGATGATGCATATCAAATCCGATACCAGAATGGGACTTATGAAGTCGGTACAGACCGGATAATATGTCATGGGCAGGTGAACGAGAGCTACTTGGAGCATGAGGTCGTCATCCCGGTGATGAATCGCATGATGGCAAAGAAGGGGCACTACCTAGCTTACGCATCCGCGGTTTCCTATGACGGAAATGTCCTCGTCTTCCCCGGGATATCTGGAAGCGGCAAGACCTCCGTGGTTCTCGAGCTCTTGATCCGCGGAGCATCTTTCATGGGCGATAACAATGTGCTCATCGACCGCAAGGGGACATGCACTTCATACTGCCCGATGATCGGTTTTCCTGAGCGCAATGCTGCTTTGTTCCCTGAGCTGGTGTCCCAGCTATTCCGTGATGAGAAGGAGCGGAAGAGGCAGGAGAAACGGCTATCATTCCACGAGCTGGGCTTGTCGATGGATGACCGCAACTTCGTGATGCGCAATGTGCGGGACCACTTCATTTCCCGTTTCTTCTTCCATCAGAATGCTCCGTTCAAGACGATATTCCCTCAAGGTGAAATACGAGAGTCGGGGCCGGTGAAGCACGTATTCTTCCTGGAACGGGGGGCAACAGGACCCAAAGCAATGGAGGTTAAGGCTGAGGAGCTAGCCGCATTGGCAACGACGATAGACTGGATCTATAGCACGAGCGGAGGTTGCAGCCATAATACCCTAGCGGAATTGGCAGGGCTCGAATTCTGCTCGAAGGGCGACTATTGCTCGGTTATCTCCGATTTCTTCGCTCGCGCCCATTGCCATCGGGTGCGGATAGCTCCCCATGCTACGCGGGATGAAATCAGGAGGGCCGTCGACGAAATCGAGAAGATCGCGGTCTGAGGCGAGGCATGATGAGAAAATGGGAATACGGGGCGAAAGGCCGGGAAGTCCGAGCATATCGGAGAGCAATACAGGAAGGTCATCGCAGTGATAATGAAGGATAGCTCTGATTCTCATCCGACGAATGCCCGCCAGCAGGGAGAACGCGGCATCGATCTCGGCGGGGTGTTCAAATTGCGCTTCGAGCCGGGACTCCTGCCGTTTCTAGAGAAGAAATTCAAATGTTGGGAAAGCGAGGTCAACCGTCCGGAGCTGATGATCAGGGCCGGAGCCTCATCGACGGCCATGACGCTGGTCGACACGAATCGGGGCTATTCCTCGGACAGCTATCAGATCCTTCGAGGCGGCTCGACCTACCAGGTCTCCTCGGAAGGCATCCAGTGCGATGGACCGATCGAAGAGGATTTCCTGGAGTACAAGGTGCTGATACCGGTAATCAACCGCATGTTGGCCAAGAGGGGGCATTACATTGCGTACGCCTCGGGAGTCGTCCTGGATGGCAAGGCGATCTTATTCCCGGCCATCTCCGGCGTGGGGAAGACCTCCTTGCTCCTCGAGTTCATGAGCCGCGGAGCCTCGTACTTGGGGAATACCAGCATCCTGGTCGGCGGAAACGGCCGATGCATCATGTACAGCCCGTACATCAACTTCAAGGAAAGGAATGTCACCATGTTCCCGGAGCTGGAGGAAAGCCTCTTCGAGCATGATGACGAGGGAAGGGCGATGCAGAAGCGATTCTCCTTCCACCATATGGCCCTCTCGATGAAAGGAGGCAATCCTGCGTCCAGGATCGTCCGGGACAACCTGATTTCCCGGTTCTATTTCACCTACTACGCCGACATCAATCGCATCTTCCCGGACCGCGAGAAGGTGACCAGTGCGCCGGTCGGTCAAGTCTTCTACCTGGAGCGCAGGCCAGGCGAACCTGTGGTCATCGAATCGGATCCGAAGGAGCTTGCTAGAATCGTTGCCGGCTCCGAATGGGTCAATCCGGACCACGGCGGAGGCAGCCACAACATTCTGGCAGGAATGGCAGGGCTGGACTTTTGTGCCATGGAGGACTATCGGCGCGTCTTCGAGGACCTGTTCTCCCACGGAGAGTGCCACAGGGTGCGCATCCCGCACACCTCGTCTCGCGCGCTGATAAAGAAGATCGCTAACGACATTGAGAGATGTATCGATTAGGCGAAATTAGCATTATCGCCCCTATTCTCCCATTTGGAGATGAAAGCTCAAACCGGGTTCCGGGATTATGCGCCCCACGTGCATCTATCATCCCTTCAATCGCCCTTTCTCGTCCCTATCTCATCTATCTCATAAGGATTTTATCGATGCCGAATCATATTCTTCAAATCCCATGGAAATATTCCCACCCGAGCTAAGTTATCTCGATGATAAGGTCATCCTCAGTGCTCGTTTCACTTGCCAAGGCAAGGAGAACACCCTCTGGTTCAAGTTTGATAAGGAGTTCGCAGACTATGTCGTACTGGAAAAGTCCGACGCTTTTCTCGTGTCATTGCTGGCGATGGCGATGCAGGTGAAAGAGGACATCTACCTAAATCATCCAGTTTCTGAAGAGTTGTTCTACAACATCACCGAGTACCTCATTCCCATGATTTCAGTTTGCATGCCGGAGATGACCAAGATCAAGGTCATCACGGCGGGCTTCTCGGACATCAGCCGGAATGGGAAGGATGGCGTTGTGGGGACCGGCTTTTCGTGTGGGATCGATTCTTTCTTGACCATAGTCGAGCACATGCGCCCGGAGATCCCACCAAGCCACAAGATTACCCACGGCGTGTTCATGGACGTAGGTGCTCACGGAATCCAAGGAACTGAGGCCTCCCAGTTGCGATTCACGAGGAGGCTCGAGAACACCAGGAGCTGCGCAACCGAGCTCGGACTGAAGCTCGTGGTGATCGAATCAAACATCTCGCAATTCGTCCAGGGTGCATATGTGAAGACCCACACCCTGAGGAATGCGGGTGCCGTGCTGGTGTTAGAGAAGCTGTTCCGCATCTACTACTATTCTTCCAGCGTTCCCTTCGAAAATATCGATGTGAGCGGAGATATTGCAAACTGCGAACCCATGGTCCTCTCCAACCTATCGACCAATCATCTGCGATTCGTGTCGTCAGGCGTTCAATATAAGAGAGTGGACAAGGCGGCGATAGTGAGCAACTTCGAGCCCTCGTACCGCTATCTGAATGTCTGCGTGATGACGGGGGACAACTGCTCGGTGTGCGAGAAATGCCTTCGGACGCAGTTCACCCTCGACATGCATGGCAAGCTCGATCGGTACGCGGGCGTGTTCGACCTCGAAAAGTACCGCCATAAGGAAAGCCGCTTCATCTTCTCTGTCCTGGCGACCAGGTCGAGGGACGTCTATAGCAAGGAGAGATACGACCTGATGAAACGGGTAGGGTACAAACTCGGAGCGGTTGATCGCTGTCACTACCTTGGCTATAAGGCTCGCCACGAGCTCCGCTTCCATGCCAATTCACTCTTGAAACGGGCGACGAAGCGCAGAAAAAAGATTCTGGACCGGGCCAAGGCATCGAAACTGTACGAGGAAAGCGGCACCTTCAAAAGGATGGTCAGCCTGATGGAACGTCCTCTTCTCCAATATCGGTAGTCCGTTGTCCCAATTATTCACGGGCATGAAATGCAGGGCGGTCAGGTTGCGGAAACGGACTCGCATCCAGGAGCTTTCGGATGGCAGGTTCCACATCGGCCATCACAAGGTAATCATCCGTCGACTCAATCTCCTTAATATTTGTGATATCGAACGGCGGGACGGGTTCCCGGCCGACTGATTCGTAGTAGTCTATGAATTTGAAGGCACCGCCACCGCTGATCCGATCAGATCGGCAGAAATGAGCCGATGGGATTCCGAAGACGTCTGCGGTAATCAGTCCGTGCAGTGAGCTTGAGAGGATACGTTTGCAGCGGCAAAGCTCTCGCACAAATTCTGACGGCCTCGACTGGACATCGATCAGTCTGATGCTCTCGCTCTTAGCCAACCAGTCTGGTATCATGCCCTTGTCCTTGAAATGGGGCACGATCCCATACTCAAACTCCTTGGTCAGCGGAGGATCAAACAGCCGACGCACTAGGAGCCCCGGGTCTCCGTAGACTTCCGGACATTTCACGCCCTGGTCCACAAGATTCTGGCGGGTCTGGGGGCCCCTCACCGCCAGGACTTGTTGCGGCTTCCCCGCCATCCTTCCCTCACTCGAGATGAAGCCGCTGCCCCAGACCACGGCATTCTTGATGTTGGCGCCGTCGAGAATGCTGCCAACGGCAAGATAGACCGGGCCGCGGTACCAAGGGAGATTCTCAATGTTTAGGACCGTTCTTCCAGAAATCCACTGAAGAATAATAGGGCTGATGACATCACCGAAGTTCGGGGCACCGTGCCACCAGTACCCGCAGATGTGGCGAGGGTGAGCGAGTAACCGCCCGTATTCCACCGCGACATTCCTCGATCTTCGCGCAGCTGTCTTATTGAAGAATTTCATTGGACCATCTCATAAACCAGCGCAGACATCAAACCTCTCTCAGTGAAGAACCTTCCTGCCCCTGTCCCGAGCCTCTTTGTGCCGAATCCTATACCATAGCCCGGAGAGCAAGCCGACTAACTCGCCCAGCCTCATCGCGACCCCAACTTGCGCCCCATAATAAAGAAAACGAAGTCCGTGACGCTTTCTTGCAGAGCCGATTCCGAAGCGGAGGAAGTATATCGGCAACAAGATCAGTAGAACAAATATCCCAATCAGGCTTGAAGCAGCTATGGCCAACATCATCAATGCAAAATAGAAGACAAATAGAAAGACGACGGAATATCCCCTTCTTGGATACAAGCCAGCGACAGTGTCCCATTTCACATATGATTCTTGTGTCTTGAGGAGCTTTCGGAAATTATGGGACACTCGATAGTGGACTATCGCATCCCTGACGAGCACGAATCTCACACCGGCCTCCTTCGCCTTTAGGTCGAAATATGTGTCTTCAGCTGCGTTGAGCCATTCAGGAAACTTGCCTGCCCTTATCCATGCATCCCGAGTGAAGGCCAGATTCCTCCCGGCTGGAATGAAATCGTCACCCCATTTTTCGATGGGCACGTATGTCAGGTCGACAACTGCATTCTCGAAGTCCGTTTCCCCAAAGAATATGTAGGCCCCGGAAGCCACATCCGCCATTCCCTCTTCTAACGGCTTGATTAAATTTTCTAGCCACCTTGGATCAGGTGAATTGCCAGCATCGGTGCAGGCGATGATATCGTGGGATGAGATTGAAATGGCGATGTTCCTACCCTCAGAGATGTTCGCTCCCTTCTCAACTTGGAACTTCAAATTAGGATTGCGCGAAGCATATTCCCTGATGATCTCTGTCGTCCGATCTTCAGAACCTCCATCGATTATGATGAACTCGTCAGGCGTTCTTGTTTGCTTGTCCAATGCGTCGAATAGATCTCTAATTGTAAATTCTTCGTTCTTGACGGTGCAAATCAGAGAGACCTTGGAAGGCAGCAAGATGATCGACAAATAACAATGTCAATAATAATATTTTCTTGTTTATCGAAATCAATTACATTGAATAAACATGGCAAGGTTTCGATTCGCTGAAAGTGATGATCGAAACGTCAATCATTGAACGAAGATTCAATGCAGCTTCTTCAGCAACCAAGCCATGTTCCTTCCCAGCGACTGCATGGTCTTCACCCCTTCCTCGTCCAGCAACATGTCGCCGGGCTTGAGCGCCTGGCCCAGGTTCCAATAGCTTGCGCCGGGAACGATCATCTCCGAGATAAGGAGCAAGTGGTTGATCTCGTCGAAGGTGTTGAGCGATCCCGCCCTCCGGTTGATGGCGACCGCTGCCCCGACCTTGCGCCGGAACATATGGTCGTTCGCCCGGCTGACGTATCCCACGCGGTCGATGAACGCCTTGGTCTGCGAGCTCAACCCGCCGAAGTAGGTGGGGCTGCCGATAACGATTCCGTCGGCGTGCTTGATCATCTGGATCCATTGGTTGATCTTGTCCGCGTCGAAGATGCATCTCTCGTCCTTGTTCTTGATGCAAGTGCCGCAGCCTTTGCAGCCGTGCAGGTCCTCGCTGCCCATCTGCACCAGCTCGGTCTCGATTCCCTCTTTCTGCAGGGTTTCGAGCACGATCTCAAGAGCTTTGGCCGTGTTGCCGTTCTGCCTCGGGCTTCCGTTGAACGCGACGACTTTCATTCCTCATCCTCGAAAGCGGAAGAGAGCAGCGGACTGAAAAGCGTTTTCACTTCTTCCTGCCGTGAGGGCAGATGAAGAGGCACATGCCGCAGATGGGGACGATCCCCTCCGCTTCCATTTTGTCGAAGTACTTCTCGCAGGCCCTGGCATCGTACCTCGCCTCCCTCGGCTCCCTCTCATCGAATGCCTTTCCGGTGAAGGCGTGGACCGGGCACACATCGACGCATTCCGTGCATTTGCCGCACTTCGCACGCAGCCTAGGCATTGCTGTCTCCAGCGGGGCGTCGGTCAGCACCGTTCCCCACCTGACCCTCGGCCCCCTTTGCGGAGTGATCGGCAGCAGCTCTTGCCGATCCATCCTAAGCCGGCCAGGTTCGCCGCCATCTTGTGCGAGAACTCGGCGCAGATGCGCTCGCTGTCCATGCGCTCCGAGGCGGGCACAGGCAAAGCGCGGTATCCGGCCCGTTCGATCTCGCAGGCGATCCGGCTGGTAACCAGGTCCAATCGGGCGTTGATCACCTTGTATCCTTGATTGCGATAGCTCACGCGCACCCCCGGCCGGTCCCGATCCGCCAGCTGCTCCACCAGCTCATTGGGGATGCCGATGCCGACCGAGACCGCTCGAGCATAGGACGCGATACGCTCGCCACCTTGCTTGCAGATTGCTTCCCTTGCCGGAGCCAGATCTGCATAGCCGAAGAAGTCGACCAATTCGAGCGCAGCGATCTCCCTCAATCGCCCATCCAGGGACATGTGGGCCGGGATGGTGTGAATACACCTTTGTTGTTTTCTCAATCGTTCATATGTTGTGCAATCCAATATCGTACGTATTAGTACAATAATGCTTTTATATGGTCATCATATTGCGAATATATACATGAAACTGCTCCCTCTCAATCTCACCGAGATCAAGATCGGAATTCCACCATTCGAGCTATATCGCCGCCTGAAAAGCGAGTACGGCAGCTCGTTCATGCTGGAAAGCGCAGTGGGCGACCAGCGCACTGTCGCCTATTCCTTCCTGGGATTCGGTCCAGAGGAGACGCTACGCTGCCATAACGGCCGGGTCGAAGGCGGGTCGGGTCTGGACCATCTGCGTGAGACCCCGATCGAATTCCTCAAATGCTTCATGGCCCAGCATCGAATCGACTCCGACCTTTTTCCCTTCGTCGGCGGATTGGTCGGTTATCTTTCCTACGAATTCGCTTCGCAAGGGGAGCCTTCCTTTCCCAACCTGCGGTCGCCAGACTTCCCGGAGTTCGAACTCGGACTTTACCAGGAAGGCATCATCTTCGATCATTCGAGCTTCCGCGCGTATTACTTCACCACCGGAGAGAAGGGAGAACTCATGGAACTGCTAGGCTCTCTTCCCTTCCCTAAGGAGATCGCCCTCAAGGTCGAAGGGCTGCGTTCCAACCTGCCCCAGGACAGGTTCGAGGAAGCGGTCGCGGAAGCAAAGGAGCGCGTCTATGCCGGTGAGGCATTTCAGATCGTTCTATCCCGCGCCCTGTCAGCTTCCTGCTCCGGAGATCCCCTCGCCCTCTATGCGGATTTGCGCCTTACCAACCCGTCTCCCTACATGTTCTATCTCGATTTCGGTCACCGGCAGGTCCTCGGCTCCAGCCCCGAGACCTTGATCACCGTGCGAGGACGGGAGGCAACGACCTTCCCGATAGCGGGGACGCGACCGCTGGGAGTGGGGAGCAAGGGACGGAGGAAGATGCGCGATGAGATGCTGCTCGATGAGAAGGAGCGCGCCGAGCATTGCATGCTGGTCGACCTGGCGAGGAACGACATCGGCAAGGTCTCCGAGTTCGGGTCGGTCTACGTGCCAGAGTTCATGCGGGTGGAGACGTTCAGCCACGTGCAGCACATCGTATCCAAGGTCCAGGGCACCCTCAGGCAAGAGGTGCAGGCCTTGGACGCCTTGGCGGCCGTCTTCCCCGCCGGCACGGTCTCCGGCGCTCCCAAGCCCAGGGCGATGGAGATCATCGCCGAATTGGAGAAGCTCCCTCGGGGGCCCTATGCTGGGGGGGTGGGATACCTCTCGTTCAACGGCAATCTCGACTCGGCGATCACCATCCGCTCTGCCTTCGTCAACGAAGGCAACATCAGGCTGCAGGCCGGCGCCGGCATCGTCGCCGATTCCGACCCGAGGAGGGAGTTCAAGGAGACGGAGCAGAAGCTCGGCGCACTAGTGGACGCGCTGAAGCGCTGCTCGTTCCGGTCGAAGGGCGAAGGGGAGGCGATGACGTGAAGGTGCTTCTCCTCGACAACTACGATTCGTTCACCTACAACCTGTACCAGCTGCTCGGCGAGCTGAGCGCTGAGGTGGAGGTGGTCCGCAACGATCGGATCGGATTGCACCAGATCAGGAAGATGAGCCCGGATGCGATCGTGATCTCCCCCGGTCCCGGTCATCCTTCGGTGCCCCGTGATTTCGGGGTCTGCGCCGAAGTCCTCCGAGAGATCTTCCCCGAGATACCGACCCTGGGGGTCTGCCTGGGGCATCAAGGTCTTGCCTACGCTTATGGCGGTGAGGTGGTCCGAGCGGCGCATGCGATGCATGGGAAGACGTCGCTCATGCAGCATGACGGGATGGGGATCTTCGAAGGGCTCGAGAACCCTTTGACCATCGGCCGCTATCATTCCCTGATCGTGCGCCCTGAGAGCCTTCCCCCGCAACTGAAGGTGACCGCTCGGACGCAGGAGGGCGAGATCATGGGGCTGAGGCATGTGCGCTTCCCCATCGAAGGGGTGCAGTTCCACCCGGAATCGGTCTTAACTCCCTCCGGCCCGAGAATGATGGCGAACTTCATCGAGCAGGCGCGGAGGTGAGACGACCTGTCCAGGAACGGCTCTCGGACCGCCGGAACCAATGCCTCGGACGTTGGCTCCATCGCCGATCGAATCATCTCCGGCGAAGCTGGAGTCGATGAGGTCGCTTCGTTCTTGAGCGACCTGCAGGAAAAGGGGTTCAACGAAGACGATCTCCTGGCCTTGGCCGGCTCTTTCCGACGGGCCACGGTCCCGGTGGAAACCGTTCATCCGCTTGTTGCGGACCTGTGCGGTACCGGCGGCGGCGTGTTCCGCACCTTCAACATCTCGACCGTTTCATCTTTCGTCGTGTCGGGGACGGGCGTGCCGGTGGCGAAGCATGGCAACCGATCCAATGCTGGAGCGAGCGGAAGCGCGGATGTGGTAGAAGCGCTGGGTGCGAATATCAATCTCCAACCGACTGAGGCGGGAAGGATCCTCGATCATGTAGGGATCACTTTCCTTTTCGCCCCTCTCTTCAATCCTGCCATGAAGAATGCCAGCGCTGCGCGTAAGCTTATCGGAGGCAAGACCATCTTCAACGCCTTGGGCCCTCTGCTCAACCCAGCTGTGGCGAGGCGCCGGCAGCTGATCGGGGTCTATGACGCAAAATTGCTCGATATCATCCCACCCATATTGGCGAAGATCGGGACCGAGCGCGCACTGTTGGTCCACGGACATCCTGGCATCGACGAGGTCAGCATCCTCGGCCGGACCGAGGCAGCGCTGGTTCGCGATGGCACGACGGAGAGGCTCGTCATCGACCCTGAGGACCATGGCCTCCAGCTAGCTCGTTCTGCGGACATAACCGATCGCACGCCAGAACGCTCTGCCCTTCTCACCAGAGAGATTCTGTCGGGAGAAGAGAGCGGCGCCGCAAAGGATGTGGTGGTCCTGAACGCGGCCTGTGCTCTATGGGTCTTCGGGCGCGTCGGCGATATCGACCAAGGGATCGCTTTGGCGGAACAGGCGATCGATTCGGGCGCAGCGGAGGAAAAGCTTATTCGCTTCGTAAAGGCGACTCACGAAATTGAATCCATGAGGCTGAAGGAGAATGGCTGACACGCTAGAGAAACTGATCGGCAATGCCATCCGCCTGGTGGAATCCGGGTACTACGACCGACCCGGGAGCGGTCTGCAGCTAGTGCGTCATTCATTGAGCAAAGCAATCACCCTCCATGCCTCATTCCCGATAATCGCCGAGGTGAAGCTCAGTTCGCCGAGCATGAAGGGAATATCCATTCATGACCCGGAGAGATTGATCCGGGCATACCGGTCGGGAGGTGCGGCAGCCATCTCTGTGCTGACCGAGCCCAACCATTTCGGTGGCGACCTGAGCGTCTTGAGATCGGCGAGCAAGAGTGGCTTGCCGGTCCTCATGAAGGACATCGTGGTCGACGAGAGGCAACTTCTGGCAGCCTATCGAAATGGAGCCATCGCGGTTCTGCTCATCGAAAGCGTCTTCTCGAGCGATCTGATCCATAAGAATCTGGAATTGTTGCTGAACAGGGCGCACTCCCTCGGGCTCGAGACGGTTCTGGAGGTCACGGACGAGATGGAGCTCGAGAACGCCCTGAAGAGCCAAGCAGATTTGATTGGCATCAATCAGAGGAACCTGCATGACATGAGCATGGATACGCAGAAAGGAGAGCGGATGTTGAGAATCGCCCCCCGTTCCAGAAAGCCTATCATCGTGATGAGCGGGATCAACTCTCGTCACCAAGTGGAGGCCCTGAAGAACGCTGGTGCGGCTGCGGTGCTTGTCGGGAGTTCCCTTACCGCATCGAGGGATCCCGAGGCACAACTGCGATCTTTGGAGGTGACTAGATGACCAAGGTGAAGATCTGCGGCATGATGAGACCCGAGGACCTGGAGGCTGCGAAGGGAGCCGACTACCTCGGCTTCGTGGTCGAATCGGACTCCTTCCGATCACTCCCCCTGCCGAAGGCGAAGAACCTCATGTCCTCCTGCTCTGGCAAAAGAGTCGCGGTGACATCGTCCGACGATGCTAGGATGATCATTTCGCTGGTCGAGAGGCTCGAGCCGGACATCGTCCAGATCCATTCCCTGCTTTCGGCTCCAGAGCTAAGCCTCGTGGCAAGCGAATGCCCCTGCGACATCTGGGGGCTCGTCCCGATCGGAACGGGCGAGGAGATGCGCCGAGCGCTTAGCATCTGCGACATTTCTGACGCCCTGGTCCTGGACACACACGGGATCGAGCCTGGCGGAACCGGCAGGACGCACGACTGGGAGATCAGCAGGAGGATACGCGAGGCCCTTCATTCGTCCAAGGTCATCCTAGCTGGCGGGTTATCGCCGCATAATGTGGCGGACGCCATCGGATCGACCCGGCCTTATGCGGTGGACGTTTCGTCGGGCGTTGAGCAAGATCGAAGGAAGGATCCAGAGCTCATAGCTCGGTTCATCAGAAACGCAAGGGAGGTCATCATATGAAAGCCAGTGTCAGGTTCGGAGAATATGGGGGCCAGTACGTTCCGGAGGTGCTCATGCCCGCCCTGATCGAGCTTGAGCAAGCCTACCTCCGTTACAAGAGCGATCCGGAATTCCTCGCGGAGCTAGAATGGTACAACCGTCATTATGGCGGCAGGCCGACGCCGCTGTACTTCGCTCGAAATCTGACTGAAAAGGCCGGAGGGGCGAAGATCTACCTCAAGCGCGAGGACCTGTGCCACGGCGGCGCGCACAAGTTCAACAACGTCATGGGCCAGGGGCTGCTGTGCAAGCGCATGGGGAAGCGGCGAGTGATCGCCGAGACCGGAGCTGGCCAGCACGGGACAGCCACAGCCATGGCCGCCGCTGTGCTCGGCTTGAACGCGGAGATCTACATGGGCAGCGAGGACGTCAAACGACAAAGGATGAACGTATTCAGGATGCGCCTGATGGGCGCGAAGGTGCACGAGGTGGACCTCGGCTCCCGCACCTTGAAGGATGCGATCAACGAAGCGATGCGCGATTGGGCCGCGAACGTTAGAGATACGTTCTACCTTTTCGGCACCGCTGCTGGACCGCATCCCTATCCGACGATGGTGAGGGATTTTCAGAGCATCATCGGACTCGAGATACGGGAGCAGCTCAGACAGCAGGAAGGAGCGTTACCGGACCTTCTGGTCGCCTGCGTGGGCGGCGGAAGCAACGCCATCGGCACCTTCCATCCGTTCATCGATGAGCCGGGAGTGAGGATGCTCGGGGCGGAGGCGGCCGGATGCGGCATCGCCAGCGGCGAGCATTCCTGCTCGCTTTCCGCGGGCAGGCCCGGTGTGCTCCATGGTGCCAAGTCGTACCTTCTGCAGGACGACAATGGCATGATCGAGGCGACGCACTCCATCGCCGCCGGGCTGGACTATCCCGGCGTCGGACCGGAGCATTCCTGGCTGAAGGACCTAGGAAGAGCTGAGTACGTCGGCGTGAGCGATGAGCAGGCGATGAGCGCATTCATGATGCTGTCACAGCTCGAAGGGATCATCCCGGCGCTGGAGAGCGCCCATGCCGTTCATGCGGGCTTCGAGCGCGCGAAGCAAATGAGCAAGGACGAGATCGTGGTGATCACCGTCTCGGGCAGAGGGGACAAGGACCTGGAAACGGTCATCGAAAGGCTGGGAGGACTGCAATGAGCAGGATAACGGCCGCATTCGATCGCTGCGCCCGCGAAGAACGGGCCGCTCTCGTCTGCTACCTGACGGCTGGCTATCCGGATGCGGAGAGCAGCATCGAGCACATGATCGCCGCAGAGATAGGAGGAGCGGACGTCCTGGAGATCGGGGTGCCGTTCTCGGACCCGGTCGCGGACGGCCCTGTGATACAGCGGACCTCGCAGATCGCTCTGGAGAAGGGCATGACGCCCAAGCGAGCATTGGCGCTCGCCGCCATAGTCCGCTCCAGATCAAAGATGCCCATCGTGCTGATGGGCTATTACAACCCCATCTTCCGCATGGGCGACGAGATCTTCGTGCGAAAGGCAGCGGCGGCAGGAGTGGACGGCCTAATCGTCGCCGACATGCCATGCGAGGAATCGAGCGAACTCAGACGAACCTGCACAAGGCACCAATTGGACCTGATCCAGCTCGTGGGCCCGACAACGGACGAACGGCGAATGCGCACCATCGCCGCGGCTTCGAGCGGGTACCTCTATCTGGTCAGCAGTCTGGGCACCACTGGCGCAAGGGGCGAGCTCCCGGCCGAGTTGCCGGATCTGATCAATCGCGCTAAGAAAGCCGCCGATGCTCTTCCTGTGGCCGTAGGTTTCGGCGTTTCCAAGAGAGAACACGCTAGTCAGATCGTTGCAGCGGGAGCGGATGGCGTGATCGCAGGGAGCGCACTGCTAGACCGGATCTCGAAGGGTTGCAGCGTCGAGGGGACGTCCGCGTTCGTGCGGGATCTCAGACACGGTTGCACCAGGATCACTACTTGAATCATAACAAGAAATCGCAGACGACCTGGTAGAGCATCCTGACGGATGAGCCGATCATTGGCATGCATTTGTCCTCCTTCAAGCGAAATCTCCGGCAAGAATAAATATCGATGATATGCTTCCGAAATAGCACGAAATAGGAATTCGTGTTAATCGAGGGAAGTGAATGCACATCTCGGATGGTCTCATGGCACCGGTGGTCTGGATCGCTGGCATGGCCATCGCCTTGGCCTTCGTCGCTCTGGCATTCTATAGAGTAGACCGCCACCTTGAAGACCGGACCGTTCCCTACATGGCCATCCTCGCCGCGGGAATATTCCTGGCGCAGATGCTGAACTTCCCCATCATCGGGGGAACGACCGGGCACCTGATCGGCGCTGCATTGGCCGTGGTGCTGCTCGGGCCTTGGGGCGCGATCGCTGTCATCTTCACCATCCTGGTCATCCAATCACTGGTGTTCGGCGATGGCGGAGTGACCGCTCTGGGACTGAACACGCTGAACATGGCGATCATTGGTTCGCTCGCGGCCTGGGGAGCGATGAGGCTCACCCCTCGGAGGTTCAGACTGCCGGGGATCGCTGTAGCGGCATGGGTGTCGGTGTTCCTGGGTGCTACGGCATGCGCCATCGAGCTTGCCTTCAGCCATGCCATCGACCCGAGCTATGGCATCGATGGCATCATCGCCCTGCCGACGATGATGGGATTGTATTCCGTGATCGGGGTCGGTGAGGCCATTATCACCGTCAGCATCGTTGCCTTCTTGGCCAAGGTGGCGCCGGAAACGATCAGGTTCGGCCGGGAAGCGAAGCCGAAGGAGGAATTCGATGCAACGTAGGTTCTTGATCGGCGCAATAGCAATCCTGGCGGTGTTTTGCCTCGGACTGGTCGCTTTCTTCGCCCTCTCGGTAGGGAAGCCGGACGGCCTGGAAACGGTAATGCACGAGCAAGGCGTGGATGAGTCTGCGCCAGTATGGAACGCGCCCTTGAACTACGGTTCGGACTATCTGTCGGCATTGTTGATGGGCATAGTGGGCGCCGGCCTGGTCCTGATGGTCACCTTCGCCTACCTCAAGGTAGCGAGGAAGAAGCACCAGGGGAGCAAGTGATGCCGGGCCATCCGGGTGGCGACGCAATTCTGCGTTCAGCCAGACAGCATGGGGGCTGAGCTTGGAGCAGATCAACGAGATAGACCAGTATGCCGACCGGTCCAGGCTGCGTGACTTCGATGCCCGGGTCAAGCTCGTCTGCTCCGTTTCCTTGGTCGTCGTGATCGCATTGCTGCGCGAACTGGTGCCCCTGCTGGTCGTCCTCGCTTTCGTTCTCGCCCTGGTGCTGCTGTCGAACCTGCCGCTGCGCCATGTCGCCAAGAACTTCGCCTTGGCCTTGCCCTTCATCGGCTTCGCCGCTTTGACCCTGTGGTTCACCAATGGGCCGGATGCGGCGGTCGTCATGTTCGCCCGGATCGGCAGCTCGGTGCTCGTCCTCATCGTTCTGGTGTCCACCACTCCCTTCTTCAAGATGCTCGGCGCGTTTCGCTCCCTGCACATGCCGAAGGTGATGGCCAACCTCATCCTCTTCACCTACCGCTTCATCTTCCTCTTCCTGGACGAGATGGAGCGGATGCGCACTGCCAGGATCGCCCGGGGCTTCAACGGTGGACGCAGTCTCCTGGATAGGCGCGCCTTCAAGACCCTGGGGGCGACCATCGGCATGACCTTCGTAAGGGCGAACGCGCGCGCCACGAACATCTACGACGCGCTGCTTTCCCGCGGCTATTCCGGCGAAATCCGCTCGTTCGAGAAGAGCAGGGCGGGGCCGAGGGACGCGCTTCTGGTCGGCGCCTTCGCCTGCGTGGGATTGCTGGCGATCCTGCTGGAGACGGAGGTGGTCGCCTGGACGCTTTGAGGCTGAGGGAGGTCAGCTACCGCTACGCCGACGGCAACCTCGCCCTCGACGGACTGTCGTTCTCCATTGACAAAGGGGAGAAGGTCGCCTTGGTCGGCCCGAACGGGGCGGGCAAGAGCACCCTGCTGAACCTGATGGCCGGGCTGTTCGCTCCCAGCGAAGGAATGGTCGAGGTCATGGGCATGCCGTTGACCAGGAAGCAGGTCGGGCTCGCCCGACGCCACATCGGCCTGCTGTTCCAGGACCCGGACGACCAGATATTCCTACCGACGGTGGAGGAGGACGTCGCCTTCGGGCCGATGAACCTGGGTCTGGAGGAGAGCGAGGTAAGAGCGAGGGTGGAGGAGGGGTTGCGCGCCACCTCTTTGGAAGCATACCGGGAGCGCGCCCCGCACCGTCTGAGCATCGGGGAGAAGAAGCGTGTCGCCTTGGCGGGATTGCTCGCCATGTCCCCGGAGATATTGCTCATGGACGAGCCAACGGCCAACCTGGATCCGCAGGGGCGGAGGGAGCTGATCAGCGTCCTCAAGGGGAGGGAGGAAACGCTGGTGCTGGCGACGCATGACCTGGGCATCGCCTTCGAGCTGACGTCGAGGATGATCGTGCTCAACAAGAAGGTCCTTTTCGACGGCAACCACGCCGAATTGCTCAAGCGGCCGGAGATCCTGAGGCAGGCGCGGCTGGAGCTGCCTTCCTTCTCGCTGCTGATGCAGGGCTGGGGCGAGATCGCCGGAGCGGAGTTCGAGCCGCCGATGAGCGTGGCCCAAGCCCTCGAGATCATGCGCCAGAAGGAAATCACGAAGCGCGACTGATCAGAATGCTGCAATCCTAAACGTCATTGCATCGGCTTGCGCAGCACCACGTCGTACAGCATCTTTGTGAAAGGCGGGTCCGGGTCCTCGAACTCCTCGATCGACTCGACCACGTATCCCTCGGCAAGGCGGTCGATCTTGTCCACGGTGAAGAAATGCACCACGAAGCCCATGGGGTTCTGGTACATGTCCTCGTCAAGATGGAGGAACTTCCCGTAATGGGGGTCGTTCTCCGACCTGACGCTGTAGATATTCGGCCCGCCGGGCCGAAGCACCCTCAGGCACTCCTGGAAAATCCCTAACATCTCGTCCTCGCGGAATTCCATGCTGAAGAACATGTGGGAATAGATGGCATCGACCGAGTTGTTCGGAAGCGGAATGCCCCGACGGACGTCGCGAACCTTGAGCGTAATGAACTTGTTCAAGGCCTTCTCCTTCGCCCTATCCCTCATCTGGCAGATGCCGGCGTCGGAGTAGTCGATGGCGTAGACGCTGATGCCGTTCCGGGCGAAAAGCCAGGTATCCCTCCCCTGGCCACACCCGAGTTCCAAGAGGACCTCGACGCCCTCCTGCCTGAGGAGTTCCAGAGACTTCTCGGCGAACTGACTAGGATTGGCGCCGAAGAAATCCTCCATCTTGTAAGTCTCGTCCCAATGGAGCCTCTGGTCCTTCTCCGCGGACCGTCCCATGCATCAGTACAGAAGCGGGTCGTTATTTCAATCTTCCCTATTCAGAATTAAATCCGATTCCCCGAGTCACTGGAGCGAGCGCAGATAGTCGAACGCAGCGTGAGCCGCCAGCACCCCCATCGCCGCCGCCTCCTCTCTGCCCATTGGAGCAGAGGCGGAGCCGGCCACGAAGACGCCCCTCGCGCTCGTCCACGTCGGCTGCCCTCCCGCCTCCTCGGTCTCGATGAGGCCCTCCCGGTCCATCTCGACGCCGAGGCCGCGGAACAGCTCGAGGTTCTCCGGGTCCTCCCTCAGGCCGAGGGAGAGCACCACCAGGTCTGCCTGGATCTCATATAGCTCGCGCAGCAGCGTGTTCTCGCCGCACACAAAGAGCCTCTCGGACTGCGGCACCTGGAACACCAGCGCCGGCTGCCCCCGGATGAACTTGACGTCGAGCTGCCTCGCCCTCTTGTACATCGCCTCTTGCCCCTTTCCCGCCGTGCGGATGTCTATGTAGAGGATGTAGACCGCGATCCCCGGGTCGCGCTCCTTGAGCTTGATAGCGTAGTCGATCGCGTTGGCGCAGCAGACCGCGCTGCAATAGGGCACGCCGCGCTTCTCCACCCGCGAGCCGACGCATTGAACGAAGACGACGGTCGAGACCGCTCCGCCGTCCGAGGGCCTGCGCATCTCCCCGGAGGCGAGCATGTCCTGCAATTGCTGTGCCGAGACCACGTTGCTCCGCTTTCCCAGGCCGAACTCGGGGATGAGGCTGGCATCGACCGGCACCAGGCCGGTGGCAAGGATGACCGCGTCTGCTTCCTGCACCGATCGTTGCCGGCATCCGCCTTGCGCCGATTCCAGCACGATGCGGAAGACCCCGTCGCGCTCAGCGGCCACTGCGTTTGCGCCGCTGAGGACGAGGGCGCTTCCGTTCCTCCGCATGCAGTCCGCCTCGGACGAGGGTGATCGCTCCACCAGGACAACCTGGACCCCGAGGTCGAGCAGTGCGCCTGCGGCAGCCTTGCCGGCCGCGCCCGCGCCGATGACCATGACCCTGCGATCCTGCGGCAAGCGGGCCTTCCCCTCGTCTTCCATCGATCCCGTCCTCAGCGGACGGTAGCTGCCTACCGGTTCTTGAGTTTTGGGTGCGCCGGCCGTCCTGGTCCAGTTATCCTCACCGGTCGTGCGATACAATTAATAGCACTGGCCACGAATGCTGAGGCTGGAGCTCGCAGGTTATGTTGGAGATCGAGAACCTCAGCGTGGAGGTGGGAGGACGGAAGATCCTCAGGAACGTCAACCTGAGCGTCATGGCCGGGTACACCAACGTGCTCTTCGGCCCCAACGGCTCGGGCAAGTCGACGTTGCTCATGACGATCATGGGATTCAGCGGGTACAAGGTGACCGAGGGCCGCATCCTGCTCAACGGCGAGGACATCACCGACCTGCCGATCAATGAAAGGGCGGCGCGCGGCATCGGCATCATGATGCAGCGGCCTCCGAACCTGGTCGGGGTCAGGCTGCGCAATATGGTCCAGGTAACCGGGAAGGGCAGGATCGACCCGGACGCGGCGGCGAAGGAGCTGGACATGGAGCCGTTCCTGGAAAGGGACGTGAACGTCGGCTTCTCCGGGGGGGAGATCAAGCGCTCCGAGCTGCTGCAATTGGGGGCGCAGAACCCCTGCCTCTACCTACTGGACGAGCCGGAGAGCGGCGTAGACCTCGTTTCCATCGAGAAGGTGGGGGCGAAGGTGCACGACATGCTGCGCGGCGGCACAAGCTGCGCCGGCTGGAAGATGCAGAGCGGCAAGGCGGCGCTGGTGATCACCCACACCGGTCAGATACTGGATTACATCGAGGCGGACCGGGGATACGTTATGTGCAAGGGGACGATCGCCTGCTCCGGGAACCCCAGGGACCTTTTGTCCGAGATAAGGAAGATGGGATACGAGGAGTGCGTAAAATGCAAGCTGAAGCTGACACCGGTGAACTGAAGCACAAGGTCGAGGAGGCCCGGAAGAAGAAGGCCGCCTTCGGCAAGGACATCGACCTGGACAAGTACCCGGAGGCATCCAAGGACATCCCTAAGGTGGACAGCCTGGAGGAACTATCCAAAGATGAGCAGAGCACGCTGCTCAACGCCGGGGTCATTCCCAGCGGCGAGGGGCGCGCCGGCTCGTTCGTCTTCATGGACGAGAGCGTCGTGCACACCTCGGTCATGATGCCCGGCGTCGAGGTGATGCCGGTCTCCGAAGCATTGAAGAAGCATGACTGGATGCGCGATTACTACTGGAAGGCGGTCCTGCCTGACGCGGACAAGTACACGGCGCGCACGTTCGAGGAGGAAGCGGACGGCTACTTCATCCGAGCGTTGCCGGGAGCGAAGGTCAAGGCGCCGGTGCAGACCTGCCTGATGCTCAAGGGGAAGAGCGTGGCGCAGACCGTTCACAACGTGATCATCGTCGAGGAAGGAGCGGAGATGGAAGTGGTCACCGGATGCTCCACCAGCAAGGGAGTGGAAAGGGCGCTGCACCTGGGCATCAGCGAGTTCTACATCAAGAAGGGGGGAGCGCTCACCTTCACCATGATCCACAATTGGTCCGAGCAGATCGGCGTGCGTCCTCGGACCGTCGTCCTGCAGGCGGAGGACTCGACCTACATCAGCAACTATGTGGCACTGAAGCCGGTTCTCACCATCCAGACCTACCCCACAGCGAGATTGGAGGGCAAGAACGGCTTCGCCCGGTTCAACACCGTGGCCATCGCTCATCCGAATTCCGAGCTGGACCTCGGCTCCCGGGTGATCATGAACGCCGAGGGATCGCGATGCGAGATCATCTCCCGGACCATTACCACCGGCGGCAAGGTTATCGCCCGGGGCCAGATGATCGGCGCCGCCCCCGGCATCAGGGGGCATCTGGAATGCCGCGGCCTGATACTGGGGAAGGGAGGGGTGCAGATCGCCATCCCCGAGCTGGAGGCAAGGGTGCCGGACGTGGAGATGACGCACGAGGCGGCGGTCGGCAAGATCGCCCAGGACCAGGTCGAGTACCTGATGTCGAGGGGGATGAGCGAGGAGGAGGCGGTCGGCATGATCGTCCGAGGCTTCCTCGAGGTCGGCATCCGCGGGCTCCCGGAGGCGCTGAAGCGGGAGATCGACCTGACCATCGAGAAGACCAACGTCAAGGGGATCTAAGCACCGCGTCAAACCACTTCCTTTTCTATTCATTTGAGCATCCATTTCGGATTTTAATGGGCATTTGACTATCTTAATAGGATTTATTTAGTGAAAGGGTGTTTCGTGGCCAGGGGGGGAACGAGCATTGTTCAAAACGGAGTCGTTCGAGGAGGACCACGAGCTCAAGATTCTCGGCGCCATTCGTCTTGCCGCGCAGATCCAGGATAAGGAATTGGCACATTGCCTGATCAACCCGCAGGTGCTCGCGATACTGTCTTTGACCGGCCGCAAGGCATTGACCATCCACGAGATATCCGAGGCCCTGGACATGACCCTGGCGACCAGCTACAAGATGGTGGAGCGGATGACCGAGCTTGGGCTGATGGCGCGCACCGGGATAGCCCGGACATCGGCGAGGGGCAGGGCGGGGAAGTACACCTCGAGCATGAAGAAGGTGTCATTCAGCCTGTGCGACTCTCGGATGGAGGCGACCATCACCTGGAAGAACGGACAGGTGGACTGCTTCCAGAGGGACTTCTTGGCGAGCGAGCCGCAGGACGCAGAGATGCTGGAAGCGAGCGGGACGGACCAAGTGGCTCAGGAACGGGCGGCCTGATCAGGCGCAGAGGGATCAGCCAGCGAACGCTCTAATAGGCTGAACCCCCATTTCCACTGCCGATGCCGACCTACGTCATCAAGCGCTCCGGCGAGCGCGAGGAGTTCGACGAAGCGAAGGTGAGGACTGCCATCATGCGCTCCGATGCTACCGCGGAGGAGGCGGAGGAGATCCTCAAGCACCTCAAGTCGGAGCTTTACGACGGCATCACCACCGAGCTCATCTACCGGGACGTTCACCAGATGCTGCAGGGGCGCAAGGCCATCAAGTTCGGCCTGAAGAAGGCGATCCTGCGCCTCGGACCGGAGGGCGAGAACTTCGAGCGTTTCATGGCCCGGGTCTACGAGGCCGAGGGTTATCGGACGGTCCTCCGCTCGTGCATCAAGGGGAAGTGCGTGCAGCACGAGGTCGACATCATCCTGGAGAAAGACAATGAGAGGATCATGGTCGAATGCAAGTTCCACAACTCCCTCGGCCTGAAGTCGAATATCCAATGCACCCTCTACACCTACGCCCGCTATCTCGACCTGAAGCCGACGCAGGCGCTCAACGGTTCCTGCCTGGCGACTAACACAAGATTCACCAGCGATGCCATACAGTATGCCGATTGCGTGGGAATGAAACTGCTTGGCTGGCGCTACCCCGAGGGGGCCGGCCTGGAGCAGCTGGTGGAGAAGCATGCGCTCTACCCCATCACCATCCTGGAGATGCACCGCTCCGAGCTGGTAGCGCTGCTGGGCAATAACTTCCTGCTCGCCCGGGACATCATCGACCGGAGGGAGGAGGCCGAGCGCCTGCTGGCCGGCCCGAGCTCCGCTTCGCTCGTCTCCCAGGTCAAGCAGCTACTGACCTGAATCGAGTTCCTCCACCACCCTTCAACCCCGACCAATCCGGCAGAAACATCGCTTCTTCTATGCCTTCGGGGCTGCGGGGCGAGAATAGTGCTCCGGGTCCTCCACCACCTCGATCTCGTTCCCATCGCGGTCGAGGAAAACGGCCAGAAGACCGCCCCAGGGCCGCCTCTCCGGCTTCAGCTTGAACATGACCTCCTCATCCACCAGCTTGCGATGGAGCTCGAAGATGCTGTCGGTCTCCAGCACTACGCCGCTCGGGCCTCCGGGCTTGCGCGGACCGTCGCCCCTCGGGACATACAAGGCGATCTTGCTGGACGGCTCGTCCGGCCCGACCTCGGCCCATTGGTTCTCCGCGGACATGAGCTGGAGCTTCAGCCCCAGCACCTGGGTGTAGAATTCCACCGCTTGATCCAGGTCGGATACGGGAATGGAGGCTAGCCAGACCCGGAGGACGTTCCCCCGCATCACGTAGGGGGTTCTCTCGCTCATCGGATCACCGAGAGGCATGCAGTCAAGATTGGCGCTAGGGATATTCTAGCTTGTGGATGAACGATTGAACCAGAGAGGCAAGTCTGAAGTGATCGTCCCTTCGCGACTTGCAAGCAGGAGCCGCCGCACAGCGATGAACCGAGCACCAGCAGATCATCGGGAGGCCTTGGGCCATTCCCGGCTTGATAGTTCGAATCGACCTCCACCCCATCCTTCGTCAGCCTGATCTCTCGGTGGTACAATCTGGCATATTCGAATCGGCCGACAGCGAAATCATGACTGCTGGTCTTCGTGAGAAGGGAGCACTCCTTGCCATCGAAGACCATTACAGTGGTTTCGGACAACCGGCATGAAAGGAGGTCTTGGACCACCTGAGCAGCGTATCTGCATCCTTGGTGAGAGGTTCGGCCACCCATACCGCCCACGTCGACGGGTCGCCGGATTCATCCCTCGGTTGGAAGTTCTCATCGACCTCCGTTTTCATCCGATCGCTCCAGTTTCACGTTCCCAATTCGCGGATATTATCTCGCTGGCTAGATGGAATCTACTCATCGAATTAAGAGGTTTTGAGTATATGGAATCGGCAAATCGTCATTGTCCATTGCCTGACCGATTCCGCAATCACTATAAGCGTTCAGGCTCCTTGCAAAAGACATGGCAATCTGCCCCGACTGCGGGAAGGAATCGATTGAAGTGGAAAGGGTCACAGTCGGCAATCATGCGAAGGAGACTTGCTGGCCGCTGGGAAATGAGAGGTTCTTCATCTGCGAGAATCCCGATTGCGACACCATTTACTTCTCCGAGTCGGGGAAGAATGTGCTCAAGAGGAAGGACGTCAAGACGCGGGTGACGTTCAAGGAGAGGGACGCACCTCGCCCGCTCTGCTACTGCAAACAGGTGACCGAAGAGGATGTCATCGTGGCAATTGAGAGGGGAGCCCGGAGCTTTGAAGAGGTAAAGAACTCCACTGGAATCGGGGGTGGAGGGCAATGCAAGATCACCAATCCAGCCGGTCGGTGCTGTTCCAGGAACTACCGGCCTTTCATCGAAAGGGAGCTTGCCAAGAGAGGAGCGAAGATCGATCGCCCCCTGAACATCGAATGAACAGAGCCCTGAGCGAACGATCTAGGTTTGAGAGCTTCCAGGAAGAATTTGAATCGAAGCCTGAAGACTCAATGTTAGACAAGGGGGATCATCCGAGCACGATATTGAACGGATTCAGATTGCTTTGAATTGACCCGCCTTCAGGCGAAAAGAGAAAATACCAGTTGCATCGTTCAATGGTTCGACTGGCTAAGGCATGTCAATTGTATCCGCAGGCTGTGAAGATCATGGAAGATGACAAGATAGATGTGAAGACGGTCCAGAGAGGGGACCTCAAGCTGATGAAGAACATGGGGCGCATCAAGCACAAGATCATCGTTACCAGCGGCAAGGGCGGGGTGGGCAAGTCCACCGTCGCCAGCAACATCGCCATGCTGCTGTCCATGCGCGGCTACGAGGTGGGGCTGCTGGATGCGGACATCCACGGTCCGAACATCCCCAAGATGTTCCACATCGAGGATGAGGTGCTGCACGGCGACGCCGAGGGCATAATGCCGGTCATCGTCCCCCCGCATCTCAGGGTGATGTCGATGGCCTTCCTGGTGCAGAACTCCGACGAGCCCATCATCTGGCGCGGGCCGCTGAAGATCGGCGCATTGAGGCAGTTCCTCGCGGAGGTGCGCTGGGGCGAGCTGGATTTCCTGGTCATCGATCTGCCGCCGGGCACCGGGGACGAGCCGCTCACCATCATGCAGCTCCTCCCGGAGGCGGACGGCTCGGTGGTGGTGACCACGCCGCAGGACGTCGCCCTGCAGAACTCCCGCAAGTCAATCGGCTTCAGCCGGAAGCTGGACATCCCGGTCCTGGGCATCATCGAGAACATGTCCGGTCTGACTGCCCCCACTGCGGCAAGGAGATCGACCTCTTCAAGATCGGCGGAGGGCAGAAGGCCGCCGTGGAACTGGACGTCCCTTTCCTTGGGCCGGATACCGCTCGACCCCAAGGTCGTGACATCGGGGGACGAGGGCATGCCCATCGTCATCTCCGACACGGACTCGCCGGCAGCAATCGCCTATGGCCAGATCGTCGACGAGATGCTCAAGCGGGTGGAGAAGGGATGAGATGAAGATCTGCGTGACGTCGACCGGCGAAGGACTGGACGATGAGCTGGACGAGGAGTTCGGCCATTGCGCCTATTTCATCGTCATCGATCCGGCGACGATGGAATACACCGCGGTGAAGAACGAAGGCCACGACGCGGAGATGGGCGCGGGGATCTACGCCGCCGAGACCATCGTGAAGCAAGGCTGCGACGTCGTCATAACCGGCTGGGTCGGACCCCATGGGCAAAGGAAGCTCACCGCCAACAACATCCGCATCATCATGGACGAGGAAGGGCACGGTGCGGGAGGCGGTGGAGCGCTTCAAGAAGAAGCAGGGCGCCAAGTAGCGCTTCGAGCAAACGAATTCCGATTCGCGCGACGAAGGAGTGAGGATAATGAAGGAAGCGAGAGCGAAGGAGTATGCCGAGCACTTCGAGCACATGGAGAGCACCCTGAGGGGGCTCCCGGAATGGCCGGCGGATGACGTGAGACGGCAGGCGGACCTCGCTGACGCATCCACGCCGCCGTGGACGAGGCGCTCAATATGGCGAGGATGCTGCTCAAGGACCTGGGGCACGAGCTGGGGGACGACGAGCAGAACCTGACGACCCTGCAGGACGAGTTCATCCTCACCGACGCCATGATGGACCGGATGAGGGCGGCCATCGCCTTCAGGGACCAGACGCTCTCCGGTTCGGTAGTACTCGAGGGTGTCGTTCTGACAGAGAAGATCGAGCACGTCAAGTACACCCTGCTCGAGCTGATGGACCTCTTCAAGGAGGTATTGGAGGACGACCTGGCGGATTAGCCAAAAGGCTGATGCGACAGAAGACAATTCCATTCATGGAGCAGGCATGAAGAAGAGGTGCGCTTGGTCATCGACGGACCCGCTGGTCATCGCATACCACGACGAAGAGTGGGGCACGCCGGTGCACGATGACGATCTGCTTTTCGAGTTCCTCACCCTGGAAGAGGCGCAGGCCGGGCTGAGCTGGACCACGATCCTGCGGAAGAGGGAAGGCTACCGGGCGGCGTTCGATCGTTTCGACATTGCCAAGGTCGCCCGCTACGACAGCAAGAAGATCGAGGAGCTGGTGCACGATGCCAGCATCGTGAGGAACCGCCGCAAGATCGAGTCAGCGGCTCAGAACGCCAGAGCGGTCATCGAGGTGCGGAAGGAGTTCGGCAGCTTCGACGCCTATCTTTGGGCGTTCGTCGGCGGCAGACCGATCCACGGAGGATGGAAGGGACTGAAGGAGATACCTCCGTCCACCGTCGAATCCAAGAGGATGAGCGCTGCCTTGGCAAGCCGGGGCTTCCGCTTCGTCGGGCCAACGATATGTTACGCGCTCATGCAGGCGGTGGGGATGGCGAACGATCACACCGTCGACTGCTACCGCTACGCTGAGCTAAGCCATTGAATGCTTGCCTTTCACCCGGAACGATCTGGTCCTCCGAATTCAGATTTGGTTCCGGGCGCGCAAGCGCCGCCTCGGAGATTCCGCCGCCGAACTGATAGTCCGTGGAGTATACCCGCTCCCCCGGCTCCGGCGTCCGCGTCGGGTTCGGACCGATCTCCTTGATCCTCTCGATGAACGCCTCCACCTCTTGCTGGTACAGCTCCGGCTGGTCCGAGTCGACGAAGGCGGTCCTGAACCGCGATTGGTCGAAGCCGAGCTGATGAATCACTTCCTTCAGCAGCAGCATGCGCCGGTTGGTGCGGATGCTCCCCACCTCGTAATGGCATCTCCCCGGCTTCCCTGCCAAGATCAGCACGCCGTCCGCTCCTCGGGAGAGGGCGCGCATGACCCATTCCGGGTCCACCCGCGCCGAGCACATGGTACGGATGACCTTGAAAGATGCCTGGCTCTGCAGCCGCTTCAGGCCAGCGAGGTCCCCGGCGGCGTACGAGCACCAGTTGCAGGCGAAAACCACGATGTTGGGGAAACCTTCGTCCTCGGTGGCGCGGGTCGGTGTCAAAGCATCGATCTCGGCGGTCACCTCCAGGTTGGAGAAGCAGCTCTGGTCCATGGCGGCGGAGGGGCAGGCGGCGACGCAGGCGCCGCAGCCTTCGCACATCTTCGGGTCCACCTGTGCCACCTTGCGTCCGGGCCGGCCGGGGTCGTCGATCAGCTTGACGGCGCTCACCCGGCAGGTCGACAGGCAGATGCCGCAGCCAGAGCAGTTCTCCGGCTTCGCCACCGCCTTGTTGTCGCTCTCCTTCGGGCCGGTCGCCGCCAGCTTCGCCACGGCCGCGGAGATCATTGTCGCCGCCTTCGCGGTCGCCATCTCCCGATCGCCATGGATGAAGGCGCATTGCTCCCTGATGTTCGCCATCTCCATGAGGCAGCCCTTCACCTTGCCTTGCTCTGCGGCCTCGCGGAACTCCTTGCCGTAGAGCAGCGGCGAGCAGGCGGCCACTGCAATTCGCTCCAGTCTCTCCGTCACTATCTTCTCGGTGATCTGCTTCCTTTCCTCCGGATGACAGAGGAAGTCGACCGTCGAAACATGCACGACGCCGCCCAAGCCCTTGGCCTCGGCCTCGAGCAGCCCCATGTCGATCGTCAGCGGAATGGTCCCGCCGCAAGTGCAGATGAAGACCCCGGTCCTGGAACTCTGATCATTTTCACTCATGAAATTTCCACCGCTCGAATACCTGCGTCGCAGATCGGTTTTCTTCATTCATGGAAGCTGTATATATCTTAGACTGAAAATTTAGCATACCATCAGAAGCAAACGGCTCGGGCTGAGCTCTCCTAGCGCAACCCTATTATGCACCCTAAGCCGGTCACCCGGCAAAGGTGCTGAGATGAAATTGGTGGCGGTCAACGGGAGCCCGCGCAAGAACGGAAACACCGCGGCCATGCTCAAGGAGATCGTAGCGCTGGCAGAGAAGAAGGGCATCCAGACCAGGTACTTCGACCTGGTGGACCTAAAGATCTCCGACTGCAAGGGCTGCCAGAACTGCAAGACGAACCAGGTGTGCGCTCAGAAGGACGATATGCTCCCGGTGATCGAGGCGATGCAGGAGTCCGAATTCGTGCTCCTCGGCTCCCCGATTTACATGGGCGACGAAACCGGGCTAATGAAGTGCATGGCGGACCGGCTCTACTGCTTACTGGCGCCGGGCGAGAGCGACGGGATGTACAAGACCAGGCTGGCACCGGGAAAGAAGGTCATGCTGCTAATGACCTGTGGCCTAGCCAATGGCGACAAGCTCTACAATTATGTCCTCACCCGCTACTTCAAGCTCCTGGTGAAGCTACTGGAATTCGATGATTATCACTCCTACATCATCGGCGGGGTGGACCCGAACGTGGATGTCCGCACCATGAAGCAGGCAAAGGAAGCGATGGAGGAAGCGGACCGGTACCTTACCGTTTGATTGAAATCAGGGAGCGATACGCCTTTCTGCGAAGTTCCGGAGAAATTAGCTTTCAATTCTAGCTATCGACCCCAAAGAATCTGGATCTATGACGCCATAACCACGGTAAAGGCAGCAATTGATAAAGCACTAAACGCCGATATGGCGTGAGAATCAAGACTCAAGTTCCTGCGAATTGAGCCATGATTTCAATGATAGGTGTTTCAATGAGGCAAAGGTCAGACAGAGGTCTGTTATCGGCGACCCTCGTGGTGATATTGCTAATGGGCGCGTTCTTCGTCGTTCCCACGGGAACGGCGTCCGCGGCCCAGGACGGCGACTTCACGTATACCACAGGCGGCGACCCCATCGTCGCTACGGTCACCGACTACACAGGTGCTGGTGGATCGATCAACATCCCCACCACATTGGGCGGATATCCCACGGTCGCCATCGGGGACTATGCATTCTCCACACCCAATTATCCTTTGACATCGGTGACTGTCCCCGATAGCGTCACGTCCATCGGCATCTACGCCTTCGCCAACTGCAATGCCATGAGTTCGGTGCATCTCGGCAGCGGTCTCACGACCATCGGGCACCACGCCTTCTATGATTGCCATGATCTTTCTTCCTTGACCATACCCGACAGCGTGATTTCGATCGGGTTGGGCGCGTTCTATAATTGCGCCCTCATGACATCGGTGACCATCGGCAACAGCGTCACGACCATCGATGCAGGGGCGTTCATCAACTGCCTCTCCCTTTCCTCCTTGACCATTCCGGACAGCGTCACGACGATCGGCTTCATGGCTTTCTACCGCTGCAACGCGCTGGTCCAGGTGGATATCGGAAATAGCGTCGCCGCCATAGGGTACATGGCGTTCAGCAACTGCACGTCGCTCGCCACCGTGACCGTCCCTGACAGCACGACCTCCATCGGATATGACGCCTTCTCAGACTGCCCCTCACTAGCAGCCGTCACCGTGGGCAGCGGGGTGACTAGCATCGGGTACGAGGCGTTCCGCAACTGCACCGGGTTGACTTCGATTTCCTTCCGAGGGCTGGTCGCACCATCGGTCGGCACCGACTGGATCCTCGACACTCCGGCGGGGATAAGGGGGCACGCCTATGCCGCCTCGGATTTCCCCACTCCTGGAAATGAATTCAACGGATTGATGATGGGCGAGGTCTTGTCCCCGACGCCGAGCGCGCCCGTCGGTCCCATTGCCATACGGGGCAACGCCCAAGTGATGTTGACATGGAGCATCCCTGCGGACAGTGGTACCAGTGCCATCACCAGCTACTATATCTACCGTTCCACCACGGAGACAGGAACGTATATCTTGATGGGCTCGACATCGGGCTTGAGCTATATCGACTCGGGCCTGACCAACGGTCAGACCTATTGGTATAACATTAGCGCGGTCAACGCCGCCGGCGAAGGAGAGAAGACCACGCTGGTATCATCCACGCCCTGCACCGTGCCCAACGCCCCGATAATATGTCAAACGGTGAACGGCTCATCGTACGCCAACTTGACCTGGAATTCCAACGGTAACGGAGGCAGCGCGATAACCGGCTACAGGCTCTATCGGTCGAACGCTTCGGATGGCGAGTTCATCCTGATCGCATCACCCTCAGCACCGAGCTATCATGATGCCGCCCTCACCACTGGTCAGACCTACTGGTACAAGGTCAGCGCCGTGAATGCGGCGGGCGAAAGCGCCAACAGCTCCGCATTTTCGGCTCTAGTGCCTCTACCCGTCACCCCGAGCGGAGACGCCACGCTGCTGCTGGTGGCAGCAGTGATCACCATCGGGATCGCCTTGGTCGCGGTGCTTATGTTGATGCGCCGGGGCAAGAAGTAGCCGAGCGATTAAACCACTTCTATTTTCCCTCTTTTCCGAATTGCCGAAATGCGCTAGAATTCTCGTGAGGATCGCGATGCCTCCAGGTTTGAAGACTGAAAAGTATTTCTGGGCGCTAGCCATCTGCTGACCGATGCCACGCAGAGAGACCATTTTCGCCTGCCCTCATTGCGGTTCACGGGACATAGAGCCCAAGGTTTTGGTGGGCGGGCCGATGGCCGGGGTCGACAACGACGACCGCACCTTCCGCTGCCGGGCCTGCGGCAAGAGCGCGGTACCGATCACGTTCAGCTCCACCGAGGACTGGATCCACTTCCGCCAAAGCAAGATCAGGGGCAAGGAGCAGGAGAAGGCCAGGCCCGAATTCTCCTCCGTTCCGATACTGCCTGTCGACACCAGGCCGCTGCTGTCGGTGGGCGGCGTGGACATACCGATCCTCAAGCTCGCCGAGGTGGTCGACCTGCGCTGGGACGGTTCCAACATACAGCGGAACGACTACCACGTCCCCTTCGATCGCTATTGGCGTGCGATCTCGGGCCAGCGGTACAACGCCTCCGACATTCTGCTCATGGATCTATCGGGCGTCCGCAACGGCCAGCCGAACTTCCGGGTGCTCCGCGAGCTGGTCAAGCACAAGTACGACGTCTGGCTTGACCTGGGGATCCGGTCGGAGGCGGACCTGTACGACGCATTCGCCATAGAGATCTCCAGGGCATTGGTCGATACGTCCCTCTGTGGCTCGCTCAAGCTTTTCGAGGAGCTATTCGCATTATCCGACCGCTGCGTTCCCTGCGTCCAAGTCGCCAATGGTGAGGTGATCTGGAGAAAATCAAACGCAGGCCCGGCGAGCATCAAGGCGTCGATCAAGGCGATGAAGGACATCGGGTTCGAGGAAGTGGCGGTGATCGACGTGCGTCGCCTGGGCACCAAATTGGGCGTCACCGAGGAGATGCTGGGCGAACTCGAGGGCGCTGAGGTCAGGGTGATCGTCGGCGGAGGCGTGCTCGAGACCGATGTGGACCGCATCAAAGCCAAGGGGCTCAAGGGCGCTTTCATCGATCCCTTCACCCCGATAATCAATGACATCGTCGCTGAGGTGGGCGAGGACAAGGAGTTCGTTAGCGCTCCGGCGACGGTGGCGAAGAAGGCGCGGAGCGGCAATTACCTGGCGACCGACTGATCGAGCCGCCCGGTCCAAGCATGAATGATGAAGCCCGACCAGGACCTCGGAGCGCTCGGGCAGGTCTATTATCTAAGAAGATAATGATGGTGTGATAAGTTGAGGCAAGAAAGGACGGGGCTGCCGGGCACGAGGGAGATCTGATGAACCCGAAGATACTGGTCATCGATGACGAGTCAGGCATCCGCGATATTCTCAGCCAACTGCTGCGCTACCACGGCTACGAGGTGGTCACGGCGGCCACGGCGGAGGAAGGGCTGAAGGCGCTGAGCGAATCGTTCTTCAACATCATCGTGCTCGACATACGCCTTCCAGATACGCCGGGCACGATGCTGCTGGACAAGGTCGAGCAGGTCGCCCCCCGAGCGAAGGTGGTGCTCATCACCGGACATCCGTCGGTGGAGACGGCCATCAAGGCACTGCGCAAGCATTCTTATGATTATATCCAGAAGCCGTTCAAGCTCGGGCAGTTGCTCGAATCGATCGAGGGGGCGATGGAGGACCAGCGCCTCGGGGTGGAGAAGGAGAGGATCCTGGAGCAGCTCAAGTTCCTCAACGACATGGCGGGTCAGATGGACAAGACCATGGACCTCGATGCGGTGCTGAAGCAGCTGCTCTCCTTGAACATGAGCTATTTCAAGGCCGATTCCGGGGCAATTTACCTGAAGAACGATAGCAGGTTCGTCCTCCGGCAGCACATCGGCGTCACCAAGAAGTTCATCGCCGAGTTCGGCTCGCTGCCGCTCGATCATCCCATCGTGCGTGAGGCGGCGAACTCGCGCATCTCCTTCGCAATCGGCAACAACGGCGATCCTGGGAGCTCCTGGGCCGCGGTCCCCCTGATCTGCATGGACCGGCCCCTCGGGGTCATGGTCCTCACCGCCAGGAGCGGCGGCTGGTTCGACGAGGAGGCGAAGCGCCTGCTCGGGATAGTCGGCGCCCAGGTCGGCTCCACCATCCATAATTCCATGCTCTACAGCCAGGCCCAGGAGACCAGGGACTATTTGGAAGGGGTGATCCAGAACACCGCGGACGCCATCATCACCTATGGGCTCGACGGGATAGTCCGCACCTGGAACGAGGCGGCGTTCAAGATCTACGGCTATCGGGAGGATGAGGCGGTCGGCCAGCCGTTCGTCAACATCCCGGAGGCGCAGCTGCAGGAGATGAGCGGAATCATGAGGAGGGTCGTCTCCGGCGAAACGGTGAGCAACCACCGCACCGTGCTGCGGACGAAGGAGGAGGGCAGCATCCCGGTGGACGTGACCTATTCCCCGGTGCGCAATGCTGACGGCGCCGTGGTAGCGGTCTCATCCATCTCGAGGGACGTCACTCCGCCAGAGAGGATCGAACCGGTGCCGGTGAAATGCGAGGAACCGGATTCGGGGACGAAGCTGCGCGACGTGGTGAGCGCGTTGATCCCCCTGCTGATGCGACGGCCACTGCCGGAGGCGGAACGCCGGAAGCTGGTGGCGCTGATCTCGGAGAAGCTGGAAAGAGCGCTATACCGGGACTATCTAGACGATAGTCATTCGTTGGAGCTGGGGGCGGTGGGGAAGGGAATCAGTCGAGATGTTCAACGACCTGGGGGGGAAGTTCGATGCGGAGGTGGAGCAGGACCGACTCGTCATCACGGCGAGCAAATGCCCCTGGGAGAACGAGCTCCACCGCAACCCGGCCAATTGCATGCTCACCAAGGCGGTCATCACCCGGTTCGCCGTGCGCGCCTGGGGCGAAGCGCGAGTGAACGTCAGCCAGACCCTGGCAAACCAGGACGGCTGCTGCCGGGTCACCATCCACCGCATGGACCACCGCCAATCGGACGGCTAGGCGAAGCGCAAAGCTTGATATTCATCTCGCTCACCTTATCATTCGAAATCGATGGCCTTGGATCTCGTTTCGTTGGCAGTGCTGGTCCTCGTGGCGATTATTCCAGGCGTCGGCTACCTGATATGGGTGCGGGACACCGAGACCTGCCGTAGGGAGCCCTATTCCGTCCTGATCGGCGTGATGGTCTATGGCGGTACGTTCGCAGTATCCGCCGCCGTTATCTTGGAAACGCTGGCACAGATGGCCCTCACGCTGCCGGGCAGCCCGCTATCCCGCGGCTTCGGCATCTTCGGCCCCTTCGACCAGACGCTGGAAGCGCTGCTGCTGACCGTCATCATCGCGCCGGTGGTGGAAGAGCTCGTGAAAGCGACCGGCGTCTTCACCGTCTACGGCCGCCTGAACGAGATCGAGGACGGCATCATCTACGGAGCAGCAGCGGGCCTGGGATTCGCGGTCACCGAGAACGTTCTCTACTTCATCGTCGCCTTCTCCCAAGGGATCGATGTGCTCATCCTGACCGTGCTTATCAGGTCGATCACTTCGATGGTGCTGCACATGAGCGCCACCTCCATCAGCGGCTATGGCATATCGCGATTGCGGATCCTCGGCTCCCGAGGGCATTCCGTCGGATGGCTGCGCTACATCGGCATTGCCATCGTGCTGCATGCCTCGTTCAACCTCCTCGCTTCCCTGGGAGACATCTTTCCCCAGAACGCGGACATCCTCGGGTTCGTCGGATTGATCCTGGTCTTCATATTGGCGAACACGGCCTTCGGCATAATGCGGAGAAGGATCAAGGAGCTGGACCTGGCAGTCCCCTGCCCGGACGTCCGGCCTTAGTGCGGCCTTGACGTTGCCAGCCGGCACCCCAATGCCTCAGCCTCGGCCAGCGCCTCCGGATGCGACGATATCTTGCCCTTGCCCTCCACTCCTGGCAGAAGGATCTCGCCGTCGTAGGTCAGGCCGATGGCGCTGTAGAACGCCCGTATCTCGCCCACAGCGTGCCGGAAGACCGCCTTCGGGTCCCCGCCCACTGCTATGAACGCGCCCCGCCTCTTCCTCGTCTCGGCGGCATAGCGGTCCAGCTTCTCGTTGCGCACCCAGAGGCATTGGCAGCGATCGATCAGCATCTTGGTCTGCGCGCTCAGTCCGGAGAAGTAGATGGGGGAGGCGATGATGACCGCGTCCGCCCGCTCCAGCAATTCGTAGACCGGAGTCAGGTCGTCGCGCTGGATGCAATCGCCGCCCTCGTGGCAGTCGTTGCAGCCCTGGCACGGCCTCCACTTCAGCTCGTTCAGGACGATCTTGCGGACCTCCGCGCCTGCGTCCGCAGCCCCCTTGAGCGCCTGGTCCAAAAGAAGATCGCTGTTGCCCTTCCTCCTCGGGCTGCCCAGGATTCCGACGATCAGGGTCATGAGAAGCGGTCGATTGCTGGCTATCAGCGCACCGGGCAGGAGGCCAGGTTCTCCAGGATTCGATCCTTCAGCGCCTCGTAGTATTGGAAGGTCTTGACCACGTAGTCGCACGCTCCGGCGCGGATCGCCTCGAAGCTCAGGTCCGGATCGTCGTAGGCCGAGACCATGATGATGGGGACGCGGAGGCCGAGCGGCTTGATCTTCTTCATCAGCTCGATGCCGTTCATGTCCGGCAGCGCGTAATCCAGGACGATGATGTCGAATCCGCTGTCCTTCAGTTTCTCCAGCGCCTCCCCGGCGGTGAGTGCCGGCTCCAGCTGGAACTCGTCCTTGGGCAAGTACTCCGCGCATAGGTTGATGTGCTCGGTGTTGTCGTCGACCATCAGCACCTTGATCATCTTCTGCCCTTCAACCACTTACACAGCCTCCTTCATACTACTCAGTCACGATATTTAACTTCGCCTTCGGGAAGATCACGCTGAACACCGATCCCTTGACCTGGTCCAGCTTCTCGCGGTCGTCCACCCAAACCTTGCCGCCGAGCCGCTCCACCAGCATGGTGACCACGCTCAGCCCGATGCCGTGGCCTTCCGAGGCCGACTCCACGTTGAAGTTGTCGAAGCGCTTGAAGAGGAATGACCTCCTCTCCTCGGGCACCCCTTCCCCCTGGTCCTTGACGTCCAGCCTCCAGTACTCGTAGCTGTCCTCCAGGTGCGAGTACATCTCGATGTCCACCGGGCCGGAGCCGCCATACTTGCAGGCATTGCTGAGCAGATTGTAAACGATGTCCTTGACGAACACGTCCCCGAGCACCAGGGCATCCTCCATCGGCGGGGTGTAGTTCAGCGAGATGGCTCTCGTAGAGCGTGTTCATCCGCAGCGATTCGATGCATTCCCTCACCACCTTGGTGAGGTCGACCGTCTCCACCGACTTCTCCGCGTCCTGGTTGGTGCGGAGCAATGCCAGCTTCCTCACGTCCGATATCAGGCTGGATATGTTCTCGGACTGCGCCAGCGCGCTCAGGATGTAGCGCCGCTGCCGCTCGTCCAGCTTCGGGTCCTTGGCCAGCATCTCCAGGTAACCATGGATGGGGACGTTGTAGTTGGCCACGTCGTGCGTCAGCAGGATGGTGTACATCTGCTGCGAGGCGGCATGCTCGTTGATCTTGTTGTAAAGTTGAGCGTTGTTGATGGCGGCGGCCGCCATGACGGAGAACATCTCGATGATGCGGAAGTCCGACTGGTCGAATGGTGTTCCCGGCACCCGCTCCAGGGTGATCACACCCAGGATCTCCTCCCCCATCTTCAGCGGGACGGAGATCAGCGAGCTGGGGTCCTCCGGCGTGCCTGGTATCTGCATAGAGCGCTCGTCCTTGTCGGCCCGTTCGATCAGCATGCCCTTGCCGGACTGGGCCACAATCCCGGTGATCCCCTCGCCCAGCTTCAGCTCCAGGCCCATGACGTTGTCGTGGTATTCGCAGATGGAGCTGACGCAGACCAGAGCGTTCTTCTTCCGGTCCAAGCGGAACATATGGACGTTGTCGGCCTTCACCAGCATGGCGGCCTTCTTCAGCATCATGTCCAGGACCTTCTCGAAATCCAGGCTGCTCGAGAGGGCCATCGCCGTCTCGTACAGTATCTCCAATTCCTTGTTGCGCAGCTGCAGCTCGCTCTTGAGCCGCGCCTTGCGCAGGGATATGGCCACCTGGTTGCAGAACACCTGGAGGATGGGCAGCTTGCCCTGTAGGTTGCTGCCGGCGGTCCTCGAGCCGAAGCACGCCGCCCCGAACACCTCGTTGCGGAACTTGATGGGCAGGCAGGCCACGGCACGGATGTCGCTGTCCTCCACCACGATGCGCGGATCCGCCTGCAGATCCATGGAAATGAACATCTTACCCGCCTGGACGTCGCGGTAGAGCGCGCCTTCGCCCACCAGCCTCATCTCCAGCAGCTTCCTCCCCTTCTTGAAGTCCATTCCGGCGCAGACCATGCGGGGCTTTGCCTGATCCCCCATCAGCCTGAAGACGCCGAAATCGACCCCGAGGAAATCGATGAACTTGCCCAGGTCCTTATCGATCGCGTCAACTAAATCGTCCGATTCCACGATGTCCTTGGACGTCTCCACCAGGGCCTCCAGGTCCCGGTCGAGGATATCGATCCCGTTCTCCTCCAGCTGCCTCATCGATTCGATTTCGTGCCCGAAGCCGACCACGCCGATGACGCTGCGGTCCGGGCCGCGCACGGCCATCATGCGCCATATCAGGCTGAGGCTTCCGCCGTTCCTCTTGGTGCGCAGCCGGACACCGATCTCGACCGTCTCTCCGGCCACTGCGGCCCTGGTCTTCTCCTCGGATTCCGCTTCGGAGCTGCCGCCGAAGGTCATCAGTTCCGTGATCTTCCTCCCGGTCATCTCCTCCGCGCTGTACCCGGTCCTTTTTTCGGCCGAGGCCGAGAAAGAGAGAATGCGACCTTCCAGATCGGTCTCGATGACGATGAGGTTGACCGAGCTCAGCATCTGTTCGACCATGTCGGCAGAGACCGGCTCGCTCCCCAGCCTCGTGTACTCATCAGCGCGCCAGATGGTGACGTTGATGGACCAAACCTCCGCCGAGTCCCTCATCGACATGAGGTTCATGACCACCGCCAAAGGAGTGTCGTTCTTCCTGAGCAGGCGAGCCCAATGGGTCCCCTGCCCGGTATGGTTACCCAAGGAGCGGTCGATAGCCAGGGTGGTCGCGATGGCGTCCTCCTCCGAAACCATCTCATAGAAATGCTTGCCCACCGCTTCGCCGGTAGGGTAGCCGGTCAATTCCTCGTAGGACGGGCTGATCGATTTCAGTCTCCCGTTCTGATCGAGGGTCAAGGAAATGCAGGGAGATCGGTGCGCTCCCGGCACCCCCACGCCATCAGCGATGGGTTTTCCAGGATGCAATAAGCTCGTCTCGACTTCTCCGAATTTGCCAAAACGAACGTCTCCCATCAAAGACTCCAGCGGCCTTGTGATATTTAATTCTGTTTTTATCACTATTAATGATGAGATTACTGAAGCCAACCACTCCCGGACTTCGAGCGGGGGCGATATCGTAGCGCGTACCCTACCGGATTGCGAAAGCGCGAATCATCAATCTTAAATAGCAGGCGGATATCAGTCGGAAACGAAGCGGTCGGGCGAGGCGCAGACGTTATCGTCCCCCGGAAATGAATAGGCAAGTTCTTCCGTTCTATCTGCCTTCCGACGCTTCCTCCCGTTCCTCCATTCCTTGATCGACATGACGAATGCGCATTGGCCGTCGATTATTAGCCAGACTACAAAAAAAGGCGGTCAGTTACCGATAACTTGAAAAACCATAAGGAGTATAGAGGGGCACCGGGTGCTGGGATGGAAGAGGGTGACTTCACAAAAGCCCGATACATGCTTTTTCCCCGCAACGTGCTCGTCGGGCATGGGGTAATCGACCTCGTTTCATCGATTTGCAAGGATTTCAAATTGTGCGGAACCGGCCTGCTCGTCACCGGCAGCAAGACCCGCAAGGTGGCCGGGGACCCGATCCGGGAGAGCCTGGTCAAGAACGGCTTTGACATTCACATCATCGACACGGACGAAGCGACCCGGGAGAACCTGGAGAAGGTGGAACAGGTCGCCAAGGAGGTGAAGGCGAGCTTCCTCCTCGGCGTCGGAGGCGGCAGCAAGATAGACCTCGCCAAGATGGCGGCCAAGGACCTTAACCTCGAATTCCTGAGCATACCCACTTCGGCGTCGCACGACGGCATCGCCTCCGGGAGGGCATCGATCAAGAACAACTCCATGCCGATGTCGCTGGATGCGAGGGTGCCATTGGGCGTGATCGCCGACACCAACGTCATCGTCAAGGCACCCTATCGCCTGTTGGCGGCGGGATGCGCCGACGTCATCTCCAATTCCACGGCACTGAAGGATTGGGAGTTCGCTCGGAGGATGCGGAACGAGGAGTTCTCCCGCTCCGCCTACGAACTGGCGAACTATACCGCTCAAACGATAATCGACAACGCCGACCTGATCCGCCCGAACCTGGAGGAGAGCGTGTGGATCGCGATCCGACCCATCATCATCTCGGGCATAAGCATGAGCGTGGCCGGCTCCTCGCGACCGACCAGCGGCTCGGAGCACATGTTCTCCCATGCCTTGGACGTGATCGCCCCGGGCAAGGCGTTGCACGGCGAGCAGTGCGGGGTCGGCTGCATCATGATGATGTACCTCCACGGCGGGGATTGGATGCGCATCAGGACGGCGTTGCAGAAGATCGGGGCGCCGACGAGCGCGAAGGAACTGGGCATCAGCAATGAGAAGGTGATCGAGGCGCTATGCACCGCCCATAAGATCCGCAAGGACCGGTTCACCATCCTGGGTAATCTCGGATTGACCCCTGAGGCCGCGGAGAAGATAGCTACGATCACCAAGGTCATTTGAATCGACAGACGATTGGGAGGCAAGGAAATGGTCATTATCACATTGATCGGCGAGAGACAGGCGAAGGAGGGCATCGTCTTCGTCTACAAGGGGTTCGTGTCCGAATGCCGCGAGTGCAAGCTGAAGACGGTATGCTTCAACCTCGATCCCGGCTCGACGTACCGCATCAAGGCCCTGAGGGGAGTGCACCACGAATGCAGGATGCACGAGGACGGGGTGCGCGTCGTCGAGGTGGAGAAGCTGCCGGTGAAGGTCGGGGTCGGGCAGAAG
The DNA here is from genome assembly GCA_963768775.1 of Methanomassiliicoccaceae archaeon. Classification (GTDB taxonomy): domain Archaea; phylum Thermoplasmatota; class Thermoplasmata; order Methanomassiliicoccales; family UBA472; genus FEN-33. The sequence goes on from CAVYIY010000006.1 coordinate 582,367, forward strand.
TTCGCTCTCGAGGGGAGCACCATCACCTTCGAGGAGATTAAGTGCCGCAACTTAGGCTGCGACCGCTACCGGCTCTGCCATCCCATCGCGGTCGAGCGCGGATCGAAATGCAAGATCGTCGAAGTGCACGGCGAGGTCGAGTGCCCGGAAGGGAACAAGGTCATCGAAGTGGTGATTGGGTGAATCTGGTTCGACGGTTCATCTTTCCTTTTGAAGCAGATTCCTCTATCCTCCGACCGCCGGGGGGAGCAGCACCGCCTCGTCCCCGTCGCGGAGCCTCTGGCGTTCTGCGGCTTGTTTCTTGTTGACGGAGATGATCGCTTCTTCTCGGTGAGCGCCCAATCGGGGGTATGATTCATATAGCTCTTCCAGCAACGTTCCGACGGTCGCGCCCTCGGGCAGCTCCAGGAGCTTCTCGCCGCTGCCGACCAGGTCCCGGTAGTTAGCAAGGAATCTGACCTTCACCATCATATGCATCAGTGAAACGACGAAGCCCCTAGCCGCAGTTATTCTTTTCCGTTTGCGAGGTCGACGAAATCTGCATGCTCGAACTGCTTAATCGAGTAAAATGGCGTGTTCGATCAAGAGCAGAAGAGCAGAAAGGACGTTCCGGTAAGGGCTTAAATGATATGCGGACTTTACCGATTGATGACTATGAAAGTGGGAACGGTTGCTTACTGCGGGGGCAACAAATCGGGTTGGGGGATCAGAGTGCAGAGCTTGCTCTGCATGCTCTCCACCTTCTCCGATGTTCGATTGATCTATACGGAGCCAGAAGCGTCATATGATGATTCGCTGGTCACCGCTATGCAGGGGCGCATCGAGGATTTTAAGGTCCCGGCGCCCGAGACCAGAATGACCCGATTGACGCGCGTTTTCAACAATTACCGCTCCGACGAGGGCGTGGTGGGAGCTGAGACGGCAGCCAAGGCGAGGGAAGGACTCGACGCCATCCAAGTGGAAGCGCTTGACCTGCTCTTCCTCGGCAACAGACTGTCGCAGGGGAAGATCCCCCTTATCCTGGACGAGCACAATATCTACTGGGAGCTTAACCAGTATTCCATCTTCGATTCGCCCCTCTTTCTAACGCCATTAGGACAAACGAGGGCGGTCAGAGGCGTCCTCGGGCCATGGTTGCGCTCGAGGGGGACCGCTTTCGAGCTGAATGCGATGAAGAAAGCGGACCACGTGCTCTTCACTTCGGAGAGGGACGCTTCCATGGCCAAGAAGCGCGTCCCGCAGATCGCCGAGCGGGTCACTGTGATCCCCAATTGCATTGATGTGAAACGCTATGGCCCAGGCGCACCGAAGAGGAATGGGCTGCCAAAGGTCCTCTTCGTGGGGAAGCTCAACTACACGCCGAACCGCGACGCGGCGGAGAACATCTGCCAGAAGCTCGCGCCCCATTTCATTGGAAAAGCGGAGTTCGTCATCGCCGGCGCTCCGATCCCGAATGTCGACAACGTCCCCGAGAACGTCAGATTCCTGGGTTGGGTAGACGACGTTCGACCGCTGATGACAGATTCCACCGTATGCATCGTTCCCCTGCGGCACGGCAGCGGCACCCGCATCAAGATACTGGAATATATGGCCTCGAGCCGGCCCATAGTCGCTACCAGCAAGGGTTGCGAAGGCCTGGAGGTTACGCATGAGAAAGACATCATCGTGGCGGACACGGATGAGAGCTTCGTATCTGCCATAGACAACCTCCTGAAGGATGAGACGATGGCCAAGCGGCTAGGCGAGAACGCGTATCGCCTGGTGCAGGAGAAGTATGACTGGCGAGCCCACTCCAACCGATTGAAGGCAGCCTACGAATCGATTGGGTTGAAGCCTTGAGGAATGGCGCAAGCATGAAATATGACCCGCGCCGTGCGGCGGTTCGAAGGAAGTTCGCAAAGAGGCCAGAAGGAAGGTTTGAATATACAGTAGAGAATCTGACCCCCCGAGCGAACAAGATTATTGGGATCTTGAGTGAAGCAGAGGAATAGCATGAACGAAACGAGGATCAGGGTCATCAGGCCGAAGATTGGCATCCTTGACCTGGGTTTCTCAGAGATCTGGGCCTACAGGGAGCTCCTCTACTTCCTAGTCTGGAAAGAGATCAAGATACGCTACAAACAGACCGTCATAGGGGCAGCGTGGGCTGTGCTTCAGCCGCTCTTAACCATGCTCATCTTCACTTTCCTGCTTGGAAACCTGACCCATGTCCCAACGGACGGAATACCTTATCCTGCGTTTGCCTTCGCTGGCTTGGTTCTATGGACCTATTTTAGTAACAGCGTCTCTACCGCCGCCAACAGCCTCATCGTGAACGCCAACCTGGTCGCCAAGGTCTATTTCCCGAGAGCACTCATCCCGCTCACTGCATGCATCACTGGCTTACTAGACTATGCCATCGCCACTGTCATCCTCTTCGGAATATTGGTGATTTATGGAGTTGCACTGACCCCGATGCTGCTCCTGCTCCTGCTCCCGATCGCCCTGATGTGCCTATTGACCAGCGGATTGGCGCTCTGGCTGTCAGCGATCGACGTCAAGTACCGCGACGTCGCCTATATTGTACCGTTCTTCGTCCAATTGCTCTTGTTCGCGACTCCAATCCTATATGCTACATCTTTCATTCCCAAGAGCTACGCTTGGATTGTCTATGTCAACCCTCTCTCTGGGTTACTTTCACTGCAACGCGGCATTTTCCTGGGTACGAGCGTCGATTGGGTGCTGGTAGGCGTTTCTACGATTCTCGCGATCGTTGTCTTCTTCACCGGAATGATGTACTTCAGACGCTATGAGAAGGATATCGCGGATGTGATCTGATGACCGACCCGATACTGGAGATCAAGGGGGTTTCGAAGAGCTATCGCATCAGGCACCAGGGGAGGGAGGAGTATTGGCGGCTGAGCGAGACATTGATGGCTTTGGCCACGCACCCCCTCCGCACCTACCAGAATTCGCGAATGAAGAAGGAACGGTTCTGGGCCCTGAAGGACATCAACCTGACGGTGGAGAAGGGAGAAATGGTCGGCGTCATTGGCCGAAACGGTGCCGGCAAGAGCACCCTGTTGAAGATACTATCCCACGTCACCTATCCGGCAGAAGGGGAGGTTATCTTGCGGGGAAGGGTGGGAAGTCTGTTAGAGGTCGGGACTGGCTTCCATCCCGAACTGACCGGCCGGGAGAACATCTTCCTGAACGGCGCCATCCTAGGGATGCGCAAGGTCGAGATCGAAAGGCAGTTCGATGCCATCGTGAAGTTCGCGGAGATCGAGCGCTTTCTTGACACCCCGGTCAAGCGATATTCCAGCGGCATGTATGTTAGGCTGGCCTTCGCCGTTGCCGCTCATCTCGATCCCGAAATCCTGCTGGTCGACGAGGTCCTGGCTGTTGGCGATATCCAATTCCAGAAGAAATGTATTGGAAGGATGAAAGATGTATCCGAGGGTGGGAGGACGATCCTGTTCGTCAGCCACAACATGAAGATGATTGAGGCGCTCTGCTCAAGGACCATGCTGCTGAACGAAGGCAAGATGGTCATGGTGGGGAAGACGTCGGATGTGACCCGCTTTTACACCGAAATGGGCGGAGGGACCGGCGAAATCTACCGGGTCCTCACCAAGCATTTGGAATGGAAAGGCTTGGCAAACCGCGAGAGGCTCGACGAGCTGGCCCCGGATCAGGACATCGAGTTTTGGCTCGACTTCCAGGCGGGAGCGGAGGATATAAACAACTTGGAGATTGAAATCAAGCTGTTTAACGAGAGGGATGTCATGGTCCTCCAAGGGAGATCGCGGCTGGTCCACGATCTGATCAGCTCAAGGAAAGGAAGGAAGTTCCGGGTCCGTTACCGCTTCAAATCCCCGAAGCTGGCTCCAGGGAGGTATCGCCTAAGCGTCATCGCCCTATGCGGTTTACCGTACCTTTATGTGGAGAATATCGACGCCTGCAACATAATCGGATCTGCCTACTTCGGTAACGCCCCATTCCTGCAGAATGTGGAATCTGTAATCATACCAGAGTATAGCGTCGAGCTCGAAAACGACCTGTAATGTGCACTCGGCAAGCAACAATCTTATCTCTGCAAGGCGCGATTAGCACGAGACGCATCATGGCCACCGTCAAAGTCCATTACATCACCCATCTCTTGGCGAGCACGCTCTATGGAGGGGCGGAGACCCAGATCATCTCCACCATGAAAAGGATCAACACCCTCGATGAGAATTATGATGTGCGCCTTTTCAATCCCTGGGCCGATCGAATCGGAGAGGCCGAAATCGTTCACCTTTTCAACCCGCGGGCATTCCCGATTGAGACGCTCAAGATAGCTAAGTTGGCCAAGGAGAGGGGTGTGAAGTTGGTGTTCTCCCCTATCTTTTTCCACGCGGATAGCATTGAACCTGAATTGGATTATAGGGCGAGGTTAGTCGAGAAAATCTCAGGTAATATGCGCAGACTCCTATTGCGGCCGTCCTTTTCTGTACTCGATCCATATGGCAATTTGGCGCAGGCGTTCAATGAGGCAGACCTATTGATGCCCAACACGGAGACCGAGAAGAAGCAGTTGGAGTATTTCTTCAATCTACCAGAAAGGAAATGCATTACTGTTCCAAATGGCGTGGATGCCATTTATGCCAGTGGAGATCCCGACCTATTCAGGCAGAAATATAGCCTAGATGAGTACATCCTTTTCATCGGAAGGGTGGAGCCGCAGAAGAACGTCCTGCGCCTCATACGTGCGTTCGAACGTTGTGGTGAACGCTGTAAACTGGTCATTGTGGGCAGCGAGCCAAATAAGGACTATGCGTCGAAATGCAGGAAGGAGGCGAACGATAGAGTGCTTTTCCTCCCGCCCATCGAGCACGATTCAGAAATGTTGCGATCAGCATATCAAGGGGCGAAAGTCTTCGCCCTTGCTAGCTTCTATGAGACTCCGGGTCTGACCGCTTTGGAAGCGGGACTGGCAGGGGCGAATATCATAATCACGAAAAACGGTGGAACGCATGAGTATTTTGATCAATACGCTTCCTATGTTGACCCGCTTGACGTGATGGGCATAGCCGAGGCATTAAGGACGGCTTGTTCCAAGCCTCACAACGAGGATTTGAGCAAATTGATCGCAAGCAATTACACTTGGGACAACGTCGCGAAACTGACCATTAAAGCCTATGCCTCTCTGGAATAGACCTTGCTGAGCTTTTGTCTGGATTTACCACAGCGACAATCCAGTAAGTTAAGTTCCCATATCATAACGCTCTTTCCGGCATTCATTGAGCTGAAACCCTTTCCTTTTTATGCTGCAATCGACAGCTAGCAATAGGCTCGCATTGTATCGGTACATATGGTTACTACCCCAGTAGCTTTCCATATCTCCTTAGCCTCAATTTCATTGCTTTCTATCATAAAATTCGGCTTGACATCAAGAACCATTCTTATCTTATTGTGTGTGTTATTTCCTCGTTCGGCTTTCGAAGGAACATCCCACATTACGAGCCTCTTATAGACCACACCATTGTTTCTTAGCCATTCTTCTGTTTGGTTTCGATATTTCTCTAGACGGTTTGTCAGAATGAAATCTACTCCATTGTATGGCACAATATATGGTCGTGCATTACAGATCCAATTGACGTATTTTTCTTCATCAACATCAATTCCCATAGGGATGTCTTCACAAATGACTCCATCGAGGTCCATCGCCACTTTTGAACCAAGACCTGAAAAACTGGCCAGATTCCATTCCCAGAAACCACCCCCCTTAACTTCTTTGTAGAAGATATCAACATGAGGGTTTGCAGGTTTCGAGACTATAAGGGAAGCGAGCGTGATTTTTGCCTCTGGATATGCCTCTTCGACAATCTTCTTGGCTTCTATCAATGATCTACCAACACCAGTTGAATCTTCAACGATCAGGATGCTCCTGAATGGTTTCGGTTTGACACGTGAAGTCATCCAGTATTGCTTATTTTTGACAGTGTCTGGTGTTGCTAACGGACGGTTCAACTTTGTAGCAATGATATTCGCGATAAACAGTCCGCTTCGCGGGATACCCACTATCAAATCGTAATCCTCAGGAAAATGCTTAATCCAATCTTTGGTAAAGACATAAGCGTCATCTATCGAAATGAATACAAATCTACCAAAAGCGATGTTGCGAGCTTCATCCCTCAGCCTTAGGTAAGCCCTCGCTATACGTTCAGAGTCGTTCTCATGAACCCAATTCAGGAGATTATAATAGACTCGAAACAAGCGAATTGCGGCAGGACGGAATGGGGATTTTTCGTTATTGGCGCATCTCTCGGCCTTTCTGAACAACTCTTGTAACATCTCTGCACCACCATCTTTATGTTTTGGAAATGTATCAATATTTCTGGCAAACTTGACTAGACTCCTATACTAGACTCCCATAACTGCGTATAATAATAGAAGCTATGGCCAAAATGCAGGGAATTTTATCTTTCGTAATATTTACTTCAGCATATTTCATGTACATTGTGCTTTTCAAAAAGTAAATATGAGATAGGGTTGAATATCTCAAGAAGAGGGACGTGGCGATTCCCAGCGTTATCACTTATATCGCATAGAGTTAGAACGGTTTCTATTCCGCCAATGGTTTCCGGCACATTAAGGTGAAGTTGGAGACTCTATCTAGTGCGAAATCTACTCTCAAGGACTTCCGCAGCACATCGGCCTCGATAACCGTGAACGGAGACATGAGTCGATTACCCATTGTGTCGACTCAATCGAGGCGCACGAGCGTGACAATGGAGCAACGCGCCTACAATGCTATGGAAGGCGCGGGATTGCCGATTGGCAGCTCAGGAACGCTTGGAGGGAGCACCATATTAATGTGCTCAGAAGCCCCGTTCTTGACTCAGAAGAACGACTACCTGGATATGGCTGATGGTGGCCTCTCCGGAATCCGGTCTTACCTGAAGCTCTCTCCGGTGATGCGCTCGAACATCTCTATGTACAGCTCGCTGACCTCATCCGCCTTCTCCTTGGGCAGCGGCGGGATGGGCGGCTCGGGCTTCTTCGCCTTGCGCGCCTTGACCAGCTTGTCGTAGTAGCCAATCCCGCGGTAATATTGCCGGACCGCCTCCTTCGACAGCTCGATGAAATTCCCCTTGGCATAGTCGTCCTCGTCCCACCAGCGGTCCTCGTCCGCCGTGCCTAAGGTGTCCACCACCATCAGACGGCGCTTCTCGTCGAACGCGAGCTCCTTCTTGCCGTCGACGTGGATGAGCATGCGCTCCTGCACTTCCGAGGCGATGAGCTGGTCCATCTTGGCTAGGAGCTCGATGACCCTCTCGTATTCCTCCGCGGTCATGCCCGATATCTTGATGGCCTCCTCGGTGGAAAGCGGACGATCGACCTTCTCCAGCTTGGTGGTCATCTCGTAGAATGGCTGTGGCAGCCTCTCACCATACTTGACCTCGTGCTGCTTCGCGAACCCCAACTCCTCTGCCGATATCTCCTTGGCCTTGATCCGGTCGAAGAGCGATCCGGCGACATAATGACGGCTGATGAATTCGAGCGGGATGAGGTAATTGGCGAGCTTGCAGTTCAGCCGGTCGTAGTCGGCGATGACGTCGACCTTCTTCACCCGCATCCGGTTCGGAGGGATGAGCTCCTTGAAATGCGTCTTGATGCCGTTCTTGCGGAGCAGCTGGAACCAGAAGGCGGCGACGCGGCAGAGTGTCTCTCCTTTGTACGGGATGCTGGTCGGGATGATCTTGTCGAAGACGGAGATGTTGTCCGTGAACACGAACTCCAGGGTCTCGTCATCGACCTCGTACACTTGCTTGACCTTCCCGGTTCTCACAAGTTTCAAACGGACTCACCTTTCTGTTGTAATTCGGTATCGCTTCATAAGGGTTTGGTAGCCAGATTCGATTCGTTCGTCGCGGTCACTGTAGCGCCGCCGGACCGGATGTCCCTGGCCGGACTCCGGCCACTGTTTGACTGGGCATAGCATCGTGAAATGAGCCCATCGGCCATTTTTCCGCAGCATCATCTGCCCGTGAAACGCCAGCAGAATCCGACCCGATTCCTCCCATGGCCATTCCCATACTGGATATCGCGGCTTCGAATGATTTCATCTGTGATAACATAAGGGCAACCTATATATCGCGTAAAGGGCGACTACCGAACGGGAAAAGGTTGGGCTGAAGGGGAGCACTTAGAAGCGCGTTAGGAAAGAGGTCGACCCGTGACAATAGCCTTGCTATACCCAAACAGAGAAGAGACCGTAACTCCGGTCTCTTGCGGCGATAAGGAAACCAAAGCAAGCAGTGACCTTGAGACCCTTCAAGCTCACGGGGACGAACGCGCTATGGACGTCGGCTTCGGATCTGAGCAGGCCATGAATGGTGGCACCGCGGAAGCGGGCTCGGATCCGGTCTCAGCACAGGTTGCGGCCAATACTGGATGGGATGTGATTGAGAACGAACTCCAGCAGCTTAGAAGAGATGAGATTGAGGCAGCGAAGCCTCTGGCCATACGAAAGCACACGCAACTGTGTCAAGCGCTCGCCCGAGGTGCCGGACTTTTGAGGCAGGACCGGCCCGAAACCGCCGCCCTGTTCCGCAGGGGAATACGGCTGTTAACAGGAGAGATCAGGCGCAGGCGCGCAAGCGCTCTAGCGTTGGCCATCACGTTCTTCATGTTCACCGGCATCTTAGCGCCTTTCACCGAGGGCGCTTCTGGCTCGAATGTCTTGAGTCCGTCGAGCCCCGTCGACGCCTTGGCGGCAAGCCCTCCAGGGGCATCCAGCGATTTCGGGTTAAACGTTGCTAGCTCTAACTTAACCATACAGTCGGCCGGCTCCATCGTGACCGTGTTCACCGAGGAGTACAAATTGAAGGTGGATTACAGAACAAGTTATGTCGATTATACAATAAACCCCTACTTCTGCACCGATTTCATCCGCTACCGCCGCGTCAACCCCCAATACAACGGCCAAGGAACCTACGATCAAAACGGTAACGAGCTTTCCATCAGCATGACGATCTCGCGCTTTGGCAGGATCGGATCGACCAACACCGTCTTCTTCGTCGAGTCCTGCCCCGAATTCAGCTTGAACCAGAGCTTCACATTCTATCGCGACTACTTCGAACTGAACGTGGTATACACCCCCGGCACGAAGGATGTGATAACTACCTACTTCATAGGACTGTATTCTTCGAGCGGAGCGCCGATCAATCTGCTGCCGAGCGGCAAATTCTGTCGATACGTTCCCGGCTTCGATGAGAACACCCCATCGAGCAATGGCATAGGTGGCTGGTACCCCTCCTCCAAATTCTATGCCCCCAGTTGCGACCTGCGCAATCCCAACGGCAACCTGGGTGTTGAATGGGGATACAATGAGACAGTAGCCTACCTCTTCAGCCCGGTATGGATGAAGGACATGGGCAGCGGCGGTGCGAGCACCTTCAGCTTGAAATACACCTCATTGAACAGCATCATTCCGAACCCCGCCCTTGGCACATCTCGGACCTTCCACATGTTCGTCCGCCCATACCAATACACTGACGGCAAGGAACGGGGGTACGATGTCGGCTACGCCCAATGGGTGGCACCAAAGATCTTCTCGGCTTGGGGGAGCCCGCACACCTCGGTCTTCCCTCTGACCGTGATGGACACCGGAGCATGGTCAACCGATTTCCGGAACTGGGTGCAGTCGAGCCAAGTGAAGGTCGCCACCTACTCCACCAACCCATCCCAGATAAACTGGAACTACAAATCATCGCAGATCCCCTACATTCCCAACGTCTCGCCCGACACGCCAGCGGTGACGCCGGTGGCATGGCAGGTCTACAAGGCGGCGGGCACGCCATTAGTAAAAGATGATGGGACGGTGATCTGCAATCCGGTCAGCGGGCCATACACGACAGCCAACACCTACCGCTGGCACCTGATACAGGACGACGCCTCCAATTCATGGTGGTGGGGATCCACCGGCGTCTTCTGGGACGAGATGAACAGCATCGACGTCTATAACAACCCGCGCAACGACTACCAGGTCCGCAACCAGTTCGTCTATGAGGGCTACTTAAGCCTCATAAAGGAGAGCTACGCCTCGGGCCATTGGACCTATGTGATCGCCAACGGCTATACGGCGGAACTGCACCTATCGATGGCCGCCGACCTGAGCCTCATCGAAGGGTTCGCCCCTTCGTCCATCACCTCGACCGACTTCACCGGGCACACCATCTCCACGATGAACTTCGTCAACAATATCCCGGCTCAATACCGGCCGGACATCGATGTCTACCAAATGTACAGTGCGGCCAATCCAGCGGACCAGTCCGCCATCTATTCCCTCCTGTTCAACTCGGCCAAGTACGGCTTCGACGTGGAGATGCTCTCCTACGATGCGTACAGCTACCAGCTTCACAATTACGTCATGGCGGAGGCCATGTACAAAGCGATGGGATGCACTCGAGACTCCGACGCCCGGACCACGGTGGGCACGATAGACACTACGATCGGTACGACGCTGAGCACCGCAGCACCGGTCATCGTGATGAAGGGAGGCAATGCCGCGACCATCAACTCGGATTCGATGCTATCCCAGTACGCGATCACCAACCTGCACTCGGCGCAGAGCACTTTCAATCTAGTGGTGCCCACCGATTCGTACTACCAGAGCGGTACGGACATGAGCCAGTCCGCCTGGATGTCGTACACCTCCGATGGCAAGGCGACGTTCCATGGGCAGATCGCCGCGGAGAAGACCGGCTTCGTGACCGCCCGCTCCGACATCAGCGTCAAGCAGCTGACTTCGGGAACGGTATCGGTGGACCAGACCGCGCATAGTTTGACTGGTGCCACAATCCAAGTGTCCGCGACCGGCGGCTCGACCGAGATCACGGTCAAGAGCCTAACGGCAGGGAAGACGTTCAACGTCCTGGTCAATGGAGCGGTCGTGAGCACCTTGACCGCCACCGACGGCAGCATCAAGTTCACACGGAGCTACGGCCCCTCTGACACCGTCGTCGTTCTGGAGGTAGCGGGCGGCGGGGACGTCACTCCACCGACCATCTCCTCGGTCAGCCCGGCCAGCGGCGCGACAAGCATAAGCACCGGCAGCGGCGTCGCCGTTACCTTCAGCGAGGCGATGGACAAGACCTCCACCGGCACCGCGTTCCGGCTGGAGAGCCATGGAGCGACCATCGCCGGCTCGATCTCTTGGTCAGTTGGGGATACCGTACTCACTTTCACCCCCAGCAGCGCTCTGCCCGACGGCAGCCGCTGCAATGTTAGCGTCAGTACCTCCGCGAAAGACGCGGCGCAGAACGCGCTCTCATCGTCATTCAATTCTTACTTCACCACCGTGGCGGCGCCAGACGCCAGGACGGTGCCGGGCGTGCCCCAGTCCCTCAACGCCGTCGGTGCGGTCGGCCAGATCTCCATTTCGTGGCAGCCGCCGCTCTCGGACGGGGGCGCGTCTATCACCGGTTACAACGTATACCGGGCGAATGCCGATGGCAGCAATAGGGTGGCAATCGCCAGCGGCATCAACCAGCTCAGCTACATAGACAGCGGGCTTGCGGCCGACACCACCTACCGCTACGACGTGAGCGCGGTGAACCTCAAGGGCGAGGGAGCTTCGACCTCCCCGGTCTCGGCCAAGACCGCCAGCGTTCCCAGCGCCCCGATCGACCTGCAGGCAACGGCCGCCAATCAGAAAGCGGAGCTTTCCTGGTCAGCTCCAGCGAGCAACGGCGGCTCGGCGATCCTTAACTATGAGGTGCTGCGCGGCAGTTCGCCCACCAATTGCATAGTCATCGGGACTTCGACTTCAACCAGCTTCGAGGACACCGGGCTTACGAACGGCGCTTCCTACTACTATCAGGTGAGGGCGGTGAACGCGGTCGGCTCTGGCGCGGCCTGCCCGGCCGTCTCCGTCATACCGGTAGGCTTGCCCTCCGCCCCGAGGAATCTCATCCTCACCGCCTCGAACGCATCGGTCTCCCTGTCGTGGACCGTGCCGGCGGACAATGGAGCCTCGCCCATCTCCGGCTATCAGGTCTGGAGGGGAACGAGCCCGACAGACCTGGTATTGGTCGCGACGGTGAGTGCCTGCGCCTACCTGGACAACGGGCTTGCCAATGGCCAGACCTACTATTACAAGGTGTATGCGACGAACGGCCAAGGCACCGAGGCCACCGGCGTGGCCGGCAATGCCATTCCGGCCACTGTGCCGGGCGTGCCGCTTAACGTCGCGGCGCAGCCGAGCGATGCTACCGTGAGCTTGAGCTGGTCCCAGCCCGCTACCGACGGGGGGAGGAGCATCATCGCCTACCAGATATACCGGAGGATTCAGGGAGGATCCTGGGCCCAGATATCGCAGACCTCCGGCCTGCAGTTCACCGATTCCGGCCTCACCAATGGCCGGACTTACGAATACTACCTGACGGCGACCAACGACATGGGCACCGGCCAGTCGACTGCCTCGGTCAGCGCCACCCCGCTTGCCCTGCCGAACGCGCCAGGCTCGCTCAGCGCAACCCCGAGGAGCACGGCCGTGGACCTGATCTGGACGGCGCCGGCGAGCGACGGCGGCTCGGCCATAGACCATTACTGCGTCTATCGATCGGAGGTCGGCTCGCAGCCGGCCCTCTTGACCACCGTCACCGGGCTCAACTACTCCGACGAAGGACTGGTCAACGGACGCCATTACTCTTACTCCGTTTCGGCGGTGACGGCGGCGGGAGAAGGGCCGACCTGCACCGCAGTGGAAGCCGTGCCGGCGACAATCCCGACAGCTCCAGCCTCGGTCTCCGCCCAAGCGGGCAATGGGGAAGTGCTGCTGACCTGGCAGGAGCCTGTCTCCGATGGCGGCGGGCAGATAACCGGATACAACGTCTACCGCTCGATAGCAGGGTCAACATTCCAATTGCTGGTCAGCACCGGTACTGTCCTCCAGTACCGGGACCAAGGGCTCAGCAATGAGGTCACCTATGCCTACAAGGTATCGGCGATTAACTGGGTGGGAGAAGGCTACCTCTCTGGCGAAACGGCGGCGACCACCAACGCCCTGTTCCCCACCTCGCCCGGCGACTTCGCCGTGCAATCCAGCGACGGCGTGGCAGAACTCTCCTGGTCCGCGCCGAACGACACCGGCGGGAGCGCACTGGTCGGCTACATGATCAACCGCACCATCGCGGGAGGCAAGCCGGTCCAGATCGAGGTCAACGCCAGCACCTTCAGCTACAATGACTCCGGCCTGGCCAACGGCGAGACCTATTCCTATTCCATCAGCGCCTTCAATCAGCTCAGGGAGGGATTGCCCTGCACCAGCGTCTCGGTCATGCCGCAGGGGAAGCCTTCCGCACCGCTCAACCTGAACGGGTTCGCCGAAGGGGCCAAGGCCCAGCTGGTCTGGTCCGCACCGGCGACCGACAACGGCTCGGCGGTCATCAGCTATGAGGTCCTCATCGGACCTTCTCCTGATTCATTGTCCCACCTCGTCACCCTGCCCGCCTCCGTAGCTAGCCATCTCACGGAGGCGCTGCAGGCAGGCAGCGATTACTGGTTCGCGATCGTCGCGATCAACGGGGTGGGACGCAGTCCCCTCTCGAGCACCATCCTGGTCTCGATCCCGGACGTGCCCACGGCGCCCATCGATCCGAAGGTCGTAGCCTCCGATGGTAAGATAACCGTCTCCTGGACCGTTCCGGAGCAGGACGGCGGCATGCCCATCCTGGCCTACGATGTGCACCGGTCGGTGGATGGCGGAGCGGATGTCTCCCTGGCCATGGTCCACGCGAGCAATTGCAGCTACGTAGACGTCGACGTGGGCAACGGGCACACCTACAGTTACACCATCCATGCGTTGAACGCGGTGGGTGAGGGAGCGCTCAGCCCATCGGTCGCGATCACGCTCGCGGGACGGCCCGGACAGCCCCTGGACATCAGCGGGACGACGGGAGAGGGATCCGCCACCGTGACCTGGTCAGAACCGTCGAACGACGGCGGCTCGCCGATCACCAACTACTCGATCTACATGGGCATCGATGGCGGAGAACCGGTGCTGATCGGTAACGTCAGTGCCCTGGAGCGCGCCTGGACCCAGGTGGGCCTGGTGCAGAATAAGACCTACCGTTTCTTCGTGACCGCCACCAATTCGATAGGGGAGGGTGCGCCGTCCAGTGCCATAGGCCTAACGCCCAAGAAGCCGGCGGCCGCGGACGACCCGAATGTCGAAGTCATCAACGTTCCCGCGAACATGATGGACCGGCTCCCGGTCGCCACTCTGTCCTCTGGCATCGTGATCGCACTGGGCCTGACCAGCAGTGGCTTGCTGTGGAGACGGCATAAGACAAGGTTGAAGAAGTTCTCCGAGGCAGTGGATGCATTGGAATCGCTCATCAAGTGACGTTGACCCAGAGCCATAGTTGCTTGGCGGGCTGCCCCGGCACATCGAGCTGCAAATATATTGTGTGCTCGCCCGGGGCCAAGATGCTGAACTGGAGCTCCTTGGTCCATACCTGGCCATTGATCAGGGAGATGTTCGTTGAATACGCCGTCCCTTTATCCAGTGCGTTGACGCTCTCCAGATCGATCAGTCCCTGGTCGAGCGCGGAGCGGTTGTCTAGCGTTATCGTCAACTGATATTGGACGTCGTGATTCTCCTTGCATTCGATTAACAGCTCGAGTGCCGTCGCATTGCCGGCGATGATCTCGTTCGGCAGGCTTCCTATGCTGCCATCCGGTCCGTAGATGGCGAAGGTGGTGAAAGCAGCCTCGCTGCTGGGATGGCCTAGCTGGAAGGCCGCGTTGAAGCCGGAGGCGACGACGAGCAATAGAGCGGCGACGGCTACCAGTTTTTCCGTACCAGTGAAGACGCCCGGTTTGATGACCCACACCACGCGGAACGCCCTTTCCTTCGGGACCGCCAACCGTCGGTCGACCGCGACGATCGAGGCCAAAGCGGTCACCATCAGGACGATCGATGCCACCATGTCCTTACCGATTTCGACCAGGACCACTCCCAGGCTCCCGGTGAGCAGGGAGAGGCTCAACGAGACCACCAAGAAGCTGAGGACCAGGGAGATCGCCACCCTTTCGAAGACATCCGGGATCCTCTGGTTCGACAGGTGGATTCGACTTGCGGGGAAGAGGGCCGCCTGCATCATGTAGCCGGGGACGAAGAAGACGGTGACGAAGGCCAGGGCAGTGAGGAAGTCGGAGACGACGCCGGCCACCGACAGCCCCAAGGTAAGCGCCATGACGAGCCCGAAGGCCACGATGTCGACCGGCCTGTCCGGCGTGATCAGGGTCAACCTGCGCTCCTTCACTGTTCACTCCTCCGCTTTGGACCGATGTCAGACCAGCAAACGCCGATCATGACCTTACCTTTTCCTGCCCGATTGTGCGATCGACGATCTCGATGAGTCTGGCGTTCATCACGGAGCAGGAGTAGCGCTCCTCGACCAGCTTCCTCCCCTCCTTGCCCACGCCCTCTGCCATGTCCGTCCGACGGACCACCGCCTTCACGGTTTCGATGAAGTCTTCCCGATCGACACCTATGAAGCAGTTCTTGCCCGATTCCAGCTCGGGTATCCCTTCCTTCGCCAGCAGGGAGGCGACCGTCGGCCTTCCGGAGGCCATCATGTCGAGGACCTTGGTCAGTATGCCCACGCCCCTCCAGATGGGGGCGATGCAGATGTCCGCCGCAGCCATCAGGCCTGCCAGATCTTCAACGAAGCCGAGCGGCCTAAGGCCCTCGCTCTGCTGCGTCTGCCCTCCCCTGCCCGCGATGAAGAACACCGCCTCGGGATTGGTCTTGCGCACGGCCGGAGCGAGCACGTTCGCGATGTACTCCGCCGCCTCACGGTTCGGGCCGTAGCCGAGCATGGCGAAGAAGAGTATCGCCTTCTCGCCTTCCTTCATGCCGAAGGATGTCCTGATCGCCCCGCGATTCTTGGTCGCCCCGGGCGGGATGTCCACGCATGTCGGCAGCACTGCGATCCTGGACTCCTCGAAGCCATGCTCCTGGTAGATGGTCCGCTCCTGTTCGGAGACAACCAGGAGAGTGGATACGCTTTTGAATAGCCAGGATTCCAGGGCCTCGTTCCCCCGGAGGAAGGCACCGCTCTTGCCCTGAACCTTCGCCAATGTCCAGATATTGCCATGGTTGTCCCAGATGCAGGGGATCGAGCGTATCCGGGCGGCGATGGCGCCGATTAGTGAGAAGTAGGTCCCCTCGCCGAAGACGATCTGGGCACTGTCCCGCTTCAGGGTCCGGACGCAGGCCAGGATCGACCAGAGGGTATCCAGGCTGAAGAGGACGTACCGGGCCGGCTTCGGGATCTCCGGATCGTAAACGATGCGGCTGGCCCGGCTCCGCGGCAGGGTGACCACGTCATACCGCTCGCTCAGCATCTGCAGCAGCCTCGGGCTGCGCTCGCTCGTCTTCGTGCCGCCATCGAACCGGGGGATGAAGAGGAGCCGCGCCTTTGCCTTCCCGCCCTCCAAGCTCAAGCGAGATTCCTCCTGTATATCTCCTCCAAGCGGGCGGCGCACACCCGGAACTCGAAGTCCTGCTTGGCAAGCTCTGCGCCCCTAAGGCCGAGCGCTCTCAGCTTCCTTCCGTCCTCTAGGAGCGCGGCGAGGTCCTCCGCCATGCCCTCGGGTTCGGGCCGGATCATGACCCCGGCGCCGAAGTCCACGATGTCCAGCTTCATCCCTCCAGCGAACGAGGTGGCAAGGGGCAGCCCACAGGATATGCCCTCAATCGCCACGAACGGGAAGAGGTCGATACGCGAGCAGATCACCTGCGCGTCGGCCACACTGAACAGTCGAGGCATGTTCGAATGGGCTATCGACCGCTCCAGCATCATCACGTGGTCCTGGAGCTCCAGCCGCCGGATCTGATCGCGGAGACGCGCCCCCTCCGGACCGGTCCCCTGGATCACCAAAAGTACCTCCGGCACCAGCTTGTGGAGGACCACCATGGCGTCCAGAAGCAGGTCCAGCCCCTTTATGGGGTCGAGGCGGCAAGTCGCCAGTATCACAATCTTGTCGTCGCCGATCCCGAGGCTCCTCCTGCACTCCCCCTTCGCCATCGGCCTGAAGCTGTCGGTGTCCACGCCAGAATGGACGACCTTCTCCAGCTTCTCCTCGGGCACCCCCAGCATCACCAGGTGCTCCCGGGCCGAGAGGGAGCGGGGGATGGCCGCTGACATGCGCGACACCACCGCCTTCCCCAGAGTGCGGTAATAGGCGCTCTGCAGCATCCCGGGCGGGCCCCGCATCAACTTGTCCAATTCCTGCCAGACCAGGAGGGGCGTCCCGCATTTCCGGGTATTCAGCCAGCTCAACAATGTGCCGGCCTGGTTCAATTCCCCGGTCTGGACCACGTCGTACTTGCCGACGCGGAGCGAGCGCACCAGCGCCGGCGTGAACGGGAGCATCGCCGGGGGGAACGCATGGACCATCCTGGTGGGGAGGTATTCCAGCACCGGATTGCCGACCCGGTACGCCTCAAGGCGGGGCCGGTACGAGTCCGCGACGAAGACCCTCACCTGGTGCCCGCGCTCGGCAAGACGGCTCGAGACATGGGCGATATTCAGGTCGCCGTCCGAATCGCCCCCGAGGCGGGACTGCCCCACCATGGAGAACGGCGAGGAGAAGACGGACATGCTCCTGGTGATCAGGTTCACGATGCCTATCTTCAGGGAGCCCTCGTCCATCCGTAGATCACCTGGTAGTTGCCGTTATCATAGACCTGACTGTTGTTGTCCGCTTGCTCATGATAGAAATCGTAAGTGACGTTACCGTATTGCAAACTCCAGAGGCTCGAGGAAACATCGAAGACGGCCACAACGTGCATTCCGTCGCGAGAGAGGTGGCCCAGCGTCTGATTATAGTAGACGTAGTTGGAGACCTGGTCGAATTCCTTTATCCCTCCGCTCCAGACTGGCATGACTAGATGACCCCCGATGACCGTGGTGGAGGAGGGCAGCCGATCGGCGACGAAGTGGGAGGCGTCGACGGTCTCCTGGCTTACCACGTTCAATCCCTCCTGGTAGTAGACCGTGGACCAGCAGGCCCCGGCAGCGAGGACCGCGATCGCGATCGCCGCCAGCTGGACCGGCTTAATGGACCGCACGTACTTGAAGCCGAAGATGAGGATCACCGACGAGCTCAGGATGAGGAACATTATGCCGCGGTCGTAGAGCTGGGAATTGAGGAGCAGGATGTCGAACACGATGAAGACGAAGGGGAAGATGAATAGCATGATGCATGCGGCGGGAACACTCTCGTTGCGGAACCGCTTTCTCAGGCCCAGGAACAAGGCGATCATGGCCAACAGGGTGAATACTCCAACCGTACCAAGCCTTATATACGGAGCATACAGCCAAAGGTTCCCTCCCGTTCTCTGGCCGACCGCCACCGACACGGTCTCGGTGACCTTGAGCAGATAATCGATGCGGCTGACCACGTCGTTCACCAGGAATTTGGAGTAGGTGCCAGCCACCGTCAGGAGCCAAGCCACCCAAACCACGACCATGCTGCCTACCATCCAGTTCCTGCGTTCGTTGATATCCGGCGTCGGTCGCCAGATCCCTCTGATCCTGATGAATATCTCGCGCGACACCAGGCCCCCCATTACCAGGATGGTGGTCGTGGGATGGGAGATCACCAAGAAGGCGAAGCTGGCCACCGCTAGCACCTGCCATTTCCTGCCGCTCTTTTCCAGGAAGACGAATATGAACAGGCCTACCGCCAGCCCTATCGATTGGGGCGAGAAGGTGATCTGAACCCAGACATCGGCCATCATCGCCAGCACGAAGGCCAGACGATGGTCCAGCCCGGGGATGTAGGTCCGGGTGAAGAGATAGATCGAAAGCAGCGTCAGCGCGCTCGAGAAGAGCGAGTAGAAACGGAGGAAGCTGAACGCGTCGGGCTGCGCCAGTATGCTGAAGGCCGCGGTCAGCATGAAGACTCCAGGATAGTTGTTCTCGTAGGTGAAGGAGAATTGAGGGTCGAGGTGCCCGATGCGGATGATGTTCTGCGACGAGTAGTAGTGAAGATAGACGTCCCAGCCCGAGGCGTAGGTCTCGAAGAATGCAGGTGCCCCCCAGATCGCCAGGTACAGGAACATCGCCTGAACGAAGAACACTGGGTGACTGGGCGCCTTCATCCCGAGGAAGAGGGCAAACGCCATCGTCCCGATCCCCAGCCAATACAAGGGCGGGAGCATCTGGAGGAGGCCGAACTGGTTCGAGACCGGGACGCTCTCGATGCGCGAGCCGATGGAGGACGAGACTACGATCAAGAATCCGGCGAGTGACAACAGCAACAGGAAGGCTGGCCGCACCGGCGGCAACGAGGGCAACCTATCTTTCAGCGTCTATTCTCCCCCTCTCCTGTTTAATGCAATCATTATGCGATGATTACATATCAAAGCTTTCGAAGCCTGCGAAGCATGATGGGTGGAATAAAGTAGAGGGGCGTCGTTCATCCTCGATGTGTGGTTGCCTGGGCATCTCGCTTTGGCCTTCCTTATCGCCATCCCGCTGTTGGCATGGACGCAACGGACAAATGAAATCCGCACACCGATCGTTCTCGTGATATTCTTCGCAGCCTTTCCAGACTTCTTCCACATCGGTGAGTTCCGAGCGGTAAGCCACAGCTTGATCGGTTTGGCAGGGTTGATGCTGATTTCATTGCTGATCTTATCTGCTTTCGTCAAACTAAATCGGATAGCAGTATTCGCATCATTGCTGGGGGCCTCGTCACACCTGATCGGGGACGCGTACATCGGCCACATTTATCCTCTGTTCCCTTTCTCCAACTCCTTGCTGATGCGGAACGAGTTCAATACCTTTTTCGACTTGAACATAGAGTTGGCATTGAGCCTGCTGGCAATTCTTGCGATACCCCTGATCATCCTGTGGGACAGAAGGTGGGGGTGGGGCGGCCGCATGAGAAAGGAGAAATGCTTCTTGCTCCTCATGGCTCTCCTCGTCATCTTGTTAGGATTGGCGGAGATGGTCCTGTTCGCGCAGATGGACCTGGGCCGCCGCAATCTTCCATCCGCCGCTCTGATGATGCCTCTATTCGCCGCCCCGCTCCTTCTCCTGCTTGCTTGGGTCGACCTCAGGCACTTCGCCAGATTGCGAAAAACAAGCAGAACTTAGGCCACGAAATCCGTTTCTCCGTTTGATAATTCAGAGTCCTGGAGGGACTACATTCCATGCAAACATAGATATATGGCCTACCACAAATGGGTTCCTAACTCAGACTGCAGTGCCCCATCGATAATGAAATACGATGCAACGGGGGAGAACGCGTCATGGGGCACTCAAGGGGAAAGCACGATGCCAGGACGAAGGCGCCAAGGGAGGCCCAGCTATGGCTCCTAGACGAAGGGTTGTGGTAATGATCCCGACCCTTAACGAAGAGGTCAGCATAGGCAGGGTCCTCGACGGGATACCCACCTCGGGCCTCAATCTGATGGGCTTGGACGTCGAGGTTGTTGTTGTCGACGGCCATTCCTTGGACCGGACCCAGGAGATCGTGAGCACCCGTAAGGCCAAACTTTTCACTCAGCAGGGCAAAGGAAAGGGACTGGCGGTCCGCCAAGCCTTCGATTTGAGCAAGCCGGAGCAGGTCGTCACCCAAGTGCTGAACCTGACCGCGAGGGTCGATTCCGAGCTGCGCACCCTGTCCAGCTTCCTCGATTCCGAATACGTCGTCATGCTCGACGGCGACGGCACCTATCCATCTCACCACATCCTGGACGTCGTGGAGAGCCTCGAGCACGGCTACGACGCCGTGATGGGCTCGCGCTTCATGGGTGATATCGAGCCGGGCGCGATGACGCGCCTCAATCGGATCGGGAATTACGTCCTGTCCGCCATGGCGACCGGCCTCTATTTCCAGAAGGTCTCGGACCTCTGCACGGGAATGTGGGGCTTCCGCACCTCGGTGCTGAAGGACCTGGTTCTCAGCGCCCACACCTTTGACCTGGAGGCAGAGCTCTTCGCGGAGTGCGCCAAGAATCACCTGAGGATCAAAGAGGTGCCGATCTCGTACAAGTGCAGGGATGGGGAGACCAAGCTCGTCCCGATCTCGGCCGGCCTGCTGATAGGCCTTAAGCTTCTGGAACGTCGCATCGAACTGCCGAATTTTATCAAGAGCCACAGTCTGGAAGAGGATATGGAGCGCTCGATCCGCGCCGGTTCCCTGCGTTAGGCTGGTGGGCTATTGAGGATAGCCATCATCACGCCTGAGTTCCTCCCCAACTGGGGAGGCATCGGCACCTATGTTTACCATCTAGCCAAGTTCATGCCGTCAGAGTTCGAGATCCACGTCATCACCCTGAGCAGGGACGCCCCCGCCTCGGGCTCGGAGGAGCCGGCGACTAGCCCGGTGGCGCAGGTCCACAGCATCGGCAAGGCGAAGGACCAGGCGCTATACAATGGCCAGTTCCAATTGGACCTCTACCGCAGCATCCGCCGGCTCCAGCGCGCCTACGGTTTCGACTTGCTCCATGCCAACCATGCGCAGATGCCGGACCTGCTCGTCCGCCTTCTCGGAACGGACATACCAACCTTGACCACGGTCCACACCACCATAGAGTCGCAGAGGCTGGGCACGCGCAACTCCGGGCTGCCATTGCGCTCCCTCGACCGCTCGGAAAAGATGACCTACCTGATGCTCCCCGTCCTTAGGGCGGTGGAGAAGACCTATTTCTCCAAGCGCAGTCCCATCATCTTCGTCTCCAACTACATCCGGGGCATGTACGAACACCGCTACCCCCTGCCAATGAAGAACACAGTGATAAACAACGGCGTCGATGTGGACACATTCAAGCCTCGTTCAAGGCAGGAATGCCTGGAACGGTTCCCTCAACTGGAGGAGAATGAAGGCATCATCGTGTTCTCCGGCCGCCTGATCGGCCTGAAGGGGATATCCACCTTGATCGACGCCTTCGCCCAAGGCGCCAAGGATTCCGGGATGACGCTGGTACTTGCGGGACCGGGGAACCGGGAGCTTTGGGAGCAACGGCTGAGGGGCCAGGGCGTTCCCAAGGACTCGTACGTCTTCCTTGGCTCCGTCCCCTACCAAAGGATGCCATACCTCTACCCGCTGGCGGACGCCTTCGTATTGCCGAGCTTATCGGAGAGCTTCCCCATGACCGTGCTCGAGGCGATGTCCTGCGGCCTGCCGGTGATCGCCTCCCGGGTCGGCGGCATCCCGGAGATGGTAACCCATGGAAAGGATGGCCTCTTGGTCAATCCGGGGGACGCAAAGGACCTGGCATCTGCGCTCCGGCTCATCTCCGGGGAGAGGGACCGGGCCCTGCAGATGGGCGCCTGCGCCAGGGAGAAGGTTAGTAGCCGATTCACCGCGCAAGAGATGGCGTTAAGAACCTCGATATTCTATAGAGAAGCGTTGGAGGCCGCCAGGTGAAGGTGCTGTTGGTCAACCCCCCGCGCTTCGAGGGTCTGCCGGTCATCAGGGAGGAGCGCTGCGAGATCACCGAACGCTACTCGGTCCTGGAGCCATACAGCCTGCTGCAGATCGGAGCGCTGCTGAGAAAGGGAGGCCACGAGGTCCGCCTCCTCGACCTGAACGGCTTCGACCTGGGCTATCAGGAATTGAGCCGCAACGTCGCCGACTTCCGGCCGGGGGCGGTGGTCTTCCGCTTCACCCCGACCACGCTGGACCACGACATGCGCACCGCGACGGAGGCGAAATCGATCGATCCCTCCATCCGCACCGTCGCCGTCTGCTGGACCCTGAGGACGATGCCCCAGCAGGTTATGTCCAACGCCCCGGACTTGGACGTGTACGCCCGGACGGACTACGAGGTCGTCGTCCCGGACGTGATCAGCGCCCTGGCAGAAGGAATCGACCTCGCCTCGGTGAAGGGGATCGCCTATCGGGATGGCGCCATCGTCAAGCTCACCGAGAAGGCGGTGCCGCTGCAGGATTACGAGTCGATTCCCATGCCCGCATACGACCTGCTGCCCAATCTTGACCCATACTTCATCACCGCCCCAGCCGGCAAGCCGTTCACCATCATGTACACCAGCAAGGGCTGCCCCTTCCACTGCTCCTTCTGCACCGTCGCCGGCACGCCCTGGCGCCCCCGCACGGCCGAGAGCGTCCTGGACGAGCTGCGCTTCCTCAAGAAATCGTACGGCGTCAGGACGGTGTCGTTCTTCGACGAGACCTTCACCTTGGACAAGAAGAGGGTGCTGGCGATCACGGACGCGATGATCGAGGAGGGCCTCGATGTCCGCTGGTACTGCAACACCCGCGTGCACCTGGTCGACCGCGACCTGCTGCAGCGGATGCACCAGGCCGGCTGCCGTGGGATATCCTACGGCGTGGAGTCTGGGAGCCAGACCATCCTGGACCGGGCAGACAAATGCCTTAAGGTGGAGCAGGCGAAGCAGGCCATCCGCTGGGCCAAGGAGGCGCGCATCAAGACCCTGTGCAGCTTCATCATCGGCCTTCCCGGGGAGACCTGGGAGACGGTGAACGAGACCATCGCCTTCGTGAACGAGACGATCCCCACCAGCGCCCAGTTCAACGTGGCCGTCCCTTACCCCGGCACCAAGCTCTACGAAACGATCTACGGCGACGAGGAGAGGACCTTGGACGTGCGGAAGCTGTTCCAGGACGAGGCGGTCGTGGGCACGGAGTCGATGACCCCGGAGGAGCTCAACCGGGCGAGCATGATCGCCTACCGCTCGCTGTACGCCAACCCGAAATGGTGGCTATCGAACCTGAAGCATGTGCTCACCAACCCCGAGGACCTTGACCTGGCGACCAGATACGCGCTGAAGATCGCGAACAATTACCTGGTCCATCACATGGAGGACGCGCACTGAGGCCGAGAACATGGAGACGCTCAAACTTCTCTTCACCACCACGTTCTATCCTCCTTACCATCTGGGAGGGGACGCGATCCACGTCCGCTACCTGGCGGAGGAGCTGGCGCGGAAGGGGCATGAGGTGCACGTGGTCCACAGCCTCGATGCCTACCGATTGAAGCGGAGCGAGTATGCCCGAGGACGGCGGCGCCGATCGCCCGGGGTGCATGTGCATCCAGTGTCATCGGGATTCGGCAGGCTCTCGCCGTTCTGGACCTACCTCTCGGGAAGTGGCCGGCCGGCGCAGCGCGCCGTGGAGGCAATCGTGCGCCAGGAGAAGCCGGACATCGTGCATCACCACAACATCTCGCTCCTCGGCCCGAAGGTCCTGGACATTCCATTGCCGACGCTCTACACCGCGCATGACTACTGGCTCATCTGCCCGCGCAGCGATCTAATGTATAAGGGCAGGGAGCTCTGCACCGAGCGCAGGTGCGTCAGCTGCTCGCTCGCCAGCGGGCGACCGCCCCAGCTGTGGCGCAATGCCAATTGGGATAAGAAGATCAGCCATCTGGGAACGGTCATCTCGCCCTCAGAGTTCATGAAGGGGCAGCTCAAATCGTTCCTCGGCGTGGATTCTATCCATTTGCCCAACTTCGCTCCCATGCCCGTCTCACCTGCCGTCAAAGAGCAGCAGAACCCGTATGCCGCCTTCGTGGGCGTGCTAGAGAAATGGAAGGGGCTGGACATCATATTGGAAGCGTTCCGCCATCGCCCCGATCTCAACCTGCGCATCTTCGGCAAGGGGAGCATGGAGAAACAGGTGATGGAAATGGAGGCCGAGACGTCCGGCCGGATCCGATACTTTGGATACCTCGAGAAGCAGGAACTGCAAACCCAGGTGGCGGGTGCCAGCTGTACGTTGTGCACCTCGGCCATAAATGAGAATTGCCCTCTGTCGGCCATCGAGTCCTTGGCTCTCGGAACTCCGTTGGTCGTCAACGCTCGCGGGGGGCTGCCCGAGCTGGTGAGCGGTCCGGAATGTGGCTTGGTCGCGGACCTTAGCGCGCAAGGGGTGGCGGACGCCATCGATGCCATCCAGGACGACCCGTCGTTAGCGTCCAGGCTCGGCTCGAATGCCAAGCAACGATTTCTGCGGGAACATTCCCCCGATGCGTTCCTGACAAGGTACGAGGATATCCTGAGATCCAGCCTGTAGCCTTTCATTGAGGGGCTGATCTCATTCAACGGCGACCTGCCGCCATTAGTGGATGTTTCCATTCGCGGACAAGCCTTTTTATTCCCGACCAGACCATCTGTTGACGGTTCTAAATTGCAGACGCGCACCTTGAAGGGAATTGATGAAATCGATCTCATGAGGGACGAATGGGACGAAGTCGTGAAGATCTCCCAAAGCACGATATTTCAATCGCACGCTTTCACCATCGCCTGGTTGAAGCGATTCAGTGATCGGACCGCGATCGAGGTGAGCGTTGTTCAGAAGGACGGGAAGGTCGTGGCCATCTTGCCCGTCGCCTCCCATGGAGTGAGAGTCCTCAAATTAAATGCAAGGGTGCTCAGCCCAGTGGGATTGTGCGGAGTCCAGAACGAATATCATGATCTTGGACCAATGATCGCAGTCCAGGATGACGACTTGCTGGATTCTCTAGTAAAAGAGATGTCGAAGCAGCGCTGGGACTTAATGGACTTCCGCTACCTCACCGACAACCAGACCAATCGCAAGTTCATCAGTATTGTCAGGGACAAGTGGGGAGTGGAATCGTGGCCGCCCGACCCCTGTCCTTTTATCGAGCTCCCGGCGGAAGGGGATGTGATGACGGTGATCGGTAGCAGGACGCGCAGGAGCATCAGGTCCACAATCAAGAATCTGGAGAGGGAAGAGCGACTGACCTTCAAAACATTCCGCGATCGCACTTCGATGCTGGCTGCATGCGAAGGACACGTGAAGCTGCATCAATTGCGCTGGAACAGACGAGGGGGCAGCATCTTCACAGATGAGGCGCAGATCGGATTCCTCCAAGACTTGGCGAAGCTCGCTGCGGATGGCAAGTATGGCGCGTTCTACACGGTGGAAATTGACGGGACAGTGGCGGCCCAACTGCTATGCTTCTACGACCGCGAATGGTGCCGCGCATATCAACTCTCCGTCAATGAGCAATACCTGGACGAGAACCCGGGGCACCTGGTGGTCCACCATATGATGGAGGATGTCCAAGCCCAAGGAATGCGATTCATCGATTTCGGGCCTGGATCGGACCTGTACAAGTTCAGGCTGGGAGCGAAGGAGGGCTTCACCATCGGCTTCCAGGCGATGAGGGGGAGGTTGGCCATCATGAAGAGGGCCTCGGCGCTCCCCGGCGTCAAGGCGATCGTGGGAAGGACCGGCATGAGGGACAGGGCGGTCGAGTCCATGAATGTCTCTATGAAAGAAGAGCAATAGTCGGTCCCGCAATCCGCTCAAGAAATATGGTCGGTCAATCGCGTCCAAGCCGGCCTGCAACGAAAATGTCTTTAACCAGTTTGTGTCAATTGTTAGGACAGTTGTGCCGCATGCCACAGGGAAGAAAGGGATTGAATCGCCTAAGAAGCAGGCGGCCATCGAATGACGATGCTGTCGTGGGCCATATGTCCGTTTCGAGAATCCAAAGCCTCGTAGCCACCGGAATCATGAACCTGAGGGGCTGGCCATGAACCTCGAATTCCTCGAGGATTACGAAAGCATCGCCGACATGGCCAAGGAATGGGAGGAGCTCAGGTCAATCTCCAATGCTACTGTGCTCAATTCGCATGCCGTTTTATGCGCCTGCCTGCGCCACCTCCCTCCGGGCACCGACGTCCGCTTCTTGGTGATGGAGCAGGGGGGAGAGACCGAAATGATAGTGCCGTTCGCCATCTTCCGCCACCGCGTCTCCGGCCTGGCCATCCGAGCGCTCTCGCTCGCCGGCAGCGGTAGGGGCATGCTCGGCCTGTACCATTCCCAGCCGCTCGTGAGAGACGACGCTGCCTCCCTTCTTCCGGAAATGGTGGAGGCGATTACAAAGCTGCCATGGAACACCGTGCGCCTCACCTATCTGGAGCCGCTGCCCTTCGTCCGACGCTTCCTCGAATTGTTGGGCAGCAAGAGCCACATAGAACCGGTGGCGGAGGTCCCCTGCGCCGTCATCGATCTGAGCACGACGGACAAGCGAGATATGATCGAGGGCAAGTTCGGCAAGAGACTGAACCGGATGATAGACGAGCTGGAGGAGAACGGTCGGCTGGTGCAGAGGCTTGTGAGCAGCCCCGAGGACGCCGAGGAATCGATCGGCATCTACGTCGAGCAGCACAAGCGGCGCTGGAAGAAGAAGGGGTCCAGCGTCTTCGAGGACGAGCGCCTCGCCTCGTTCCTGAAGGACCTGGCAAGAACGGTGACGGCCAGCGGGAACGGTTGGATCAACGAGGTGCGGATCGACGGGGAAGTGGCAGGTCAGCAGATGATGATTTGTGAGGGGAGGAAAGCCTATGCCTATCGGATAGGCATCAACGAATCCTTCGCCAAGTTCTCGCCTGGCCATATCGTGACCGCCTGCTCCATCGAGGCTCTCAAGGCCAAGGGGTTCGAGGTTTTGGACCTCGGGCCGGGAGAGGAATGGTTCAAGAAGAGGCAGGGAGGGACCTACCAGACCCTGCTTAACGCGAATGCCAGGAGAGGCGGCCTGAACCTGCTGGCGAACGTCTCTAACATGCCTGGGGTGAATGCGATTATGGACAAGCTGGGCTTCAGGAGCAAGATGATCAAGGACGTCGAAGGCTGAGATGCTGTGCCAACAGGAATTAAGTCGGAAGCAAGGAATTACTCCTGACGGAGAGAGGAAGCATATGGCAGTGATTGATAATTCGGGGATCATAGACGATTAGAAGGAGAAGCGGAGTCGACGAGGAGGCTGGATGAGGCAAAGGATCGTTTCGGACCTGGACGAACTGAGGGATCTCGAAGAGGACTGGGAGAGTATCAGGAAGGAGGCAGGAGCCCCAGTCATCAACTCGTTCCATATCATCGGTTGCTGGCTGAGGCATCAGGACCAGTCCTGCAGGCCTCGCATCCTGGTGATGGAGCGCGCGGGCAAGGTGGAGAGCATCGTGCCCCTGACCATCGTCCGATACAAGTCGGGAAGGTTCCCCATGCGCACACTCCGCCTGGCCGGCAACGGCCACAAGATGCCGTGCCTGTGGCGCCTCCAGCCGTTGATCAGGAAGGATGATGGCGAATCGCTCGATGCCGCAGTCGCAGGAATTAGGCATGCCCGGTGCCAGACGCTCTACATGCGCTATATGGAGAATGTTCCCGTGGTCCAGGCACTGCTCCAGCGTCTTAGCCAGAGCAAGATGGTGTCTCAGCAGAAGTCCGAGCTCTGCCCAGTCATGCAGCTCTCAATGGACCCCAAGACAAGGGACGGAACCATATGGAAGAGCGAACGGAGGGCCAGATCGAGGCTCGACAAGGAGGGGCGCCTGTCGTTCCGTCAGGCCAAGAACGCGGATGAGGCCGAGAAAGCCATGCTTACCTACGTCTCGCAGCACATCGAACGATGGACCGCGAAGGGCGGCAGCGTGATGAGCGATCCGGACATCGCGAAATACATCGTCAAGCTGGGGAGGACGGTCGTAGAGAAGAACCAAGGGTTCATCTTCGAGGCTTTGATCGACGGCGAGGTGGCCGGGCAGCATCTAGTCTTAGCGGAAGGAAAGTCCGCCCACATGTACCGCATCGGCGTCAACGAGCGCTACCTGAGCTATAGCCCAGGCCATTTGATCTCGGCCTACTGCATCAACCAATTCCGCTTGAGAGGCTACACCACCCTCGACCTGGGGCCGGGGAGGGAACCGTACAAGATGGAGATGGGCGCGCTCGCGGACTACGTGGTCACGGCGAATGGGCTCGGTCCAGGCCTGCGCCTCCTGTCCAAGGCCAGCAAGCTGCCGGTGATGCGCGATATCGAAGGCCGTCTGGGGGTCCGCAAGACCATGCTCAACGAAGTGAATCGATTCTGATTGTTCGGTCAGTCTAGAGTTCCGCTCCGGCGTGGACCTCTATCCCCTTCGCGCCGATGCCGTAGGGCGTGATGCGCCGCGAATGCCGGATGCGCCTCATCTTCACCACCCGCAACGTCAGCTGCATCTCGTTCTTGTCGGGCACTTCCACGTTGCGCAGGGCGATGACGCCGTCCGCCACGTACTCGGCCAGGCCGTCCCGGGTGGACAGGGGATTGTCGTCCTTCACCTCGGCGGTCATGATGCAGGTCGCCCCGGTCTTCTTGATCAGCTGGGTCAGATTGAAGAGCATGACGCGCTTGTCGTGCTCGTTCTCGAAGAGCATGTTCAGCAGCGATACGGAATCGATGACGATGCGGGTGGCTCCGAAGGACTTGATGAAATCGGGAAGCTCCTTCCCCACCCGGGTGACCGTGGTCTTGGCGTCGGTCGGCTCGAGCTTCACCAGCGCCAGCCGCTTCGCGTCCAAATGCGGCTTCAGGTCCCAGTTGAAGGCCTTGGCATCCTCCAGGATGGACTTCTCGTCCTCCTCCAGCGAGATGTAGATGCCCTTCTCCCCTTCCTTCAGTCCCTGGTTCAGGAACTGCAGCCCCATGGTCGTCTTGCCCGTACCGAAGGAGCCCATGATGACCACCATGTGGGATTTCGGTATCCCTCCTTCCAGCATCTCGTCCAAGCCCTCGATCCCAGACTTCACCCGGTCGACCATTTCATCCCACCCTTTCCGTATCGATGACCACGAGCCCGCTCTCCGCCGTCACCACCGTGGCGAAACGAGCGATGCGCTCCTTATCAAGGTGGGGCAGCATGCTCATGAACTTTTCGACATAGAGGTACCTCTGCCGCCTCGACGTCATGGCGAACTTGCTCCATTCGAAGACGAGGGCGCCGTCGACGCTGTCCATGATCATGCGCTGCTTGCGTTCGTCCATGATGTCCCGGGTGAGGATGAGGTAGACGATCCCCTTCCAGCGCTTCGAGACCCTCTGCATGCCGCGCAGGACAGCCACCAGGTCGGTGATCTCGATGTTGGCGCTGACCGCCAGGTCGGTGAGCGAATCGATGATGATCAGGCTCTTCGGCGCGTTCTCGTCCATGAAGTTGACCAACGCCTCGAGCAGGTTCTCCTCGCCCGATCCTTGGGCGAAGATCGACGACTGCTCCCCGCCCCAGGACTTGGGCACCAGCGTCTTGCGGAAGTAGACTCCGGAGAAGTCCTTGAAGACGACGTTCCTCTCGAACGCGCCGTAGAAGTCCATGTTGAACGAGGCCTTGATCTCCTGCAGGATGTCTTCCTTCGAGCGGGAGAAGGTGATGTAGCATATCTTCTCCGGCATGTAGCCGTTCCTGGCCGCATGGCCGAGGAAGTAATCGCTCGATTCCGGGGTCTCCTTCACCAGGGAGAGCTTGGCCGCCGAGGTATAGGCGAACTCGACCTGCCCCGCGCCCAGTTCCCCGAGCAGCAAAACGGTCGAACCGACCGGCATTCCGCCTTTGATGATCGAATCGAAATCAGCCACACCAGTGGGAATCTTATTCTTAGACGAGGGCATGCCTGGCACCTAACGAGCGACGCATCGTGCTATCGCCTTATCTAACTTTTCCGTGCCTCAGGATTCCTTGCCCACGAATTTGATGATCAGCGCGAGCAGCCGCTCCGCCGCCTGCCTCTTGATCTCGAGCCTGTCGCCCTCGAAGACCTTCTTCTCGGTTAGCTGCTTGAAGCCGTCCGTGACCGCGAACCAGATCGTGCCCACTGGCTTGGCGGCACTCCCTCCCTTCGGCCCAGCCACTCCGGTGCATGCGGCCCCGATGTCCGCCCCGACCACGCCGCGCACCCCTTCGGCCATCTCCTTCACCGCCTCCTCGCTCACCGCTCCATTGGCCTGCAGGGTGGTCTCGTTGACCGCCAGGAGGCGGACCTTGGATTCGTTGCTGTAGGCGACGATGCTTGCCAGGAAATACTCCGAGGAGCCAGGGACTTCGGTAATCAGGCTGCCTGCCAGTCCGCCGGTCACCGATTCCGCCAGGGCCAGGGTCTTGCCCTTGACCTTAATGGTCTTCCCAACTTCCTTCTGCAGGCTCATTAGAATACCTCAACGGCGCCGCGCCGGCGCATAGGTCCCTCAGCCGCTGGATGCCATCGATCTCCTCGATGACCTTGGCCGTGGCCTTGGGGACAAGATGGCTCCACTTCTCTCCTTCCAGAATGCGTCTGCGGATCTCCGTCCCGGAATAGGTCTCGCGGTTGAACAGCGGGGAGGCCCTCACCTCATACCCGGCCTCATTGAACAATCGTCTGGTAAGAGCGTTATTGCTGTAGATCGCCTTGAACGGGGGGACGAGCGACACCACATGCGCGACCCAGACCGCGTAGCGGTTCACGTCCACGATCGGCAATATGGAGCACTGGGTCAGCCCATCGTCCCTCAGCGCCCGGGAGATCATCAGGTGTCTCTCTCCGGCGGTGAATGGGTTGTCGTAAGTATGGGAGAACTGCGCGCTGCCGATGCCGATGGTGATGGAGTCACATTCCTTGGCGATGGTGCGGATGACCTCCAGGTGCCCCTTGTGGAACGGCTGGAATCGCCCCAGGACCAATGCGTTCGTTTCCTCGCTCTTCAAGTCAATCCTAGCTCCCCGAGCGAGCCCTGATATCATAACTTTAACTGACAGCGCCGTTGGCTGAGCGCCCGCTAGATGAGTTGAACAAAAGAAGAAACGGATGAAGGCGTTTGCGGAGTGAGCCCGCTTAGCGAGGCGTCGGCACCGGGCTGGGGAACACTGGCGGCTTGTCCGACTTGTCCGTTCGCTCCACCAGGGCGGCCAGCTTCTTCAGCAGGCCGTCCTTCTTGATGCCACCGATCAGCGCGTACTGGAGCACCTCGCGTCATGTTGCGTCACCGGGATGATCTCGATCTTGCCGATGTAGCGCTCCTCCAGGACCACGTCGTTCATGTTGGCCAGCGGGATGAGCACCCTCTTGATGCCCGACTCGGCCGCCGCCTCGATCTTGGCGGTGACGCCTCCGACCGGAAGCACCTGGCCCCGGACGCTCAGCGAGCCGGTCATGGCCACGGTCTGGTCCACCGGGACCTCCTCCAGGGCCGATATGACCGCGGTGGCGACGGATATGGAGGCGCGAGTCGCCCTCGACGCCGTCGTAGGTGCCGATGAACTGCACGTGCACGTCGTGGTTGCAGATGTCCTCGCCGGTGTACTTCTTGATGAGGGCGGAGACGTTCTGCACCGCTTCCTTGGCGATCTCGCCCAGCTTGCCGGTGGCGATGATCTTGCCTGCGTTCTTGGTCTGCGCCGGGGTCACCTCGGCCACGATCGGCAGCACGATGCCGGACAGCTCGGACATGCGATGAACCGGAGTTCAGGGCCGCCAGACCGTTGACCGACTCCGACCGGTCGCCCTCGATGTTGAAGGCTCTTGTACTCCTTCCTCGCCTGGATGTAGCGGTCGACGATCTGCTGCTCCAGGCGGCGGGCGATCTTCTTGGCCGCGAATCACGTGCTCCTGGGTGACGACCGGCTTGTTCTCCTCCCGGGCGATGTCGCCGGCGACGCGGATCAGTCCGCCCAGCTCCCGCAGGCGGAGGGTCAGCTGGCCCTCGCCTTCCGGCGCGGCTCTGCGCCTCCTTGACGATCTCCGCCGACGGCCTTCTTGTCGAAGTGGGGGATCTTCTTGTCCTTGGCCACTTCCTGAGCCACGAACCGGATCAGCTTCGTCGCGGTTCTCCGTCGGTGTCGTCCATGGTGGAGCGCATGTACACCTCGTAACCGTAGCCGCGGATACGGGAGCGGAGCGCCGGGTGCATGCCCTGCATGGCATCCATGTTACCTGCGCATACCAGTATGAAGTCGCAGGGCACGGCCTCGCACTTGACCATGGCGCCGGAGGAGCGCTCGCTCTGCCCGGTGATGGAGAACTTGCCCTCCTGCAGTGCCGTCAGCAGTGACTGCTGGGACTCCATCCTCAGCATGTTGATCTCGTCGATGAACAGGACGCCCTTGGACGCCTTGTGGATGGCGCCGACCTCCAGCCGCTCGTGGGCCGGGGTCTCCAGGCCTCCGCTCTGGAACGGGTCGTGCTTGACGTCACCCAGCAGCGCACCGGCATGCGCGCCGGTGGCGTCGATGAACGGGGGCGTGTCCCTGTCATCATGGGTTATCAGCAGCTTGGGGACCATGTAGTTCTCTTGCCTGTTCGCCGGTGTAGCGCGATGGCGAAGAATATGATCGCGCCGCGATCATCATGCCGATCAGTATGATGTTCGGGTCCTTCATCCCGCTCGTGGATGTAGAGCACTAACGTCAGGACCGACGATCATGAAGACGATGATGGTGACCATGGAGGTACTTCTGCTGCTTGCGCTGCATGGCCTCCCTCTTCTGCGCCGCGACGATCTCCTTCCCCTTGCCGGCCGGGACGATGCGGATCTTCGGCTCGTTGGAGTCGTCGGGGTTGTGATAGGCGATGACGTCCTGGAGCTCGCCCTTCGGCAGGTACTCGGTCATGGACTTGGCCAGCATGGACTTTCCTGTACCGGGCTCGCCGATGAGCATGACGTGGCGCTTCTGTTCGGCGGCCTTCTTGACCACCTCTACGGCCGAGTCCTGACCGATGACCTGGTCGGACTAGCTTGTCCGGGATCTTGATGTCGGCGGTGGTGGTGAAGTCCTGGGTCTC
The DNA here is from genome assembly GCA_963768775.1 of Methanomassiliicoccaceae archaeon. GTDB lineage: Archaea > Thermoplasmatota > Thermoplasmata > Methanomassiliicoccales > UBA472 > FEN-33. The sequence goes on from CAVYIY010000006.1 coordinate 615,958, forward strand.
TATCCAAACGTCCACGTCGGGAATATGCCGCTGCGGGGTTTGGGTTCTCTTCACCCATGTTTGAAATTCTCCTGAATCTGGAATCTACTCATAATGACACCACTTAATAAGGGTTATGTTGAGAGTTAGCCGGCAAACGAACCACAATTGGCACAAGCCAGCTGCCAGAGATTTGTTCCGGAATCGGCCTTCGTCCCCTCCGCCGCCGTTTATAAGCGAATGCCGGATCTAGCAAGGGTTAAACCGCATCGCGCTCATCGGGAGGGGAGGACGACGTGAAGGTTACCGAGCTGGACCTCCCTCCAGGGGTGGCGGAGATCCTGAGGCAGGATGGGATACGAGACCCTCTATCCTCCTCAGGAGAAGGCAGTCCCCTTGGCGCTCCAAGGGAAGAACCTCTTCCTGGCCGTCCCCACCGCCAGCGGGAAATCGTTGGTCGCCTACCTGGCCGCCCTGAAGCACGTGCTGGAGCGCCACGGCAAGGTTCTGTACATCGTGCCGCTGAGGGCGCTGGCGGCGGAGAAGTACGACGACCTGAAGCGGTTCGAGCCCCTCGGCGTCAAGGTCGGCAGTCTCGGTGGGCGACTTCGATTCCCCCGATCCGGCGCTGGACAAGTTCGACATCATCGTCGCCACCTCCGAGAAGGCCGACTCCTTGCTCAGGCACCAGTCAGCTCCTGGCTGCAGAAGATATCACTGGTCGTCGCGGACGAGGTCCATCTGATCCACGACCCGGAGCGGGGGCCGACGCTGGAGATCACCCTGACCAAGTTCCGCAAGTTCAATCCCGACCTGCAGGTCATCGCGCTCTCGGCCACGGTCAAGAACTCCGAAGGAGCTGGCGGAATGGCTCGAGGCGGAGCATATCTCCTCGGAGTGGAGGCCGAGCCGCTGAAGGAGGGCGTCTATCTCGATGGCGAGGTGCGCTTCACCGACAACTCCAAACTGGAAGCTGGAGGACGATGCGGACCCCATCTGGAGCCTGGTCAAGGACAGCATCATGGACGGGGGGCAGTGCCTGGTCTTCGTCAACACCCGCAAATCCACGGAAGCGCTGGCCGTCAGTCTGCCACGCGCATGCGCGAGATATTGCACGAGAAGGTGCACCTCGAGGACGAGGAGAGCCTGCTGGTCGACGAGGGCGAGCCGACCTCGATCGGCAAGCGGCTGCGCTCCTGCGTGCACCGCGGGGTCGCCTTCCATCAACGCCGGACTGACCAACGAGCAGCGGCAAGATGCGTGGAGACGGCGTTCAAGAAGGGCAAGATCAAGTGCATCGTGGCGACGCCCACCCTGGCCGCGGGCATCAACCTGCCGGCGACGGCGGGTGATCATCCGCGACGTGCACCGCTACGAGAACGGCGTTGGCAACGTCTCCATCCCGGTGATGGAGATCAAGCAGATGTGCGGCCGCGCCGGCCGGCCCCGGTATGACCCGTACGGCGAGGCGATCCTCTGGCCAAGAGCGAGGAGGAGAGCGACTTCCTCTTCGAGAACTACCTGCTGGGTGAGACCGGAGGAGATCTACTCCAAGCTCGGCAACGAGGCGGTGCTGCGGTCGCCACGTGCTCGCCACCATCGCCACCGACACCGTCATCATCCAGGGAGGGGCTGATGGACTTCCTCGATTCCACCTTCTTCGCGCACCAGACCATCATTGATCGGGCTGGAGGACGCCACCGATAACGTCCTCGAGTTCCTGGAGCAGGAGGGCATGGTGCTCGACGACGGACCACCTGCGCGGCCACCTTCTTCGGCAGAAGGGTCTCCGACCTCTACATCGACCCGATGACGGCGGTCAAGCTACGCGACGCCCTGCGCGCCTTCGACCCGGCCAAAGGCGCAAGCTTCGGCTTCCTCCATGCCGTCTGCTCCACGCCGGACATGCTGACCGATGTACCTCCGGCGCACGGACTAGGATTGGCTCGAGGCTAAGGTGAACGAGCGCTCGCCCGAGCTGCTCCTCCCCGTCCCCACCGACCTGGAGGAGTACGAGTTCTTCCTGGCTGAGATAAAGACGGCCTGCGTGCTTGACGATTGGCTGCAGGAGCTGGAGGAGGAAGAGCTACTGGAGAAGTATGACCATTGGGCCTGGTGATTTGCACAATAAGGTCGAGATCGGCGAATGGCTGCTCTACTCGATGCGAGAGCTGTCCAACATCTTCAACAGGGAGGCGTATCCACCGCTGACCGAGCTGATGACCCGCGTCCGCTACGGAGTACGCCGGGAGCTGCTGGATCTGGTGAAGCTCCGCGGTGTCGGCCGGGCCCGGGCCCGCTCCCTCTTCGACCACGGCGTCAGGACGCTGGACGACGTGCGGGCTGTGGAGTTCGGGAGACTGGCGCGCATCCCGAAGATCGGCGATTTGCTGGCCAAGAGCCTGAAGGAGCAGGTAGGGGACAGCCGAATACCGAAGAAAGCGACAGGGGCGGAGACGATGCCATTGGCTCCGCAGGCAGATGTGATTCCAGGGAAGGAAGCAAAATCCCAGAGCGGGCAGCGCAAGCTGATGGACTTCTAGAAGTCAGTGATCGCCCGGGTGACGGCGAATCCGCGCTCGTTGCGGAAGAACGAGAAGTAATTGTTGGAATGATCGGTCTCGCGCATCTTGACGCAGCGGAGGCGGCGCTGCACTTCCGTTTCGGACACCTCGACCATCTTCAGGTGCACAATCCCGTCGGCGAGGAAGTCGGTGTCGTGCGCGCCATAGGACGTGAACGCTCCCACCGGCATCTCGCTGACCACCAGGACGGTGATGTCCAGGGAGCGTAGCCATTCGAAGAGCCTGAAGTACTCCTCCCGCGGCCGAGGCATGTTGGCGATCATCTCCAATGCGCCGATCGAATCGATGACCAGGAGGTCGTAATTGAAGCGCTTCTTGGTCTCGCTGATGGCGAACCGGAAGGTGTCCATGAACTGCGCGCCCTCGCTCTTGCGCCTGATCTCGCCCAGGTCGAGCACCTCCACGTTGCCCAGCGTCTCGCCTTTCAGCCCGAGGTTTTCCATTTGTCGGATCAGGCTGGTACGCCCCTGTTCCAAGGATATATAGAGGCCGTTCACGCCGTCGCGCTTGGCGTTCATGAAGAGAATGTGGTATGCCAGCGACGACTTCATTGTCCCGGCGGATCCGGCCAGGATCACGATGTGACCCTGCGGTATTCCACCGTTGAGGTTCTCGTCGAACCCGTCCACGTAGGTGCGATACCTAGGGCGCTTGGCGTTCTGAGCAGTTGCCATTTCAGGGAATGTGCATCCATCTGAATGGATAAATCTGTTTGCGTCCAGAAATCATATTGGATAGACATTTCACATGCGCATCCTAGCATTGACTATTCTGATTGAAATGGAAATTCACATGTCTGGATAGACGAATGGTCAAATCCCATCTTGTCTACTTTTTCCTGGCTGACGCCAAAAGTGCCCTGATCGGGGCAAATTGGGCTGGCTTGATACTTCGCAAAGAGGTCTTCTGCGGTGCTCAAATCCTCGAAATCTAACCTAGATAATTCATCGTCGTTCGGGTGTCCGAGTGCCCAAATTTCTTTGCAATGATCTCAATCGGGACTCCTGCTCTAGACATCATTCTCCCGCAGGTCCGGCGTAGATCATGGTTCGAGAGTGAAATCCCACCCATTCCCCTAATCGGTTCTGAATGTTCTCGATAGCGCTCTATCAAGGCATATATTGCAGATATTGCGGGGCGCAAATGGGAATGGGAAATCAATGCCCAAGATGCGGCCGATGGAATTAGATCCCGAATCTCACCGCATCCTTGCAGCCAATTCTTATTATCCACAACCCAAACGCAAGAATGGAGTTGGCTGCAAAGAATAAGTCGCAGCCCTCTCGATTAATCGATATGAAGCATGGTGATAATTGATAAGGATGAAGGGGGGGCGAAAGCCTCCTCCTCCCAAAAAAGGTAACAATAAAGGGTCGCGCAATTTCATTCGATTCATTATCCGCGCTTAGCAACAAACCTGTACGCGCCGATGAGCAGCATCACGAAACCTAGGATGAGTAGAGCTGTGCCTAAACCTGAGCCTCGCAACGAACTGTGGATGGTCGATACCGCAATGCCAGCAATCACCAGGATTATTCCAAGAATGCCCAATATCAACACATGCGTACTGATGCTTATTCCAAATATCTTCATATCAGCCATTTCAATTCCCCCAATTTCTCGAGTCGTTTCTTTTTTTCGTTTTTATTTTCCTCACTCCTCATTTCAATATGTTTGGAACGATATACCGACGCCACTAATACTTAATCACTGGTCTTGACGCGACCTGAACGATTAAAAGGTTTTTCTTTACAAATATCCTAAAGGAAATTCAATATTGGCCTTCAAAATCAATCAGTCATCATGATTTTCACTATCCGGTTTTCCTTCATAGAAATTTGAACGAGGAATGGACCTGCTACATAGGCGATCTAATGGATGATCAAAATTATGAATTGCCCATTGATTTTCTATATTGTTGAGAATGCCGAACCTCACAGCATCTCGATGACCCTTGACCTCTGCCAAAATGTGGCTATCATCTTCGATATCGAGGAACTAAGAGCTATATTATCAACATCATCTCGCTACATACCATGGAATCAGGCGTTCATCGGAAACACAGAATATTGGCACCTATCCATTTGGTAATACTCTCTTCCGCGGTCATCCTAGGTCTGGTAGTCTTTCTGCTCAAGTACTACCTCTAAAAAATAGGGTTGAACATCACCGCATCCCTGGTGCAATTCTTAACATCCTCGACCCTAATCCAATCTGGGGCGTTGCAGGATGTCAATAAAAGCGGTATCTGAAGAACGGATATGGAGGTTGACAAAAGAGGATTATAGACAAATAATCCGATTGTGGCCAATACAATCACTAGATTTCCCAATTATTCCAAAATGGGAAGATCTCGAACGTGCACCCCCGAAGGACTGGAAGGATTTGATTTGCAACGTCAGGTTGTGTAATGAAAGAGCTAAGTGATTCTGCAAGGGAAGGGTTTATGCTCCTATCAATTCCTTTTGATTAAACCTGGCTTATTTATTAATGCATAAGCCTAGAATTAGGTCGTCAAGAACCTGGTTCTTTTTAATACTCCGCTGTCAACTCTGAGATTAGCTACGCTTCGTCACTTCTTCATCGTCTTCTCATAGACATCGAAGAACGACTTGAGTGTCGTGAGGGTAACATATGGCTGCGCTCGAAACCTCATGGCATCAACAATGGGACTGAGCATTGCGTGTAGCTCTTCAGGAGATTCCGCATCGAGGATGAGGAACCCACCGCGCTCATCAGAGTAGATTCCGTGCTCCTTCACCTTCCCGGATTGCACGAGTTTGCTCAATTAGGCAAAGATCATCTTTTGCACTGGTACGGCCTCTAATGGACCGAAATTCTCCCTTGCCGTCAATTCCACATGAAACCTCATAACGAGAACCTCAAGAATGACTGAGAACCGCCTCCTGATTAAGATTGCTCTCCATCCAAGATGATAATGAAAAAGGGAAAGGTTTCAACTTCATCTCTCACCGCCCGAACCTCACAACATTCTGAAGAATCCCTGATTTCTGGTTACAAGACGTTATTTGTCGACAAAATGAGAGGGACTATTTGATAATGGCTTGATTGCGGGTTGAAAGCGATCGGCAGTTGAGGCACGTCTCAGATCGTACTTTCGATCTATGGCAGGCTTTGCAAATATCATATTTCAGATCGATGCCCTTGAGCGTCGCAGCGAACCGCATCGCTCTTATGCTTTGTTCGGGTATGTCCGCATTGTTGTTAGTCATCATCGGACTGTATAAGGGAACGTTTCACTACTTAACGAACGATATCAGGCCAAACAGTGACATCACGCAGCTGCGCAAAGCGACCCACGGACCCGAACTTCATCGCATGATAAAGAAAAGATAAGAAAAGTCCAGTGGTTTGGCGGAAGGAGCGAGCTTTCTAAAGCAGCTCTTCTGGCCATCGTTCTTTATCCTGCATATTTCGGCAGAAAAAGTCTGTATACTGATTAGTGATCACAGTTGGCGTCTTGTCGAAGCTTTCTTTCCCCCTAATCGAAGAATCCGACCCTGATCATTACCTCATGGGCAATTGCATTGCTTGGCCCATCGCCCCTGGCGACATTAACAGAAATGCCCTCCCCCACCGCATTCGCTATCTGAGCCACACCTTTGTTTGTGAATCCCGGGCATAAGATGAACGATTGCACGCCATCTCTCTCAACCAGCTCTTTGCAGATCGCTAAGGCCTCTTACTCGTCCTTGACGAGAATGCTCCTCAACTCATAGCGTGATGTTCTGATCAGGCTCATATACTTTGACGCATCCGCATCAGGTGCAATTGCAATCAAAGCTGTTCTGAATCGTTCCTCGGCCATATTGATCAAACCGAACCTAAGTGTATGCTATCTTGATCGCCTCGAACGGTCACTCACGAGCTTGAATCACTATCGATCGGGATCATGGCACGAAGAGCAGGATCAAGAAGAATACCTGCAGAATCAAAATGGCTTCGACCATCGTGTACATTCTTCGAATCTTGCGCTCCATCTCATCCATCTGATAGCTCGATGAACCTGCCGACAATGGCATGCTTGTCTGCCCCATTTCTGGACACATGACGCGGTTCTTGGAGTCTCCTAGGTTTAAGTATTGCCACCAGAATTCTTCCGGATACCTCCAAAAGGCCGCCTTATCAGCGGAATCCAGAGAAAGCCAAGATGTGATAGGATTCATCGCAAGATGAGGCGAAGGGCATTCTGTTTTAATCATGGCAATAGATAATAATCTGTGTTGGCCAAGAATGCCTATAGCAGAAGGACCGGCCATCGAGAGTGGCTTTTTATCCTTAACCCTCTGATAGTCGTATCTGAGAATACTGGTTGAGGCACGAACAGGAAAGTGGTCCACGTGAACGGCGACGTGATTGTGAATGTTCAGAATCTAGGGAAGAACTATGGCGAATTCACTGCCGTCGATAAACTCAGTTTCTCAATTGAAGAGGGAGAGGTCTTTGGCCTCCTTGGCCCAAATGGAGCCGGGAAGACGACCACGTTGCACATGCTCGCGACGATTTTGAGGCCCACGAGCGGCACTGCTACAATCAATGGATACGATATCGTGCGTCAGCCAGCCAAGGTGAGGAAGAGCATCGGAATGGTTTTCCAGGAACCGAGTTCCGATGATCTCTTAACTGGGGCTGAAAATCTAATGATGCACGCTATGCTATATGGGGTTCCTTCTCCACTCCGCGAAGAGAGGGCGAAGGAGGTCCTGGAACTGGTCGACCTCTCCGATCGGAAAGACGGATTGGTTAAGCATTATTCGGGGGGGATGAGACGTCGTCTGGAGATTGCCCGAGGCTTGCTGCATAATCCGAAGATCCTGTTTCTGGACGAGCCGACCCTAGGACTTGATCCCCAGACCCGGGAGCACATTTGGCAATACGTCGAGCGACTAGTTGCGGAAAAGAAGATCTCGATCATCATCACAACTCATTACATGGACGAGGCCGACCGGCTTTGCGACCGGATCGCCATTGTGGATCACGGCAAGATAGTCGTCGACAATTCCCCCGAGGTATTGAAGCGAGCCCTCGGAGGGGATATGGTTCGCTTGACCATGAGCGATCCTCGGCTGGAGGCAATCCGCGAGATGCCTTTCGTCAAGAAGGTCGAAGTCCGCGATCGGACGGTCCTGCTCACCGTGGAGGACGCAGGCTCTCACGCCCAGGAGATCCTGGCGGTCATCGGGAAAGTTGACAGCGTGGAGCTCCGCCCGCCAACGCTGAACGATGTTTTCCTGCAATATACTGGCCGTGAGTACAGGGAGCAGGGGGAAGAAGGCGGATATTGGCAGAGGATAATGACGGCGGAGGCGAGGCGATGAGCGAACTCTCAGGCCTCTATGCCCTCTGGCTCAGGGAGTTCAAGGTCTACCTGCGGGAGCGCTCTCGGATAGTGTCCGCAGTGATCAGCCCGCTTCTCTGGCTTTTCGTCTTCGGTGCAGGACTTGGCTCCCAGGTCAGCCTGGCCAACGTCAACTACCAGGCCTACATCTACCCAGGGGTGATAGTGATGACCATGATCTTCTCCTCGATATTCTATGGGGCGAACGTCATCTGGGACAAGCGGCTCGACTTCCTGAAGGAGGTGCTGGTGGCTCCAATCAACCGCAGTACGGCCTTCTTCGGGAAGGTGCTAGGGGGGGCGACCGACAGCGTCATCCAGGCGACCATCATCATGTTTCTGGCCCCTCTCGTCGGCGTGCCCTTCGGCATTGGCTTCTTGATCGCCTACCTTTTCATCTTCATAACCCTGATCGGTCTGGTGGGTGTCGGACTGATCATCGGCGCCTGGATGGAATCCCCGGAGGGTTTCTCCCTCTTGGGCGGCTTTGTGACCTTTCCACTGTTCTTCTTGTCTGGGGCGCTGTTCCCCATAGACAACCTGCCCAGTTGGTTGGCGGCCATTACGATCGCAAACCCGGTGACCTATGGAGTGGACGCCATACGAGGATTGATGCTCGGAACCTATCATTTCGGACTGGTCGTCGACTTTGTCGTTCTGACGGTCTTCGCAGTGGCCATGATGGCTTTGGGTACTTACTCCTTCAAGAGAATGAAACTGTAGAGCCCGGCAAGATGCGTTGACAACTCCATGTTCACCTTAGGAATAATGTGCCGGACGTAATTCCCCCATTCAAGGCCAAGGCGCACATCGCATGACTCTCTCTTTTCCAGCTGATCATGTGGTTTGCAGACGATTTTCGAGAAGATCATAAAGAATCCAGAATCATGTGATCTGAATCATCCCGCGGACATGTCTCGACCTCTTGATTGGAGGCTTATCCTCGGTGCTTCCTCATTCGAGCCAGGGGATCCGCTTCACCAATATGGCTTCGCTCCATAGCTCACCCAAACCGTACATCCTTCCAGCCTTGAGCCAGAAAAGCACCCAGAGCAAGAATATGTATACGATGTGCTCGTCGATCAGCGGATTCTGCACCGGCGGGAGATTAGTGGACCAGAGCAACAGGAGGAGCAGCGTCCCTCCATAAGTCGCCAGTCTCATGCCGATCCCGAGAATCAGGGCAATGCCCAGTGCCAGGAGGGCGAGCATGAACAGAACATCTACAACTTGGTTGCCAGCGATGCTGCTGTAGAGACCTGAGAGAATTCCGCTGGTTCCGAACTTGAGGTATCCTGCGGTCGGGGAACCTCCATTCAGCCAGGAGGATGCTGCGGGCGTGGAAAAGCCGAGTCCGAAGAGCTTGTCGAGGAAGGCCCATAGGAATAGCCAGCCTAAAAGGATCCTTGACGCGCCCAAGACCATCCTGACCCGTCCGGTAGTAGCGTCCCCGTTCGCATTCATAAAGAGTCTGTTGCAGCCGCTCATACTTAATTTCGACGCCTACTAGCTCATCCCTCGACGGAATCATATTGCTTCGCCAATCATTTGAAAATGGGGATTGCAAGCCCGATCCAAAGAATGAAAAGTGTTTGCAATTGAATCAACATGCCAGCAATCTCTTGACCGAGTCCATGCTCGCCTTGCTCTTCAAGATCTCGCCCGAGTTCTTGATCACCGTGTCCGGGTCCTTCAGCAGGTTGCCGGTGCAGATGCAGACTACGCGCTCGTCCGCCGAGATCTCCCCGCTCTGGCGCAGCTTGATGACCCCGGCGATCGACGCCGCGGACGCCGGCTCGACACCAACGCCCTCGGTGCGCCCGAGCAGCTTCTGCCCAGCGATGATCTCTTCATCGGTCACGTCGACCGCGAGCCCGTCGGTATCGTAGATCGCCTTGAGCGCCTTCCTGCCGCTAGCGGGATTACCGATGCGTATGGCAGTGGCCACGGTCTCCGGGTGCTCCACCGGCTGGAAGTCGCGCTTCCCCTCCTCGAACGCTCTGGAGATCGGATTGGAGCCCGATGCCTGCACCCCGATCAGCCGGGGCATCTTGTCGATCCAGCCCAAGTCGCGGAACTCGGTGAGCGCCTTGTACACGGCCCAGATGTTGGCGGCATTCCCAACTGGCAGCACGATCCGATCGGGCACTTCCAGATCCAGTTGGTCCAGGATCTCGAACGCCACGGTCTTCTGCCCCTCGGGGCGGAAGGGATTGATCGAGTTGAGCAGGTAGAGGTGCCCTTCCTTAGCCAATTGCCTCACGATGTCGAGCGCCTCGTCGAAGTTGCCGTCGATGGAGATGACCTTCGCTCCGTAGAACATGGCCTGGGCCAACTTCCCCAGGGCCACCTTGCCAGATGGCAGTAGAACGACGCAGCCCAGCCCGGCCTTGGCGGCATAGGCGGCCAGCGAGGCGGAGGTGTTGCCGGTAGAGGCGCATCCTACTACCTTGCAGCCTAGCTCGACTGCTCTTGAGACGCCGACCGTCATCCCCCGGTCCTTGAATGAGCCGGTCGGATTAGCGCCTTCGTACTTGACCCTCAGGTCTTTCATCCCCAGCTTCTCGCCCAGTCCCTTGCATCGGTAGAGCGGCGTTCCGCCTTCGAGCAGGCTCACCGCCTTCATCTTGTCCACCGGCAGGAACGGGGCGTAGCGCCACACCCCCATTGGTGCTTTCCGCAGGTCTCGGAGCTTCTTCCCCTTTAGCGGCGAGAGGTCCATCTCCACGGTCAGCAGCCCGCCGCAGGTCGGACAGCTATCCAGAAGCCCGTCGGTTATCTCTCTCCCGCAATCGAAGCATTTAACGAGATATGGCATCTCAGACCCTCCTGCAACCCTTGCCCCAGCCATCTACCCAGATGTCGACCTTCACCCCTTTCGATTCGAAGACCCGACGAACAGCCTCTCCAATCGCCTTCCCGTCCGCGAGAGAAAGGTCGAAGAACGATGCCACGCAAGGCCCGGACCCTCCGAGGAAAGAAGCCACCGCGCCTGCCTTCATCGCCGCCTCCTCCGCCTCCTTGAGGTGAGGCACCAGCGGCGCCCTGACCGGTTCGATGATGACATCGGAAACGCTCCGCCCGATGAGCGGGACGTCTCCCAGGCTCATGCCCACGGCAAGCGACGACGCGTGGCCGACGGTATGCACCAGCTTCCTCATCTCCACCTTCTTCGGCAATATTCCCCTTGCCTCCTTGGTGGACACCATCATGTCCGGCAGAGCGGCGACGATGCCGAGGTTGGCCGGAGGGTCGACGTGGACCACGTCCAACGGATCGTAGGAGCGGATTATGGTGAAACCGCCGAATAGAGATGGAGCCACGTTGTCGGCATGCAGCGTTCCAGAGGAGGCCTGCTCCCCTATGGCTGCGCACACGACCAAATCGCTCAGCGACAGCGGCGAATCCAGCATCAGATTGGCGGCGAACGCTCCCCCGGCAGCGGACGCACCGGAGGACCCCATGCCGCTGCACGGGCGCACACCCTTCTTGATGCTGAGCTCGAGGCCGAAATCAGACTTCGCCTTCTTCAGCACATCCAGGGCGGCGACGGAGGCGGTGTTCCGCTTCGCTTCCACGGTCACCCGATTCGCCCCGACGCCGGTCACCTCCGCTATGGTGACCCCGGTTCCGCTGACCCGCTTGGCCCTGATGACGTCATAAGGTTCCCTGAGAGCGATCCCGAACACATCGAACCCCGGACCGAGGTTGGCGATGGTGGCCGGGGCGATGACTTCCACCCTGTCCGCTGACATTTGCCGCACCATCGAGATATTATAGTGACTGGCCAGCTTACCACGATGGTCTTTGATAAACCTTTCGTGCCTTCCGGCGGGAGAAGACATTCCGTTCGCCCCGGGGGTGGAGGCGGGCAACTAATAAATATCGCGAGGTGCTTCGAAGGCCAGCATGTCCGATTACCAGATCGTCGGGGCGAGGGGGCTCATCGCGGACCCGCGGAGGGCAGTGGAGCGCTTGCGGCTCCTAGCGGAAGGCTCGGCCCTGGCCTTGGACGCCGACCTAGTCTGCGGCGCGGAGCACCTGCAGAGCGCGGTGGAGCATGCCCTCCGGTCCTTCGACCAGCTGATCAACGCCTGCAACAACATCACCATGGAATGCCTCCTCTATGCCTCGGGCGAAAGGCAGATCTCCAAGGCGCAGGAGAAGATGGGGCTGAAACCGGGGAGCGAACGGGTGGCATTAGTTCTCTTCGGCTTGGCGGTGGAGGACGCCCTGGGCGCGCTCGATCTGGTGCGCGACGATTCCGTGCTCGAAGCCTCGGTGGAAAAGGCCCTGCGCTTCGGCGTTGAGCGCAAGGAGATCGAAGCCCTCGGCCCCGAGAGGGCCAGCGATTTGGTCCTGGAGCGGGTTGCCTTCGTCGACATTCTCAAGAGATGAGTCAGCCCCAGAAAGGATAACTGGTGCGTAAGCTATATGCTCTACATGCCATATAATCTCAGTTCCGCAGTACGTCTGGAACTGAACATGGGAGCGACCGATCGAGGCGAGAGCGAGTGACTGGAGACTATCTGAAGCAGCTGCAGCTGACCAAGCAGCTGGAGCAGCGCACCAAGGAGGCGGCGCGCAACCGCAAGGAGGCGGAGGAGAAGATGGCGGAGTCAGAGAAAGCCATCATCTCTGCCAAGTCGTTCGACGCCAACACCGCCGAGGCGGACCGGTTGCTCCAGGAGAGCCGGCAGGCGAACCAGCAGAAGGACTACAAGGAAGCCTTGGGCCTGGCCGCGAGGTCCCTCGAGGCGGTGGAGAAAGCGAAGAAGGCCAAGGTCTCCTCCATCATCGATTCCAGCCTCTCCCTGCTTCACCTGTTCGAGGCGAAGGACGTCCCCGGCGAGATACTCGCTTCCGCGGAGAAGGCCCAAGGCCTGCTCAACGAAGGCGCCATGGAGACCGCCCTGGCCAAAGCGCGGGAGCTCTGGGATGCTGCCGAACGATTCACTAATGCCAAGGAGGCGGACCGGCTTTCCTTGGCCCAGTCATTAATATTATTGGCCGAGAGGAACTCCATCGTCCTGGGGGAGGAGAAGGCCCTGCTGGGCCAGTCCCGTCGGTACCTGGACCAAGGCGATCATGCCGATGCCGCTGCCAAATTGAACGAATGCCTGGCAGCCGTCCGGGAGGTGCTGCAGAGGGAGTTCACCGCTCGCATCGGGCACTATGGAGAGCTCTCGGAGAACGCCGCCGAGCTGGGCCAGAGCCTGGCGAAGGCCGACGAGACGGTCAAGCGGTCCCGGCAGGCGATCGAGGCGCGGGAGTACGAGTCCGCATTCGAGCTGCTCCGGACCGGAGATAAGGAAGCCAGAGCGTCCATCGCCCAAGCTCTATTCCAGAGATTCGACGGGATGAAGCAGCGCGCCACCACCCTCAAGGGGTATGGGGCGGACATAAGCCAATTGTCGAACGAGGTGGCAAAGGGCAGGGAGCTGGCGCGCTCGGAGAGGCTCAACGAGGCGCTGCAGGAATGGCGGGCACTGGAGTCAAGCATCGCCGACCTGGAAACGGAGCAGTTGCTCCACTTGATCTCCGGCCTGCGCGACCGGCTGCTGATCGCCAAGAAGACCGGCACCGACACCACGGCAATCTTCGACAAGTTCCAGGAAGCGCGCCAGACGCTGGCCGCAGGGGACTTCTCCAAGGCATCCGCGACGGTCGCCGCGGCCGAGAGGATGCTGGAGAAGGCGCTGGAAGGCTATCGGGAGGTGGAGGCCGAGCTGGCCCGCACCAAGTCCCTCCTGCTGGAGGCGACGGCCCTGCAGGTCGACATCCAGGGCACCAAGCGCTGGCTGGAAAGGTCGAGGAAGCAGACCATCCAACGAGATTTCAAGGAGGCGGTTAAGTCCCTGCATGAGGCGCAGGACCTGGTTCATTCCGCGCTGCAGTCCAGCCTGGGAGGGGACATCATGCGGGCGGAGATGCGCGTCACCTCCGGACTGAAGATCGGGGCCGACGTCTCCGGGGAGAGCGCCGCCCTGGAGGAGACCATCGCGAAGGTCAAATCTCACCATTACTCAGGAGTGAAGGCGGCGATCGAAGAGGTGATCGCCAAGGTCGATGCCAAGATCAAGGAGATCGCCGAGAAGACGATCGCCGATGCCATGCAGATGTTCGATGGGTACAAGGGGCCCTTGGACGTCACGCCGTACAGAAGCGCGGTCGGTCAGGCGGGCGAGGCGCTGCAGGCGGGGAACTCAAGCAAGGCCTATGAGCTGGCGGCCGGCACCATGAAGCTGGTGCACAAGGACGAGCTGAAGGCGCTGGAGACGCGGATGGAGGTCACCAGGCACCTGCTGGCCATCGCCAAGGACGTCGGCTGCGAGAGCATCATGCTCAATGATAAGCTCGCCCGGGCCGACGACCTGCGCCGCCGGGGGGCCGCCTCCGACTCCCTCGCCCTGACCACGGAGGTATTCCATTACGTCCAGAGCATCGTCAAGGACGAGCTGACCCGGCGGCTGACCGCGCTCTCTAGGGCGGTCTCATCCGCCCGGAGGAACGGAGTGGAGGTCCTGCAGGCCGACCGCCTGAGCGAGGAGTCCACCCGGGCGCTGGGCAAGGACGACCTGGAACGGAGCTATGCCTTGCTGAAGGAGGCAGAGGTCACGCTGGACCGGCTCACCTCCTCCTATACCCGGCTCTACGACCGCATCTTGGAGGTCACCTCCCTGCTCAAGGAGGCGGAGGCGAACCAATTGAACGCTTCCAAGGAGGTCGAGCTGCTGGGGGTGGCCAAGAGGCTGTTCGAATCGGGCCGGTACGATGAGACGTTCCCGGCGGCGGCAAAGGCCTTCGTGGAGGCGGAGAAGCTCGTCGCTCCGTACGTCGCGCCCAAGCGCGTGGCGGCGGTGCGAGACCTGCTCCAGGTGGCCAAGCGGCTAGGCTTCGACGCGGTCGGTGTGGAGCAGAGCATCCAAGCGGCCGAGGCCATGCTAGAGCGGAAGGAATGGCTGCCGGTGATGACCACCTCGCGCGAGGCGGAGCGGGCGATATTCAATGTGCTGGTGAGGGGCGCGCAGGACGAGATGGAGAATGCGCGCGCCCTGTTCTCGCGGGCCAGGGAGGGCGGCTCCGACGTGAGCGGGGCCCAACAGATCCTGGCGAAAGCGGATTCATTGCTGGAGGAGCGGAGAGTTTACGATGCGCTCCGCGCCATAGAGCTGGCGAAGAGCGAGCTGGACCAGGCGTTGCTCCTGAGCGACCGGTCGGAGGAGACCATCACCACGGCGCAGGCGATCGTCTCCGACGCCCAAGAGTTCGGGGTGAGCACCATAGCCGCGCAGGAGCTGCTGCGCCAGGCATCCAATTACGCCAAGCTGGGCCGCCACGGTATCGCCCATGAGCTGGCCAAGAAGGCGGGTGACCAGGCGGGGCAGGCGGCCGCCGAGCTGGTGCAGGAGCAGCTGAGGAAGCAGGAACTTACCTATCATCAACTGGGGCTGGAAGGCCCGGACCTGGAGTCGGCGCTGCGGGGACGCTCGGAGGTGGACAAGCGGCTGGAGGCGAAGCGCTTCCGCGAGGCCTCGGCGCTGGTGAAGAACGTCGAGCTGGAGCTCGCCAAGGTGAGGGAGCAGAAGGAGCTCACCGAGCGCATCCTGAAGGATCTGGAGGCCAAGGTGGCCGAAGCGATGCGCAAGGGACTTGCCACGGACACCATCGAGCAGACCATGCTCCGGGCGAAGGAGAAGCTCGGCCAGGGCTCTTTCGGAGAGGCGTTCGCGCTGACCGTGAGCGGAGCGGACGAGCTCAAGGCGAAGAGCGGCATGTTCAGCCGGAGGACGACGGAACTGGACGACCTGATCAAGGAGGCCGAGGGGCTCGACGACCCCAAGGCGATCAAGCGAGTGCGGGACATCGCCGAGCAGGCCAGGCGCAACCTGGACGCCTCCGACTACGAATTGGCAACGCTGCATACTCGGCGGGCCAAGGCGGCGCTGCAAGAAGCGGTGACGAGGAGCAGCGCGGAGCTGGTGCGGCAATTGGGCGCATTGCTCTCGCTGGCAGAGGAGATGAAGCTGGACCAGAAGGCCATCCCCGCCCAGGCGCGGAATGCGCACGCGGCGAAGAAGGAAGGCAGCCCGGTCGGGCTGCCCCAGCTCAGGGAATCGGTGCTGGGGATGCAGGCGCTGCTGATCAGACAGATGGGTGAGAAGAGGCAGGCGATCGAGGGCAGGATGAGGGAGGCGCGGGGCAACGGCGCGGACGTGTCCGCCTCGCAGGACTTCATCGCCAAGGCGGGGGGGGCGATCAAGAACGCGGAGCTGCGCCAGGCCTGGCTGGACCTGCAGGGGGCCGAGACCCACGTCGGCGTGGCGCTGGACACGCAGCGGAATTACGTCGACCTGCGCACCAATGTGGAAGCGCGCATAGACAAGGCGCGCAAGAACGGCATCGAACTGAAGGAATCCATTTCACTGTACCGCGCGGCGGAGGCGAGCAAGACCACGGACCACGGCGCGGCCCTGGCGAAGATGAGGGAGGCGCTCGCCGCGGCCGAGAGGGCGGTGGAGGACTTCATGCCCGACATCCAGCTGGACATCGATTTCGTGGAAAAGATGGCGGCATGGCAGTGGTCGAAGGCGGTCATGCGCTACTCCAACAAGGCGAAGGCGATGGCACGGGAAGTGAACATCACCATCCTGGGCGATCTGGAGGCGAAGGGCCTGGTGGCGCTGCCGAAGCTGAGAGGCGGCGAGTCCGGATCGATGCAGATCGAGGTCCTGCCGAAGAAGGCAGGCACATTGCACGTCGTCCTCGGCCTGGAATGCCGCCCGGTCCTGTCGAACGACCCGGTCGGATTCGAATTTGGTTTCGACGTGAACGTCGGATGATACGAGCTCGAACATCTCTTCCACGATCTGGATGTATTGCTCACGCGCTCGATCACTGACATATCGACCGATGGGGATTAGTTCACATCACGAATCGAAGGAGACGCCAGCGTCAGGAAAATGGCGTGAACTTGTAACCGTAGTGGATGACGCCGGCCGGGCCATCCTCGCCGAGCTTCCGCAACGTGGCCTTGACCTTCATGCCGATCTCCACCTCCTTCGGGTCGACGTCGATGAGCTGCGCGGTCACCATGACGCCCTCGTCCATCCGGATGATGGCCATGACGTAGGGCTTCTGCATCTCGAACTGGCTCGGGGCCTCGTGCACCACGGTGAAGGAGTATACCTCTCCCTCGCCCTTCAGCTGGAGCGGCTCCATCTTCCCGATGGACTTGCGGTGGCAGGTCGGGCAGACGTACCGCGGCGGGAAGAAGACCTTGCCGCAGACGCCGCACTTGCGACGCGGTCAGGTTGTACCGGGACGCGTTCTCCCTCCAGAACCTGGCGGTCGTCATCAGGCCACCCCCAGTATGGTGACGACGACCGTGGCGCCGGTGCCGCCGACGTTCTGCGCCAGGCCGACCTTGCGCGCCGGCCACCTGGCGCTTTCCGGCCTGTACCGCGCAGCTGGGTGACGACCTCGACGATCTGCGCCACGCCGGTGGCGCCGATCGGGTCGCCCCGGGCCTTCAGTCCGCCGGAGGTGTTGATGGCGATCTTGCCGCCGATCGCGATCTGCCCGTCCACGGTCGCCTTTCCGCCCTCTCCCTTCGGGAAGAAGCCCAGGTCCTCGATCGCCAGTATCTCCGATATGGTGAAGTTGTCGTGCACCTCGGCCAACTGGATGTCCTTCGGCGTCCAGCCCGGCCTGCTTGAACGCGCGCTCCGCCGCGACCGGGTGGCGTCGAACGAAGTGATGTCCGAACGGTGATGCAACGCCAGCGTGTCCGATGCCTGCGCCGATGCCAGTATCTTGACCGGCGTGTCGGTGTACTTGCTGCGCCTTGTCCATGGCGCAGAGCACGACCGCCGCCGCTCCGTCGGAGTTCGGGGCGCAGTCGAACATGCCCAGCGGGTCGGCCACCGGCGGGGCGCGTGAGCACGGTGTCCAGGTCTGATCTCCTTCTGGAACTGGGCCTTCGGGTTCAGCGAGCCGTGCTTGTGGTTCTTGACCGCCACCGAGGCGATCTGCTCCCGGGTGGTGCCGAAATCGTGCATGTGCCGGCGGGCGATCATGGCGTGCAGCGACGGGAACGTGGCTCCGAAGGTCACCTCCCACTGCTGGTCCGCCGCCGACGACTGGATCTCGTTGCGACTCGTGTCGCCCACGTCGGTCATCTTCTCCGCGCCGCCGACCACGACGATGTCGTGCATTCCGGACGCCACGGCCATGTAGCCCTGGCGCAGCGCCAGGCCGCCGGACGCCCCGGCCGCCTCCACCCGGGTCGCCGGGATGTTGTCCCTGGCCATTCCGGAGTAGTCGGCGATCAGCGCCGCGACGTGCTCCTGCTCGATGAAGCGCCCGGCGGACATGTTGCCGACGTACAGCGCGTCGATCTCCTCGCCGGACAGGTTGGCGTCGTGCACCGCCGCCAGGCCGGCCTGCGATGCCGATCTCTCGGAAGCGACAGGTCCCACAGCTCGCCGAACTTGGTGTCGCCGATGCCGATGACTGCCACTTCTCTCATTCGACCTCCCCTCCTTGCATGCTGGATCTTGCCGCGGAACTTGGCGTAGGTGGCGTAGTCGATGAACTTCTTGTTCTCGACCAGCTGCTTCACCGTGGCGCCTCCTCCCGGTCGTAATTGCGTGATGTTGTCCGTGACGGTGATGTCGAAGCCGTCCGCGCCGGCGCCGGAGCCGTAGGCGACGACGAAGATGCGGTCGCCCGGCTTGGCGACGTCCAGTATCGCCGCCAGACCCAGCGGCACCGCGCCGGAGTAGGTGTTGCCGATGACCGGCGTCAGCAGCCCGATCTCGATCTGCTTCTCGGTGAAGCCGAGCTGCTTGGCCACCCGCATCGGGAACTTGCCGTTGGGCTGGTGGAAGACCGCGTATGGTAGTCGGTTGGCTTCGTCTCCGACCTTCTCCATGAGGCCCTTGCCGGCCGGCCGGGATGTGCTTGAAGTATGCCGGCTCGCCGGTGAACCGACCGCCGTGGGACGGGATAGGGCTGCCCTTCCCGCCTCCAGAAGTCCGGGGTGTCGGTGGTGTAAGAGTAAGTCGGATTGAGCGTGGCGATCGATCTCTGCGGAACCGATGAGGTATGCCGCGCCACCGGCCGAGGCGGAGTACTCCAGCGCGTCGCCCGGCGCGCCCTGCGAGGTGTCGGCGCCGATGGCCACGCCGTACTTGACCATGCCCGAACCGACCAGGCCCATGCAGGTCTGGATCGCCGCCGTTCCGGCCTTGCAGGCGAACTCGAAATCGGCCACGGTGAGGTTCGGCGAGGCCTCGATCGCCTCGGCGACGATGGTGCCGGTCGGCTTCACCGCGTAGGGGTGCGACTCCGAACCGACGTACAACGCCCCGATAGTCCTGGGATTCACGTTGGTCCGCCGCATCATGCGCGCGAGCCGCCTCCACCGAGATGGTGATGACATCCTCGTCCGGGGACGGGACCGACTTGCAGAAGATCAGCAGGTTCTTGCGACATCAGTTCGCCGTCCGCGCCCCAGACCCGGCCGATCTCCTGCGGCGCGATGCTGTAGCGCGGCACGTACGCGCCATAGCTTACAATACCAACATCCATTGTCATCCCTCCATCTAATCTTCCAGGCGCTCCACGAGCGCTGGTATCGGCAATGTCGGTCTTGATCAGCGGATAGATCTCCAGGGTCGCCAGCCGCATCGCCAGGTCGTCCACGTGCTCCGGCCGGTGGTAGCACGACCAGGGCCGGCTTCAGCGGATGCGCGCGGATGGCGATCATGGGCGACCGGCCGAACTTGACCCCGGTGAAGATCAGTGCCCGCTCGCGAGCTCCAGCCGTAGATCTTCAGGTAGTCCATCGAGCTCAGCGAGGTGATCGCCTTCATCGAATCGATGATCGTGAAGCCGTGGATGTCCCTGTCCAGCGGCACCTGCTTCGCCAGGTTCTTGCCTTCGATGGCCTCGACGAATTCGTTGGCAGAGATGGAATGCGTGAACTCCTTGATGGAGATGATGCACTCCGACCGTTCTGCCAGGTTGTAGCGCTTGATCACCTTCCCGCCATTGGCCTGGTCGATGTCCAGCAGCCCATCGATGATCTTGCGCACGATCACGATCCCGGGCGACTTCCTCCGCCCCGATTCATAATCGGAAATGACCGAGGGCGTCACGCCCAATCGGCGCGCCAGCTCCTGCTGCGATGCCCCAAACTCTTCCCGCCATTTGCGGATGGTCCGGCCCGAATCGCTCGAAAGGGTGATCTCGCCGGCCATCTTCTCCCGGAGCTGTTCCCTCATATGGCGGGAGAGAATTACTTCTTTATTTAAATATGTCGTACAACGCCTACGACGTTCCGCGATACCTTGATATCGCTCGCGGTGACTGGTGAGCGGCAATACGCCCGCTGAGTTTTCGCTCGAATGCATTAAATAGCGCGCTTTTGCTGAATCAACCGGTAGTCAATTGTTACAGGTAACGGAAGACTTGGGATTGCATGATCGCCAGCATGTCTTCCGCGACCGCAGGGACGCGGGGATCCTGCTCGGTGAGATGCTCATCGAGTATGGCTCCAGCAACGCCGTCGTCCTGGCGATCCCCGCAGGCGGCATCCCGGTGGCGAGGGAGGCGGCGCGCCTGCTGAACCTCAAGCTCGACGTCGCCATCGCCAGAAAGGTGCAGCTGCCTGATGAGCCGGAGGCGGGCTTCGGGGCGATCGGGCCGGACGACGTGCTGGTGCTGAACGACGACCTGATCAATGCGACTGGCCTCACTCAGGACATCATCGAGAGGCAGGTGCAGAAGGCAAGGCAGAGCGTGCGCTGGAGAGAGGAGATATTCCGGGAGAACCAGCCTTATCCCAGCCTTAAGCGGAAGATCGTGATCATCGTAGACGATGGGATTGCATCTGGATACACCATGCTGGCGGTAATCCGTTTCGCCAAGGAGAGCGGCGCGAGCAAGGTGATCGTGGCCGTCCCAACGGCCTCAGAGAGGGCAACGGAGATGGTGCTGCAGGAGGCGGACGAGGTGTATGTCCTGAATGTACGTTCGGGGCCGGTATTCGCAGTGGCGGATGCTTATGAGCATTGGAACGACATCAGCGACGATGAAGCGCTATCGATCCTACAGACGAGCCGCTCTGAGCAATGAACCATTCACCAATCTCAAGCATCGCATTCATAATTGAATTGGCTTGACACCAGGATAGAGAGATGTTTTTATATTCCGACCATATTAAGCCGAATGCTCCGAGGGTCTGTGGGCTAGCTTGGTCAAACTTCATGGTTCGGGACCATGAGTCTCCGGTTCAAATCCGGACAGACCCACCACTAGCCATATCCAGTGATCCCATTTCCGATTTCAATTCCGGGCTTTTTTGCATCTGGCTTTTCAATTTTAGCGCAGCCAGATGTCTCCGGTAGTTTGAATGCATTTTCCAGTCGAAGGAAGGCCGCGCGGTCACGGATACGTCCGTAATGCTTCTCCGTGGTGCGCGTAGTGCTGTGCCCTAGCTGCTTGGAAACATCTGATAAGAGAGTCGGATCGCGGTCCAGGCACATCTGGGTGAAGGTCGGCCTGAAGTCCCTCAGCTTGAACTTCACACCGGCCTCCTTCTCGACCTTTGCCTTTACCACCCTGAACCAGTTCGAGGAGTAATGCGTCGCCTGCCCGTTCTGGACGGAGGGAATGAGCGGGGCCGCGCCATCGATCCCATTGGCCTGAAGGTGCTCCATCCTCGCCTTGAGGAAGCGCAGCGTCGCCTCCCTGGCCTGCGGGAGGATGATGACCTCACGCTTCTTGGCATAATTGTTCTGGCCCTTCGGGTGCTCCACTCGTAAAGTCCAGTTCTTCATATCCAGGTCCTCCAGGTTGGCGAGGCGCAGCTCACTCGGCCTCAGGCCAGTTGCAGGCAAGAGCGCCGTCAGTATCCTCGCCACCTCCCCCGTCCATCCCTTCATGTCGTTGGCCGCGTGTTGCAGTCTTAAGACATCGGCCTCATCCAGCGATTTCAAATCCTTTGGCAATGCCGAGGGCATGCGCTCGCCCTCCGCCCTCATCTGCTGGACGATTGGATTCCTCTTGAAGGTGGTCACCTTGTCGAGCAGGCCGATCAGCTTCGATCTGTACTCTGGATCGAGGTCTTTCTTGTTCATCCAGACCAGGAAGGCCTGGACGTCCTCCCTCGAGATCCTTTTGGGATCTGTTGTCAGGACCTTCTGGTCCGCCTTCAGCTCCCGGAACACCTTATCCAGATACCTGAACTTCCGCTCCTGCTCCACGATCGTCGAATCCGCCAGTGTACCGACTCTCCTCTTCAGATACTTCCTTGCAGCGGTCAGCAGGGGGAATCGACCCGTAGAGGTCGCCCCCCTCTTCCTGCTGACCGTTTTCCTAGGGCGCCCTCTTTGCCTCTCATGGCAGACGCCCTCGGCAACAGTATCCGAGGTCGGAGTACTAAGTTTCATCGAGACGCTCCGTTCCCTTGGTTACCAACCTTGGAATCGTTTGGAGAACCTGACTCGCAATGAATTCGGTCCTATTGCCAATCAGCAAAAGAAAAAGGACGGTGAGGGAACGATAGCCCTCACCGTGATTGGGGTTTCTCGCCGCTGGCGTTACCGATCCTCCCGGTCGTCAGGCTCTGAGTCACTTTCTGACCCGGCCTTTTCGAGGTCCTGGTCGACCTCGTCCAGAAGATCACGGAGCTCAATTTCTAGTTCGTCGATGAGCTCGGTCGCCGTTTCTTGGTCCACGCCTGCCTCTATCAGAGCCGTCTCCAACTCTGACGCCTTTGCCATTACGTCGCGTTGCGGCATCTGTTGCCTCCAGAACAATGAAAATATGTCTTGACATAAATACGACAGGGACGAAAGGAAGGTAAGCGCGGTTCTGTTTCCATAGCCAGAATGAAATATCATAGTTTTAATATTAATTATGAGATACTAAAATATTGAAGAAGTTGAGCAAAATTATAAAGATGTCTTTACTCATTTGGGTTTAGGAGCTGTGGAAGATGGCCGACCTGCAAGAAATGGGATCGAAGCGCGCGAAATCCTGGCTGAACGAAACGAGAGTGATCTTGACCCTCGCCGAGCTGAACCGTCCGATGACCGTATCGGAGATCCAGAAGGTCGGCCCGAAGCTGACACCATTCTCAACCGGCGTCGAAAAGAAGTTCAACAAGCCCGGTCTTGGGTCAGCATGCAAGCGCCTGCTCGACATGGATATACTGGAGATAACGAAGGATATGGAGGGGTGGCAGGCAAGCCGGACCCATTACCAGATCAGGCCAGCGCTAGAAGCCTTGTCGCTGATCGATGAGCGAATGGGATCGAGCGTGCTGTCCATTGTAAGGCATGGAGCGTTCGGCAAGGCCATCATCTCCTCGGACCTGCGCCAGTACCTTCTCCGCCGGCTGATCGACCCGATAATCCTAAAGGAACGGAGACGCCGAGGCGAACCGGATCCACCGCTGAACGAGATGGACCTTTTGGACATCGAATTCATCGCGAAGACGTCCACCATGGCCTTGGAGGTACTCATCGACCCCGTATGCATATCATATGAGATTCCGGAAAAGAAGGGGGCGTTGCTCGATCTGGCGCTTAGGGTGAGGAGGCTGCGGGAAGTGATGACGCTTGCGCTCCTCTTCGATCTGGGGAGGAGCCACCCATCGAAGTTGATGTCGGAGGGCATCTCACTGGTCTCTTCCGACGATATTACCGTCACGATCGGCGCGGAAACGCACCATCTCAAATCAAGCTTCGATTCGGGGAAATTCTTGACCAGGCTGAATGCGGGAATGCGAGAAGCCGGTGCCGATGAATCGAGCAGCAGGCCGGCATATGCAACGATGAAAGGGAGAGGAGTTCACACCAATCGTAAACGGGTTCATGAAAAGGGGGAATGATATGAAGGAAGCAAGTGGCGAAACTCAAAAAGACATCAAGGCTAGAATGCGGAAAGAGTACGAGAGGTCCAATCCAGTATTGTCCATTCGGTTGACCGAAAACGAGATGATCAAGCTGAAGTCCGTTGCGGACAAGACTGGCCGCAAGATCAGCGAAATCGTGAAGGCAGGGATGGGCTTAGGAGCGGCGACAACCGATCAGGCGTATAAGAAAGGCCTCAAGAAGGGGTTTGATAAAGGCTTCCAGAAAGCCAGGGAAAAGTATGCAGTATATGCAACGTGCATGACGTGCTATGACGGAATCCCCATCACCGATGACGAAATGAGGGATGAGGCTGGATTGTTGTATTCTAACGAATACACCTGCCTACATGAAAGCTGCGGACTACCTAAGGAGCGGACCGGGGTCGAGGTGAGGTGGTTCAGGAAGGAAGAGTGATCGAAATCACATCACTGCTAGCCATAATCTGCCAATGCTGCGATTCGAGAGGCGAAGGTTGATTTGCTGAATAGCGCGCCCAAATATACATATTGGCATCATCGAACCTGACTACAATGAACCAAGTATATCGTGCACAGATTAGAGTTCATGTTTTGCTAAAAAACCAAGGTTACGCTGACCGTCTTACCCCGATGCGTATGAGCAAGTACATTTCATTCGCATTATTGCAAATGAATCAATTTTAGACGCTCCAATGGTCAGTGTGTTGCTTTGAAGATAATATACGAAAAGACAACTATTTATCGTCAGAGAGAGATAGATTCCCTATGGGCAAATACGATGAATACTTCGACCAGCTTGCTCAGAGATTAGGCGGTCATGGGTTCTCTGTCACTAGGAGCATCGTATCTGGTAGCAATCGGTATGAGTTGGTCGCTGTCAGGAGCGCCTTCGAAATCTCGAAGGCTGGTAAGATGACCAGATTCATCATCGCCACGACCTTGAACCAGGTCAACGCCAATATTGTCAAGAATTATTCAAAACAGGCCACCAAGTACGCGCTGGATAACCGCAACTCTCTACTTCCAAGGGGGCTTGGAGGCAGCCTCCTGTCGGTCCCTGTTATAGTCTCCGACGACATATCCGAGGACGTGAAGAATTGGATGACCAACAATCTCCCGGAAGCGCATTGGGTCGCATATGAACTTCCAGTTCTGATTTCGCCAGAATCAAACAAAATCTTCTATTGTAAGTTGACCCCGTACCTGGGCGGGGGACATTACCATGGATTCCGCAAGTTCATTGAGCAGGAACTTGGCTTTAAATGATTAGATTTGTGAATGCATGCTTATTGCTAATGGCTAATCCTATTAATTGTCTCCTCATGACGGGGGGGCGAAATATTTTCATCTGGCATTGGTTGGATTATTTTAATCAAAACCGAGATGAGACAGCAGAGCGTTACCATTCAAATCGCTTTCTATTAGGTGCGATTGGTTCGGTACTATTAAGGCAACAGCATAGACTTTTCTTAATCTTTCCTATCGGCTTTAAATAATTTCTTTAATAATTTAATAACATTATATTTATTGTTTATAAACGATCATTCCAATTGGTCTATTATCAAATAAACGGGTAGTGGAAAATCAGTTGAGGAATGATAATCATTGTTGTCAGCTAAATAGTGACTGAAATATTGAACCGCGGCGACAATGATTTTAATAGAGAATGTTGTGAAAAATGACGCCTATTTTCTATTCGATACCTCACCGATTTCAACTTGATGTTTGACAGAACGCGAACATAGCATTTTGCCAACATTATTTCTGAACAGCTGTAAGCATAATCATTTTATCGTGACCGACTCGATCCTGATTCTTGAGTATCCAGAAAATTCTATCGTCTTTGCAATATGAAGGATCCTGCCGCGCAGACTTAATCAAACCTAATGTTATTCGACTTTGGGGGGGAGATCGATTAATGCCTGCCAGAAGAACAAACGAGTGTCCAATTTGACGTCTTAAAAAGGGGATTACATGTGTCCCAGAGCTAAATGGTTATGGTCTAGGAAGTGTGTGACCTGACCATAACGAAGCAGTCAGCAAAAATAACCAAGTAAAAATCGAAAATAGCTTCCAGCGAGATTAATCCCGCTTCTATGATATCTTTTCGGCATTTCATAAGATCATCTGAAGAGAACATTTTGTCGTTGTGAAGCTTATAAGTGCATAAAGGCTCGAATTTAAAGATGCGAAAGAAATCGGTCTTTCACTTTTAATGATAACTTTTAATGAATATATTTAATTCCACAAATATACTACATTCAAGGATTATTTCTGTTTCGATCTTTCGCACAATATCGGGACCATCGATGAACGATGATATTTTCTCATATAACAATAATATTCGAATCTTTTACTGCAATCGTATTTAGCAGGAAATCTAACAAATTAGGCGGGATAAGAAAAATCTCCCTTAATAATGATGGCCATATATCTGCTGCGAAATTGAACAATTTCAAGTTGCTAGTTGAAGTCTGATTTCCACTCTCAATTAAGGAGATGTTCTTATTACAAACCTTTTGCGTTAGTACTGATCCAATTCAGCCATAACTCTTTACACGTCTTAGCTTGAGCGTAATTGTGTCTTCTTTTCGCATTTCTTCTAACTGTCGGGCACGAAGTACCCCCTTCCACTTGCAGGGTACTCGGTGCCACCGTTGATATGCTCCGGTGTGTAAGAGGGCAGCCAATCACCTGATTGCACAGGTGTATCAGACACGAAGTACCCCCTTCCACTTGCAGGGTACTCGGTGCCACCGTTGATATGCTCCGGTGTGTAAGAGGGATTGGGTAAGGCGTCAACTAGATCTATTAAGTAATCAGGATTTTCCTCGAAGAATGTTAGGGTGTAAATTATTGCCCCAGCATAATAAACCACCGCAAGTTCAGGCACTAAAACTAACAATGCCGCTGCTCCAAGGCAACCAAGAAATATAATAAAGTGGGTCATGTCTTCGGCCGCTTGCTCTCTTCCTCCATTATTAAGCCATTCTTCACGTTGATGATACCACACATTTATGGGATTGGAGTTGGCTGGGTTA
The DNA here is from genome assembly GCA_963768775.1 of Methanomassiliicoccaceae archaeon. Lineage (GTDB taxonomy): Archaea > Thermoplasmatota > Thermoplasmata > Methanomassiliicoccales > UBA472 > FEN-33. The sequence goes on from CAVYIY010000006.1 coordinate 642,829, forward strand.
GTCGGGTTGCCATTGGTCACGGTCGGGCCTCCGGTAACAGTTACTATCCCAGTCGGGCTTATAGTAGTAGTAACTACCCCATTGGCCGTCCCTTCAGTAATGGTCACTGTCCCATACGGACCGAGGCCGCCTCCCTCGTTCAACCCTTCACTGATCATATGACCACTGGGGTCAGTGAACCTCAAAGGGTTATTGACGCAGTACTCGTATCGATCCAAAGTCTGCGGACTCGACGGCTTACCTAACACCGAATCCATCGATACGAAACGCCCAGTCGACGGATCATAGTACCTCGCTCCCAGGTACTCCAGACCGGACGACGGATCCTGGATCTCGCTGGTATAGGTGAACCTGTCCGATCCCGTCGCGGTGACCGCCCCTCCGAACGGCTTGTACGTCACGGCGGAAAAGACCACGTTCCCCAATGAGTCCTTCTTGCCGTTCCTCAACACGAACCTCACCGAGCCTACGGCGTCAGAGACGTAGGCGTAAGATTCGCTCGAGCTGATATAGCGCATCTCCAGGTTTCCTCCGACGTAAATGTAGCAGGATTTCTGGCCGTCACTGGTGGACGTGTACAGTGGATTGTTCCCATTATAGACAGTGATATTCGTGAACTGACTGGAAGATCCCTCGACCGTCTTTGCGCGCCCTCCGTTGGCATCATAGTAATACTTCGCCGTGCTGACGAATGCTCCCCAAACTCCTCCCGAATACGTCGACTTCTTCACCTCGACTAGCTGATCAAAGGAGTTATAGATGTACTCCCAGCGGTTAAGGGCGGTGTTTGTTGTGTTCTTGTAGAATACCTCGCCGTTCGGATAGTAGACGTAGGTGTAGGTCCCATCATTCGACAGCTTGTTGTACGCCCCATAACGATATTGCTGGTTCGTGGTGTCGTTCTTCCAAAGGCGGTTCCCCATGCTGTCATAAACGTAGCTGATCGTCGCGAAGGTGGTGTTCGCCATCGCCTTGGTGAGGCGTCCAAGGTAGTCGTGGGTATAATATTCGTTCCCCACGCCTGACAATCCGGACTTGATGGCTGCGATGTTGCCGTTGGCCGAGTAAGTATAGTTCAGGTCGACGAAGCTTATCCCGGCGGACGTCTTCGCTAGGATTCGGCTCACCCAGTCGCGGTTGTTATACGTGTATGTCATCGTAGAGTTCCCGTTGTTGAAGTTCTTGGTGGCGAGGGAATTGTCGTGGTTGTATGTGTACTGGATGAGGTTATTGTTGCCGCACTTCACTGCGCTCAAACGGGCATAACTGTCATAGCTATTTGATATCGTTATGCTTCCAGGATAATTGGTTGTCAAAAGGTTTCCCGCCGCATCGTAGGTGAAGTTGAACCAATAGCTGGTCATACCGATCTTCTCTATCAGCCGCATCAGACGGTTGCCGATGTCGTAATAGTAGTTTATGCTGCCCAAGGCGTTCGTCTTCTGAATGACGTTCCCGTCGACGTCGTAATACGTGCGGATGGTATCGCTGTTGCCGATCATACGAATGAGCTTGCCAGAGGCATCGTAGATCGACTGCGTGACCGAGCCGTTCCGAGCGGTCGCGTTGAGTACGCGACCAGCCAGATCATATGTGCTCGATTCGGATTTGGAATCGGGGTAGGCGGTCGAGGTCAGCCTCCCTAGCGAATCATAACTCATCGAAGTAACGTTGCCATTCGCCGCCCGGACCGTCTTGAGATCCCCGACAGCATCGTAGGTCATAAGGGTCTGATTATATTTTGTCGCTGAGTTATACTCCTCCGTCGCGTTAAGGCGGCCCAGGTTGTCATAGATCGAAACAGTCTTATGCCCCAGCTCGTCCGTAAAAGTGACCGTGTTGGCCAGATCATTATACGAGGTTGTCTGGACGGAGGTGTCGTTATTCTTGACCGAAAGCGTTCGGCCGAGATAATCGTACGTGGTCCAGGTCGTGCTCGCCTTGGGATATTGAATCACCCTTACCGGCTTGTCCTGCCAATTATAGTAATCGCACACTGATGAATAGTTACTCGTGGACGTTCCATAGTATACCGTCTTGCTCAATCTTCCTATGCCGTCGAAATAATAAACGGTCTTCTGGCCCAGCACATCCCATGTCGTGGCCTTGTGGTTCGTATCGTCATAGGTCACGTTGCTGTGCGAGCCGTCGGTGTTGTTGGTGCGGATGAGACGGCCGAGCACGTCATACTGATAGCTGGTCTTGTGCCCTGCAGGGTCGGTGAGGGAAAGCAATCGGCCATTGCTCGTATCATACTGGTAGCTGGTCGTGGCGAAGTTGCTGCTGAAGGTGAGGTCATCGTAATAAGCACGGAAGTAGTCGCCATTTGCATAAGAGCATGAAACGTAGAGTTGGACTTTCACATTGGCACATAGGCTCCAATTGATGTTCCAATCACTGCTCGGATTGAGTTTCACATTGATCCAGGTGCTCATGGTGGGCTTGCCGAAGATCACCTTGGTATACGAACCCGCCGTTTTATTGTTGGTGCTCCCACTCCAACACGCCAGCCAGTATGTATAATTGGCATAGTTGTTGCCGGCGCCGTCATACAATTTTAGGACGATGCCAGAGGTCATCGAATCTCCAGAATTGTTATTATGGTAATACTGATCGACGTACATCCACAAAGAAACGGTGCTGACCGATTTCACACTGAGGACTTTGTACATCATCCCAGTCCCATAGTCCGTTCCATCGCTTGGAGCTCCGGTGAAGCTGTTCTGAACGGAGTGCGTTGCCGAGTGGCTTTGAGTGGTCGAGTTCTGATTCAGCATCCATGCCCTTGTCGGTGATTGATACGGTATCCAATTATTGGTCCCTTCGAAGTTCTCCGTATGCTGGCTTATGTCCGCGGAGTCCCCATGCACCAGGTCATCGTAATACACATTGAACGCATCGCCGATTGCATTCGTGGTGTTGACGAAGAGCTCCAGCTTGACCTTGTCGCAGCGGCTCCAGTCGATGGTCCAATTGTTCGAGGGATATAGGACCACACTGAGCCACTTATTCGTTGTTGGCTGTCCGTAGACCACGTTAACGTTCGGATCGCTGCTGGTCCGGTTGTTCGTGTTCCCGCTCCAGCATGCCAGCCAATAGGTGTAGGTAGCGTAGTTGGCGCCGCTGGAATCGTTCGATCCTCAGGCGGATACCGGAATCCAGTGTGTTTCCGGCGTTGCTGTCATGGCTGTAGCTTGATAAGTACATCTTGACGGAAAGCTTGCTGATCTTGTTGGTCTTGTAATCCTTCGACATGGTCTTGTTGCCGCTGTCGGGCGAGGTCGTCCGCTGAAACCGAGGTTGATCGAACAGCCAGTGGAATAGAGCTGAGCGGCCGAGTACTGAGCCGTGATCCATGAGCGGTTCGATGGAGCATAGCTCAGCACCCAGCTCCGGTCCCAATCGAAGTTGTCGATCATCTCGCCGGTGGTTGAGGACGTGGGATAGGTGTTCTTGTCTGCCGAGGTATACTGATAGCTGGTCATCCTGCCGGTGGGATCGCAAGACCAGAGCAGATTACCATAGATGTCATATCCGGCCCGGGAATAGGCCCAACTCGTGCCCAGATTGGATTTGGCCTCGATGGGATTGCCCTCGGTATCATAGCTGCAATAGGATCTCGTCTTGATCGTATTCGCATAATCCTGATAGGCGAACGAGCCCACCTGCCGATCGTGGATCGAGTCCTTGATCTTGTTGGGATAGAAATCCGTTCCCCGGTACTTGTACGAATCACCGTTGAATATCTCGTTGAGAAGAGGACTAAGGTAGACGGATTTTCCGGTGCTGTCCAATAGTTCGAGGTTCCCTTCGACTGGATACACCCCTATCATCGGATAAGTAGCCAAAGTGACAGAAGTACTGGACGCCGTGGCAGATATCACCGTTCCGTTGCTGAGCTCCAATTTGGCCGTCATTCCGGAGCTTACCCCGGTGATCGTGATCCCGGCCGAACCGTATTCCGTGAGGTCCCACCTGCCTGACCCTGCATACGTTCCGTATACGACCCCGTAGATGCTGGTCGATGAGGATATCCCCAGATCCGAACCCTTGACGAGCAATTGGAGCCATTTCCCGGTCACTTGAGGCATGATACCCATATACTTGCTGTAAGCCAAGCTGCCAATGCCAGTGGTCTGGATTATGTCATGATTGCTCGCATCCCCGCCCCAGAAGGCCCGGAGCCAGGATCCGTTCGATAGCTTGAGCTGCACCATGATCTCCTTCGGCACTTTGGCCGGCTCGAGCCAGACATACTGCTCTATTACCGTGCTTGCGCCCATGGAGAAATATGAAGTGTTCTTGTATCCCCCGAAGAAGCTGCTTGCTTGTGAAGGAGTGGTTGCCAGATATTTCGTCCCGTTCGCCGAATAACTCGAATCGGTGACCCAGTTACCCTGGGTCCCGATGTTGATCATTACCGAGCCGGTTAGGAACGAGTCATCGACCACAGGAGTTGCGGTTTTGTCGCAATATCCTGAGGAGGTCTTGGAGAGGTCGATCGACTGGAATCGCAGAGACATGGTGTAGACGTCGCCCGGCCAGACATCAGTGATCACCGTTGGATTGGAATTGTTTCCGGCGAGCCACAAGTTGATCGTTCCGGTGGAGTTGACATCCATGACAGGGAAAGTTAACGTTCCAGTCTTGGTCCTGCTTACTAGGGTCCCATGCGAGTCGTAGAGTTCGGCGATGTAGTTCGATGGCATACCGTTTATCGTAACGGTGTTGCTCTGGTACACTCGCACGTTGTCGAACAGTAGGGAGGCGGAAGACATGCCAGAATAGCCCGCTTCGAAAAGGAGTTGGTTGATCTGGCTGGCGGAGGTCCCTGTCATGGGAGCCCCCGTCTTGACAAGGACGCCGTCAATGTAGACATCGTACTTGTTAGTAGAAGGATGAGCGAGGAATCCCACATCGTACCAGATGCCAGCGGTGCATGTGGCCACAGTGTAGAAATTCGTCCCATCATAATATTCGAAGATGCCGCTATCGGCCATGAAGTAGATCCTAGTTCCACCCGGACCGTAGCCCAAGATGTAATCCCTATTGTTCGAGACGTCCATGAACGAGATCTGGATATAGAAGTCCCCGCTCTGCCCTGCAAAGTTCCTGGATATAGTGGCGGATCCAGAGGCGCTGGTATTGCGGGACAGCTGGACCGCAGGGGCGTGTGGCGGGTCCGCAATGCCGTTCAGGCCGGCCCAGCCGGAGGTCACGGCCGCTACCCAGCCCGAGGACGAATAGTTCCAGCTGTTGAAGCAGTCGTACATGATAGATCCGCTCGTCGTCCTGGTCAGAGTGTCCTCACCAATGAAGGCATTCTGAGAACTGGTATTGGCATATGAAGAGTACTGCTCGTGGCCGTTGACATCCCGGGTGTAGACCAGGTTCCCCCAGTCATCGTACTGCATGTACTCGGTCGTGTTTATGACCGTCGAATTCCCATGATACGTGTCGACCTTGACCGGTTGCGAGTTCCCGTCATACCAGGTCCTTGTCGCCGTCATCTGGTTCCCGGAGGCATCCTTGGAAACCTGGAACTCGCAATTCTGCGCTGACTGGAACGTGAACTCGGTCGACCCCTGTAGGCTGTTCGCCTCATTGAGGTTGGCCATGGTGCAGAAGATCACATTACCGTCGACGAGCTTGTAGTTGAAATTCGTCTTGCGGATCTGGTTGGTGGTGCCGTTGAGGATCGTCTCCTTTGTCACGAAGTATGAGTAAGTATCCGTTGTCGCCAGGTACCTGGTAAATGTCAAGGTCACCTTGCCGCCCGAGACGTAGGTGACCCCATCGAGCAGTCCGTAGGTGCTTGAGTAATTGAACGTCGTGACCCTCGACTTCGGGTCGCTCCAAGATATGAGATTGCTGCCGGTATATGAGAAGCTAACGGGTTGACCATCGGGCCGAGTAATCTTGCTCAGCTTCCCGCTGGTGTATGTGAAGGAAATCGAGCAGCCCAGACCGGATTCGGTCATGGAGGACAGCACATAGTTCGGAGACGAACCGGTATATGTCAAGTTGATGCAGTTATACGGCACCGTCGAGACGGAGTTCGCCGGGTTATAGTTCTTCAGGTCAGATATCTGCTCCAGTTGATAGGGGCTGGTGTGGTTGAACTGGTATTTCATTCCCGAGGAGGTCAGCAATTCGTAGTAATGATAACCGCCCTTGACGACGTCCCGGAGCGCGAACTGCGATCCGAGGTGATTCACGAACTCGCTGATGTTGCCTTCATTCCCCCAGGTGATAACATACCTCTGCCCGTTCCCGACATATACGTAAGTATCGTTCATCCAGGGGAGGTCCAGGGACCAGTTGTTTCCCATGTTGCTGAAGGGATAGACCCGATAGTCAAGGACGCCATCGGTGCGGGTATATTTCGGCTGCTGGTAGATCATGGAGACTCCCAGATCCATCCCGGCGCGGCCGGGGATCGAAACGAGACTCTCTGAATAGACAACCTGGCCTGATCCAGGGGTAACGCTGAGGCCACCGTCCTGGAAATAAGTTCCATATGGCGATAGGCCATTTTGGTTCCAGGCACTGCAATTTGCCCCGGAGGTCCCAAAGGGCAACGGGGTGCTAGCGAACAATAACGATGTCGTTCCGGTGACGGTCTTGCTCCAGGCGATACCGCATTTGCTGACGGGATTGGGGCAACAGGTCAGATATTGGGCCCATGAGCCCAGCGACGCGAAGATATGCTCGTCCGCCACCCATGACCCGCCATTCTGAGGCTTCTGCATATGCTCGATGTAGTCTTTGCCGCTATCGATGATTGATGCGAAGACATGCAATATGCCATTGGCATCCAGGCTGAGCGTGGGGTAGTCCATAGACGACGTGAGGAGCGAGGAGATGACCGCTGACCCCGACGGGTAGATGCATGCACATTTGAGATACCCACTAGGGGTGGATTTGTATACGATGCCAATGGTTCCGTTTGCCGAGATGACGGAGGAGAAGGTCACGGACTTCCAGTCTGGTGTTGCACCATTGTACATTGTGATGTTGAGGGTTGTAGCCGTCGTCCAGTATCCTCCGGTGGATTCGTAGCAATACCGGTAACGGACTTTTTGATTGAGAGCGCCATTCGTGCCATATGCGGTCTCTAGCAATGCCATGTTGCCATTCTCAAACGGCAATAGCACATTGAATCTCATGGTCGAGGTGGCGGACGAATCGAAGGCCGTCGTGTTTAAGACGGTCACGAATGATCCCGATAATCCGGTGAGTGACCTGCTTACCAGCAAATAGGCGCTGGAAGTGTTGGAATAAGCTACCCAGAACGAATTGTCGTAACCTATAGCCACAGAAACCGGGGTCTGCTGGGCGCTACTGGTGATGGTCACCCTGCTGGACCAGGTTATCTTGGTTCCGAATAGGATCCCCTTCTCGAACATGACGTTGCTGTTGGTGTCACGCCAAGCAACGGCCACCTGGCCGTTCCTGCATGCGACGTCGAGGCCGCATCCCGAAGCGGGGGTCGTCCCTGAGGGAAGGTTGACCTGGCTGCTCCAGGTCACTCCGTCAGCGCTCCAGCGATAGCCGATGTTGCTGCCATCGTAGTAGAACAGCCAGTAATAGCCGTCATTCCAGAACGTCTTCCGCTGCGAGCCGATGCCGAGCGGATCGGACGATGTGGTCGTGCAGATCACGGTCGGGTCGATGGTCTTCTGGTTCTTCGCGAACGTCACCAAAAGGCATGGCTGCATCACTCCGTTATCGTTCGTTTCGTCGCGTGCCTGCAGCGAACCGGAGCCGGCATCGCTCCAGTTGACCTGATATCCCACCGAGCCCGAGGCAACATTGATGCTCGATCCGGGGGTGGCGATGTCCGTGGCGTCCACCGTATGCACATTCTTGACTGGGAAGGCCCATCCCTTCAGCCCTGGGACGGTGAGAACTGCGTCAGTCCTTGGAGTAATGGACCAAACCACGCTCCAGTTCTGAAAGCCTTCTGCAAGGTCCGTCACCGAGGCGGTGATCTTGGGCTGGACTTTCCCTGTGAAATCGTATGTTACTGTCAATTCGGCCAATGCAGGCACTGCGGATACATTGTTTAGTAGGCAATCGACCGCCAGGAAGTTGTCCGTGGCCTCTAGGATCTGGCTGTTGATGATGTTCAGAACGCTGTTCCCGACCGTCAAGCTAAAGGACGCGTTCAGCACGACGACGTTCCCCGTGGAGTCGCGAACGGAGAGATATTCGGGGTGAGCCTCGCTGAAGACGAAGGTCCCGTTAGGCGAATAGTAAGTGAGGTTTCCATTTTCCCGATCAAGATGTGATGCGGGAGTTAACGCTTGGGGCGATGAAATGTCTACCTTGGTCCCTTGACCGTATGAGTCGATACCCCCGTTCAACGATTGGGGGGACTGGATATAGGGTGGCGCTTGGCCTCCTGATGAGTTCGTCGTCTGGTTGACGCCGGTCCCGCCTTGCGGCTGTGGCGTCGCCGAGCCACTGACTGGAGAACTGTCTTGAGCCGAAGCATGCCCCGCCATCACATTGAAGCAAAGAACGATCATCATCAGCGAAGCGATTACGCAGAAAACTCTCTTGCTTCGTTCCGAAAGCTCTACCCATACCGGTCTCTTTTCCATCTAACCACTCCCCGAGGACAAGACTCTAGCAGCATATTTGGATTGGAATTTGAGAAGGATTGAAATGATGTTATTATGATTGAAAGAAAAGATATGCCAGATGAAGCCTGAATTGATTTCGTTCCGCATCGTTCGATGTTCTTCGATGAGGACATCACCGAAAAAAGGCGTCAATCGTCGTTTGCGACCGACAGGATTCAACTTCCCCACCAAAAGATGCAAGTTTTTTGCGAGGATAATATACCTTCTGTGCGGTTATCGTGCATTTATCTAGAAATAGGCGGGATAATTGAAACAAAATACCATCTCAACGCCATTTCGGTGCACATTTGACGGCTTATTCAACAATCTGGGCATCATTCTGGCATAGGAGTCCAGACGCCAATGATACGTTCAGTCGAACAATAACATCCAGTAAAGAATAACGCAGAAATCCCGCATTTATTCGGGTCTTGCGAATTTGCGCATCCAGATTTATTTCGATTAATCGAGATTGATTAGATGTTGCAACCTGGCTCATTGAAGATGAGATTCAATCAGAGAGGTGAAAGTCTTATTCAATGGCAAATATTCATATTCTTTTTTTCCGCAATAGAATGGGTTCACTAACGTTGCAGGTTCTCTTAGGGCACGGCATAAGCGATGGCAAGGACCTCTTCATTCGCCGATCGACATTTGCGCTATTATCAATTCCCTAACCGTGAAAACCGGACTGCATAAGAAAAGGCCCAGAGTCGTTTCGGCAGCCGCGCTTCGAAGGCACACGAAGCAGGAAACGAAGATTCGTATTGTTCAGCGATCATCGCAATTCGAGGGCGGAGCGATCGGAATTGAGGTACAAAGGGATATTGGCCGAAAAGGTTCAAAGGTTAAAAAGGTCAATTGGATAAAAGTTAAGACCGCGAAACGGAGATTAAACACTTCTTTCCTCTCGCCCAAGTGACTTAAGCCGCGCGAAACGGCTCTTTCTACGGGTTGAATTTGACGTGATCGCATCGGGCCGTAAACACGGTGCCCGTCACCGCTCAAAAAGTCGTTTACGGAGCGAAAACGATGAAGAAAACGACCCCGTCTGATCCGTCTCACCCCGTCTCCTTGGCATGAGGAAGGAAAAGACGGGATATTGCAGGACATCTGGGTCCGTCTCATTACAATAGCCCATATTATTGGCATTTTCTTTGCATTTCTTGGCGTATCATGCGGGACGGACCGACGATTTTGCGCGAAGCCGCGGTGAAGCGGTCCGCGAATGCGCTTTATTCGATCCGAACGGACGCGGATTCGCGTTCTCGTCGAAAAGAAACAAGAACGCATCGAAGGGTCGGCCTACGTTCGACGTCGAATATCATCTTGAATGAGAACCTTGGGAGAGGGTATCGGCTTAAGCGAAGGAGAGCAGCACGATATTTAAAAGCGGACCCTCTTAAGTCGCAACTGCAAGGATCCTTCGCCCTTGCTTGAGCACCTGCCGTTTTCTATGCATCGCGATTAACCGCTTAGTTGAGGAGAAGACCTTTCTCATGCATCTCGTGAATCGCAAGAGAAAAGACAGTTGCTTAAGTCGGATCGATCCTAGGAGTCGAGGGAGGCGAAATTCGCCCCTACGAAGCCCATCTCGATATTCCCGGTCAGATGCGAAACGACAGCGCTATGCCCCTATCTATCAGATCGAGAATCCCGGCCGATCAATAAAGATTGGCCTTGACGCTAAACTCCAAAAAATCATCATTGCAAGAAAAGCCATAAAATGACTGGACAACCGTTATTTCCGATGGAAACAGTAGTTTAGCGTCAGAGCCAAGATTGATCATTACGCTCGCTTGATCGGAGTAATTCTGGAAATCGTGTACCCTGAAGGTAAGCGTCATGGAAGCGGGCAGCAAGAATCCGATCACGCTGATCATGTCCCCCCATCATGGGAGATTGTCCGTCGACGACGCCCCGTTATGGAACATCGGGATCGGTATCGTGGCATTGATCGTACCGACGAAGGGGATATCGACGCTGAAACCGATATCGATAGAGGATGATGCTCGGCGACGCTGACGCGTTCAAGGCGAAGCTCAGGTTCGATTTGCTCACCCACGAACCATCTGCTGGCTAGGTGACCTGGAGGGACGGCTTGTTCGTGGTGTTGCCCATGCTGAACGCCAGGATATAACCAGGTGCCTCATGGCCCAGCGATATATTCAGCAAGCAATACTGGTTCAGACTTAAGTCGGCCGATACTTGATTGATGGCATCCTGCACGTTAGAAGGCAGATAGCTGAGCAACGATTGAATGGACGCGTTCGGCGGATTCACGGTCCCTAAGCCGCTGGAGATCAGATTGTTGAAGTTCGTAAGTTCGGTGGCGACGTTAACATACACGCCGGTGAAGTGCGCGGTTGCAGGAATCGGGAGGCTCAAGCCTTGGTCGAAAAGGGATAGGTCATTTCCATTGCATGCAGTGTCTACGGTTCACCCGTCGGTAGATGATGCTGCAAAATCCTTTCACTACTCGATTTAACTGGCTTACTCTTTGGAGAACGATAAATATCATTGAAACGCATCGCCGGAAATGCTATGATTGACAATAAAACAGTGATTGATGAAGATGCTTTCATTGACCTGGAACTGGATCGAAACAAGCGTCTGGTTTTAACGATCCACATCCCAATTAGAATGCCAAACCCGCCCATTATCCGTAATAACGATCATTGTATTTTGAGGCCGTTCAACAAATTTTTAACAGATGGTAATCCAGACACAGGAAAGATTACATGTTTATTATTGGCCAAAAATGATAACCCTCAAGCAAGATTGATTGCCACATTCGTGATAACGAAGAGAAGAGATGGTAATGGTATATTAAAGAATAAGCGGTTGATAATATTTCCAAGATGGGAATCTTCCAGTTTAAGTGAGTGGAGAACAGAACCCGGGATGGTTTTTAATTTCAATTTACATCATATAACACTAGAGTCAGATAACCGAGGAAGGGTATCATATCACTTAACATCTGATAACCGAAATGCTAAACAGAAGATACCTAAAATACCGCTTTCTTCAGACAGCGACCAAAATATCATGGTCGGTCAACTCATCATAAGGCGATACAATGACTTAGATCTAGCAGGCGTATTAAGGACTAAAACAGGGTGGCTTTGCCAGGATGAAGCAAAACGTTTGGAATTTTTGGATAAATTGAAACAATACTTTCCCGAAAAACATCCTCTTATCCTTTTGCCGGAGGACGTTGAATGGAATGAATCAAGGTGCTTCATTGTTAATATTTCCTTATCGCCCAAGAAACCGGATTTGAATCAAGATAATTTTAATCTTCAGGGATTGGACCCTGCCTTATTTGAAGGAGGAATGGCTCAAAGGGACAGAATCTATTTTCAAAGCGTATCTTCTGAGATTGACTCTGGCTTATGGATAACAATATCTTACTATCTTGCTGATGGAATTCCTAAGGGGAATGTCGTCTGGGTAAGCTATAAATCACGAAATGTAACCAACCAAGAAAAGGAACAAAAGAAAATGAACGGTTAATTATGAGCGCTTTTAATTCGACTCCGAAGCTGAAAAAGATGTAAAATAGAAGCTATTTGGATCCCATGCGGACTGGGATGCGCGTCTCAAGACCAATTCTCCCTTGTCAGACCAGCTGGCAAGCAAATCTAAATCATCAAAAACATCTGAAAATGAGATGAAAATCAGGCACTATTGTCGTTTGTTGATCGGAAAGATCGGGGACAGGGCGGTTTGGCCAAAGCAATCAACATCCTCTCTGTTCCCTCAATAACCCCGATTACAGCAGGGGGAAGCGCTGACTCTATGCGGCGAATAGGGTTCGATCAAGCGGAAAAAGGGACGCAGCCGTCAGAGAATGAATGTAGCATTCTGCAATAATAAGAGATTCCCAAATTGACCAATTCTTCTGAGCCTAGCATCGATGAGTATGTTGATCATTTTGAGTTTCTTAAGCAGCATGCGATGTCAATTCTACTTGGGAATATCTGATCTTTCAGTCGCATTTGCATGAAACCAAACATTGACATCTCTTCATGAAATACTGGCTATGATAATTATCAAACCCAGCTAAGCCCGCCCTATGCAAGTCGTTCAAAAAGTTGGATTAAGAAAAATGTAAAGGGTTTCTTCCTTCTCGTTACATTCATTTCTTTTTAATTGAAATTGTGAAATGGAAGACTGGACAGTTACCATAGTGGGTCCGGACAGACCCACCATATTCTTCTTCATCAATGCGAGACCATTGCGAGTTCATCATTCCGTCGTTTGCCGCCATACCGTAGGAAAGCTACTTTTGACGAACGAATTCTTACTCTCTCAAATTACTTTGCGTACGAAAAGAACTCCGGGCTCGCGCTTGGCATGTAGCCAGATCAAGCCGCTCAATAGTACCAGAAAGACCGAGATCCATGCCATTACGTAGCCATCACCGAATGGCACGCCGACATTGAGGTTCGATTGCCAGAGCAGATTACCATGACCGTACTCGCCAAGGAGAAGTCCATAGTACGCCAATAGGGTCACCAGACTGACGAACGCCCCCTTCCAGGTTAAGAGGCTCAGCGTTGTGGCCAAGAGAAAAACCAAAACCACAATTGAGCCCGACACCAAGTAATCCGGAAGCCAACTCATGTCAAGCATGGAAATGTAGTCTCTTCCGTCGTATCCCGCCATGCTACCGATATAGTATCCGCTCCCGCCAATGCCCTCATATTGCCAGATCTGGCCCAAAGCAATCAGACCGAGGATGACTCCTGCAACGCGCATTCCGATTGAAAGCCAAAGCCAGGGGATCAGGTCGCCCGACCCCTCGATTCTCTTTTCCCTTCTCTTTGAGAATCGATAGACCAGGATAGTCACGGCAATGCCAGCCAAGCCGATTGTAAGCGTGAAGAATGTTGACAGCTCTATTCTCTTGCAGCCAGCTCCGGATGTACGGGAGCCACACCTAGCTTGACCAAGTAGATCCCCTGGCCATAAAATATCAGGTATATTGTCCCAACTGAGTCAATTACCGGATACCACAAGGAGCGTTCATAGTTGCCTAGGTTGAAGATCTGAGCAGAAGTAATCTGCACGCCATTGCTATCGAGGAATGTGACGTTAGATTGGGTGACCAGCATCAACGATCCATTCTTCATTAGCAGCTGGTCATTGACAATATCCTGTGAATTGTATGTCCAGATTTCGTTGCCATTGGGGTCGAGGCAGCTTACATTGTGACCTGAGGTGACAATAATGCGATCGCCGCCGATGCAAGGAGGTGGGTAGCGCTCGCTTCTACCGCAAGACCATTTTGCACTTCCATCCGCTCCAAAGACGTGCATTGAATTCCCGTTGGTGAGATATACTGATCCATCTCCACCAACGGCGAGTTTCCCCTCCATCCATCCACTTGTCGTCTCCACTCTCCATTTCATCGTGCCATTGGGATTGATCGCATAGAGATAACTCGGGCCATCATAGATCGAGGTTGTAAACAAGATCGTGCCATCATTCGCTATCGCAATGGACAGACCAGGAACACCAACGCTCTCGAAGGTCCATAGCGTCGTTCCTCCTGAGTCGACTGCAATTATTCCTGATGCGAGATCAGGCGAGCTCCGGTTGTCAAAGGCGCCATAGACTGTGCCGTTCGCATCGATAACCGGAGACGACAAAGCCGAGTTGAGCCCCGGAACCGTGATACTCCAAAGCACGGTTCCATCAGCGCCGATAGACTTTATCGTCGATGAAGTGAAAACCCGCATCGTCCCGTCATCTGCCATGGCAAGGTCTCCCCATCCCAAGGGCATGGTCCAAAGCTCACTACCGTTCGAGTCAATCGCTTGAATGTGGTACTCATCCTTCAGGTAAACGATGCCATCTCCACCGATAACGACGCTGATAGCATACCCGACCGGGTGCATCCAGACAACCTGAAGCGGATCGATCACGGCATCGACGGGAGAGACGCCGCTATGCCGAGCATCCGCCCGGTCCATAGGCCATTGCGGCGACGAAGCCAAGGCGCAGATCGAGCATGCCATCAGACAGGCACAAATCAGCAATGAGGCGACGGACAACCCGAGGGTTCGCTTCAATGCCCCCACGACAATTCCATGCGCTATCTAAATATATTAATTTCGTCAAAATGAAATGCTTTTTAGACACCGGCTCCGTAGCATCTTTGCTAGGACATGCGAATGCGCACTGAACTCGATAGCTCAGTGGTCCGCCACGATTCCTTCGCATTCCAAGAAAGATCGGAATCAGATGGCAGGAGCGAGGTCGAATGGGTCCATCACTTCCAAAAGAGATGAGGGCGGCGGTCATCGACCGCTTCGGCGGCCCAGAGGAACTGCATTTGGCAAAGATACCGATCCCGGAGGTCGGCGCGGACGAGGTGCAGGTCGAAGTGAACACCGCGGGGGTCGGAGTATGGGACCCATGGCTTAGGGAGGGCGGCGCGACCAAGCACCATTTCCCCTTGGTCCTGGGATCGGATGGCGCGGGAAACGTCGTAGCGGTCGGCGCGTCGGTGCGCGGCTTCAAGGTCGGCGATAAGGTCTATGGCTACGCTTACAACAATCCCAAGGGCGGCTTCTATGCCGAATACGCCGTCGTACCGCAAAATAACCTGGCGATCATTCCTACGATTATCGATTTGGACCAAGCGGGAGCGCTAGCCGTGAGTGGGCTTACCGGGCTGCTAGGATTGGAGGAGCTCAAGCTGAAGAGGGGCCTGTCGCTTATGGTCATTGGCGCGAGCGGTGGTGTCGGTCATGTCGCGCTGCAACTGGCCAAGCTGATGGGCGCGCGCGTGCTCGGGGTGGCCTCGGGAGATGACGGCCTTCGCCTGGTGAAGCAGCTAGGAGCTGACCTGGCAGTCGAGAGGAAGGACCCTAGACTCGTTGAGAAGGCGAAGGGCTTCGCCCCGGAAGGCCTCGATGCCATACTGGCCTTAGCGAATTCCGAGGAGTTCGCAGAAGCGTTCGAGCTGATCAAGAAGGGCGGTCGGATAGCCTTCGCCAATGGCGTCGAACCAGAGCCGAAGGGCGCGAACGGCGTGAAGGCGGTCGGCTATGACGGATTGCCGGACAAGGAGGTCTATCGGCACCTCAACAAAATGATCGCCGAGGGACCGTTCCGGGTCGAGATCAGCAAGACCTATCCACTCGGCGAGGCGGCGCAGGCACATAAGGACATCCTGAAGCACCACATCGGGAAATTGGCGTTGCGGACACGCGAATAAGTCCAGATGTGGCGGTATCTCATCCAGCGCCTCTTCGCACCCTTTCATAAACCAAGAGCTGCAATGATAAGTCGGGCAAAGATGGAAGCGAGCATCGAGTTCATCGAGAAGGTCATGCTGGATTTCGCCGAGAGGACAGGCCTCGATCCGATCAAGGATAAGCCGCGGCGATACCTCTGGACGGATGCCTTCGCGGTCTGCAACTTCCTCGAGCTCCATCGAAGAACGGAAAACAAGCGCTATCTGGAGCTGGCGCTCGCCCTGGTCGACCTGGTCCATCTCACCCTCGGTCGCCATCGCGAGGACGATCGACGTTCCGGCTGGATCGGCGGATTGGACGAGAAGGCAGGGGCGGAACACCCGACCCGAGGCGGATTGCGCATCGGCAAGCCCCTGCAGGAAAGATCGATTGATGAGGCGCCAGATGAGGAGCTGGAATGGGACCAGGACGGCCAATACTACCATTACCTGACCAAATGGATGCATGCGCTCTCCTGCGTCTCCGTCGTCACCGGGGAGCCGAAGTACGCGAGCTGGGGCATCGAGCTAGCACAGGCAGCGCACAAGGCCTTCGCCTACTCCGTTGGCGCGGCCGGACAAAAGCGCATGTACTGGAAGATGAGCATTGACCTGAGCCGGCCGCTGGTTCCATCCATGGGCCTGCACGATCCGCTGGACGGCTATGTCAGCTATCTGGAGCTGCAGACGACCGCGCTACGCCTTCCAACACTCTCCAATCTTGACCTCAAACCCGAGCTGGCCGACATGGCCGCAATGTGCAGGGGCGGCAGCTGGGTGACCGACGATCCACTAGGCATTGGCGGTCTGTTGTTCGATGCCTCGCGGATCGGCCAGCTGATGGTGCTCGGAGCACCGGACCATTCCCGCCTCCTGCGGAAGGTGCTCGACTCCGCCCTCCCTGGCGTGGAGTCGTTCTCGAGCAGCGATGCCCTCCGACTGCCGGCCCAATACCGCCTAGCCTTTAGGGAGCTGGGCTTCTCCCTCGGGCTAAAGGCAGTAAAGCGCCTGAATGCGCTGGTGAAGCAGCACTCGTCAGTCCTAGATGCGAAAAAGGACCTGAGGCGGCGAACTGATGAGATTATAAGATTCGAGCCGATCGGCACGGAGATCGAGCGCTTCTGGACAGACCCCTCCAATCAGAAAGGGAGCACTTGGATAAATCACCAAGACATCAATGCGGTCATGCTGGTCACCAGCCTCGCCCCGGATTCGTTCCTGTCAGTTTAAACAGAGCCGGTCCTCATCTGTACCGCTCTAGCTGCCTCCCACTTTCCCCTTGAGCTCCAACGCGAACCGCTCCATCCTCGCCGTGAAATCGGTCCCAAGTTGCCGATCGAAGTAATTGTTCGAGTCGATGAATGCCGCCTCTGCCAATTTCGGCGGGACCGCGATCTTCAACGCAGGCCAGACGTCCCGGTCCTCCTCGCCGATGTGCTCGTCCATGTGATCGTAGAGCTGCACCGCCACCTGCCCGAAGCGCCGCATGTCCCCCGCCTGCAACGCGCTCGCCAGGGAGTCTGCCAAATCCTTCGCCCTCCGGTGATCGCCCAGCAGGTCCGGCAGCAGGTCCCTGACCTCTTGAGAGGCATGCTCGATCAGGGGGAAGACAAAGCGCTCCTCCTTGTGGTGATGGTACTCGTCCATGAACATCTGGAAGAAGTCCACCGCCCGGGGAAGCTGGTCGATGAACTCCGCCTGCCGCTCTTTCTCGGCGATGGCTTTCATCGCCCCGAGTGCCGTCCGGAGAACAGTGTGGTCGTGCGCAAGCTGCGTGAACAGGCTCATGCCCCCGACTCGCATCCTCGGGTATCTATCGTTTGCGGTCCGGATGCGTTTACGCAAATGAGGAAGATCGCATTCTGAGGCGACCAGTCTGGACAAGTTTCAAATACCGACATATCATCGAGAAACAGCGTGAGGTGCCGTTGATGCGGAAATTGACCCTGGGCCTGGTGCAGATGTCTATGTCAGAAGATATGGATGGCAATCTGGACCATGCTATCGATCTCATCGGGAAGGCGAGCCGGAGCGGAGCGGAGGTCGTCTGCCTCCCCGAGCTCTTCACCACCCGCTACTTCGCGCAATACCAGGGGGAGGAGCAAGAGGAGAGAGGCCTGGCCTGCCTGGACACCATTCCGGGAAAGGCGACGAAGGCCCTGGCGGCGGCCGCGCGCAAGCACCGGATCACGCTGGTCGGCGGCTCCATCTACGAATCCGACGGCGATTGCACCTACAATACCTCCGCTGTCTTCTCCAACAAAGGCAAGCTGCTGGGCAAGTACCGCAAGACCCACATCCCTCAGGACCAGTACTACTTCGAGAAGGAGTACTTCGAGCCTGGTGACACTGGCTTCGTGGTGTTCGAGACCGACCAGGCGAAGATCGCTTCCCTGATCTGCTACGACCAATGGTACCCGGAGGCGGCGCGCTGCTGTGCCCTCCTCGGCGCCGACGTCATCTTCTACCCCACCGCCATCGGCACGGCGAAGGGCATCCAACAATCGGAAGGCAACTGGCATCGGGCCTGGGAGAACGTGATGCGCGGACACGCCATCGCGAACTCGCTGGTGGTGGCCGCGGTCAACCGCGCCGGAAGCGAGGACAGGATGCGCTTCTGGGGCGGCTCCTTCGTCATCGACGCCTTCGGCAAAACGCTGAAGCGGGCAGGAAGCAAGGAAGAGGTGGTCGTCTGCGACATCGACCTGGACCACGGTAAGGAAGTGAGGGAGGGCTGGCGCTTCTTCAGGAACCGCCGGCCGGAATGTTACCAGAAGATAGTGGAGCCGCTGCGGAGATGAGGTGCTAGGAGATGGAGCAAGAGACACCGCGCTCGGCGGACTACCGCATGCCGGCCGAATGGGCCAGGCACGAGGCGACCTGGCTCTCCTGGCCGAAGAATCCCTTGACCTTCCCGAAGGAGACTCTGGCAGCGGTGGAGGCCGTCTTCGTCAGAATGATCGTAGCCCTGAGCCATGGAGAGACCGTCAAGGTCCTGATCGATGACCAGGCGATGGGCGATCGCGTCCTGGACCTGGCCGCGCAAGAGGGGGCAGACCGATCCAAGCTCAGGCTCATACCGATCAAATCGGCCGACGTCTGGATCAGGGACTATGGCCCGACCTTCCTGCTCAACCGGAAGACGCAGCAGAAGGCGGCGGTCAAGTGGACCTTCAACGCCTGGGGCGGTAAGTACGACGACCTGCTCTACGATAACGTCACCGGCGAGGACATCGTGCGGAAGAGCGATGTGCGCACGTTCCGACCGGGGATCGTGCTGGAGGGCGGTTCGATCGACGTGAATGGCACCGGAACGGTGCTCACCACCGAGCAGTGCCTGCTCAACCGCAACCGCAATCCGAGATTGAACAAGGCGCAGATCGAGGAATACCTGCGGCAATACCTGAACGTGGATAGGATAATCTGGCTGCTGTCCGGCATCGAGGGGGACGACACGGACGGACATATCGACGATTTCGCCCGATTCGTTTCTGAGACCGAGGTGCTCTGCGCACACTCACGCGACAATACCCAGACGAACACGGAGGTGCTCAAGCGCAATCTCGCCATCCTCCGCGAGGCGACCGACCAGGACGGGCATCAGCTCGTGGTCCGCCAGCTCCCCTTGCCGAAGCCGCTTTTCCTGGAAGAGGAGGAACGCTGGCTGCCGGCGAGCTATGCCAATTTCTACATCGGCAACGAGTCCGTGCTCCTGCCGGTTTTCAAGGACCGGAACGATGCGAAGGCGGTGCAGATGCTGGAGAACGCCTTCCCCGAGCGGGAGATCGTCCCCATCGAGGCGGTCGACCTGGTCTACGGCTACGGGGGCATCCATTGCGTCACCCAGCAGGAGCCCTTGGCGCGGCCGTGATCGCCGTCAGCATCCTGTTCGCGGTAAGGGCGCGGGACCTGCAGCTTAGATGAACTCAAGGATGCTTGAGCAACAGAACGTGGACATATAGTCAACGACAGGCTGATTTAGGCGGACCAGCGCTATATCGTGTGGTGGTAGCGTGCGCAAGAAGGAGAAGGAGGTAACGGACGTCGCGGTGATGGAGGATCAATTGCGGAGGGCGGAGATAATGCGACTGGCCTTCTGCGATGCGGATGAGCCCTACGTCGTTCCAGTCTGTTTTGCCTATCAGGACGGGGTGATCTTCGTCCATTCTGCGAAGGAGGGGAGGAAGCTGGAGATCATCAGGCGCTCGGGCAAGGTCTGCTTCGAGGTCGACACCTACAAGATCGTGAGGAAGGATGTCCCCTGCAAATGGACCATCGACTATACCAGCGTGATCGGCCTGGGAGACGCGAGCCTGATCGAGGACGTCGAAGAAGAAGAGGAAGGCCCTCGACGCGATCATGACCCATTATGGCGCGGCGGCGCCCTTCGAATACTCCGAGGCGGCGCTGGCGAAGATGCTCATCATCAGCATCGCCGTCCGGTCCATGACCTGCAAGCGCTCCCTCTAGTGTCGTTGGCGGGATGGGCAGGGCAAATGGCGAGACAACAAGCAGTATATACCAGCGGTTCGAATCGTTGCCATCGAGGCGAATCTCGATGGAAGAATCCAAGGTCTACACTCTGATGCCACTGCCCTATGACTACAAGGCGCTGGCACCGACCATTTCGGAAGAGCTATTGCGGCTGCATCACGACAAGCACCACGCGGCCTACGTCAATGGCGCGAACGCCATCCTCCAGAAATTGGACAAGGCGCGGAAGGAGAACGTCGACCTCGACATGAAGGCAATCTGCAAGGAATACTCGTTCCACTTCGGGGGGTTGTTCCTGCACGAGAAGTTCTGGCAGAACATGGCGCCGACCGGAACCGGCGGGGGCAAGCCGGGCGGCAAGATCGGCGACATCATCAACAAGGAGTTCGGCACCTTCGAGCGGTTCAAGAAGGAGTTCTCGGCCGTCGCCAACAGCGTCGAGGGATCGGGCTGGGCAGCGATGGTGTTCTGCGGGCACATCAAGAAGCCAGTGCTGGTGCAGATCGAAAAGCACAATGTGAACGTCACCCCAGCTCAGAAGCAGCTGCTGGTCCTCGACGTCTGGGAGCATGCCTATTACCTCGACTATAAGAACGACCGGGGCAAGTTCGTGGAGAGCTGGTGGAACCTGGTCAACTGGGACGAGGTGGAGAAGCGCCTACCTTAAGCTGTAAGTGACCCAGAATGGTCCATCGGACCTGGTCATCTTCCGATCATGATCGTCGGAGCCGCATGCCCTGGCAGGGTACTCATTCCGACGGACCGGTCGGCATTTCATATTTTCTGCTCCACTGACGAGTCCGCGCATGGTGGAGCTCGTTCGATCACGCTTCTCAACGCCGTCTGAACCGCAGGATGAGAAGACCGACTACCAGCAGCGCAGCGAATGCCAGGATGATCAGGAGCGAAAGGCCGTACGGTCCCTGAGGGCTGAGGGGATTGGTGTCGACGACGAAGCTCATCGAGCTTATCGCCCTATTGCCGGCGAGGTCGGTGGCGCGGATGACCAGGGTATGCGGGCCGTCGCCCAGCCCCTGCAAGGTGATGTTGCTCTGCGTCCCCGGGAACATCTGGTAGGCCGCACCGTCCAGGCTCAGCTCGATGGCGCCGACCGCGCTGGTGCTGTCGTTGCTGGTCCAGTCGAGACGGACGTTGGCGGCGGTGAATATCCGCCCATCGATCTGGGACGTGACCGTCGGGACATCGGTATCGATGCGGAAATCGATTTGTTTGACCAGCTCAACGTTTCCGGCCCGGTCCTGGGAAGAAATCTCGAGGACGTGAGGTCCGCGTCCCTCCACCACGAGATTGCCGGAATAGGGCTGCCAGTCACCCGAATCCAGGCGATAGTTGACGCTGGCGACGCCGCTCAGCTCATCTATGGCGCTGATGTTCACCTCGAGCGAGGAAACGTACCAGCCTCCGGCGCCAATCTCCCCGTGGATCTCGGCGGAGGAGGCCGGCGCGGTCTTGTCCAGCTTCAACGTCAGGGAATTGAGCGGTTCCAGGTTGCCAGCGAGGTCGGACGACCAGTACTCGATGAGGGACGTGCCATCGTTCTTGAGCACGATAGCGCCTTCATATGCGGTCCATTCCCCTCCATCGATGCGGTAGTAAGTGGCATTGATCCCGGAGAGGCCATCCCCGGCGGTCAGTTCCAGGCCGATATCGGAGGTGAACCAGCCGCTCTCGGAGAGCGTACCCGTGACCAGGTGGGAGGTCGAGGGCGCCACGAGGTCGATCATGATAACCGTGTTTCCCACGGACCCAGCATTGCCAGCAACGTCCGTCGAATAGAACTCTATCGCGAACACTCCGTCCTCGAAGAGGCTGTGATTGCTGATCGACCAATCCCCTCCGTTCACGCGCATGTGCGTCTGGGCGACTCCGGAGGTCCCATCATTGGCAGATACCGCAAATTCTACCGGGCTCACGTACCAGCCCTGCTCGCCGATGATGCCATTGATCGACGCTAAGCTTTCCGGAGCATGAGTGTCAATCGCGAAATCCTGCGAGCGCACGGAGCCGACGTTGCCGGCGCCGTCGACGGCCCGGTATTCCAGGGAGTGCTGCCCCTCGCTCCCCACCAGGATTTCGCTGGAATAGTTCTGCCAGTCTCCCCTGTCCAGACAGTATTCCACCCTGGCGATCCCGCTTCCTCCATCGAGCCCGCGGATGGTGGCATGAACTGAAGAAACGAACCAGGAGCCATTGCCTTCGGTCCCATTGAGAGCGCATGAGGCGATCGGAAGGATGGTGTCGATGCTGAAGTTGACCGATTGCTCTTCCCCGACGTTGCCTGCGTTGTCCACCGGGTAATAGCTCAAGGCGTGAGCCCCTTCCCCGGATACACCGACAGCTCCCGGATAGGCTTGTACCGCCGATCCATCCAGACTGAACATGATCGAAGAGACTCCGCTCACCCCGTCCGAGGCGATGATGTCGACCTCGACCTCTGAGGTGTACCATCCGTTGAGCCCTTCCGTCCCCACCAGGTCCGACCAGGCGATCGGGTCGCTCGTATCGATCTTCAGCGTCTTGCTCTTCACGGCCTCGGCATTGCCGGCAAAGTCGGTCGAGTAGTATTCGAGCAGATGCACCCCATTGCCGTTGATGTTGATGGAGCCAGTGCCACTCATCCAAGGCGATGAGTCAAGGCGGTACTTGGTCTCGTAGACGCCGCTCTCTGCATCGTTCGCAGACAGCACCGCGTTCACGTCAGACCGGTACCAGCTGTTGGTGCCCACGTCCCCTATGCAGGTCAGCGTGGTGATGGGAGGCGTGCTGTCGTTTCCGATCCCTGCGTCCAGGAATTGCAGACAATCGATCCAGGCGCTATCCCGCAGCGACGATGTGGCGCTGCTCTTCTCGTAGGACCATTTCAGGGTGTGCGTACCCAGGCTGGTGAAATTGTACCAGGCCTGCCGCCAGCCGCTGTTACCGGAAATTTCCAGCTTCTTAGTGGTTGATTCGTAGAATCTGAGGAAGTCGTATGCTGGTTCAGAGGACACCTTCCAGAAGAAGGAGATGCCGGAATACCCGGTCACGCTTATCTGGATAGTTGATTTGTAAGAGTCGCCGGCGTCGCCAGCCTGCATGGCACTGCCGCCATAGATAGAGGTCTGCTCCACTCCTACCCATTCGGCCAGATCGGGATTCGTGACCTCGATGCCCGGCCGGTCCAATGCTTGGGCGGGAGAGATTGCCGAGTACTGGGGGAAGATGTTGTCCAGGTTCCCCGGGGTCGACTTGGGCACCTGCGCGCTCTGACCGGAAACCTGCGTCGGAGCACCGGGCGAGTAGCCGCCCTCATAGCTTTCGATGCGGAACGACGAGATGACCGAGGCAGCCCCGCCGTTCACCTCCAGATTGAACCTGGTCGCCCCCGAATCGTAATAGGAGCGGAACTCGCTGATATCGCAGACCATGAAGCTGGGAAGCTGATTGAGCGAGTCGGAAACGTAATACGGCGTCTTGGAGTCGAGGAAGGAGGGCGAACCGATGCTCAGGATGTGCTCGACGTTCCTCTTCGGCGGACTGTTAAAATGCCAGACGGCGAGCAACGACGGCACGTAGTTCGGGATGTCCGTGATGTAGCTCAGCTCGTTCCCGCTGACGTTCATTATTTTATCGAAGGCATCGTAGGAGATCCAATAGTAGCCGGCATCCCCCCAGCTGGAGCCCCATGAATTGACGACGCGAAAGGCGCCGACATCAGGATGCCCGGCCACGACGAGGGAATCGTTGAAGCCGACGATGGTTTGGGCGTGATTGAGTTTGCCCCCTAAGTTGTACTCGTCCGCCGATATCACGAAGTTGTCGTTCAGGGCCGAGTCGAATTGATTCGCGTCGATGGCGAAGGTGACCGGCTGGTCCCCAGCCACTAGGCTCTTGATGGTGTTGATGGTGCCATCATTGACGGTCAGGAAGACCAGCTGAGAGCCGCGATGCAATGGCGCCTCCCTCCAGGCCGCCGGTGTCCCCCAGTTTATGTCATTAGTGACTGTGTATGGGAAAGTGGAGAGGGTGGAGACGCCCCAGTCCCTGATCACTTGGAAGTTCTCGCTCATCCATGATCCGCCCCCGAGACCGCGGTAGGCGACCCGATTATAGGTCCAGGCCGGGCTGAGGAGTTGGGTGGCCGTGCCCGATTTCGCTCCGGTCCATCCGTTGTCCTTGGCCTCGACGGCGCCATAACAGTAATAGGTGGCGGCCCAGGCGGCGCATGAGCCTTGGCTTCCCTGGTTGCCGACCTTGGGGAACCAGGAGTTCGTGGACATGTCGTAGGCAGAGGGAACGGAGAGCGTCTGCGTCGCCGGGGCCTGCGCGATCCATGCCTCCCCGACCATGCTCTCCCAGCTTTCAGCCGAGGGCGGAGCGAGGCCGGTGTGGTACCCGTCCACTATGACATCATAATTGACGCCATCGGCGCGGGTCCCCACTCTTTCCATCATCTGCAGCGCGTCAGCGTCGGTCATCAGGCTGAGGGTCATCCCCCGGGAATCGGTGAGTGACATGCTAGTGGCGGTCGATGCCGCGGCCGGTTGCCCCTCAGCCAAGGGAACGAGTGCAACCAGGGCTGGCAGTAGCATCGATGCGAGCACCAGTGCCACGAGGAGCCTCCTCATGCTTCAGATTCTCCATTGCTGAAGGGATGCTCCAGACACATCGTCAAAACCGCATCACCGCCTTATACTTCTTTCGAACTCTGTATCAATACCGACGATTCAGCTGGAGCGCGTGCTGCATTGGTCCAGAGGCAGGCGTGGCCCTGATGGAGAGCTCCCGTGGAATCGCTCCGGTCGGCCTTGTTGACCACATTATCCGATTTCACTTCTCTTCCAGATCATGGGAGGAATAGCTGCTCCACTGCGGTTCTTCCGGGACGTCGCAGACGCCATGAAGCTTGTGCGCCTTTTTCCGGTCCTTGATGATCGGGCTGGAGGTGATCGAGGAGACAAGCAACACCGTCGTGATGCACGACCTGTCCGATCCGGTCGAGCTACCGCAGGAGAAGTGCGTGCGCCGGATGCATCTCATCGTCGGCAGCATGCACAAGGATGCCATCATGGCCCTGAGGGGGTCAGATTCTGCGTTGGCGAAGGACGTGATAGACCGGGACGCCGATGTCGACCGCCTCTACTGGATGGCGGTGAAGCAGTACAACATGATTCTCAAGGACCGGAAATTGAGCGAGAAGATCGGGGTCGATATCTTCGAAGGCATGAACCTGATGCTCGTGGCTCGGGGGATCGAGCGCATCGGCGACCATGCCGAGAAGATCGCGAACAACACCATCATCGCGATCAAGGCCAAGGTCAGACTGAGTAACCAGGACGAGATCGGGAAGCTGAGCGATGCGGCCATTGCGTTGCTGGACAAGGCGATGGAAGCCTTCTTCCTCAGGGACATCGCCACGGCCAATAACCTGATCGACCAAGGCACCGAACTGGTTCAACGCGGGCAGGACCTGAATACCAATACCCGCATGCCCGCGAACGTGGCCGCGATGGTGAAGACGTTCGTGATCGACAGCATCAATCGGACCACGATGCTGGCGATGGACATCGCCGAGATAGCGATCAACGCCGCGATGAGGATGGACGATGCGGAGCCGAGCAGCGGTTAGTTCCTAAGGCTTCCGGCCCGAGTACTTGCTCCACTTCTGCTCCAGCTTGCTGTCGGAAAGCGTCTCCATGAGATAGCGCGCGAACTGCTCCCCGCTGGCCCCAGAGGCGCGTCCGGTAATCGCCACCCTCCTCTCGAACTGCGTGCATATGTCCAGCGCGTTCTCCAAGCGCTTCGAGCTCTCCGTCCTCCCGATGTGGTTCAGCAGCATGGCGGCGGCCTTGATGATGCTGGACGGGTCGGCGTACTGCGCCCGCCCTTCGTCGACCATGCGCGGGGCGGAGCCGTGGATCGCCTCGAACATGGCGTACTGCTTGCCGATGTTGGCGCTTCCCGCCGTTCCCACGCCGCCCTGGATCTGGGCCGCCTCGTCGGTGAGGATGTCGCCGTAGAGGTTCGGCATGACCATGACCTGGAAGTCGCTCCGCCGGTACGGGTCGATGAGCTTGGCGGTCATGATGTCGATGAACCAGTCGTCCCACTTGATGCCCGGGTAGTCCTTGGCGACCTGCGTCTGCCATGCTGCCAGGAACTTGCCGTCGGTGGTCTTGATGACGTTGGCCTTGGTGATCACGCGTCACCTTGTTGATGCCGTTCTTCTTGGCATGCTCGAACGCCAGACGGATGATGCGCTCGGAGCCTTGGCTGGTGGCGACGCAGAAATCGAAGGCCAGATCGTCGTTGACGTTGATGCCCTTGCTGCCGAGGATGTAGCGTGCCCTCGGTGTTCTCCCTGAAGAAGATCCAGTCGATGCCCTGCTCCGGGACGCGCACCGGCCGCACGTTGGCGAACAGGTCCAGCTCGCGGCGCATGGCCACGTTCGCCGACTCGATGTTGGGCCATGGGTCGCCCTTCTTCGGGCGTGGTGGTCGGTCCCTTGAGGATGACGTGGCACTTCTTGATCTC
Source organism: Methanomassiliicoccaceae archaeon (assembly GCA_963768775.1). Taxonomy (GTDB): domain Archaea; phylum Thermoplasmatota; class Thermoplasmata; order Methanomassiliicoccales; family UBA472; genus FEN-33. Next base: position 669,737 of record CAVYIY010000006.1, read on the forward strand.
CGCCAGCACGTCGTCCGGGATCGCCTTGAGCACCTTGGCCCGGTTCTCGATGGTCAGGCCCTCGATGGTGCTCAGCTCGACCTTTCCCGCGCTGATCTCGTCCTTCAGCATGAATCTCCAGGACGGTCCTGCGCATGGCTCGGCAGATGTACGGGCCGATGCCGTCCCCGCCGACGATGCCGATGACGATGCGCTCCATCCTCGAGAAATCGGTCCAGCCCTGGGAGCGCCTTCATGTCCTCCACTCGGTCCAGCTGCTCCTTGACCAGCTTGGCGAAATGCTCCTTTGCCTTCTCCAACGTCGCTTGCTCCGTCATTGGCATCATTCCCTTGGTTCCATTCACTCGAGCTTGAAGCCGCCGTGCTTCTTGAAGTGCTCGGCCAGTCCGCCGTCGTTCAGGATCTTCACCATCACCGGCGGCAGCGGCGTCGCCTTGATCTTCGCTGCCCTTGGTCACGTTGTGGACGATCCCCTTCTCGAGGTCCACCCGGATCTCGTCGCCCTCGTCGATCGAATCGGTGTCGCACTCGATCACCGGCAGCCCGACGTTGATGCAGTTGCGGTAGAAGATGCGGGCGAAGGACTTGGCGATGACCGCGGAGATGCCGGCGGCCTTGATCACCAGCGGCGCCTGCTCCCGGCTGCTGCCCATGCCGAAGTTGTGCCCGGCCACGATGAAGTCGCCCTTCTCGATCTCGTTGAAGAAACCCGGCCGGATGTCCTCCATCAGGTGCTTGGCCAGGTCGTTCATGTCCGTGCTCTTGAACTTGTACTTCCCGGCGATGATGTAGTCGGTGTTGATGTTGTTCCCGAACATGCGCGCCTTTCCCTAGAGCTTGTCCATCAGAGCACCTCCCTGGGGTCGGCGATGAATCCCTTGATCGCGCTGTACGCCGCGGTCGCCGGCGACGACAGGTAGATCTAGGCCTTGGTGTTGCCCATGCGTCCCTTGAAGTTGCGGTTGGCGGTGGAGAGCACCACCTCCTCGTCCGAGGGGATGCCGTTGCAGGTGCCGACGCATGGCCCGCACGAGGGCGTGGTCACCGAGGCGCCCGGCCTTCACCAGCTTCTGGATGAGCCCCGCACTCCATTGCCGATAGCAGCACTTCCTTGGATGCCGGCGAGACTATCAACCGCACACCCTTCGCCACCTGCTTGCCGTCGAGGATGCTCGCCGCGATCTTCAGGTCCTCCAGCCGGCCGTTGGTGCAGGTGCCGATGAACACCTGGTCGATCTCCTTTCCCTCCACCTTCTCGATCGGCACCACGTTGTCGACGTCCGGTGGACAGGCGATCTGCGGCGAGAGCTTGCTGACGTCCTCCTTCAGCACCGCCTCGTACTTCGCGTCCGGGTCCGGATCGACGCCCTTGAAGGCGCGCTTGGCCCTCGTCCTCAGGTAATCTATCACCTTGTCGTCGCACTTCATCAGTCCGACCTTGGCTCCGGTCTCGACCGCCAGGTTGGATATGGTCATCCGGGCATCGACGCTCAGGGCGTCGATGACCTCACCGCACGATCTCCAGCGCCTTGTAGGTGGCACCGTTGGCGGTGAGCCTTCCGATCATCCTGCAGGGCGATGTCCTTGGAGTAGACCCCGGTCGGCAGCTTCCCGTCGTATTGCGAGCTTGATGGTGCTGGGCACCTTGAACCAGGTCTTGCCGGAGATGAGCGCGGCCGCCAGGTCGGTCGAGCCGACCCCGGTGGCGAAGGCGTTCAGCGCCCCGTAGGTGCAGGTGTGCGAGTCCGCCCCGATGATGACGCTCCCCGGAAGCGCGTACCCTTGCTCCGGGACGATGACGTGGCAGACGCCTTCGCCGACGTCGAAGAGCTTCGCCCCGAACTGCTCGGCGAACGTCCTCATCTCCTTGTGCAGGTTGGAGACCGATTCCATGGGCGATGGGGCATTGTGGTCGATGACGATGGCGTAGCTGCTCGGGTCCTTGAACTTCTTACCCTCCATGTCCTTGAACGCCCTGATCGTCAGCGGCGTCGTCCCGTCCTGGCTCATCATGAAGTCCACTGGCGAGACGATGATGTCGCCCTGCTTCACTTCCTTGCCCGCGTGCGCCGAGAGTATCTTCTCCGCTATCGTTCCCATTGTTTTCGCCTCTATGATTGGATAAGATGTCATTTGCTGCGGTCCTTCTCTTCGTTCAAATCGAATATAGGTTGCCCAGGTGATTCCTCGTAAGCTTCCCCGAATCCGCCCGGAACAATTCGCGCAGCTTGTCCTGATATATACCAGAACTGCCCCACGTCAGACAGCGTCACAGTTTTCACGTCTCATGGTGGACAGGCTCGCCGAGCCGGCCATTCTTGGCCTGCTGGAGGGGGTCGGCGATTCGTCATGCGGGGGGTGCTACAAAAGCATTGCGGAGGCCGCTAGCCGATCTTGAAACGCAGGATCGCTGCGATCCCACCGATCGCCTCCAGCTTCTTGCCTGCCTCGTGGTACTCAGAGACAACCATGACCTTTCCCCTGGCATCCTCCACTGCCTTCATCAGGCGCTCCATCTGCTTCTCGCGGGCCTTCTCCTCGGAGATGATGAGGAACTCGACTGCTCCGGCGTCGATCGCGTCCGCCACCTCTCTTGACCCGTAGGCCACCGGACCGTCCTTGGCGATCTCCTCCAGGACCCGCTCGACCTCCTCGGTCTCCTCCGCCACCCGGGAGCCGCGCAGCACTTCCGCGCCGATGCCTTTCTTCATCAGCTCGTGGATGCCCGCCATCCCCGCCTGCCCGGTATGGAAGACGTGCGCCCGGCCGAATATCTCCGGCGCCTTGCCCTTGCCATCCGCCAGCAGGGTCTCCTTGGCGAAGCCCGGCCCGAGGATGATCAGCGGGACGTCGGCGGCGCAGAGCTGCTTCACCTTGTCGATGATCTCGTCATAGAAGGTGTCGGCCTCCTTGTGCTCGTACTGCTTCCCCGCGGTGTGAGCGTTGATGGTCGCCACGTTCTGGATTCCATACTGCCTCATGACTGCGATGGTCGCCTCGTCGTTCTCCAGGGAGACGAAGACGTATGGTGGGCCGCTTCGAGTCCTCTATCGCCCTCTTGATCCGGTCCAGGGTGGAAGGGCGCCAATGGAGCTTGACCACCGTGATCACGTCCCCCTCCTCCAAGTTCAGGGTGTGGTGGGCACCGAGGTCCTGCGGCCCCTGCTCTATGACACCAGTAATGCGCAGCCTGGTCTCGAACTCGTGGAACTCGACCTTCTCCACCCGGATGCCGAGGAAGACGCGCTTCTTCTCCCCCCGCTCCGAGCGCACCTTGTCGGACTTCACCTCCTCTCGGCGGAACGTCACCGCCAGCACCACGTCCCCCGGCTCGATGATGTTGTACAGATGCCACAGGTCGTCAACGTTGTCGACCTGGAACTTGATCTCGCCGGTGCGGGTGTCCTGATGCAGAAGGCGCATTGACCGATGATTAGCAAGTGCGTATTTCAGGTTTGGTCTGAGATCTCATTGGCACGGCCGGACGTTCGCTGGCGCCGGACGATCCTCATCGGCGATGTCTTCGTTCGGACACTTTTCCTTGGTTGTGTTTTTCCATGGGTAAGAAGGGTTAAGTATCCCCCATCTATTCCATCGAACCTTAATGGCAAAGTGCTACCTCGTGCTCGAAGACGGAACGATCATGGAGGGCATGGGATTTGGTTTTGACCATACCGCTTACGGAGAGGTGGTCTTCAACACCAGCATGACCGGGTACCAGGAGTCGCTCACGGACCCGTCCTACGCCGGTCAGATCCTTATCATGTCGTACCCGCTCATCGGCAATTACGGCATCAATCACGTCGACTACGAATCGGACAAGGTGCACGTCCGGGGATACGCCGTCCGGGAGCGGTGCGTCGAGCCGAGCAACATGTACGCCGGCGACAAGATCGACTCGTTCTTGAAGAAGCAGAAGGTATCGGGCATCTCTGAGCTCGATACCCGCGCCCTGATCATCCGCATCAGGGAGAAGGGCACGCCGAGAGGGGCGATATGCTACGAGGAGGACGTCGAGAAGACGCTGAAGACGGGTGCAGACCATGCCCTTCCCGTCCGACGCGAACCTGGTGCACGACGTCTCGACGCGCGAGGTGCTGCGCTTCGAGAAGGAAGGGGCGAAAGAGGTCGTGCTCATCGACTGCGGCACCAAGCAGAACATCGTGCGCGAGCTGCGCAAGCGCTTCTCCCTGACTATCGTTCCCTACGACACCACCGCCTCCTGGTTCCGCGACCACGAGCTGGATGGCGTGGTGATATCCAACGGTCCGGGGGATCCCTCCCACCCGGTGATCAAGGACACCGTGATCAAGACCCTGAAGGCGATCAAGGAGGAGTACCCGATAATGGGCATCTGCTTCGGCAACCAGCTCCTCGCCCACGCTTTCGGCGGCACGACATTCAAGCTCAAGTTCGGGCACCGCGGCGTGAACCAGCCGGTGAAGTACAAGGGGAGGATATTCATCACCTCCCAAAACCACGGCTATTCCGTCGATCCTGACTCGATCCCCCCGGAATTGGAGGTGAGCCAGACCAACGTGAACGATGGCACGGTGGAGGGGTTGGCACACAGTGAGCTCCCCATCTTCTCGGTCCAGTACCACCCCGAGGCCTCGCCCGGCCCGAAGGACACCTCGTTCCTCTTCAACGACTTCTTCAAACTGGTGGAGGAGAGGAAATGACCGAGGTCCCGCCGAAGGGCGCCAAGCTCATGGTCATCGGCTCCGGCCCGATTGTCATCGGCCAGGCGGCCGAATTCGACTTCTCCGGCTCCCAGGCCTGCCGCTCATTGCGCGAGGAAGGTTACCAGACAGTCTTGGTGAACTCCAACCCCGCAACCATCCAAACGGACCTTTCCACGGCGGACAAGGTGTACATTGAGCCCTTGGACGTGGAGACCATAACCGAGATCATCACCGCGGAGAAGGTGTACGGCATCCTGTCCGGCATGGGCGGGCAGACCGCTCTCAACCTCTGCTCCGAGCTGGCGGACAACGGCACCCTGGATAGATTGAAGGTCAGGCTCCTCGGCACCCAGCCCGAGGCCATCGCTCTGTCGGAAGACCGGGAGCTGTTCAAGCAGACGATGATCAGCATCTCCGAGCCTGTGCCGAAGAGCAAGGCGGTCCACTCCATCGAGGAGGCGAAGCTGGCGGTCAAGGAGATCGGCTCCTTCCCGGTCCTGGTGCGTCCAGGCTTCACCTTGGGGGGGACGGGCGGCGGGATCGCCTATACCGAGGAAGAGCTGGAGGAGATATGCGGGCGCGGCTTGATCTACTCCAGGATACACCAGGTTCTCATCGAAGAAAGCGTGCTCGGCTGGAAGGAGTACGAGTACGAGGTAATGCGGGACAAGAACGACAACTGCGTCATCATCTGCAACATGGAGAACCTCGACCCCATGGGGATCCATACCGGCGAGAGCATCGTCATCGCTCCCTCGCAGACGCTCTCGGATGTTGACCACCAGAGGCTTCGCACTGCTTCCATCAAGATAATCCGGGCGCTGAAGATCGAGGGCGGCTGCAACGTGCAGTTCGCCGTGAACCCGGCGACGAGGGAGTATCGTGTCATCGAAGTGAATCCCAGAGTCTCGCGCTCTTCCGCGCTGGCATCGAAAGCCACGGGGTATTCCATCGCCCGGGTGGCGGCGAAGATCGCCGTGGGCAAGACCCTGGACGAGATACCGAACAAGATCACCGGCAAGACGTTCGCGGCCTTCGAGCCGACCCTGGACTACGTGGTGATGAAGATACCGCGCTGGCCGTTCGACAAGTTCCGCACAGTCGACAAGCGCATCGGCACCCAGATGAAATCGACCGGGGAGGTCATGGCCATAGGACGAACGGTGGAGGAGTCGATCATGAAGGCGATCCGCTCGCTGGAGATCGACAAAATCGACCTGGAGCCAGAGCCGTGGAGCGACGAGGAGCTCCGGGAGGAACTGCTCCACGCCACGGACAAGCGCCTCTTCGCCATCGCCGAGGCGTTCCGCCGGGGCATGACCGCGGAGGATCTCGTCGACCTGACCAAATGGGATTCCTTCTTCCTGATCAAGATCAAGAACCTAGTGGACATGGAGCATACGCTGCGCGAAACGGACGCGCTGGACATGAAGCTCCTGCGCAGGGCCAAGCGCATGGGATTCCCGGATGAGAGCATCGCCGGGCTGATCAAGGTGCCGGAGAAGCACGTGCGCGATGCCCGCAAGATCGCCGGCATCCTTCCCACTTACAAGATGGTCGACACCTGCGCGGCGGAGTTCGAGGCCGCCACCCCCTACTTCTATTCCACCTACGAGAGCGCGTGCGAAGCGAAACCCTCGAAGAGGCGCAAGATCGTCATCGTCGGCGCCGGCCCGATACGCATCGGCCAGGGGATAGAGTTCGATTACTGCTGCGTCCACGGCGTCATGGCCTGCCGGGAGGAGGGCGCCGATGCCATCGTCATCAATAACAACCCCGAGACGGTCTCGACCGACTTCGACATCTCCGACCGGCTGTACTTCGAGCCGCTGACGCTCGAGGACGTGCTCAACGTGATCGAGCGCGAGGACGCGGACGGCGTCATCGTGCAGTACGGCGGCCAGACCTCCGTGAACCTGGCCGTCCCGCTGGAGAAGGCGCTCGAAGGGCACAAGTGCCAGATCCTGGGCACCAGCCCGGACATGATCGACATGGCCGAGGACCGGAAGCGGTGGAGCGCGCTGATGCGCGAGCTGGACATCAAGCAGCCCGAGTCAGGGACCGGCCATTCGGCGGATGAGGTCAAGGCAGTGGCGACCAATATCGGCTATCCGGTGCTGCTCCGCCCGTCCTACGTGCTCGGCGGGCGGGGCATGGAGATCGTCTACAACGAGGAGGAGCTGATGACCTACGTCTCCACCGCGGTGAAGGTATCGAAGGCACACCCGGTGCTGGTGGACAAGTACCTCTCCCATGCCATCGAGATGGACGTCGACGTCGTCGCCGACGGCAAGGACGTCTTCATCGGCGGCATCATGGAGCACATCGAGGAGGCTGGCGTACATTCCGGCGATGCCACCATGGTCCTGCCGCCGCAGACGGTATCCAAGGAGCTGATGGCCGGCATCGTGGCGATAACGGAGAAGGTGGCGCGCTCCCTGCAGATCAAGGGCCTGATGAACCTGCAATTGGCGATCAAGGACAACACCATCTACATGCTGGAGGCGAACCCGAGGGCGTCGCGCACCGTGCCTTTCGTCTCCAAGGCGATCGGGGTACCCTCTGGCGAAGGTGGCGACCAAGGTCATGCTGGGCATCTCGCTGAAGGAGCAGGGCCTGATCGGCATGGCGCCGTTCAAGCAGGTGGCGGTGAAGGCCTCCGTCTTCCCGTTCCTCAAGCTGCCGGGCGTGGATTCGATCCTCGGACCGGAGATGCGCTCCACCGGTGAGGTCATGGGCATCGACACCGAGTATCCGGCGGCGATGTACAAGGCGCTCAAGGCGGCCGGCCAGAAGCTGCCGATGAGCGGAAATGTCTACATGACCATCGCCGATGTCGACAAGCCTTCGATCCTGCCGCTGGCCAGAGAACTGGCGGAGATGGGCTTCAAGATCTATGCCACCAAGGGCACCTCCACCACGCTGCGCGACTCCGGCCTGGAGACGACGACCGTCTACCAGATCCGGGAGAAGCTGCAGCCCGATGCGCTCGGGTTGATGAGGCGGGGCGAGATCAATCTCATCGTGAACACGCCGACGAACAACTCCGGCGCCAGAAGGGACGGCTACATGATGCGCCGATTGGCGGTGGAGATGGAGATCCCGTTCATCACCACGGTCCAGGCGGCGAAGGCCACGGTCGATGCCATCCGTCGGGCCCGGGCGGGAAACATTCACCCGAAGGATTTGAAGTCCTATCACGATTCCTGATCGAAGACCAAGCTTGCTTAACCCGCCTTCGTCAAATCGTCCTTCTTGCCATTCTTCCTTTTTCCGTTCAAGATCCCCGTGGCGATGACGATGCCGACGATGACCAGGGCGCCGCCCACGATGGCCGATGGAGCGGGGAACTCGGCGAAGAGGATTACCGCGAAGGTAATGGCGAATATGGATTCACCCAGCTGGGAGACGCTGACCACCGGGGCGGGCAGGTACCTCAGCGACCAATTGTAGAAGCCATAGCCCATCAGCGCCGGGACGATGGCCATGGCCAGGAAGACGGCGAAGTCGTTCATGGTGTAGGGCCACAGGGGAACGGTGAACAACACCGCCACCCCCATGAGGAAGGCGGCGGAGACGCAGTTGAAGATGAACATGAAGGCAAGGATGCGCAGCTTCTTGCGCATTATGCGGGTCATCACGATGTAGATCGCCATCATGCACGCCCCGAACACCGCGAGGACGTCCCCGGTGAGATTGGTGGAGCCCAGCTCGGATAGGGAGATGATCCCGATCCCCAGCATGCCGACGACCGCCCCGGTGGCGGTCCAGCGGGAGCCCTCCCTCAGGACGATGAAGGCGAGCAGAGCCACGATGATCGGGTGGGCGTTGATCAACAGGACGGCGCTCGCCACCGACGTCAGCTTGACCGCGTAGACGAAGGCCAGGAAATGGATGCTGAAGGCGATGGTGGTGCCGACCATGAGCAATATGTCCCGACGGCTCATGTGCCGCAGGTCGGAACGCGCCCCGACCATGGCGAAAGGGGCGATAATCATCGCGGCCAGAAGCATCCTCCAGCCCGCGATGGCGGGGGCGGGGGCGTCACTCAGCCGTATCAGTATGGAGGAGAAGCCGAAGCAGACGACGCCGAGGAAAAGCACGAAATATGCCTTCCAAGCTCGGTTCTCCGCCACGTTAGGCACCACTCAGTGAATCAGTATGCTCTTCACGCCGCGGCAGTTCTTGATCTCTGGTATGATCTCCGGAGGCACCGGCGCGCCGGTGATGATGAACAACCGCGGCTCGGTGCTTAGGTCCGGATCGCCCACGATCACCTGACGGATGGATATGCCCGCCTTGGCGATGACGCCGGTGACGTCCGCCACTATCCCGGTGGTCTGGGCGTTAGTGGGAATGATCTCGATGGCGCTCCAGCCCATGACCGGCGCCACGTCCTTCAGCATCGCGGTCGGCCTGAGCCGGCCGAAAACCCTGAGGAGCTCATCGTTCGCCTCGATGGTCTCAACCGTCGCCCTGACGATCCGCCGGTCCACGCCGGCCGCCCGGCCGACCGAGCTATCCGCCAGCTCGATGTCCCCGCAGTAAACGTTACCCTCGTGAACTCTGAGGCCGTTATCCAGCAGCATCTTCGCCACCTTTCCCTGCGAAGGATACCTGCCGAAGTACTTGGACAATGAACTCCACATGATTGGTCGCATAGCTAGGGAAGGTATTAGGGTTTCGGCGCAGGTTTCGGAACGGAATTGCGCGATGCGCGGCGCTGACTGCGAAGCAGGAATCCATGGTCCCTCATGGCACTTGCGACGGTTCATCAATCGGGATGCTGGATGGTGGGGGAAGAATTTATATGCATGTTATACCTTGACACGGCTACTAGGTGAAAAGGATGCAGTTAGGTAAGAGCGTACGCATGGAGCGCATCATGGACCGAGGGACTGGAAGGGCAGTGATAGTCCCCATGGACCATGGCATCTCCATGGGTCCGATCACAGGCCTGAACGACCTGCGATCCACAACGGAAAAGATCTCGCAAGGAGGAGCGACCGCCGTCGTACTCCACAAGGGGGCAGTTCCCTTTGGCCACCGGTCCTATGGCCGGGATATCGGTCTCATCGTGCATTTGTCGGCCAGCACCAGCCTGAGCCCCCATCCGAACCACAAGGTCCTGGTATGCACCGTGGAGGAGGCGATCAAGACCGGCGCGGACGCCGTGTCCATCCATATCAACTTAGGAGCGGAGGACGAGCCTGCCATGCTATCGGACGCGGGCATGGTCTCCCGCAAATGCCAGGAATGGGGGATGCCCCTCATGATCATGTCCTACCCCCGAGGCAAGGAGGTGAAGAACGCCTTCGACCCGGAGCTGGTCAAGATCTGCGCCAGGGCCGCATCGGAACTGGGCGCGGACATCGTGAAGACCAATTACACCGGGGACATAGACTCCTTCAGGGAGGTCACCCGGGGCTGCCTTGCGCCGGTCGTGGTCGCCGGAGGGCCGAAGATGGACTCCGATGAGAAGCTGCTGCAGATGGTCAAGGACTCGATCGAGGCCGGCGGAAAAGGCGTCTCCATCGGGAGGAACGTCTTCCAGCACAACAACATCGTTGGCATCACTCGAGCGGTCGCCGGGGTAGTCCTCGACAACTTGGACGTCGAGGATGCCATGAAGTTCCTGCAGTGATAAGATGAGCTCGACCAAGCCAAGGATAGTCTGGGTCAGGTCGGACCACCTCCCGACGTACGAGGAGCGGAAGAAGGTGGTCTCCAGCGCGCTCGAGTCAGGCTACGTGGAGATCGTGGTGCGGGAGGAGGACGAGGAGCTCAAGCGCATCGGCCGCTTCGATGCCATCGTGCTCCGGGACAAGGACCTAATCCTCGACGGGCAGAAGATCGGCGAGCTGGTCGAGGTGCGCTCCCCCGAGGACCTGACGAAGGCGGCGGCGCTGAGGGACAAGGCGGAGAGCGTCCTCATCGAGGCGAAGGACTGGAAGGTCATCCCTCTGGAGAACCTGATTGCCGACTTCCAGAAATCGAAGACCCGTCTGATCGCGACGGCGCACACGCCCGAGGACGCGAAGCTGTTCTTCGAGACGCTGGAGGTCGGCGTGAGCGGCGTTGCATTGGCACCATCGTCGCCGGCGAAGCTCAAGGACTTCCAGCAGATCGCGAGCCAGGAGCTGCCGAAGCTGGAGCTGGCAAAGGCGACGGTCACCAAGATCAGCCCCCTCGGCGTCGGCGACCGGGTTTGCCTGGACACCTGCTCGCTCATGAAGGTGGGCGAGGGCATGCTCATCGGTTCGCATTCGGCCTGCATGTTCCTGGTCAACTCGGAGAGCATGGAGAGCGAGTACGTCGCCGCCAGGCCCTTCCGGGTCAATGCCGGCCCGGTACACGCCTACGTCATGACGCCCTCGGGCAAGACCCGCTACCTCAGCGAGCTCAGGGGCGGTGATGAGGTGATGGCAGTAGACTCGGAGGGCAGATGCCGGACCCTGGTCATCGGCCGCTCCAAGATCGAGCGCCGCCCCCTGCTGCTGCTCGAGGTATCGATCAACGAACGAAGATTCAGTACTATCCTGCAGAACGCCGAGACGATTCGCATGTGCACCCCCTCCGGCCCGACGTCCATATCCGACCTGAAGGTCGGGCAGGAAGTGCTGGTGCGAGTCGAGGCGGGGGGAAGGCACTTCGGCACGGCGATCGCGGAGACGATCACGGAAGTATGACCCGCATCTGCGTTTCCATCATCGAGGATACACCAGAGGCCGCGCTGGAGGCGGCCAGGACCGCGGTGGCGCAGGGCGCGGACATGGTGGAGTTCCGCTTCGACAGGATGAAGCAGTTGCCCCCCTACATCGATCTCTTCAGGAGGATACCGGTCCCCAAGATCGCCACCTTGAGGACGGTCCAGCAGGGAGGCGGATACGGCGGGAGCGAGCATGACCGCCTCGCCTTCTTCCAGTCGGCGATAAAGGGAGGGTTCGAGTTCATCGACCTGGAGCACGACTCGGCGCTCCTGAGCCGGCGGGAGATCGAGCTCAGGGGGGCGAAGGTGATCTGCTCCTATCACGATCTCAACCGCACTCCCTCGCAGAAGGAAGTGGTCGACATACTGATCCGCTGCGCGGCGAAAGGGGACGTCCCCAAGGCGGCCTTCATGGTGGGCTCGATGTCCGCCCTGCTTGACCTGGTCGACGCAGGCAGGCTGTTCTCGTTCACGGAGAAGGAGTTCTCCCTCATCGGGATGGGAGAGCTGGGCGAGCTGACGCGGATCTGCGCCTCCGAGATGGGCATCGGATTCACCTACGCCTCGCTGGAACGGGGGAAGGAGGCGGCGCCGGGACAGGTCGACCTGCAGACGATGAAGCGGCTGGCGGGGGAGCGCATCATCACTGGGATAATCGGATTCCCCCTATCGCACACTCTATCGCCTGCGATGCACAACGCCGCCTTCGTCACCCTAGGGCTGCCGGGCAGATACGTGGTATTGCCCACTCAGGTTCATGAGCTGGAAACGCTGATGCAGGTCGCGGTGGAGCTGAATTTGCGCGGCTTCAACGTCACCATCCCGCACAAGCAGAGCATCCTTTCCCTGCTGGACCGATTGGATCCCTCGGCGGAAAGGATCGGCGCGGTGAACACCGTGTTGATCGAGGAAGGGCATTTCATCGGCCACAACACCGACGTCCACGGCGCCACCATGGCCCTTCGCTCCGCTGGAGTGGAAGGGAAGGGAGCAAGGGCGTTGGTTATCGGGGCTGGGGGGGCATCGAGGGCGGTGGTCGGCGCCCTCTCCGACATCGGCGCCAAGGCGTTCGTCTGCAACCGCACCAAGGAGAAGGCGGACGCCCTATCGAGGTGGTTCAAGAATGCCAGGAGCATTGAGACCGACGACGCCAAGCAGCAGGATTTCGACATCGTGATCAACTGCACCCCCTTGGGAATGAAGGGCTTCCCGGACGAGCTGCCGATCGGGCCAGAGGTATTCCGGGCGGGGCAGGTGGTCATGGACACCATCTACAATCCGCCGAAGACCAGGTTCCTGACCGAAGCGGAGCGGAAGGGGGCGGTCATTATCAACGGTGAGGCGATGCTGGTGCACCAGGGCCTTAAGGCCTTCGAGATATTCACTAACAAGCAAGCGAGCTACGAGGTAATGCTCAACGCGCTAAGGGGTGTGTCGTATTGAAGGGATATGGGCTTTCCCACGGGGCAGCCACCATAGTCAATGCCATCGCCACCGGCAAGGGCGCGGCCTTCGGCGTCGACCTCAAGACCGAGGCCTGGGTGGAGCTGAACGATTCAGGGAAGGTCGAGGTCAAGCATCGAGGGCTTCCAGGACGAGAGCGACGAATTGGCCAAGAGGTGCGTTATCAATACCTTGGACCGCTTCCGGGCCAGCGGTAGAGGGGCGAACGTCAGGACGCGCTCCCAGATACCGATCTCGCGCGGCCTGAAGAGCTCCAGCGCCGCCGCCAACGCCATCGTGCTGGCGACGGTCCAAGCGCTGGACAAGGAGCTGAGCGAGCTGGACGCCATCAAGATCGGCACCAGGAGCGCCATGGAGGCGAAGGTCTCGGTCACCGGCGCGTTCGATGACGCCTGCGCCTCCTTGCTCGGAGGGGTGGTCCTCACGGACAACTACAATCAGCAGCTGGTCCACAGGGAGAGCATGCCCGCGGGAATGAAGGTGCTGATCCACGTGCCGCCGTTCCAGATCAGGAAGCAGAGCCTGCCGTTGCAGCGCATCCGCTCGCTCTCCCGCCTGATCGACGTGGCTTTCGCCGAGGCGTTGGCTGGCCGATACGCGGAGGCGATGATGCTCAACTCACTTTGCTATTCGGCGGCCCTGGACCTGGAGACCAAGGTCATGATGGACGCGCTACAGAGGGGAGCGCTGGCAGCTGGCCTCTCCGGCACCGGGCCAGCGACGGCGATCCTGGTCGAGGAGGAGAACGCTGAGAAGCTGCTCTCGTCCCTCGACGGCAAGGACTTCATAGTAGCTGACATCTACAACGGAAAGGAGCCGAGGTCGAAATCATGAAATTGATAGTCAAGCCCTCCGTCCTGAACGGGGCGATCCAGTCATCACCTTCCAAGAGCTACTCGCACCGGGCGTTGGTCTTCGGACTGCTGGCGGACGGACGCTCGACTCTGCAGAACGTCCTGCTCAGCGGGGACACCCTCGCCACGTTGAGGGCGATCCAGGCATTCGGGGCGAAGGCGAGCATCAACGGCGATTCGGTGACCGTGGACGGGGGCCGGCTCGCCTGCCCGGACGACGTTCTCAACCTGGACAATTCCGGGACGAGCATAAGGATCATGGCCGGGGTCGCCTCCCTTCTCAGCTGCGCCACCGTGCTCACCGGTGACGTTTCAGTCCGAAGCCGGCCGATGCAGCCCCTTCTGGACGCGCTGAACGAGCTGGGGGTCACCGCCTTCTCCACCCGCGGAAACGGGCATGCGCCGTTGGTGATAAAAGGGCCGAACAGAGGATCCCAGACCCACATCAGGGGCGATGTCAGCTCGCAGTTCATTTCATCTCTGCTGATATCGTCGGCGCTGAAGGACATCGACACCGAGATCTCCCTGACCAGTCCCCTGAAATCGAGGCCGTACGTGGAGATCACCATGGGGATGATGAGGACCTTCGGCGGCAGCGTCGAGATGACGAAGAAGGGCCTGAGCGTTCCGGGGAAGCAGCGCTATAAGCCGCAGGGGTACAAGGTGCCGGGGGACTACTCCTCGGCCGCCTTCCCGCTGGCGGCGGGGGCGCTCACCGAATCGGTGACCGTGGCGGGCCTGGACCCGGAGGACAAGCAAGGGGACAAGGCCATCCTCGATATCCTGGAGGCATTCGGCGCCAGGGTGAAGCGGGGCAATTCGAGCGCCCGCGCCGAGCCGGGGGAGCTCGTGGGCCAGAGGATCGATCTGGCGAATGCGCCGGACCTATTCCCCATCGTGGCGGTCCTCGGCTCGCAGGCGAAGGGGACCACGGAGATATTCAATGCGGAGCACGTCCGACTGAAGGAGAGCGACCGGATCCGCTCCACCACCGACTTCCTGGTGGCGATGGGGGCGAAGGTCGAAGAGAGGAAGGACGGCTGCATCATCCGAGGGCCGACGCCGCTCGTGGGCGCAGAAGTGGATTCCCTGGACGACCACCGAATATTGATGGCGGCGGCAGTGGCGGCGCTGGTGGCCGAGGGGACCACGACCATCTCCCACGGCGACTGCTACAAGATATCCTACCCGTTCTTCCTGGAAGACATGAAGGCTTTGGGTGCGGACATGGAGCTGGTGCCATGAACACCATCGGCTTCGCATTGCGCTTGACCGTCTTCGGCAGCAGCCACGGACCAGGCGTCGGCAGTGTGTTGGACGGCTGCCCGGCCGGGATCCCGGTCACGGCGGAGATGGTGCAGAGGGAGGTGGACCTGCGCAAGCCAGTAGCCGGCATCGGGACCTCCCGCAGGGAAGACGACGAGGTGCAGGTGCAATCTGGCCTCCTGGAGGGCAAGACCACCGGGGCGCCGATCCAGTTCTTCATCGCCAACAAGGATACAGATTCATCCAAGTACCAGGCGTTCCGGGTGACGCCGCGCCCCGGGCATGCGGACTACCCGGCGCTGGTGAAGTACGGGCCGGACCACGACATCCGCGGCGGAGGGCAGTTCTCCGGGCGGATGACAGCCCCCCTGGTCGCGGCGGGGGCGGTGGCGCGGTCGCTCTTGGAAACGAAGGGCATCCACATCGCAGCCTACTCGCAGGCCATCGGCAGGATCGCCGACGAGCAGGAGCGCAGTTTCGCCGAGATCGACAAGAACCGCTTCAAGTACTCCACCAGGGCGGCCGATTCCCACGTCGCGGCGCTGATGGAGAAGGAGATAATCACCGCGGGCAAGGAGGGGGACAGCGTCGGCGGCGTCGTCAGATGCCTGATCGAGGGGCTTCCGGTCGGCATCGGAGAGCCATTCTTCGACAGCCTCGACGGCGAGCTGGCCAAGATGATGTTCGCCATCCCGGCGGTCAAAGGAGTGGAATTCGGTGCCGGCTTCCGCGCCTCCATGATGCGCGGGTCCGAGAACAACGACCCGTTCAAGATGGTCAATGGCGAGGTCAGGACCGAGACCAACCATGCCGGCGGGATACTGGGCGGGCTGAGCGACGGCATGCCAGTCGACTTCAGAGTCGCTTTCAAGCCCACGGCTTCCATCGCCAAGGAGCAGAGGACCGTGGACCTTTCCAAGAAGGAGGATGCCATCATCAAGGTCCAGGGGCGGCACGATCCGTGCATCGTCCCCCGGGCGGTGGTGGTGGTGGAGGCGGCCGCGGCCTTGGTCATCGCGGATTTATCGCTGAGAGGTGGATTCTTTGCCAGATAATGTCGATGCCATCAGATGGCGCATAGAGGAAGTGGACAACGAGATCATCAGCTTGATCGGACAGCGAATGAATTTGGCCAGGCAGATGGGGCAGCACAAGGTGGACACCAAGAGGTCCATCCGCAACCTCAAGGTCGAGGACCAGGTCATCGCCCGCTATGCCTCCAGGGCCAAGGAGTCCGGGGTCTCCGAGGCGATCTCCCGGCAGATCGCCATGCTGCTCATCCGCGAGAGCGTGGAGGCGCAGTTGCGCCTCCCTAAAGCCGTCGTGCCCAAGAAGATCACCATCGTGGGCGGCAGCGGGAAGATGGGCGCCTGGTTCAGCCGGTTCTTCGCGCAGCGGGGACATGAGATACTGGTCAACGACATCGTCTCCAGCACCATCTATCCGTTCGAGAACAACCTGCGCCGGGCGATCAGCAACGCTGACGTGGTGGTGGTCGCGGCCCCGATATCGGATTCGCCGGAGATATTGAAGAGCGTCCTCGCCCTGAAGCCGAAGGGACTGGTGTTCGATCTGTCCTCCATCAAGGAGCCAGTGGCCAAGCTATTGCGGAGCGCGGCGCAAAAGGGGGGGAGGGTGTGTTCCGTCCACCCCATGTTCGGCCCGGACGCGGAATCCATGTTGGAACGCAACCTTTTATTGTGCGATTGTGGTTCTCCAGAGGCCATTGAGGAGGCGAAGGTGCTCTTCGCCTCCACTGGCGCGAGCATCTCCGTGATGCCAATCGAGGACCATGACGAACTCATCGCCTACGTGCTGGGCATGAGCCACGCCCTGAACATCGCGTTCTTCGAGGCGTTGGCGAACAGCGGTCATACCTTCGAGGAATTGAAGATGGCCGGCTCCACCACCTTCGACATGCAGGTGGCCAACAGCCGAAGGGTGGCGAGTGAGGACCCAGAGATGTACTATGAGATCCAGAATTTCAACCCGCACAGCGTTGCGGCCTTGGACAAACTGCTCGAAGCGATGGAAGCGGTCCGGTCCGCGGCAAAGGACAAGGACAGCGATGAATTCGTCCGCATCATGGAAAAGGGAAAGGAATACTTCGGGGGCGAGTGATGAAGAAGATGCAGGTAGCGGTGCTTGGTGCCACAGGAATAATCGGACAGCGGTTCGTCCAATTGCTGGAGGACCACCCATGGTTCGAGATCCAAGGGCTCTATGCCTCGGAGCGTTCCGAGGGCAAGCGGCTGGGAGAGGTGAACAAGGTGAAGGATCACGTCTTCATGCCCCAGACCTTAGACCGCAAGGTGGTCCAGATCGACCCCGCCAAGATCGCCAAGACCTGCAGGATCGCCTTCTCCGGCCTTCCTTCCGAGATCGCCAAGGATTACGAATCACAGGCTGGCGGAGGCAGGGGTTGCGGTATTCTCCAACGCCGCCTCGCACCGGATGCGCGACGACGTGCCGCTGCTCATCCCAGAAGTCAACGCCAAGCATCTGGACCTGATCAAGAAGCAGTCCACGCTTCGCCAAGGGCGGCTTCATCGTCACCAACGCCAACTGCTCGACGACCGGCCTAGCACCGCCCCTGAAGGCGATGCAGGACGACTTCGGTCTGGAGCAGGTCGTCGTCTCCACCTACCAGGCAGTGTCCGGGGCCGGATACCCGGGCGTGCCTTCGCTGGACATCCTGGGGAACGTCGTGCCTCACATCAAGGGAGAGGAGGAGAAGATGGAGGCGCGAGATCCTGAAAATGCTCGGTACCCTGAAGGGCGGGAAGGTGCAGGATGCGAAGTTCGAGATGCTCGCCTCCTGCGTGCGAGTGCCAGTGATAAACGGCCATCTGGAATCCGTGGTGGTCCGCTGCACCAAGGAGCCTAGCGCTGAGGATGTGATCGGCTCGATGCGCAAGTTCCGCGCCGAGCCGCAGAAGCTCGGGCTGCCAACGGCCCCGAAGGATGCGATAATCGTGCGGGACGAGCCTGACCGGCCCCAGCCGCATTGGGACGTGAATGCCGGCGAACCCTTGAGGGCGAGGGGCATGGCCGTCACTGTTGGCCGCATCAGGAAGAAGGACAGCTACGTCAAGTTCTTCCTCTTGTCCCACAACACGCTCAGGGGTGGTGCGGGAGGCTCGGTGCTCAACGCTGAACTGGCCTGCGCCAAGGGAATCTTGAAGTAGCGGAAGGGCATACCATCCTAACAATCGTTAGCATGACCCGCGAGGAGGCGGAAAGATGAAAAGAACCTACGAGGAGATCAACGAGAAGATCAAGAAGGGCGACGCGGTGGTCATGACAGCGGAGGAGATCATCGGCGTCGTCGAGCGCGATGGCATCGACAAGGCCACCAAAGAGGTGGACGTGGTAACGACCGGTACCTTCGGCGCCATGTGCTCCTCGGGGGCCTTCATCAACTTCGGTCATTCCGAGCCACCGATCCGGATGACCAAGGTCCTGCTGAACGACGTGCCGGCCTATGCTGGCCTGGCGGCGGTCGACGCCTACATCGGGGCGACGGAGCCGAGGCAGGACGGCAGCATCGAGTACGGCGGGGCGCACGTCATCGAGGACCTCATCTCCAACCGGCCGGTACGGCTGCGGGCGAGCTCCTCCGGGAACGGACTGCTATCCACGCAAGGACATCGACACCTACATCTCGCTGAAGACGGTCAACCAGGCGTACATGTACAACCCCCGCAACGCCTACCAGAACTACGGGGTGGCGACCAATTCCTCCGAGCGCACGCTGTTCACCTACATGGGCAAGCTCCTGCCCCGCTACGGCAATGCCACCTTCTCCAGCGCTGGCCAGCTATCTCCGCTGCTCAAGGACCCCACGCTGCGCACCATCGGCATCGGCACCCGTATCTTCCTCGGCGGGGCCCAAGGTTACGTGTCCTGGGAAGGGACCCAGTACAAGACCAATGCACCGGTGAAGAACGGCGTCCCCGCATCCGCATCGCGCACCCTGGCGGTGACGGGCGACCTGAAGCAGATGTCCAGCGAGTTCGTCCGGGCGCTCTCCTTCAAGAACTACGGAGTCTCTCTGGCGGTCGGGCTGGGCGTGCCCATACCGATCTTGGACGAGGATGTGATGCGCAGCGCCTCGGTCCGCGACGACCAGATATTCGCTCCCATCTTGGACTACTCGGTCCAGTCAAGGAACCGCAAGCCGATCCATGAGGTCAGCTATGCGGAACTGCGCTCGGGCAGCATCGAGATCAATGGCAAGAAGGTCAAGACCTCCTCCCTTTCATCTTACGCGAAGGCCAGGCAGGTGGCGGAGACCTTGAAGAAACAGATCGCGCAAGGGGAGTTCCTCCTCACCCAGGCGGTGGCGGGACTGCCCGAGGAGCGGGTCCAATGTCCTTTGGACGTCCGCAGCCAAGAGGAGGTGCGCTGGTGACCGTCAAGAAGTTCCTCCTGACTTTCAGGCCAGAGATCGCCGGGGAGCCGATAACCTACCGGATGGTCAAGGATTTCGACCTGATGATAAACATCCTCCGGGCCGAGATCGACGAGCGCGGAGGCCGGCTGATGCTCGCCTTCGAGGGGAGCGGGCCTCAGATCCAGAAAGCGGTGAAGTACCTGGAGGATGCCGGCGTTCACGTGCAGGAGCTGAAGGAGTTCGTGCGCAAGGACGATACGCGCTGCACCAACTGCGGCATGTGCATCTCCATCTGCCCCTCGTCAGCCTTTCAGATGGATAAAAAGACGTGGAAGGTGCTCTTCCTCAACGAGAAGTGCATTGCCTGCGGCATGTGCATCGATGCCTGCCCTCCCGGCGCGATCAGGCTGAGGACGCAGGACTGAGCTTTCCCAATATTATTAAACGCGAGGTGCATTAGGAGCGGCTGGTAATAATATAGACGAAGAGAGGCTGATTCGTTGAATATGATGTTAGCATCCGCATTCACGACTCTGATATTGACCAATGCCACCACCAATGGTACCACCATCCCTGGGAGCGAGAATGGGCTGATCGTGGCGCTAGGCGGCGTAATCGGGATCATCCTTTTCCTCACGATCATCCTGCTCAGGGTGCTCAGCAAGCGCAAGAAGAGATTTGCCTGAGCGATCGCGCCATTTGTCGCCCAACCGAGCATCGAAGAGGCATTCCCTGCGGCGGTCCGCGAAGGATTAATAGGACTCCGCCAGATTATCGGGACAATCATGACTGGACATGGCGAGCGCCAATTAGTTAAGCAGCATTTCGAGGTCCGCCAGACGGCGGTCACCATGATCGCTGAGAGGAGGCACCTCAGCACTGGCAAACAGGCCATATTCGAGGCGAGGGAGGTGATCGAGCGCTTCATCGCCTCGGACCCCCTGTTCCGGGATACTTTGGAACCCTATGACGAGCCGAATGATGCCCATCCCCTGATCAGACGAATGTGCGATGCCGCAAGGGCGGCAAATGTCGGGCCGATGGCCGCCGTCGCCGGGGCGATCGCCGAGTACTCGGTCCAGGCCATGGCAGCAAATGGGTCCGACCACGCGGTGGTGGACAATGGCGGGGACATCGCCCTTCTGCTGACGGAGGAGACCAACATAGGCATCCATACGCTAAACCCGAAGTTCCGCGGCCTCGGACTGCGCTGCCAGCCCTCCGACTCGATCCTCGGCATCTGCACGTCCTCTGGCTTGATCGGCCCATCCATATCCTTCGGCATAGCGGAGGCGGCGACGATCATCTCAAGGAACGTCGCCCTGGCTGACGCCTGCGCCACCAAGCTGGGAAATCTGATCCAGGGCGATGACCAAGAAGCAATTCAATCAGCCCTGGACACGATTACCAGCATCGACGGGGTGGAGGGAGCGATGGTCATCGTGGGAGACTCGATCGGGGTCAAGGGCGCCCTCCCCGAACTCGTCAAGGTGGAATTCGCCGACGATGCTATGACCGGGATCCGCTTCCCCGAATGCTAAAATCAAGGAACTGGCCCGGGCCTTCGTTCTCGGAATATATAAGTATGCACTTCCCATTTGAGGTCTCGAATGCTACAGGTGAGCAAGTGACATTGCGATTGGCCGTGCCGAACAAGGGGAGACTGAGCGAGAACTCAGTGGACATCCTGAAACGAGCAGGCCTCGAGATCGAGGACACGGATGACCGCAAGCTCTTCGCTTCGGTGAAGAAGCGGGACTTCGCGGTCATGTTCGTCCGCGCCCAGGACATCGTGAATTTCGTCAGCAAAGGTGCGGTGGACGTCGGGATAACCGGAAAGGACCTGGTGCTCGAGGCGGGACTGGAAGTGAAGACGCTCCACGACCTCAACTTCGGGCATTGCCGCATCTCGGTGGCGGCCCCGGACAACTCCGGGATCGCTGCAGTGAGCGACGTCAAGGACGGCTCGGTGGTCGCGACGTCGTTCCCCAACGTCGCCAAGAAGTACTTCGCCAAGATGGGCAAGAAGATAGAGATCACCGTCATCTCCGGGGCCGCCGAGGTCACCCCCCATCTCGGGGTGGCGGATCTGATCGTCGACCTGGTCTCATCCGGTTCCACGCTCAAGGTCAATCATCTCAAGGAGATCGCCGTGATCGCGAAATCCAACGCCGTCATCATCACCAACGAGAAGGCCTACGAGACGAAGAGGGAGGAGATCGACGAGCTCGTCTCGTCCATCATCAGCGTGGAGAGCGCGGCCAACAAGAAGTACCTCATGGCCGACGTGCCCGTCAAGTCCCTGGACGCGGTGAAGAAATCCTTCCCCGGTATCGCCGGCCCTACGGTCATGAACATCATGGGCCGGGAGGACGTCGTCGCGGTCCACGTCGTCATCGATAAGGACAAGGTCTACGATGCCATTGCAAAGCTGAAGAAGATGGGCGCCACCGGCATACTGATAGTGCCCATCGATCGCATGGTCCCCTAGGTGCACAAATGAAGCCCGAATGGCAACGCTCCACGGTGCGGGACATCCCGCTCTACTACAACCCTAAGGTCTCAGGCATACGCATGGACACGTCCACTAACCCCCTGGGAGCCAACCCGGCGGCCAAAGAGGCCATGCTGGAATGTATGGACTTGGACCTGAACCAATACCCCACTCCCTATTCCGATGGCCTCAGGCAGGCACTCGGCCGACAGTACCAGTTGGATATGGAGCACTTCGTGGTAGGAAACGGGTCGGACGAGGTGCTCGACATCATCTTCAAGAGCTTCCTGGAGCCGGGGGAGACGGTGCTCGTGCCCTATCCCTCTTACTCACTGCACGGCTATTTCGTCAAGATCAATTGCGGCAAGGTGGCCTTGATCGATCTGAAGGATGATTTCCAACTGGACACGGACGAGATGAACTCCAGAGAGGGTAAGATTGTGCTGCTGTGCAATCCGAACAACCCCACCTCGAACACGTTCAGGAAGAAGGACATCGAGGCCATCCTCGAAAGACGTGACCGGATCGTGGTGGTGGACGAGGCGTACGGCGAATACGCCGGGAAATCCTTCATTCCGGATGTAGACAGGCACGAGAACCTCATTGTCACCCGGACATTCTCCAAGGCCTACGCTTTAGCAGGAATGCGCATCGGCTATTCCATCTCCAATCCAGATCTCGCGGGGGTGATGCAGCGCGTCAAGACCCCTTACTCATTGAATCGGGTCTCGGAGATGGTGGCCATAGGGGCGCTTCGGAACCAGGACTTCGTGCGCAAGGGGGTCGATCTGGTGAATGCGGAGCGCAAGCGGCTGGAGAAAGACTTGACCGCCCTGGGCTTCAAGGTCTTCCCTTCGGAGGCGAACTTCATCTTGTTCAAGCCATCGATCGATCATTCCAGATTGGTCAAAATGCTCTCGGAGAAAGGCGTGATGATAAGAGACTTCGGGAAGAGCCGCCGTTTGGAGAACTGCGTGCGAACCACCATAGGGACGAGGGAAATGAACGATATCTTGATATCCAAATTGAAGGAGGTGCTGCGCGAATGCCTGTGAAGATGGCCATCGCCGATTACGGGGTGGGCAACCTTCACTCCATCCGCAAGGCGCTGGAGCTCTGCGGCGCCGAACCCCATATCGTCGAGGACTTGAGCGAACTGCTGGAGGCGGAGTGCATCATCTTCCCCGGCGTCGGCGCCTTCGACAAGACGATGGAGAAGCTGCAGCCGATCAAGAAAGCGCTTATCCGAAGGCTGGAGGACGCGGTCCCCTGCCTGGGGATATGCATCGGCGCCCAGATATTATTCAACGGCAGCGAGGAGGGCAAGACCCGAGGGCTGGGCTTCTACCAGGGCGAGGTCATCCGCCTCAAGGCGGCCCGGGTGCCCCACATGGGGTGGAACCGGGTGGACAGCGAGGACAGCCTGCTCGAGGGGATCGATTCGCCCTACTTCTATTTCGCCCATTCATATCATGGAAGCCCGACGGAGGACATCGTGATCGGCAGCACCGACTACTATGGCCAGGTGCCGACGCTATTCCTCAAGGGGAATACCTACGGGACGCAGTTCCACCCGGAGAAGTCGTCCGCCTCGGGGCTGAGGTTCCTGAAGAACTTCGTGCGCTTCGCGGAGGCCTGGGTTTGATCGTGCTGCCTGCGGTCGACATCCTCGAAGGCAAGGTGGTCCAGCTGATCGGAGGGAAGCCGGGCACGGAGCAGATCATCCTACCCAATCCGCTGGAGGTGGCGAAGGACTGGGAGCGCATGGGGGCACCGATGATCCACGTCATCGACCTCGACGGGGCGCTGGGTAAAGGCGGAAATCCGACCATGATCAAGCGCATGCTGGAGACGGTCAAGGTCCCCATCCAGGTCGGCGGGGGGATCCGTTCGACCGCCATGGTGGACCAGTACTTCGCCTGGGGCGCGCAGCGGGTGATCGTCGGCACCAAGGCGATCATGGACATCAATTGGCTGAGGGACATATGTACCGACCACCCCCAGAGGGTCGTGCTCGCCCTGGACGTGGCCAAGGGAGAGGTCCAGGTCAAGGGCTGGCAGGAATCGTCCCATCTCACATTGGACCAGATATTCTCGTTGATACGCGACCTCCCGTTGGCGGCGGTGCTGCACACCGATGTGGACGTGGAGGGACTGGCCCAGGGCATCAACATCCGGGCGGTCAAGTCCTTCGTGGAGAGGTGCCCGCACCCGGTCATCGCCTCCGGAGGAATCAAGAACCTCGAGGACGTAAAGGCCTTAGGGTCCATCGGGGTGAAGTGCGCCGTGGCCGGGATCGCTCTCTACACTGGCAAGCTGAACCCCGGAGATCTGTGGAGGAAGCCGAAATGAGCCGAAAAGCGCTCTTGGAGCGGAAGACCAAGGAGACCGACATCGAGGTGAGCCTCGAACTGGACGGGAAGGGGAGGGCACAGCTGGACCTGGAAGACCAGTTCCTCACCCATATGCTGGAATCGCTCTCCAAGTACTCTTCCTTCGACATCAAGCTGGCAGCGACCGGTGACAACGAGCACCACTTGATCGAGGACGTGGCCATAGTCCTCGGCCTGGCGTTGAACGAGGCGTTGGGCGAGAAGCCGATCCAGCGCATCGCCTCCGCCACCGTCCCTATGGACGACGCATTGGTGACCGTGGCGATAGACCTGATCAACCGGCCGTATGTGGACATCGATTGCCCCGATCCCCTTTACCATCATTTCCTGCGCTCCTTCGCCATGTCCTCGGGCATGACTTTGCATGTGCTAGCGGTACGAGGCTTCGACTCTCACCACGTGGTCGAGGCCAGCATCAAGGCGTTGGGCCTCGCCCTCAAGGAGGCGGTCAAGCCCAGGAGTACGCTGCTCAGTACCAAGGATAAACCGAAAGTGAGGAAGAGCTAATGCTCACAAAACGCATCATTCCCTGCCTGGACGTGAAGAACGGCATCACAGTGAAAGGGGTGAAGTTCGTGGACCTGCAGGACGTGGGGGACCCGCCGGAGATGGCCGCCTCCTACGAGCGGCAGGGAGCGGACGAAATCGTCTTCCTGGACATCTCCGCCACGGCGGAGGGGAGGAAGACCCTGATGAACGTGGTGGAGCGGACCGCGGAGCGGCTCTTCGTGCCGCTGACCGTGGGCGGGGGCATCGGGAGCAAGGAGGACATGAGGACCGCCCTGAACGCCGGTGCAGACAAGGTCAGCATCAACACCGTGGCGGTGCAGCGGCCCGAGGTCATATCCGAGGGGGCGGAGGACTTCGGACGGCAGTGCGTGGTCGTGGCCATCGACGCGAAGCGGGAGGGCAGATCCTGGAAGGTCTACACTCACGGAGGGCGCAGGCGCACCGAGGTCGACGCCATCGAGTGGGCGGCTAGAGCCGAGGAGCTGGGAGCGGGCGAGATCCTCCTCACCAGTATGGACGCGGACGGCACCAAGGACGGCTACGACATCCCGCTCACGGCGAAGGTGGCGGACGCGGTCAAGATCCCGGTCATCGCCTCGGGTGGCTGCGGCAACGCGCAGCACATCTATGAGGTGCTGACCCAGACCGGAGCGGAGGCGGCACTGGCAGCGAGCATATTCCATTACGGCGAGCTGACGGTGCAGCAGGTGAAGGATTATCTAATCGAGAAAGGGGTGGTGGTGAGATGAGCGGCTTGAAGTTCGACGAGAAGGGATTGATCCCCGTTATCGTGCAGGACTCGGTCACGAACGAGGTGCTCATGATGGCCTTCGCCAACCAAGAGGCGTATGACAAGATGATCGAGACGGGCAAGGTGCATTTCTACTCCCGCTCGAGGCAGAAGCTCTGGATGAAGGGCGAGACCTCGGGCAACGTGCAGGACATCATTTCCATCCAGACCGACTGCGATTCCGACTGCCTGCTGGTCCGGGTGCGCCAGACCGGAGTGGCCTGCCATCTGAACCGGCCCTCCTGCTTCGCCGACGTGGTCCATGGCGACGTGCGGCCGACCGCCCAGATCATCCCCGAGCTTTGGCGAGTGATCAAGGACCGGAAGGAGCACCCGGTAGAGGGCTCGTACACCAACAAGCTCCTGAGCCACGAGGACACGATGCTGAAGAAGCTCATCGAGGAAGCGGGCGAAACCGCTCTGGCGGCCAAGGGTACGGACAAGAGGATGCAGACCTGGGAGGTCGCCGACCTCATCTTCCATTTGCTTGTGGTGATCGAAGGAAAGGAAATCGACATGAACGAGGTCTATCGGACTCTCTCGGAGAGGAGGAAATAGATGCGCATCGAGCTGCACAGCCACACCCTGCTCTCCGACGGCGAGCTGATCCCCATCGAGCTGGCGCGGCGCGCGGTGGTCAAGGGGCACCAGGCATTGGCGATCACCGATCACGCTTCCCTCTCCAATCTGGACCGTCTGCTGAGCGAGGCGAAGCGAGACGTCCCCCTGGCCAGTGATTGGGGGCTTGAGCTCCTGGTCGGCGTGGAGATCACCCACGTGCCAGCGAAGAAGATCGACATGGTGGTGAAGGAGGCCAAGAAGCGGGGGGCGCAGGTCATCGTGGTGCATGGCGAGACCGTCTCCGAGCCGGTGGAGCCAGGGACGAACCACGCCGCGGTCAACAACCCCGACGTGGACATACTGGCGCATCCTGGATTCATTTCATTGGGGGACGTCGAGGCGGCCAAGAGGAACGGCGTCGCCCTGGAGCTCACCTCCCGGCGGGCGCACAACCCCACCAACGGGCACGTGGCCAGGCTGGCGCAACGGGTGGGGGCGAGGATGGTGGTAAACACCGACACCCACGCCCCGGACGACCTGATCGACCTCCAGACCGCGCTCAACGTGGCGCTGGCCGCAGGGCTTACCCTGGAAGAGGCCGAAAAGGCGGTGGAGCAGACCCCGCAGGAGATCCTGAAGAGGGCGAGGTCAAGATGAAGGTCCTGAAGTTCGGCGGCTCGTCACTGAAGAGCGGCGAAGGCATCCGCCGGGTATGCAAGATCATAGCCAACGACGACGAATGGAAGGTCGTCGTGGTCTCGGCCATCTCCGGTGTCACGGAGGAGCTGATCGCCTTCGTCTCGCAGATGCGCAAGGAGGACGAGGTCGAGGCCTTCATCAAGAACATGGAGGAGAAGCACCTGGCGCTGCTGAACGACTCCGTGAAGAACGAGGCGGTGCGCAGGGCCGCCTGCACCAAGATGAAAGAGAAGCTGCTCAGGCTGGAGAGGGCGCTCTACGGGTTCTCTTACCTGGAGGAGCTGACGCCCCGCACCGAAGGACATCGTGCAGTCGCTGGGCGAGAGGCTGAGCGTGGTGCTGGTGGCAGCGGCGCTGCAGGACATCGGCGTGAAGGCGGCTGGGGATCGACGCGGACGAGCTGGGCATCATCACCGACGGAGTGTACGGCCAAGCGTCTGCGGACCTGGAGGCGACCACCAAGGTCATCGCCCCCAAGGTCCGGGCGATGTTCGACCGCGGCGAGACGCCGGTCGTCACCGGCTTCTTCGGGCGCACCCCGGAGGGGCATGTCACCGTCTTCGGCCGCAACGGGTCCGATTACTCCGCAAGCGTGATCGCGAACTGCCTGAACGCCGACGCGCTGGAGATCTGGAAGGATGTCGATGGCTTCATGTCCGTCGACCCGAAGATCGTGAAGGAGGCGGTGGCGATAGACCAGCTCTCCTACGACGAGGCGGCAGAGCTGTCCTACTTCGGGGCGCAGGTGCTGCACCCGCGAACCGTCGAGCCGGCGAGGATGAAGAACATCACCATCCTTGTGAAGAACACCTTCAGGCCGGAGCTGAAGGGCACGATGATCAAGCCCTCCGGCGTGCAGCGCGCCCAGACCATCAAGTCCATCTCGTTCATGAAGAACATGGCCATCATCAAGATCTTCGGGGCCGGTGCTGGCTACAAGACCGGGGTGATGTCCGAGATTTCCCAGAAGCTGACGGACGCTGACGTGAATATTTACTCGGCGGCGACGTCGCAGACCTGCATCGCGTTGCTCATCTCCAAGAACGACACCGCTCGATCGGAGAAGGCGCTGGCCAAGAGCAAGAGGGGCGTCGTGGAACGCATCGAGATCCTCGACGACATCGCGCTGCTCTGCGTGGTCGGCGAGGGCCTGGGATACGAGAAAGGGATTGCCGCCAGGGTCTTCACCGCCGTCGCCAACGAAGGCGTCAACGTGATGATGATCTCGGCCGGAGCGTCATTCGTGGCATACCACTTCACCGTCGACAAGAAGGATCTGGAACGCACCATCAAGGCGATACACCGGGAGTTCTTCAACTGAGACCATGACCGCTTCCAAGCGCCGGGTGGCTTTCCAAGGAGTCAAGGGGGCGTATTCAGAGGATGCGGTCTTCCAATACTTCGGACCGGACGTGGAGTCGGTGCCGTGCAACGAGTTCGAGGAGGTCTTCCGCCTGGTGGAGAAGGGCGAGGTGTCGCACGCGGTGATGCCGGTGGAGAACTCCATCGAAGGGAGCGTCACCGTGGTCAACGACCTGCTGCTGGACAGCGACCTCACCGTCACCGGGGAGGTGCTGGTGGCGGTGAGGCACTGCCTCATCTCCCATCCTGGCAGCGAGCTCGACGACATCCGGAAGGTATACTCACACCCGCAGGCGCTGGGACAGTGCCGCGCCTTCCTCTCCCGCTATCCGAACTGGGAGAAGATCCCCTCCTACGATACCGCTGGCAGCGTCAAGATGATCAAGGAGCGCGGGCTGAAGGAGGAGGCGGCGATCGCCTCCAAGCGCGCCGCGTCCTTCTACGGCATGAAGGTGCTGCAGGAGGATATCCAATCAACGCAGCTCAACTACACCCGCTTCTTCGTGGTGGAGAAGGCCGGCTCGATCCTGGACCACGGGGACAAGACAGCGCTGGCTTTCGCCCTGAAGAACATCCCCGGGGCATTGTACAGCACCCTGGGCATCTTCGCCGAGCGGGGAGTGAACCTGAACAAGCTCGAGTCGCGGCCCAGGCGGGGCCGGACCTGGGAGTACGTGTTCTACGTGGACATCGAGGGGCATGTGAACGACCCCAAGGTGGCGGAGGCGCTCACTGACCTGGTGCGCAAGGCTTCATTCGTGAAGGTCTTCGGATCTTTCCCCAGGGCCAAGCCGCCGGCTGACTGAGCAGGATCGACCCGGAGCTAGAGCGCGTTCCCTCGTGTATCGGCGTGTCATACCTTCTTGAGCAGCTTGTCCGCCGTCCGGTATTCGCCGTCCCAGTAGAGCAGGGACTTGGTGCGGTCGTAGTTCTTCCAGACGTCGGTGTGGACGATCTGCCCGAGGAACCAGGTATGGTCGCCGATGTCGAATTCGCCGACGTTGACAGCGCTCACGGACTTCTTCGCCGACCCCATCTTCTTGCACTCGATGTTGAGCCAGCACTCCTTGACGATCGGGGATTTGACGCGCTTCCCCTTGACGGCGGTTATGCCCGCCTCCTTGAACTTGTTCTTCTTCGTGCCCATCTCCCTGCCGCAGACCTCCACCGCGTTCAGCAGTTCGGTCGACGGGATGTTGATGGTGAAGTCGTCGGAGTCAGCGATCAAGCGATAGATGTTGCGCGAGGTCTTGACGCCGATGCCTACCACCACTGGGAATAGGGAGAACACGTTGAACATTCCTACCGTGGTCACGTTCCAGTTCTCCTCGGAATCGCCAGAGGCGACCAGAAGGATCGGGGCGGGCGGCAGGTGGGCGATGGCGTCGAAGACGTCTAGGTCTATCTTGTCTGTTTCGGGGGGCATTTCCGCACCTGACGTTCTATTGCCTCAATTAATAGAAAAAGCATTGCCAAGACCGGCGAGATAGCAAACGGTCGGCGCTCATCTCTTCCGGATGCAGTTGCCAATCAGTCTGAACTCCCCGGACCAGTAGAGCAGCGCCTTCTCCCTTTCCTCTACCTGCCTGGATAGGGCATATACCACTTCACCGAGGAACCAGGTGTGGTCCCCAGCATCGAAGGTCATCTTCTTCTTGCATTCCAGGTTGACCAGGCATTCGTCGATTATCGGGGCGCCGATCTTCTTCCCCGGCGTTACCGTGAAGCCACATTCCTCGAACTTGTTGGTCTCCCTGCCGCACTTCTGACCGCAGAAGAGGACCTCCTCCACCAAATCCTTGCCCGGGATGTTTATGGAGAAATCGTCGTACTTGTTCATCAGCTCGAATGTGTATCGGCAGGGCGAGACGCCCACCCCGATGACCGGGGGATCGAAGGAAAAGACGTGCACCAAAACGGCGGTCATGACGTTGCAGGAGGAACTCGACCCGGGATCCCCCACGGCCACCAAAGCTATCGGGAAGGCTGGGAATCCTCGGCATGCCCAGATGGGATTGACCTCCGATTTCGGTTCCATAAGTACGTAACAATGATATGGATTGCTTATTAAAAGTAATGGCACGAATTGTTCGCGAAGGGATGAAGTGTATTTGCCGGGTTACGAAGCTTCTTGCCGAGGCGGATTTCCACGGCTTCCGCGCGGCTCAATGTCTTTTTATTCTGTTTTGCCAATCCGCATTGCATGACGGCCAAGGCCAAGATCGGCATCATCGGCGGGACCGGCGTGTACGACCCCAAGATGTTCAAGCTCAAGGAGACGCTGCGGCTCTCCACCCCCTACGGCGCTCCATCCGACGAGATGCAGATCGGGGACATGGGCGGAGTGCGCATCGCGTTCGTCCAGCGCCATGGGCCGGGGCACATCTACCCTCCGCACAAGGTGAACTACCGCGCCAACATCTGGGCCATGAAGCAGCTAGGTGTGGAGCGGATCATCTCGCCCTGCGCCGTCGGCTCGCTGCAAGAGGAGTTCGAGCCGGGTCAGATAGCGATCGTCGACCAGTTCATCGATTTCACCAAGAGCCGCGAGTACACATTCTATGACGGGCCGAAGACGGTCCACATCTCGACGGCCGACCCGATATGTGGCGAGCTCAGAGGCATATTGATCAAAGAAGCCGAGAGGAACAAGATACCGTTCCACCGGAACGGAACGTACCTCTGCATCGAGGGCCCGAGATTCTCCACCAGGGCCGAGTCCCAAATGTTCCGCGCCTTCGCCGACGTCATCGGGATGACGCTATGCCCTGAAGCCCAATTGGCCCGGGAGCTGGAGATCTGCTACGTGTCCTTGGCGATGATCACCGATTATGATGTCTGGACCGAACATCCGGTCGATGTGGACACCATCTTGAAGACTATGTCGGAGAACCTGGATAAGATCCGCAATCTGATCGTCTCCGCGCTCCCGAAGATACCGAATGCGAGGAAGGCCTGCGAATGCCACCATGCATTGCAGGGAGCGGACGCCTGAACGATACCCGCGCCCAGAATATCGCTTGAGAGAAGAAGATTCAGCGATCGGACCAACCTCGATCCCAATCCTTCACTTGGGAGGCAGCCGCACCACCGAGACCCAGAAGGTCTCGATGCTCCTCACCACGTCGATGAACTGGTCCAGATCGAGCGGTTTGGTGATGTAGGCATTGGCATGAAGGTTGTAGCTCTTCAGAACGTCCTGCTCGTCCCTCGAGGTGGTCAGAACGACGATGGGAATGCGTCTGAGCGAATCATTGTCCTTGATCTCCTTCAGGACCTGCCGTCCATCCTTTTTAGGTAGGTTGAGGTCGAGGATGATCAGGTCCGGCCTCATGGCATCGGAGTACTTGCCCTTCTTGAGCAGATAGTCCATCGCCTCCGCGCCGTCCATGACGACGTTGATGTTGTTGAGGATCTTGCCTCCCTTCAGCGCCAGCTTCGTCAATCGAACGTCCCCGGGGTTGTCCTCGATCAACAGGATCTCCACTCGCGTTCCAGAGTCGTTCCTTTCTGCCACGGTTCCTCACTCCTTTTCCACTGGTATACTGAAGGAGAAGCATGAGCCCACGCCCGGCTCGCTCTCCACCCAGATGTGCCCACCATGCCTCTCAACGATACGCTTGGCGATCGCGAGGCCGATGCCTGTGCCCTCGTATTCGCCCCAAACGTGCAATCTTTGGAACAGCCCGAAGATGCGCTCGTAGTATTGAGGGGCTATCCCGATGCCATTGTCTTGCACCGAGATAATCCAATCGCCCGTCTTCCTCTGCGCCTTTATTCCTATTACCGGCTGCTCGTTCGGCTTGCGGTACTTAATGGCGTTCCCGATCAGGTTCTGTAGCAACTCCACCATCTGGCCGCTGTCGACCTCCAACGTCGGTAGCGTAGCGGCAGTGATCCGCGCGTGGGTGTTGTCGATGGCCAATTTCAGGTTCGATAGCGCCTGCTCCAGCACTTTGTTCATGTCGGTCTGGAGGAACTCCTTCCCTCCAGTCTTGACCCTTGAGTAGTCGAGCAGGTCGTTGATCAGAGCGTACATGCGGTTAACGCCGTCGACCGCATAGAAGATATACTCGTCAGCGCTCTCGTCCAGCTTGCCCTTGTAGTCGCGCTGCAGCAACTTAACGAAGCTGGAGACCATGCGCAGCGGCTCCTGCAAATCGTGCGACGCCACGTAGGCGAACTGCTCCAATTCCTCGTTCGAGCGCTGCAGTTCCTCAGTCCTCCTCCACAGCGAGGCCTCGACCAGCTTCATCCCGGTTATGTCGCGCATCAGGACGAATGCCATCTTCTGGTTGTCGATGACGATCGCCTGGATGGTGACCAGGACGTCCAAAAGCCTGCCCTCCTTGGTGCGGTAGATCGTCTCGAAGGTGGCCTGGCCGGTGTCCATGATATAGCTCAGTCTCTCGTTGATCTTCTCCGTGTCCATCCCCAGCTCGAGGTCGCCCATGCGCAGCTTGGAGAATTCCTCTCGGGCATAGCCCAGCTGCTGGCAGGCCTTGTCATTGTATTCGACTGGAAGGTGAGTCTCGGTGTCGTAGATCACCACGCCGTCTGGGGACCGCTCGAAGAGCGTACGATAGCGCAGCTCCGCCTTGATCAGTGCGTTCTCGGCCCGCTTCTTCTCCGTCACGTCGACGAAGGACGAGGCGATGCAGATCGGCGTCCCGGACTCGTTCTGGACGAGGCTGACATAGGCGTCGACGACGAACCTGCTCCCATCCCTCCTCCTGCCGGATGCCTCGCCCGACCAGAAGCCCCTGTCGCGCATCCCGCTCATGATTTCCTCGACGTAGGTCTTATCCTCCACGAATTCGGCGATGGGGCGGCCGACGATCTCGATCTGGTCCTCGTAGCCCCAGATCCTGGCGAAAGCGGGATTCACATAGGTGAGCAGGCCGTCGAGGTCGACAATGGCGAAGGCGGCGGTCGAGGAGCGGATGGCATTGTCCTTGATCCTTAGCTGCTGGTTGGCCGACCACAGCTCCTTGGTCCGTTCCTGGACCAGCTGCTCCAGGTTCCTCCGGTGCATCTGCAGCTCCACGTTCATCTTCTTGATCTCGGTGATGTCGATGGCGATCTCGAAGCGCACCATGCGGTCATCGGACCATCTGATGGCGCGGTCGATGCACCTGAACCAATTCTTGGTCTTCTCGTTCTGGAATTCCCAAATGTACGTGGTGCCGGTGTGCAGACCGAAGATTCGATCGTTGGTGCAGAACGGGCAGGACTCCGTGCGGTTCTGCAGGATCTTGTAACAGGGCTGGCCCACGCCCTGGCCGAAGTTCCTGCGGAATGCCTCGTTCACGTACAGGAGCTCGAAGGTCGTTGGATCTGCGACATAGACCACCTCATCCATGCTGTCGAATATGGATAGAAGTTGCTCGCGCTCCTTCTGGACAGTCTCCTCGGCTCGTCTCCTCTCCGTGATGTCATCGAATACCGATAGAATGCCCTTCACGTCGCCGTTCTCATCCGTCAGGGGAACCTTGCTCTTGTCCACCCAAAAGCGGGTCCCATCGGCCGCTTGCATCGTTTCGATGATATGCCGCCTCGGCCTTCTGGCCTCGATGATCCCTCTGTCGTCAGCTCGATACTTCTCCGCCTCCCTGCGAGGCCAAGGCAGATCGAGATCGGTCTTGCCCACGATCAGCTCGGGATTGGCCAGCCCTACCTGTCTGGAGAACTGCCAATTGCAGCCGACATAGACCCCGTCTCGATCCTTCCACGCGATCGACTGTGGTACTGAGTCAAGCACTTGCGAGAGCATGCTCCGGCTCTGCCGTAGCTCCTCGTCGGCATTGCGCGCTTTCGTTACGTCAGACGTGATCCCGAGTATCTGCGTCACGTTACCGTTCTCGTCCCTGCTGAAGGGGACCATTCGGCTGTGCAGCCAATGCCAGTTGCCATTGGCGTCCTTGACGCGATACTCGATCTCGAAGACCCCGTACGTCTTGGATTCGGAAATGACGCGATAATGCTCCTCGACACGAGGGGCGTCCTCGGGGTGAATGATGATCTGGAATTCATCCGTGCCCATCTCCCTCTTCTGTTCCGGCGGGAAGCCCAGGAATTTAGCCAGCGATCGATTCGAGAAGATGTTCCTCTGCTCCCTAACGTCATAGATGAAGATCCGCTCGGGCGATGCGATGAGGATCTTCGAGAGCATCTGCTTCGTCAGAGTATTCAGGTCGCCCTCGGTTTGCCCTGGTTTCATTTCTGGTTTCCTATTCTTGGACTAAGCGGCATAGATAGCATTAGTCCCCGACAGCCTTCTTGTAACTGGCAGCATCCATCAAGCCATCCATATCGGAAGGTTCCGCGAGCTTGACGATTGCGAACCAGCCCTTTTCGTAAGGGCTCTGATTGATGAACTGGGGATTGTCTTCCAGGGTCTTGTTGGCATCGATCACCTCACCGCTCACCGGGCTGTAGATATCGGACACGGTCTTGACGCTCTCCACCACGCCCAGGGAGTCCCCCTTCTTCACCTTCTTCCCGATCTTCGGCAACTCCACGAACACTATCTCGGTAAGCTCGTTCTGGGCATGGTCGGTGATTCCGATTCGCCCGTTTTGCCCCTCTTTCTTCACCCATTCGTGCTCTTTGGTATATCTTAAACCGTCCGGAACCTGGCTCATTTCATCCCTTTCCCGCAAAGGTATTGCATGGCAAATAATTTGCGCAGAATGCTTCGTTCGTCTGCTCGGCCCCGATGAAGGAGTTCAGCATTCGGGCACGAGTGCCTGAAGAAACAAGGAAGGGCGATGTCCACTTCACGCTCAATTCGGGAGAGATAAAACGCCCTACAGCGACGATAATCATCAATCTACACGTGGAGATGTGCATGGACTCCCGACCGTTCCTGACAAACGATTATTAATCCGTGGGTGGTTGGAATCAGGCGTTCTAATGAGAATGGTGATCCGAGGGATAGTCCAAGGCGTCGGATTTCGGCCGACCGTCCACAGGTTGGCGACATCGCTCGGCCTGAACGGCTATGTGTTCAACAACGGTTCCGGCGTCATTATCGAGATCGACGGAGATGCGCAAGAGTTCATCGAGCAGCTGAAGACGCACCTGCCTCCCCTGGCCCGCATCGATTCGCTGGAGATCGTGAGCGAGGAGGCCCCGAAAGCTCCGGAGAGGGGGTTCAGGATATTGGCCAGCACCAAAGGGGAGAAGGGGGTATCGATCCCCAACGACGTGGCCATCTGCGATCCCTGCCGCAAGGAGATCTTCGATCCCTCAAATCGCCGGTACCTCTTTCCATTCACCAATTGCACGGACTGCGGGGCACGCTTCTCCATCATCGAAGACCTGCCATACGACCGGGAGAAGACTTCCATGCGCAGCTTCCCCATGTGCGACGACTGTCGCAAGGAGTACGAGGGCGAGGAGAACCGCCGCTTCCATCATCAGACGATATCCTGCCCCCGCTGCGGGCCGAAATACTACCTGCTGGACCGTCATGGGAAGAAGCTGGAGGGCGAACCGATCTCAGGATTCGCGGCCATGATCCATGAGGGCGCCATCGGCGTGAGCAAGAGCTGGGGCGGGATGCACATCTGCTGCACTCTCGCCACTTTGCCCCGCTTCAGGGAGTGGTATCGCCGCAGGGAGAAGCCCTTCGCCATGATGGTGCGGAACATGGAGTCAGCGGTGAGATACTCCGACCCGAGCCAATTCGAGAGAGGGCTGCTGCTCTCCACTCAAAGGCCGATTGTGCTTCTGCCGAAGCGCGCCAGTGAGGCGACGGAGCTGATCTCCCCCGGCCTAGGCAACATTGGCATCTTCCTACCCTATACCGAGATGCAACAGCTCCTTTTCTCGTACCTGTCGGAAGACGCCTTAATAATGACCTCGGCCAACGTTCCAGGCGACCCAATGGTGCTGAGGGATCAGGACGCCTTGGCGCTGAAAGTGGACTGCTACCTCATGCACGACCGGGAGATCGTGAACCGGTGCGACGACTCAGTGGTGAGGGCCTTCCAGGGCCATACTTTCTACATTCGAAGATCGAGGGGCAGCGTGCCCTCGTTCGTACTGAGCAAATCGAAGGGAAGCGCTTTGGGAATTGGGGGGCAGGAGCATATCGCTGGGGCGGTGGCCAAAGAGGGCAGGATCTATCAGACTCAGTATATTGGCGACGCATCCTCCTATGGCGTGCTGGAATTCCTGGAACAAGCCCTGCGCTACCAGATGAGGCTCCTGGACCTGAAGGAGGTGCAGGTGATTGGCGTCGACCTCCATCCGGGGTATTCCACCCGCAGGTTGGGCAAGAGGCTGGCGGAGGAGATGGGGGCGGAGATGGTGGAGGTGCAGCACCACTGGGCGCATGCGGCCTCGCTGATGCTTGAATCCGGACTGGACGAGATCATCGCCCTGACTCTCGATGGGACTGGCTACGGCGCCGACGGGACCGCCTGGGGCGGAGAGGTGCTCTACTCCAACTTCGATTCCTACCATCGAGTGGGCCATCTCCAGGAACTGCCGCTTCTGGGAGGGGAGAGAGCAATCCACGACGTGCGCCGGCTGGTCTTCGCAATGGCGGAATCGGGAGGTTGGAATTATGAGGGATTCGATGAGGATGAGGCCGCACTGCTGAAGAAGCTGCTGCCCTCCAGCCCGAGGACCACCAGCTTCGGTAGGGTGCTGGACGCGGTCTCGTGCCATCTTGGCGTATGCGACTACCGCTCGTATGACGGGGAGCCGGCGATGAAACTGGAGCGGCTGCTGGAATCCGGCAATGATGCAGTGCCCATCGAATTGCAGAGGGAGGGCAACGTCATCCTCAGCGTGGACATGTTCCGGCAGTTCGCCGAATCCGCTGGGAAGCCGCAGGACCGGGCGCATTCCTATGTCCGGGCATTGGTGCGGGGATTGGTGGACGTGGCGGCGGACGAGGCGCAGAAGCATGGCATAGACTGCATCGGCATCTCAGGAGGAGTCTCCTACAATGCCACCATCTCGGCCATGGCCAAATCGATGATCGAAAGGAGCGGGTTCAGATTCGTCTGCCACGATGTCCTGCCGAACGGGGACGGAGGGGTGGGGGCGGGCCAATGCGCCATCGCCTTGAACCGACTGCGCCGATGAAGGGCAAGAATCCAACTCCTTTTCATAATGTAATAGCGCGACCGACCAATTTGCTCAAGGCCTTGAGATTCGCGACAGGTTTTCTCCTGACGGGGATCGCTGATGCCTGTGCCTCGTCCTCAGGATCCCCTCCGCGATCTCGAGCTGGCCGACATTGTTGACATCGACTGCGAAATCTTCCAGGTCGGTCACCAGATATGCTTCGTCCGGGTGCGATCGGTTCAAGGCTTGATCGCGATCGATTATCCTGATGCCGCATGGCGTTGCCCTCACGCCATCCATGTCCATCACCGTCGTCGGTTCGGCGATGACCTCCTGGACATCGTCGATTGCCACTCCGACCACCATCGACGATCTCTTTGACCGATAGAATTCGTCAACCACATCGTCGATCGATTCCGACCTGAGCAGGGGCAGGTTCGCGGCGACGGTCAGCACGAATGGAGTGGAAAGCAGCTGCATGACGAGGTGAAGGTCGGCTTCGCCTGCCACCCCAGGAACGGTGACCGACTGGTATCCTCGGCTGCGGACGTGGGCCTCGGTCAACGGGGTGGACGCGGTGACGGAGACGATCACCTCGGACACCTCCCTGCAGCCTTGCAGCGCCTCCAACACGTAGTCGATCAAGGGCCGACCCAGAGCCGAGATCATGGCGGTCTCCTGACCGATCTCGTGGCCCCTGATGCCTGGCCCTCCGGCGAAGACGATCGCGCTCAGCTGGGGCATTTGGTCACCGCGGACGACATGTCGCATCGATGACTTGATTCATTCACCCTATACTTTTTCATCCCAGAATCGTCACGAATCAACGCGCCCTGCTACGAGCGGAGGCTTATCGGCATCATAGGTGACGTGGAAGCGCTGCTGGAAGCGCTTGAAGAGCGCCAGAACAGGCTTCCCGAGCACTACCGCGAAGATGACATTGCCGATGATATGCAAGGCCGCGAACGGCAAACCAGCCCCGAACGTCCAAAGGAATAAGTTTGGATCGGCGCGATAGAACACGATCCAACTGCTGAAGTCCATCAGAGTGTTGTACGCCATGCCGAGCACGATCCCCAGAAGAATGATGTCGCGCACCCCGAAATTGGGATACCTCTTGCCCACATACCCGGCCGCGATTCCGACCATGCTCCAAGCGACCATCTCCCAGGGCGTCCACGGTCCCTGACCGAAGAAGAGGTTGGAGACGGCGGCGGTCATCGAACCAACCATGGCGCCTGCCAACGCCCCGAAGACCAGGCCGGTGACGATTATGAGGAAAGTGCATGGCTTGATGTTGGGCAAGGCGGCGAAGGGGATCCTCGACGCGGCTGTGATCGCCGCCAGTATCCCAATCAAGGCGACCTCCTTGGAGCTGATCTTTGACTCCTCGAACTTGGCGAAGATGATGCCCAAGATTAACAAAAGTAGCAGGAAGGAAAGGAAGGCCGCATATTGGGAGAGGAGCGAGGCTGTGAAGAACGCCATGGCCAGGAGCACGCCGCCCAGCGCCACCGAGGCGAGGCTCATTATCAGGCTCAGCTTGACCCTCATCTCAGGCCTCCGCGCAAATTGCATCCTTCGCCATAAGGACCACCTTCTCGATTGGCAGGTCGCTCAATCGGCCATTGCTGAGCAGCAGCACCCGGTTGGCGTGCTCCGCCACGAAGCGGTAGTCGTGGGTCACCAGGACGGTGGTCATGCCCTGTCCCTTCAGCGATTCCAAGATGGCCGCCAGTTTCATCTTGTTCCAATAATCCATCCCTCGGGTCGGTTCGTCCAGGATCAGTATCTTCGGCTTACCGACGATGACCGATGCCAGCGCCGCCCTTTCCCGCTGTCCGCAGCTCAGGTCGCGAGGGAAGGTGTGACGGAAGCGCTCCAGGTCCAGGACGCCGAGCGCCCAGTCCATTCTCTCCGACCACTGCTCCTTGGGGATCTTGAGATTCTTCAGCGTGAACTCCAACTCCTTTTGGAGCGTTTCCTCGAACAGGTAGTTGTTCGGATTCTGCCCCAGGTAGCCGATCTCCCGGGCCATGGAGGCGGTGGTCGATTTGACGATGTCCTTTCCGAACAGCTCGACGCTGCCCTGCTTTGGCCTGAGCAGGCCGTTGAGGTGCTTGAGCAGGGTCGACTTCCCGCAGCCGTTGGCACCGACGATGGCGACCACCTCATGGCCCATCACCTCCAGGTGCAGGTTCTGCAATATCGGCGTCTGGCCATAGGCAAAGTTCAGATTTCTGGCCGAGAGGATAATCTCGCTATGCCCGTTCTCCTTCACCATTCGATTAAAGTCCCCAATCAATCCCTTGGCCTTCAGACCAGGCAGCACCTCCTCCGGACTACCGTCTGCAGCGATGCGACCTTCCTCCATGAAGACGATGCGACGAGCAAAGCGCAGGCACCGCTCCAAGCGATGCTCGATCAAGATGATCGCCACCCCCTCCTCCCGATTGAGTTTGTGAAGGAAATCGAGGAACAAGGCGGCGGTCTCTTCATCGAGCTGCGAGGTCGGTTCGTCCAAGACGATGTATTTAGGTCTCATGGCCAGGACTGAGGCCAAGGCGACCTTCTGCTTCTCCCCGCCAGAGAGCTCCGGAATGAATCGTTTGAAGAAACGCTTTATGTCGAAATACTGTGAATAGTAGTTGACCCGCTCGGTCATCTCCTTCTTGGCCAAGGCGAGGTTCTCCATGCCGAAGGCCATCTCGTTCTCGACGTTCGTCATCACCAGCTGATTTTCAGGATCTTGGAATACCATTCCGATGGTGCTTGCGAGCCTTGCAGTCGGAGAGGTCCTGGTCTCATGTCCATCCACAGCAACGGTGCCGGTGACCTTCCCGCCGTAGAAATGCGGGATGAGGCCATTCAGTGCCCGGCACAGCGTCGACTTCCCCGAGCCTGAGAGACCCACGATGATCAAGAACTCTCCCTCTTCGACCTTAAGGTTCACGTCCTTTAGGACCGGTTGGGTAGCTCCCCCATAGGTGAAGGAAAAGTGATCCATCTCGATCATCTGCTGCCTCCGATCAATATTGGCGCGAAGAACAGGGCCTCGACGGCGGCGATGAGAACGTCGATGTTCGCCGCAGATAGCGGTGCACCAGCAATGTAATCCGTATTGCCATGCCCGAGCACGTACATGGCCACGCCGAATGGGATGGCGGCAAGGAAAATGACGATCAATGATTTGTCTCGGAGCGAGAGGGGCGAGTCGAAGTATTGCGTTCTCTTGCCCGCTCCGAAGCCTCTTGCTTCCATCGCCTCGGCGATCTCCATGGACCGGT
Organism: Methanomassiliicoccaceae archaeon; assembly: GCA_963768775.1. Lineage (GTDB taxonomy): Archaea > Thermoplasmatota > Thermoplasmata > Methanomassiliicoccales > UBA472 > FEN-33. The sequence goes on from CAVYIY010000006.1 coordinate 710,291, forward strand.
CCATGGAGTTGAGCAGCAAAGGCATCATCACCGGCGCCCTCGCCTTGGCCTTCTGGATAACGTTGCCCTCATCGAACTCCACCCCTCTGGCCTTCATCGCGTCCTCGATGCTGCCCGAATCGGCGGCGATGGTGGGGTACATCCGGGTGGCGATCGACAGCCCGGTCATCGATTTGAAACCGAATTTCGAGAGTATCTGCAATAGCTTGTCCGGATGAACGGTGAAGGTAAGGATCGAGAACGCTCCAATGGCCAGGAACAGCCGAAGGGCCATGCTGGTCGCGAATAGCAATGATTCCGTCTTCACCTTTATCAGACCAAGGTCGAGGATGACGTTGCTGCCTTGAGAGAACAATATGCTGAAGGCGAAAAGGAAGAATGCTACATAAATGGTATACTTCATCAACCCGAGAGTGGACCGGAGCACCTTTCCGGCGGAGACCACCGCCATCACGATGACGAAGAGGATGGCCAGGTACAGGATATCAGAGATAAGGATGGAGAGGAGGAACAGCGAAAGGACGAAGACAATCTTTGGCCTTGCGTCCAGGCGATGTATTCTGGAGTCCTTGTCCTGATAGGGAAAGAGTAAGGGCATTAAACCCCCTGAAGGAACGGGTCCAGCTGGTAGATCCACATGATTTCGTCGGCGTTGCTGATGGCGTTCAGGTTGCAGGCGCGGTTCGCATAGACTCCGTTGATGTAGTACTGCCAGCCGGCGCCAGGATCCTGATTATGGATTCCGGCAATGCTATCCACGAACGTCCCGAGGGTCTGATTCTGAACATGCATCGAAAAGTGGCCAAGGCTGGAAGCCGCGATCAGCTGCTCATAGCAGTTCGACTTGCTGGTCATGTTCTTGAAGACCCAGACGCTGTGCCCATCATTGGGCACGGTGGAGATCACCCACGACCCGTCGACCAAGGTCCAAGTCGTCAGGTTTCCCGGGTATGCGGGAGCCTGAGACCCGGCGAAGTTGATGGTAAGGGTCGCCGTCACTGTGTTGCCAGTTAGACCCTGGCTGGGGAATCCGAATACCACAATGACGGCGACGATGACCACCGCGATGATGATCAGCGCAACATCCTTGGCCTTGAGCTTCATGCCAGTTCCCCTACTTTTTCCTCCTCATCAGCATGACCGCTGCCACGGCCGCCAATGCGACGAGGACTATTCCGACGACAATCAGCACCGAGTAATCATTGCCTGGCGCATCGGCCACCTCGATATATTTCGAGGTGCTGCTTGAAGCGCCTGAGGGACTTGATATTGTCAGTGTGACGGAGTAGTTGCCTGCTTTGGCGTATGTGTGGCTGACCGATCGCCCTATGCTGGTATTTCCATCGCCGAAGCTCCAGCTGAATTGGAATAGGCTTCCTGCGGTTATGACATTGGCCTCCATGGAGGTCTCCAGTCCGGATGTTGTGCTGTCAAAGGCTGCCGTTGGGGGTGCTACGTTGTTCAAGTTGAATGCGTACACCTTTCCATTGTCGGACGAGACGTAAAGGACGCCTTCGCTAATGGTCGGCGCGCTCAGAGCGTATTGGGCTGGGCTCAGCACCTGTTGCCAATATATTTCTCCAAAATTGTCCATGGCGATCAATCGACTGCTCGCTTCATTCGTGACCATGTAAACCGAGCCGTTCATTGCCGTCGGGGCAGCCCCTGGAAATCCAGTCCCCAAGGAAACATTGCTCAAGAGGTGTCCATCGAAGCCAATCATCGTTATTCCGGTGGGGATGACGGCCGCGAAGCCTATCGAAGTTAAGGCTGGAGAGGCGGGTGATGCGCCAGTAGCTATCCTCCACTTCATGACTCCATCGTAGCCTATGGCCGCCAATCCTCCTCCCGCTGGTGAGTTGTTCACGTAAGTAACGACGATTGCATCCTCCGTCAGGATGGGAGAACCGCGGACCTTGCTGCCGATTGAAACGGACCACAACTCTGATGATCCATTGGCCGAAAGGGCGTGAAGCTTGCCATCATCCGCACCGATGTAAATGACTTGGTTCGCGGTCGCGGGTGAAGAAGAATATATCACCGAGGCGATGGTCCTGTTCCAAGCCTGGGTCCCGTTCTCATTGAGGGAAAAGACCTTCCCATTCCCTGTCGCGACGATTATCTGACCAAGATAAGCGATTGGCGATGATGTGACCCCATAGGACGCTGCGGAGTGGGTATCGAACGACCATGAATCAACACCGGTCTTGGCATCGAAGGCAAAGACCTTGCCGTTGGCGGAAGGAACGATGACCATGCCAGCATAGACCAATGGTGCACCGACCTGGTAGCCCTTACCGATATCAGCCTGCCAGACCGTTCCTCCCGAAGCGTTCAGGCAGAAAATCGAGGAATTCGTATCATATTCATAGGTGGTCAAATTCATTTTGCCACCAGTAATCACATATTCGAATCCGTTAGCGACTATTACTGGAGTGTCAATTGCTCCATTCTCCAGGTCCATCGTCCATTTCAGTGTGAGGTTGTTCGGCGCGAAGGCAGGCTGGCTTCCGGTGTTCGAGTTATCGTGCCTGGAGCTTGCCCATGGATATCTGTGATCTGGGGTGGCCAGAGGAATATGTGGAGGAGCGAAGCTCATCGGATCGGCCGAAGCGGCGTAGCTCCATGCTATCGCACTAACGTTTCCAGCATCAACGTCTGAGGCACCGACCATGGACCAATCCCACGTCATAGTAGTGGAGTTCCAAAGCCAAAAGTTCCAATACTGACCTGTGGCCGCGTCGTAACCGAGACCGTTAATGGTGGACACGAAACCATAAGCCACTTCCAAAGCAAGGCCATGTTCTTGCGCAGTCAGCTGGGTCAAATTCAATGCGTTCATTCCCGGGCTCGTCGGAATGTCCGACCAGACGACCTTCCCATTACCGAAGTCGATCAGAACTGCTGTCGTCGTGCTGCTTTCCGCGGACGCGCTCGGCATCGCAGCCACCGGCGCCAGCAATAGCAGGCATATCAGGGCTGTAATAGTCAGTTTCATCTTCATCTGTCCACATTCCCCAGTGTAGTTGGATGATACATCCAACTGCTTAAGGGTATTTTGCCGATAGTATTTATTCATTTGTGCTCGTCGGCATCGCTAGGCTTGAACGAAAAGAGCGCCTGACTCAATCCGATTGCTGACCCCAGCAATTCGAGCAGGAATACAAACCTTTGTAAAAGGAGAGCACCTTTTGCACGATGATCAAATGACATCGTTGGCGGACCAGAGGAGCGATTCTGCGAAGCGCGATACAACGAAGAAGGGTTGGCACGCGATCCCGCTCGTGCAGGTCGAGGCTGACCTGAGGACGGATGAAAGAGGCCTCTCGTCGGTCGAGGCCGCCAATAGAGCTTCGCAGGCTGGTCCGAACGTCATTGATTCGAAGGGGCCGGACAGCTTCTTCCGCGAGCTCTTGGAGGAGCTGACGGAACCGATGATCCTCCTCCTGCTTGCGGTGGGGGTACTTTACTCCATATGGGGCGCGATCACCGACGCGTTCACCATTTTCGCGGTGATCGCCGCCTTGATCAGCGTGGAGGCTTACAACGATTATCGCGCAGGAAAGACCATCCATGCCCTGCGCAAGCTGTCCGAGCCGAACACCTTGGTCAAGCGCGAAGGCATCATCTCCGAGATGCCGATCGCGGTCCTGGTCCCAGGCGATATCGTCATATTGCAGGCAGGCCGGAAGGTGCCCGCCGACTGCCGCATAATGGAGTCTTACGGATTGCAGGTCGACGAATCCCTCCTGACCGGCGAGTCGACGCCGGTGGACAAGACCGCAAGCGATACCTTGGAGAGTGCCAAACCGGTGGCGGAGCGTAGCAACATGCTCTTCTCTGGCGCGACGGTGGTGCGGGGAAGAGGAACGGCCATCGTGGTCGAGACGGGCATGCGCACCGAACTCGGTTCCATCGCGGCCCTGGCCAGAGGGCAGAAGCCCCCGCGGACGACGCTGCAATTGGCAATGCGCGACCTCACTCGCTGGATGGTCCTCCTGGCGTTGGGGTTCAGCCTGTTGGTACCCTTATTGGGCGTGCTGCTAGGCAACCAGGATCTGAAGACCATGGTCCTCACCGGACTCTCACTAGCGTTCGCCACCATCCCCGAGGAGCTGCCGATCATAATCACCATGGTCCTGGCGCTGGGGGGATACCGACTTTCCAAGCAGCATGCCATCATCAAGAAGCTGCAGGCGGTGGAGACCCTAGGAGCCGTCACGGTCATAGCCACGGACAAGACAGGGACGCTGACCGAAAACAAGATGCGGGTCGCCTCGGTGCATCCGACGGCAATGGAGAACGACGTGCTGAGAGCGGCGACCCTGAGCAGCGACGCCACCGAAGACGGATCGGGATTGGGGGACCCGATGGAGCAGGCCATCCTTGCCGCCGCCAAGGGGAAGGGGCTTGACCCGGCAGAGATACGCGGGCGGGGCAAGCTGGTCAGCGAATACACCTTCGATCCGACCAGGAACCTGATGTCCGTAGTGCTCGCCGTCGATGGGGGATTTTTCCTGGCGGCGAAGGGCGCCCCGGAAGCGATAATCGCGCGCAGCGACAGCAGACGGGAGGGCGGCCAGGTCGGGGGTTTCCAAAGCAAGGACAAGAATGCTTTCCTGGCACAGGCATCCGAAATGGCCGCGAAAGGCTTCCGCGTCCTGGCGGTGGCGGAGCGGACGCTCACGAGTCTGCCGGACCAGACGAGCGCCGAGACCGGGCTCACATTCCTGGGACTGATCGCCTTCGCCGACCCGCCTCGACCCGAGGCCAAGGAAGCCATCCGCGTCACTCAGAAAGCCGGCATCAGGGTGATCATGGTCACGGGGGATCACCCCGCGACGGCGAGATCGATCGCAGAACAGGTCGGCCTGCAGAACGTCGAAGTCATCACTGGAGACGAACTCGGAGCGATGTCCGATGACGTCCTTTCTTCAAGATTGGATACCGTCAGCGTGTTCGCGCGCAGCTCTCCCGAGCACAAGCTGAGGATCGTCAAAGCGCTGCGGGCGAAGGGAGAGAGGGTGGCGGTCACCGGAGACGGCATCAACGACGCCCCGGCGCTGGCCGCGGCCGACATTGGCGTGGCGATGGGGCAGACCGGAAGCGATGTGGCCAGGGAACAGGCGGACATCGTGCTGGAGGATGACGATTTCGCCACAATCACCCGCTCGATACGCGAGGGACGCAAGCTCTTCGACAACCTGAGCAAAGGCGTGAAGTACTATCTTGCATGCAAGGTCGCGCTCATCACCGCCTTCCTCATCACCGTGGTGCTCACGCCGGTGTCGTTGCTCGCCCCGCTGCAGATCATACTGCTGGAACTGTTCATGGACCTGGGAGCTTCCGCAGCGTTCGTGGCCGAGAGGGCGGAATCCGATGTCATGGAGCGTCCTCCGAGGGATCCGAAGAAGCCTTTCCTCGACCGGGGCATGGTGTCGAACATCTTCCTTTCCGCGGCCGGCCTCTGCGCCGCGGTGAGCATCGCCTTCTTCTGGACCTGGTTCCGCACCGACGACATCGTGCTGGCGCAGACCATGGCGTTCGTCACCTGGCTCCTCGGCCACATCGCGCTGGCGTTCAACATGCGCTCTGACCGCGAGCCGGTCAGCCGGATGGGGGCGGGGAGCAATCACACCATGCTCCTTTGGGCGGCGGCCGCGCTGCTGTTCACCTTCGCGGTGGTGCTGATCCCTTCGCTGCACCAGGTGATTAAGACGACCTCATTGTCATTGAGCGATTGGCTGCTGGCGCTGATATTGGCGATCGCCGGGACTTTCTGGATCGAGGTCAAGAAGCTGGTGCTGTTCCGCAAGTGAGGTGCAGCGGGACCCACCTTGTTCTCGGAGGCGGCCTCCGTCCACTATTAAATCCCGCTATGCCATTAGCCGGAGCATGTGCATCCTGCCCGACCACGAGATCCTCGCGCGCATGAAGGAAGGGGAGCTGGGCATACGCGACTTCGCGCCGGAGAGCCTGACGCCGAATGGGTATGACCTGCGCGTGGCGGAGCTCTCGCTACCTGAGCTGGGGATCGTGGTGCGCGAGGGCGTGGCGAAGGTGCCGCCCCGGGCCATGTTCTACGTCTCCACCATCGAGTACGTGGAGCTGCCGGACGACGTGGCGGCACAATTATGGACACGAACCTCATGGATACGGAAGGGGCTGATCGTCGGGCTGGGCAAGATCGACGCCGGCTTCCACGGCACGCTCACGTTCATGGGCTCGAACCTCTCCTCCAAGGACGTGGAGATACCAATCGGCTGCCGCTTCGTCCAGATGTGCTTCGAGACCATGCACTCCAAGGTGGAGATGACCTACGAGAAGCGCAGCGGTAACTACCAGGGGCAGAAGGGCATCACGCTAACACCAATCGACAAGAACAAAGTCAACTGAAAAGACGCTCATGGATGGGGAATAGGTCTTCAGCTCCTCGATGCGCTTCGCCTTCAGCATCACGCCCATCCCCTTCGCCTCGGCGATGAGGTCGGCGACCATCTTCCCTGCCTGGTCGCGCTCGCAGATGTGGTAGAAATGGATGGTTCCCTGGAGCTTGAGCCGCGTCAGCGCGTCATGGAAGAAATCTATGGCGCTGTGAGGCAGGTTCATGATGATGCGGTCGGCGCAGGGGACGTCGAAGACCACCTGCCTGGCATCGCCCTCGTAAGGAACGACGCGGCTGGCCTTGTTCAGCTCGATGTTGCGCCTCAGGTATTCCACCGCATCCGGGTTCAGGTCGACCGCCACCACCAGGCTGGGGAGCGCGTATCGCGCGATCATGATGCTGAACGGGCCGACGCCGGCGAACATGTCCACCACCACCTCGCCCTGCTTGACCAGAGAGGCGATGCGCCTGCGCTCGTTCGCCAAGCGGGGATTGAAGTACACCTTCGCCGGGTCGACCAGGAACTTGATGCCGTACTCCAGGTGGGTAGTCTCGGTCGATGGGTCCCCGGTGATCACCTCGAGGTCGCGTATCCTCAGTTCCCCCTTGACCCCTTTATCCAGCGCAACGGTCCTCAGCCGAGGCGCCACCTTCTGCAGGGCCTCGCCCACCTGCCTCGCGTAGGGCAGGAGCGGCTCCGGGAGCTTCACGATGCCCACGTCACCGATGACATCGAAGGACGTGGGAAGCAGCTCCTTCAGTTCCTCGGGCACCTGCGCCAGCGAGCGGTAATCGGTCTCGGTCAGCTCGCGCTCCTCGAACTCGTCCTCCACCAGCTCGCGGCTGATGGCTCTGGCATCCTCGCTGAGCACCGGGAAGAGGATGTGCTTCTCGGTCTTCTTGATCTTTAAAGAGATGTCCAGGAGGCCCCTCTCCAAAAGTATTTTACGCACCGCTTCTCCCTTCTCTTTGGGTACCTTTGATGCCAAGGAACGCACGGTGGTTGCATGGCTGAATTAATATTTGTGGGTTTAGGATTGGGCGGGGTTCAGGACATGAGCCTGAGGGCGCTTCAAGAGCTCAAATCCTGCGATCAGATCTTCGGGGAGTTCTATACCTCCAAGCTCATCGACTCGGACGTGAGCGAGCTGCAGGACCTGATCGGCAAGAAGGTCAGGCTCATGGACCGCGCCGCGGTGGAGGAGGGGGAGGAGGTCATCGAGGCGGCGAAGACGATGAAGGTGGCATTCGTCAGCGCCGGGGACACCATGGCGGCGACGACCCATGTGGACATCAGGCTCAGGGCGATGGAGGAGGGCATCCCCACCAGGCTGATACACGGCGTGTCGATATTCACCGCCTGCGCCTCTTCCTTCGGCCTGCAGCCATACAAGTTCGGAAGGACGATAACCCTACCTTTCCAGGAGAAGAACTTCCAGCCTACCAGCCCGTACGAGAACATCCTGGAGAACAAGAAGCGGGGGCTGCATTCCCTGGTCCTGCTGGACATCCAGGACGACATCAAGAGGTACATGACCGCGGCCGACGGAGTTCGCTGGCTGCTCGACGCGGAGGAGAGGATCGGCGGCGGGTTGATCACGCCAAGCACCATCGTCTGCGCCGCCGCCCGGGTCGGATCCAAGAGCGAGAAGCTGGTGGCCGGCTATCCGGAAAAAGTGCTGCGCGAGGACATGGGCGGGCCGCTCCATACCCTGGTCGTGCCCGGAAAGCTTCATTTCATGGAAGCGATGGCCTTAGTGAAAATGGCGGGCGCGCCAGCAGAGCTAGCGGAGAGCGAAGGCTGAATCACGGCCGGGGTGGTCCGAACCCCAGAAGCACGACCACCTTGACCTTCCCGCCCAGCTGCTTGTCCTCGCGCGAGGAGTAGCGCACCCGGGCATTGGGGACGCGGAAAGCCACATCCTTGGCAATCTTCTCGGCCATGCTGCCGCCTGCATCCTCTGCAGAGGCGATGACCAATGCGGTTCGAACGCTTGCGAGGTCGAAATCGAACCAGGGAGAGGTGAACGCTTCCGACACCGCCCTCAATTCCCGGTCCTGCCCGCCGCTCACTCCTATGCCGCAGCGGACGTGCTTGCATGACGCGAAGTCCGAGCGCACCTGCACCAAATCCTCGACGGTCAGCGTGGAGGCGAGCTCGATGACCGGCGCCATCATGATCACGTCCATGGCGGTGAACGCCTTTCGCAGCGGGAGGTTGGGCGCGATCTTGAGCAGGGAGTCGTTCTGGTAGGAGATCACGATGTCCGAATGCTCCATCACCCGGTCCATCGAGGCGTTCGCGAAATGCCGCCTCTCCCCGCCTTCGACGCTGAAAGGCATCGCCGCCGATACCACCACCAGCTTGCAGTGCTTGCGCGCGATGTTGGCCAAGGCCGGGGTGACGCTGCTTCCCGTCTCTCCCCCGAGACCGGTGAAAAGGAACATCAGGTCCGCCTCGCCGATGGCGCCGAACAATCCACTCTTCAGCGTACCCCCGATGGTCGTGAACATCTGCGGCGAGGTGGTCCGGAGCAGCCTGATGTGATCCGTGGTGAGCACGCACTTCTTCTCGATGCGGACGGGGCCTCCGGATTCCTCGCTCTTGCAGACCGCGATCGCCTCGAAAACCGAGTCGGATATAATATTGCAGCCTGCGCCACCGATACCGACCACCTTGACACGTGGTCTAGTCTTGCTGTCGGCAGACCCGAGGCGAACAATATCTGGACTCATCGGCCATGTTATGGAGTATCGATTGAAATAAATTTTCGGTCAGTTGTAGGCGGGACGATTGGCATCTGCTGGTTGAGGATGAGGTCTCGGGACGGCAACTGACTTGAGGCAATAGAGCTCTTGTTCTCGCAGAAGGAGAGAGAGCTTGACCTATCCCCGCGAAGTGCTCAACGAGCTCCGCTGGAAGCCGGGGGAGAATCTGGCCGAGGCCGAAATCACCTACGTCCACCGCGGGGCACCGGGAGACGAGAGGACCATCTCCGGCGGGGATATCGTCGAGCTGGAACACTCCTTCTTCGTCACCGAGGACGCCAAGATACCCTACCATCGGATCAAGCTGATCCGCTATCGGAGCAAGATCGTGTTCGATGTGGAGAAGGCTAGCATTCGTGATGGTGCATCTGAAAATAGGAAGATGTAGAAGGGGTTTCTAGCGCGGCTCGTTGCAATTCGGGCAGGTCCGCATGAAGGCGGGGTACTGCACGCCGCACTTCTTGCACTTCACCATCTCCGCCTTGTGGGGCTCGGGTTGTGTTTCATGCGGCATCGGTTGAGCCTCGCTTGGCTGCGGCGGGGCCGGCGGGGCCGGCGCTCCCTGCTGGGGCGGGGCCTGGTATTGCTGGGGCGGGGCCTGCGCCTGCCCGACCTGATATTGGCCGGACGGATATGGCTGGTAGTTCGGCTGGAAGACGTCCCTGATCCTCAGATAGGCGATCAGGAGCATCAGCCCTCCGATCACGCCGAATATCAGACCGAGGATCATCCAGATCAGCAGCTTGTCGGTGGCCTCCCTGAACTTGCCCAGGTCGACCGCGTCGAAGAAGGTGGTCTTCATCAGGAAGACCAGTAGGAAGTTGATGATCCCTGCTGCAAGGCTATAGCTTCCAAAGACTAAGCCGTTGAAGACTATCTGCACCACTCCGCTTATCACAAATGCCAAACCAATCAACAGCATCAGCCATTGGGCCCACCAGGCGATCTTGCGGGCCTCGGCGACTGGTGCTGGTAGCCAAGGAGGCGCCACGCTCTTGGCTAGAAAAGACAAATTCATTGAATCTAATTGTTGCTCCATTGATCCCATCCTCCGATCTAGCGGATTCTTTACCGCTTGAGATTGAATCGTGTTCCCGGTATATAACCGCTCTGCAACCCAGACTTGCCTGGCTCAAGCGAATTCGCATCGCTCCGCGAGAGGCGATCCGCACGGCGATCGCTATTCTCCATCAAGGCTCCCCCCGAACATCCAGTTGACGAAAAGAACGGCCGGTCATTCGATATCTACTTATACCAAATTCGGACTACAAACCCCAAAAGAGTGACAAGATGAAGTATCACGATTTCAAACACATATACGACCGATTGAACACTCCTTCAGACGTCAAGGCCCTGGCCAAAGAGCTTTGCCTTGATGAGGAACTTTTGACGGTCATCTATACGCAAAGAACGGTCCGCGAGACCACCAAGAAGTTCTACCGGGTGCAGCGCCACGCGGAGAGCATCCACAAGGAGTGGAAAAGCGGGAGGAGCATGCTCTCCCTTTCGGAGAAGTACGAGTTCCCCCCCATCCTCACCGGGCTGATGATCTTCCAGGCCAATGGCTGCTCGAAGAAGCAATTCTGGAACTATGTGCGCAACCCGGAGATCATCACCGATCTAAGGGTCCGCAAGGACATCATTGACATCACGCGGGAGGACTGCATCTATTCCCCCTGGGCGAACGAGGTGCAGTACAAGCGGGGACTGTGGGGCGAAGGCCAATTGGAGACCTGGCTCAAATCCAAGTCGCTGACCTACCGCACCGAGAAGGACCTGCGCGGCGAATTCCCCAAGACACCGGACTGCTTGCTCGATGAGCCAATCCGGGTGAACGGTTGGGAGATCAATTGGATCGAGTCCAAGGCATCCTTCGGCGACAAGGTGGAGATCAACAAGAACGTCAAGCGGCAGCTGGAGCCCTACACCGAGCTCTTCGGCGAAGGGCTCGTGGTCTACTGGTTCGGCTTCGTCGATGAGGCGGAGAACCCGGAGGGGATCTACATCACCGACTCTTCGCTGATGCACATGGACTGCACAGTGTTGAAAGCCGACTGCAAAAGGCCGCTAAACGGGACTCAATGATTATAGACCTCGAAAGCGATTGGTTTTCATGCAAGGGGAGACCATCTCCGCCAGCGACCTAGAGCGCTTTGGCTACTGCCCGCTGAGTTGGTGGCTCGGCATGCAGGCAGACGTGACCTCCGACGCCCTCGAGGAAGGGGAGAAGCAGCATGAAATGGTCTCCGACAAGCTGAGCAAGATACTCGACGAGGAGAAGAAGGCGCGGTCCTGGGAGAGGCTGATCCTGATCTTCTCCACGGTGGCGACCGTGCTAGGCATACTGGGGCTTAGCCTCCTCGGGGGGTTCGTGGACGCTGCCGTGGTGAGCGCGATATTGACGGTATTGTCGATTATTTGGGTCGTGGCGGCGATATTCCTGCTCTTCCGTTCGGCGTCGGTCAAGGACAAGAAGAAGAGCGCAAGCTACGAGCAGATCATCGTCGGTTTTGCCATCGTCGCCATGATAATCGCGCTCAATGCGGTCACGGTGCTCCAGTTCCATCCCGACCTTGCGCGCCTGATGGAGGTGGGGGCGCTGGTGCTGCTGATCGTCGCCTCGTTCGCCATGTACCGTTCGCTCTCCTCTAGCCTGAGGGCGAAGAGGAAGCGCGAGGAGGGCGCCATCGAAGGCGACATCCGCTACGTGGGGAGGGAGACCTCCCGCCTGCTGCGGTCCGAGCGCTACGGACTGACCGGCCGGCCGGACTACATCCTCGAACGCAACGGCGAGATAATCCCGGTGGAGGTGAAGAGCGGGCGCAAACCCAAGGGGCCGCTGTTCTCCCATGTCCTCCAGGTCGGCGCCTACTGCCTGCTGCTCGAGGAAGAGGGCAACAAGGTATCCCATGGCATCCTCCGCTACGGCGACATGGAGCACGAGATCGAGTTCGATGCCGAGCTCCGCTCCATACTTCTGGGCAAGGTGAAGGAGATGCGCCGGCTGATGGAGAGCGAGGACGTGCACCGCAACCACCACCGCCCGGGCAAGTGCCATTCCTGCTCCCGCCGGGACATGTGCCCGGAAAGGCTGGAATGATCAGTCGACCGTGACGCTCTTGGCCAGGTTCTTCGGCTTGTCTATGGAACGCCCCTTCTTCTTCGCCGTGTAGTAGGCGAGCAGCTGCAGGAGCACGGAGATGGGAATGGGGAAATAGAGCGGCGGGACATTGGGGACGTAGAGCACTCTGTGCGCCACCTGAGCCAGGTCCGTGTCGCCTTCGCTGCCGATGGCCAGCACCGGGCCCTCCCTGGCCTGGACCTCGGAGATGTTGGACAGCATCTTCTCATAGGTCTGATCCCGGACGACCGTGGCCACGATCGGCGTCGAGGCGTCGATCAGCGCCAGGGGGCCGTGCTTCATCTCGCCGGCGGCGTAGCCTTCCGCGTGGATGTAGGATATCTCCTTCAGCTTGAGGGCGCCCTCCAGCATCACCGGATAGTTGATGTTCCGCCCTAGGAAGAATATGTCCCGCGCATCCACCAGCATGTCCGTGGCCTCCTCGATCAGGCCGGCGTTGTCCAGCACCCGGCGGACCACCTGGGGCAGGGACATCATCTCATTGCGCATCGTGCGCAAGGCATCGTGGCTCATGCTCTTCTTGGCATAGCCCAGGCGCATGGCGATCAGATAGAGCGCGATCATCTGGGCGATGAACGTCTTGGTCGCGGCGACGCCGATCTCCGGGCCGGCGCGGGTGTAGAACACCTCGTCCACCTCCCGGGTGATGGTGCTGCCCACCACGTTGGTTATGGCAAGGGTGCGGCAGCCCCGCCGCTTCGCCTCCCTGGCCGCGGCCAAGGTGTCGGCGGTCTCGCCGCTCTGGGTGATGAGCACGACCAAGGGGCATTCCTTGGCCTTCTCGCCGTAGCGGTACTCGGAGGCCAGCTCCGCCGACACCGGGATCTTGGCCAGCCTCTCGATGACGTACCGGCCGACCATTGCAGCATGGTGCGAGGTGCCGCAGGCGACGATCTTGACCGCATTGAAATCGACATTCGCCAGGAAGGAACCGTCCTCCACCCCGTCCAGATTGCCCAGGAGGGTGTTGTGGATCGCTGACGGCACCTCGAAGATCTCCTTGAGCATGAAATGCTCGAAACCTCCCTTCTGCGCGTCCTCCGCCGACCAGCCGATGATCTCTGGCTTGCGCTTCACCACGTTGCCGTTCGAATCGTAGATAATGACCTTGGACGGCGAGAGGTCCACCACCTCCTCGTCCATCAGATAGAGCACCTTGTTGGTGTAGTCCAGCAGCGCCGTGACATCGGAGGCGATGAGGTTCTCGCCCACCCCCAAGCCGATCACCAGGGGGTTTTCCCGCCTCGCCGCGTAGATGTGGTCAGAGCCCTTCTGCACCAGCACCAGTGCGTAGGTCCCTTTGACCTCCTTGAGCGCCCGGTTCAGGGCCTCCAGGGCGTCGCCAGTATAGTAGCGCTCGATCAGATGCACCAGGATCTCGGTGTCCGTATCGGAGGTGAACTTGTGCCCCTCGGCGATCAGCTGCCGCTTCAGCTCCACATAGTTCTCGATGATGCCATTGTGCACTAGCGCCAGGTTCCCGGTGCAGTCAATGAAGGGGTGGGCGTTCTCCTTCGATGGCCTTCCGCAGGTAGCCCAGCGGGTGTGGCCGATCCCGACGCCCCCGCTGAACCGCGGAAGGGTCGACTCCATGTAGGCGATCTCGCCCTTGTCCTTGTGCATCTGGATGCTCGAGCCGACGATCGCCACCCCGGCGGAATCGTAGCCTCGGTACTCCAGTTTCTTCAGCGAATCGAGCAGTACATCGACGGCCTGCCTCGGCCCGGAATAACCCACGATGCCGCACATCAGACCACGATGCTCCTGTTGTCCAGTGTCCCGGATACCTTCGCATGGCTGGATATCTTGCACCCTGCGCCCACGATGCATCCTGGGTCGATCACGACGCCCGCTCCGATCAGTGAGCTCTCCCCGACCAGGGCGCCGATCCTCTTGATGCTGAAGTACTCCTGGTCGACGCGCGAAACGGCCGCATCGGCAGGGCATTGCAGGCCCGGCCCGCAGGTGATCCCTTCGTCGAGCACGCAGTGAGAGAGGTGAGTATGCGAAGCCAGGCTGACGCTGTTCCCAATGAGGCTCTCCTCGATATAAGAATACGGGCCGATGGATACGCCATCGCCGATGCTGGTCGAGGGCATGATGGTCACCTGCGGCCCGATGTCGCAGCCCTCACCGATGATCACGGGGCCTTCGATATAGCAGCCCGAGCGGATCTTGCTGCCGGTCCCGATGGAAACGTCACCTTTGAGCACCGCTCCCTTCTCCACGCCTCCCTCGAACTGCTGACCCTGGAAATCCATCGCTGCCCCGTTCAGGCGGATCAGGTCCCAAGGATAGACCGCGTCCATCCACCGTCCCGAAGTGCGCACCGCTTGCAGCGGCACCTTCTGCAGGTTCCTCTGCAAGATGTCGGTTATGGTGCTCTCACCTTGAGCGATCCCTTCGTCGATTTGTTTGAAGATGCTCGGCGTAAAATAGTACATGCCAGTTGAAATGATATTGCTGATCTTGCTGCTCGGCTTCTCGATGATGCTGATGACCTGGTCCCCTTCCGTCCTGACCACGCCATACTTCGACGGCATCTCCGACGAGGTGACAACGACCGCGTTGCCATTCTTGTGCTTGAGCAAATCCTGCACGGTCTGGACATCAATCAGGTTGTCCCCGGCGATGACCAGGAAGTCCCCGTCCACCGCTCCCTTGGCGACATGGAGGGCGTGCGCCGTTCCCAGCTGGCGGTCCTGAACCACGTACTGGATGTTCGCGCCTATGGCCTTCCCGTCGCCGAAGTGAGACATGATGCGCTCCTTCTTGTAGCCGACGACGAGGACCACGTCCTTGATGCCCGCCTTGACCAGCCCTTCCAGAACATGCTGCAGGATGGGGCGATTCGCCACCGGGATCATCACCTTCGGCCGCGAATTGGTGAAAGGACGCAAGCGCGTTCCCTCACCCGCTGCCAGTACGACCGCTTTCAAATCAATGGCCTCCAGGCAGAGATTCCTGTTCTTCGTAATTAAACGTTGGTCGTATTTCTCTTGGACCGATGGAGCGGGACCGGCCGCCGAACCAGGGAATCATTCTTGCGAACCACCCCAAAAGGTTTTAAGCGGCACTCTGGGATGATTCGGACGGTAAGATCAGCAAAGAGGTTCCAGATGATCCAGGAAACGGGAATGCGCATTCCTCAAGAGATCTATAGGTTCTTTTCGAATCCAGGTGGACATTCGCTGATTCTCCGAGGGAACGCAGGCGCGGGCAAGACCACGTTCGCCCTGCAGATAATCGAGGACCTTGCCGCGATCGAGAAGAGCTACTACTTCCCCACACGAGTATCGGACGAATCACTCTTCCTCCAATTCCCCTGGCTGAAGGAAAAGATGGACCTGTTCCTGCAGGCGAACGGAGACAAGAAGGGAGCGCCGGGCCAGAAATGGCAGCCCCGAGACGGGCTGTGCAAACTGAAGGGGTTGACTCCCAGCAGGCCGAGCGGCGGGAAGGACCGCATGTCCGTCAGCATCGGAAAGAACGTTGGCGAGATCGAATACCTCTACAAGATGGTGGAGTCGCGCCTACCGGAAAGGACGCTCCTAGTCATCGATTCCCTGGACGCCTTGGCCGAGAGGAATGGAATACCGTGCGTCAAGCTCATCAGCGCGATCCAGAAGGACCTAGTCGAGGAATACAGGGCGAACGTGCTCTGCATATTGGAGAGCCCGGAGCAATTGCTCGACTACTTGGGCGATGGCGTCGTCCGCATCGGCATGACCGAGCACAATGGCCGGCGCATGCGCGAGATCGAGATTCTCAAGCTGCGCGGATGCGAGATCCAGCAGCCGAAGTACCTGTGCACGTTGAAAGGCGGCCGGATGAGGAGTTTCGGATACTGGTGGGAACGGCCGTTCGCCTCGGACAAGCCGTGGAGGCCAGTGCCCGACTCCGGCAATCGGCTCTCCACCGGCATCAAGGACCTGGACGGCATGATCCTGGGCGGCCTTGAGCCTGGCTCGGTCGTACTGATCGAACTCGGGTCGGGCGTGCCGATCTCCGTAGCCGGCGCGATCGAAAACTCTCTCGTCTCCAATTTCGCATCGATCAATCGCGGCGTCATCTGGGTGCCGCTGCGCAAGGCCAGCGCCGAGAACGCCCGCGCCCGGGTCACGCTGAACCTACCCAAGGAGACGTTCGACAAGTGCGTCAGGGTGGGGGAGCACATTAGCGGCCTTGCAGGCTCTCAATACGTCATCCCGCTGGAGGGTTCGGACGCCTCCTCGGATTTCAAATGGCAGACGCTTACCTATCATCTGCAGGGAACGGATTCGCCTTCCCTATCGCTCATGGGCTTTGACACCTTGGAATCGATCTACGGGCCCCAGGTAATGGATCAGCTCATCGACCACATGGCCATGGTCCGCCGCAACAAATCGATATTCGTCGGCATCGTCTCGCCCTCTTCGACGTCAACCCAACGGCTCATCGACCTGGCCACGGTCAGGCTGAGGGTGGAGCGCGTGCGTCGGTACGGTGGTGCTCTGCGGCGAAGAACCATACACCGAGCTGAACGCGATGCAATTGAATGAAACGGAATTGGGCGGGGGCATCAGCCTTACGCCGATTGTGTGAGGGATGCAAGATGCAAGTCTCTTTGCCCGACCAATCCGCGGTGCTGATGATCGGCAGTCCCGGCATCGGCATGCTGGAGTTCTGCATCGCCCTGAGCGAAGGCTACTTGGAGAAGGACGACGCCATCGTCTTCGTGGCCATGGACACCTCCCCGGCGGACGTAATCGCCATGATGGAAACTTTCGGCCTGCCCATGGACGAGCTGCTGGGCAAGCGCATCTTCTTCCTTGACTACCACTCCTGCCTGCTCGGCACCAACATGGACCGCACCGGGGATCAGAACGGGGTGCGGACCATCTCGGACCTGGAAGGGATAATGTTCAACATCGCCGCGATAGCCGAGGAGACGGGGAAGCGGGTGCGGATATTCTTCCACTCGCTTTCCACGCTGTTCCTCTACAATCAGCCTAACGTGGTCCTGAAGTTCTTCCAGATAACCTGCTCCCGCATCCGCTCCCAGTATGGGACGGCGATCGTGGCCGTCCATGAGGGCGTTCACGACGAGCGCACGGTGAACCATCTCATGGCGATCGCCGATGGCACGGTGGAACTGCGCTTCGACGACGATCTGAACAAGATGATGCGCATCCGCAACATGCGCGGCTATCCCACCTCGCCCAATTGGATACCTTTCGAGATCAAGAACCTGAGCAAGAACGAGGACGTGCGCCTGCTGGAATGGATCTGATCAGCCTTCCTCCTCCTCGTCGAACGTGCCGTAGATGGAGTTGCGCATCTCCTCTTTCGACCGCTCCGTCTCCTTGTCGTATATCTTGCAGGCGACCTTGGGCCTTACCACCATCTCCTTCTTTGTGCAGTAGATGAGCTCGTAACCAGTCCCTGTCTCCGGCCGGGTGTCCCGGTAGAGACACGAGAAGCACATCGCCTTTTCTGTCGTCACGTTCCTCTCAATACAAGCGCTGGTATATTTGGTTTATCAGTTCTTCTTAGGGGAGTTCTCGTCCAAGAAGACCACGAGGTCCTTCACCTCGATGCCGCCGGCGCGCCTGATGTTGGTGACGCAGAAGGGGCAGGGGGCGACCAGCAGGTCCGCTTTCGCCTCCAGGGCGGTGCGCACCTTCGCCTGCGCCAAGCGTAGCGCCACGTCCGGATGCCCCGCGACCACGCCGCCTCCCCCTCCGCAGCAGCGGTCTGCCTCCGCCATTTCTACCAGACGGACGCCAGGCAAGCTCTGCAGGAGATCGGCGGCATATTCAATCGCGTGCGGGCCGATGGTGCGGGCCAGATGGCAGGGCTGGTGCAGCGCCACGCGCACCTTCTTCGCCTTCGCGCTCTGCCTGGCATGCGAACGCTTGCTTTCGTAGAGATATTCGATGGTATGCAGCGGCCGGAGCGAATAATGCTGCGTGAAATGGGTCTGGCATCCGGGACAGCTGGTGACGATGGTCTGGAATCCCTCGAAGAGCCTGAGATTCCTCTCCCGCAGGCTCGCCACCCTGTCCCAATCCCCCAGCTTCTCCAAGGGAGCGCCGCAGCAGAGCCATCCGTCAGGCGTTGTGATGCCGCCGACCTTGGAGAGGAGGCTCGCGGTAGACCTGGGGATGTCGGTCAGGCGCAGCTCGCCGATGCAGCCAGGGAAGTACAGCACCTCCTTCCCTTTGCTTTCGGCGGGCTGGTAGCGCTCCTGTTCGGGTGCCACCGAGCGCCCGTACCTGTCGATGCATTCCATGATCCGCTTGTGACCGGACAGTGCCAGGTCCTGCTGGAATATCTTCCGCCGAACCTCGATGATCCTTTCCGGCAGCGGTATTCGCGCCGGACAGACCTCGCCGCAGCGGTAGCAGGCGGTGCAGCGCATGATGTCCTCCCTCGTCCCCGCCATCTCGTCCGCGAAGCGGACTGCCTCGACGGCGAGGCTGCGAGGCCCGGAGAACCGGTCAATGCCTTCGAGCCCAACGACCGGGCAGGCGAGCTGGCAAGCGCCGCATTTGAAGCAACCGTTCTCGTTCAGCGTCACCAATCAGTTCACCTCCCGCACGCTCTTCGCCGCCACGAAGGACGTCAGCAGCGAGCCGCCCAGCCCTACCCCGGTGGGGAAGGAGAACCCGGCCAAGGCAGCGCCGGCCCCGAAAGCATTGCGCAGGGGCCTACCCTCCTTGGATATCAGGCGCATGTCGTTGCCCACCAGGTACCCGGTCTCCTCTGCCGCCTCCGCCATCCCCGCTCCCTTGATCTCGTCAGCGTGGGGAGGGAAGGTCGCCACCTTCAGGACGTCGAAGGGGTCGACTATCTCCCTGCCCTTTATCGCCAACCCCCCGCCGATGACGTCTCCCGTAGCGATGATGATGGAATTGAAATGATACAATCTGCGCCTGGTCCTGGAACTAATGATGGCTCCGGTGACGAAATCGTCCTCAATCTGCAACTTCACGGCGGTGCGCCCCTTGAGCATGCGGCATCCTTCCGTCTGCGCCGCCCGCTCCATCGCCCCTTGCAGCCTTTGGCCAGGCAAGGAGAGCGGGGTCACCGCCTCGAACGCGTTGCGGCCGCTCTTCTGCCTCAATGCGGTCATGCGGCTGGAGTAATTGGAGAGCGGGAATAACGGAGGAATCATCACGTTCTCCTCGTCCAGATCCTTGATCGTTGTGATCAGTTGCTCGAACGCCTCTTCCGACCGGAAGGTTTCGGCGATCTCGCCTGGGTTGCAGTTCCTCCTTCCCTTCAAGGCTTTGATGCTCACCCAATGGGAGGTCACCCTCAATCGCCATCGCTTTGCGTCGATCAGCCTAGGGACCAGGTCGGCATCCAAATCGAGGCCGCCCGCTATCCCCAGGACCGCGAGCTTCGACCCCATCATCCGGTCCAGCCGGCCGTTCAAGGTATGCACTGGAGCGGAGGAGCAGGTGTATTCCGTGCCCATGTTCGTCAGCAGCGGATGCTGACGGAACAGGTCATCGGACATGTCCAATCCCTGGTCGGCCAGGGCCCGGAAGAACATCCGGGACATCTCTGGCAAAAGCGTCTCCAGGTTCATGGCGCTCCGTTCGATGATGCTGCTGAAGGGATGCACCGAACGGGCCAAGGATTCGAGGTTGATCCTGCCGCCGCTGCCGGTCTCCGCCTCCTGACTGAAAACCGATATGCAACCGGTAGAGAGGGAGGTGGCGCTGGCCTGGCAGCCGACCACCGCGACGGAATGATCCTTTCCTAGCGAGATCCCCGCCAATAGTCCGGCGGCGCCCTGACCGATGATCAGGACGTCCACCCTGGCCGCGGGCATGTCTTTCATTTGCCCGCCCCCCTTTCCAGATGATAGGTGCCTTGGAGCAGGTAGGACCTGAATATCTCCTGCCGCAGCTGCTCTCCCTCCAGCACCGGCTCGATCCCGCTCCGACGCTCCGCCAGGAAATCCTCCAACAGCTTCCTGGCAGGCTCGTTGTGCCCCACTTTCAACGCGGCCGAGAGGATCCTGAAAGCGCAGAGGCTGGACTGGCAATAGCCCATGCCCGCCCGCGTCCGGCGCATCAGGTCCGATAGCGTCCGCACGTCTGGATGAGCGGAGAAATAGGATATCTCGCCCCGGAGCACCTCCTCGCAGTCGCAAACCCTCTCCAACCCGCGGTGCGATCGGCAATGATCGGCAACCATCGGCTGCAGCGGCCCATATTTCCTGCGCATACGTTCCAGAGCCCGCTGCGGGATCGCACCGCCCCTGACATCTTCGCTCGATCTCAGGAGCGGCTCCTTCGCCGTTGTGCAGAGAGCTCTGTCGCCAAGCAGATCTGCCACCGCGTCGACCGCCTTCTCCGCCATGAGGCGATAGGTGGTCAGCTTGCCTCCCACCAGGCTTATCATATTGTCCAGGCCGTCCGAGCTATGGTCGATGATGGAGAAGGAGCGCGAAGCATCCCTTCCCTGGCCGCCACCCCCTACCAACGGGCGCAGCCTGGCATAAGCCCTGACCATCCGGCAGCTTTCGAGCGCCGGCAGCATGAGCGAGCACTCCTTCCGCAGCGAGAGCGACCTCGCCCTCCGAGGCTTTCACTCTCCCCGTGTCCGAATAAGCAATGGAAGTCGTCCCCAGGAGCGTGGTCGAGTGGCTCGGCACGATGATGTCCCCGTCGGCCGGCATTCGCAATCGGTTGATCAGCCCCCGGGACTGCCGGCCGTCGACCACGACCATCGATCCCTTGTCCAATGCGAGCGGGAGCGATGCCTGCGCCATCGAGGCCACTCTGGCGGACCAGGCCCCGGCAGCATTGACGACGATCTCGGGCTTGAGCCGCTTCAGTTCGCCGGAGAAGGCGTCCTGATAAGTCACCTCCTCTAACGTCCCTCTGACTCGCCTCATCCTGACCACACGCTGATAGTTGAGGGCCTTGGCGCCAGCCCGACGAGCGGACTCGATGTTGCTCAGCGTCAGAGAGAAAGAATCGACGGATGCATCATTCACCGAAGCGGCTGACTCTATCCGGTTGGAAAGACCGGGTTCGCGCCGCAACGCCTCCTTGATATCAAGAGTCTCAACGGCGATGCCCGCCTTGCCGCAGCCTTTCAAGAACTCATCCCGATAATCGGGCTCGTCCCCCGGGAGGGAGACGAACAGGCCCCCGCAGTCATCGATGCAATGCCCTGCGATGGAGCGAACGATCTGGGATTCCGTGGCGCACTCCTTGGCCGAGACAGGGTCCTTGACCGCATAGCGTGCCCCGCTGTGCAGCATGCCCTGATTCCCGCCTGAGGCGCCGGTGCAGAAGTCCGCCTGCTCCAGCAGCAAGGCGTCGATCCCCCTCAGTGCCAAGTCCCGCAGGATGCCCGCCCCCACCGCACCCCCGCCGATCACCAGAACCTGTACGCGCGCCAATATCCTCACTCGTTTCTATGCTACATTACCGAGACTGAGCCCAAGCTTAAGATTGTATCGCAAAATGAAAAGCCGGAAAATGCCTCTGGCAAGCAAGACATTATTGGGAAGTAGCGGGGGGTCGATTTGAACGACCGGTCTCCGGGTTATGAGCCCGACGGGATGTCCTGGCTACCCCACCCCGCTTGTGGAAAACTCCTAACAATGAGGCCTTAGATAAAGGTTTGTACCGGCTCGGCTTTGCACCTGAAGTGGCTGTCCGCATGGACTTTAGGTGCAGACGGAGGACTTTAGGTGCAAGCCACCAAATCGAAGCAAGGTTTATGACACGTCACGAAGGCGGCGCTGAGCGCCCGCGGATGACCAGCGAGGCGCAGCCGAGCGATCGCAACAACCGTGACAATAAGGATTGCCAGGTTCAGGCGGTTGTTGGGCAGTCGCAGAAGTCCGAGCGAGCCGGTCAGCAATCGAATAAGGACCAGCACTTCTCATTGCGCAACCTCTGGTCGTCGAGCACGAGTTCTCGGATCTCGCTGGGAAGCTGCGCACGCTGCCACTGGCACTCCAGGCGACCAGCCTCCTCATGCTCATCTTCAGGAGTCGCCGCGCGTGCGGCTCTGATCGCATAGGCGGCTGCACCCAGTTCGTGAGCTGCAACATGAGCCACCGCTACGGCGTGAGCGGCTGCTCGAGCCGCTTCCTTCGCAGCCCCGAACGCCTCTCTGGCCGCAGCGTGTGCTGCAAAGGCGGCCGTGCGGGCTTGAGTCATCGTAATCTCACCCCGCGCCCAAGCGCGCGCCTGTTCAATCGCTCGGCGCGGACGGCCGTCACCGGGTTGCGTTTGCTCGAAGAGGTGCAGGACGTGCTGCGCGCAATCGGCCGCCCACAATGCAAGAAGGCGATGATCGGCATCCTGTAGACTGCCGCCGCGACGTACGGTAACAAGCCTGGGGTCTCGGCTCCTAGTGAAGATGATTCGTCTGTCCATTCGCGCTCCTTCTGGCCACACGCACTACACGGATGTAGTGATTCAGATGTGACGCAATTCTACCATTTGATTTTTGGCACCAAATTAGCTTCGCACCTAGGCCCCCTCCTTAGCCAGACTTTCGGTGCAGGGCGGCTTTGCACATTAAGCCCACCTCTGCACCCATAGTTTCGGTGCAAGGCGCGGACTTTGGGTGCAAGAACGACTTCTGGTGCAAAGCCTACCGGCTCAGAAGAACTTGCGCAGGCGCATGATGTCCTCCAGGGAGCCCTTCACCCTGATCTTCTTCAAAGCCCACGCCTTCATGATCTTAATTTCCCGGCAATGGAGCTTCCGGACCGTTTCCTCGTCGGAGATGATGGTTATGTCCGGGCGCTCGATGCAGCCGTCGCACACCCCCGAGACCTTACAGTCCGCAAGGATGAAGTAGTACTGCTCCGGCCCCAGGTCGACCTGCACCTTCTTCTTGATACCGACCAGCTCCCGGCGCAGGGAGTCGTCGCAGCTGACCTTGGCGTTGAATTGAGCTACCACGTCATCCAGAACCTGCCTTACTGCCATCTTTTCACTCGTCCCAATCCGTTAGCTTCGCCGTCTTCGCCGCGGAATATGCCCTCTTCGCCGTCGCCCATGATCGGCGCGTGTATGGCGGGAGACAACCCCTCTCCTTTATCCAGTTTTCCAGGAATGCAATGGTCACCTTGTCGTGCGCGTAGCCGGTGCCGATCGGCACGCCCACCTCCGCCTCGATATCCCTCACCAGCGCATCCCTCTTGGTCTTTGCGATTATGGATGCCGCGGAGACTACTGGATAGGTGGAATCGGCCTTGTGCTCGCAGACCAGGCGCGGCTGGTAGCCAAGGTGCCTCATGATCATGCCGCCGAAGCGGCGCTCGTTCGTGTCGCAGGCGTCGACGAACACCTCCTCCGCCCGGAGCAGGTCGATCAGGCGGGCGAATACCTCAGCCTCAAACCGATTCAGGTGGCCGTCGGTGTTCGCATCGATCTCATGCGGCTGGACCACCTCGATGCGCACCTCGGCGATCTCCGAGATGCGCAAGGAGAGCGCCTCTCTCTTCTCCGGGGTTAGCTGCTTAGAGTCCCTCACCCTCAGGGTGCGAAGCTGACCGTCGTCGGCAACCATGACCGCGGCCACGACCATCGGGCCTATGACTGGACCGCGGCCCGCTTCATCCACCCCGCAGAGCATATTGGTTAATCGAAGGCTCACGTATAATGATTGTTCTGGCCGATCTGGACGACCTACGAGGAATCGCGAGACCAACTACCCCCCAACGTATAATCTACTAGAAAGATGGTCAATTCCTTAGGATTTAAAATGGGTCCATCAATCACGTTCGGGAGATGAATTGTTGACAGATGTCCAGGGTCGCAAGTCGTTGAACGGTTTCAAGCTCACCCGGGTCGGGGTAACGGAGGTCAAGAAGCAGGTCACGGTCCAAAGGAGCTTCGGCACCTCCTGCCTGAACTGTATCATCGACATCTTCGTGGATCTGCCTTCTACCCAGCGGGGCTCGCACCTGTCCCGCAACCTCGAAGTCATCGCAGAAGTCCTCGATATGAGCGTCGGCAGGCCGGTCAGTGGCTTGGAGGTCTTGGCGGGGAATATCTGCCAGATGTTATTCGATAGGCACGAGTACGCCTCTTATGCCGAGGTGAATATCGCCGCCGACTATTTCCTCGATCGGTCGGGACCGAGCGGCAAGGTGAGCAAGGAGCCGTTCAAGCTGATGGCCAACGCGAGCGGGAATCGGGGGAAGGCTCTGAGGAAGATGATCGGGGCCCAGGCGATCGGGATGACCGCCTGCCCCTGCGCGATGGAGACCATCCGCGACAGCATCAAGGGAAACGTGGTCATGGACAACGACTTCCCGGTCATATCGCACAACCAGCGCAACGTCTCCACCCTGATGATCGAGGTCCCCGGCGTCAATGAGGTCGAGGCGAACGACCTGATCGACATCCTGGAGCAATCGTTCTCGTCGCCCACCTATGAGATCCTCAAGCGCTCGGACGAGGCGGCCGTTGTGATCAACGCCCATCGCAACCCGAAGTTCGTCGAGGACGTGGTCAGAGACATACTGACAAAGGTGCTGGAGAAATACCGGAACCTGCCCGACGAGGTGAAGGTCACGGTGAAGAGCGAGAGCGAGGAGTCCATCCACAAGCACAATGCTTTCGCGGAGCGGGTGACGACCATGAAGGAGCTGCGCGAGTAGGCATCGGAGCCTGTTGACATGCTTGAGGTGCGAGCCGTTGCCTGTGACATCGACGGTACGATAACCGATTCGCGAAGGCTGATCCAAGTCAATGGTATCGAAGCACTCCGCAAAGTCCAGGAACGCGGGGCGATGGTGATAATCGCCTCGGGAAACGTCCTTCCCGTGGCGTTCGGGCTTTCAACTTACATCGGAACGAAGGGGCCAGTGATCGCAGAGAACGGCGGACTCGTCTACTATCTGGGAAGAACGTACCAGTTGCAGTCCAATGAGCTGCCTTTGAAAGCGTATGCCTATCTGAAAGAGGCCATGCCTGAAGTGGAGCGACTGTTCACGGACAATTGGCGCCTGACCGAGGTGGGGCTGAAGCGCTCATTCGACCTGGAGAGGATCCGCAGCATCCTCGATGGCTGGGGCCTGGAGATCGAGGCCACAGGATTCGCCATCCACATAATGAATAAGGGGCATAGCAAGCTGGCGGGAGTGGAGAAGGCCTGCGACCTGCTCGGCATCGATAAGGAAGAAGTGGTGGCGATAGGCGATTCTGACAATGATACGAAGATGTTGGCCGGCTGCGGCTTCGGCATAGCGGTAGGGAACGCTTCGCCCACCGCCAAATCGGCGGCGGACTTCGTGGCCAAGGGGATGCACTCTGACGGAGTGATCGAGGGGCTGCGCCATTTCGGCCTGCTCGATTAACTGGCCAAGAGATTATTTAGTCAAGGCTCGCAATACCTGGCGGATGAATTCGCGCGAGCGCTTCTCTGCCGCTCTGGACGGCGATGTGGTCGACCGGGTACCGGTCATGTACCAGCATCTCGGCGGGATGAAGCATGTCCAGCAGGTTGCCGGCATCGCCATCCAAGAGGCGTACTTCGACCCGAAGAAATTCGCCCAGCTCAGCCTCACCGCTTTGGACGTCTTCGGCTACGACAACGTGATGGCCGGATGGGGCGACCTGTTGATGGAGGCGCAGGCGTTCGGCGCGAAGCCGACCTTCAGCAACCGCAGCAATTACCCGAGCGGTGAGCCTGCGGCGATAGGCGATATGGAGTCGGTGGAGAAGCTGAGCTCGGTAGATCCGTTCGACGACCCCACTTGGTCGGTCCCCATCAAAGCGGCGCGGATCATGACGCAGGAGGTGGGGAAGAGCATGATGGTGCTGGGGTGCACCAGCTCGCCTTTCATTGTGGCATCGGGCATCCTGGGGTACGAGAACCTTATGGTATGGCAGATGCTGCAGCCTGAGGAGCTGGCGAAGCTCCTGGCCAAGGTCGCCGAAAGCCTGAAGATGCTGGGGGTGCGCCTGGCGAACTATTCCGGACTGGACGCCATCTTCATCAGCGGGGGGCTGGCGGACGAGGAGCAGAACACCCTGGAGATGTGCCGGCGCTTCGACCTCGAACCGCTCCGCGGCGTCGTCCGAGAATACCACGAGCTCGGCCTGCGCACGATCGTCCACAACTGCTCCTATGCGCCATTCCTCCGGGAGCAGATTTCTGCGCTCGAACCGACAGCGATCCATTTCTGGGTCGGGGCAAGGGGGGCGATCGAGCAGATCGCCCCGGAGCTGGGACGGAGGACGGTGGTTGCCGGGATAGACCATCAGAGCCTCATCTACCAGGGTAGCTTGGACGAGATCGAGGTGGCGGTGGCGAAGGCGATCAAGCAGTTCGGCGGCCGCAGGACCATCATCGCGCCGGCATGCGAGCTTCCCTCGGACACCCCGGTGGAGAATGCCAGGGAGCTGGTCCGGGTCTGCGAGAGATCCGCCGGCAAGTGATGACGTATCTTTCGGTTTGATCGAAGAGAAGTTTCATGAGGCAGCAGGTCAAAGCTATCCATGATGGAACTTGTCGGCCAATGCATGATATGCGGGAAGCCAGCGTTCAACACCTGCAGCATCTGCGGCAGTCTGGTCTGCGATGAGCACTTCTATCCCCGGACGAGGATGTGCTCCCGCTGCATGTCCTCGATCGAAAAGGGCGAGGAGAAGAAGCGCAGCGAGCAGCCGGACCTTTACCGCTGAAGCGGAGACCCACCTGACCGGCTCAGAGCAGCTTCTTGGCCTGCTCTTCCGTCAGGTTGATCGACTTCAGCAGGTACTTCAGCGCTTTCTTGGCGATGATCGCCCTGGTGCTGTCGTCCATGAACTGCTCCATCGCCACCGGCGCCCTGCGGTAATATTCCACTGCGAATTCCGAGTAATAGTATGGGGCATTGTCCGGATCCACCTCGGCGGCTTTGTTGTACGCTGCCTCCGCCTCGTTGAACTGGTTGCTCTCGACGCAGAATGCGCCGAGGGAAGAATAATAGAAAGGATTCTTGTCGTCCAGCATAATCGCCTTCTTGTAAAGGGCGATCACATCCTCGACCCCGATCTTCGAGACCAGGACGCCTGCCTCCGCCTTTCCGAAATAGGCTTCGGCGCTGTTTGGGTTCGCCTTGATGGCCTTGTCGAACTTGGAGAATGCCTGCGGGTATTCCCCGTCGTTCATGAGCTGGTGAGCCTGCTGTATCAACTTCTCTGCTTCATCCATACTGTTTACCGCACCAATGTAAAAGATGCGCCGCTCATAAACATTTTCATCGATGACGTCGACAAGATGACGCCGACTCGATCGGCCTATTATGCTGGTCGCCAAGGCTTTATTAACGAGTCCGCATAATGCACCAAATCCTGTGACCTTGCCAAGCGTGAGCAAGGCACACTTCACGGTGTCGATATGGATCTAGAAGAAGTGAAGAGCGTCGCCTGGAACGCGCGATTGAAATTGACGGAAGCGGAGATGCAGGAGTTCGCCAAGGACCTGGAGGACGTCCTCAGCTACTTCTCGATCCTGGACAAGGCTCCGGACACTGGCAAGCACGACTTCAATTCCGTCCCCGTATCCAACGTCCTGCGCGAAGATGAGGTCCACCGCGACATCGATGCCGACGCCCTGCGGGACTCGATGGATACTTACGAGGATATGGTGAGGGGGCCGAAGCTGACATGAGCTGTCACATCTCCACCGAGAAGTTGACCGCCCTGAACGCAAGGTATCAGCCGTTCTCGGAGATCGGCCATGACCTGCGCGACGCAAGCGATTACCCGCCAAAGTTCCACTTCTCCGCCAAGGACAACATATGCGCCCTTGGATTTCAGGCCCGGGCCGGCTCCAAGATACTGGAAGGATATCGGCCGCCCTTCGACGCCACGGCGGTCCGGAAGATGCGCGAGGCCTGCGGCGTCCTCATCGGGAAGACGAACATGGACGAGTTCGGCTTCGGGACCTTCTGCACAAACTCCGCTTACGGAGTGCCTCGCAACCCGCACGATGTGGAAAGGACCTGCGGCGGTTCGAGCGGCGGCGCGGCCGCTATCACCGCCCTGCTGGACAACCATGTGGCTTTGGCGGAGTCCACCGGAGGCTCGATCTCCTGCCCCGCCTCCTTCTGCGGCGTCATTGGCCTCACTCCGACCTATGGCCGGGTGTCGCGCTACGGCCTGATCGATTACGCCAACTCGCTGGACAAGATCGGACTCATCACTCGAAGCGTCGCAGACCTCAGGCGATTCCTTCCCATCATCTCCGGGGCGGACAAGAAGGACCCCACGTCCTGCGTCCAACCAGAATTGGAGCTGGGCGGTTTCAAGGTCAAGCGGGTGGCGGTGCCCGAAGAGGCGTTGCACAACCTCGACCCAGCCGTGCTGCGGGCGTTCGAGGCGGCATTGAGCAGATTGGGAGAGATGGGGATCGAATCCCATCGGGTCAGCATGCCCTCGCTGGGGTTCGCGCTGGCCGCTTACTACGTCCTGGCGACGTCCGAGGCATCGACCAACCTGGCCCGCTACAAAGGGATGCTGTTCGGCGTGCGCGGAGGGCATATCGACCAAAGCTTCAACGACTACTTCTCCGACGTCCGCTCGGCCAACTTCGGCAAGGAGGCGAAGCGACGGGTGCTCCTTGGCACCTACACCCGGAAGGTCGGCTTCCGCGACCGCTACTATCTGAAGGCGCTGGCGGTGCGCCAGCTCATAATCAAGGAGTACCAGGAGCTGATGGGGCAGGACGACCTGATCATTACTCCCACGATGCCCTTCGTCGCTCCGCGATTCACGGAGATTGCCAAGATGAAGCCGCTCGAGGTCTACCAGGCGGACTTCCTTACTGTCCCGCCAAACCTGACCGGGATGCCGCACCTCTCCCTGCCCTGCGGCTACCAGGACGGGATGCCGATAGGGATGCAGTTCGTGGCGCCCCACTGGGAAGAGAGAAGGCTGCTCGACGCGGCGGAGAGATGGTGCCACGACTTCGAGATCAGATTCCCCGAGGTGAGCGGATGAAGATCGGCCTAGAGGTCCACGTACAGCTTCCCACCAAGTCCAAGTTGTTCTGCTCCTGCGCGACCGGCGCCGAGGGGCCGAACTCCTCCATCTGCCCCACCTGCCTCGGCTTCCCCGGGTCGCGCCCCTTCCTGAACCGTCGGGCGCTGGAGATGGGGGTGGAGATCGCCCGCTTCCTCGATTGCACGATACCCGAGGAGGTCTGGTTCTCCCGCAAGACCTATTTCTATCCTGATCTGCCCAAGAATTTCCAGATCACCCAGTACGACTCCGCGCTCGGGACGGACGGCTGCTTCATCGTCAAGGACAAGACCATTGGCATCTGGAGGGCGCACCTGGAGGAGGACCCGGGCAGGATAAAGCGCGTAGGCAAGGCCGGCGAGGAGGTCTCCCTGATAGATTACAACCGCTCCGGCATCCCTCTGGTCGAGATCGTCACCGCGCCGGACTTGTCCTCGCCCGAGGAGGCGAGGGCCTTCCTGCAGGAGCTGTTGGTCGAGCTGCGCCACATCATCGGCACCACGGCGGGAGACGAGCAGAGCGTGCGCGTCGACGCGAACATCTCGATGGAAGGCGGGGAGAGGGTCGAGGTCAAGAACATCCAGGGGCTGCGCAATCTGGAGAAGGCGCTCAAATTCGAGGCCTCCAGACAGTCCAAGATGGTCGAGGCCGGAGTCAAAGTGGTGAGGGAGACGAGGCGTTACGACGAGGAGCGCAAGGTAACCCTTTCATCCCGCGAAAAGGAGACGGAGGAGGATTACGGCTACATCGGCGAGCCGGACCTGGGCACGTTCAGCGTCGGCGCCCTGGCGAGGTCGATGAGCACCAGCGAGACGCCGCTGCGGCGTGCGCAGCGCATGGCCGGACATTATGCCTTGGAGTTCAGCAAGATGCGGCAGATCGTGCTCACCTCGATGTCCCTGGCAGACATGTTCGAGATCCTGGCCGAGAAGGTCGACCCGGAGACCGCCCTGGCCTGGACCCTGGGGCCGATCTCGGCCAGCTGGTCGGCGCTGCAGCCGCGCTTGGACGACCAGATAAGGTCGGATCTCGCTTCGATCATTACTCAGGTCGCTAGCCGAGAGATCACCGATTCGGAGGCGAGGAGGAGGATCGGAGCGATGGCCTCCGGAGAATGCCCCGAGGACCTGTCCTGCGCGGTGCAGGACGAGCAGCTGGATGCCATCATTTCCGCTTACATAGACGAGCATCCGCAGGTGGTGAAGGACTATTCTGCCAACCCCAGGTCGGCCAACAGCGTCATCGGCCACGTGATGAAGGTGGCGAAGGGGAGGTACAACTCCCAAGAGGTGGTGGAAGCGGTAAGAAAAGAAATTGAGAAGAGGAAATGATCATTCCTCCTTCTTTACCTCTTCTTCGGCCAACGAGAGCAGCATGAGTTCGGCCAGCTTGGCCTGGTCCACCTTCGCCGGCGAGCCGTCGACCAGGGACTGGAACTTCTTATTCTTGGGGAAGGCGATCACTTCCCGGATGGATTCGCAACCGAGCAGGATAGAGACCAATCGGTCCATCCCCAAAGCGATGCCCCCGTGAGGCGGCGCCCCGAACTCCAGGGCCTCCAAGAAGAAGCTGAACTCACGCTCCATATCCTCCTCGCTCATCCCCAGCAGGCGGAACACCTTCCGCTGCACGTTGGGGTCGTGATTGCGTATCGAGCCGGAGCCGATCTCGCTTCCGTCGAGGACGAGGTCGTATGACTGGCCCATAATCTTGGTGGCGTCCTCCCCCTCGCCTATGTCACCCGGCACCGGCTTGACGAACGGATGGTGGAAGGCGGAGAGCTTGTGCGTGACCGGATCGGACTGGAACAGCGGACAGTCCACGATCCAGACGAACTGGTGGTCCTTGCCCTCCAACAGTCCGTTGTCCCGCGCCAGCTTCATCCGCAAAGCTCCCCCGGCCTTCAGGGTCTGCATCCGCGGACCGGCGAGGAAGAGCAGGAGGTCTCCAACCTCCGCTTCCAGAGAAATTGCGAGCTGCTTCCGCACCTCCTCCGGGAAGTACTTGGCGATGTTGGACTCCAGCCCGTTTTCGGTGCAGCGCATCCAGGAGAGCCCGCCCATGCCCTGCTGCTTGGCCCATTCGATCAGCCGATCGACCTCCTTGCGCCCTACGCCGTTCCATTCCGCGTCCTTCTCCTTGACCTGGGTGGACTGGAGGTTGAGGCAGACCACCACCCCTTTCTTCTTCAATACGTTCTGGAATATCTCGTAGTGCGCCTTGCGCACGATCTCCGTCACATCGGTCAGTTCGAGGCCGAACCTGACGTCCGGCGCATCGGTCCCGTAGCGGGACATAGAATCCGCGTAGGAGAGCCGGGGGAACGGCACCTGGAGCTCCTGGTCGAAGATCGACTCCCAGACGTGCCTCAGCACCCGTTCGATCACATCGTGGACATCCTTCTCCTCCACGAACGACATCTCCACGTCCATCTGGGTGAACTCGGGCTGGCGGTCCGCGCGGGAGTCTTCGTCCCGGAAGCAGCGCGCGAACTGGTAGTAGCGCTCCACGCTCCCCACCATCAGCATCTGCTTGAACAGCTGGGGGGATTGCGGCAGAGCGTAGAAATGGCCGGGCTGCGTCCGGGAAGGCACCAAGAAGTCCCTGGCACCTTCCGCGGTCGAACGCGTCAGCATCGGCGTCTCCACCTCGATGAAATTCGCCTGGTTCAGCTCCTCCCTGGCAGCCTTCAACAGGCTGTGCCTGAAGGCCAGGTTGGCAATCATCTGCGTCCTCCTCAGATCCAGATAGCGGTAGCGAATCCGCAGGTCCTCGTTCGGCAGCTGCGAGTTCTTCTGTTCCGCTACCTCGAACGGTATCGGCTTGGAGTTGTTGAGAAGCTTGGCCTCTTGTATCAGGACTTCAACGAGGCCGGTCGGATTTCGGGGGTCCTCGGTCCCGGGGACCCTCTCCCTCACGACGCCTGTTACTTGGACCACGCATTCGCGCCCGAAGGTATTGAGTATCTCCGAGAGGCGCCCTTTGTCGGTCGACCCACCTAGCGCTCCGGGATCGAACACCAGCTGTGTGGTGCCATTCGAGTCCGCCAGGTCGAGGAAGAGCACGCCGCCATGATCGCGACGGAATCGCACCCAGCCGGCCATGGTGACCCGTTTCCCGAGGTCCTGTGACCGTAGCTTACCACAATCGTGCGTACGTAACATCGTCTGGCCTCTGGAAATGTTTTAAGCGCTCGTGGAAAGGAGGGTACTATATATAGCATTTTGCTCAAGCTTGGCCGCTACTCCATTCAAGGTTGACCGGTTTCGTTTCCGGCTATCAGCATATTGTCATCAAAGAGGTTATCAAGTTGACACTATGCCTGGGAAAAGCGGGACGATCCGGGAACTATATGACAAAGGCAGCGTCTTCGGCCCCTATCGCTCGACTTCGCTCTTCTTGTTGAACTCCGGCAGGAACTGGAATGGGTCCTTGATCATGTTCAGCACGACGTAGGTGTTCGTCTTCTTGACCCCTTTTATCGTGAGCATGGACTTGATAACCGCGCTGAATTCCTCGCGGTTCTTGCAGGCGACCCAAGCGATTGAATCGCACTCTCCGGTGACATCGAAGACGGCCACGACGTCCTTCAGGTTCTTGATCTTCTGCTCGACCTCGAGGAGGTCCCCCTCCACCGAGACGTGGACGATAGCCATGAACTCGTAGCCGAGCTTCAGGTAATCCACGTTCGCCCTGTAGCCATGGATGATGCCCAGCTTCTCCAGGTTCTTGACCCTTTGAATCAGTGTGGTGGGATGGATGCCAAGGCGTTTCGCTATCTGTCGGTACGAGCCTTGGCTGGAAATGCAGAGCTCGGAGATTATGCGTTTATCGAGGTCGTCTAGAGTCGGACCGAGTGACATCTCTCTGAAACCTCCTGAAGGGTACATTACTAATGCAAATTTCGATATTTGTCTGTTTGCTTTAAGAACCGGATGCGCATTTGACGAGCATTCCTCCACGGCAAGCGCTGTGGGCCCGACGATAACGTTTTTGGCCAACCGCCGCTTTCCTATGTCGATGACGAGACTCCTCTATGAAAGCGACCCTTACCTGACCCGCTTCGACGCGACCGTGGAGCAGGTCAACGGAGACTGGGTGGCCCTGGACCGCACGGCATTCTTCCCCGGGGGCGGTGGCCAGGAGATGGACGCCGGCTGGATAGAGGACCTCGAAGTGGTGGAGGTCAGGGAGCAGAACGGCATCTGGCACCGGATCCCCGATCACACCTTCACCGTCGGTCAGAGAGTGGAAGCCGAGATCGACTGGGAGCGCCGGCATGACCTGATGCGGGGGCATACCGGGGAGCATCTGCTCTTCTCCGCGCTGAATAAGATCAACCCGGAGCTCGAGCTGGTGAAGATCGCCATCACCCCGAAGAAGAAATCCTTCATCGTCAGGGGGGAGATGAACTGGGCCCTGCTCGGCCGCGCACAAGAGGAGGCAAACGCCGCGATAGCCTCCCAGCTTCCCGTCAGCGAGGTCTGGGTCTCCAAGGACAGCCCCATCCTCAAGGAGATCCGTATCAAGGTGGAGCGGATCCACGGGGAGAAGGTCCGCATAGTCAACATCGGCGACATCGACAAGGCGGCCTGCGCCGGCGTGCACATCCAGAACACTCGAGAATTGAAGATGCTGCTGGTAACGAAGCTATCCTCCGCCAGGCCGGCGGGCGACTACGAAATAGAGTTCCAGACCGGCCGGGACGCTGTCGGGAGCGCCCTAGCACTGTCGACCATCGCGCTGCAGGCGTCCGAGGGTCTTGGCGCCAACCCGGAGGACCTGATCAAAGCGCTTGACAATCTCAAGAGCGAACTGGAGAGCAAGAAGCTGGCCTTGAAGCGGTATAGCAAGGAAATGCTCGCCAGCCTCGAGCCGGAGAAATATGAAGGGGTGCGCATCTATTCAGGGAGCTACCAGGGCATTGACAAGAAGGCGCTGGTCGATTGCGCGAACCAGTTCGCCTCCAACGAACGGTCGATGTGCGTGATGTCCTCATCCGACGACAAGCTGATGCTCATCATCGCCTCCTCCAAAGACCTGGACATAGACTGCAAGAACGTGCTAACCGAAACGCTGAGAGCGTTCGAGGGGAAGGGGGGCGGTGGCAAGAATTTCGCTTCCGGAGGAGCAAGCGCGCCGGAAGAGGGCGCAAATGCTGTGAAGAAAGCGATATCTATAGTCAAGATAGCTATTGATAGTGACAATTGATGTACATTCATCTAGCTAATTGAGAAGAAACCTATGCAAAGATATATCATGTAATTCGATTTATCGTTTTTCTCGATGACCGCAGTCAAGAGATCGGATGAGACAAAGGAAGACATCCTGGCCAAGGTAAAGCAGGAAAACGTACATTTCATCGAGATGCAGTTCTCGGACATCCTCGGAATGGTGAAGAGCGTCACCATGCCGATGACCAAGCTCGAGCGGGCGATGGAGGAAGGGGTGTTCATCGACGGCTCCTCCATCCTCGGGTACGCCACCATCGAGGAATCGGACATGCGCGCCAACCCCATCCTGGAATCGTTCCAGATCTATCCGTGGACGGCGAATGGGTCGATGAAGACCGCTCGCTTCATGTGCACCATCTCCGACCATTCCGGCAACCGGTTCAAAGGCGATCCGCGCTGGGTGCTGGAAAAGATGATCGACAAGGCGAAGGAAAAGGGCTACATCTTCAACGTCGGCCCGGAGTTCGAGTTCTTCCTGTTCAACATGGATGAGAGAGGGAACCCCATCCCCCAGCCCTCGGACAACGGCGGCTACTTCGACCTCATGCCCCTGGACACCGGCGAGATGGTGCGCAAGGACATCATGCTCAATTTCGATGCCATGCACTTCGACATGGAGGCCTCGCACCACGAGGTCGCCCCCGGCCAGCTTGAGGTCGACCTGCGCTACCAGAACGCGCTCACCATGGCCGACCGGATGATGACCCTGAAGCTCGGGGTTAAGACCATCGCTGCCCAGTACGGCTTGTACGCGACCTTCATGCCCAAGCCGATATTCGGCGTCAACGGGTCAGGCATGCACGTGCACCAGAGCCTGGCCACCCTCGACGGGAAGAACGCCTTCGACGATCCAGACGGCAAGTTCGGGCTCTCCGATCTCTCCATGAAGTTCCTCGCCGGGGCGCTTGCGCACGCGCAGGACAACTGCGCCATCCTGGCATCCCACGTGAACTCCTACAAGCGCCTCGTCCCGGGTTACGAAGCGCCCTGCTACATCTCCTGGGCCAACATGAACCGGAGCGCCTTAATCCGCGTGCCGGCAGGTAGAGGGGGACGCGCCCGGATGGAGCTGCGCAATCCGGATCCTGCCGGAAATCCCTACCTTCAGTTCGCGGTGATGCTCGCGTCCGGCCTGGATGGGGTGGAAAATGGCCTGAGCCCTCCGAAGCCAGTGGAGAAGGATATCTACCACATGAGCAAGGAGGAGCGCCGGAAGCTGAAGATAGAGTCGTTGCCAGAGAACCTCGGCGACGCCCTCAAGAAGTTCTCCCAGAGCAAGCTGATGAAGGAGACCCTGGGCGAGCACATCTTCAACCACTACATCCACATCAAGGGCAAGGAGTGGGACAGCTATCGGACCTGGGTCAGTGATTGGGAAATCAATCATTGTCTGAACGTGCTCTAATACAGCGGGACTGAGCAGTCGATCAAAACCCCCCAAACCCTTTTCCAGAATTTTATTGATGCGCTAGCTTATTTCCAAAGGTTTAATAGCCGAAGGACATTTTCTTTGATGCTATCATGATGCCAGGAATGCGGGGAGTGAACCCTCGTCAAGTCAAACAAGCGATGAGGAAGCTGGGTATCGAGACCGAGGACCTCGAGGACGTGCAAGAGGTGGTCATCCGGACCAAGAGCAAGCAGTACGTCATCACCGAGGCTTCCGTCACGATCATGCAGGCGCAAGGCCAGAAGACCTACCAGATTACAGGCGAGACCGAGATCCTCCCGCTATCGCAGGCGCCGGTCGCGGCGAAGGCCGGCACACCTGTCCCTCCCTTCATACCCGAGGACGACATAAAGCTGGTCATGTCCCAGACTGGAGCGAGCCGGGAGAAGGTCATCGAGGCGTTGCGCGCCGTAGACGGTCAGCCGGCCGAAGCGATAATCAAATTGATCTCATCATAAGAGGAAAACATGTGTCTAGCGATCCCAGGTAAGGTGGTGTCGATCGATGGCAGCATCGCCGTCATCGACTTCGGCGGCGTGCGCCGTGAGACCAACGTCTCCCTGGTGGAGGTCAAGCCAGGGGACTATGTCGTCGTCCACGCCGGATTCGCCATCCAGACCGTCGATGAGTTGGACGCCATGGAAACCATCCGGCTCTGGGAAGAGCTCCTCGCCTCGCAAGAGGAATCCTGAGAAGCCGAGGCAGTGTTCGCTGACCGAAATGGAAATTAAAGAGGTTTGATCCTCCGCCTTGATCAGGATTTGCACAAGCGGAGCAGCTCTTCCCACTGCTTGTCGATGTTCACCTGGATCTCTTCTGCGACATAAGCCCACTTCTGGGCGGAGAGATGGCTGAAGCGACCCTGTGACGTGAGCCATGCCGAGACCGGCAGTTTCTCCTTCGACCCGTCGGCTATGCGCTTGCTGTCTGCGGTGAGCCTCCACTTCCCCTGCTCGAACTCGTAGAGCGGCCACACGCAGGTGTCCACGGCCAGCTTCGCCATCTCGATGGTCTTCGCGGAATCGAAGCGCCACCCGCGCGGACAGGGCGCGATTACGTTGATGAACGACGGGCCGTTAGCTTCCAGCCCCTTGGCGGACTTCTCGATGAGGTCCTTGAAGTTGTGCGGCGATGCCTGGGCAGCATAAGGCAGCTCGTGGGCGATGATGATCTTGGTCAGGTTCTTGGGGAATTCCTTCTTGCCTGGCACGCAGGTGCCTGCGGGACAGGTGGTCGTCTGAGCCCCTCGGCTAGTTGCGCCTGACCTCTGGATTCCGGTGTTCATGTAGGCCTCGTTGTTCAGGCAGACGTAGAGGAAATGATGCCCCCGCTCGATCGCCCCGGAGAGAGATTGCAGGCCGATGTCGTAGCTGGCCCCGTCCCCCCCGAAGGTGATGAATCTCATCTCTTCCGTTATCGTGCCCTTGCGCTTCAGCGCCAGGTAAGCCGCCTCCACGCCGGAGATGGTCGCGGGGGCGTTCTCGAAGGCGCTGTGGATCCATGGTACGTTCCACGAGGTGAACGGATAGATCGTGGATGATACCTCGAAGCATCCTGTGGCATTGGCGACGACCACCGGCTTGTCCGTGGCCATCAGCACTTGCCTGGCGATTATCGGCTCGGCGCAGCCGGCACAGAGGCGGTGACCCTCGACGTAGCGGTCCTCCCTCTGCGAGAGCACTTTCAGATTGGTGGTGGCGCTCATTTCCTCACCCCCAGATAGTTCACGGTATCGCCCTCTTTGCGGATCAGCTGGTTGAAGACGTGCTTCAGCTCCTCCGGCCTGATGTCCCGGCCTCCGAGGCCGTAGACATAGTTGGTCAGCCGGGGCCTGTCCTTAAGATCGTACAGCGCGGAGCGGACCTCGGGGAATATCGGCCCCTCGGCCCCGATGCTCACCGCCCGATCCATTATCGCCAACCCCTTCAGGCCTTCGGTCACCTTGGCCAGCTCGACACTGGGGAAGGGCCGGAACAGTCGGAGCTTTATGGAGCCGACCTTCTTGCCCTCGGCCCGGAGCTCGTCCACTATCTCCTTGAGCGTCCCGGCGGTCGATCCCATCGCCAAGACGGCATAGTCTGCATCTTCTAGCTTGTAAGGTTCGATTATCTGGTAGTCGCGGCCACTGATCTTCGCATACTCCTTCGCGACCGAGTTGACGACGGGCGTCACCCGCTTCATCGCCTCAACCTGCTGGTACTTGTGCTCGAAGTAGTAGTCGGTCCAATCGAACGGGCCCATGGTGATGGGGTTCTTGTAGTCGAGCAGAGACCGCCGGTACTTGAACGGCCCCACAAATTTCTTCACTACATCATCTGGAAGCGGCTCGAATCGTTCCAGGGAGTGAGTGACGATGAACCCGTCCAGGCAGGTCATCATCGGCATCCGGATGTCCATGTGCTCCGCCACCCGGAAGGCCATTATGCTATTGTCATAGGCTTCCTGCACGTTCTCGCCGAAGAGCTGGATCCAGCCTGAGTCCCGCGCGCCCATGGCATCGCTATGGTCGCAATGGATGTTGATCGGTCCGCTGAGCGCCCTGTTGGCGACGACCATCACTATGGGCAGGCGCATCCCCGACGCGACGTAGAGCACCTCCCACATGAACGCCAGACCGGCCGAAGCGGTGGCCGTCGCCGTCCTGGCTCCGGAGGCAGAGGCGCCGATGCACACGCTCAATGGCGCTGTGCTCCGACTCCGCGGTCACGTACTCGGTGTTCACTAGCCCGTCGGCAACATACTCGGAGAACGTCTCCACGATGATCGTCTGGGGCGTGATCGGATAGGAGGCGACCACGTCCGGCTCGACCTGCTTCCAGGAAAGGGCGACCGCCTGGTCCCCGTTCATCGCTATCTTCTTCATTTAACCCACCTCGTCCTTCATGGTGAGCGCCTTCGCCGGGCACTGGTTGACGCATATGCCGCAGCCCTTGCAGTGGGTTAGCCTGAAGCCGACCCACTTGCCGTCCTTGACAATGATCGCATTGTCCGGGCAGTATATCCAGCAGATGAGGCAGTTGGTGCATTTCGACTCATCGCACTCTGGCCTCTTGGAACGCCAGTCGCCGGTGAGGTACTTGCGCGAGCTGCCTGCCTCGATGATCATCCCGCCTTCAGGCAGATCGCCAGCCTTCTCGTTGGCCATCAGTCCACCTCCTCGTACGCTCGCTCCACCGAGCGGATGTTCTTGGCGATGACTGCGGGCGTGAACTTGCCGGCGAATTTGGTCGCCAGCTCTGCGGTCACGCTCTTGATGTCGACAATCTTCGAGACGCGGACCAGCGCCCCGACCATGGCCGTGTTGGCCATCGGCCTGCCGATCTCCTCGGTCGATATCTTCGTGGCATTCACGGCGTGCACATCATACCCGTTGCCGACCAGGGCCTTGAGCTTTTCCCTCCCATCCGGGATAATTGGCGATGATCTTTCCGCTCTGCTTGAGCCCTTCCTTGATGGCAGGGTTGCTGATGAGCGTGTTGTCCAGGACGACCACGTAGTCGGGATAATAGACCTGGCTGTGAACGTTGATGACCTTGTCAGAAATGCGAGCGAATGCCCTGATCGGCGCGCCCATCCTCTCCGGGCCGAACTCAGGGAAAGCCTTGATGTACTTGCCCTCGCTCAATGCGGCCGCTGCAAGGATCTCATTGGCTGTGACGACCCCTTGACCGCCTCGACCATGCCATCGTATCTCAACCGTGGTCATGTAAAGCCTCAATTCCTACATTTCCCTGAAATCGGTTATCGTATTTGAACCTTGCACAGGGTTATTCTTCGATATTCTGCAATAATCATACGATATTCGAAAGCGCCCGATGAAATACGATTCCGGAACGCCTCAAGGATGAGGAAAAGGATAGACATTTTGCAAAAAGGGAATCGTGATATTCCCAATAATCAGCCGGTTCGCTGCGCATTTGACCGGCGCAACCGGCTCGATTTATCCGTTAAGGCATGTAAAGCATGAAACTTGATCAACGCGATCCCTCGTGATCGAGATGTGTCCGATTGGAATCAATGCGAGGCGATTATTGCCGGGCGGGAATGATTGCCGTTCGATGCTGGATAAATGCGCCATCCTCAGGCGGTCATCTACTCCAATAAGGTTATTACCCATGAGTTTATTCGACCTAAACGGAATACTTGCCAACGGGAATGCGATAGGCGCATCCCTGCGAGCTAAACCCCTTCAGCGTTCAGGTGAGCAAATGAAGAGGATCATGAGTATCGCAGAGCTGGGAGTGAACGATATTCCCATCGCAGGTGGAAAGGCCGCAAATCTCGGTGAGCTGACCGCGGCCGGTTTCAAAGTCCCTGGCGGGTTCGTTCTGACGACCACCGCCTATGACTATTTTCTGGAGAAGAACGACCTGCTGAAGCGGGTCGGCAACTACCTTGAGAAAGTGGACGTATCCTCTGAAAGCTCCCTGCAGGACGTCAGTGCGAAGATCCGGAGGGCCTTCGATGAGGCGGTCGTGCCCAGATGACCTCCGCTTCGAGATCCTGAAGGAGTTCCACAGCCTGTTCGAGGCGAAGAAGAAGGTCGGCCTGGTCGCCGTCCGCTCCAGCGCCACCGCGGAGGACCTTCCCACCGCTAGCTTCGCCGGGCAGCAGGACACCTTCCTCAATGTGAGCGATCCGGACGATCTCATCGACAAGGTGAAGAAGTGCTGGTCCTCGCTGTTCACGCCCCGGGCGATCTCCTACCGCACCACCAAGGGTTTCGAGCATTCCAAGGTGAAGCTGGCCGTCGTGGTCCAGAGGATGGTCAACTCGGACGTCGCCGGGATCATGTTCACCGTCGACCCGAACTCGGAGCTGCCGCACATCATCGTGGAGGCTGGATACGGCCTAGGGGAGTCCATCGTGGGCGGCAAGGTCACGCCCGACACCTACGTGGTGGACAAGTTCCACACCAAGATCATCAACAAGCGCATCGCCAAGCAGACCTGGAAGCTGGTCAGGGGAAAGGAAGGTGATACCGTCAGGGAAGACGTGGCGGAGAACCTGATGGAGGCGCAGAAGCTGACCGACGACCAGATCCTCGAGATCGCCGACGTCGGCAATCAGATCGAGCTGCATTACAACAAGCCCATGGACATCGAATGGTGCTTGGAGGACAACGAGTTCTACGTCGTCCAGGCGAGGCCGGTGACGACGCTCAAATCGAACGGCAAGGGCAAGGTGAATGGCGTGAAAGGAAGGGAATCCCCAGCGGAACAGCCACATTCGCAGAAGACATTGCTCAAAGGCCTGGCGGCCAGCCCGGGCGTGGCCTCGGGCAGGGTCAGGCTCTTGAAGGAAGATGACAGTTTGGACATCGTGATGAAGGGCGACATCCTGGTGACGGTCATGACCTCGCCGGACATGGTCCCGGCAATGACCCGCGCAGCCGCCATCGTGACGGACGAGGGCGGGATGACCTGCCACGCCGCCATCGTGGCGAGGGAGCTGGGCACTCCTTGCATAGTGGGAGCAAGGGAAGCCACCAAGATCCTCAAGGAAGGCATGCTGGTCACCGTGGACGGGACCAGGGGAATCGTAATGGAGGGAGCGGTCGAGCAGAAGAAGGAAGAGGGCCAGAATGTGGCGATGCTGCAAAGCGTCCCAGTCACTGGCACGAAGATCATGCTCAACGTTGGCATCCCACATAAAGCGGAGGAGTACTCGAAGCTCCCGGGTTCCGGCGTGGGACTGATGCGCATCGAGTTCCTATTCACCTCCTTCATCGGCGAACACCCGCAGGCCATGATGGCCAAGGGCAAGTCCGCGGAACTGGTGGACAAGCTCGCCGAGGGCATCGGCATCGTGGGCAAGGCGTTCTTCCCCAGACCGATCATCCTGAGACTGAGCGATTTCAAGACCAACGAGTATCGGGACATGGAGGGCGGGGAGAAGTACGAGCCGGTGGAGCAGAACCCGATGATCGGATGGCGCGGCTGCTCCCGATATGTCTCTCCGCAGTATCGCGAGGCATTCAAGCTGGAACTGCAAGCCGTAAAGAAGGCGCGGGAAGAGATGGGACTGAAGAACGTTCATGTAATGCTGCCGTTCGTCCGCACCGTCGAAGAGGTCAAGGAGATCAACGGAATGATGGAGGAGATCGGCCTGAAGCGCAGCAACGACTTCAAGCTCTATCTGATGGCGGAAGTGCCAGTCATCGTCTTCATGGCCGAGGAGTTCTCCGATGTCTGCGACGGATTCTCCATCGGATCGAACGATCTCACCCAATTGATCATGGGCGCCGACCGCGACTCGGACGTCCTGGGCAAGATGGGATACTTCGACGAGCGCAATGAGGCCATCAAGAGGGCCATCAAGATGCTCATCGACGTGGCGCACAAGAAGGGGAGGACCGTCGGAATCTGCGGCCAGGCGCCATCGGTCTATCCAGAGTTCACGGAATTCCTGGTAAGAGCGGGCATCGACTCCATCAGCCTGAACCCGGACACTGTGGTCAAGACCATAGGGATGGTCGCCGCCACCGAGCAGAAGATCATCCTGGAAGCGATGCGCAAGCTCTGATCTTCACTCCAATTCCTTTTCTCTATTTTATTTCTTTATTCAAGTGTCCAGCACCGCGGATCGACCGCCTGCTCAGTCCTTGAGAAGGCGGGTCGTGATCTCCATCAGCGGATGATGCGACTTGTCTATGATCTTGACGTCATCCAAGGTCTTCAGCCCCATTTCCCTGGCGGAGCGCTCCAGCCCCAGCTCGACGTCGCGATCCGGTTCCAGCACCACTGCTGAGAACTGCTTCACGCCCATCTGCTTGGCGGCCAATACCCGATGGTGGCCGTCCACGAGCAGATAGTGATCGCTCTTCTGCACCACGATGATCGGCTCAACCAGTCCGCGCTTGATCTCCTCCACGCGGCCCAGCAATTCATCGGCGAACACCTCGTTCTGGGTCGGCCGCAGTTCATCTATGGGGATGACCCGCCGCTTCACGGTGATGGTGATACCGTTCTTCTTCTCCAGGAAGGTCTTCACCATCAGCACCTTGTTGGGGGTCGCCCTCTCGATATGCGAGCGCACAATGTCCACGTTGGAGAGGATGCCGATCACGATGCTGTGATTGTCGATGACCGGGATATTGCGCAGCCCATAACGGAAAAGGATCCTCGCCGCATCGTCCAGGTCCATGTCTGTGCTGACTGAGTATGTCCCCTTCCGGATGATGTCCTTGATCTTCGCCTGCGGGCGAGATATGTTGCGGAGGAGCTCCTTCGCGGTTACGAAGCCGATGAGCCGGCCATTCTGAGTGACGGGCATCCCGTGGAACTCGGTGTGAATCAGCTTGTCGATAGCCTCCTGGACTGTGAAGTCTCCCGGGATGGAGACGACCTCATGGATCATGTAGTCCTCGACTTTTAGCTTCCTGTCCTCGAGATTAGCCATCGATACTCGAATGCATCCGGAAATATAGAGATTGCAGTGCTAATCGCTTATCGTTCCTCAAGAAGGCTTCCTAGCCCCGAGGAAATGCCTCGATATTGAGCGAAATGATGTGCATTTTTTTTCCAAGGCCAGGAAGGATTTCGCAGCGACCTCAAGCCATATATAGGACCTACCTATTCTGGAGAAAGGCAACGCCCCGGTAGTGTAGCGGC
This sequence comes from Methanomassiliicoccaceae archaeon, assembly GCA_963768775.1. Taxonomy (GTDB): domain Archaea; phylum Thermoplasmatota; class Thermoplasmata; order Methanomassiliicoccales; family UBA472; genus FEN-33. The sequence continues at coordinate 753,872 of CAVYIY010000006.1, forward strand.
CCATCATGAAGCCCTGTCGAGGCTTCGACTCGGGTTCAAATCCCGACCGGGGCGCCAACTCTTTCTGATTTTGTCTCGAACCGGGCAGTTTTCAGCATTCTCCAAGAGATTGATGACCATTGCGCAGGATGCCCAAAGCTCAATGGATGAGCGGAAGGACGTCCTGCTTCAGCCGGTTTATCGCTCCCTTGACCTCCTCTCGGACGCCCTCTGGTTCGGGCATGCTCGTCTTGTCGTGCCATGATTCGAACGTCGCCGGGTCCGTGGGATACTGGCCGGAGATGGTGCAGAACATGATCGCCCAGGACCGCACCACAGCGTCCTCATTATAGCCCCCACCGCCCAGCACGAGATAGCGTCCTTCGCTAAGGCGATGCGCGGCGTCATGGGTCATTCGCGCTATCTCCTCATAAGCATGGGTGCTCAGCCCCAGCCCGACCAGCGGGTCTGAGAAATGGCCATCCACGCCGAACTGATGGACAATGACCTCGGGTCGGTAAGCCTCCAATGCCGGAATGACGATTTCCCGGTAGGCGTCGATTGCCGTTTCATCCCCGGTGCGGAACGGCAGCGGGATGTTGATGTGGTAACCTTTGCCTTCGCCCTCTCCATCGTCATCATCGGAGCCAGTCCCGGGATAGAAGCCCGCACTGTAATGGTGCATGGAGATCGTCAAAGTCTTCTCGCTGTTAAACACGCTTTGCGTCCCATCCCCGTGATGCCCGTCGATGTCGATCATGGCCACCCGCTTCACGCCGTGCCGGCGCTGCAGGGCGCGCATGGCGATGGCGACATCGTTGAAGACACAGAACCCAGCGGATCGGTCTGGCCTCGCATGGTGCAGCCCGCCCGCAGGATTGAACGCGTGGTTGAAGCGTCCCTGCATTATCCCTTCCACCCCTTCCAGCGTCGCACCGACCACTGCCAGGCTGCCCTCGTAGATCCCCGGCGTCGCCGGCGTATCCCCCTGGTCCAGAAGGCCGAAGCCCCTCATGCTGCTGCTGTGAACGAAGTCGATATGGCGTTGGGTATGCACTAGACGGAGGTCGTTCACCGTCGCGTCCTTCGTCGGCTGCAGAAAGGCCGCTCCCTGGAGCACACCGGATTGTTCCAAGAGCTCCTTTGTCTTCTTCACCCGTCCGGGTTTGAATGGATGGTCTGGTCCAAGATAGTACTTCATGAAATCGTCATTGTAAAGGAAGGCTGTGAGATTCCCAGTCATGAGCCCAGCTAATCAAATGCCTTGGCTTAATATTGTCGAGGGCGGCGTCCCTATTCGACGAAATGAATGCACAACGGACCCTTGTCCAAGGCCAGTTTCCTGGAGATCATGCCCATCTCCACCCAGCAGACATTGAACACGGCGGTGGGAATGAGGCAGGTCGTGGTGAGTCCGGTCTTCGCTGCTAGGTCGATCACCTTGGAGCCGTTCCAATCGACCAGGTCGTCGGTCGTGGCGGAACGGAGCTTCTCGGCGTAGGTCTGCACGCTCTTGCACTGTGATTCGATCCTGATCTCGACAACACCGGAGCCATTGTCGTGCGCTTCGATGGTCGTCTCGAACCCGCAGATGCCCGAATGAACTCTCACCTTGGAGGTCATCGTCTTCCCGAAGCTTGAAGAGGCTATGGCCTTAACAAACTTCTCCTATTTTTGGAGACCGATCTTGCGGTCAATGGAGTTGATTATGGAAATGGTATAGCCTTCGATGCGCTGGTCATAATTGATGGCCGCTTCGATTCGAAAGACCCTTGCCATATTCGCACTGGTCAGCACCTGTTCCACCTTTCCCGCAGCGATCACCTGCCCCTTCTCCAGAAGGATAAGCCTGTCACAGTACCTGGCAGCCAGGTTCAGATCATGGGAGACTATCACCGCGGTGAGCATCTGGTCCTTCACCAAATCCCTCACTAGCTCAAGGATCTCGATCTGGTGGTTCACATCAAGATGTAGGGTCGGCTCGTCCAATAGAAGGATTCTTGGCTGTTGCGCCAAAGCACGCGCGATGATGACACGCTGTTTCTCGCCGCCGCTTAGCTCCGTCATCGAGCGGTCGGCGAACTCGATCACATCCGTTATTTCCATCGCCTTGCGGGCAATCTCCAGGTCTTTTTCCCCTTCGGTCTCGAAACGCCGCAATGATGGTCCCCTTCCCATTAGCACAATCTCCAGCGCAGTGAAGGGGAAGTTGACTCCGCTATTCTGCGGGACCACCCCCATCTCGGTCGCAATTTCCCTTCTCGATAATTCCGAGATGGATCTTCCTTCCACGAAGACGGTTCCGACTCGCGGCTGAAGGGCCCGGTTGATGCATTTCAGCAGGGTGGTCTTGCCCGACCCATTTGGCCCGAGGATCCCGACAATCTCACCAGGCATCGCCTCGAAGCTAACATCATCGAGTATCTTGGCGCTGCTATAGGCAAATTCGACGCCTTGCACTGTCAAGCGGATGCTACCACCCCATCATATGCTTTCGACGTCGAAGTAGGTAGATGAAGAAAGGTGCCCCTAGCATTGCTGTGATGATGCCCACCGGTATCTCCGAGGGAGCCATCAGTGTGCGTGCCAGGGCGTCCGTGATCACGAGTAGGCACCCGCCAGCAAGGATCGAAGCCGGTATTAGGATACGATGATCCGGCCCGATGATGATGCGGATCATGTGGGGGACGATCAAGCCGACGAAGCCGATGACGCCAGAGAAGGATACTGCCGCGGCCACCACGATGGAGGTTACCACAATCATTATCAGCATCACCCTTTGCGTGTCTACACCGAGACTAGTGGCGTGATCCTCCCCAATTGTCAAGGCATTCAATTCCCTGGCATAATACCATATCGCGAAAGACCCTAGAACGACAAGGGGAAGCGCGACCCAAAGCTGCTGCCAATCCGCCTTGCCTAGCCCTCCCATAAGCCAGAACACCAAACCTTCTAGCCTGTCGCCTGCTAAAAACTGCATGAAGGACACCAACGCGGAGAAGAAAGCTCCCACCGCGATGCCTGCCAGCAGCAGGGTCTCCACCGGAACATATCCTCCCGATCGGGAGATGGCATAGACCAGAAGCATGGTGCCTACGCAGAAGACAAAGGCCATGACGGGAATGGCGAATTGCCCCGAAGCGAAGCTGGCGCCAAGGACGATGGCTAGTGAAGCACCGAAAGCAGCCCCGGCGGATATGCCCAAGATCGACGGCGAGGCCATGGGGTTTCGGAACACACCTTGCATCGCCACCCCGGCGACGGAAAGCGCCGCTCCGATTGTCGCGGCCAGAAACACCCTTGGCAACCGAATGTTCATTATGATGCTGACGTCCGAGTCATTCGGATCGGTGATCTGACCGAAGAGGATGTTCAGAACCTTGCCAGGCGGGATATAGACCGCGCCGATGCAAACCGCCACCACGATGCACAAAAAGAGCGCAGCTATTAGAACGACCAGCAGAAAGGTCCAGCTAGCCATCTTCTTGGCATGGAGCTTCTCTATGTCCTGCCCCGCCATCCCTAGGCCACCCCTCTCTTGCTATGCAGGCTGTCCTGTTCGGTCATTGCCAGGTAATCCTTGACAGTGAGCGAGGAACATGTCACATTTTTCAGGTGCCTGCAGGCCACCATGACCGCCTCCTTCATCTCTTCCAAGGAGGGGCTCTTCCAGGGGATGCCCGGGACCGGGATGTAGCCGGTGATATGGAAAGGAATGCCTTCGTCCACCGAGGCCAAGTACTCGGAGATCCTCTCGATTTCATCCAGAGTGATGACTTCCGGTATCAGTATGGTGCTCATCTTGAGCTCGATGCCGCGATCATAAAGCTTGAATATGTTGGCCAGCACCTTGTTGTTTGGGGACCCGGTCAGCTGCTGGTGCTTCCTCTTGGAGACCGCCCGCAGGCTCACGCCCATCTCATCGACCCCTTCCGGAGGGAGCAGGGAGGCGTTGCTGTGGGCGATCTTCACCCTCGCCTCCAACTCCTCCTTAGCGAAACCGACAATGACGTCCAAATCGGCACAGGTAAGCGGCTCTCCTCCCAACAATACGACATTCTTGACCTTCACTGAAGAAAGGTTCTCAAGGATCACACCGGTGGAAAGGAAACGTGAGGGCTGGAGATCACCTCGCAACTTGTAGGAGCAGATGCTGCAGTCCCAGTTGCAACCGTGGTTGCAGAGGATGGCAGTGCAGCTCTCCTCCTCATAGCTCACCCTGAATATGGCCGTCCGGTTTGCCTCCTTCTATTGCCCTCACCTCAAGCTCTCAAAGAGGATATAACCATTCCATCATCTGCTCAATGGCGTCCACTATCCTCGGAGTGATCGACATCATCCTTGCGTTGATGCGGTAGATGTGATTGTCTTGCACCGCGTTGATGGAATCCCATCCGGCCCTGGCAGCTATTTCCGCATTGCTGGTAACACTTGCATTGTCGACAATGATGAAGTCCGGGTTCGCGTGGCGGATGTACTCCGAATTGTACGTGGGGTTGGTGAGAGAGGAATTCCAATAGATGTTTAGCCCACCTGCCCGGGTGATTATCTCGTTGCCGAGGCTGCCATTCCCAACCGACTTGCCGTTCGCCTGCTCATAATAAACGAGTGGCCTCTGATCGATTGGAACGGCCGCGATTCTCTCTGCGACGGCGTTAAGTCTTGCCTCCATGCTGTTCACCAATGCAGTCGCTTGGGGATTCCTGCCTGTCAGGTTTCCAATTGAGATGATAACCTTTTCGCAATCGCCAATGTTCTTTGGGTAGTAGCCCACGACCTTGTAAGTGCTGCTGAGTTCCACAATCAGGTTGAAATTCATATTATACGACCACACGATTATGCAATCTGGATGAAGGCTTGCGATGACCTCCCTGGTCGGATTCGAGGATGAACCAGTCTGGTTCTTGCTCAAGGCAGCATCAGGGTAGATGCTAGATGTATCAACGCCAACAATCTGTTGCTCAGCTCCGATGGCGAACAGTATTTCCGTGAACGAGCTTCCCAGCGAGATAATCCGCTGTGGCGTGGAGTTGAAATGGGTGACATTGTCAAATCCCCATGGGATGTCGAAGGGGTTATTGAAGAACAACGTCACTTGGGCATGCGCCTTCTGGCCGATCTCGTCCCTAACGGCCAAGGTCACGTTGTGGTTTCCGTTGAGATAGGTAGTCGTGTTGAGAGCGAATGAGAACGGCAAAGCGCTGATGTTCCCAAGCTCCACTCCATCGATTGAGCATGAAACGTAGGAGATGGCCCTCGGGCTCACTACCTGCGGTATGACATCAATGGTCCCCACCACTCTTGATTGGTTTGTCGGTGAGGCAATGGCCACCGTCGTGTTCCCGTTGTTGATAACGAGGGTGATCTGCGAGCCAAAATGCCTGGCCGCAGCATTGAAAGCGGTCACGTTCAATATATGCTGGCCCTCCGCGTAGTGCGTCGTGTTCAGCTCCCAGAAGAACGGGGATGTCGATTTGTTGCCTAGCTCGACGCCGTCCATTCTGAGAAGCGCGTAAGCGATCGCACTCTTGCTGGTGATATTCGCGGTGACGTTGATAACGCCCGTAACCGTCGAGCCGTCGCTGGGGGAGTTGAAGCTGGCGAAGATCCTCGTGTCCTCGCTAGTCGGCTCCATGAGAACCAGAGCTCCGAGCGTCCCCACGGTGACTAGTATCATAACCAAAATGATTGCCATCAGACTCTTGCCGCTAGCCATTTCTGTCACTTTTCCTTGCGATTTTCAGGAAAGAGCACGCCTCTTGAACAGTGTTTAGCATGCTCTCGACTCCCCTAATTCATAAGTTGTTTATGTATCCTTCGGAGCGAGCCAGTATCTTGAATTTTCACGGTGGCGGGATAATCCATCCACATATGGATGGCGTATCCATCCAATAAGAATCCCTAGCCCAAGCTCGTTTCCTTTCCAACGACAAAAGCCGGCGTAATTCACAGAAAGGTTCTTGAACGGTCCGCGTATGAGTCGTTCGAAATGAGATGCCTGCTTCGCGCTAAGATCCACCGGGTCGTGGTCACGGAGGCGAATCCCGACTATGTGGGGAGCATCACGATAGATGACGATCTCTTGCAGAAAGTGGACATCTGGCCGGGGGAGAAGGTACTGGTGGCGGATGTCGACAACGGGGCTCGCTTCGAGACCTATGTGGTTTCCGGAAAAGCCGGATCGGGGATCGTGTGCGTCAACGGGGGCGCCGCCAGGTCTGTCCACAAGGGCGACAAGTTGATCATCATGGCCTACGAGTACACCGACGCGCCCATCGCTGCGAAGGTGGCGCTGGTGGACGAGAAGAATCGCTTCCTGCGCTCTTTGTGACGCAGACGGCCAGACATTTTAATTGCCTCGAGCGCTTTCCAGTCCTGGTTGCACCAATGCATCTGCTCGTGTTCACCGATGCCGGGGCGAGAGGCAATCCCGGTCCAGCCGCTTTCGCCTATCTGATCTCCACGAAGGAAGGGAAGAAGCTCAAGGAGCAAGCTGGCTATATCGGAATCGCCACGAACAATGAGGCGGAGTATCGCGGCCTCATCGCCGGCCTGGAGGAAGCCAGAAGGGCGAGTGCTGACGAGGTCACGGTGACGATGGACAGCGAGCTGGTGGTGAACCAGATGATGGGCAAGTATCGGGTGAAGGCGGCCAACCTCCTGCCCAGCTACGAGAAGGCGAGAGCGCTGATGAATTCCTTCGCGAAGGCCAGGATCGTTCATGCACCCAGAGAACATCCCTCCATCGTTCGCGCCGATTGCCTGGTCAACCAGGAGCTGGACATGATGGAGCTGGCCGAGAAGCTCCGGAAAAGATGACGAGCGCCCGGACAAGCGTCAAGTTCTAGTATCGCCAGTGACCATGATTATTGCAAGGGTAGGCACTGCGAACAGAATGTTCGATGCGCCTGCCTGACGTAGAGGTGAGCAAACATGGTCCAGAAGATAATCGAGATCGTTGGCGTATCCAACAAGAGCTTTGCCAAAGCGGCGGACAACGCGATCGAGGTCGCCGCGAAGACGGTGCGGGAGATGAAATGGGGTCGCGTCACCGAGATGGAATGCAAGATCGAGAACGACGTGATAGTCGAGTACCGGGTGTTGATGCGCCTCTACTTCGACGTGGAGAGCTGAGGAAGCACTCGCCTGACGCGGAATATTCCAGGGACAATCAGGCCCGGCCGCAACCGTCCAACAAGACCGAAAACAATTCAATTACGTTTAAATAGCGGCGGCGATAAAGGGAGAATTAAGTGTCCGTGGTCGGTGTATCGATTTCTCCTCCTGAGCATCGATGTCAGTTTTCCCCAACCACATCGACTCGGACACTTTTCTCATTCCTTGAATGACTTGCATAGGTCTCCCATCGCCACCAAGCGCTGCTCCCCGGTCTTCAGGTCGCGGACCGTGACCGAGCCGAGTGCTGCCTCCTTCTCGCCCACGATGATGACCGACTTCGCCCCGATCGCGTCGGCGTACTTGAAATTCTTGCCGAGATTGCGACGCATCAGGTCCACGTCCGTGGCTATTCCGTCGGCGCGCAGCTCGGCGGTGATCTTGAACGCGGTGAGGCGCATCGCTTCACTGACTGGGACTACGTAGGCGATGACGTTCTTCTGCGGCGCTTTCATTCCCTCGCGCTCTAAAGCCAATAGGATACGATCGAAGCCGATCGCGAAGCCGGTGGAGAAGGTCTTCTCGCCGCCGAAAAGCTCCGTGAGCGAGTAGGATCCCCCGCCGCACACCTGCTTCTCCGCCCCGAGCATAGGGGCATCGACCTCGAAGACCACGCCAGTATAGTAATCCAGGCCCCTAACCACGCCAAGGTCAACCTTCACCTCGTCGAGGCCGTAGCTCTGCAACACGCGGAACACCTCCATCAGGTGGTCCCTCGGCCCTCCCTCAAGACCCTCCAGGACCTCCACCCCGCCGATGGTCTTGGTCAGGCTGATGACGTCCTCGATAGCCGAATCACTCATTCCCGCCTGCTGCATCAGCGGGACAGCCTCTTCGTACACCTTCTTGTCCAGCTTCTGAAGGATGGCTGGCGCGCTATCGGGCTTCACTCCAGCCTCGCTCAGCTTCGAGCGCAAGATGCCGATATGCCCGACGCGGATGCCGAAATTGCCCAGGCCGCTCCGGGCGATCATCGCCGCGGCGAGCCCGATGACCTCGGCGTCCGACTCCGGGTTGGGGGCGCCAATCAGCTCGGCCCCGAACTGGAAGAACTCGCGGTACCTGCCGCTCTGCGGCCGCTCGTAGCGGAAGCACTGGCCAAAGTAGAACACCTTGAGCGGGCGGGGATAGTTCGTCAGGTCGTTCACGAAGAAGCGCATGGCGGGCGCGGTGAGCTCGGGGCGGAGCGCGATCTGCCTGCCGCCCTTGTCCTCGAAGGCATAGATCTCGTCGATTATGCCCGGACCGGACTTGAGGGTGAATAGCTCCACATGCTCGAAGATGGGCGTGGCAATCTCGCGAAAGCCGTGAATCTCCGCAACCAGTCTGAACAATGACTCCAAGTGGCGGCGCGCTTCCATCTCCTGCGGCGTGAAGTCCCGGGTACCTCGCGGGCGCTGAATCATCCGCTGAGAAATTGCATGACCGCTCTTAAGGGTTTGCCGAGCCCCGGCCTCGTCGGCTCATATCTGGGACAGCCCTCGGTTCAGGTCGTCGATGATATCCTGCGCGTCCTCGATGCCGACGGAGAGCCGTACCAGCGAGTCCGGTATCCCCAACCGCTGGCGCTCCGCCGGGGACAACGACGAGTGAGAGGAGTTCAGCGGCATGCTCACCAGCGAGTCTGCCCCGCCCAGGCTGGTCGCCCTCTTGATCAGGCGGACCGAGCGGAGCAGCTTCTCCGCCCCTTCCCTTCCTCCAGCGACCTCGAAGCTTACCATCCCCCCGAAGCCGCGCATCTGCTTTTCCGCCAGTTCGTGCTGCGGATGGGAAGGAAGTCCGGGGTAATGGACGCGCTCAACCATCTCGTGCTTCTCGAGGAACTTCGCCACCAGCAAGGCATTGCGGTTGTGACGCTCCATCCTCACTTCCAGCGTCTTCATGCCCCGCATGAGCAGGAACGCTCCCATGGGATCCAGGGAGCCGCCGAAGAGTATCCTCTTCTTCGACACCTTCTCCATGTCCTCCCTGCTTCCCGCGGCCGCTCCGGCGATCAGGTCCGAGTGGCCATTGAGGTACTTGGTGGCCGAGTGGAGCACGACGTCCACGCCGAGATCTAACGGCGTCTGGTTGATCGGAGTGGCGAATGTCGAATCAATGATCACCTTGGCTCCCACTGAGTGCGCCATTTCCACGACCGCTTTGATGTCTATCAGCTTCAGCAACGGGTTGGTCGGCGATTCCAGGTAGACCGCGGCGGCCCCTTTCCCCAGCTCCCGCTCCATCGCCCTCTTGTCCGTCGTGCTGACCATGTGCACATCCACCCCGAGCCGGGGAAGCTCGTCCCGCATCAAGCTGAACGTTCCTCCGTAGAGGTCCTCGACGCTCACCAGCCTGTCCCCCTGCTTCAGCAGGGCTAACAAGGTGCTCGCTATCGCGGCCATGCCCGAGGAGAAGACGACAGCGCCCTGGGCATTCTCCAGCGACGCCAGCTTCACTTCCACCGCAGCTACCGTCGGATTGCCCCAGCGCGAGTATATGTACGAACCCTCGGGGACCTTTCCCTCCCAGGTGACCGGGTCATCGGTGGGGAAGAAGAACGTGCTGGTCTGGAATATCGGTGTCGTCACCGCGCCGTGACAATCCTTGACAAGTTCGCCGCCATGCACCGATCTGGTGGAGCGGCCCCAACGGTCGGATGCTTTCTCGGAGCTCATGCTAAACCCAAGGAATGATAGAAGACGCCCCTAATGATAACTTCTTGGCTCAGCCGCCGCCGCGCTTCTTGATGATGCTGAGGATATCCCCGTCCAACAGGACGTGTTCCAGGCCGACGGTCTGCCCGGGGAACTTCGCGCTCTTTCCCCAGACGATGGCATATCGGAAGTTCTGCCGAATGGAACGATGGAGGACATCGCACACATCACCTATCGTCGCATCCTTCCTTACCACCAAAGGCACCTTCAGGTCGACCTCCCTCCCTTGCGGCTTCAGATAGACGCTTATCAGGTCGAGATTTCGATAGATGGCGTCCTTGAGCTCCTGGATGCCGGTGCCTTTGTCGGCCGAGATGAAGACCAGCGAGTAGCCCTTGAACTTCTTCTTCAGGCCGGCCATGTGCGCCTTGTCCTTGACCAGGTCGATCTTATTCACCACTACCATGGCCTTGGCATAGACGCGGTTGCCGACCAGCACGTCGATCATTTGGTCAACTGTGACGTCCTCCCGGATGACGACGTCCGCGTTGACGTAGCCGTATTCGCTGACTATGGCGCGGGCCATCTCCTCGTCGATCTTGGTGAGCTTAACCGTGCAGCGCACATCTACCCCGCCGATGTCGGTCTTGGTGATGACCACGTCCGCCGACCGAGTGTTGATCCTGATCCCCACTGCCTCCAGCTCCTTGATCAGGATGCCGATGTTGGTGTCGTAGGCGTCGATGACGAACATGATCAGGTCTGCGGCGCGAACTACCGATAGCACCTCTCTCCCCCGCCCCTTGCCCTTCGAGGCATCCTTGATCAATCCAGGAAGGTCGAGTATCTGGATCTTGGCGAATTTGTACTCCATCACTCCGGGCACGACGTCGAGGGTGGTGAAATCATAGGCGCCGACTTCGCTCTTCGCCTCGGTCAGCCGATTGAGGATGGTGGACTTCCCCACGGAGGGGAAGCCGACGATCGCCACCGTGGCGTTCCCGGACTTCTTGACTCCGTAGACTGCACCGGTCCTACCTCCGCTGGTCCGCCGCTTCTCCTGCTCCTCCTTCAGGCGGGCGATCTTTGCCTTCAGCTTACCGATGTGGTACTCGGTGTGCTTGTTCTTCTGCGTCTTGAAGATCTCGTCTTCAATCGCCTTGATCTGCTCCTCGATAGTTGTTGACACCTTACCACTCCTAAGGCAGGATCTGCGTCCCAGCCTCGCCCTTCAATGCGGCCTCTAGCTTCGCCGGCGAGGTGATGATGACCCTCTCGCCCCCATTCCTCAGGAACATAATCGCCGCCTCGACCTTAGGCCCCATGCTCCCCGGAGGGAACTGGCCTTGTTCGTACAACCTCTCGAGCTCAGGGAGCCTTATCTCCTTGATCGGACTCGGATTCTTCGAAGTGTAATCCATGAATACTCGGTCCACATCGGTAAGCATGATGAAAAGCTTCTCTTTGATGCTGATCGCCAAGACCGCCGCTGCCAGGTCCTTGTCCACCACGGCCTCTACTCCGACGTAGTAGTTGTCCTTCGCAATGACTGGAACGCCCCCTCCACCGGAGGCGACCACCACCTCTATCTGGTCCGCCCCGCCGAACACCAGCCGACGGATGACGCCGCACTCGACGATGCCGATCGGCCGAGGGGAAGAGACCACCCGGCGATATCCTCCTCTCTTGAGGTCCAGGATGAATTCCCAGCCGCGCACCTTCTTCGCCTCCTCCACCTCATCCTTGGAATAATAAGGGCCGATGGGCTTGGTCGGCTTCTCGAAGCCGGGGTCATCGGCGTCCACGATGACACGGGTGAGGATGCAGGTCACCACCTTCCTCACTCCTTCCTTGGCCAACGATTCGGTCAATGCCAATTGGATCATATAGCCGAGCTGGCCTTGGGATTCGGCCACGCAGACGTCGAGAGGCATCGAAGGGATGCTATCCCGCGCCAGCTCGTTCTGCAGCAGGATGTCACCAACTTGGGGGCCGTTGCCATGGGTGAGGACCATGTCGTAGCCTGAGCGGATCATCCGTGCCAGATGGACGCAGGTCTCGCGCAGGTTGCGCATTTGATTTTCCAGCGTGGCCTCCTCTCCGGCATGCAGGATTGCGTTCCCCCCAATGGCCACCACCGCAGTTTTCATCATCGGCACCAAATAGAATTTTTGAGACAAATTTCGCGTATATAACCTTGCCTACAGTGGAACACCAAGGGCCGCGAGGGCTTCGGCTCTCGTTTTCTTAATCCGGGCGCGTCCCTAGAACCAGCTTTATTAGGATTTCCTGACACTTGCCAGCAATGAATATTGAGCGGGCTCAAGGAGGCAATTACCAAATATACAAAGGTTTAAAGATAACAGTTTGATTTCCCTGCGATGGCCCAAACCGGCGGTTTCAAAGAGTCTATGGATAAATTCAAGAAGAGCAAGCTAGCCATCCCGTTCTCCTTGGTCCTCACCGGCCTTGTATGCTATCTGCTACTGATATTCGGAAGCGTCCTATTCTGCCTGCTTCCAGCAGTAATCGCTCTGATCATCTTCGGTGTGCCGCGCTACTTCGGCTTGGTGGGCCGCAAGAAGCTGTTGATCTTCGGGACGATCCTTATCCTCCTGCTCGGCATGGCATATGGACTTACATTCTATTCCATTGTGATAGGTGCAGAGCCGGCCACTCTCAGCACACCGGACAACGTCCTAACCAGCGGGAGTGTAACCCCGTTCCATGGAACCGACTCTACCCTCTTCCATTTCTCCGTCATCTATCATGGGTCAGATGTCAGCCCACATGTAAATGTGACCATATATGATCATTATCTGGCCAATCAAGGGACTACCTACAATCTAACCAATGACACGAGCTATAGCGGCCCAGGGGACCGATACGTTCTGAACCAGACTCTCTCGGCCAGTATCTATAGTTACGGATTCACGTATGATAAGACTGATGGAACCACGGTAATCACAGACATATCGTGGGGACCGTACACGATGACCAATGATAGTATACTGGTCAACGAATTGTGGAAGGAATCGTTCACGATGTTCCTCAATGTCGGCCCACTGTTCTATCTGATAATACTACTGACTTGGTGGATGGAGAGGTCGAAGAAGCGCTTTGAATCCCAAGGCGGACGATATGGACCAAAGCCAGCTCCGAAGACGACAGAGAAGTTCGTCTGCTCCGAATGCGGCAGCGAGGTGCCCGCCAATGCGGATAAATGCCCGCAATGTGGAGAGAAGTTCGAGGAAGATGAGCGATCGGCGGCCGCTGCAGCGAGCGCGGAGCCAAAGAGCAACGAGTTCATCTGCTCCGATTGCGGCAAGACCGTGAAAGAGACGGATACACAATGCTGGAACTGCGGCAAGAAGTTCGAGAACTGAGCAGACTGGCAGTAGCCCAACACTTTTATTATCGCATCCCGGCATACGGAACCACGGGATGCAAGATATTTCATTTCCATCCAGCTGAGGCGATAGAATGTCCTCCATAGCAGAAAGTCTGGCAAAGAAGCAGAAGGAGATCTCGGTCTCGGAATTCTTCGAGCGCAACCGGCAGATCCTGGGATTCGACTCACCGACGAAAGCATTGATCATGGCCGTCAAGGAGGCGGTTGACAACTCCCTTGACGCCTGCGAGGAAGCTGGCTACTTGCCGGACATCAAGGTAAGGCTCGAGAAAATAGATCAGAACGAATTCAAGATGACAGTGGAGGACAACGGCCCGGGCATCATGCCCAACATGATCCCCAACGTCTTCGGCCGCCTGCTCTTCGGGTCGCGGTTCCACGCGATACGGCAATCAAGGGGGCAGCAGGGTATCGGCATCTCGGCAACGGTGATGTATGGCCAGATAACCACCGGGAAGCCGACTCGCGTCACTTCAAAGACCGAGAAGGACAAGCCGGCTGCGGTCAAGGAGATAATGCTCAACACCAAGACGAACTCGCCGTCCATCGTCTCCGAGGATTTCGTCATGTGGGACGAGAAGGAGCATGGAACGAGGGTGGAGCTGCACCTGACTGGGCGCTACGTCGCCGGGAAGCAGTCCGTGCTCGAATACCTCCGCCAAGTAGCCATAGTTAACCCGCACACCACCATTGCTTTCACAGACCCGGACGGGAAGACCTTCATCTACAGCCGAGCCACGGACAAGCTCCCGCCCATCACCAAGGAGATCCGCCCCCACCCAGAAGGAGTGGAGCTGGGGACATTGATGAACATGGGCCGGGCCTCGCGCACCCGCAACCTGAGGGACTTCCTCAAGACCGATTTCAGCCGCGTGTCGGAAAGGCTCGCCAAGGAGATCTGCGAGAGGGCAGGCCTGTCGGAGACGGCGAAAACCACCAATCTCGGGCTGGAGCAGTACAAGAAGCTGCTGGAGGCGATGCAGTCGGTGAAGTATCTGCCTCCGCAGACGGATTGCATCTCCCCTATCGGCGAGGCGCTGATACGCAAAGGCCTGAAGAACGTTCTCGACGAGACCAGGCCAGAATTCTACTCGCCCCCGGTGTCGCGGGCGGCGAAGGTGTATTCTGGGAATCCGTTCCAGGTCGAGGTGGGCATTGTCTATGGAGGCAACCTGCCGGCCGACCAGCAGGTCACGCTATTGCGCTTCGCCAATCGGGTGCCACTGCTCTATCAGCAGGGCGCCTGCGTCCTCACCAAAGCGGTGGAGAACGTGGACTGGCGCCGCTACGGACTGGAGCAGAGAGGGGGATCGGGCATTCCTTTCGGACCAGCGATCATCCTGGTGCATCTCGCCTCCACGAAAGTGCCGTTCACCTCCGAGGCCAAGGAGGCGGTGGCGAGCATACCCGAGATCCAAGGGGAGATCGAGCTCGCCCTGCGGGAGTGCGGGCGCCGCCTCAAGGTCCACCTGAACAAGAAGGAGACCAAGGCGAGGACGCGGACGAAGTTCGAGATCGTGCAGGAGATCCTGCCCCTGATCGCCAAGAAGTCGGCCAAGATCGTGGGCAAGCCCATCCCCAAGCTCAGCGGGAGCATCACCAAGATCATGAACGTCGTCTGGGTGGACGATGCCGTCGCATTCGAGAAGAAGCGCCACAAGGTCAAGATCATCATCTACAACTACATGCCCCACAGCACCCGGTTCAATCTCCACGCCGTCGTCCCGGCGGGCTATCTGGACGCTGACAGCATGGATCCGAAGCCGATCGAGGTCAAGGAGGACGGGAAGATCACCTGGGAGCTGAGGCCGATCAAGTCCACCGAGACCATGGAGGTGAAGTTCGACCTGCTGGGGCTGGACCAGGAGCTCTACGAGGAGAACGAGCTCTATGCCAGCGGCATTGACCCCACACAAATCATCGGCGCCGACCCATTGCCGGGCGATTGGGAAGTGCAGCGCCTGCAGGTGACCGAGGTGTCGGCGCCGGAGGCGGTCTGTGAAGAGGAAGAGGACGAAGTGGACTATGACGAATCGAAGGAGGCGCTGAGCGATGACTGAGGAGGGGAAGGAGGCGGTGCAGAAGCTCTACGAGATCGCCGAGTCCATCTACGATCAGATCGACTCGGGCAAGATCCCCAAGATGTCGATCCCGCTGCGCACCAAGGGCAACATCCGCTTCGACCCGAAGCACTCGGTCTGGAAGTATGGCAGCGCCAGCGGTGCCCGGAGCGCCAAGAAGACGCAGGGGGCGATGATGCTCCTGCGCACCATGTACGTGATGGAGCTCATCGAGGACATGATCAAACAGAAGAAGTCCTCCACCCTGAGGGAGATGTATTACATCTCCGAGGGCTGGGAGAAGGGCAAGTTCCACTCCCAGGACGAATCGAACAATCTCGCGGAGGACCTGGAGGTCGTCACCGGCCTGATGCGCGAGGACTTCAAGCTGCGCCCGGAGGAGAACGGCGCCAGCGTGATCGGCGACCTGACGATCGAGGAGCTGGACCGCAAGGGCAAGGTCAAGCGCATCAACTGCCTGGAAGATGTGGGCGATTCGGGCTACGGCATCCCCTACAACGTGGAGAAGGACAAGGTCAAGATACTCTCGACCAACGCGGACTTCATCATCGCCATCGAGACCGGCGGTATGTTCGACCGGCTGGTGGAGAACGGCTTCCCCGAGGACTCGAACGCAGTGCTGGTGCATCTCAAGGGCCAGCCGGCGAGGAGCACGCGCCGCTTCATCAAGCGACTGAACGAGGAGGTGCATCTGCCGGTGGTGGTGTTCACCGACGGCGACCCGTGGTCGTTCCGCATCTTCGCTTCCGTGGCTTACGGAGCAATCAAGACCGCGCACATCTCCGAGTACCTAGCCACTCCGACCTCCGAGTTCATCGGAATCACAGCTTCGGACATCAGAGAACTACGACCTGCCGACGGACAAGCTCACAGACCGGGACATCAAGGCATTGGAGGCGGAACAGAAGGACCCCCGGTTCGTGGACGAGTTCTGGCGGGGCGAGATCGAGCTCATGCTCAAGCTCGGCAAGAAAGCGGAACAGCAGGCGTTGGCGAAGTACGGCTTGGACTACGTCACTGACAAGTACCTGCCGGACAAGCTGACCGAGGTCGGCGTTCTGAAGTAGACCTCTGATTTCTTAGGGCGCACTATCTCAAGCTGGCGGGCTAGCTGGTATGGTGGAGTGGATCGCTTCCTCGATCCGATTCAGGACGAACTCCTTGTCCAATGTGGAGAGGAAGTAGCCCAGCCTCGGCCCCTGCTTGCGGTTGATGAATATCTGGTAGAGGCACTGGAAGCCGGACTTCGCCCCGATGGCGCACGACTTGGCGCTCTCATAGACAGTGTCGTGTATCCTGTCCCCGTTCCAGTCCAGCGCCTTGAGCGAGGAGTAGATGCAGCGCAGGAAGTTCACGTCCGCCTCGCCCAGCTGAACCTCGGGCAGCGTCTTGCTGATGGAGAATCGCACCTCCTCGGGTGCGAATCCAGCCAGCCAGAAGCGCACGCACTCCACCCGCTGCCTGAGCAGCTCGATGTCCCGGTCCTCCATCGAGTCGATGTTCTCAGTCCGCTTCAGGATGTCCAGGACCCGTTGGAAATCTTCGACGATCTGCACCACCTGGACCAAGTGGCGGTAGGGGATCTGCACTGGCAGATGCTCGCGCGGTCCCCTCGGTTGAGCTATTTCATAAGCGCGCAACAGGTCGCGTTCCTTTTCGTCCACAACTCCGCCGTAGTATAGTTTCTCGACACGGTCGTACTCGTCCACCACGTCGAGCACGCCCAACCCCGAATCGTAATCAATGTGGCGGTCCGGGTTGTAGCGCAGGAAGTTGTAGTTGAGCACTGGCGGCGGCGTGATGCGCAAAGCGTCCACTCCGGTGACGGTGGAGCCGGTCGATTTGTGCATTTGCCCCTTGCCTTTCAACTGCACGAATTCGTAGGGAATGGGGAAAGGCGGCTCGTTGATGAGCA
The DNA here is from genome assembly GCA_963768775.1 of Methanomassiliicoccaceae archaeon. Classification (GTDB taxonomy): domain Archaea; phylum Thermoplasmatota; class Thermoplasmata; order Methanomassiliicoccales; family UBA472; genus FEN-33. The sequence goes on from CAVYIY010000006.1 coordinate 771,071, forward strand.
CCTCGCGGGCGAACCTGACCCCGGTGTCGTAGGAGCCTCCGGCCGCCGCGTGGTCTTTGCCAAACGGCTCGCAGGTGACCCCGAAGATCTTCCACTTCGCGGCCCACTCCAAGCGCCAGGGCAGCTTGCCATCGGCCTTGCGCACGTCGGCCCGGCCCTCTTCGCCGCAGTGGCAGACATAGCGAACGTAAGGGAATTCGTATCCCAGCACTTTCCCGTTGGACAGTTTACCGCACTTGGGGCACTTCGGCGAGTAGGGGAAGAAGTCCGGGGGAACGTCCCGGCCGGTCACCTCGCGCAATATGGTGGCCACCAGCTCTCGTTTCTGGATAATGGTATCGATGGCCGAGGCGAAGTCACCCTGCTCGTAGTGCTTGTGGGTCCAATGGATCTCGGGCTCGATCCCCAGCTCCGCGATGCTGTCCAGGAAGGGCTTGATGAAATGCTCGGCGTAGGAGGCATGCTGTCCGCAAGGGCAGGGTATCTCGCTGATGACCTTGCCAATCTCGAAGTCGAAGCTCTCCGGCAGAAAAGCATAGCGCTTCCTCAGCGGGTCAAACGAATCGACCATGTAGATCAGCTTGACGTCCGCCTTCTCCTGCTTCAAAGCCTTGAAGACCGCCTGGGCGGTGATTGCCTCCCGCAAGCTTCCCACGTGAATGTAGCCGGAAGGAGTAATGCCGGTGGAGATCAATTGGGTATTGGATCGAGCCAGCAGGTCCTTGGCGATGACGTCCGCCCAGTGCATGTTATCAGCCGCCCCCAGCAACACCGAGCCTTATTAACGTTGCCGATGAGGCTCGATCCACCTCGTCTGACGAATCGCAGCGGCCAACGAAGCAAGTGAACCATCGCTTAAATAGTGGAACCGACGGATTGTAAGAACGTGGTAGAGAATTCATTCTTCCAGGAAAAACTGGATCGGACACATGATATTCCAGAAATATTCGAACTGGTCAAGCTAGCGGTACGCAAGAGCACGGGCAAGGAGAGATCGGGACTGATGCTCGGCCTTTCCAACTTAGGCGGGGGGCCACAGGGCTTCGTCGGCGCGTTCTATCCAGTAGCGACCAACATCATCGTCATGAATACCCTGCCGCTGGAACGGATCAAGCAGACGGATCCTACCCTATACAAGCCATATGTCTTCCATATCCTTCTGCACGAGTACATTCATACTTTAGGCATAATCGATGAGGAAGCGACCAGAGCAATGGCCTTGGAGATAAGCCAGAAGGTCTTCGGCCTCACGCACCCGGCAACACACCTGGCGACCGATCTAGCACACTTCATGCCCAATCTGGTGTATCCTCTGGCTGGCTGGAAACCTCCAGAGAACCCGAGCCTTGAGCTCGTCAAAGGCTTCGACCGCTCCAGCACGGACATGTATATCACCTAGACACGGTCCTGTCAGCGTCATCAGCCACCTTCCCGCATTCAAAAAGAATATAAAGGTCGGTCACGTTGTAATCGGGCGGTAAGCTATGCCAAAGGACAGCAAGAATAGCAAGACCGGTTTCCAATCGGCCGCAGGTCTTATCCGTTATTTCGACTCCGAGGATGAGAAGGCCTTCAAAATAAATCCGCTGTTCGTGCTTGTCTTTGCAGTTGTGACCATATTTGCGGTGGAGATACTCAAGTACGTGTTCCCGGCATAGGTGCCATTGTTTCAGACTCCGATCAGCCCTTGAATGATCGCAGCCCCTTACCGAACAAGCGATCTTTTCTCCGATATGAATAGGCGATCAGGGCAGGTGCTGCGAGGGTGGTGATAAGAGACATTGCCACAACCGTGGCGTAAAGCGAACCGGGGAATATCCCTGTCCCTAAGGCTATCGCCGCGATGATGATTCCCACCTCGCCCCTGGGCATCATGCCGACGCCAACGATCATCCCTGAACCCTTGCCGATCTTCCTCGCGGCGTATCCACACCCAATGTACTTGGTCAGGATGGCCGCGAGGCTGATGAGGATTACAAGGACCATTGTCTCTGGGGCAAAGATCGAGCCCAGGCTTACATTGATCCCAACGAGCAAGAAGAAGAACGGGACCAAGAACTCGTTGATGGGTGCGAACTTCTCCTCACAAGGCCAGGTGTCCCTGAACTCTGCGAACAACATCCCACCGAGGAAAGCCCCCACGATGGCAGCGAGGCTCAAGAACGAAGCAAGTGCGGATAACCCAAAACAGAGTATCAGCGCGAAAGGCAGTGGACTCCAATGAGTGGGCAGCAAGCTCTTTCTGCCTTTAGCATGGTTCCAACGCTCCACTGCCTTCCTTGCTTTGGGTATGAGGGTGCTTATATACATGACTATGAGAACGAATCCCACGGCAAGCCCCGCCACAACTGCGACGTCCAATATATCCAGTGATCCGCCTATTCCCACTCCCGATACCATTGCAAGGACAATCAGTCCAAGCACGTCGTCGATCACCGCCGCAGCGATGATGACTTTTGCCTCAATCGAATCTATGACGCCTAAGTCCTTGACCACTCGGGCCGTGATCCCGACGCTGGTGGCTGTCATCGCCGCGCCCATGAACAGACCCTCCAAAAGACCGCCATTGAATACGGCGATTATTGCGAAACCAGCGAAGAACGGCAAGATGACCCCAAATGTCGCGACTAAGGCCGCTGTTCTACCTATCTTGCGCAGCTCTGAGAAGGGTGTTACAAGCCCTACCGTGAACAGAAGGAATATGACCCCCAGATCGGCGAATATCTGAAATATCGGGAAGTTCGCCTCGCTGCTCAACTGAAGAAAAGAGAAGATGGAAACCCCACCGATGATAATGTTACTGATAGCCATGCCCATCAGGATTTCGCCGATCACCGCCGGAATCTTAACCGCCTCGCACACAAGTCCAGCGATACGCGCGAGTAAGACCAGGAAAAATAAATCAACAAGGATGGTCCCAATATCGATAGCCATAAGAAACGAAATTCGTAAGGCGATTTGCATAGTTAATGACTGTGTTTAGAGGATTATCACAGGAAGACAATGATTCCTGGAAGAAAGAGATGAATGTGTTGAGCTAATAGTCTAAATTGCATTAAAATTCTTCTTAGGAGCGGTTCCTATAGGGAGCACTCCCCGATCTTGCCCCGAAATTCTTTATTCTGGTTTGCTTTGATCCATTGTATACAACGCCCTTGACAGACATCTGCAACGCCAGATTTTCCTGCTAATAAGAGGGCAGTAATATTAGGAAATAGATTACCATTATCACGATGCCAATGGGCACGCCTATTCGTGCCCATTCCCTGCTTGTAATCTTTAACCTTGCCGGCGGCAACTATGTTGGGAATATTCCCTGGAATGAGCATTCCGCCGGAAATCAGCAGACCAAGAAGGGCGCTCTTAATCTGGATCAATGAGAGTGATGGACCAATCTCCGCTGCAGTCAAGGTAGCGTTGTCAACTACGGCAGAGAGCATATTGACCCAGTACAAGCCGTAGGGTGGGATCTGTACGAAAAACCAGATGATCAAAGGCGAAAGGCCTGTTCCGAGAAGAATGAGTGCGGCGACGAAGATGAAAACCTTCACTGCCCTGAGGATAACACTTCGAAGAGTTTCCGAATACTCCGGCTGCCCAGAGCTGCACGCCGCTGTTCCATCGTCCTTATTGTCATCGCCATTGGGCTTGCGATCGCGCTCATCGTCTTTCTCGCTTTGTCTGGAGATTCTCCTCCCTATCCATATTGCGCCAAAAAGCGCTAGAGCCAGCACGCCAATGATTACCTCAATCCCGACGATATCAATGAGATAGAAGAAACCTGCAAAATAAGGTGCGCCTGCCAGCTTATTGATTGCAATCGTTGACAAAGGCTCGCCAAGCGGTGTTAAAGCAGCCCCTAAACCAACCGCGAAGCATGCTATGATAGTCAGATCGATTTTGACTTTGCGTTCGTAGGGACAGGCCAAAACAATCTCTGCCAAGATTACCGAGGCAACGATTACGGAGATTATGCTCGAGATGAGACCTAGCAACGTAATAATCACGAATATGAAGGCCTTTGGACCCAGCTTTATTGATAGGCGGCTTATCCCGCGATAGAATGGCTTATTGAAGTAATGTATTGCGAGACCCGCCACAAGAACAATCTGGAAGATACCCAGTGGGATACCCCCGATCAAAACGGGAGCCGTCAGAGCTTCCCCTATAACGCCCAGGCTCCAGAGGCCTGAGATGGTCATGGCGGCAATGCCCATGAGCAAGAAGAAGGGTTCGAGATTTCGCTCCACCACTTTGACTTTGAAAGGTAGAATAAGCACTAGAGCTAGGATGGAAAAAAGGCCTATTGCTACCGGAATATCAACGGCCATGGGGAACGAACCAGTAACGCAGGTTCACGTAGTTAATGACTCCTTCTGGAGGAATTATTACAGAAAGATGATGTGTTCCTGGAAGAATGATATAAATAACATTTATCCAATATCGCCTAAATTGCATAAAAATTCTTCTTATAGGCTGTCACTGTATAGGAGCTCCCCCGATATTCGCAAACCTCATAAGTGAAATCCTTAAGGGCAGCGGGACAAGGGTGGGTTCGAGATTCCAAAGAACATGATGTCATCCCTCTCCACTTGACTCCGGACGTCGCCACCCTCTAATTGAAATGCCTCAATCCAATGCAACGACCAATGCGATAAGATCCACTTAACGCGATGATCGTTCCAGATGAACCAATTCCCTATGATGCGTCATAGAAACTAAGCCAATCGGCATCATGCACATTCTGACAGGGGAAGGGGAGGAGGCAAAGAATTCTATGCTGCGCGACCAACTGCGCCTCACGAATAGTACCAGATAAGAAGGTGCCAGCATTACTTCGACGAGTCACCTGGTTCTTCATCCTGGTGCGTCAAGAACATCAATTATGCTTCTTCTAAGAAACCAGTATTCTCGGGTCTTAAATAAAACAGATATCGTAAATTCAATAGAGCCTCTCCATTGTCCCCTTTGAGCGGGCGAGGTGCTCGAATATCCTTAGCATCACGTATCCCAACAGAATCGCCACCACACCGACCAAGGCCTCAAGGGTCAGAAGGCCGGACACATCCATGATCGATGCACCGCTCACTGCCGCCCTGGCAGCCTCTGTGCCGTAGGTCATCGGCATGGCATAGGAGATCGGCTGCAGGAATGCCGGCAGGTAGGATATTGGGAAGTTCACACCGTTGAACAGCAGGCCGATGAACAGGAAGATGTTGGCGATGACCATCGAGGTCCTGAGATACATGCCGAGCGAGCTGAGCATCAGCCCGAACCCGGTCATGGCGAAGGTCGTCATCAGGACCACCACGGCGAGGGTAAGCAGGTTCGCAGAGGAGAAGTCCACGCCGAACACGAAAGCCGCATAGAAGAAGGCGATCGCCACCGTCGCCAGGCCGTTCACGATCTGGAACATCGCCCTTCCCACGAAGATGGAGATCCGATTGGCCGGCGAGACCAGTATGGCCAGCAATGTGCCCTGCTCTTTCTCCTCGCCAGTGATGTTGCAGACGGCGAAGATGGAGACATAGGCGACGCTCTGCAAAGCGTTCCCCACGGCCACGAAAGCGACCGAGACCTCGGGGTTATTGACATATGTCGCTACGTAGACGAAGAATGCGATGTGGAAGAGGGACATGGTGAACAACTGCATGATCCACAATCCTGGGCTCAACCATGCGAATAGCGCGCGTTTGGCCAGCACCGCCGAGCTCCAGAACACCCGGAGGGGATTGGCGAAGATACTCCGTCATCTCAGTACCTCCCCAGATTCGCATCCCTGCGAGCCCGGTAATCCACCTGCTTGAAAAGCCAGACTGCTATCACCAAGTAGCAGGCCGACAGCAAGCCCATTATCGCCAGGTCGCCCCAATAGCCTGGTGCCAAGCCCCAGGAATAATCGCTCAGGGCGGAGTAGCGTATGGCATCGATGCCCCAGGTGGGGCCAAGCATGAATGCCAGCGGATGGGTCCAGAACGGCAGCAGGGCGATCGGAAACATCGTACCGGTTCCCACATAGATCGGGAACTCCAGCCCGTTGGTGAGCACGCTGGCGGAGCGGGTGAGCACGAAGGCGCTGCTGAACACCAGGCCGAGACAGGCCAATGATATCAATGTCATTATGAACGCCAGCAGGAACAACGGCGTATCATAGAGGTTGAGAGGGGTCTGGAAGACCGTCACCGCTATCACCAGGATGAACAGCCCGTTGAGGATGCCGATCATGCTGTTCCAGATCGCCCGGCCGGCGATGATCCAGATTATCGGCGTGGGCGTGGCGAGAACTCCCTCCAATGTGCCCCACCATCTTTCCGACTGGATGGAGAAGCCTGAAGCGTACAGGGTGTTGCCCCACATCCCCATCATCCCTCCGCCCAGGATGGCGTAGAGTACGACGTTGCCGCTTGTGGAACGGAACAGCATCAGCGCCACCAGGGTCAGGACGAACGGCGCGATGATGTTCGGGATCAGCCATTGCGGGTCGGCGAAGAAGTGCAGCGCCTGATGCCTGAAAGCTGACCACATCGCTCGAAACCTAGCCATGCCCTTCCACCAGCCACAGATAGGCATCCTCCAGTGTCGGCTCCTTCACCTTGACGCCTATGACGTTGCTTCCCTGCAGCTTGCTTGCAACTCTGGTCAGCATCTCGCCGACATCGGACACCTGCACCCTGAGCACCTGCTTGTCCTCGCACATGCATCGCGCTGACCGCTTTGACTCCAGGTATCGATCTGACCGCATCCAGCTCGGTCTCGGTCAGCCCGAATGCCTCCACCTCGATGACCGAGGTGTCCCTGATCAGGTCCTTCAATCTCGCGGGAGTGTCCAACGCCAAGATCCGGCCGTGAGCGATCACCCCGAGCCGGTTGCATAGCTCGTCCGCTTCGTACATGTAGTGGGTGGTGAGCAGAATCGTCTTCCCTGCCTGCTGCAGCTCCTTGACCATGTTCCTGGTGTCCCTCGCCGCCTGCGGGTCCAGGCCGATTGTCGGCTCGTCCATGAATATCAATTCCGGATCATGTATGATGCCCTTGGCGATATGCAGGCGCTGCTTCATGCCGCGGGAGTAATCCTCGACGCGCTCGTCCGCTCGGTCTTGGAGACCAACGGCCTTAAGCACCTCGTTGATGCGCTTTTCGCGCTCCAGTATCGGAACGCCATAGAGGTCGGCGAAGTACCTGAGGTTCTGCCGGCCGGTGACGCGATAGTAAAGCCCCCTCTCGCCTCCGAGGATGAGGCCGATGCGCTTGCGCACCTCCTGAGATTGGCTGAGGACGTCGTACCCCAATACTTTGACCTTCCCCGAGGTGGGCAGGAGCAGGGTGGTGAGCACCTTGATGACCGTGGTCTTGCCGGCGCCGTTCGGGCCGAGGAGGCCGAAGAGCTCGCCCCGCTTGACCTCGAAGCTGATGTGGTCGACCGCGACGGTCTCCTTTCGCTTCTTCCGGATCAAGCCAGTGCTGGAGCGATAGACCCGCACCAGGTCCTCGACTGAAATGATGGTCTCGTCTTTATCTGACATCGTCCTACAACCCCTCGAAACCTTAGCTGGATATCAACCTTTCTCAGGCAAGGGCGAGAGAGCGACATTTCGACTGATGGCGAGGACTAAGACTGCACAAATTTCACGTAGTTGATCATGTCGTCCTTCTGGAAGGACGTCACCATCTGCTGGACCAGCCTTGCCTCCCCCCGGATGATGAAGACCTCCAGGCACTTGTTGCTCTTCAGGTGCGAGTGAATCTGGGTGGGAGTGATCTGTTGGAAGTCATGTTTCAGCGCGTCCAGCACCGGAGCATTGTGCGAACTGTGGACGACGATAAGGACCCCTTCCACCTCCCCCTTCAGTGACTCGCGGTCCCGCACCTCCGCCTCCGCGCAGCGCAGGGCCACCCTCATGGCCTCGCTCCTTCCGGAAAGACCGTTCGCCTTCTGAAGGTGGTCCAGGGAGCGGAGGTTCTCCTCGCTCAACGAAATCGAGATGATGGACATCCTATGCAAGATGGAAAGCGTCCTATCTGTTCTTTGCGCCTTGGCGGTCGCATCGATCCGTCTGACGGGATTCGTGTGCCCTGGCAAGTCCAAGTGCAGACTCAGCGCGAAGGCAATGCGGCTTAATCTCGAAATCGAGCCTGTCATCGCTATTAAAATATCCAGGCAATGAGAATATTAGCCCATCAAGAGGAGATGAGAGATTGGCAAAAGGGCTAGACCTCCACAAGGCGATCGATTCGTTCCGGGTTGCTCCGGGGAAAACGATCAAGCTCAAAGAGCATGACACGGAATGGAACGGCATGGAGGGGCTGGGTAAGGTTGAGAAGGATTCGATTAAAGAGCAGGCGGACGACCTGCTCGAGGAAAGCGTGAAGGAGCTTGCAGAGGCGCAGGGATTACTCTGGGCCAACAATCGCCATTCGCTTCTGGTGATCCTCCAAGGCATGGACGCGGCCGGCAAAGACAGCATCATCAAGCACGTCATGTCGGGGATCAACCCCCAGGGGTGTCAGGTCACCAGCTTCAAGGTGCCTTCAGAGGAGGAGCTGGACCATGATTTCTTTTGGCGCTATTCGAAGGCCCTGCCGGAACGGGGCCGCGTCGGCATCTTCAACCGCTCCTATTACGAGGAGGTTCTCGTCGTCAAGGTGCATCCGAAACTATTGGAAAGGCAGCGATTGCCAAACGGAAGGCTGGAAAAGGATTTCTGGCAGTCCAGATATGAGGACATCAACGCATTCGAGAGGCATCTTGCCCGGAACGGCACGCTCATCGTCAAGTTCTTCTTGAACGTCTCCAAAGAGGAGCAGAAGAAGCGCCTCCTGGAAAGGACAGACGACCCGGCGAAGCGCTGGAAGTTCTCGGCGGCCGACCTTGCCGAGCGCAAGTATTGGGATTCCTATATGAAGGCTTTCGAAGAGGCGATCAACTCGACCAGCACCGAGAGCGCGCCCTGGTTCATCATCCCGGCCGACCACAAATGGATTGCCCGATCGGTAGTGGCCAGCATCCTCGCTTCCGCTATCGGGACGCTCAAGCTCGAGTACCCTAGGCTGACCGACGAGAAGAATCGTGAGCTGGAAGAGGCGCGCAAGCGGCTGATGTCCGAGACGTGAGGACATCATCCAGAAGAGCCAGACCGCTTAGACGATCCTCTCCAGCTGGTCGATGAACTCCTTGGCCTGCTCCATCCCCTTCTGCCAGAACTCATCTGTGTAGATGTCGAAGCCGATCTCCTTGGCCAGTTCGGTGGGAGAGCGGCTCGACCCCGCCGACAGGAGCTTTCTGAGCTTGGGGACGAAGCTCTCCCCTTCCTCCCGGTACAGCCGGTAGAGGGAGAAGACGAAGAGCTGGGCGAACACGTAGGGATAATTGTAGAAGCGGTAGTTGGGGATGTAGTAGTGCATCTTCATGGTCCACTCCCAGCGCATCTCCGGCAGCCAATCCATTGCGTCGCCGTAGACCGAATCCCGGGCGGCCACCCATAAGTCTGACACCGTCTCGCCGTCCAGGAACTTGCCCGCTTGCACGCTGTCGTACATGCTCCTCTCGAAGAAGTAGCGGGCGGTGACCTGGAACGCGGCCATACCGAACTCGTCCATGATCGTCGCCAGCACCGCCTGCCTCTCCGCGTCGCTCTTCGCCGCCTGGAGCAGACAATCGGTCAGAAGCAGCTCCCCGAAGATGCTGCCGCATTCGGCGATGCAGCTGCCGATCTCGTAATTGCTCGGCTTCTGCGCCCTCGACCCCAGATAGGCATGGACGCCGTGGCCGAGCTCGTGCGCTTGCGTGTAGACGTCGTTGATGGTGCCATTGAACGATTGCATGATGAAAGCGGACTTGCCTGCAAGCCAGGTGCTGCAGAACGCTCCGCTCTCCTTGCCCTTGCGCACCTCGCCGTCGATGTGGCGCTTCTGGTACATCTCGTCCACGTACTCCCCGAATTGCCGGTCGAAGCGGGAATAGGCGGAAACGATCAGCTTCCGGGACTCGTCCCAATCATAAACCTTGCTCGGCGCGGAGGGGAGGGGCGCGATCACGTCCCAGTTGCCCAGCTTAGGCAGGTTCATCAGCTTCGCCTTGAGCCGGAGGTAGCGGCGGTACAGGTCCACGTTCTTCATCATGGTGCGCATCAGCGCGTCTATCGCCCCCTGGTCGATGTCGTTGGCGATCAAGCTCTGGGTCATGGGGGTGGGATACTTGCGCCATTCGCACATGTGCAAATGGTCGGAGCAAATGGCACGGATGGCGCTCGACCATACGATATGGTCCTTGCTCAGGTCGTGGTAGACCACCTGGTTGGCCTGCTTCCGCAGCGTTCGATCGTGATGCTGGTAGAAGCTGATGATTTCCCCGTAGGGCAGCGTCCTCTCCTTCCCGTCGACCATCAATTCAAAGGTGCGGGTGCTGAGCCAGTCGCCTTGAAGCTGCGACCAGGCATGGACGCCGTTCTGGTCCTTGGCCATCACCAGCCGCTCCTCGGACTCGGAGAGCAGATGCGGGATCACCCGGTAAGCTCGTTCAAGGTAGTGCTTGTATTCCTTCACGGCCGGATCGTCGATGATCGCGGGATTGGAAGCGAGCAGCCTGCCCATCTCGATGTCCATGAACGCCAGCTGCTGACCGATCCTGGTGCCTGCCTTGCGCGCTGCATTGTGAAGATGCTGGGACACGACATCGGTGGTATCGGCGGAGTAGCGGAGGGCGCAATAGCTCAGGATGCCCTCGATGTCCAAGCTTAACTTGTCCTTCTCCTCCAGGAGCTGCAGGAGGCCTTTGGCGTCCAGGGAGACGATCTTCCCTTGATACTTCTCCCTCCAGCGACCGGCCTGCTGCACGGCCTCCTCCAATCTCTTTACGATCCAATCCGGTTCAGTGCTTTGCACGAGCTGTGACAGGTCCCATCTCATCGCTTCTGACATCTTAGAACGCCTCGTGTTACTCAGAGATATGACGATAGAATGGGAGAACCTTAATTATGATTTCTGCCTCGCGGGACGCAGGGATCGTCGGTCGGCAGGTCAGCGAATCGAGCGGTACAGATAGAAGCTGAAGAGCATCACCATAATACCGAAGCCGATCATTATCAATCCAGCATAGTCGGTCATCTTCTGATAATTATAGCTGCCGAACAGCGCCAGGACGACGCCGATGAAGAAGAGGAGCATCCCAATCATCAGCAGGACGATGCAGCTCGAAAGCCCTGGCTCTTTGACGATGTTCTCTCCGATCCTACCCTCGATTACAGGAATGCCGCAGTTGCTGCAATAGAACGCATTGGGCTGATTCTCCGCTCCGCACTTGCTGCACGCGACCATCCGTCTTCCTCAGGCTACAAATAAGAACATAGAACTTGTCTGATAATCTATTCGGTCGATTAGGCCGGAACAAAAAGATAATGTACCCGGGATTGGAAGGACTATTCGGATGATGTGATTCGATGAAAGAGATCTCCTTCCAAGGGTGGAATTATCTTGAATATCCGGGAAAGGTGCCTGTAGGATTGGTCCTGGTGCATCAGATCATGGGCCTGGACGATTATACCAGATCAGTGGCAACTCAACTTTCCGATGCTGGTTATTGGGTATTGGCAGTCGACCTTTTTAGAGGAAAGCATCCCGATTCGTTCCAGGCGGGCATGCAGATCCGGGACGGAATCAAGAAGGAGGAGGCGCAGGAGGCGCTCTCCGTCGGTTGGCACCTACTTCGCGAGCGAGTCGGTAGCGGGGGAAGGATCGGCACCATCGGCTTCTGCATGGGCGGTGGGTTCGCATTGTACGGGGCATGCCATGAGGACTTCGATTTCTGCATCGATTTCTACGGCATGATCGAGAATACCGAGGAAGTGGAGAAGCTGAAAGGACCGACGATTCTGATGCTCGGTTCCCTGGATGAACGGATCACGCCTTGGGCTTTTTCATCTCTGCTGCCGATGATGGCGAAGAAGCAGAAGAGGGTAGATGTTCACCTCTATCCGAACGCGAAGCATGCCTTCCACCAACCGGGCCGGGAGGGATATGACGCCGTGGCGGCAAAGGACGCCTGGGCCAAGACCCTCAGGTTCCTCGAGGAACGCCGTAGCGAAGTGGTCCAGGCGAAATGAGACTGGATGAGCTCAGCCCGATGGGCGGGATTCGGCTGCGATTGGTGGATGAGCCCTCCTTTTGAGGAAGTAGAAAAGCAGCCCACCGACGATCAGGGCGGCGATGCCGAGCAGCCAGGCTTCCAGTGTAAGGAAGATCAACAGGCCGGCGCAGGAGATCAGGCCTAGCCCCGAAATGACCTTCGAGTGTAGGGGCGAGTTCATCCTCATGGCTGCAAGATTGGCCAGCATGTAGTATGTCAACGAGCCGAAATTGGATATGGCGACGGCCTTCAGGATGTCCGTAGTCAGGGCGAAGCCGACCATCAGCCCCCCGAGGATGATGATCGCGATGTAGGGCGTCCTCCGCTTCGGATGCAGCTTCGCCATCATCGCAGGGAGATCGCCATTCCGGGCCATGGCAAAGCTAATGCGCGACATGCCAAGCAGGGTAGTGAGGAGAACGCTTAGCGTGGCCGCCAAAGCGCCGAACGCAATCAGCGTGACCATGTCTGAGCCCTCCCTAATAGCCGCATCCGCCAATGGAGAACCTGAACCGGCGAGGACTGGGGAGCCCACCATGCCGATCGCGACCCCGGAGACCAGCATGTAGATGACGGCAGATACCAGCAGAGCCAGGATGATGGCCCTAGGCACCGTCCTCGTCGGATCCTTCACCTCCTCACTCAGCATCGCTATCCGACCGAAACCTGCGAAGGCGAAGAAGATCACCGATGCCCCTTCCATTACTCCCATGGCCCCATTGGGGGAGAAGGGACTGAAGTTCGATCCCTGGATGAGCCCGATGCCAAAGGCGACGAAGAGGAAGAGCACGAAGAGTTTGAAGACCACCAGAACGTTGTTCATTTTCGCGGATTCGGTGATCCCCCGATAGTTGATTGCGGTTATCCCCAGACAGGCCAACGCCGCGATTAGGTTTACCGGCAAGGGAATGAGGACTGCCAGATAGCTGGCGAAGCCTATGGCCACGGCCGCCCCAGTGACCACGTTGGAGAGCAGCCACATCCAGCCGGAGATGAAGCCGCCGAAGGGCGATATCAACTCGTGTGCGTACTCGTACCCTCCTCCCTCCTTAGGGATGAAGTTGGCCAAGTGCACGAAGCTCATTGCGGTGAAAGCGGAAACCATGAAAGCGATGAGCAGCGAAAGCAGGAGCGCTGGGCCGGCAAGGCTGGCGGCGACCCCCGCCACGACGAAAATACCGGCACCGATTATTGCCCCCAATCCGATGGCAAAGGCATCGAATAGGCCCATGGATCGTTTTAATTCCATATGGAGGACGATTGCCTGCTCCATTCCTAATAGCTTTTTTATCCGAGATGATCGACCGCCATGCATGGGACAGCCTCAATCTGCCTGCGGCTTGGGCTCCATCGCTGCAAATATATTTCCCATCAGAAGGCATGGGAGGGCGCAGCTGGGTCGGAAATGGTGGAAGCGAGCAATCTTTGAGCTATCCGAGTGAGGGTGATTTCATAGCCGAAAGGCGAAAGGCAAGAGTACTCCTGGTAGAAGACAACCCAGCAGACGCGTTGCTGGCCGCGGAGCTGATCAAAGAGACTGGCATATCAGCCAACATCACCACGGTAAGCGATGGAGAGATGGCGATCGCGACCCTGGAGAAGATGAAGCTGAGCGACTCGGACTTTCCTGACCTTATATTGTTGGACATCAACCTCCCCAAGAAGAACGGCCACGAGGTGCTCAGATTCATCAGGAATGCGCAGCTCCACCACGCCTATGTCGCGATATATACGGGGTCTAGTTCGCCTGAAGACGAGAAAAGAGCCGCTGAACATGGCGCAGATGCCTACATCATCAAACCCATCGGGTCGAAGGAGATGGAGAAGACGATAACGATGTTCCGGGAGATTCTCGGTTCCAAGTCGAGGGTATCCTGAGCAACCAATCGATAGACGAGTTGCGATTTGCCGCTATCGGATTCGTTGTGGTCGCTGCCCAAGGGCATCGGGCGAGTGCGACACGGCAATTCATATTTATATAGGCACATCAAATGGATTTGATGGCGATATAATCGCCATCGGAGGGAAGAAAGTGGATCTAGTACAATTGATCATTGCCATTGTTGTCCTGCTCATCGGCTGGGTAATAATCTCCATACCCTTATGGCTCGCGGCGAAGGTGCTAACTGGAGGACAAGCGACGATGGGCGCGGCCATGCTTGGCATGCTCCTGGGAGGCATAGTTTTCGTGATAGTCTACGCGCTTACCTTCCTGGTGACGAACATTTTCACCAGTTCGAGTACGGCGGTGATCGTTGCCTCGATAGTGAGCTTCTTGGCCTTCTTGGGGCTCTATAAGATGTTGTTCGATGTCGGTTGGCTCAGAGCACTGGCGATTGCGATCCTGGCGGTCATTTTCGCTGTGATCATCTTATTCCTGTTCGGGGCACTCTTGGTCGCATTAGGGGTGGCTGTCCTAGCGCTTTAGGATTCTCCTCAATTGGGAATGGGACGAACTCAACCCCTTTCTTTCGATTTATCACTCGAGCATTGATAATTCGATTATTCCACAGCAGTCCATTACCTGACCAACCTTGTATTCCCTTTATCCGGAGATAGAGAAGAAGAAATAACCCCATTTTATCCATCTGGAGCGTTTCGTTTGAAATGAATCGAAAGAATATGGTGCTCCCGTCGGGATTTGAACCCGAGTCGAAGCCTCGAGAGGGCTTCATGATTGGCCGCTACACTACGGGAGCGTGTAGTGGGCACAATAAGGCGACCGTTATTAAATCTTTCGCGCTTCCCTTTCTAACAGTGGCATGAGAAGAAATATCTGGACAATAGCGCATCGTCCCCTAGACGATGACTGACCTTGTCCTTCGTTACAGCAAGGGCGCCTTCCTGCCGCCCCTCATCCTGCTCCTCGTTGGCATGGTCTTCCTCAACCTGTTCGTTTCGCTGAGCTTCGGCTTCGATGCCGTCTCGGCATCGTTGGCTGCCCTGGCCTCCGCGGTCCTGGTGCTGACCGTCGGCATATCGCCGCTCATGACGAACCATGCCCTAAGCGCGAATGAGCTGGTACTCCGCCAAGGCTGGCTCTTCCATTCGGTCATTCCCCGGGACGAGATCGATATCGATCAGCATCTTGGAGAGGGGACCGAGGCGCACCGGCGTCTTCTTCGATTTCAAGGGGACGACGGTCTACGTCACGACGCAACGACACAACCTCATCCGGCTCAAGCTCAAGAACCAACGGCGCTTCAATTGGGCCTTGGGGAAGAAGACGGACCAGTTGGTCTTCGACTCGCTGGACCAAAGGGCTTTCCTCAGGGCGATGGAATCGGAAGCGGAAATCACTCCCGCCAATCCAGGCCGATAGTGCGAAATTCGACCTTAGGGATCAGCGGCATCTTGCGCTTGTGTATCGAGCCAGTATGCATCTTCCACACCATATCCACCTTCTCCTGCGGAATCATGTTGCGGCGGGCGATTTCCTCCAACTCCATGCCGTTCTCGATTCCGAAAAGGACGGCGTCGAGATCGTCATAGGAAATGCCCAGCTCCCCCTCGTCTGTCTGCCCTTCCCAGAGGCAGGCCGATGGCACCTTCTGCACGAACTTCTCCGGCACGCCGATCTTGCGCGCCAGCTGCCTCACCTCGGTCTTGTACAGATCGCCGATTGGGCAGAAGTCGGCACCCCCGTCCCCGAACTTGGTGAAGTAGCCCACCAGCAGCTCGCTCTTGTTGCTCGTGCCCATGACCAACCGGTTGGACAGCTTGGCCTGGTGGAAAAGGACGGTCATGCGGCAGCGCGCCATGCAATTCCCCAGAAGGCGCTTGTCGTCCTTGAGCTCGGGAAGGATCGCACGGAAGCCTTCTACCGCCGCCTGGATGTCGATTACCTTGTGCTTCATGCCGAATTTGAGCGAGAGCTCCTCCGCATCCCTCGCGTCTTCGATGCTTGACTTGGAGGAGGGCATGTAGATAGTGAGCACTTTCTCCGGACCGATGGCGCCGGCGCACAGCACCGCGACCAACGCGGAATCGATGCCGCCGCTCAAGCCGAGGACAACGCCAGTGGCACCGCTTTCCTCCACCTTCTGCCGGATGAAATCCTTGATGACCAACTCGGTCATCTCGCGCAGCTGGGGACGCATACAGCGGGGTATGACCTTTCCTCCCTTATCGCTTTTCGCGCGTGAGTCTAAATATCACGCCGCGAATTCCATCGGCTGCTGCTATGACAAGAATCGCGCTCGCTCAGACCCGATGCGCCCTGGGGGACAAGGTCGAGAACCTCCGGCGCATGGAGGCGTGCCTGGACCAGGTCGAGGCGGACCTATACGTCTTCGCGGAGCTTTTCCTAACCGGCTACATGTGCCGGGACCAGCTGTTCATGCTGGCCGAGCGCATCGACGGGAGGTCGGTGACCCGGGTAGCCGGGATGGCGGAGGAGCGGGAATGCGCCATTGTCTTCGGCATGCCCACCTGGAGCGACAACGTGCCGGGATTAATGCACAACTCCTCGGTGGCGGTGGACCCGGATGGGGAGGTGCAGGTCTACGACAAAGTCAATCTGGCGAACTTCGGCCCGTTCGAGGAGCGGCTCTACTTCACCCCCGGAGAGAGCCCGGCGATTTTCGAGCTCTTCGGCCGCAAGTACGGCGCCTGCATCTGCTACGACCTATTCTTCCCGGAGCTGACCAAAGCCTATGCGCTAGCCGGGGCGGACGCGGTGCTCTGCATATCGGCGTCCCCGTCGACGTCCCGGGAGCAGTTCGAACGGATCTTACCCGCTCGAGCGGCAGAGGGCACCTTGTATTCGCTGTACACCAACCAGGTTGGGACGCAACTGAACATGGTCTTCTTCGGAGGCGCCCAGGCCTATGGGCCGAGAGGGAACCTGATGTCAAGGGCGAAGTACTTCGAGGATGACGTTGTCGTCGTTGACCTAGACGAGGGCGAGCTGGAAATGGCGCGCCGCATGCGCCCGACCATCAAGGATACCTTGAGCCGGCCGGACCTCTGACCATCTAGAAAACCTTTAATTGGCCAAAGGGTATGGCCGCCGTCAAGCCGAGGTGGCCCAGACCGGTAAGGCGCAAGCCTGGAATATCTTCGCGAAATCCAGCAAGCTTGTGTCCGCAAGGACTCGGGAGTTCAAATCTCCCCCTCGGCGCTCCTGATCCCCATTCTAGTTGCATGGTTTCATCGTTTCAGTGCAGGCCGATCATCGCGCCGTATTTGGTGTAGACCTCTTTGACCAGTTCCCCGGCCTTCGGGTTGTTCCAGTCGTGCATCCATTCCGAAACCAGCGTCTCCAACGTCATCGGGACCACTCCGGCCTGGATCATCCGCTTCACGCCACACTTGTGCGCCTCTGGAGTCGAATCCCCCGCGGCATCGACCAATCCGTAGACCTCGTAGCCTTCCCTCAACGCGTGGAGCGCGGTGAAGGCGAAGCACATGCTGGTCCAGAGACCGGAGATCACCAGCTTCTTCCGACCTGCCTTTACGAAGTCGTTCCACGTCGCCGGGTCCTCGAAAGCGTCGAAGCTCGGTACGGGGCGGGTGTGCACCTCCTGCTTCGGGAACAGGCCGGAGATCTCCGGGAAGAATTCACCGTTCTGTTTGGGGTTGATCGCCGATAGGACCACTGGGACGCCGAGGATGCTGGCGGCCCTCGCTGCACACACCGCCGCCTTCTTGATCGTGACTTTGTCACCTGAGGCTATGCTCCTGATCATCGTTGGCTGATAATCGACCAGGACCAGCGCGCTGTTCTTGTCCGTCAATAGTTCAAGTGAGCCTTTCGCCATTTCGCTCATCTCCTACCCATCGCCAGATCGCGACGACGATTTCAGTCGAGCGACGAGTATAACAATCTAGCGCTAGGCATGGGATGCGATCTCCAGCTGCTTAGCCTCACATCACCATCAGGTACAACAGCGCGGACATTGAGGACCGAAGCCACCACTAGCCCCATGAGGACGACGAACCACCACAAGATGGAGTGCTTCCCCCTCTGAGCCTGAGGGTAGAACGGCTGGTCGAGATGGAAGCCGCAACGTTGGCACATCAAGGCACCATCCTCCAATATCGTTCCACATCTAGGGCAATACATCGACTGCCTAGAATGTCAGCTGCGCGCGAGACGATAACGCTACCGCCGCCCGGATAGGCGGGAATGGAGTGGCCGAAAGTTCGAACAGAACCGAGATTACCAAGGCGTGCAAAGGGATATTGCATGGCACCGCATTGCCATTTCAGGTTGATGGTCTGCGCTGCCCGAGATGCGACTGGGAGGGGGATAGGAAGGAGGCCGAGGCCAGGGAGGGAGGGCTCCTTTTCTACGACATCCTTTTCAAGGACCAGTTCAAGATTGAGCTCACGAGGACGAACTACCACTGCCCCAATTGCGGCAACATGATAGAATCCAGGCGGGCCATTCCTGGTATGCCCGAGGACATGACGCCGCAGTGAGATGATCCGAGGACGAAGCACCAGGAGTGCGGCTGGGAAGGCGCCGAGGACGATCTCGTGGAGCGAGGGGGGGAACTGACATCGAGCGACCGAATAATGCCTTTGGAGTTCTTCATGGGCATCACCCGGACCGACCGATGCAGCCCCAGATGCGGCCGCGTGCTCCAGAGCCCCCGAAACATCTACAAGATGCCGCAACAGCCGGACCGTCCTGATGGCACTCAGGCGACCTGAATTATATATCCACGCTCATATTGGCACTATTTGCATCGAACGGTCAATGGCCGTGCCATGAAGGGAATGAGATGAGGGTTCACGCCGATCTGCGTCTAAAGGATGTGCCTGGTCAGCTAGTGAGAGCTTTGGAGCCGATCTCCATCAGCGATGGCAACATCGTCGGGGTGGTGCACCACCATGAGGCTGTCACCGCCGGCAGGATCACCGTCCATGTGACGTTCGAGGTGAACTCGCAGAAGTCGCTCGAGCACATATTGGAAGCGTGGAAGAAGGGCGAGGTCGACGTCGCCCGGCTCTCATCGATGCTCGAGACATACGAATTCGAATACCTGCTGGTGGGAAAGCTCTCGCCCTCGGACCTGAGGGACATCAGCGACGGCATCGAGTCGATCGGCGATCTGGACTCGGTAGAGATCCGCTATTCCGTCTCCCCCTCGGCGGACGAGAAGGCGGCCATGGTCTTCGGCAAGATGAGGCAGAAAGGCGCCCTCGGGCGGGTAGAAGATTTCCTGCGCCAAAGGGCAATGCAGTCCGGCTTCATCCTCATCAGCGGTCTGGGGGAGTGAAAATGGACATCGTTCTGGTCGGCTTCGGCACCGTGGGCCAGGGGATGGCGGAGGTCTTGAGCAGCAAGACGGCGACCTTGCAGTCGAACTTCAAGGAGAAGCTGCGCCTGGTCGGCGTGTTCGATTCATCTTCATACGAAGTCTCGAAGAAAGGGCTGGACCCGAGGGAGCTGCTCCATCGCAAGGACAAGCTTCACCGGGTCGGGTCCGGGCTGGAGGGGCGGAGCGTCGTCGACATTCTCAAGGAGATCGACTACGACGTCATGATCGAGGCAACGCCCACCAATATAAAGGACGGGCAGCCGGGGCTGGGGCACATCACCGCCGCGCTGAAGGCGGGGAAGGACGTGGTCACAAGCAACAAAGGGCCGTTGGCGCTGAAGTACGGCGAGCTGATGAGGCTGGCGGAGAAGAACGGCGCCCGGCTGCGCTTCGAGGCGTCCGTCGGCGGCGCTACGCCGATCATCAACGTCGCCCGAGAGCTGCTCATGGGCGAGAAGATACATTCCATCCGGGCCATCGTGAACGGCACCTGCAATTTCATCCTCAACCGCATGAAGGACGAGGGGCTTCCCTTCGACCAGGCATTGCGCGAGGCCCAGGAGATGGGGTATGCCGAGAAGGACCCATCCTACGACATCGACGGCATCGACTCGGCGGCGAAGGCGGCCATCCTAGCCAATGCGATATTCGGGCGCGATTGCAGTTACAATGACGTGAGGCGCTCGGGCATCAGGGGCATCAGCCTCGAGGCGGTATCTATGGCGGCGGAGGAGAAGAAGGTCATCAGACTGGTGGCGGAGGTCTCCCTCACTCGCCTTGAGGTAAGCCCGCGACTGGTGCCGATCGGACATCCTCTGGCGATCGGTGGAACGCTGAACATCTTCCAGTTGATGACCGACCTCGCTGGGGAGGTCACCGTCGCCGGCCGGGGGGCCGGCAGACTGGAAACCGCTTCCGCCCTGCTAAGCGACCTGGTGGCGCTGATGAAGGAGGACTGCGTGGCAAAGGGTGCCACGGTTTAAATATCACAGCCGTATTATGCAACGCCAGACCAAGGGTGTACCTTAATGTCCAGCAATTCTGCAAGAAGGGATTTATTTATTGGTCGATCGAGTTAGTCTTTACGATACGACCCTGAGAGATGGCGCACAGACCGAAGGGGTCTCATTCTCGAACGAGGACAAACTGGACGTCCTGAGCCATTTGGATGCTTTCGGCATCGACTTCGTTGAGGGCGGCTTTCCCGCCTCGAATCCGAAGGACAAGGCGTTCTTCAAGGCCGCCCAGAAAATGGAGCTGAAGAATTCCAAGCTGTGTCAGCTTCGGAAGCGTCTGCCGTTCCGGCACCAAGGCGTCCGAGGACGGAGCGCTCACTTCCCTGCTCTCCTCGCAAACCGAGTACGTCTGCCTCTTCGGGAAATCCTGGGCATTGCATGCCGACGTCGCCTTGGGCATCTCATTGAAAGAGAATCTGGGGATCATCGAGGACAGCGTCTCGCACCTCACGTCGAAGGGACGCAAGGTGATCTTCGACGCCGAGCATTATTTCGACGGCTGGAAGAACGATCACGATTATGCGTTGGAAGTCCTGCGCACCGCCGAGGCGGCGGGGGCGGAATATCTGGTCCTTTGCGACACCAACGGCGGAAGCCTCCCGAGCGAGGTCGACCGGGCGGTGCGGGAAGCCCGCTCGATGTTCAAGGCGCAGATAGGCATTCACGCGCACAACGACAGCGAGCTGGCCGTCGCGAACTCGCTGGCGGCGGTGGAAGCCGGAGCGACGATGGTGCAGGGCACGATCAACGGCCTGGGCGAGCGATGCGGCAACGCCAACCTATGCTCGATCATACCGGCGCTGGTGCTGAAGATGGGGAAGAAGACCTCCGTGCAGAATCTGGCTGGGCTCACATCGCTTGCCAACCTCATCGGCGAGGTCGCCAACGTCCTTCCCGATCCAAGATTGCCTTATGTCGGCACCAGCGCCTTCGTGCACAAGGCGGGAATGCACGTCTCCGCGGTGCTCAAGGACCCGCGCACCTACGAGCATGTGGATCCGCAGCTTGTCGGCAATGCCCGGCGCATCCTGATCTCCGAGCTCGCCGGCAC
This sequence comes from Methanomassiliicoccaceae archaeon, assembly GCA_963768775.1. GTDB lineage: Archaea > Thermoplasmatota > Thermoplasmata > Methanomassiliicoccales > UBA472 > FEN-33. Next base: position 792,530 of record CAVYIY010000006.1, read on the forward strand.
CTCCAACATCATGGCCAAGCTCAGGGAGCTGGGCATCGACACGGAGAAGGAGCAGGGGCGGTCGATCCTGGAGAGGCTGAAGCAGCTCGAGTCCCAAGGCTACCAGTTCGAGGCGGCTGAGGCCTCCTTCGAGCTCATGGTCCGCCGGCTGCAGGGCGTCTCCACACCGCCATTCAAGCTTACCGGGTTCCGCATCTTCGTCGACGTCTCGGGGGACATCATGCGCTCCGAGGCGAGCGTCAGGGTGGTCGACCCGTCCGGCCTGGTCGAGCATACCGCGTCCGAGGGGAACGGCCCGGTGAATGCTCTGGACAAGGCATTGAGGAAGGCGCTGGAGAGGTTCTACCCCGAGCTGCGCGGCATCCGCCTGATCGACTACAAGGTGCGCGTGATCGATGCTCGGGCGGCGACCGAGGCGACCGTCCGCGTCCTCATCCGCTCCACCGACGGGGTGATGACCTGGACGACGGTCGGGGTGTCGGCGAACATCATCGAAGCGAGCCTGCTGGCGTTGATCGACTCCTTGGAGTTCAAACTGCTCAAGACCCCCAACGGCGCGGTGAGCCAGGGCTCGGTCCCGCTGGTCAACGGCGAAGGGAAATGATGATGTGCCCCTGATTGCAATAGCGTTGGGGAGAACATGCCCTACTCTGTCAAGCTCATCGGCACCGAGGAGAAGGACGCGCTCTACGCGCGCTACATACCTAGGCTGTTATATGCCCGGAAATCTGAAATCTACGGATGCTGCGTGAAGCTGCTTACTGACGATGATACGATCGTCCACCAGTGGCAGGACAACTTCTACATGACGTCGGAGAACCTGCGCTCCCACGGCCGGGTGATCGTCACTGAACGACCCAAGCATGGAGACGGGCGTGCTCTTCGACCCGTACACCAAGACCGCCTTCGTCTTCAACGTTGATTATTACGGAACGATCAAGAGCGTCGCCCTGGCGGTCGCCGGGGACATCCTGGAGGACCAGCACGGCATATATTCGGTGCATGGCGCGGCCATCGATGTCGCCGGCAAGGGGGTCTCGCTCATCGCGCCCTCCAAGACGGGCAAGACCACGCATTCCTGGGGACTGCTGCGCTCGCCCGAGGCGCGACTGGTCACCGACGACTGGTACTTCGTCCGGCTCTCGGAGAAGCGCCACCTGGCGTTCGGCTCGGAGAAGAACTGCTACGTGGAAGGGGACATCAGCAGAATCTGGAAGGAGTTCCAGCCGCTGGTGGATAAGGGGCGCTTCGACGGCGCCGAGCGGGCGATACTGAACGTGCGCTGGATCGTCGGCGCCACCGGCGTGGTCCCCATGACCAGCCTGTACCACATACTGCTGCTCAAGCGGGACCAGGAAGACCCAACGATCGTGCGCGAACTCTCAAAGGAGGAGGCGCTCGACTACCTGGTACGGAACGATTTCTGCAACCCCCATCAGCTGGTCCGGGACGCGAGAAAGCAGAGCCTGAGGAAGAACTTCTTCTCCCAGCTGCTGAGCCGGACCGATATCAGGCTGGTGAACACCAGGCTTCCGCCGGAGCAGACCCAGGTGGAGATCCGCAAGGCCATCGGCCTCGATTAGGATCGTAAGGCCGACCGCGCAACCTTAAACTACCCTCGCCTCGAATAGAATCAACGTTGAATGAGGTTCGGACTTGAAGGTATTGATCACGCTGATGGGAAGGAGCACTTGGGCCCTGGTCAACTCTGTTTGGGCGTCGGCCCGAGCATTCTCGTTCGTCCCGGACCGGGTCTATGTCCTCTCCGCCGGCTGCGACAAGAACCAGGCTGAGGTGACCGCCAAGATGCTGAGGCACCTGCTGCGCGAGCAGGGATCGGCCGCCGACGTCAGGCTCGAGCTGGTGGACTCTCAAGATGCCAGGAACGTGGCCGAAGCGGTGCGGCGTCTCGCTGCTGCGGAGAAAGCGGCAGGGGCGACGCTCGCCCTCGACGTCACCCCGGGAAAGAAGGTCATGGTGGTCGGCAGCCTCCTCTCCAGCCTGACGAAGAACGACTTCCAGCACATCTTCTACCTGTACGTCGATTCGTTGAAGAACACCGACCGCCCATACCTGGAGATACCCCTGGAGATGCAACATTGCCACGACATCCTGGCGGAGAGCAGGGCGGCGCGGCAATCCGAAAAAGGGGGGAGCTGAATGGAACTGATCGCCCCGAAGAGCTTCCTTATGGCCGTGCTCAATGAGGGTAAGTTGCATGGCCGGAACGACATCTGGTTCAACAGCGCCTTCTTGGACCTCGACCTGGTGAGGCTTGACTTAGGCGAGGGGAGGATCGACTCATTGGTGACCATTGAAGCCTACCAGAAGGCGTCAGCGGACGTACAGAACCGGATCGGCGATCCGATCCTGGTCCGGGAAGTGCCCGCCTACTCCGACTTCAAGGAGGCGCTGCAGTCCTCGCTCCTGCTCCCGCCCGACAACCTGGCCGAGTTCATGAAAGAGCTACGGCAGATCGAATCGCACCGGAACCAGCCCTCCCGGTTCCCCAAGCAGGCCTGCGTGGCGATCGACACCAACATTGCCTACTATCGCCTCCTCAGCCGCCTGCTGCTCTCCAGCGAAGCGTGCGGGGTGCCCGATTACGACCCTTCCAGCATTCAGATCCTGATCGCAGAGCTGGTGGAGCAAGAAGTGGCGGAGAAGTGCGGCCACAAGTACCGCGAGAACGATCTTGACGTATTGAGGAAGGGGTTCCGCAACCCTCGCCTGCTGAGCAATCTGATGAACGCCTGCACCAAGGATGGGCGGAAAGCGTTGAACGCCCAGGCGGAGCTGAGCTCTGTGAGACAGAGATATAACACCTGGGACGTGGCCGGAGGGCAGTGGAACGAGGACAAGGAGAAGAGGGACCAGGAGATCATCGGCGCGCTGGCCGCCCACGCCCGGAGGGAGGACCTCGAGGTGCTGTTCCTAAGCGCGGACGACAAGGCCAGTTCCGCCGCCAAGGCCTTCAAGCTGCCGATAATGGTGCTGCGCTATCCTTTCGAGGTGCCGCGCACCCTCGCCTATGACCCCTGGCTTGTAGTTGAGCTGCTCTACGACCTATCGATCATCTACGGCATCATTTCGGTAAGAGGGCTGGGGGTCAAGGTCTTCGGGGACTGGGCAGGCAAGACGGCCGAGGATTACCGCCAGGAGCGGGTCAAGGTCGTCCTCGAGGAGTCTTCAAGCCTGAATGAGGTGCTGGCAAGGGATTGGAGGATCCTGGAGAAGATGAGAGCAGAGGCAATATCCGGCGGAGTGCGGCATTAGGACCACTGATTCTAGCGATATTGCAGCAGTCAACCTTGCTCTTAGACCTCTATGATATCAGCTCCGTTATCGAATTGTATGCCAGATACCAAAAAGAACATTTGTACCGAAAACGGTACAAATCGGAATCAGACCAGCTAATGTTAGTGGGGGCACTGGGATTTGAACCCAGATCAGCGGGTTTCCTCTACGTGGGGAGCTACCCCACGCGAATTAACGGGTCACCGCTCCAGTTAGTCATCACCGTTCAGCGAACCCGTTAGCGATCATTCCCAGTTAACTGGAGCCCGCGAGTATACCGAATTAGCCCATACCCCCAGTGATCAAATCTACCGCTTGCGCATCTTCTGGGCACGCTTCCGTCGGCGCATCTTCTTCTTGCGCCATTTCCAGCGCTGCTTGCCCCTCTTCTTCCATGCGCGTGAGCTTCTCTTCATTTAGTGATTCTCCTCGTGTGTTCTGCCGAGATTCTGTAAATGGTTAATAATGTTTGCCTCGGTTGTGGCGGGCCCGTCGGGAATCTCGCCTTCTCAGCAAAGGATTCGAACCCGAGACATCCGGCTGACCTCCGCGACCCGAGGACGCGATAGAAGGCCGGCGCTATATCCAGGCTAAGCCACGGGCCCGCTCGTCCTCTCATGAGTGTTTTCTCATTTAAATGCTACCCTATGGCATTAGGCCGCAATCGAGGTCGCAGACCGTGGAAAATGGGATGCCTGACCGGACGTTTCCCCATGGTGGGCAAGATCACTGGCAGGCGGGACTGTCCCTGGAGTACCTCAGCTTCAGACCGACCACGCCCATGTTCAGGGCGAAGGCGATGGCGTTCCATATGACTATGGGCAAGTTCTCCAGCGATATTCCGTACAAGAGCCAGAGCAGCATGCCGGCGCCCAGCACCATCGGCATCAGCAGCGACACATCCTCCATCCGCTTGGTGCGGTATCCTTTGATTATCTGAGGTACGAAACCGATGGTGGTCAGGAATCCGGCCAGAACGCCGAGGATCAGCCAATCGTCCATGCCCGACAATCGTCCTCGGAATAATGACGCTTTCGCCCTTCCCCCTTCGTGCATCGAGCATCGGCTCAATTGCTGCCTGCCAACGACATGATTCGGTTCGATCCCAGGGCCGATGTTCCACTAGCCGATTATCGACGATATCGACGAGCCGCTGAAGAGCAATGCTGCCTCAACGAGCGCCAGCATGCCGAGGATGAATAGCACCGGCCTCCAGCTGGCCACTGCGCCGGCGAGGTCGGCGAAGAACTCGGCTACGCCTATCAGCCCATACACGATCGCCATGACCACCAATGCGATTATCAGGATGACGATCGGGGAGAGGTAGCCGGTCTGCGCCGATTTCTCCAAGAGGTAGAGGCCGACGCCGGTGACCAACGCCGCCAGGAGCGCCAGGATCAATGCGACCTTGACCTTGCGGAATACCCGCATGAACAGGCCGAACCCGAGAATGGCAGATATCCAGATGGTCGAGCCTCTCGCAATCCCGGAATTGTAGAGCAGGATCGCCTCGACGATCATGACGATGCCGACGAAGAACCCAAGGAACACCGCCACGTTGTCGATCGCCGTCTTCTTGTTCTTGCCGACGAACGCGATGACCAGGGCGATCAGTCCTCCAAGGAGCAGGAGCAGCTCGGGCATGGGGGAGAGAGTGAGGTCGAATGCCATGTTGGCTAATATTCAATCGGGGCGCTTTAAAATCTTGCCTGGGATTATTTTCGAGAGAACGAAGGACGCAACTCTTAAGCATCAGCGCCAGGATTCAATAGCAGAGGGTTCAGATGGACGTAATCGATGCGATTCACAAGCGCAGGGCATTGCGCAAGTTCGACACCGGGCCGGTGGAGACAGACAAGATCGCCAGCCTGGTCGAGGCGATGCGCCTCGCCCCCTCGTGCAACAACAATCAGCCTTGGAGGGTGGTCGTCTGCCGCGAGCCGGAATCGCTCACCAAGGCGAAGGCGGCCTTGACCAAGGGGAACGTCTATGCCAGCAGGGGGCCAGCCATCTTCGTCGTCTCGGCCAAGATCAGCGATGACTGCCATGGCCTCTCCGACGGCCGCGACTACTACCTGTTCGGCTGCGGACTAGCGGTAGGGGAAATGGTGCTCCGTGCCACCGAGCTCGGGCTAATCGCCCACCCCATCGCTGGCTATGATCCCTTGGCCCTGAAGAGGGAGCTGGAAATCCCGCCGGAATACGTGGTAATCACCATGGTGATCATCGGCTATCCGGGCGACGACGACACGCTATTGACCGAGAAGCAGAAGGTCAGCGAGCTGAGCCGGCCGGAGAGGAAGCCGATTGGAGAGAACTTCTTCGATGGCGCCTGGGGTAAGCCGCTGGATCTGGGGATCTAGATCTGCAGGATCTCGCTCATAGTCCCGCCCAGCACTCGTTGCTTCTCTTCCTCGGAGGTCCAGCTCTCTTCGGTCACGAAGCGGACCCAGTAGGCGTAGGGGTAGGCCATATCGAAGAGCGGCCAATCGGAGCCGAAGATCACCCGGCCGGGCATGTTCTTCACCGCCTCCTGCAGACGCGACCTGCATGTGTCCGGGTCGGTGGGCAGCCAGCCCTGCAATGCCGAGCAGTCCGTGTAGACGTTCGGGTATGCTTTAGCCAGCTCGTAGGTCTCTGCGCGGAATTTGCCCCCGAAATGCGCCACGATCAATCTCATCTCAGGGTGCTTGGCCAGGACTTCCTTGAATAAGATTGGATGGGTGTACTTGTCATCCAACGGCCCCCAGCTCGCGCCCCCGTGCGTGATTACTGTTAGATCATTGTCTTCCATCAGCTTCCAGAAGTAGGCGACCTTCTCATCATTCGGATAGTACCCGGTGCCAGGATAAACCTTCACCCCTTTGGCGTCGCAATGCTTGACGTACTTGCGCACCAGCTCCTCTGCCACCTTCCCCCGCATCGGGTCTATGCCAATGAACGGGATCAGCTTGTTCTCCTTTCGGCAGCATTCGAACACCCAATCGTTATACTGCTCAATCCCGACCCCTGGGGCATCGACCAGACCAAAGTCCAAGGGGAGCACCACCGCCCGGTCGACCTTCGCCTCTGCCATCGATTGCAGCAGCTGTTCGGAATTGACCTGCGACATGGGCCAATCCTGCTCCCGGTCGATGGTCAGGTCCATCGTCAATCCATCAAGGGCGAGCAGCGGCTCCATATATGCCCGAAGTAAGGAGTCAGGGAGCATCTTCCGTTGCCAAATGTGCACATGCCCGTCCACTATCATCCGACCGGATATCGTTCCGTGAGGTAAAAAACGAACGTCGGAGAGCCTGAGAGAAATAAAGCCAAATACCCGGCGGTGCGGATATCAAACCCTACAGGTGAGGTTGATGGTGAAGACGAAAGTGGCGAAAGCTAGCGAAGTCGGAGCGAACGCGATGATAGGAGTGGTCGTCAAAGACAAGTTCGTCCTGGTAGCGAACGTCAACGGCAAATACTACGGGATGGAGGGAATCTGCTCCCATGCTGGCGGCCATCTTTGGGAGGGGAAGCTGATGGAATTCGTGGTGAAATGCCCCCGCCATGGCTCCGAATACGATGTGCGCACGGGCAAGTTGCTGAAGGGTCCTTGGGTGCCGTTCGGCAAAGCCCACGACCTGCCTGCTTACCCGATCACCGTGGAAGGGGAGGAGTTGTTCGTGGACCTACCATGATGAGTTGATCCAATCGATTGGAGGAGAGACATCCATGAAGCGAAACATCTCATTTGAGGATGTTGGTGAATAGAAGTGGACCGGGCGAGATTTGAACTCGCGGCCTCTACCATGCCAAGATAGCGATCTTCCAGCTGATCTACCGGCCCAGTGTTATCGCGAAAGGGATTTTCCTAGTTAAGGTTTTGGGCTCTCAGGGAGAACCGTCCGTTTCCTTGGCCGATGGAGCCGCCGATAACCAAACCTCTTCCACTTCTTTTTTTGAATGTATTCCCCAGGGAATAAGTGAAACGGCAGAATGACCTATGGATTAAAGTTGACTCAACTCGTTCCGACCCCGTCGAACCGAGACGGACTCTTGGATTTGCGCCGTGTAATTCAAAAGTAATATCAATGTATTACATCATTGGAATCCTCATGTCTCCGCTGTGGCCCAGAAGAGCTCGGAAAGCAATCCCTGAGAACGTTTCGGGTAATTCACCGAAGCCAGTACTGCAAACTCCGCCCAAGGATTCCAACCTCAGTACACAGGCCGTCCCTAGCCCGTCTCCTGGGGCCAAGGCACCGACGCCTTCAACGACGCCCACCCGAGTCCCGGAGCAGCACCGGCCGGCTGCAGCGCCCGTTGTCACGAAGCCGGCGCCCGTCGCATCGAAACCGTTGATCAAGGAGACCCGGCCGGGTGTGTTCAAGCGGAAGCCGAAGAACACCGTCGTGGTGAGCCTGCAGATGCCGGCCGCCTTGGTGAAGGTCCTTGATGACATTAGGGACGCGGGAGCCTACAGCAGCCGTTCTGATGTGATCCTGCAGGCGATCAGGTCTCACCCCGAGGTGAGCAAGCGTCTGCTTAAGCTCGAGTCGCCGATCAAGAAGTGATCGCATCACTTAAGGAGAAAAGGATGCCAATGAAAGTCGCCATCTATGCCAGGGTATCGACCAAGGACAAGGACCAGAATCCGGAGACGCAACTACGAATACTCCGAGAGTATGTTTTGGCTCATGGCTGGGAGGTCTTCGGCGAGCCCTATGTCGATGAGGGATTCTCCGGAAAGAACACGGACCGGCCGGCCTTCAAGCGCCTCTTGGAGGATGCCCATGCTCACAGGTTCCAGGCGATCGTGATGCTCAGGATGGACCGGTTCATGCGCTCCACCCGCCATGCCCTCAACGTGGCCGAGGAGATGAAGGACCTCGGGATCGACCTGGTATTCACGGCCCAAGCCATCGACACCACGACGGCGCAGGGCAAGCTGTTCTTCACCATCACTTCGGGCTTCGCGGAGTACGAGCGCGGCATCATCTCCGAGCGCGTCTCGGAAGGCATCCAACGCAAGCTCGCCCAGGGTGGGAAGTGGGGAAAGGGGAGACGCAAGGACGTCAATGTGGAGCTCGCGAAGATGCTGCTCGAGACCGGGAAGGCCCGAACAGTGAGCGATGCTGCACGGCAGCTAGGGGTGCCACGGAGCACTCTTCTCGATCATGCCCGTCGACGGGGGATCAACCTTGACGGATTACCTACTTGCGAAAGTAGCAGGGGACCTTAAGTATCCCCACCTCCCCCTGGCATCACGGTTTGAGAAATCTCAATTCGACAGCGCCAACATCATTCCCCGGGAAATACCGCTCAAGTCGACGAGCAGAAAAAGACTGGATGAATGAGCCAGCACATCTATGCTCAATAGCAATCATCATCTGAACACAGAAAAAGCATGTAGCCAGCATACCTTATCGAAAGTGCCTTCGCCTTGTTATCATCATTCTCAGGATCCTTCGTTGCTCGATTTCAATGCCAGTACGACCAACGACGACGGGACGAGGCCCATCGAGGCGCTTCCAATAATAGAAAGAAATAGAAAAATACAATCAACATACACGGCACCCCGGCAAATTCCTGAGATCTCGTTCTTCTCGGCTCCGGGGGATCTTGATTCATCGGTATCGAACTTCTCGAATGAAGAACACATCAAAGATTCAACTATGAATTAGGCACTACATTCTCTTCGATTCCCGCCTCAGAGAGGGATCCAAGGTCAGACAGCATCATGTACAATATTTTGGCAAGGATGCGAAGTTAGGCACTACAATCTTTTTCTCAATCGCATGCACCGAAAAAATGAAGATTAGACCAGTTAATCATGCTGCAGCAAGGATCTCGAGCTCTGAGCTCACCTGAAGCCTCGCGGGTATCTCCGCCAGGCCGGGATGAACAGCTTCCTGTCCGTCCGTCCAAGACCTCCCTGCAATTCGGGGATCATAGATATGGACGAAGAACGAGACAGACAGAGAGTAAGCCCTACGAGGTGCCTGGCCACGGCTTTTATTGCGAAGATCTGCATGATCATCGCTGCGCTGGGATCGCAGGGATCTATATGTCAAGCTAGAAGACTGAAGACGATCGAGCCGCTCTGGAGGTGGGACGATGGCGCGGCATAAGAACAGCCTCATCATTCCCGGGGCGGTGCTGGCCACCATCCTTATCTTGACGGCGGCCATCCTTGGCGCCGGCACGGCGGTGACAACGAGCCAGACACTAGCTACTAAGGATCAGACATCGGTCCAGCTCGAACCCACCTATTCTAACGTCACATACACAACGGCTCCGGTGACATTCTCCGAGCCGTTTGACTCGATAGGTAACTGGCAACACATCATAGGAGAATCAAGCGTGAGTGGCAGCATCTTGACCATGGGGTATGCCTCCCTGGTCAGCATAAGCTCATCGAAGCTCTCAGGGCTCTCGTCCTCTACTACCATTGAAGCCCGGGCGAGGTTGATGGCCGCAAGTGGCTTCTTTATGGAAATCACGTTCGGGAACGAGGTCCTTGCAGGGAGCTGTGTCATCGGTCTGGATACAAGGGGCGGAGGAGCCGTCTTCCCGATATACTGGCAAGGAAGCAGCAGCGACTGGTTGCATCCCAAAACAGTGGGATACGCCAATGGGACTGGATGTGCCTCCCTCACCTGGTATCGTCTATCCGTGTCTCTATCCTCAAGCGGCATGGCTACATTCAAGGTGAAGGATGACAGCGGGGCACTGCTATATTCAGCTTCTTCCTCAGCTGGACTGGTTCCGAGCCAGGACAAGATCGTTTCTCTCGCCTTCATCAATGCATTAGCGACGTCTCAGGTCGATTTCGTCTACGGAACCGCTCCCAGGACCTCAGGCCTTGCATCCTTAGCCAGCTTATCCACGATGAGCCTCTACTCGAGCTTCATCCCCGCCAACATATCCACGACGGCCGGGACGATAAGTTCACTATCTGGACCGGGGGTCGCCGTTCTTCCGACGGTGCAGCGCGAAGGGCTCAGGACGCAGGTCGATTTCAGCCTGGGCAGCATGGCGCCGGGATCCTTCTCTAATGATCCCTCGGTGCAGCAGGACGCAGGCCTGAGCCTGTACCCGAAGGACCTGGCCGCAGATCATACGCTGAACCAGACCGACTTCGCTCAGATCCTCGGCTCCTCCCAGGAGACCGGCACGCCCATTGTTGGTATGGCCGAGGTGAGGGGATGGCAGGATCCCCGCGCTGCCATGGAGCAGAAGCTTCAGCAGGATCTTGCGACGAAGAGCGGAGTGAGCCCGGACCAGGTCACGGTGATCGACTACCAGCTGAAGGACCTGAAGGTGAACACCACCTGGAGCTCGAGCATGAATGACAAGGCGGATGCCGCTTTGCTCAAGTCGATCAAGAACCCGATGAACGATCTGGGGGCGCAGATCCAGTGGAAGGACAAGTCCGGAGTGACGAAGAACATCAACGACCTCGTCGCCGTCAATGTCCCCCAGAGCGTCTCGCAATCCCAGTTCGTGAAAGCTATCGGCTCGATCTCGGATACCATGAGGATGGACGTGCTGGGCCTGGCGATGATCACTCCCGGAACGCCGGATGACGTGATCGGGCACGGCTTCTTCGGCTCCTCGAACGCGCTGGCCGTGATGTCGGTCGCAGCGAGCCAGGTGAAACCTGGAGACTCGTACCAGTTCACGAACATGGCGCTGGGGCAGATGCTCCAGGACAAGAGCTCTGTCCCCGTTGACGTCAACCAGGTCAGCGATCAGAAGGGATGGCAGACGATCCAGAGCGATGGCAAGGCGACCACGATGCCGCTGACGACCGCCCTGCTGCTCGCCGGCGGGGCGATAATCCTCACCGTCGTGCTGGGCATCGCCTTCTGGGTCGTGGTGATCCTCATCGTCTGCTATTTCCTGGGCATCGGCAAGAAGAAGACGAAAGCCAAGGACAAGAAGGCCTGATCATGCGACGCATACTCGGCTTGGCAATCGAGAGGCACCATGATCTCAGAAAGAAGCTGAAACTCGATGAGCAAAGGAAGAAAGGAGGACGTGCCTAATCAGAGGCCTGAGCTGGAGGTGTGAAGAGTGGGCTATCAATATTCGCGAGGAAGAGCGGCGATCGACGGGACGCTTGACGCGTGGGGACAGCTGGCTGTCTGCATCGTTATTGATGTCATCGGGGCATTCGCGATGATCGTCCCCGAATTGGGCAATCTCGCCTGTGCCCCCTTCGAAGGTATCTGGATCTATACCATGCTCTCGCAGGACCATTACGTCTTCTTCGTATCGGCCTTTGGGGTAATCGAAGAGGCTATTCTCGGGATCAATGTCATTCCAGGGTGCACAATCGCCTGGCTCTACAAGTACTGGAGGTAGTCCTAATTATCGAGATCTCAAGCTGAACGAGTGATCCCCGAGGAGTCCGGCTGCGAGCGAAACCCCGCAGCCGGCTCCAAACTCCTTACCTTGAAGGATCCTGAATGCCCGGCGGCATCAGGTCAGATCGGCGGCCAAGCACCGCTGGCCGGGCACCCAGGACCCTAAACATGCTCGTTTCCCCTGGATTATTTGCTGAAACATTGCCTCCGCGAGGGCGTCCAGCGACCAAGAAGTGAGTAGACGGCGGATCCGCGTAACACGATTCGCCCTCGAGCAGCTGCAGGAGCTCCCCGAATCGGAAGGATCCTTTCGTCGCTCCGGGAGCGACAAGAGGCTGCGATCGCTGCGGCCGACTTAAGCCCGACTTTAAGTCGCGAGGACCTCACCGGGAGGCCTCCGGAGCTCGAGGACGATTCATTCCCCGGGGAATACGATCGGAGCGGCTGCAGGGCCCGCAGGACGAGATCTAGCGGCCCTTTTCGTGCTTCTCCCGGTACTCCATGATGCAGAGCTCCACTCCATGGGACCTGCTCGCAAAGGCCCTCTTAGCCACCATCTTGTCTAGCCAATCAATGAGGTCCTGGGGTACCGTGACAGTCAGCTTCTCCCTTTGCCTAACCATGTCGGGCAAATTGCCATAGCAAGACTTAAGAGCGTATACGATGTTATACGACATTGTTAGGCATAGTTAGGCAATGCCTAACAGGATGGAACAAACATGACCAACATGAAAGGACTGACAGTAATGCTCGAGGAGCAAGATCTCAAGGAGCTCAAAGACACGGCCAAGCGGATGGCATTGCCGCCATCAGTCTATGCCAGATCGCTGCTCTTGAGGGCACTGAGGGAAGAGAGCGCGAAGCTGCAGGTGAAAGACGCCGAGAAGGCGAAGACTCCTGGAGGCGGCTAATCATGATCATCGTCAAGATCCGCGTGATCGACGACGAGCAGCTGCCACAGAACGTTATCACCAGGATCATCGAGAAGCACAAGAAGACGATCATGAACGAGCTTCGGGCGGAGAAGGCCCGGCTGGCTGCTGGGTGATGATCATGGAGGAGGACCTGCAGCAGGAGCTCGGCATGTCCGATGATTATTGGCGCGGGTTGGAGGATGGATTGGAGATCTCGTACGATCTCTCCTCAGATCCAGAGTTAAGAAAGGTCCTGGACCTAACGATCAATGATCAGCGGAGGATCCGAATAGCCAGATTGACGAATCAGATCGGGATCGACTTCTTCAGAGACCGGCTTGAGAAGGAGAAAGCAGAGTCTTCGGGGACGGCTTCGCCATGCTAGGCATCGAGGCGAGGGCCTTCCGATCGGAGTCCGGGAGGAGCGCTCACACAACCGTCATCGCGGATGACGTCACGATCGTCGCGCAAGCGGTCCTCAGAGCGGACTTGCCGGCCGACACGAGGAAGAGAGCGGCCGGGATCCTCGAGCGGCACTGCAGGGCCTGCAGCACCGAGCTCAGGGCATTGATGGGAAAGGGGTGAGTTCGTGCCGAGGATGCCGGCGATGAAGAGGCAGATCAAGGTATACATCCAGGAATGCTCTGATGCTATGCTCTCCGGAGGGACGCTGAAGACCTACGAGGATTCGCTCATGAGCTTCTATCGCTGGGCCAACGGAAGCGGGGCGCCGCTGCAGGCGAAGAAGATAACGCCAGGGCATCTCAGGGCCTATCTGGACTCTATGAGCAACCTGAGCACCGGGACGACTGCCCTGAGGACCATGGTGGCCCTGCAATTCCTCAAGGCCTCCGGGAATCGCAACGTCGATAAGGTCAAGTTCCGGATCCACGCGCATCGGATGAACGTTGACTGGCTCGATGAGAAGCAGGTGCGGCAGCTGCTCATCACCACCGAGAACCCGACGTACTTGGCGATGATCGCCATGCTAGTGACCACCGGGATGAGAGCAGGAGAGCTCGCATCGTTGAGGGAGAAGGACGTCACGGATCGGGCCATCGTCGTTCGCGGTAAGGGGAGGAAGCAGAGGACCATCCCCACAGACGTCCGCACCTGGAGATGGGTTGAGCCATATCTCAAGGCGAGGATGAAGCTGGGGAAGTCTGATTGCTGGCTCGTCCATGAGGCCAAGGGCAGGGTTGTGCCTTACGAGCCCCATTCGATCACCGGCATCTTGAGGAAGATCGGCCGCAAGGCCGGCTTCCATCTCTCCAGCCATACGCTCCGCAGGACCTTCGGCCGGCTGACCTACAAGCGCGGCTGCCCCCTGGTGGAGCTCAAGGAGATAATGGGGCACTGCACGACGGAAATGACGATCAGGTACTTGGGCGTCGGGGAAATGGACATCGAGGCAGCGATGACGAAGTATGCCCCGGACTTCGCCGAGGAAGGGGGTCAGAATTGATGGATAGTTACCCCTTAGCCAAAACGCTGAATCTCACTGAGAATCGCAACAATTCTGTGTCCAAAGTAATTCTCGAGATCGATCAAGATGAGTGGTGGAGGCGTCGGCAAGTCGAGAGTTACTCTCCCCATATCAACGTCCATATCCCTCTGACGTTGGCTCCTCTTCTCGATATAACGAGCTGCTTTTTCGAGATCCATCTTGTGGTTCTCCAAAATGATCGCAATCGCCTTTTCGCATTCCACCCTGATTTCATGGGTCAGATTCGTGCATGCCTTCGTCCTTCTGGACTCTTCTGCGTCCCTTTGGAGTCGATTCATTGGGGCAAGGTCATTCAGCCATTGATCTGGAAAGAGCAACAACACTCCAGCTTCGTTGAAAAACTGGTCGTTTCTGGCTTTCTTTATTTTCTTCATCATATGATGAATTGCAAAAGGCCGTGTCTCTGCTTCCATTCGCACCTGGTATCTGGACCTCTCACATCTGGAGGCTGCTCGTTTCTTTTCAACTTCACCGTTCTTTACCATCCTTCTGAGCACTTGGTTCAGTTGCTGGGGGCTTACTGGTGCTGTGAATTTCAAAGGCCGCATTGCCCCCTCGATGGCTTCCTTGACGGGATCTACTTCTTTGAGTTCCATGGCGCACTTGGTTTCTGGATTTATGTTGGTCTTCCTCCTTTTGGGTGGATAGGAATCAAGAACGTACAGGATCTCAGTTTGCGTCAATCCCTCTTTATGCCTGATTGCATGTCTAACTCTGAGATAATTGTCAACGTGGAGCGCCAAGAGGATCATCTTGTCGATGGAATTTCTTCTGACGCCAAGACTGGCTTCTTGATTCCAAAACAACCTTTGCATATCAACGAGGAGGCCAAGGTCTTCCAGGTTCGCAAGACTAAGCTGGCCCTTCATTTTGTAAACACTACCATGCATGATGTAATTGTCAAACTTCTTGATAACCTCTCGCACTATCGAAGGCTCGTAGGTGGTTGCATGAGGTCGATGACCGTTTATCTGGAGCCAGCTGATATTGAAGAGCTGAGAGAACAGGCCAAATCGCTGATATTGCCCCCGCATGTGTATGCGCGATCGCTATTGGTCAGGGCCTTACGAGAACAGGCCAAGGAGGCTGCCAATGGCTCATAGACCTCCCCGACATGTCAAGAAGGCCGGCGTGATCGCAAAGGATCTCTGTGCAACTTGCGGGAGGGAGATCCCGAACAAGGACCTTTCAGATGCAGCTCGCCGAGGTTATTGTTCAATGGAATGCTGGGCAGTGGACATCCGGAGGATGGAGAAAAGGAAGGAGAGGCGGAGGGCCAGCCTGGCTAGGCTTGTGATTTGACTTTGAGGTGAAGGGATGGGATTAAGGAATGATGAGAAGTGGATCGTTGGCGCCATTGTCTTCCGGGCTCCACGGGAACGCTTCGAGGCGATCCGGAACTCGATGGAGAGCATGCACGACGTCCAGGTCATCAAAGCACAATCGACCGAGCATGGTCGGCTGTGGATCTCACGGAAGGATTGGCCGGGCAGTGGTGAACTGGAGGGGTTCTCGTGAGCTCCTCGATGACGCGGACCCACAGATTCTTTCTCACCTTAACCGAAAATGAATGGGATGAGCTCATTGGACAGGCTGGTCGAAAAGACCTGAGCGTCTTTGATTATGGCCATTTTCTCCTGGCCAAGGCAATCTACAGCAGATGCGACGATGCTGCGGAACGTCAGATCTGTCTAACTTGCAAAGGCAGGGGGTTGGTGTGAGATGATGACTTCCAACCGTTTCGTTCCGATCAGGAAGCGAAAGAACAAGCGGGGGCTCGTGCCCTGGACCAGAGTGATCGAGGTCTTCGACCGGGTCCTAACCGTCGATCGTTGTCAGTATTGCGGATCCCCACTCATCTTCGATGGCTTAACCACTTGGACTGAGCTCGGAGGCCATTGCTCTGAGCTCTGCAAGAATTTGGATGATCTGTACTGGGAGAACCGCAGGAAGTCGCAGCGGAGAAAGGAAGAGCGAGAAACGAGGGAGCTCGCGAAGAGGAGGGGGTTCTGAGATGGCAGGGATTTCAAGAAAGACGAAAAGCAAGAAGCACAATGGCTCACCGACCAATCTCGGAGCCCAGAAAGACGCTTATAAAGTCCTTGGAACCGAATCCAGTCCAGATGGCGGAGGTGGCGTTGAAAGGCTCGTCGTTGTGAAATTGGCTGGTGGGAATACTGCCAAGAAGACTGTAGGGGAGTGGGAAGATTTCTGTTCATCAAATAGGGACAAAGTTGAATACACACACCTTAAGTACGACGTCTGGGAAGCAGTGGGGCTACTATCCAGCGATGAAAGAAGGCGACCTGCCGATAGTTCGGAAAGCGAAGTAAGGGACTTTCCGCTTGGCGATACTGAAACAGCAAGATGGACACCGACTGAGATTTGCTTGGTCTTCAATCCAGGAGAGAAAGGCGAACGTGCAAGATGCGTAATTCGTGGCTCTGTAAAGCCTCTGGAAAGGCTCCGGGTCGACGGTGAGGTGTACTACCGTTGGATGATGGATGGGGAAGAGATAACGGCGAGGGTAGATGATCTCCTGGAGCGACTCAAGGGTGAAGGTTACATCTTCTATAGATCCAGAGCTCAAGACGTCCTCTCAGCGGTGGCAAGTGGCATGGCAGATCGGACAGAGGACCGTCATGCAACATATGGAGTATATACCCATGGGGATAAGCTGGAACTCTGTGAGGACCCCCTACCAGTCAAGGATGAACAGATCAAGGTATGGGAAAAGGTAAGAGGTAATATTCAGTTCGAGGCCACACCTGAGGACCTTCAGGCCTACATCAAGATGATGGGGTATTGGCATTCATATGAAGCGTTTCCAACGTTCGGATTGGGTCTTGCTGCCCCCTTCACACCGGTATTGCGGACCAATGGCATCTTTTTCCCACACGGCTTCAACTATGCTCCGGATCACGACCTGGGGAAATCAATGTCGGCACGTGTGGCCAGTGTGAACATGTTCGGAATGAGGGAAGAAAGCGGTGGAAGCATCGGGACGGACTATAGGTTGAACGCCCATTTTGATGCGATCGCCCTTCCCATCGTGGTCGAGGAAGCCGACGCGCTCAAAGACAGCGTGCTCTCCGCGATAAAGGATAGTGCTGAGAGTTGGAACCTGGGCAAGAGGGGAAACACCCAAATGACCATGAAAAGGTATGCGAGCAGGGCAGTGCTGCTGATGACTGGCAACGCTTTGCCGACCGAGACTGGATCGGTGCTCAAACGCATACTCAACGTCCGATTCGATTCCTCCAAGAGAGGAGAACGGAGATTGAAGGCCAATGAGTCAAAGGATCAGCTCAAGAAGCTCCGCCCCATCGGGTTCTGGCTAGAGAGGAATTACATCACCAATCATCAGAGTTGCCCTGATTTGCTCAGAATGATCGAAGATTATGCCCGCGAGATCGAATCGAAACGCCCAGACTGGGAATCTCCGCAGAGGCCGTATGCGTGGGCGGTCGTATATTTCGGCCTTAAGATCTTCGAGGAAGGTTGCAAGGCCAAGGGAGTCGATTGGCAAACCCCATTGATAGAAGAATTTGTCAAGAGCGTCGTCAATCCCGTGGAACGATCTACCTGGGACTCCAAGAGAACCAACGTTGACCGCTTCATTGAGTGGTTCGATATGTGGTGCGTCCAGAACTGCTTCAGAGTTAATCTTGGCGATGGATTGTACAATATCGAGGTCAAAGGCGAAGACGTGGTCTGGAAGGAGGAGCCGCTTAAGGTAGAGACGAAGAAGGCGGGGCTGACGGTTAAAACAGAGTCAGTAAGGGGCGTCTATGTCACAAGTGCATTGCTCCAGGAATACAATAAGAAAGCGTTGCCCGAGGAGAGGATTTCCAATCTCAAGGAACTGGCGATGCAAGCGGCCAGTGCTGCGGGCATACCAATTGATTGTGTTATCGAGCCAGGGACGGAGAAGGTCGCTCGGACCATGATTGGAAACGAACAGATGAGGGCGGCTTTCGTCCCTCGCGCGTACGCGTGCGCGAGCACTGAGACTAACGCGAAAAGTGGGTCTATGGGTCTAAATGAAGGAGCCAGTGAACAAGAAAATCGTAGACCCGCATCAGACCTGAAGACCCAAGTCCCGGTCTTGAATGAAGAAAACAAGACCCTTTTAGACCCGATTAGACCTGAGAAGGTCTATGAAAATAAAGATAGAATGGATGATGTTAATAGTACTTCTAAAGACCCAAAGACCCAAGAAAAAGGTCTCGCGCGCGAGGCTTGCCTTCCCAAATCAAGGCTCGAGGAAGAACGTCTCCGGGCGTTGCAGATTCGATTGACAACATCCATTAAGGCGAACAAAAGGGGTGAGGGAATTGAGGGGCTACCCCTCGATTTGGCCGCCATATCCGTTGATGACCTCTTCTGTAATGATACTGATGCAGCGGTAAGTTACATCAGGGGAGCGATCGAGCATGAATGGCTCCCGTTCTGGCTCTCTATTGATGGGAAGATTAGACTAGTCCAAACAAAAACCATCGTCCCTGAAGGTACCTGATGAACGTCAAGATCAACACCGCCCGGCACTTCCTCGAGAACAAGGACCTCGCGATCTGCACCGACGCGGCCGCGCTCCTCGCCCTGCACCTCGACGATCGGGGCAAAACGATCGCTCACAAAGCCAAGGAGCTCATGGATGAGGAGAACCGTGCCCGGATGGTGCAGGGGCTCCTTCCGAGGTCCAGGATGAACGCCAAGGACGTCGAGAGGGCCATAGAGGCGTTGGCCAAGGTTAATGGAGAGAGGCGTTAATGGGGGGCGCTGAGAACATGAACCCGCTCCTCGAAGGATTCGAGAAGCGGCTCATCGGCCAGAATAGGACGGAACAGACCAGGAGGATCTACCTCAACATGGCGGCCCGGCTGCTGGACTTTGTCGGGGAAGATCTGGGGGAGGAACAGGTGCTGCGCTTCAGGGACGAGCTGGCGGCGAAGGTCGACCAGAACTCGATGAATACGTACGCCTTCGCGTTGAACGCCTTCCTGGAGTACCGGGGGATGGGCTTCAGGGTGGAACCGCCGAAGAAGATCCACAAGGAGGCGGACAGTCTCAGCAAGAGCGAGTTCGCCAAGGTCCTCGATGCGGCATCGCGCCAGCAGGATGTCTTCAGGGCAAAGAGGGACACGGCGATCCTGATGATCATGGGCGAGGGAGCGGCCAGGGGCGGGGAGCTCCGGGCTCTCCGGATGCGTGACCTGGACCTGAGCAAGGGCGTCGTCCTTGCCAGGAGGCCGAAGGGGAAGCATGACCGCAGGATCTTCTTCGGTGATGCGACCAGGAAGGCGCTGGCAAGCTACCTCGAGGTCAGGGGCACAGGGGCAACAGCGGAGGACGAGCTCTGCCTGTTCCTGAATCAGGATGGCACCAGGATCCATGGGCACGACACGCTGAGGGTCATGCTCGCGAAGTTGGCCGCCGATGCGAGGCTGGACCGGAAGATCCACCCTCACATGCTGAGGCACATGCGGATAACCGAGCTCAGCGAGCAGGGGATGAACCCGTTCCAACTGCAGCGCTTCGCCGGCCATGCCGACGTCAAGACCACCATGGGTTATGTCCACGTACAGGACGACGCCATCGCCACCTTCGTCCAGGCATCTCCTGCGGTCCGGGTCGTCGATGATCATGAGGGACAGGGCCAGCCCGAGGACCTGAAGAAGTCGCTGACCCGCAGGCTCGCCCTGGGTGAGATCTCGGAGGATACCTACCGCCGCGCATTGAACAGCCTCGAGGCGGATCCCTTGGAGGCGCTCCGATGAAAGGGATAATTCCTTGCCGAATGAAGTGCTGGATAGAGCCATCGCAGGGGTTAACGAAGGCCAAATCCTAGTTAAACCTTTGCTGTGCTCCTACTCGACGTCCAGCCTCTTTTGGAAGCGCATCTTCTCGCCGGAGATGTGTGTCGGGTACTCGGCGTTCAGGCAGGCCATGCAAAGCTCGCACTCCGGCAGACCAAGCGCCTTTACCAGGCCGGCGATGCTCGTATAGGCCACGCTATCGGCCGTGATCAGCCGGGAGATCTCCTCCACCGTCCGGTTGGTGGCGGCGAACTGCTCCCGCGTCTTCATGTCCACGCCGTAATAGCAGGGCGCCTTCACTGGAGGGCATCCGATGCGCACGTGGACCTCCTTCGCGCCAGCGCGGCGAGCCATCTGCACTATCCTCCGCATGGTGGTCCCGCGGACGATCGAATCGTCTACGATCACGATCCTCTTTCCCTTCATGGTGGACTTGATCGGATTGAGCTTGAGCAGGACGCTCTCATCGCGGGTGCTCTGCTCAGGCATGATGAACGTCCTTTCCACGTAGCGGTTCTTCATGAACCCTTCTTCGTAGGGAATGCCGGATTTCTCCGAGAAACCGAGCGCATGCGCCCTTCCAGAGTCGGGCACCGGCACGACCACATCGGCCTCGACCGGATGCTCCTCGGCCAAAATGCTGCCCAGGCGCTTGCGGGCGGTGTACACCTCCAGCCCGTCCAGGACGCTGTCCGGTCGGGCGAAGTAGACCCATTCGAACATGCAGTTCGCCTTGTGCGGCATTGCCGGAACAGAATGCGAAGTGAACCCTTCTGGCGTAATTTCGATTATCTCTCCCGGCACCACGTCGCGGATGAACTCGCCCTGGAGCACGTCGAAGACGGCGCTCTCAGAGGCGATGCAATAACCGTCATGCAAACGACCCAGGCACAGCGGGCGGAAGCCGAGCGGGTCGCGCACGCCGAAGACCCTGCCTCCGACCATCAATGTCAGAGAGTAAGCGCCGTCGATGATCCTCATGGTGTTCTTGATGGCGCGCACCGGATCGGGAGACTGGCTCAGCTCATTCGCCACCAATCGCACGATGATCTCCGAGTCGGTGGTGGTGAGGAAGGCCCAGCCCTCCGATTGCAGCTTCGCCCGGATCTTGTCGGCGTTGACGATATCCCCGTTATGCGCCAGCGCCACCTCCCCCTGCAGCATCTTCACCACGATGGGGGCGCAATTCTCCAAAACGCTCGAGCCAGTTGTGGAATAGCGGACATGCCCGATGCCGTTGCTGCCGTGGACGCCTGCGATTGCCGCATTGGTGAGAACCTCATGCACCAGACCCATGCCCTTCACCGAGCGGATCTGGCCATCGAAGACGGCGATCCCGGCGCTCTCCTGCCCGCGGTGCTGGATCACGCGCAACGCTTTGCGTAGCGGCAGAACTGCATCCGTGGTCAGTGCCATTCCCGCAACGCCACAGAAATGTTTGGGGTTGTCGGACACAGGCAGGACCTCAGCCATCAATTATGCGGCTTTGCCCAAGTATAAGTTCTCATCGTGGTGGTCTTGCCATAGCCACAGGAGGCACAAATGCCCTTCCTGACGTTGTACGCGTGCTTACCACAGCGGCGGCAAGGGATGTGGGTCTTCTTGCTGCCCATCTTACCCATTGATGGAGTGCCTTTTGTCATGGAGCCTACCCCTACGGTGAAATGTAAATTACGTTGTCCCCTCGGACGATCGTGACGCTGAGCTTCCTGATGACCTCATCGTTGATGAGCTCCTCGGCATTCTTAAGCACGAGGTTCATGTGAGGATCGTATCCGTCGAGCACTCCCCGGTATTCGCGGTTGCCCTTGAGCTCTACGATGACCTGACTGTTGATCGCCTGGTTCAATACCATGAGAGGCTTCTGCATGCTCAATTCACCTGCGTCCCGATTAGTCATACAGTATTTTAAGGTTTCCGTTTTCTGGCTCGCTCTGGTTCACATGAACGCGCCGATGGTGGGCGCATCCAGTCGGTCCATGTCGTAGAAGATGATGC
This sequence comes from Methanomassiliicoccaceae archaeon, assembly GCA_963768775.1. Taxonomy (GTDB): domain Archaea; phylum Thermoplasmatota; class Thermoplasmata; order Methanomassiliicoccales; family UBA472; genus FEN-33. The sequence goes on from CAVYIY010000006.1 coordinate 814,419, forward strand.
CCTCCCGCACGCCCTCCCTGTCGAGCCGCCCGCCCCAGATGTAAGCAATCAGCGAGGAGCGCCAAAGCAGGTCGAGGGCGGAGGTCGCCAACGCGCCGTAGTACACGTTCGACAGGGAATCGTCGTAGCCGTAGTCGTCGATCAGGTAATAGGCGTAGCCGAGCAGGCTGTCCCTCCGATTCAGCATGGCGAGGTAGTCGGTGAAGATCCTCTTGCCCTCTCCCTCGGGAGCGAGCAATGGCACCCGCCGGGGCACGATGCCCCTCAGCCTAGTGGTCTTCCCCTCCCGGTCCATCTGGTACAGGTCAAGCTCGCGGTCCTGGCTGACGAAGATGTTCCATGTGCCATGCGGGTTGCAGTAGACCGGGGTGGAGAAGGTATCTTCCGCCGCCAGCGACTCCAGCCCCGTTTCCATCGCCGCCAGCTGCAACTCCTCGACCGACTTGGAATCCAACGCCCTGGAGTCGGGAAGCTCGGACAGCGTCATCTCGTCCTCCTCCATCGAGCGGTCAAGTATCGACCCGATGAATGCGGGATCGGTCATAAGCGGCAGCTTCGAGGCGAACTCCTTCCTGAGCTTCTCCGGCTCGATCTCGATGCCCGCCTCGGAGCAGTTAGCCTTGAAGACGCGGTAGACCTCTCGAGAATCCTCCAGGCCGCGCCTGAGGGCCGCTGAGTTGTCCTGCAAGAGCTGCACGCCGGAAGCGAGGGCGTCCTCCCCTCGGTCGAGCCAGACGCCGCGGCAGGAGAGGTCCAGTTCGACCTGCACCCGCTCGCTGAGGTGGACGTGGAAGGGAAACTGCCGGCAGTAGTGCGGCCGATTAGGATAGATGGAACATCTCCCGCCGTCGAGGAAGGTGCAGGGCCCGTTGCCGTTCTTCAAAGCCAGGGCGGTATGCTTGTGCGGGCTCCTCCGCACCACCAGCCGGTCAGGGAAGTTGCGCTTGAAATAGGGCACCTCATTCTCCAGCAGCTCCGGCTGGCACAGGCAGCAGAGCTGGCATTCGTCGAGGCAGACGAACTTGCGACCCTCCAGCTCGGAGAGGTCAACCGGGAATTCTTGGCTTGCCAGCGCAAACATCCCTCCCACCGCGCTCTCCCACTAGCGTGTCCTCTTCGACCATCAGCTGGCCGCGCAGGAACACTGCCTGGGGGAATACTGCTTCGAAGCCATCGAATAGGGTCCAGCCGCATTTGCTGTGCAAACGCCTCGAGGTCACCTGGACCATCTCCCTCGGGTCGTAGACCGCAAGATCGGCATCCTTCCCCGGCTCGATGCTCCCCTTGTTCAGCCCGAACAGCTCTGCCGGCCTCTCGCAGGCGGCGTTGACCAGCCGCGACAGGGGCAGATGCTCATGCTTGGTCAGCGCCAGCATCAGGGGGAAGCTGGTCTCGACGCCGGGGCAGCCCGACGGGGCGGCGGAGAAATCCTGCTCCTTCTCCTCGACGGTGTGCGGCGCGTGGTCCGAGGCCAGTATCGGCAATCTGCCTTCGATGAACGCCTGCAGGACGGCCTCCCGGTCCTCCTTCCGCCTCAGCGGCGGGTTGATCTTGGCATACCCGGTCTTCGACCGGTTGAAGTCCAGGAGCATGTGGTGCGGAGTAGCTTCGGCGCTGAAGCTGGTCTTCGCCAGCGCCTCGATCCCCCGGCGGCTGGTGACGTGGCAGACGTTCACCCGGTTCGCTGCCCCCAAAGATGACAGGCGCTCGATCGCCATTGCCTCGGTCTGGTCCGGCCGGTTCCGGTCGTGGTCCTTGGGGCTCTGCTCCAGGCCCGCTGTGATCAGATGCTCGTCCTCGGCGTGGACGCTGACCACCTTGTCGAACGGCCGGATGAGATCGAGGGAGCGCCTGATGCCCGAATCCTCGGAGAGGAGCACGCTCCCGGTGGTGGATGACATGAATATCTTGAATCCGACGACCTCGCTGGCTATCCTGGCTGGGTTGGAAGAATCGCTGCATCCCCCGAAGAGCCCGAAGTCGGTCCAGGCCTTCCTGGATGCCAGCTCCTTCTTCTCCTCGACGTCCTCGCGCCTGATCGTCGGGGGCTTGGTGTTCGGCATGTCGAATATGCAGGTCACTCCGCCGAACACGGCTGAGAGCGTACCGGAGGTGAAGTCCTCCTTTCGCGTCATGCCAGGTTCGCGCATGTGCGTATGGATGTCGATCGCGCCGGGAAGGATTATCCTCTCGCCGAAATCGAGATGCCTCTCGCCCCGCAGCATCTTCTTCACTGCGACGATGCGACCCTTCTCCACCCCGATGCACACCGACTGGAGCTTGCCCTTGTAGTAGGCCCTTCCTTCAATCACGAGTTCCATCGCATCACATCAACGACTTGCGCACCACTCTGCCCCTCGGCGATTCCTCAAGGAAGATCTCAGCTTGGAACTTGAAGACCTTGGAACGCTTGTCCAGCCAGCAGTCCGGGGTCAGGCAGGCCTTGACGCAGGTCTCCGCCAAGAACGTCTCTGCGTCCCACTTCCATTCGGTGGCCACTTGGGGCAGTAGCAGCCCACGATATAACCCCATCTCCATAATAAGCCCATCCCGGCCGATGTTCACCTTCGAGGGCAGGGTCCTGCGGTCCTCCGCTTCGATCTCCTCCGGGACGGTGAGGACGCTCACTTCGACGATGATGTGCTCCAGCTCATTGCCATGCAGATAGGGGAAGCGCGGGTCGTGGCAAGCTCCCTGCGCCGCCTTGATCAGCGCCTTTCCCAGGCTGAAGACCGGCTCGGGATAGCCGATGCAGCCGCGCAGGCCCATGTCCGGATAGGTGTGGATGGTGACGAAGACGCCCCGCTTCTGCCTGAAGCTGTCCGGGGCATCAATCTGGCCTGATTCCTCGTCCTTCGCCTCAGCCTCTATGGTCTGGCGTGCTATCCTGACAGCGCGCTCCCCCTCAACGTCCTTCATTTGTAGCAATCTCCGACGACGAATGATGCCGATGGCCTGCTCCGGTCAACCCCCAATTTGGACCGATCCCGTGATTGTCAATTAGGCGAAGGTTGAATAAAAAATGATGGGTCGGAGGCTCTGCGGCAGTCCGTCGGCAAATCCATGAAGAGGCGACTTAACGGCGCACGAGAAATGATTTCTAGCAAGGGCGACCTAGTATCAGTCATGACGGAGAAGGCGAAGGACATCTACGTGGAAGAGGTCATGAGCCGGAAACCGCGCATCGGGACGCCGGACATGAGCGTGCGGCAGGCTGCACAGATGATGAGGAACGAGGATGTGGGCAGCCTGATCATAGTCGACAAGAACGAGGCCGTCGGGATGCTGACGGAGAGGGACCTGCTGGAGAAGATCGTCTCGGTGGGCCGCTCCGCCTCCCGGACCAAGGTCCGCTCGGTGATGAGCCATCCGTTGGTGACCGTCGGTCCGAAGGAGACCATCATCAACGCGGCGCGAATGATGGCCACCTTGAAGCTGCGCCGCCTTCCCGTCGTCAGCCGGGGCAAGCTGATCGGCATCCTCACCGAGAAGGACGTGCTCAAGCTCTCCCCCTCCCTGATCGAATTGACGAGGGAGTGGTCCATGCTCGGGGTGCAGGGGAAGAAGAAGGGAGGGTCGCCGAGCACCTCCGGCTATTGCGAGAATTGCGGCGCGTTCTCGTCCGAGCTGATACCCAACGATTCGGAGCTGCTCTGCTCCGACTGTGCCGAGCAAGGGAATTCGAATGACGCGGAAGGCGGCAGATGATCTTCGACTAGATCCTGCCGCGGAAGTTGGCGCCTGTTAGCGTCTGCTCACTCCACTTCTATCTTCTTGAGCTTCGGCTCCTGCTCTTCCTCGGGGGCAATGCAGCTCAGCTTCGCATCTATCAAGCTCCGGAGCATCAGCAGCATCTCCCGCTTGGCCGCGTGCGCGTGCCGCTTCGCCTCCTCCGGCATCTGCGACCTCGGGATCATGCTGTCCATGGCCAATGCCAGTTCGGAGAAGCCGCGAAAGACGTGCATCTGGGTTTCCTTGGACATAATGTCCTTGAAGTTCATGCCCACCCCAGCGCGGCCGCTGGAATGGATCGGATCTTCGCAGCATCCCTCCTCTGGCTCAGGCTCAACCTTCTTCGTTGACTTCTTCTTCGTTGGCAATTGTCTTCCCCCCCGTGAACTTGATCAAAAGCCGGCCGTTCCGGAACTCCGCCTTGCTCGCTTCCTGATTTGCCAGGGTGAAGGGCAGGACGATCGAGCGCTTGTACCAGCCGACCTTTATGATTAGCACATCATTCGTCTTATATAACTCTACTTCGCCCTTGGTGGAGAAGGGCAGCTTGATCGAGAGAATGTCGACGCCGTTCTCGTTGAATATCTCGAGCGGCTTCTCGGTGCTATAGATCTGCGTCGGGTCGGTGTCCTTGAACAGCATGTCGGCCAACTTCTCCAAGCTCTTCCTCCCGATCAGTTCAGTGGGGAGCTGATAGGCTTCGAGCATCTTCAGCGGGGTGAAGGACTCGTTGATTATCTCCATGTATTTCTCCTGCTCCTTCAGCTTCTCCTTGAAGTATTCGCCGGTCGAGAGGCCGGGGGAAGAAGGCGGTTGATCACCAGCGCCTCGACCGTCAGGTTGTATAGGCAAAGATAGGTGAAGGCGCGCTTGGTCTCGCTGATCACCATCCTCTCGGGATTGACCACGAGCCGAACCGAGGTCTGGTTCGGGTCGAGGAGGATGGCCTTCACCTCCATCAGGCGTTCCCGGATGCGGTTCATGTCATTCAGGAAATCATCCGAAGGGAGCGGAGTGTTCATGACCCTCCCTACCGTGAAGCGGGCCAGCTTGATCATGTTCCTGACGACGTTGTACAATTTCTCCAGGTACCAATCGGAAATGTCTGGGAAGGATAGCAGGCGGAGCGTCTCCCCGGTCGGGGCAGTATCGATTATCACCACGTCGTATTTACCGGAGCGCTGGTACTCCCAGATATAGAACAGAGCGCTGATCAGCTCCATTCCCGGCCAGACCGTCATCTCCTTGACCGAGATGCCTTCCATGCCCTGCGAGGCGAAGAAGTCGGCGAGGTACTTGTTGATCTCCTTCCAGCGTGTCTCCATCTCGTAGAGCACGTCGACCTCGATGGCGTCGAGGTTGGGGGCGACCTTCTTGACCTTGCCGGAAAGGGGGATTTCCAAGGAATCCGCGAGCGAATGGGCCTGGTCGGTACTGATGACGCAGGTCCTGTGCCCGAGCGCGGCGGAGCGCAACGCTGTGGCCGCGGCCACCGAGGTCTTGCCCACCCCGCCCTTGCCAGTATAGATTATTACCCTTATGTTAGCACCAGCAGTGGATGACGCAGGTCCTGCTACTAAAAGCATGCGAAAAAAGGAGGAACGCGGTCATAGGCGACTTACCGAGGAACGAATGAAATGGATTGGCGGGATGGATTTGTGGCCATGATCCGCACATCTTCGAGAGCGTATTCATGATTCAATTCGCCTGATTACTTCTGTTGAACAGCTTCTCTGCCGGGCAGCCAATCCCCCTTTGCCGGCAATACTTGCATGCGAAGGAAGCACGAATGAATCCGTTGCCGAGCGAGGAAAGAATCGTCAACGCAACGACAGGGATGAGGATGAGCCAATCGAAGGACAAGATCAGCAGGGCGATTCCGATGATCAAGGGGACCAGGTAGACGAGAAGGTCTGGAAGGATGGCCTTCCAGGTCACCAGCTCTTGGATGCGCCTCTTCTCGTCTCCCTTCTTGAAGACCATGGCGCAGATTCTTCCCTTGCCAAAGGCGCATGGTCGGCCGTAATAGTAGCAATTCGCGCAACTCTTACTCAGTAATCTCATCTCTAAGAATACGATGAATAATAAATATGCCAATAGGAAGATAAAACCAAGCTCAAGGACCAAGAATCCCCTGATCAGGTATATCGCTATCGAGACCGAGTTAGAAGGAGAATGATCCATCTCGGATAATTCTCGTAGCACCCGGTCTGCGCTTCCTTCATGTCCGAGAATCTATTCGCAGGGAGGGGTAAGAAGGTAGGTGCCGGGGATGGGGTTCGAACCCATGACCTTCGGATTTCCCTGGAGAGGTCTTTCGCCTAACACCCTATGAGTCCGACGCTCCACCAGGCTGAGCCACCCCGGCGTATTGATACTTACTTCTCGTCGGATTCCTTGGTTTCCTCTGCCTCGGTCTCTTCGAGCACTTCTTCCTCGGCCTTGAGCTCCTCGCTCTCTTCGGCCTCGGCGGGGGCAGGGGCAGCTTCGACCGGAGCGGCTGGCTTCTCGGCCGGCTGCTCGATGATCGACTGTTGCTGCGAGGCAACGTTGCCCATCTCGAGGACCTCGGTCTTGCGGATCTCCACCCGCTTGATTGGGACGATGACCTTCGATACGATGGACAGCCTGCGGGCCAGATCCCCGGAGATGATGGACTTCACCAGGTCGGAGATAGTCATTTCTGCGGCCAGCTTCTGCGTCTCGGTGGTCATGAGCGTGCGCACGGCGGTCTCCTGCGAGGCCTGGATGCGCTGGTCGGTGATGCTCATCGGCTTGATGCGGACCTTGTAGCCGTCCTTGGTGTTGACGTCGATCACGTGGTCGGTCTTGGTCTTCTTGCGGCGGGTCAGCCTGCGGATGTAATCGCTGGTCAGATCCTGTCCGATGAATATCGTGTGAGCCTCGAAGCCGCGGACGTCGTTCACGCGGAACTTAAGTTTTACATGCATCTTTGAGAAATCACCGGTTAGGTCGTTTACCGTAACCTCGGTCATACGACCGATGAGGCTTGAAGGGTCAGCGCTCGGCGTCTCGCCCAGCTGGACCTGGTTGAACATCATCGGAGCGTGGATCTTGTACCACTCCTTCGCCTTCCATCGGTCCTTGACCTTCCTTGCTGCGGCCTTAGGCACCGCTTTCTTCTTCTCAGCCAAATCAATAGCCTCCCCTTTTCAGGCAGTTTCCGAAATGGTTACGCCTATTAAAGCTTTATCAGCATCATTGACATCCGCTACTTCCCATTCCAGCGGACTTCGGAAGGCATTTCGCAGCGGCTCTTGGCAAATAGGAGGATCATATCCGACTCAACTGGTTTTGCTCCCTTTGGATCAAAATCGCGGCATACCAGCCGATGATGGCCAGCTGTAGCGGTTCTGGGTCATTGGAACGATCTGAGGTGGGATAGAAGGTGCCAGCGGCGCCCTTCCTTCCGAAAACGCAAGTGAACCGGCAGAGGACCCTTCCATCGGAATGGACGAAGCTCCAGCGCATATCCGCATGCTCAGGCTTCCTGAACGACAGACTCCTTCCATCAGCGAACTCCAGCTCGCCGAGGAACTTGAGGGCGGAGTACATGCGGAGGATGGCGAGGTCCGTGTCGAAGTCCAACTTGCGAATCGAGATATATGGTTTGAGGAAGCCTCCTCGTTTCAGACTAATCGCGTCGACGCCATATTCACCGATTGCCAAAGAGCCGAGGCCCTGGAATCTTAAGCTGGCCGCTACCTTGTCATTAGAGGTCAGCACATAATCGGGTCCGGGCCTTTTGGCTGATGCCCATGTGAGTATGTTCTCAGCGGTTGCCATGCCTTCATCATGCATTGCGCTCCTTTCCTGAATAGCCTTTTCCATTCCAAATTGTACAATGTGGGGACAATGAGGAATAGTTGAATTAAGGTCTAAAGGGAATGCAGAACAGGTGCTAGCTCAGGCGCCTCTCTTATCTGGCAATAGACGCTGGAGCGATTTCTTGGTGACCTCGGTCAATTCGGCCTCCTGCTTCCGCAAGCGATCCTCCAGCTCCGAAACGGAACCGACGGTGTCCAAGAACACGGCGACGTATGAGGAGGTGCCCACTATCTGCAGCATCACGACCTTGTCGTTCATCTTCAATTCCCGCTTCTCGCGGGCGGATTGAAGGTTCAGAAAGGGGCGCAGCTCGTCCGGCATCTCTCTCACCTGATAGACGCCGACGAGCTGCGCTTTGTACATTTGCCCGCCTCAGAGCTTGAACTTCACTTCGTGCGCATCAAGCCCCAATTGCTCCTTGGGCATACCGAATGCCATGCCGTAGAGCTGCGACAGATGGATGACCGGCAGGTCATAGCCAGGTAGGTCCCTCTGCGACCGGTCGTACTGCAGGTGGCAGAACGGGCAGACGTCCAGGATCATCTGAGCGCCAACCTTCTTCACGTTCTTCAGCTTCTCTTCGGTCATCTTCAACGCGGTTGCCGAGTTGCGGGAACGGACACCGCCACCGGCGCCGCAGCACATGATCTTGTCCTTGTAGTTGATCGACTTCGCGCCGGTGACCTCGACCAACTCGTCGAGGATCTTCGGCCTCTCAGGGTCGTCCAGGTGCTTCAGGCGGGAGGGCTTGATGAAGTGGCAACCGTAATGGACCGCGACCTTGTATTCCAAGGGGTTCTTCACGAAGCTCTTGATCTTCTCCAGACCGATGTCGTTGTAGAGCACTTCTGCGAAGTGGCGGACCTTGATGGTCCCGTTGTACTTCATGCCCACTTTGGCAAGTACCTCATTGACCTCCTTGAGCTTCTCCGGGTCGTGCTGGAGCACATGGTTGGCTTCGAACAGAGATCCGAAGCAGCCATTGCAGATGGTCATGATGTCAACGCCCTTCTTCTCTGCCAATGCAAGGTTCCTGGCGCCTAGGGCGAGCCAGGTGGTCTGATCAAAGGAACGAATCACTCCCGGAGCCGGGCAACATCCTGCACCCTCGAGCTCGACCAGCTCCACCCCGATCGTCTTGAATACCTCCCGGGTCGCCTTCTCGATACCGGGGTAACGGTATGGGGCAACGCATCCGAGGAATAGCGCGTACTTGTTGGCCATTACTTCTTGCCTCCCTTCATGAGCTTGTCGAATCCGCACACTTCCATTACCTTCCTGAAATCCGCCATGCCCTTCTTGTCGGACACCGTGGTCGGTGGCTCGGCAGGCAAACCCATGTTCGCCCGGACCTTCTTCATCTCGTCTGAGAATGGTATTGTCGAACCGATGGCCAGCATGTTCTCCGCTATCTTCTTGTGCTGCTCGGACATGAAGCCCTCTTTGACGGCGATGTTCCTCATTATGAATATGAGATCGGTGATCTCGACGTTCCTGGGGCAGCGTTCCACGCATTGGTAGCAAGTGGTGCAAAGCCACAATTCTTCTGTGGGGAGGATCTCGTTCTTCAGCCCCAATTGGCCTCGCCTGACGAGCTGCCTGGTCCTGAAGGCGGTCAATCGCCCAGAGGGACAGCTAGCGGTGCACGTTCCGCATTGGTAGCAGAGCATGAGGGTCTCTCCTCCGGACGCCTTGTTGGGGCCGCCCGAGATGATTTCCTTTGTGAATGCTGGATCCGGCTCGACTATTTTCGCCAATAAATTCACCCTGAGCCGTTAACAAGGATCGTTTTATATAAAGATGTAATACTGTTCATGGTTAGTATTACCTAAATAGGTAATGCCTAGACGCCAAGTCTTTCCCTTTTGAGCTCCCTCAGCAACCAGGAGACTGTGTCCTTCTGACCTCGGTGCAATGCGAGGATCTCGTAGGTCAGAAGGTTCGGATCGGTCGCACTGCTCAACCGGAGCCCTTTCTTGAGCGCCAAGCTCTCGTTAATGAAATAGCTCTTGTTCGAACGCAACAGTGATGGAAGATAGCGGGTGGAACCATCGATGGTGTACTTGGTGCCTATTGAGTCAAGATGGCGGAAGCCGATCCTCTGCGCTCCATAACGATATTCCAGGTAAGAAGGACCTTTGTCGATGTGTATGAGCCGGTCCTCAGCAATATCCTCGACTTGTACATTCTCTATGTCATAGGCGAACAGGGGGTCATCGAGCAGCACCAGGTCCATCAACCCTGCCTCGAATTCCTTCATATTGCGTTCGTCGTCGGCGATGATGAGATCGTACTTCGCCTCCCCATCCAAGCGGGAGAGGACTGACAATAGGAGATCCTCAGTCAATATCGTCCCGCCGACAACCGTAGCTCCGTCATCCTTCATCCTTACCAATAGCGCGGAGTACTCAAGGACGACCTGCTTCCCTTCCAACGTCAGAGTAGTTCCCAATGGCGATGTCTTCAGCAGCTGGAACTCGACCTTTGCCTCCATCTGGGCCAAGTAGCGATGTATCACCGGGGTCGCTATCCCCAGTTTCTCCCCCGCCTTCCTTTGGCTTCCCTCCTGATGCACAGCCAGGAGGACGTCGAGCTGGTGCGGGGTCAGGCTGGCTCCATTTACTCTTAAGGATATTACCGGTTTGAGAAGCACGCTATTGCATCGCCCTCCGCACTATTTCAATTTCACTTGCCATTGGACGCTTTCCTTGCCTCGAAGTAGCTCTCTAGCTTGGTCCAATAGTGCTCCTTCCACCCGGCGGCGTAATCGTCCGCCTGCTCCTCCGGGACCTTGGAGTGCACCATCGTGAGCTTCGTTCCCCCATTGATCTTCTTCAGAGTGATGCTCAAAACGGAGGGCGGTGCGCCCTCGGGCCATTCGCTCGTCGTCCATTCCTGGATGATCCTCTTTCCTGGCTCCAGTTCCAGATTCCTCGCAGAGATGTAGCCGCTGTAGGCGTGGAACTCCTTCCCCTCCTTGGCGCTGCCCGAGGCTTCCTCGCCGGTGAACTCCGCATGCCTGGCCGGATCCATGTATGCGTCGTACACCTCGTCAGGCTCCGCGGGGATGGTCCATTCTTGCCTTATCGTCCTGGTCTTCAAGATCGACACCGGATGGAATTATCAAGGACGCGCTAATGAATCTTGTGCATCGAACGCGCTGATGCGCTGATGGCGCGGCCAAAAGTCTAATCCTTACAAGCGATTGCAGGGAAGAATGGAGGGTAAGATATGGACGCTGATAGAGGATACCGGCGGATGGTGCTCCTGATCGCCTGCCTAGGGGCGGCGATGGCTCCTCTGGACAGCACTATCGTCAGCGTCTCCATCCCCACCATAGCCACCAGCCTGAGCATGGACTACGCCTCCATCATCTGGGTTCCCACTGGCTACCTGGTGGCGCTCGCGGTCCTCATCCTCAGCATGGGGCGCCTCTCCGACATCCGCGGCAGGAAGCCGATCTTCATCGCCGGATTTGCCATCTTCGTCATCGGCTCGTTCCTTTGCAGCATCGCGCAGAGCGGCGAGGAGCTAATCGCCTTCCGCATATTGCAGGGGATCGGCGCTGCCTGCTTCGGCGCCACCGCCACGGCGATCGTCACCGATGTATTCCCGCGCAACGAGAGGGGCAAAGCCCTGGGCATAAACGCCATGGCCGTCTACATTGGCCTCTCGGCCGGCCCCCCGCTCGGTGGGTTCCTGACCCAAGCGTTCGGCTGGCCCTCGATTTTCTACATCAACATACCCATCGGCATCATCGTCATCGTCCTCGCGACATTCAAGATGAAGGAGAGCATCCAGGCGCCGAAGAAGGAGAGATTCGATTTCCTGGGCCTGCTCACCTTCTCCGTCGGCCTGATCGCACTGTTGGTGGCGTTGACACTCGGCGATACGATGGGATGGACCAGCTTTCCTTTGATCTCGCTCTTCCTGATCGCCATCGTCTTCCTGGCGGCATTCTACCTGATCGAGAAGCGCCTGGGCTGCCGAGCGATGCTCGACGTCACCCTGATCCTGAAGAACCGGCTCTTCGCCTCCGCCAACATCACGGCGCTGCTGAACTACACCGCCTTCTTCGGAGTCAGCTTCCTCGTCTCCTTCTACCTGCAGAAGGTGCTTGGCCTGTCCGTGCTCAGCGCAGGCCTGATTCTTCTGATCATGCCCGTGGTCATGGCCATGCTCTCCCCCTTCAGCGGGCTGCTCTCCGACCGCATCGGATCAAGGGGGCTCTCCTCCATCGGCATGGTGCTGGTGGGAATCGGGCTACTGTGGATGAGCGCCCTCACCATATCTTCGGACACAACATTTGTCGGCATCGGCCTATTCATCATCGGACTGGGGATGGGCATCTTCGCCTCGCCTAACACCAGCGCGGTCATGGGCTCGGTGAGGAGGAGCCAATTGGGGGTGGCCTCAGGAACGCTGGCGACCATGAGGTTCGTGGGGCAGGCTTCGAGCCTGGCGATAATGGGCGCAATAGTCTCCACCGTCGCCGGGACCGGGGTGATTAGCTCTCTCTTCGTCGGATTGGAGCCAACGTCAATCGTCTCGGAGGAGTTCGTCACCGGGATGAGCTATGCCTTCGTCGCTTCGGCGTTGATCGCCTTCATAGGGGCGGGGACGTCATTGATGAGGGGCTCCTTCAGAGCGAATCAGGCGTGCCCAGACGAGGGTTTGTGACCGACAATCCGATGCCCGAACGGGGCATTCATTTCTCAGGTTGAGTCGATCATGCACAGGGCCTCATTCGTGAGGAAGGGTTTCGAGCTCCACAATGATTTTATGCCATTCCGACCTCCCTGCAGCGAAATGAAGAAGAATGACTACCTTGTGATCGGGATCGGCAGCCCCTACATCAGCGACGACGCCATCGGCATCAGAGTGGTCGAGAGCATCATGAAGATGGAGCTCCCCAACGTCGATGCGGAGGAAGCGAGCGTCAGCGGACTGGACATGATCGAGAAGATGCTCGATTACCAGCGGGTAGTGGTAGTGGATTCCATCGTCTCCGGGGAATCGGAGCCCGGCACCGTGTCGGTCCTCACGCCCGAGGATTTCGCCCACACCGTCCACGGCACCAACCCCCACGAGACCAACATCGCTACCGCCTTGGAACTGGGAAGGAAGCTCGAGCCGGAGCGATTCCCCAAGTACATCTTCTTCGTGGCCGTTGAGGCTCTGAACGTCATCGATATCAGCGAGGAGATGACACCTCCGGTGGCCGCGGCCCTTCCGGTGGCGGTCCAGACCGTGCTCAGGCTGCTCGCTTGACCCTAGAAGTCCAGATCGGCGATGTCCTTCGCGATCTTGCCGCCATCCTTCTTGGACGCATGGATCGCGATGCAGAGGTTCTTCCGGTCCAGCATTCTCTCCGCGACCCTGGCTATGTCCTCCTCCTTGACGTCCTGCATTCGCTCCAGGACCTCATCCGAGGACAATGCCATGCCGGTCTGCGCGAACGTTTGGCCGATGAAGAACATTCGGTTCTCGGCTGACTCCAGCCTCCGCACAATCATCCCTTTCAGCCAATGCTTGGCCCGGGCGAGCTCCCCCTCCTCCAGCCCCTTTTCCTTAAAGGCGCGGAGTTCGTCGGCTATGATCCGCATCACCCGCTCCGCGTTCTTCGAGGACGTGGAGAAGAAGATGCCTGCCACCCCCGTATCCGTGAAAGGATAGGTCTGGGCATAGATCGAGTAGACCAGGCCGTTCTCCTCCCTCACCTTCTGATAGAGCCGGGAGGAGGTACCAGCGGCGAGCATGGTGCCGACCATGGAGTAAGAGTAGCGGTCCGGATGAGAGGCGTCCACCGCTGGCAGGCCCATGGCCACGTACGCCTGATCGCCCGCGCGGGGGAAGAGCTCGATGCCGGCGTGATACTTCGGCGACCTCCTCTTGGCCAATTTCTTGCCGAAGCCCAGGCCGTCGAAGTTCTCTGTGGCCCAGCGGACGACCTGCTTCGTTTCCACGTTCCCCGCCGCGACCACGGACAGGTAGGGCGGTCGATAGAAATCCTGGAAGAAGCCCCGGATGTCCGCTTGGGTCATGCCGCTCACGTCCTTTATCCGGCCTCCCTCGGAATTCGCCATGGGATTCCCCTTCCAGACTGCCTTGACTAAAAGCTCGTGGCTATAGCCGTCCGGATCGTCCTCGGACATCTTGATCTCCTGGGTGACCACCTTCTTCTCGTTCTTGATGTCCTTCTTGTCGATCAAGGGGCGGCTGACCATCTCCGCCAGCAGCGCCTCCGCCGTGGGGAGCGTCTCCTCGATCGTCGATACGTAGTAAGAGGTGAGTTCTTTGGAGGTGTAGCCGTTCATCTCTCCTCCCGCCGCCTCGATCTGCTGTGACATTTCCTTGGAACTGCGGACCTCGGTGCCTTTGAACATCAGATGCTCCAGCAGGTGGGCGATGCCGTTCTTGCCTGATGGCTCGTCGCGGGAGCCGACGCTGATGTTGACGGCTATGGCGGCGGAGCGGGACCAATGCAATCGGTCCACGATCACCGGGATGCCTTCGGGAGTATGCTGCAGGTCAAGCTCCTCGACCTTCGCGCTCGATTTCGGGCTCATGCTCTTGCTAGAGGGCACTAACTGCGATTTAATCCTGCGCAACAGACTCGATCGCGCGCATGAGCCAGATTGGCGACGTCGCTACAATCTCTGGAAAACTTCCGCCAACCATTAAGTAGGGTCGTCCGCAATAAACGTCCCGGAGAGACCAATGGCGAATGAGATGTTCATCCACGAGTACACGCAGCTGAAACCCAACCAGGCCATGGCCATCATCGGATTCCCAAGCGTGGGCCTGGTCAGCTCCATTGCCGCCAACTTCATCGCCCGCACCATGAAGCTTGATTTGATAGCGGCGGTGATATCCGACGAGTTCCCGCCTTACACCATCATCCATGATGGGATCGTCGCGCCTCCGGTCCGCATCTATGCCGGCAAGAGGACCTGCAACGAGGAGGGCGAGAACTGCGAGCAGCTGGTGCTGATCACCGCCGAATTCATGCCTGCACCGAACCTCCTGCGCCCCATGGCCCAGATGATCCTGGACTGGTGCAAGAACAATGGCGTGAACAAGATCGTCGCGCTGGAAGGCATCAACGTGGGCGAGAACCCGGAGCAGAAGGAGATATTGGCCGTTGCGACGGGAGAGAAATGCCGCTCTATGATCCAGACCTATGGCATCAAGGAGATGAAGGAGGGCATGGTCTCGGGCGCCTCCGGCGTGCTGCTGTACGAGGGAGATCGTCTGGGAAGGGACGTGATCTGCCTGCTCGGCCCGGCCCGCTCCGAGTATCCAGATGCCCGCGGGGCCGCCCGATTGCTCGAGTACGTGACCAAGATGATACCCGAGCTCAAGCTCGACCCCGAGCCGCTCTTCAAGGAGGCGGAGCAGATGGAGAAGGGGATGAAGTCGACCATGGACAGCATCCGCCAGACCAGCAAGCGCGGGGACGAATCGCTGCTCTACGGCTGATCGAGCCAAGGACGGCCAAACCGCCTCCGCCAGCACTAAATAGGCTGCGGGTGATACTTGCCACCTAAATGGAGAAGAGGAAGTTCATCCGCAAGGTCTGCCTGCTTGGCGATGGGGGCGTGGGGAAGACATCGCTGGTGCGCAGGTACGTGGAGGACGTCTTCAGCGACAGTTACATCATCTCTTTCGGCACGAAGGTGAGCAAGAAGGTGATCGACCTGGGGGAGGTCGAACTCACCCTGATGATCTGGGATATTTTGGGGCAGAAGGGCGACGACGCCCTGCACGCCGCTTACTATCGAGGGGCGAACGGCGCTCTTCTGGTGGGCGACCAGACCCGCCCGGAGAGCATGCGCCACCTAATGAAGTGGAAAGAGGATTTCACGAAAGTCTGTCCCGACGCCAAGATCGTGGCAGCGGCAAACAAGTCCGACCTGGAGGGCGCCATGAGCGCCAATGAAATCCAGGAGCTCTCCCAGGCCCTGGGGATCGAATTCATCCGCAGCAGCGCCAAGACCGGCGACGGGGTGGAGGAGCTATTCCTGACGCTTGCTAGAAGCATCTCGGAGGGGAGCAAATGAAGGAAATCGGCAATCCGTTCTTCATAATGCCGGGGTCCGCACTGCTGGACCTGCGGGAGGAGCTAGAGCTGATCGAGGATAATAAGGCCAGCGACACCTTGGAGCGGTATGGCTATCGCGCCGGCGTCGGCCTGATAAAGACCCTCAAGGTCAAGGCGGACGACCTGCAGCAGCTCGGCGACATGCTCCCCCAGATCTGGATGGAGACGGGGCTGAGCCGGATCAGCCTATTGGAGATCACCGAGAAGGAGATCAGGGCGGGATTCGAGGAGAGTTTGGAGGCGGCGCACGGCCGTAAGTGCGACTTCACCCGCGGCTACCTTGCAGGCATCACCTCTACATTGACCGGGCACCGCTTCGAGGCGACCGAGGTCGAATGCTCCTCGACGGGTGCGAAGCAATGCGTTCACTTGCTTCGACCGGCAGAGGAGGTCCCTGTCCTGCAACCGACGGAGGGCAGGCCCAAGTTCGATATGGAGAGAGGCTACTCCTACCTCATCGAATCCGAGGACCCGTACGCCGGCTTCGAAGTGTTCGTTGACCACATGGAGCATGGTGCGCAAGGGATGTACATCGTGCGCGAGTATCCCGAGAAGCTCATGAAGCGCTTCCAACTGCGCTCCGGGCCGTTCATCTGGCTGTCCTATGAGCGAGACATCAAGTATGCCCGGGAACCGACCAACATCCCGCTGATCTATTCCGAGGTGAAGAACTTCCTCGACAACGCCCAGGGAGGGATAGTGCTCATCAGCGGATTGGAATATCTCATCACCCAGAACAACTTCATCAAGGTGCTCAAGTTCATCCAGCTGCTGAACGAGAACGTGGCGATAAAGGACGCTTTGCTGCTGTTGCCGGTCAGCCCGCAGACGCTCAATTCCCGCGACATCAAGATATTGGAGCGGGAGCTCCGCGTTCTCAAGTCTTGAGCGGTCGTCTTCCAGAACGGGAGATAACCTTAATAACCGACATTTATTTACTTCCGCACCATGAACCTAGTCCCCAAGAAGTTTTTCATAACGTCTGGGTGCGCTGTGAGCAAGGTCTCGGACCTCAACGCATTCGATACCGCGTTGATGATGGCTAAGATCGGCGAACAGAACTTGGTGTCCGTTTCCTCGGTGCTTCCGGTCGGTGCCAAGCAGGTTCCGGCGCGCGACCTGCCCATGGGAGCAATCACTCATTGCGTTCTTGCTCAGATGAGGGGGGGTGAGGGGGAGATGATCTCTGCCGGGATCGCCTATGCTTTCCGCAAGGACGGCAAGGGCGGGTACGTCGCCGAGGGGCACATGCACGGGACCAAGAAAGCGCTGAAAGAGGTCCTGGAGTGGAAGATGAACGAGATGGCCAAGCTTCGCGGCATCGAGCTGCGGACCATCCACTACGCCATCGAGGAAGTCTCTGTTCCCATGGACCATTACGGCGCCTGCATCGGCGCCTGCGTGTTCGTCGAGTACTGATGTTCGGGGTCGTGGTCTGCCCGAAATGCCATAGGGCCCGCGGGGCCGACCTTTCCAATCTGACCACCAGATGCGCGCATTGCAATCATCTCATCGATCTATCCAAGGCAAGAGTCTATGCCCGGACGGACTCGAAGGACAAGCTGGCTGAGGCAGTCCGCCGCATTGCCGAGAAGATGGCGGTCAACATCGAGGACTATCCGGCGGAGAGGAAGAGGCCGACGCGAGCACATCAGCCAGAGAAGAAACTGAGGCGCGCGGATTCGCTGAACCTCGAGGAGCTTCGCACGCTGGCGAGCGAGCTCAATCAAGGAAAGGATCATTTCGAGGCCGAGGATGTGAAGTCGGTTTTAAGATTGAAGAGCGATGACGATGCACATCAGCTCCTAGAGAAGATGCTCGAGCGGGGGATCATTTTCGAACCCCAGACCGGACGCTTCAGGATCGTTTGACCAGCGCCAGCTCTCGGCCGACCAGGTCCTCGCAGCATAGCTGGAAGAAGCCATCGAGCTTGATCTGCTGCTGCGATTCGGTGTAAGTGATCGAATCGTACTCCCCTGCGAATCCAGGTCCCTCGCCCGCGATGTAGCTGGAAGGCTCGTAGGCGCAGCTGAACAGCGAATAGTAGTCGTAGAGGTGCTCGCCATTGCCGTCGTCGGTGTACTCCACGAAGCGGTTCGGCCTCCAGATCATGAAGTCCTGGTTCACGGTGTCGATGGTGACCTTCTCCCCGCTCCCCGCCTTCAGCGGCACGTAGGTCTGCACCCAGCCATGCCCCGCCCATTCGTGCTCGGTGGTAGAATACAAAGCCCCCAGCTGCAGCCAGGCGGGGACCCCGGCTGCCCGGGCCAGGGCGCAGAACAGTATCGCCTGATCGTCGCAGTCTCCCACCATCCTTTCGAGCGTCTGCACGCTGGTCGACGGGTCAGCCAGCTGGGTTTCGCTTGGATAGGAGATGTGCTCGATCATCCAGGAATTGATGGAAGACAGTATGGAATAGACGTTCGTTTCGCCCTTCACGATATTGCTGGCATTCTGCTGGATGCGGGGATCGCTGACGATGATCTTCCACTCGTCGTGGAGGTATCGGCTCGTCAAGTTCACCGGCAGGTCGCTCAGATTGCCCGAAAGCGAGCTGTCCAGGTCCCATATGACCGCCTCAGTCTTGATCTGATAGGTCGTGCTCACCCGATAGGAATCCTCACCTGACAGGCTGCCATGCTGCCAAACCGCCCAATCGATGCCATAGCGAGGGCTCAGGGAGGTCGGCTCGGGATGGTTGGTAACGTTCAGCACCCTCTGCAATTGCTTCCCTGACGATTCGATGTCGGGGATCGTGGGAACGTCCAGGGTGAAATTGATGATCGATCCGCCGTTGGCGCTGACGATGAAGTCGCGCTCCACCTCGAACGTGACCGACGCCGGCACCTTCTTCTGGAACGGGGAGAGGATGAGATCGAAGAAGGCCGATTGCATTATTGGGGTGATAAGGAGGATAAGGACGACGAGGATGGCGACGATGGCTACCAGGGCCGCAGCGGCCTTGCGACTTGGATTGGACACTGCTCTCTTCACCCGTCTATGGTCTATTCAACCTATCGGCCTTCTTTTCGTATTGCTTGATCGCCTTGCTAATCATGTCCGGGATCACGCGGAAGTGGATGTGCCAGTATGAGTAGATCACCACTATCGTCGCCCCGACTAGCGCCAGGTAGTTGAACGGCACCGAAAGAGGCAGATAGAACCCGATCATGAGCAGATTGAAAGCCAGATGATAGAGGACGGCCTGCGAGAAATAGGAAAAGGGCATCGAGCGGGCAACCCCCGCCCCGATGATGGCGCCGGTGGAGCCATGCAACAAGGAGAACTGGACGGCGAGGATGACCAGGATGATCCCGTTCAGCACTGCTGTCGGGGCGTCCCCGAAGTTCAGCACTGGCAACGACTGGAACACGGCACCGAACCCCATGGCGCCGCCGATCCCTAGTCCGATGGTCAGCCCGTAGAACGGGGTGTCGAGCTTGCCCCGGAAGCGGCGCAGGTTGAGGAGCACCAGCTTGATCATCTCCTCCAGCACGGCGAAGAGGAGCGCGAAGAGCAGGAAGGACATGTCGAAGTAGGATTGGACGGCGTACACCGCCACGCCGATCACCAGCCCGATGGCCAGGTAGGTGAAGACCACCCGGTCATCGAAGAAGGGCTGCTTCACCTTCGGATAGGTGTAGTTGCGGAGGGACCAGTACATCAGGGCCAGAGCTGGCGCGATCCCCACTGCCGCAGCGATGAACATGTCGTTGTTCATGGACCGCGTTCGATGAATCGGTCGAGATATTTAAGTTTGCGTTCTTGCCCCTTGTTCACTGGATACGAGCTTGTCGTAGTAGTGGGCCACGACGCAGGCCTCGGCGCACTTGCCGCATTGGTCGCACCTCTCCTCATCCACCACTGGCCCGTTCCTGATCGCGATCGCGCCCTTGCCTGCAGTTCTTCACGCAGATGCCGCACATGGTGCACATCTGGGCCCGCAGGAAGGCCTTGACCCCGGCTTCGAACATCCGTCTCCGCCTTCTCCTTCGTCTCCGCCGTGGCCACCACCTGGCCGCCGCCGAAGACCTTCGACCGTGCCCCTGGCGGACTTCGTCAGCGCGATCTCGAACTCCGGGGAGAAGCGGGTCTTGCCCACCGTGCTTCAGGACCTCCGCCACCCGGCCGAACGGCCGCTGGACCGGGGTGGCGATCACGCCCTCGATGGAATAGCCTCCGGTCAGGCAGGGGCTGACCCCCTTGGTCATGCTCAGCTGCAGCCGGTCGGAGCGCTGGCGCGGGGACCTTCAGGCCGCACCTCCTCGGCCAGCTTGCGCATCTTCGGCGGGAGCACCTTCCAGCGCCAGAAGCCGAACCGAACGAAGTCGTGATCGACCGCCGGAGGCACTCGACCAGCGGTCCAGGTATTCCGTGCAATCGGCCGTGCAGCTCCGGGTGCATGTCGGAGGTCGCCTTCCATTCGCTGCGCCAGGCAGGCGGGGCACAGGTAGCAGCCGATGCGCTCGAAGTCCTCCTCGTAGAGCGGGTTGTAGTCCAGATCCCTTCCACCAGATGTAGCCCCAGACGTCGACCGCCCTCCAGTCCCGGATGGGATTGAGAATCGTCTGGTTGGGAACGAAGGGATTGCTCTCGACGAACCCGATGTCCGCCCGGGCGAACGACTCCAGTGCGCGGTTGCCCTCGATGGTCATCGTCCCCTCAGGGAAGTTGCGCTCGATCATCTCGGTCAGCGGGCGCGAGCTTGCACACCTTGCAGCACCAGCGGAAGTCCTTCGCCGGCGGCCCGAATGTGTCCACCTGCTCCCAGAAGGACTCGCCCGCGTCGGCCTCCAGCAGCTTCAGGCCGTGCTTGCGGGCGAAGCCATGCACGTAGCTGACCGTCTCGGGGAACTCGAGGCCGGTGTTGACGAATAGCAGCAGCGACATTCTTCAGCGCCCTCTGCGCGATGCCGAAGCAAGCCAGCGAATCCTTGCCGCCGCTGAACGAGAGGGTGACGGGCAGCTTCGGCTTGAGGTGAACGATTTCACGTCGCTCACCGCCTTCGATTCCAGCGAGTTGAAGTGATTGCGGTTCGCGTTCACGAAGCGGGCGGTGGGGGCGGTGCGCGGGGCCCAGCGCTCGCCCAGCTTCTCCACGTCCCTCACGTGGATCGCCTTATCCGCTCCCTTCACCTGGCCAGATGGCACCTTGGCGTCGGCCGCCATGAGCAGGTTGCCTGCGATGGCGATCAACGGGTCGCCGGCCTGGAAATGACCTCTTGCGTCGAGGACCTCCGCACCCCCGAGGCTCTTGCCTTTGAGGTGCCCGGACTGGGGTTTCAGGACGAGGACGTTCTTCTTGGCATCCGCCCCGATCAGGCGTGCGCCTTCTATCTTCAGGTCGAGGAGGAAGTCGTCCCGCTTCAGGTCGAAGCGCAGCGTGCCGATGACCTGCCCTCCAACCACGATCTCATCCGAGCGGTCCTCCCCGGCGACCTTGTTGAAGAATATCAGCCTGTTCTTCAGGACGCTGCCCGCCTGGAAATGCTTCTCGAACAGGCGGACGACGAGATCGATCCCCTTGTCCATGGCCGGCCTGAGGTCGCCGGGAGAGGAGACGAGGAAGGCGCGACCGAGGCCCTCGCACTCGTCGCACTTGTCGCCGAGCAGGAGGGTGCCGCAGTTGTCGCACCATTTGAACTGCACTTTGCCGTGATGGTATCGTGGCATGTGCTCACCCATGAAGGCTTGCTGTACTTCAACCTATCCCGAGATCGATAGATAAATCTGGCTCCATTTTGCGGCGTGGGGATAGTGCTAAATAGCGACATTCGCAATCAGGCCGAAAAGCGAAGAGGTGGCAGATGTACGACGAGATGGGTGCGCTATACCTCCCTCCCGGTGCTGGGAGGATCCGTTTCAGCCGACAGGAGGTCCTGCAGATGCTCATCGCCGTCGCGGCGCTCTCCTTCGCCTTCTTCATGATCATGATCCCCGCCAATGCCAGCGATTACGCGCTGGCCTTCTTCGCCATCGTCTCCACGGTGGCGGTGCTCACCGGCTTCCTGATGCATGAGATGGCGCACAAGTTCGTGGCGCAGCGCTACGGCGCCTGGGCAGAGTTCCGCATTTTCCCTCTAGGCTTGCTCATGGCGATCGTGTTCTCCTTCCTCGGTTTCGTCTTCGCGGCGCCGGGAGCGGTGTACATCAACGGCAGGCTGACCCGGAAGCAGAACGGGCTAGTGAGCCTGGTCGGACCCGGTTTCAATCTGGGCCTGGGAGCGGCGATGATGTTCATCGGGCTGGCGCTGCCGCTGACCGACCTCACCCTGGCCATCTACCTCATCGGAAGGATCAACATCTTCCTGGCGCTGTTCAACCTGCTCCCCATCCCGCCGCTGGACGGCTATAAGGTCGCCACATGGAATATCGGGATCTATGTTGCAGTCATGGGAGCGTCGGTGGTGCTCTTCCTCATGAGCATGGGGATAATCTGAATCACTCAGAATACTTCTCGCAGGGGTAGCGCAGCATGCACAGGATGCTACCCTCCCACTGCGCCATCTTGCCCGGATTGAGGATGTTGTTCGGGTCCAGCGCCTTCTTGATCACGTTCATCGTCTCCCAGGCGGTGGGGCGCTCCTTCTTGAAATAGGGCGCCTTGGAAATGCCGACGCCGTGCTCCCCCGTGACCGTCCCTCCGAGAGCGATCACCGTGTCGAAGATCTCGCCCACGGCCCTCTCGCCGCGCCGCCAATAGTCCTCCGAGGTAGGATCGAGGAGCATCTTGGTGTGCAGGTTGCCATCGCCGGCATGCCCGTAGGTCCCCACGATTACGCCGTTCCTCTCGGCGATCTGGTGGAATGCCACCACCGCCTCCGGGATCTTCGATATCGGCACGGCCATGTCATCGGCCAACGAAACAGAGACGAATCCCTCGCCGTAGCGGGAGAGCGAGGCCATGATGCTCTTGCGGCCGTAGGTCCACTTGGCCATTTGCTTCGGGTCGGAGGAGCATTCGACGCCTATCGCCCCGACCTCCAGGCAGATGCTCTTGACAATCTTGGATTCATCTTCCACCGCCGCCGGTTCTCCGTCGACCTCGATCATGCAAAGCGCTTCTGCGTCCGGAAAGCCGGCCTTCACCGTCTTGTTGACCGCCTTGATGCAGGTCGAGTCCATGATCTCGATGGCCGAGGGGATGAGCGGCTTGGCGATAATCTTGGATACGCATCTTCCCGCCTTCTCCAGCGTGTCGAAGGCCGCCACAATCATCGCAGCCTTCTTCGCCTTCGGGGTGATGCGCAGCGTCACCTCCGTGATTATCCCCAGGGTCCCTTCGCTTCCCACGAACAGGCGCTCCAGTTGATAGCCGGATGAGTTCTTCAGCGTCCGGGTCCCCACCCTCATCACCCTGCCGCTGGCCAGGACGACCTCCAGGCCGAGGACGTAATCGCGGATCGCGCCATACTTTATTGCGCGCATCCCGGATGCGTTCGTGGCCACCATGCCGCCCAATGTGCAGGCTTCGCCGCTTCCTGGTGCGGTGGGGATTGAGAATTTGAATGGCGCAAGGGCGTCCATCAGCTGATCGTAGACCGCCCCCGGCTCCACTACGCAATATAGGTCCTCCACCCGGATCTCCTTGATGCGGTTCATCCGCGTCATGTCCAGGACTATACCGCCCTCCAAAGGCACCGCGCTGCCGCACAGCCCCGTGCCCCCGCCCCGCGCCAGGATAGGAACGCAGCGCTCGTTGGCCAGGCTTACGATGCGGGAGACCTGCTCGGTGCTCCTCGGCTGCACCACCATCTCCGGCGAGCGGTGGTGGATCGAGGCATCGAACCCGTAGGTGTAGAGATCGGCCACCCGGGTGGAGCAGTTCTCCTCGCCCGCGATGGCCTTGATCGCCTGAATCGTATCCGCATCCATATTCTACCGATGACGAATCCCATCCAAAGTAATAAACCGTGTCATCCAAGGCCCAATGGTTCGGTAATAACTCCCATCTTACCGAATCTGGACCCTGCTTAGCAACTTATTTATCTCAGCATTCAGAATAGCGGTCCAATCTAAGAATTGTGATTTCATGGAAGATAGCCCAACGGAATCCGAAGATGGTGATAGTAGCGAACGTCGGCCCGAAACGCGGGCCACCGAGATGAACACCAGGGGGATGCGGAGCCCCTTTTCTAGCGTGATCTGTGTCGCCCATTGCCGATTGGCAATTTCGCCCAGGGGGGCGTGCTCTAGTTGAGGGAAAAGCGAGACCGCTTCCTCAGGCAAGACGAAATCGTAACCCTCAACCTGGAGGACAGCACGCACGTGGTCAGCGAGAACCACTTCTACAAGAGCGAGGGCTACTATGCTCTGGTTAAGAACGAGATCAGTGGCATC